>QCMQ01000035.1 GCA_003213615.1 Pelagibacteraceae bacterium AG-422-D23 | reverse complement strand
TTATAGGAAAAACTAAAGCACTAAATAAAAAGGAAAAACTAATATAGGATATTGCTGATGTACTTACTCTTGCTCCGTATCCATCAATCAATGAATAAAGACCTATAAATGATCCAGTAAGTAATGAGTATTTAATTATTTCAATTTGATTTTGGTTTTTTGAACCAAATAATCCAAGAAACATTATTCCTGCACAGATTAACAATATTGAAACCAGCGTTGCTATTTTAAATACAACACCAAGAAATATTATGGAGATCAATGTAGCCAATAAAGGTCCGAAGCCTCTAAATATTGGATAGACATTAGTGTAGTCCCCTACCTTGTAGGAATTCAGCATATACCATTGATAACCTTGGTGAGCTAATACACTGGCAACTATATACGGAAGCGACTCTTTTCCGGGAAGAGGAAAATAAAAGATACAAATTAAAGCTAACGGTATGTGACCTAAAACAATAGCTAGAACCGCTATAGCCTTGTCTGGATGATGTTTAACCATCGCATTCCAAATGGCATGCATAATAGTTGCTAATAGAATTACAAAAAAGACTGTGGTGTCCATTAATTATTTATTTTACTCTACCGTAAACGTCTTGGTATCTTACAATGTCAGTTTCTTTTAAAATTGAACCTACTTGAGCTTCAACAATCTTTACTGGTTTTTTTCCTGGATTTTGAACTCTATGAATTGCTTCTAATGGTATAAATATATGTTCTCCAGGTTTTTTAATAATAATATCCTTATTTAGCGTTATTTTTGCATTTCCTTGTGTGACCAACCAGTGTTCAGCTCTATGATGATGTTTTTGTAAACTTAATATTCCCTTTGGTTTTACATATAATTCTTTAATTAAAAATTCTTTACCCTCAAATAAGTTTGTGTATTTACCCCAAGGGCGATAAAAAATATTCTTCTTCTTTATATATTTGTTTTTATTTTTGTCATACATCTTCAAAATTTCTTTCCAACTACCTAGATCTGACCAAGGTATATCTAGTTTAATTGCATTAATTTGTTTTGTTTTTTCTAAAATGGCATAATCAAATGATTTTGCTGTAGCTTTTATAAATGACGCTTTATTTAGGTAATAAGTATTAGACTTGTATTTTGCTTTTTTAACTGCATCTATACAGTTTTTATAACTTTTGGGCTGATACTTTTTAAAGTTATTAATAATGGAATCTTTTCGAAGATAAAACATTCCTGAATTCCAATAACCTTTATTCTTTATAATTTGTTTTGCTTTGACTTCTTTAGGTTTTTCAATAAATCTAATTACTTTATTAATATTTCCTTTAATTTTTTTTGTTAAAAAATAACCATAATCACTCGTTGGAGACTTAGGTTTAATTCCAAAAACAAATATATTTTCTTCATTAAGGTTTGATTTATTTTTGTTAATCGCCTTATTAAAAACACTCATTTTATCAATCAAATGATCAGAGGTAAAAAACATCAAAGGCTGATTATCAGGTATATCTTTAATTAAGGCAGTGCTTAAGATAGCTGGTGCAGTGTTTCTTTTTGCAGGCTCTACAACAATTTTATATTTTCTAATTTTGTTTTTTCTTAAATGCTGTTTTACTTGTTTTAAATATTTCTTATTGGTGCTAATGATTGGAGGGTCGTAAATTGAGGCTTTCGTTCTCTCAAGTGTTTTTCCAAGTAATGTCCAATTACCAAAATCAATAAACTGTTTTGCTTGATGATTTTTAGAATTTGGCCAAAGTCGAGTTCCAGCTCCTCCACACAAAATAACTGGACGAATTTTCATTAAATCTCTGAATAATCCTTAACTTCTTTTTTCTTACCAGGATGTGTTGGTGCACCTAAATATGCTGGTCCAACTGTTTGTGCGTACTTCCATAAAGTACCTGACCCAAAATCTGATTTTCTAGCCTTCCATTTTCTTTTCCTTGCAGCCATTTCTTTTTTAGAAAGTCTTACATTGATAGTTCCTTTTTTAGCATCGATATCAATGATATCTCCTGTACGTAAAAGGCCTATAGGACCTCCTAGAGCGGCCTCGGGGCCCACGTGACCGACACAAAAGCCTCTTGTGGCCCCAGAGAACCTACCATCAGTAATAAGGGCTACTTTCTCTCCTTTTCCCTGTCCGTAAATTGCACCTGTTGTCGATAACATTTCTCTCATACCTGGACCTCCAACGGGTCC
>QCMQ01000034.1 GCA_003213615.1 Pelagibacteraceae bacterium AG-422-D23 | reverse complement strand
TAAAGATAAGTTTAAAATTTATGGACCCTCATTAAGGGGTGTAGGATGGACTGAAAAAAAAAAATCAAAAAAAAGATATAAAGTACTATTGAAATTACTAAAATTTAAAACTGATAATAAAATTTTTTCATTATTAGATGTTGGATGCGGTTATGGAGAGTTAGTAAATTATATACCTAAAAATTTAAAATATAAATATACAGGAATAGATGTAGTTAAAGAAATGATTGGCTATGCAAAAAATAAAAATAAAAACCAAAGTTGCAATTTTTATGTGAAGAATATTTTAAATATTTCTAAAAAATATGATTTTATTGTATGCAATGGATTATTTACTCTCAAAAATAAACTTAGTCAGAAAGAGATGAAACAATTTGTTGTAAAATGTATAAAAATATTTCACAAATTTTCAAAGATTGGTTTTAGTTTTAATCTCATGAGTGAAGTTGTTGATTATAAATCTAAAATCTTATTTTATCCAAGCAGGAATATAGTAATAAAAACTTTGAAAAATAAAAATATATCAGTCATAAAAATTGACAATAAAAGTATAAATTATGAGAGATTTTATTTTGTTAAAAAATGATTAAAATTTGTATTATAGGTAACAGTGATTTAGGTACTTTCTTTAATTATATAAAGTTGTTTAATAAAAAAAATATAGAGTTTCTAATAATTTCTACAAAAAAAAAAAAATTTAAAAAATTAAAAAATGTAAAATTTAATTTTATTTCTAATTTAAATAACAATAAATTTAATACAGAAGCCTATAAGAGTATAAAAAAATTTAATCCAAGAAAGATAGTTTTATTTTATACTAGAAAAATTGATAAAAAAATTTTTAATAATTATAGAACATACAATATACACAATTCTTTACTTCCTTATTATAAAGGATTAGATGCAATAAAGAAAAGTTTTAAGGATAAAAATCGTTTTATTTGTTCCAGTTCTCATTTAGTTAATGAAAAATTTGATAGTGGAAAAATCATCTATCAAATTGTTACCCCTGTAAAAACCAGAAATATAAAATTTTTTGAAAAAGTTGCTTTTTATCAAAGAGTAATTTTATTAAATGCAATCATTGATTCAAAATCAACTGAAAATTATACACTTATTAATAATAAAACCATCATTTCCCCAGGTCTTAATAAGAAAAAAATAAACTATAAATTCTGGAGATAATTTTGAAAAAATTAATAATAGGAACTGCGCAATTAGTAGATAATTATGGAATAACTAATATCAATAAAAGAAATAGTAAAAAAAAAATTTTCAAATTTTTAGAATTTTGTTTTAAAAATTCTTTATACTCATTTGATACAGCTACAAACTATGGTTCAGAGAAAGTTATTGGAGAATTTATTAAAAAAAATTATGTTAAAAAATTTAATATAAGTACAAAAATACCATCACTGAGAACTTTACGAGAGAACCAAAAACTAAATTTTATAAAGAGTCAATTAGATTCATCTTTGAATAATTTAAACTATTTAGATACAGTTTATTTTCATGACGAAAACGATTTTAAATTCTTTAAATCAAATCAATTAGAAATAAATAATATATTTAAAAATTATAAAATTAAAGAAATTGGATTTTCAATTTATTCAAAAAAATTAATTAAAGATCTGTTGAAAAATAAATATATTAGTTCAATACAATTACCATTAAATATTATTAATAATGATTTTAGTGGAATAAAGTCTAAAAAAAATATTGTTGCTCGATCAATTTTTTTACAAGGTTTGTTAATTAATTCAAAATTAAATATAAATAATCCGATATTAAAAAAATTTAATTATAAATTATTAAAATTAGCTCATAAAAAAAAAATTAATTTATACTCTCTTTGCTTAAATTATGTGTTACAAAATGCAAATGTTAATAAAATCGTTGTCGGATTTGATAATATTTCGCAGCTAGAGAAGATATTAAAATTTAAAAAAAAAAATATTAATAAAAAATACATTAAATTAATTAATTCTTTATTTTCAAGAAAGGATTATCTTAAAATTAAAGATCCCAGGAAATGGTAGATCAATTATTAATCAACTTTGAAATTATTTTATAAATGAAAAATATTTTATGAAAATAGCATCATCACAACCAACTTTTTTATCTTATCCGGGTTATTTTGGTCTAATTGATTATGTTGATAAATTTGTAGTGATGGATAATATTCAGTTTGCATCACGAAGTTGGCAACAGAGAGTA
>QCMQ01000033.1 GCA_003213615.1 Pelagibacteraceae bacterium AG-422-D23 | reverse complement strand
GAGGATGCCCAAAAAATTCTTAATTTAAATTCAGAAAATGAAGTCTTAAGCAACAATAGACAATTAATTTCTTCGACAAGCATTACCTATAATAACTTTCTAGCTAATTCTCAAAATTGGTCAAAACTTCATGAAAAATTATATTCATATAATTTTTATACAGAATGTTTGAAAAATTTAAATATTGGACAGAATGAATTTGAATTATCCAGTTTTTTTTTTAAAAATAAATTTACTGATAATGAAAAAAAATATAAAAAATTAATTAATAAAAAATTTTCATATATTAAAACAGCAACGTTAATAAAGTTAATATTATTTAGAATATACAATCAAATTTTATTTAAAATAAAGTTTTTCTTAAAAAGAAAAATTAATTTAGAGTTAATCTATGATTTTTCAATTTCAAGAAAAGGGTATAAGAGAGAAATACACAGAGATTCTGACTCAAGGGTCATAGTTTTTTTACTTTATCTGAATACTTTTGAAAATAATATTGATGGAGGTAGTTTAAATTTGCATGAAATAAAAAATAAGAATTTAAATTTTATACCTCCCCAGCCAAACGCTAATGATTGTAACTTGATACAATCAATAAATCCCAAGGCAGGAAGGCTTGTGCTTTTCTTAAATTCAGCTGACGCATTTCACTCAGTAAGTGAGATGGTTGGAAATGAAGAAAGATTTTTTTTATATGGATCATTTACTGCTTTAAATAAAAAAAATCCTTATTTAGCTAATAGTTCAAAAGGGCTAGATACAGATTTTTTTTTTCACCATTAAATAGATGATTAAAAAAAGAGTATTTAGAAAAATATGTAGCTTATCAATTTCTATATTAAAAAATAGACACACACTAAGTAATTTGAGTAATCCATTTTTATTTATTGTAAGTGGTCATCCTTTTTTTTTATCAAGATATAAAAATATAAATTCAAAAAAAATTAATTTTTTATTTTATGTTAATTATTTTTTAAAAATATTATTAAATTTAACACAAATATTTTTCTATTTTTTTAAAACTTTTTTTAGAAAAGATCTAAATAATATTAAAGGAATATCAAATTTTAATTATATCATTATAAGCCATGCTATAAATAAAAAAAATTTTGAAAGAAATATTGATACACAATTTGGAGGTATTGAAAAAAAATTTCCAAAGAAAAAAACTATTTTTTTTTATTTAAATCATAATAAATTGAGAACATTAGATCTAAGTAAGAAATTCAGTGCAAATTATAATTTTATTTTAAATGACGACTTAATAGATTTTAAAATTTATAAAAAAATTATTTTTCAAATATTTTGCGAATTTTATTTTTTAATTAAAAAAATTTTTAATACTAAAGATAATTTTAATAAAAAATTTTATATTAATTGCTCTCAGTATACACTTTCATTATCCACAGTAAAAAATATGATTCTGTTTTATAATCTTGAAAAACTTATTCTAAAAAATAAAATAAAATCAATATTTATTACACTAGAAGGTCATCCTTTTGAGTTTTTAGTATTTTTATTGAAGAAAAAATATCAAATTAACGTTTTTGCATACCAACATGCCTTAGTAACAACTTCACATTTTTCAATGTTCTTAGATATATCCAAATATTTATCACCTACAAAAATTCTAACTAATGGCGAAGTAAGTTACAATTTTTTAAAAAAAAAAATTAATAAAAGAAAAATAATTATATTGGGTTCTAATAAATATAAAAAAAGAATTGTATTTAACTCACAAGATAAATTAAAATGTTTAATTTTACCTGCTGGTTTTGAAAGTGAAACTTTAGATTTATTAAAATTAAGTTACGAATACTTAAAGAATGAAAATAATAAAATTGATTTTATTTTAAGACTGAATCCACACATAAATAAAAAAAGTTTTATAGAAAAATATAAAAATTTATTGAAAAATATAAAAATCTCGAATTCTATAAAACTAGAGAAAGATATTTCATCATGCAAGTTCGTTTTGTACAGGGGAAGCACTGCTGTTGTAGAGGCAATACAACAAGGATTAATTCCTATTTATTATTACGATAAAAATAACCGAATCCAAATCGATCCATTGTGGCAATTAAAATCAAAATTTGTTGTGAAAAATCAAGAAGAACTTAAGTCAATTTTAAAAAAAAACAATGTTACTAATAAATATAAAATTAATTCTTATATTAATTTTGCAAACAAATTTTATACACCATTAAATCTTAAAAT
>QCMQ01000032.1 GCA_003213615.1 Pelagibacteraceae bacterium AG-422-D23 | reverse complement strand
GAATATTTAAAACTGTATCGTTTATTTTTCCTCTATATTTTACCCTTACAGTTCTACCTTCGCTACTTCGATAATCAGATAGACCACCGTAATGTTTTTTATTAGCTACTTCAGAACTGGATCCATAAAATTCAATATATTTTGTTCCATTAATTTTTATTAATTTCCCTTTGCCTTCATCATGACCAGCCAACATTCCACCAAGCATTACAAAATCAGCACCACCTCCAAATCCTTTCGCTACATCACCTGGACAAGTACATCCACCATCTGCAATTACATGTGCTCCAAGGCCGTGAGCTGCATCAGCACATTCAATTACTGCACTTAATTGAGGATAGCCAACACCAGTTTGAATTCTAGTTGTACAAACACTTCCCGGCCCAATACCAACTTTAACAATATCTGCTCCACTAAGAACTAATTCTTGAGTCATATCAGCAGTAACCACATTCCCAGCTATAATTGTTTTGGTTGGATATTTATCTCTCACAGATTTAACAAAGTTTGTAAAATGCTCAGAATAACCATTAGCTACATCAATACATATAAATTTAAAAAAATTAAATTCTTTTAATACTTTATCTAAATTTTCAAAATCTTCTTTCTTAATACCAACACTTAGAGCAATATTGGGGTATATTTTTTTTATATTTTTATTTTGTTTAATTTTTTTAACATCATGCTGTTTTGTTAAACATGTAATCATTCCATGTTTATTTAAATTTTCAGCAATACTTAATTCACCAACACCATCCATATTTGCTGCCATTATAGGAATCCCCGACCATTCATTTTTACTATATTTAAATCTATATGTTCTTAAAAGATTTACATCTTTACGACTTTTTAAAGTACTTCTTTTTGGTCTAAATAATACGTCTGAATAATCTAGTTTTAACTCTTCTTCAATTCTCATTCGTTTAAAATATAATTTTAAAATATGATTTTCAAATTATTATATTGGTTGTGGATAAGTATTTAATTACATTACAACTTCAATTTTTGAGTATTAAATTAGCATAATAACATCTAGTTTTTTAGAATAATAGCAACCTTAGCAGCTTAATGATTATATTTTTTTAAGAGTGTATAAAAAAAAATTGGCTACCAATAAACATATTGATAATATGTTTATTTTAATGACAAAAATATTAAATTACTTAATAATAATTTCCTTTTTATCTCTAAATGTTCAGGCAAATGATATTAATGTTGAATTAGATTTTTTATTTAATCAATTAAAAAATGAAAATAAAGAAACAGCATATAAAATTGAGCAACAAATTTGGTCTTTATGGAGCACTCACCCAACAAATAAAAAACTAACTGCAAGATTAGAAGAAGGGTCTCAGTTTGTGAGAAATCAACAACTAAACAAGGCAAAAGAAATTTTCACTGAGGTAATAAGTCTAGATAAAAATTGGGCTGAGGCTTGGAATAAAAGAGCCACAGTTTTATATATGCTTGGTGAGTTTCAACGATCACAGGATGACATTGATAAAGTTTTGGCTTTAGAACAAAGACACTTTGGAGCTTTAGCAGGACAAGGTTTGGTTAATATTCAACTAAAGAATTATGAAAAAGCGATTAGAAGTTATGAAAAAGCACAAGAAATTTATCCTGCTATGAGATCACCAAAAATAATGATCAAGCAAATAGAAGAATTAATGAAACAGCAAACAATATAATGTGCGGAAGGTACGTAGTAAAAAATCCAGTAACTAAAACAAATAAATTAGTTAAATCTGCAATTCAAGTTGAAGATACTGAAAACTATAATGCTCATCCATATCAAAAACTGCCTGTAATAAAAAAATATAAAAATGGAAATACTATAGAAAATCTACAATGGGGTTTAGTTCCAGGATGGGCTAAAGACAAAGATTTTAAAGCTTTGATTAATTCAAGACTTGAGACTATTGATGAAAAGGTTTCATTTAAAAAATTGATTAAAAACAACCGATGTGTAGCTGTAGCAGATGGTTTTTATGAATGGAAAAGAGAGGAAAAAGAAAAAACTCCCCATTATTTTACTCGTGAAGACACAAACGCTATTTATTTTGCTGGTATTTTTGAAAATGATCAGTTTTGTTTAATTACAGAGGAAGCAAAAGAAAACATTAATGAAATTCACCACAGACAACCAGTTATTTTAAATCAAGCTGATATTAATCGTTATTTAAATTTAGAATTGCAAGGTTCAGCGTTTTTAAAAGAACGTAAAATTCC
>QCMQ01000031.1 GCA_003213615.1 Pelagibacteraceae bacterium AG-422-D23 | reverse complement strand
GAGCTACCGAGGAATGTAAAAAAGCCAACTTACTTTTTTTTATAACTAAAACAAGATTTTTTTTGGAGGCAACGCCCGGAATCGAACCGGGATACAAGGATTTGCAATCCTCTGCGTAACCATTCCGCCACGTTGCCATCTTATTTTTAGCTAATAGCTACAGATGCCTTTTTATAATAAATTTTTTCTATTAGTCTATTAAATAACGATCCAAATTGATTATTGTTAATTTAGATTATTAAATTATAAACTTTAAAATCAATGAGTAGCGATAAATATATACATTCTGATGTAGAAAATAGAATTTATTCTTATTGGGAGAAAAGTGGTCTTTTTAAACCTAAAGAAAATTCAAAAAAATTCTCAATTGTAATTCCTCCACCAAATGTAACTGGAAGTTTGCATATGGGTCATGCACTAAATAATTCAATTCAAGATTTGTTAGTTCGTTATCATAGAATGAATAATTTTGAAACTTTATGGCAACCAGGTACTGACCACGCAGGTATTGCCACACAGGCTTTAGTAGAAAAAAAATTAACTTCTGAAAAAATTGACAAAAATGAAATTGGTAGAGAAAAATTTATTGAAAAAGTATGGGAATGGAAAGAGCAATATGGAGACATAATAATTAATCAATTAAAAAAACTTGGTTGTTCTTGTGATTGGTCAAGAAATGCCTTCACTATGGATGAAAATTTATCTAAGTCTGTAATTAAGGTTTTTGTAGATCTTTATAACAAAGGTCTAATTTACAAAGATAAGAAATTAGTCAATTGGGACACAGTTTTAAAAACAGCTATTTCAGATCTTGAAGTAGATCAAAGAGAAGTAAATTCTAAAATTTATTACATTAGATATCCAATAGACGGGACTGAGGAATTTATTACAATTGCAACAACAAGACCTGAAACAATGCTCGGTGATACAGCCGTAGCTGTAAATCCAAAAGATGAACGATTTAAATCTTTTGTTGGAAAAACAGTTACCATTCCAATTGTTGGCAGAAAAATAAAAATTATTGAAGATGATTATGCAGATCCTGAACAAGGAACAGGAGCATTAAAAATAACTCCTGCACATGATTTTAATGACTATGATGTAGGTCAAAGAAATAACCTTGAAATAATAAATATTTTTACTGAAGCTGGTAAAATAAATGAAAATGCTCCAAAAAATTATGTCGGCCTTGATAGGTTTGAAGCAAGAAAAAGAATTTTAAAAGAACTAAAAGAAAAAGACTTTTTTGTAAAAGAAGAAAACATTAAAAACAAAGTTCCTTATGGAGATAGATCTAATTCTATAATTGAACCTTTTTTGACGGAGCAATGGTTTGCAGATGCTGGCAAATTATCTGTTAAAGCTAAAGAAGTTGTTAATTCAAAGAAAATAAATTTTTTTCCTGAAAACTGGTCCAAAACTTATTTTCAATGGATGAACAATATTGAGCCATGGTGTATTTCAAGGCAACTTTGGTGGGGACATCAAATACCTGCCTGGTATGGTCCTGATGAAAAAATTTTTGTTGCTGTGAATGAAGATGAGGCAAAAGCACAAGCTAAACAACATTACAAAAAAGATGTTAAATTAAATCGTGATCCAGATGTTTTAGACACTTGGTTTTCATCTGGTTTGTGGCCGTTTGCAACACTTGGATGGCCTGATGATAAAAAATATGTAGATAAATTTTATCCAACATCAGTATTAGTTACAGGTTTTGATATTATATTTTTTTGGGTAGCAAGAATGATTATGTTTGGTACTGAATTTTTAAATAAAGAACCTTTTAAAGATATTTATGTTCATGCATTGGTAAAAGATGAGAATGGACAAAAGATGTCTAAATCTAAAGGTAATGTTATTGATCCTTTGGATTTAATTGAAAAATATAGTGCTGATGCACTTAGATTTACTTTGTTATCTATGGCCTCACCAGGTACAGATGTTAAGCTTTCTGAGGATAGAGTTAAAGGTTATAGAAATTTTTTAAATAAACTGTGGAATGCAAATAATTTTTTAATCACTAATGAATGTGATTTTAAAGACATAGATAAAGTTCCTAGTTTAAATGTAAACATTAATAAGTGGATATATTCAGAACTAATTGAAACTAAAAACAAGATAGAAAAAAACCTTAAAGACTACAGGTTTGATGAAGCTGCTAAAAATGCTTATCAATTTGCATGGCATTCTTATTGTGATTGGTATTTAGAACTATCTAAAACTATACTTTTTTCGGACGATGAAAAAGCTAAAGCAGAGGTTAAAAAAGTATCATCTTTTGTATTCAAACAAATTTTGATTTTGCTACATCCTTTTATTCCTTTTGTGACTGAAGAAATT
>QCMQ01000030.1 GCA_003213615.1 Pelagibacteraceae bacterium AG-422-D23 | reverse complement strand
AGTAAAAGTAAAATTATTAAACTTTCAGATTTGAACATAAATCAAAGCTTTAGAAAAGATAATCTTATTTATGAAATTTGCTCACATTTAAAAGCAAATGAATATATTTCAACAGTGGGTGCCGAAATATATATGAAGACAAATAAAAAATTAAATGAAGATTTTAAAATTCAATATTTTGAATATTGCGAGAATAAAGATCAATTTTTATATTATAATAAAAAAAAATGTCATCTTTCAATAATCGATTTACTTTTTAATCATGGTGATCAAGCAAAAAATATTATTAAATCTAATTTTAGTATAATAAATAAATAAGAATGAAAATAGCCATATTTATAGCAAGAGGAAATAGTAGAAGAATAAAAAACAAAAATATTAAATTATTTAATGGATTGCCAATTCTAGAAAAAACCTACAAATTAATCAGTTCATTTAAAATTTTTGATAAAATATTCTTAAGTACAGATAGCCCAAAAATTATTAATTTAGCTAAGAATTTAAAGTTTGATGAAATTATTAAAAGGCCAAAAAAACTTGGTTTAAATAATGTATCAACTATTGAAGTTATCAATCATTCCATCGAAATCTTAAAAAAAAAATACGATTTTAAATATATAAGCTGTATTTATCCTTGTTCTGTACTAGTAGAAAAAAAAACAATTCTATATTCTTTTAAAAAAATAAGAAAGGCTAATGATTTTGTCTTTCCAATCTTAGAATATCCTGAGCCAATAGAACAATCATTCAAAATAGTAAATAAAGATAAATTAAAATATATTTATCCAAAATATTCAAAACAGGGAACAGAAAAATTTAAAAAAAAATATTATGATGCTGGACAATTTTATAGCTCAACAGTTAAAGGATGGAAAATAAGTAATAAAAATTTTAAAGGTATACCATTAAAAAAATATTCAACTGTTGATATTGATGATATAGATGATTGGGACTTTGCAAATTATTTATATATAAAAAAAAATGGTAAAAATAAAAAAAAATAAGCTAGGATTTTATAAAGTAGATCCAGTTCCTAATAAAATTCAATTAAATAAATATTATAAAGAAAAATATTTTAAAAAAAGTATTTCTTATAAGTATAAGATGAAGATTGAAGAAGAAAATTATCATAAATGTATATCTTTAGCAAAAATTTTTATGTTAACTAAAAAATTAAAAAAAATAGATAAAAAAATTTTACTTGATATAGGTGCTGGTCAAGGAACATTTTTAAACAAAATAAAAGATTATTTCAAAAACTGTGTTGGAGTTGATTTTTCATTAAATAATTTAATTAAAAAAAATAATTCAAAAATAAAATTCATATCAATGGATCCTGAGGACTTTATACAAAAACAGGATTTAAAAAAATTTGATGTTATAACTCTTAACAACGTATTAGAGCATGTTACTGATCCAGTTAAGTTTATAAAAATCTTAAAAAAAAAAATAAAAAAAAAATCATATTTAATTTGTACAATTCCTAACGATTTCTCTAATCTTCAAAAAGAAACTAATAAAAGAGTACATAAAAAAAAATATTGGGTATCACCCCCAGAACATTTAAGTTACTTTAATAGAGAAAATTTCATTAATTTTTCAAGCAAAATGGGATTTAAAACCCTTGATGCTATTTCTGATTTTCCTATAGAATTGTTTCTTCTTAAAAAAGATTTCGACTATACTAAAAATCCAAAATTGGGAAAAAAGATCCACCTACTTAGATGTGAGATAATGTCTTACTTAGGTAAAAATAGTTCTTATTCCAATATTTATAAATTTTTAAAAATTATTTATGAATTAAACATTGGAAGAGATAATATTTATCTTATGCAAAAAAGGTAAAATTATAATTAGTATTAATATTAATGAAAATTAAAAATGGAAATAAACTATACGACTATGCGCTTTCAGTTATACCTGGCGGTAACACTTTATTCTCAAAAAGATCTGAATTACATTTGCCAGAAAAATGGCCAGCTTATTTTACCAAAGCGAGAGAAACATATGTTTGGGATTTAAATGGAAAAAAATATTTAGATTTTTTTTGTGCAGTTGGAACAAGTATTTTAGGTTACTCGAATAGAAAAGTTAATTCTTCAGTAATGAAAAATATTAAAAAAGGAAACATGACATCATTAAACTGTCCTGAAGAAGTTTATTTGGCTAAAAAGATTATTAAACATCATCCTTGGTCTTCTATGGCAAAATTTACTAGAGGTGGAGGTGAGGCTAATGCAGTAGCAATAAGAATAGCAAGAGCAAATACTGAGAGAAAAAATATTGCTTTTTGTGGTTATCATGGATGGCATGACTGGTACTTGTCTGCAAATATAAATTCTAAAAATAATTTAAATCAACATTTAATGCCAGGAATAAATTATGATGGAATTCCAAAAAATTTAAGAAATACATCTTTTCCATTTCCATATAATAATTTTGAATATCTTTCTAAATTAATTGTTAAAAAGAATATTGGAATTATTAAAATGGAGGTTTCAAGAAATATAAAACCTGAAAAAAAATTTCTTAAAAATATAAGAGATATTTGCAATAAAAAAAAAATTATCTTGATTTTTGATGAGTGTACTTCTGGATATCGAGAAAATATGGGAGGTATACACTTACAATATAAAATATATCCAGACATAGCAATATTTGGCAAATCTTTAGGAAGTGGGTACGCAATTAATTCAATCATTGGAAAGAAAGCAATAATGAAAAAATCTGAAAATACTTTTATAAGCAGTACATTTTGGGGAGAAAGAATCGGTTATACAGCTGCACTTGCTTCAATAAGTGAATTTGAAAGATTAAAAGTTTTTAAGAAAATTAATAAAAATGGAAAGAATGTAAAAAAAATTTGGTTAAATTTGTCAAAAAAATACAATATACCGTTAAAAATTATGGGTAGTGACGCAATACCATCATTTGAATTTGTAAATAATCATTTATTGAATAAAACTTATTTAACTCAAGAGATGTTAAAAAATAAAATCTTAGCAACGAATTTA
>QCMQ01000029.1 GCA_003213615.1 Pelagibacteraceae bacterium AG-422-D23 | reverse complement strand
ATACAAATAAGTCTAATCAAGTTTTGCAAAGAAATCATGGTTTAAATATGATTGATAAAAAAATTAAGTTAATATTGCAACTAGATGATAAGTTCTATCTTCACAAGAAAGCAATCGAAAATTTGATTAATGAATGGAATAGTGTTGATAAAAATGTAGCCGGTATCGGTATTAAATCAAATTTTATAGATCTTAATAGTCAAAATAATTTTAATATTTTCAAATTTCTTACTTTAACTTGGTCAAATGAACCTGGAAAAGTTTTAATTAGTGGATTTAATAATCAACCAGTATCAAAAAAAAAATTAATAGATGTTGACTGGTTACAAGGTGGCCTGTCATCTTGGAGATTAAAAAATGTTCCAACTATATTTAATAGAAAATTTCCTTTAAATAAATGGTCAGTTCTTGAGGATTTAATTTTTAGTTTTAATGTCAAATTTCAAAAAAAATTTAGATTAGTGATTTCTAGTAGAATTAAAGCTTATGTTATAAATAGAGTCAAAGAGAAATATACAGTAGGTGAATATTATTATAGAGGATATGAATATGCAAGAATGCACAAAGTTTTTATTGAGTTAAATAAATATAGACTGTCAAAATTTGTTTTTTTTTACAGCTATTTAAGTAGTTCGATTTTAGGGATATTATGGTCAAGTATTAGTTTTAACAAAAAATTTTTTTTTTATATTGGCAAATTAAGAGGTATTTGTGCCAATACAGAAAAAATTAAAGTTTTGTAAGTCTTTATTTTTTGTTCAAACTAGATAAAAACCTCTAAATAGATTTAAAAATAATTTAATGACCTCAAAAGAAAACAAAATAGCAGTTATTGGTTTAGGTTATGTCGGCTTACCTTTAGCACTTGCTTTTTCAAAAAAAAATTCTGTAATTGGTTTTGATATAAATAAAAATAGAATAAAAAATCTTATTAAAGGTATTGATGAAACTGGTGAAGTTTCTAAAAGTGAAATCTTAATATCGAAAAAAATAAAATTTTCAAATAACATTGATAATTTAATTAAATGCAATATTTATATAGTTACTGTTCCAACCCCAGTAGACAAAAAAAAAAGACCTGATTTAAATTCTTTATTATCCGCAACCAAGACTGTTTCAAAAGTTCTGAAAAAAAATGATCTTGTAATTTATGAGTCAACAGTATTTCCTGGGGTAACTGAGGAAATATGCGGACCAATACTTGAAAAAAATTCAGGGTTACGGATTAATAAAGATTTATTTTTAGGATATTCTCCTGAGAGAATTAATCCAGGAGATAAAAATAGAAAATTATCACAAGTAATTAAAATTGTTTCTGGTTCAAATAATTATATAAAAGAAAAAGTTTCTAAATTGTATTCTAGTATTATAAAAGCAGGTGTACATAAAGCCGACAGTATAAAAATAGCTGAGGCAGCAAAAGTAATTGAAAATACTCAAAGAGATTTGAATATAGCCTTCATAAATGAATTATCTTTAATTTTTAAAAAATTAAATTTATCGACTGAAAAAATACTAAAAGCTGCAGAGACAAAATGGAATTTTATTCCTTTTAGACCGGGGCTTGTTGGTGGTCATTGTATAGGTGTTGACCCATATTATTTGACCTATAAATCTAAAAAAATAGGTTATAATCCTAAAATTATTCTAGGAGGCAGAAACTTAAATGATTATATGCCCTTTCATATTTTTAGAGATGTAAAAAATATTTTAAAAAAAAAAAATAATAATAAATCAAAAAAAAAAATATTAATAATGGGACTTACATTTAAAGAAAATTGTTCAGATACCAGAAATTCAAAAGTATTAGAATTGTTTAAGCATTTTAGAAAAAATAAAAAATTCGAGATTTCAACTTTTGATCCCTATTCAAAGTATTGGTCTTTTAATTTTAAAAAAAAATATAATATTTTAAATAGTTTAAATGGTAAAAAATTTGACGCTATAATAGTGTCGGTTAAACACAAAGGTTTTATAAAAATAAAAAATAAAATTTTCAGGCTATGCAATAAATCTGGATTTATATATGATTTAAAATATATATTTCCAGAATCACCAAAAATTTATAGATTATGATTAATCCTGTTGAAAATAAAAGTATTTACAAAAAAATTATAAATAAAAAAAAATACGTTAAACATTTACTTTCAAGTATAAGCTTTATAAAAAAAATCTTAGGCTATAACCCAAATGTATCTTTTGGGAATGGATTAAATAGAATAAAAGATTGCTTTACATCCAAATAAAATGTTTAAGAAAATTTTAAATCTTTTCAATTTTTTTGATAAAAAATTAAAATTAAAATTGTTATATACTCAATTATTGATGTTGATTTCTTCATTATTTGAGATTCTGTCAATATTTGCTATAGGCCCATTAATTCAAATTTTAAATAATCCCGATATCATAAATGATTCAGATGAACTTATTTCTAAAATATATAATTATTTTAATTTTGAATCTTTTGAGGTTTTTCTAATTTTTTTAGTTCTATCAATATTTTCCTTTTTGCTTTTATCTACCTTAATATTAGTTTTTACCATCTATATTTTAAGTTTATTTTCTCAATATTTGGGTAACATTTTAAGAAGTGACCTATTTAAGTTTTATATATCACAGAATTGGTTGTATCATTCTAGATCAAATTCATCAGAATATATTGAGAAGGCTTTTTATGAAGCCTCAAGAGTTACAAACAATATTATTTTACCGATTTTAGTTACAAACTCAAAACTATTGACTGGAATATTAATTATTATTTCTTTAACAATTTATAATCCTTTAGTTTCAATAATATGTTTTTTACTTTTTGGTACAATTTATGGAACAATATTTAAATTGGTAAAAACAAAAATCACTGAATATGGAATTAATCAAGGTAAGTATATGAGACAAATGTATAGAGTTATGAATGAAAGTTTTGTAGGAATTAAGGAGGCTATCATATACGGTAATCAAAAAAAATATCATGAGGAATTTTTTAAAACAGGTGATAGATATGGAATTGTACAAGG
>QCMQ01000028.1 GCA_003213615.1 Pelagibacteraceae bacterium AG-422-D23 | reverse complement strand
AAATCCTTATCTTTTTTATTTATCAAATATTTAATTTCATCTACTTCATCAGAATTTAACTGAATTTGCCCCTGGCCATTAATTGATAAATTTTTGTCCTTATAATTTAAATTTAATTTATGATTATCGAGTAAAATTAAATCATCAACCTCTGGAAAATAATTATTAATTATTTCTAATTTTTTATATTTTAGCTGAGTAATATTTATATCAGAACTTAATATAATATTTTTAACTTTGAATTTTTCATCGATTTCCAAAGAAAATTCATTATTTGTTTTAAATTTAGCGTCATCAATAATTATATTTTCAAAACTTAAATTTAATAATTTTAATATATTTGAATTTAAATTTGACTGATCGTTTTCAACAATAGCATCAATTAAAAAGCTATTTTTTTTCTTTTTTACATTTAGTTTTTTTGAAATAAATTTTACTTCTTCTGCTTTAAAATTTATTTCATTAAAAAAATAATTGTCTTTTTGAAAATTGAAATTAAAATTTATATTCTTAATATTAGCCTTATTTAAAAAATTAATATTTGCATCTTTTATCAAACCTTGAATTTTGTAATCATTTTTAAGTTTACCATTTTCATCTATGTTCAAACTCAGATCTATAATTACATGACCTTTTTTTACAATTTTTTCTAGTATAAATAATTCAGGTTTATTATTTGTAGTCCGAATAAATCTAATTAAATCATTTAACAATATAGACTTAGTTGTTACCTCTATATTTGACGATGAAATCTTATTTTTAATTAAAGAATTGAGCGAAACTTGTGTTTTAATACTTTCTAGTGCTAAAGGTCTTTTTGAAAAATATACTGTGGTACCAACTGTTTTTGCATAAATTTTTAGTTTAAAAGGATCTAGAGTTAATTTAATTTTTTTTAAATCTATATCTATCTTTTTATTTATTAGTGAAATTCTTTTTTTAATTTGATCGTTAAATTTATCTGTCTCAATACCCACAGTACTAAGATAAACTGTCAAAATAACTAATACTGAAAGAAATAGGATAAAGTATTTTAAAATTTTATTTTTCATTAAATTTATAAAGCGATTGTTCTAAAAATTCATCTATATCACCATCTAATACTTTATCAGGACTGGTGCTTTCAAAATTGGTTCTATTATCTTTTACAAGTTGGTAAGGCTGTAAAACATATGATCTAATTTGATGACCCCACCCTATTTCAGATTTAGAACTTTCAACATTTTGACTTTCTTCTTCTCTTTTTTTAATTTCAGAATCATATAATCTTGCTTTCAACATATTCATACATGTTTCTTTATTTTTATGTTGAGATCTTTCATTTTGGCATTGAACAACAATTTTTGATGGAATATGTGTTATTCTAACTGCGCTATCAGTAGTGTTAACATGCTGGCCACCTGCTCCACTAGAACGATAGGTGTCTATTCTTAAATCTTTTTCTAAAATTTCAATGTTTATATTTTCATCCACAACAGGGTAAATCCAAACACTTGCAAAACTTGTATGTCTTCTTGCTCCGGAATCGAAAGGTGATATTCTAACTAGTCTATGTATGCCAGACTCTTTTTTTAACCATCCAAATGCATAATCTCCATCTATTTTTATTGTTGCTGATTTAATTCCAGCCTCTTCACCTCTATGTTCACTAATTAAACTTGATTTAAAGTTTTTTTTATCAGACCATTTTAAATACATTCTTCTGAGCATATCAGCCCAATCTTGACTTTCTGTACCTCCAGCGCCAGCATGTATTTCTATGTAGCAATTTAAAGTATCTGCTTCATTAGATAAAAAACATTTAATTTCATTTTTTTTAGCTTCACTTCTTAAGTCTTTTATATTTTGTAGAACTTCTTTTTGAACTTGTAAATTCTCTTCTTCAAGCGCCAGCTGATTCAAATCATCTAAATCTTTTAGTTTTTCAACATTATTATTTAAAGAATTAGTTAATTCTTCATAAAATTTCTTTTCTTTGATTACTCTTTGAGAGTTATTTTTATCTTGCCAAAAATCGGCACTCAGCATTTGTGAATTTAAATATTGCAGTTTTGAATGAATATTATTTTTTTCAAAGATACTCCTGTATTTTTTGATTTATCTTTTCAATTTCTTCTTTAAAATTTTGATAGTTATTATCCATTAGTAAAACTTTAATATATTATTTGAGTCTAATCTATCTGAATTTGTATAAAGCACTTTTCCATCAACTACATTTTCTTTTTTAAAAACCTCAATAATAGTATTCTTTGAGTTAAATTTTGCTTTTTGACCTGTTAAAGGGTCAACAACCATCATTACTGTTCCTTTAGCAGCCTTAAATGGTCTTGCATCATATTTGTTAACAGAATCACTTATAAAACTTTTGAATATTGGCAAAGCAGTTTTAGATCCTGTTTCATATTTTCCTAATGGAGTTGGGTTATCTGAACCAACATAAACACCAACTAGTAAATTTGAAGTAAAACCAATAAACCAAGTATCTGTATTTTTATTAGTTGTGCCAGTTTTGCCTGCAATATTTAAATTTAAATCTTTTAATTTTTTAGCTGTACCTCTTTGAACAACTCCCTCTAGTATTGACGTCATTTGAAAAGCCGTTTCTGGAGAAAATATTTGATTATAGCTGTTTTCGATTTTTGGATAATCACTAGTTAAATATGAAATTTGACCACAGTTAATACATTTTCTTTTTTCATTATTAAAAATAGTATTTCCCTCACTATCTTGAATTCTGTCTATAAGTATTGGCTCGACAAGTTTACCTCCATTAACAAAAACTGAATAAGCAGATGTAAGTTTTAATAATGTAGTTTCAGCGGACCCTAAAGATATAGATAAAAGCTCCTCTGGATTATCATAAATTTTTAACGCCTTTGAAAAATTAATTATTTTTTCCAGACCTAGACTTTGAGCTATTCTTACTGTCATTAAATTTCTGGATTTTTCTAAACCTGTTCTTAAAGTTGAGGGTCCATAAAACTTTTTTCCATAATTTTCTGGTTTCCACATTTTTAAATCATCGCCTTGATCTAAAACTAAAGGAGCATCTAAAACTAATGAAGTTGGTGTAAAATTATTTTCTAAAGCTAGTGCATAAACAAATGGTTTAAAAGCAGATCCTGGTTGTCTTTTAGCTTGAGTTGCTCTGTTAAACTCACTTTGCTTAAAACTAAAACCACCACTTAGTGCTAAAATT
>QCMQ01000027.1 GCA_003213615.1 Pelagibacteraceae bacterium AG-422-D23 | reverse complement strand
GTTAAAAACTTGATTTATTAAAGTTGATTGAGTTAACATTTCACTCATTGCGAAGAGCCCAACTACTACCGGTATAAAACCTATTCCTTCAGTCAATTCATTAATCCCAAAAGTGAAACGGTCAATTGAAGTCATAAAATCTTTACCGACTGTAGAAATCAATATTCCAAATGCACCAGCAATTAAGTTTTTAATTGGACTCCCCTCACCTATTGAGGCAAGCATCGTTAAACCAAAAATTGCTAATGCAAAATATTCTGGTTGACCAAATTCATATGCAAGTTGGGCTAATATAGGTGCAAAAAAAACTAATATAACAACACTGAAAATACCTCCAACAGTACTTGATACTGTTGCCATACCTAAAGCTCTTCCTGCTTCACCTTTTTGTGCCAAAGGATACCCGTCTAAACATGTTGCTGCAGCTGCTGGCGTTCCAGGAGTATTTATAAGTACAGCTGTTATTGCACCACCATATGTTCCTGCACAATAAATAGACGTTAACAATACGATTGCAGATAATGGATCTAGTGTCATTGTAAAAGGCAGTATTAATGCTCCACCGGTTGTTGGTCCCAAACCAGGTAATACTCCTAATATCAAACCAAATAATGTTCCAAAAAATAAAACTAGTAACAGTTTGGAACTGAATAGTGGTGCCAGCATTAATAATAAATTATCCATCTAGCTATAGTAAATGTTGGTAATTATTCCTGGAGGAAATCTTAAACCTAAAATTGTCTCAAAAAAAACAAAAACAATGATTGGAAAAATAATTCCAACCAATAATAAATAAAATAATCTTTTTTCACCCCAATAGTAAGCTACAAAAATTGATAAGGCCGATATAGCTAAAAAGAAATCTAAAGTTTTGGAAACTATTACAAACAAAACAAAACTAAACACTGTTAAAAAAAATGATCTAGGTAATTTTTTTTCAATTTTCCAAGGATTTTTAGTTGCTAAATAATAAACAATTGATGTCATAGCAATTATCAAAATTAATAATGCTTTTGGAAATGTTGCTGGCTGAATTCCTCTATTTAAAATTGGAGGAACTATATCAAACGTAAAAGTTGTGAGTAATAGAATTAAAGATATAAAAATAATTACAAACGAAACCTTAAATTCATCTTTAAAAAAAAAGGGCAAACTTTTGTTTGCCCTTTTTGATTTTTGTACATTTTTCATATCAAATGTACTTTTAATTAGATTAGTTAATGTAACCTAAAGCTTTAAGCTGAGCAGTCATTTCTGTAAGCATTTCTTCCATTTGCTTACCCCACTCGTCAGCACCAACTACACTTGTCTCATCAAGACCAATTTCTGTTAAGAAATTTTTGTAGTAGTTGTGGCTCATAGCTTTCATCATTCCAGCTTCTAATTGTTTTACTCTGTCTGCTGGAGCACCTTTTTTAGTTACAAATCCTCTAACAGTAGATAAAGAAACTGGTATTCCTAATTCTTTAGCTGTTGGAGAATCTCCAATTTTAGCCATTCTTTCATTTGCTAATACAACTGATACACAAAGTTTGCCTTCATTAATTTCAGTTAATGCTTCACCTAAGTTTAAAACACCCACATCAATATCTCCTTTGATAAGGTTAGTTTTAATTGGTGCAACACCTTTGTATGCAACGATAGTTGGATCTTTTAATCCACCTTTTTTTGTAAATGCGATTGCACTAACATCATCAATACCACCAGTATGAGTAGTTCCGTATTTTAGTGATTTTGATTTTTGTGTGCTAATAAACTTTTTAGCATCTTTGATGTCTGCTTTACAATTAACAACAAACAATTGAGGATCATCAGTTCCTCTAGCAAGTGGTTGCATATCACTTAACTTAACTTTAGTTTTACCTAAAGCCATAGATACAGCATGACCTGTAGTCCAAGTTAAAGTGTGATTTCCATCAGCTGGTAAAGACATCATATAATCCATAGATGTTGCTCCTCCACCACCTTTTTTGTTTACTAATTGCATATCCTGCTTAAGGACTCTTCTTGCTCTTAATAACATCATTCTAGTAGTAACGTCAGTTCCACCACCAAAACCAGCGTGAGTAATTGCTTGTATTGGATGACCATCAGCTTTAGCTGATGTGATCATTAATGGAAGAGCTACAACAAAAAATTCAGTTACTAGAAAAGCAGCTGCTAAAAATAGTTTAAAGCTTTTTTTCATTATTTCCCTCTTTGGTTAATTTATATTTAATAATTTAATCATAATCTGCTACAAGACGTAAAGAAAAAAATGCCAGAAAATAAATCTAACATTGCTGTTCTTCTTGGTGATCCAGCTGGGATCGGACCAGAATTAATTTCAAAGCTTTTAAAAGATGAAATGACAAAAAAAGCAAATATAGTCATCATAGGTGAAAAGCAAGTATTTGAAAATGGAAATAGTATTACAGGAATTTCACATAATCTCGATGTAGTTAAAAATTTTGATGAAATTGATTTTAATAAAGCAAATAGATTTTTGTTAGATATTTCTAATGGAAAAAATCATAAATATAAATTAGCTGAACCATCAAAAGAGTCTGGGGAAAGTGTATTGCAAGCTTTAGATTTAGCATTAACACTTGCTAAAGAAAAAAAAATTGATGCAATTAATTTTGCACCTATGAATAAGACAAGTTTAAAACTTGGAGGGAACAAACACTCAGATGAATTACAACTTATGGCTGAGAAACTTGAGGTAAATAGTTTTTGTTGTGAATTTAATGTCATAGATAATTTTTGGACAGCAAGAGTTACATCTCATATTCCAATAAAAGAGGTTGCTCAACATATTACAAAAGAAAATATCATGAAGCCTATAAAATTGATCAATGAAGTTATGGAGCTAAACGGAGTAAAAAAACCTCGAATTGCTATTCAAGCACTAAATCCCCATGCTGAGTTTGGTACAGAAGAAAAAGATGAAATCATTCCTGCGATTGAGGAAGCAAAAAAACTTGGTTACAATGTATATGGTCCATTACCATGCGATACATCCTTTGTGGTAGCCTATAAAAATAAAAATCACGACTGTATGGTTGGTATGTATCATGATGCACTACAGTCTGGTCTTAAAGCATTTGGCTTTGATAGAGGTGTTACAGTTCAAGGTGGATTAACTGTACCAGTAACAACTACTGCTCATGGGTCAGCATTTGCTATTGCAGGAAAAAATGAGGCTAATCTAGATCCAATTTTAAATTCTTTTAAGATTGCATTATCGATGGCTGAGAATAAAAAGAATTAATCTAGTAATTATATTAATCCAGCATCAACTGTAAAATTCTGTTTTGTAGAACCTGATGAAACATCTGATGCTAAATATAAAACCATTTTTGAAACATCCTCCGGCAAAAGTTGTTTTTTTAAAGCCTGATTTTTTAATATTTCTTTTTTAAACTTTGGATTAAGCCATAATTTTGATTGTCTATCTGTAGCAATAGAACCAGGAGCAATTGAATTAATTCTTATATTATATTTACCCAAATCCCTTGCTAAAGATCTTGTTAAACCATGAATTCCTGCCT
>QCMQ01000026.1 GCA_003213615.1 Pelagibacteraceae bacterium AG-422-D23 | reverse complement strand
TAGATGCTGATCAAGCTAACTTACATTTTATATATATCTTACTTGTAATTATTGGTGGATCTTTTTTTTCTACAAGTTCAGGTTTGAGGTTTTTAAAAATATATTCTTTAACTAAATATTCTATTAATCAAATTCTTTCTTTTAGCAGACCTAAAAATGTATTTATGAATAAGTTGGTTTTTTCTAAAATTAATTTTGATACTAAAGATATAAATAAATATTTTTTAACAATATTAATTTTTGTTATTTCTCTTTTTTCTTTAACCATCTTATTGACTTTGTCTAATATTCAATTCGAATATTCCTTCAAACTAGCTGTATTAACTTTAATGAACACAGTTAATTCGTCTGCTTATGGTGTTTCTGACTTTGATTTTCAAAATTTTCACTTTTTAACCAAATATTTTCTAATATTTTTTATGATTATCGGAAGGGTTGAACTCCTTTCTTTATTGTTAATAGCTAAAAAATTCGTTTTTAAAAATTAATTTAGTATTATATATATCAATAAATTTTGCGCCCTTAGCTCAGCTGGATAGAGCATCGGTTTTCTAAACCGAGGGTCGGAGGTTCGAATCCTCCAGGGCGCGCCATTTATTCAATATATTTATTTTAAATTTCTTATTGATTGAATATCAATTAAATGTTTAGATATTACTATTAATATTAATAAACCTAATAACGAGGATAAAATATGTTTAAACATATGAAAAAAGTTTTTTCTCTTATTGCTATTGCATCATTAGTGTTCGTTGCTGCTTGTGATCAGATGGCTGGGAATAAACAACAAAAAAAAGGTGCATCTAAAACTGTAGATGCTACTAAAAAAGCAGGTTTTGTTAAATGTGGTGTATCTCAAGGATTGCCAGGTTTCTCAAATGCTGATGCATCAGGAAATTGGACTGGAGTTGACGTAGACGTATGTAGAGCTGTCGCAGCTGCTGTCTTAGGCGATGCAAATAAAGTTAAATACACACCTTTAAGTGCAAAAGAAAGATTTACTGCACTTACTTCTGGTGAAATAGATGTACTGTCAAGAAACACTACTTGGACTTTATCTAGAGATGCTGACATTGGTTTGACTTTTGTTGGTGTTAATTTTTATGATGGTCAAGGTTTCATGGTTAGAAAAGATTCTGGAATTAATTCAGTTGATGATTTTTCAGATGGTATTTCGGCATGTACAAATATTGGTACAACTACCGAACTTAATATGAGAGATTTCTTTAACTCTAGAAATATTTCATATGAACCAGTAGCATTTGAAAAAGCTGATGAAGTTGTAGCAGCATATGATGCTGGAAGATGTGATACTTATACTACTGATAAATCAGGTTTAGCTGCACAAAGAACAAAAATGGCAAATCCTGATGATCATATGGTGTTACCTGAAACTATATCAAAAGAGCCTTTAGGCCCTGTTGTTAGACAAGGTGACTCAGTGTGGGAAGACATTGTTAGATGGTCTTTGAACGCTATGATTGAGGCAGAAGAGTACGGTATTACTTCAGCCAACGCAGATTCTATGAAATCTTCTGACAATCCAGCTGTTAAAAGATTAGTTGGTGCAGAAGGTGAATTAGGTGCTGCATTTGGTTTAGATAATGAATGGAGTTTAAGAATTATCAAGCAAGTTGGTAACTATGGTGAGAGCTATAAAAGAAATATAGCTGACACTGGTATTTTACCAGATAGAGGTCCAAATGAATTATGGACTAAAGGCGGAATTCTTTACGTTCCACCTGCAAGATAATTGTTAATTATAACAATTTTAAAAGGGCTAGATTTATCTAGCCCTTTTTTTAATTTTTAATATATTTCCCCTGATGAAGTTAAAAAAAATCTTACCTCAAGCTATTACACTTTTAGTTGTAGTAATTATATTTGGTTTTTTCTCTCTTAATGCTCAAATTAACATGGCAAATCGTGGAATTGATTTCGGTTATGGTTTTTTAACTCAAGAATCTTCTTTTGATGTTCAGTTTTCGTTAATTGAATATAGTGGATCTGATAGTTATGCCAGAGCTTATTTAGTAGGTCTTTTAAATACACTTTTAGTTTCTATTTTAGGTATTATTTTATGTACAGTTATAGGTGTAGTAATTGGCATAGCTCGATTGTCACCAAATTTTTTAATACGAACAACTGCTGCTTGGTATGTTGAATTTTTCAGAAATATACCTTTATTATTACAAATATTTTTTTGGTACTATGCTGCTTTAAGGGCTTTGCCACTTCCTCAAGAAGCAGAACCAATGTTAGGTTATTTTTTTCTTACTATTAAAGGCTTCTATACACCTTCTTTAGTTTGGATGAACTTAGATATTTTTATTTATTCAATTATTGCTGCAATAGTCTCAATTATTTTTATAAGAATTCATGGAAAAAAACTCAGAGAAAATGAAGGTAAACATATTCCCGTTCTGAATATTTCAATTACCATTTTATTCATATTACCACTTTTAACTTTTTTCTTTGGCGGTGTAGAAGTAGGTTATGAAACGCCAGTTTTAAAACAATTAGCCAAAACATCTTTTATTTTTGATGGTGGTTTAAGTATTCCACCAGAACTACTTTCTTTGGTAATAGCACTTTCATTATATACAGCAACATTCATAGCTGAATGTGTTAGAGCTGGTATTCAAGGTGTAGGAAAAGGTCAAAGAGAGGCAGCAGCATCTATAGGGTTAAACAGAAAACAAGTTTTAAACCTAATCATAATGCCACAAGCTTTAAGAATAATTATACCACCTACCACTAATCAATATCTAAACTTAACTAAAAATTCTTCTTTAGCTGCTGCAATCGCATATCCAGATTTAGTTTTAGTATTTGCAGGAACTGCATTAATGCAGACAGGTAAAGCGATAGAAATTGTCTCAATTACAATGCTTACATATTTAACATTAAGTTTATCTATTTCATTACTTATGAATTGGTACAATGCAAAAATAGCAATAGTAGAAAAATAATGAAAAATTTTAATTTTATAAATCCAACAAAAGAAAATTTAATACCAAATTTATATATTGGAATATTTCTTGTAGCCATCTCTCTTATTGATGTTTTTATAAACTCATTTCTCAAAGTGAATCTAACTTCTTTCTTACCATTAGTATTAAGCGTTTTTTTACCTTTTGTTTTTGGAATGATCGGTCTTCATCTAATTAGAATTGAATATTCAGGAATAAAAAAACTTGATAATTTAAATAAAAATATAAATACTAATAATTTTAACGCTGCCTTAACTTTAATAATATTGTTCATTATTATAAAAGCAATTCCTCCTGTTTTTAGTTGGATGATATTAGACGCTAACATTTCTGGAGATACAAAAGATGCATGTACCGGTTCTGGTGCATGTTGGACTTATATTAAAATTTGGCTCAAAAGGTTTATGTATGGCATGTATCCAAATGAACAAATATGGAGGGTAAATTTAGCATTTATATTTTTAATCGCTTTAGCTTTTGTCGGTTATTTTACAACAAGCAAGTTTAAGAAATTTTTAACTTTATATTATGTAGTAATTTATCCAATTATTGCATTTTTTTTAATTTATTATCTTATTTCTGGAGGCGCTTTAGGATTAGAATGGGTTGAAACGGGTGCTTGGGGTGGATTATCATTAACGTTCATAGTGTCTTTTTTCAGTTTAATATTTTGTTTTCCACTTGGCATGGCTCTTGCTTTAGGAAGAAGAACAGAATTACCGATTGTTAAATATGTATCAGTTGGATTTATAGAATTTTGGAGAGGTGTTCCTCTTATAACTGTTTTATTTATGTCATCAGTAATGTTTCCTATGTTTTTACCACAAGATTTTTTTATGGATAAGCTGGTAAGAGTTATTATTGCAATTTCATTATTTGAAGCTGCGTATGTTGCTGAGGTAATTAGAGGTGGTTTACAAGCATTGCCAAGAGGACAATATGATGCCTCGAAATCACTAGGTATGGGTTATTGGAAAATGCATATTTTTGTTATTTTGCCTCAAGCTTTAAAATTAGTTATTCCAGGAATAGCAAATACATTTTTAGCACTTGTTAAAGATACACCATTAATATTTGTAGTTGGATTAGCAGAAATCGTTGGCATGTTACAGATGGCAAAAACAAATCCTAAATGGTTGGGGTTTGCTATGGAAGGCTATGTATTTTCTGCTATTATTTTCTTTATAATTTGTTACGCAATGAGTAAATATAGTTATAATTTAGAACTTAAATATAAAACAGATAGATAGATTATGTCAGATAGTATTATACAAATAAGAAACGTTAATAAGTGGTTTGGAGATTTTCAAGTTTTAAAAGATATTAATTTAGATGTTAAACCTAAAGAAAAAATAGTTGTTTGTGGTCCTTCAGGTTCAGGTAAATCAACTTTAATAAGATGTATAAATAGATTAGAGGAACATCAGGATGGAAATATAATTGTTGATGGAACAGAAATTTCAGAGGATACAAAAAATATAGAACAAGTTAGAGCAGAAGTTGGAATGGTATTTCAGCAATTTAACCTATTTCCACATTTATCGATTGTAGACAATTGTACACTTGCGCCAATTTGGGTAAAAAAAATGCCAAAAAAAGAAGCTGAAGAATTAGCTTTAAAACATTTAGAAAGAGTTCAAATTCTTGACCAAGCACAAAAATTTCCAGGTCAATTATCAGGCGGTCAACAACAAAGGGTTGCTATAGCTAGAGCTCTTTGTATGGAGCCAAAAATTATGTTGTTTGATGAACCAACATCAGCTCTTGATCCAGAAATGATTAAAGAGGTTTTAGACGTAATGGTAAATTTAGCAAACCAAGGAATGACAATGATAGTTGTTACACATGAGATGGGATTTGCCAAGGAAGTGGCTG
>QCMQ01000025.1 GCA_003213615.1 Pelagibacteraceae bacterium AG-422-D23 | reverse complement strand
GTGGGCAGACACAATGCACTAGATAAACTTATTGGTTGTGCATTAAAGAACAATCAAATTGATCCGAAAAAACAATTTATAACATGTTCAGGCAGACTAAATTTTGAATTGGTTCAAAAGGTTTTGATGACGGATATAGGTATTATGATTGGCGTTGGTGCGCCAACTAGTCTAGCTATAGATTTAGCGAATAAGTTTGACATTACCCTCATAGGTTTCGTAAAGAGGGACAGTTTTAATATTTACACAAATAACAAAAAAGTTATTGTGGGCTAAATTAAGAAAAGGGTATTTGTGTCAAAAAATATAAGTAATTTATCAGGCAGAATAGGCTTAAAAGATAATCTATTTAAGCAAATCTCAGAAAATACCTTAAGCGATAATCCACAAGATATTAAAGAAATTGCTAAAATACATAACCTAGGTGTTTCAACTCTCCATGGTGCAGAATCCTTTTATGAATTTTTAAGACCTTCTCATAGAGAAAAAAAAGCTTTTGTTTGTAACGGTAGTGCATGCATGTGTGCAGGTACTCAAGATAAACTAAAAGATAAACTAAAAGAAAAATTAGGTGATGACAAAGTTGGAGAAATGTTCTGCTTAGGTCATTGTTATGAAAATCATGCTTTCCATTATGATGGAGAAAATTATGCTGGAAAAGATATTGAAAAAATAGATCAAATTTTAAAGGGTGAAGAAATTAAACAAGATAAATTTATCTCTAAGAGTTATGCAACAACAAGTTTTTTAATGGATGATAAGTTATCTTCAACAGATCAATTTAAAGACCAATTAAGTAAATTTTTAAAAACAGATAAAAAAGAAATAGTAAAATCATTATTAGATTCAAATTTAACAGGAAGAGGTGGTGCTGGTTTTCCAACAGGAATGAAATGGGATTTCTGTAGTAAAGCAAAAGGAGATAAAAAATATGTTATCTGTAATGCAGATGAGGGAGACTCTGGTGCTTTCTCTGATAGATATTTATTAGAGGACCAACCTTTAAAAGTTATTTTTGGAATGGTGATTTGTGGTTATGTGATAGGAAGTAATGAAGGAGTTTTATACATTAGAGGTGAATATCCTAAATCTATTGAGGCAATTAATGGCTGCATCAATGAACTTAAAAAATTAAATTTACTAGGTGAAAATATTTTAGGAACCGATTTTTCTTTTGATCTTGGAATTTGTATTGGTCAAGGTGCTTATATTTGTGGAGAAGAAACAGCTTTGATTGCATCCATTGAAGGAAGAAGAGCTGAAGTAGATGTAAGACCTCCCTTCCCTGTTACTGAAGGGTTATATAAAAAACCAACTGTAGTTAATAATGTTGAAACATTGGCTGCTGCAACTGGAATTTTATTAAATGGATCAGAGAAATTTTCTTCAGTTGGAAATAAAAAATCAGCTGGAACAAAATTAGTTTGTTTAGATAGTTTCTTTAACAGCCCGGGTGTTTATGAAATTGATATGGGTACACCAATGAAAAAAATATTTAATGAAATTGGTGGTGGATACAAAGAACCTGTTAAAGCTTTTCAAATAGGAGGTCCATTAGGCGGTGTTGTTCCTTTAAGTGAAATAGAAAATTTAAATTTAGATTTTCAAGAGTTCACAGCTAAAGGGTTTATGCTTGGTCACGCAAGTGTAGTTAGTATTCCAAAAGATTTTCCAATGGCTGAATACATCCATCACTTGTTTGAATTCTCAGCTGAAGAATCATGCGGGAAATGTTTCCCAGGAAGACTTGGATCTTACAGGGGTAAGGAAATGTTTGATCAAGCTAAGAAGAAAACAGCTAAAATTCCTTTGAAATTACTTGAAGAATTGTTGGTTACTATGCAAAAAGGATGCCTATGTGCTCTTTGTGGAGCAATCCCAACTCCAATTCAGAACATTCTAAAATACTTTGGTGATGAAATGAAAAATGATATGGTGAAAGATAATTAATGAGCTCAGAAAAAAGAAAAATTGCTTATATTGATGGAAAACCATACGAAATTGGTCCTAAACACACATCTATTTTAAAATTTGTAAAAAGCTATGTAGGTGAAAAAAAAGTACCTACTTTATGCGATGATCCAAATCTAGCTCCTTATGGTGCTTGCAGAGTTTGCTCTGTAGAAGTTGCTTTAGAAAAAGATGGTCCAACAAGAGTGGTCGCATCTTGTCATACTCCGGTTGCTGAAAACCAACATATCTTTACTTCAAATGAAGCTTTAACAAGTCTAAGAAAAAATATTGTTGAATTAGTTTTAACAGACCATCCAATGGAATGTGATACTTGTGAGGTAAACAATAATTGTGAATTACAAACAGTAGCAAACGATCTAGGGGTTGCTGATCATAGATACAACAGTCCTAAACAGCACAAAGGTATACCAAGAGATACTTCTCACGATTACATGAGAATGAATTTAGACAATTGTATTAATTGTGGAAGATGTGTCAGAGCTTGTGATGAAATTCAAGGTTCATTTGTACTAACAATGAGCGGAAGAGGTTTTGAGTCTAGAATAACAACTGATAATGATATGATGTTTGGAGATAGTTCATGTGTATCTTGTGGTGCATGTGCACATACATGTCCAACAGATGCAATTTCAGATGTTTTTCAATCTAAATCTGCAGCTGTAGATAAAAAAGTTAGAACAACTTGTTCATACTGTGGTGTTGGATGTAATTTAGAAGCATCAATAAAAGATGATAAAGTTGTTGCAATCGATACTCCAAAACAAACAGAGGTAAATGCTGGTCATACATGTATTAAAGGAAGATATGCATTTAGTTTTTATGATCATCCAGACAGACTAAAAACACCTTTAATTAAAAGAAATGGAAAGTTTGAAGAAGCTTCTTGGGATGAAGCTTATGATTTTATTAAAAAAGAAATGAACAGAATTACAAAGGATAATGGTCCAGATGCCTTTGCTGGAATTTCTTCTGCAAGATGTACGAATGAAGAAAATTATGTTTTTCAAAAAATGATTAGAGCTGCTGTAGGAACTAACAGTGTAGATTGTTGTGCAAGAATTTGTCATTCACCAACAGCTTGGGGAATGCAACAAACTTTTGGGACTGGGGCAGCAACTAACTCTACAGAAGATATTTATCATGCGGATTTATTTTTAGTAATTGGAGCTAATCCAACAAACGCTCATCCTGTAACAGGTGCAAAAATAAAACAGCAAGTCATGAAAGGTAAAAAATTAATTGTGCTTGATCCAGTTACAACTGAATTAGCGAAACTTGCTGATTATCATATTAAACTTAGACCAGGAACTAACGTTGCAGTTCTAAATATGATGTTACACTTTATTATTAAATCAAAACTTTATAATGCAGATTTTGTTAGAGATAGAACTGAAGGTTTTGATAATTTCTTAAAAGAAATTGGAAGACAAGATGTTGATCATTTAGCAAAAGTAGCTGGTGTAGATAAACAATTAGTTAAAGAAGCAGCAATTGCATATGCTACTGCAAGAAATTCAATGGAGTTTCATGGTTTAGGAGTTACTGAACACGAACAAGGATCTAAAACTGTAATGTTAATTGCAGATCTAGCAATGATTACTGGAAACATTGGACGAAAAGGTGTCGGAGTTAATCCTTTAAGAGGTCAAAACAATGTTCAAGGTGCAGCAGATATGGGATGTCAACCACACCAAGGTGCTGGATATTTTCCTGTGGCTGATGAAAAGCATCAAGAATTCTATACTGAAAAATATGGAGTAACTCACCCAACTAAGCCGGGATTAAAAATTCCTCAAATGTTTGAAGCTGCAATAAATAAGGAATTAAAAGGTTTATGGATTATAGGGGAAGATATTGTTCAAACAGATCCTAACAGTGCACATGTTATTGAAGCTATGAACTCTTTGGAACTTTTAGTTGTTCAAGAAATATTTATGAGTGAAACAGCAAAATTAGCAACTGTTGTTCTGCCAGGTACTACTTTCTTAGAAAAAGATGGAACCTTTACAAACACTGAGAGAAGAATTCAAAGAGTTAACAGAGCTGTACCTCCTTTACCAGGCACTAAACCTGATGGATTAATTGTAACTGAGATGATGCAGAAATTGGGTTTTGATCAGCCAACTTATGATGCAGATCAAGTTTTATCAGAAATTGCTGATATCGTTCCTTTCTTTAAGGGAGTTACAAGAGAGAGACTTGGAAAATTTGGGTTACAATGGCCAGTTCAAGAAGATGGAACTGATACAAAAATTTTACATACAGAAACATTTAAATTAGGTAAAGGCAGACTAAAAAACTTTGATTGGAAAGAATCATCAGAAATAGAAGCTAATCAAAAAGACTATCCTTTGATTTTGACAACAAGTAGGGTTTTACAACATTACAACGCTGCAACGATGACTAGAAGAACAAAAAATATAAATATTGTTGATGAAGATGTTTTATTAATTCATCCTAAAGATGCAGCTCATAGAGATTTAAATACTGGTGATATTGGAAGACTTTATTCAGGTAGAGGTGAGGTTGCACTTAAAGTTGAGGTTACAGATAAAGTTAAAGAAGGAATTGTATTTACTACGTTCCATTTCCCAGAGCATATGGTTAATATGGTTACAGGTCATGGTAAAGATGAAGAAACAATGTGTGCAGAATACAAAGTATCTTCGGTTGAAGTACAAAAAATCTCTAATCAATTTAAAACAGAAGTTAAACCAAAAGAAAATCAAGCTGAAGTTAGTTAGTTAAAATGACCATTGGTTGGCATTTTGATAATACATATTCAAAGTTATCAAATACTTTCAAAGAAAATATTAAACCAACTCCTGTTCATGATCCAGAATTAGTAATTTTAAATGAGGAACTAGCCTCTACTTTAAATTTAGATTTTTCAAAAACAGACAAAAAAAAATTAGCAGAAATATTTTCTGGTAACTCAATACCTGAAGAAACTAATACTATTGCGCAAGCATATGCGGGTCATCAATTTGGACACTTTACTATGTTAGGTGATGGTAGAGCAGTTTTATTGGGTGAGCATTTAGTAAACAATGACAATCGTTTTGACATTCAGTTTAAAGGTTCAGGAAGAACTTCTTTTTCTAGAGGTGGTGATGGAAGAGCAGCACTAGGACCTATGCTTAGAGAATACATTATCAGTGAAGCGATACATTCATTAAATATTCCAACTACTAGAAGCCTTGCTGTAGTCAAAACAGGAGAGAAAGTTGTAAGAGAAAATCTTTTACAGGGCGCTATATTAACAAGAGTTGCATCAAGTCATCTTCGGGTTGGAACATTTCAATATATAGCAGCAACTCAAAACATTGAAAATTTAAATACTTTAGTCGACTACACAATAAATAGACATTATCCTGAAATTAGAAATTCTAAATCAAAAGCATTAGACTTGTTAAATCTTGTTATGGAAAAGCAATGTCAGCTAGTAATTAATTGGATGCGAGTTGGGTTTATTCATGGAGTTATGAATACAGACAACATGGCAATTTCAGGCGAAACTATCGATTATGGCCCGTGTGCATTTATGGATCATTATGATCCAAAAACTGTATTTAGCTCTATCGATAAATTTGGCAGATACGCTTTTTCTAATCAACCACCAATTACTAAATGGAATTTAACAAGATTTGCAGAATGTTTAATCCCTCTAATTGATAAAGATGAAGATACTGCAATTAAATTAGCGACAGATT
>QCMQ01000024.1 GCA_003213615.1 Pelagibacteraceae bacterium AG-422-D23 | reverse complement strand
AATGACTAAAGATAGAAGAATTTTAATTAGAAATACCGCAGAAGTTTATAATCCTTATCAAATGTCTCAATCTGAATTAAACAAAAGATCATTAACACATAGAATAGGAATTAAAAAAAGATTTCCTGAATTGCCTGATGACATCATTCAATCTTCTTGGTCAGGTATTGTTTCAAGAACAAGAAATAGCTCTCAAATTTTTGAAAAAATAGATGATAATATATTTGTTGCAGGTTGTTATAATGGCTCTGGTATTGGCGTTGGTACTTTATTTGGAGAACAAATAGCAATCAAAGCAAGCAATGAAAATACAAAAGAGATAGAAGTTATTGAAGCAAGAAACAAACCCACTTTGCTTCCTCCTGATCCAATTTTAAGTTTAGGAGTTAGAGCTAGATTGATTTATGAACGTTTCAGAGCAAAATCTGAGATTTAGTTTAAGACAGACATCGGATCTAGTCGTGTTTGAAACCAATTAACCCTAAAGTCTAAGTGAGGTCCAGTAGATCTTCCAGTTGAACCTACAGTTCCTATTATGTCTTCTTGATTAATTTGATCACCGACTGAAACCAAAACATTTTCTAAATGGGAATATATTGTTGATATCCCATGACCATGATCCATTATTACTGTTCCACCAGTATAATACAAATCATCTTCAGCCATAGTAACTACACCCGAACCAGAAGATTTAATCATCGTTCCTTGTTTAGCTGCAATATCTATTCCGTAGTGAGGCCATCTGGGCTTACCATTTAAAATTCTTTGACTACCATAAACACCGCTAATTATACCTTCAACTGGCATAATAAATTTTTCTTTAAAAAATTGCAGATCAGAATTTATTGCTCTTGCTTCTCCAATTGCATTATTTTCTTTTTTAATTCTTTTATAAACAGACTCAGGTGGGGTAACTTTGTTTTCCGCTAAACCATCTATTCTTTGTATATTATATTTTCTCTTTAAAACTTTTTTTGTAGTTAATGATTTTTTTCCATTAATAATTTTTGTAAATGTTAGGTCATATTTTTGATCTCGATCTATACCAAAAACAAAAAAACCATCTTTTGATACTTTAACCTCTTTTTTTCCAACCAAAATTTTAGCATTAGGATCAGTTTTACCTAATATAAAATGACCTTGCAGAAATTTACCTTGAAATTCAATAGCTTTAACTGGTGATATTAAAATTAAAAAAACAAAAAAAATTCTATAAATTATTGAGCTGTCCATCCACCATCTATAATTATTGATGTTCCAGTTATCATTGAAGATGCAGATGATGCCAAAAAACAAACAGTTGTGGCAACATCACTTTCAGTAGCTGCTTTACCCATAGGAATATTTCCAAGAGCTAATTTTTTAAATTTTTTGTTTTTAAAAAAATTTTTAACCATAGGCGTTTCAACAAAAGTAGGTGCTACTGTGTTAACTCTGATATTTTTTTTAGCCAATTCTACTCCCATTCCTTTAGTCAGTCCCTCAATACCAAATTTTGTCATGTTGTATACATTTCTTCCTCCCATACCCACATGACCGAGTTGGGATGACATATTTACAATTGAACCAGGTCTTTTTTTATTTTTTAGCATTTTTTTTACAACAAGTTGTGCTACGTTAAATGCTGCTTTTAGATTTAAATCTACAAGATAATTCATACTTTTTTGTTTGATTTTTTCAAAGGGTTCTGGAATGTTAGTTCCTGCATTATTTACCAATACATCAATAATTTTAATTTTATCTAATTTTTGTTTTAAATCTTCATAGTTCATCACATTACATGAAACCTTAATAATTTTTCCTTTAAATTTTTTGATATCCTTTTCTAATTTATTTAAATCTGAAGGAGTTCTACTTAAAGCTATAACTGTTGCCCCCGCTTCAGCTAGTGCAATGGAACAAGCTCTTCCCAATCCTTTACCTGCACCAGTAACTAAAGCATATTTGTTTTTTAGATTTATTTTTTGAAGATACATTAAAAGAATATTATTTTAATATCTGTGTAAATCAACTCTACTGCTACTATTAATATTGCTAATAATCCAACCCAAGCAATCCATTTATATTTTTTAATCCATCCAGATATTAATGTTGCTGCAGTTGCCATTAAAACTATTGATAACACTAATCCAAATACAAGTAGTCCATAATGATCGCCTGCTGCACCAGCAACACCTAAAACATTATCTAAACTCATTGTAAAATCTGCTAGTAGAACTGTCCAAATAGCCTTTAAAAAACTAGAATTGTCTACTTTAACATTTTCCTCTGTTTCTGAACCTTTGATTACATCTACGTAAAGTTTGTAAACAATATAAAGTAATAACAATCCCCCAATTAATCTTAAACCAGTTATTTGTAGCAGATAAGCTGTAAGTAAAGTTAGTATTATTCTTAAAATTACAGCACCACCAATTCCCCAGAAGATAACTTTTTTTCTTTGCTCCACTGGAAATTTAGATGCAACCATCCCAATTATAATTGCATTATCTCCTGCTAACACTAAATCTATAAAAATTATTTGAGTTAATATTGCTATTTGTTCAGGTGTAAAAAATTCTGCAAACATTATTGTTGTAGTATCATGTCAGCACCTTTTTCTGCAATCATTATTGTTGGTGCATTTGTATTTCCCGAAGTGATGTTTGGCATTATTGATGCATCTATAACTCTTAAATTATTAACACCTCTAACCTTAAGTTTTTCATCTACTACAGACATTTCATCTTGACCCATTTTACAAGTTCCAACTGGATGAAAAATAGTTTGAGCATAATTAGAGGCTTCTTTAACTAATTCCTCATCATCATTTAAATGAATGCCAGGTCTGTATTCTTCTGGGGTGTATTTTTTGAAAGTTTCAGACTCCATTATAATTTTCCTAGTTAATTTAAGTCCTTTAGCTGCAATCATTCTATCGTGATCTGTTGATAGATAGTTTTGTTTTATTTTTGCATAGGTTCTCGAGTCTTTATCAACGATACTAACATGTCCTCTACTTGTTGGCCTGATATTTGAAACAGTAGGGGTGAATGCATGAAAATCATGATTTTTTGTAGCTCCTAAAGTATCCATGCTCATGGGTTGAATATGCCATTGCAAGTCTGGTAGTTCTAAAGATGGATCACTTTTAGCAAACATACAAAGTTGACTAGCACCCATAGTCATTGGGCCACTTCTTTTAAAAATATATTCTAAGCCAATCATTAAATTTCCAAATAAACTATTAATTTTTTTATTAAGGGATTTTAATCCATTTACTTTATAGATTGGTCTTAGCATTAAGTGATCGTGTAAATTTTCTCCAACCCCATTCAAATTTTGCACCATATCAATTCCAAGACTTTTAAGTTTTTCAGAATTTCCTATACCAGAAACTTGTAAAATTTGAGGAGAGCCAATAGCTCCTGATGAAATAATAATTTCTCTATTTGCTTGAACTTTTTTTAATTCATTTCCTTCCCAATACTCAACTTCTTTGGCAGTTTTACTTTTAAAATTTATTTTTTTGACGTGTGAATTAGTTAATATTTTTAAATTTTTCCTGCTCTTGATTGGGTTTAAATATCCAACAGCTGTGCTACATCTAAAGCCATCTTTTTCAGTTACTTGGAAATAACCACAGCCATGATTATCACCAGTATTAAAATCTTTTGTTTTTGGAATACCAAACTCTTCAGCAGCATTTTGAAATTCATCTAAAAGAGGCAGATGTATTCTTTGATCTGAAACAGATAAAGGGCCTCCAACTCCATGGAACTCATCTTTTCCTCTTTCTTGGTTTTCTGCTTTGATAAAATAAGGCAAAACATCATCCCATCCCCAACCAGTGTTACCTAATTGTCTCCAAATATCATAATCTCTGTCTTGACCTCTTATATAAAGCAAACCATTGATAGAAGAACTGCCTCCTAAAGTTTTTCCTCTAGGATATCTGATGGAAATGTTGTTCATGCTCTCATCAGGTTCTGTTTTATAACACCAATCAGTCTTTGGATTATGCATTGTTTTAAAATAACCAACAGGAATATGTATCCATGGGTAATTATCCTTGCCACCGGCTTCTATTAATAGCACTTTATTTGATGGATTTTCAGACAATCTATTGGCAAGCACACATCCTGCTGATCCAGCACCTAAAATAATAAAATCAAAATTATCCATATTAGAACTCTTATAAATTAAATTTATTTTATTTGTTATATTTCTGTACACAAAAAAATCCAAATAATCCAATATTAGCACTTGTTTTAAATTTCATTCTTTGACAAGCTTTCGTTTTTAAAAATAAAGAGAGGGAAAAAACGATATGAGAAAAATCATTTCAATGTTATTTGCAGTTGCTATGGTATTTGGATTTATTTCAAATGCTAACGCTGCAAAAACACTAAAATGTCAGACAGTTCTTAACACTAAGGCTGATGAAGTTAAAATGTTAAAAGACTTTACTGACACTGTTACAACTTTGACAGGTGGATCTCTTAAGTTTGAAATTATGCCTGCAGGAGCAGTTGTTGGTGTAAAAGAAACTTTAGATGCTGTTGATAAAGGACTTATCGACTGTGGATTTGCTTGGACACACTATTGGTCAGGTGACCATCCTGCCGCTATGTTATTTGGTTCGCCAGTAGCAGGTGGTGGTGTTGGTATTGACAACATCGCATTCTTATCATGGTTTCAGTATGGTGGAGGAAAAGAGCTATATGACAGACTATGGAAAGAAATGGGAAGAGATATTAAAGGATTTATGATTCAACCAGTCGGTCCTGAAGCTTTAGGTTGGTTTCCAAAACCAATTAAAGATATGGCTGACTTTAGAAAATATAAATTCAGAACTCCCCCAGGAATTCCAGGACAAACTTACAAAGACATCGGTATAGCATCTGTTGCTATGGGTGGTGGAGACATTCTGCCAGCTTTAGAAGCAGGAACTATTGATGCTGCTGAATGGTGTTGTCCAAAGCCAGACTTGACGTTTGGTTTCCAAAAAGTATTAAAGCACTACTACTTACAAGGTTTACACCAAGTAGTCGTAAATGCTGACTTTTATATTACTGGAAAAACATATGAAGCTATGAGTGCTCATGAGAAGAAGTCTCTAGAAGTTGCAGCAAATGCATCTCTAGCGAAATCTCTAAGTTACAGAATCTATGAAAACGGAAAAGCTTTAAAAGAGCTTACTGAAGTTCATGGTGTAAAATTAGAAGATACTCCTTCTGATTACTTCACTGAATACATGGCAGCTGCTAAGAAAAGTTTGGAAACAAACGCAGCTAAAAATGCATTCTTTGCTGAAGTTTGGGACTCTATGAAAGAATTTGCTGATATCGCAGTTCCTTTCTGGAGTGGTGCTCAAATGTCTAATGCGAAGCTAGGAATGGCTCACGCAGCAACATTAAAGTAATCATTAAATAATCTTTACGTTAGAGCGGACTTAATAGTCCGCTCTAATTTTTTTATATAAAATTTTATGGCAGACGAACCGGGTAAACTAGATATTTCAGATGAAATGATTGCCGAAAGGCGAGGTGGTTCAGGAAAAATGCCAAGTGATATGCCGTCATGGATGGCAAGTTCAATTGTTAATATCGATAAATTTAGCAAATGGGTTGGTAATGTTGTTTGTTGGATACTAATGCCATTAATTCTTGCAATGACTTACGAGGTCTTTGCTAGAAAATTATTTCATTCCCCAACAATTTGGGCTTACGATATAAGTAGATTTTTATATGGTGCACTTTTTATGCTAGGTGCTGGGTATGCACTTTCAAAAGGAGTTCACATTAGAGCAGATTTTTTATACAGAAATTTT
>QCMQ01000023.1 GCA_003213615.1 Pelagibacteraceae bacterium AG-422-D23 | reverse complement strand
CTGCTTTAATGGATGTAGCAGGAATACTTGTTATTAAATTAAGATTAAATTTACTTGGACCAATAAAATTTGATGGTATTTATAACGTAATAACTTATTGTTTAAAAATTATTAGCACACCAGTTACCTTCATTGCAGCTATTATAATTTTTATTTCACCTGTAATATATGCTTTTGCTTTATCCAGAATGAATTTATCAATCGCTTATCCTCTAATTATAGGGTTTAGCGCAATATTCTTATTGATTTTAAGTTATTTAATTTTAAATGAAACGATAACTTTGAATAATTTTATTGGAATTTTATTAATATTATTTGGAATATTTTTGGTTTATTTAAAATGAAAAATATTAAGATTGGATTGGGTCAGTTGTTAATTGAAGGAGGTGAGCCAGATAGAAATTTTAGTAGAGCAAAAGATTTAATAATAGATGCCAAAAAAAATAATTGTAGTTTAATTTTACTCCCAGAGTGTTTAGATTTTGGATGGACACACCCTAGTGGAATTAATAATTCAAAAACTATACCAGGAGAATTTTCTAATATTCTTTGTGATGAAGCAAAAAAAAATGAAATTTATATTTGTGCAGGACTTACAGAAAAAGACAATGTAAATAATAAAAATTATAATTCAGCAATACTTATAGACAAGCAAGGAAATATTTTAACCAAATATAGAAAAATAAATGTATTAGAGCAGGCTTTTGAATTTTATGAGGTTGGGAACAAGTTAGAAGTAATTGATACTGAATTTGGAAAAATAGGGATAAACATTTGTTCTGACAATTATCATGATTCAATAGATATTGGTTATGTCTTATGTAGAATGGGAGCTGAAATAATTTTATCTCCATCATCTTGGACCGTAGATTATAATGTCACAGAGGAAATGGATCCTTACAAGAACAAATGGATTGATCAATTTTTAAAAATTTCAAAAATTTTTGAAATTCCAGTTATAAGCACTACAAGTGTTGGTTATATCGTTGGAGGTCCATATGAGGGAAAAAAAATGGTTGGGTGCTCTATTGCAACAGATAAAAATGGATTATTAACACAGGGTGATTTTAACGAATTTGCTAGTGATTTAAAAATTGTTGAAGTTGAAATAAAAAATAATGGTATTAAAGGAACTCAAATAGGTAAAAAAATTTACAAATAAAAAAGGATCACTAGCTTGAAAGAAATAATTTGTAAACGTTGTATAATGAATAATACAACAAGGTTTATATCCTTAGACAAAGATGGAATTTGTAATTATTGCCATTCTCACGATGAATTAAATAAACAGTTTCCTATTAATGGGAATGAAAAAAAAATTGCTAAAAAGATAATATCAGAGGGGAAAAATAAAAAGTTTGATTGTATTCTTGGTTTAAGTGGTGGAAGAGATAGTACATACCTTGTTTATTTGGCGAAATCATTAGGTTTAAGACCTTTATTAATTCATTTTAACGATGGTTTTAGCAACCCAGTAGCAGGACAAAACATAAGAAATATAATCAGAAAAACTAATTTTGAATTAAGAACAATCACTTCAGACTGGAGAGAATCAAAAGATATTAAACTTTCATTATTAAAGGCCTCAGTTCCTGATATGCAGCTTGGTACTGATTTAGGAATAGCTTCATCACTTTATTCTTTAGCAGCAAAAGAAAATATAAAATATATATTAAGCGGTGTTTCATTCAGAACCGAAGGAGTTGTGCCTTTAGACTGGAATTATTTAGATGGAAAATATTTGAAAGAGATAATGAAGCAATATGGCACTGTCGCTTTAAGAAAATGGGAGCCTAATGATGCTGGATTTAATTTTGATGTGAAGGAATTTTTTTATTATTCATTTATAAGACGAATAAAATTTGTACCATTATTATATCACGTCAATTATGTAAGACCTCAAGCAGAGGAAATTATTAAAAAAGAATTTGATTGGACATACCCTGGTGCACATTATATGGATGATTTATTCCAAAGCTTAATGACTTATATTTTAAGAGTAAAGTTTAAGATTGAATTTAGAAGATTTAATTATTCTGCACTTATTAGATCAGGTCAATTAGATAGAGACGAAGCAATGGAAAAAATCAAAGAAATTTATTCTTCTGAAGATGAAACTATTATTAATCTTTGTATAAGCAGACTTGGAATTGACAAAAATTATATAGATAATATCATGAAATTAGAACCCAAATCTTTTCTAGATTATAATACAAACTATAATTTAGTAAAAAAATTTAAATATCCTATTAAATTATTTTGTAAGTTAGGTATACTTCCGCCATCTTTGTATCTAAAATTTTTTACTTAAAAATTTCTCTAAAAACCAATTTTTTTTTCTAAAAGATACAGAGGACGTTTTTTTGCATCATTAGATGTTCTCCAAAGATATTCTCCCAAAACACCCAAAGTTAATAATTGAATTCCTCCTAAAAGTGATATTAAAATTACAACAGTTGTCCAACCTTCTACATTTATATCATTTAGCAAGTAATCTAAGTATACATCTATTGAAAAAATAAATGCAAAAATACTTAAAAATATTCCAAACAAAGAAATTATTCTCATTGGCATATAAGAATATGAAACAATACTATCTATAGCTATTTTAAGTCTTTTGAAGAAGGTAAACGAAGATGTTCTGATATTTTTGTTTTCGTTATATTCAATAAAACCTTGCTTAAAACCAATTGAGAATAATAAAACATTAATAACTCTATTACTTTCTTTAAATTTTTTTAATTCGTTTGCAATTTTTCTACTTATAAGGAACACAGCTGAAGTTCCATTTTTTGGATAATTTTTGAAACCTGTTAAAGTAATAAATATTTTATAATAAATACTTGTCATTATTTTCAGAAATAGGTTTTTGTTTCTTCTCTTTCTAACTGTCCAAACAATTTCAAAACCTTCTTTATATTTATCAACTAAATTTGAAAATAAATTGCCAATTTCAATATCATCTAAAGGACAAACAATAATAAGATCTGACTCATTGGAATTTTCAATACCAGCGCTTATGGCTATGTGACTTCCATAATTTCTAGATAATTTGATAGCTTTAATTTTATTATTTTTATTAATTTTTTTTGTGATTTCATCAAATGTGTTGTCAGTACTTCCGTCTTCAACAAATATTATTTCGTAATCTAGTTTTAAAGCATCACACTGAAGTAAAAGCTTATCAGTTAGTTTATCTATATAATTTTCCTCATTATAGCATGGAACTACAATTGTGATTTTATTTAAATTCATTTATTTATTCTGTTATACAAATATTTATGATTCCACTTATAAATTTTAAATTTCAAAATAACATCTATAGAAAAAAAATTCTATCAGGAATTAGCAAAAATATTAAAAAAGGAGATTTTATACTTGGTTATAACGTTTCATTATTAGAAAAAAAAATTGCAAAATATGTAAACACAAAATATTGTATCTCTTGTTCTTCAGGAACTGATGCTCTTTTAATGTCTTTAATGGCATACAACATAAAACCTGGAGATGTTGTATTTACAACCGTATACAGCTACATCTCAACTGCAGAAGTAATTGAGTTCTTGGGTGCCACTCCTGTATTTATTGATATAGACCCTGCAACTTATAATATGGATTCTTCTGATCTTGCTAATACAATCAAGAATATAAAAAAATAAAATTTTACTTCAAATATTCCAAAGAATTTAAAAAAAAAAAACAAAATTAATTTAAAAGGAATCATAGCTGTAAATCTTTTTGGAAATCCATTTAATTATGAAAAAATAAATAAAATTGCAAAATTAAACAATTTATTTTTAATTGAAGATGCAGCTCAAAGTTTTGGATCAAAGTATAAAAATAAAGTGTCTGGAAGTTTAGGTGATGTTGGTTGTTTTTCTTTTTATCCCACAAAAAGTCTTTCATGTTATGGAGATGGTGGGGCAATAACCACAAATGATAAAAAAATTTATGAAATACTTAAGTCGATACGTGTTCATGGAAAATCAGAAAAAAATGGAAACTTTGATAGAATAGGTTTAACTGGAAGACTAGATACAATCCAGGCCACAGTTTTATTAGAAAAATTGAAAAAATTTAGATCAGAGCAAAAGTTAAGAATGGGAATAGCAAAAATTTATACAAATGCGTTCAAAAAAAACAAACTAATTAAAACACAAAAAATTGAAAAATATTCATTGAGTACATTCTCAGTTTTTTCTATAGAATTTAATAATTATAAATTAAAAAACAAAGTAATAAGTAAATTTAAAAAAAATAAAATTGGATATAACGTGTATTATAAAAGACCAATGCATCTTGAAAAAGTTTTTTTTAATCTTGGTTTAAAAAAAAATAGTTTTCCTAAATCTGAAAATTTATCTAGAAATATTTTATCTATTCCAATAGATCCATATATGAAAAAAAAAGATATAATAAAAATAATAAAAATTATAAATGGTTAACAATAAAATTCATAAATCTGCTGATATATCTAAAAAAGCCTCAGTAGGAAAAAATACATATGTCTGGAACAATGCACAGATTAGAGAAAATGCAAAAGTTGGAAAAAATTGTGTTATTTCAAAAGATGTTTATATAGATAAAAATGTTGTAGTAGGGGATAACTGTAAAATTCAGAATTCAGCACTAATTTATGATGGTGTAAAAATTAAGAATAATGTTTTTGTGGGCCCAGGAGTCGTTTTTACTAATGATTATTTTCCAAGAGCTGATAAAAAAAATTGGAAAATAAAAAAAACAATAGTTGAATTTGGTGCAAGTATCGGAGCTAATGCCACAATTTTGTGTGGAGTTAAAATAGGCAAAAGATCAATGGTTGCAGCAGGTTCTGTAGTAATTAATAATGTTGGCGAAAATGAATTAGTTGCTGGAAATCCAGCAAAATTTAAAAAAGAAATAAAAAAATGATTAATATATCTATAGTAGGGCTCGGGTTTATGGGCCAAAACCACTTAAGAGTGTTATCTGAAATCCAAAACTTCAAAGTAGATTATTTATTCGATAAAAATATTAAAAAAGCCAAGGAATTATCGAAGCAATATAATACTAAATATACTAAAAATTTAAATATAATAAAAAATTCCTCGGACGCTGTTATTATAGCAACTCCTACAAAGGATCATTTTAAATATCTAAATTTTTTTTCAAAAAGTAAATTAAAAATTTTTGTTGAAAAACCCATTGTATCTAATTTAAATCAATTAGCTAAAATAAAAAAAAATCTTAAAAACAAAACTATTCAGTGTGGGTTTATAGAAAGGTATAATTCAGTTACACCAGTCTTAAAAAAATTTTTTAAAAAGGGCAAGGTAGTATCTGTAGAATTTAAAAGAACAGATAAGCTTAGTGACAGAGTTAAAGATGTTGATGTTATTCATGATTTGATGATACATGATATAGACTTATCAATATATTTTAATGGAAAAATTAAAAAAATTTTTGCACATGGATTTAAAAGAAACAATCAAATTTGTTATGCTACAGCAATATTAATTCATGAAAACAATGTTATTTCTAAAATTGAAGCTAGCAGAATTACTCAAAAAAAAATTAGACATATTAATATTACGACTTTAAAAGAATATATCTCTTCCAATCTTATATCTAAGGAAATTAAAATCAACCAACAAACTAACTTAAATTTTTCTATGAAAAGGAATCAACCAATTACAATAACATCTAATGAACAAAAAGTACTTGTTGATCAAAATGAGGCATTAAAAAAAGAGATTTTTGAATTTTATAAGTTATGTAAAAACAATAGAGTTAAAGTTCCTAATTTAAATGAGAGTATTTACATTTTAGAAATTTGTAAAAAAATTGAGAAAGC
>QCMQ01000022.1 GCA_003213615.1 Pelagibacteraceae bacterium AG-422-D23 | reverse complement strand
CAGTATATGTGAGCGCATCAGCCAAAACTAATCTACCTTCCGCATCTGTATTTAGTATTTCAACGGTCTTACCACTATATGACTTAACTATATCTCCAGGTCTCTGGGCATTTCCACCTGGCATATTTTCTACAAGACCAACTACTCCGACAGCATTTACTTTAGCTTTTCTTAGAGCTAAACTTTTCATTAACCCTACTACAACAGCGGAGCCAGCCATATCATAAGTCATATCCTCCATAAATTTTGCAGGTTTTAACGAAATACCTCCAGTATCAAAGCAGACACCTTTTCCAACAAATGCTAGAGGCTTAGACTTATCCTTTAAACCATTCCATTCCATTGTTACTAAATAAGAACCTCTAATACTACCTTGGCCAACTCCAAGCAAAGTATTCATTCCTAGTTTTTTTAATTTTTTTTCGTCGTAAATATTTATTTTTAAGCCATCCTTGCTTAACAACTTTAATCTTTTTGCATATTCATCTGGATGCAAAATATTGCCAGGTTCAGATACCAAGTCTCTTGTATAAAAAGCACCTTCCTCTATAGCTTTAAATTTTATTTGATCTTTTGCAGAAATTTTATTTTTTCCACTTAACGTTATTGAAATTTTTTTTTTATTTTTTTTTGTTTTATACTTTTCAAAAGAGTAAGATTTCAATTTTAATCCATGAAGAAAATAACCAACAAAGTTTTTAGATTCAATTGGTAAAGTATCTGAATTTACGTTATAGTCATATTGTTTTAAATCTTTAATAATATCATAAAATTTTGCTCCCAAGTTTTCAGCTTCGGAAATTTTGAAATTATTATTTACTGATACTAAAAAAAATTTCTTTTTAGAACTTATTTCAAAAGTTGCTATTTTATCTTTATTCTTTCTAACCTTTAACAAGTCAGAAATGTATAAATACTCTGAATTTAAAATATGTTTTTTAAGGTTTAATAAATTGAATTTTTTATCAACAAATAAAACAATATTTGATGGTTTTATTTTAGATGTGATGTTTTTATAATTAATTGTGATTGACATAACTTTTAAATACACTCTATGCGAGATGAGTGCTATATAAGAATAAAATTACCATATTTCAATGAAAAAAATTCTTTTTAGAAAACTACTTTTTGATTGTCTAGTCTTTTTCTTAATTACATTGTTAAGCACAAGTATAATTATATGGGTTTTTCAAGCAGTTAATTTTTTAGATATAATTGTAGAGGATGGCCGGGATTTTGGAGTTTATTTGGGATATTCACTTACAAACTTTCCAAAAATTGTAAGTAAGATTCTGCCTTTCGCGATTTTTTTTAGTTTCTGTTATGTACTTAACAGATATGAACTGAACAATGAGATGATAATTTTTTGGAATTTTGGAATTAATAAAGTTGAATTGATTGTTTTTTTTATAAAATTTTCGATTTTAATTATGATTTTTCAATTGATATTAACAACTATAATAGTTCCAAATAGTCAAAATTACTCAAGATTTTTAATCAAAAGTTCTAGCGTTGACTTTTTTGAAAGTTTTATAAAACCAAAAAAATTTAACGACAATATAAGAGGACTTACAATTTATGCAGAGGAGAAGTCTTTTGATGGAAGTTTAAAAAATATTTATCTTAAAAAGGATAATTCAAACAGCAAATATCAAATAACTGTGGCTAAAACTGGTGAATTTAAAAATATGAATAAATCTAAAATACTTGTTTTGTATGATGGGCAGACAATTAATGTTATTAATAATAAAGTAACAAATTTTAATTTTACTAAATCTGATTTTATATTATCGCAATTTGATACAGATGTAATTATCCAAGATAAAATCCAAGAAACTTCTACTATTGCTCACTTATATTGTATTGAAAAAAATTATAAATTAAAAATTCCTTTTCTAAATCAAAAATCAAAAATCATAAATCCAAACTGTACAGTTGATAATTTAAGAAATATTTTTCAAGAATTGTATAAAAGATTTATAGTTCCAATTTTTATTCCAATTTTAATAATAATTTCACTTCTACTAATCTTGAATCCAAAAGAAAAAATATCTTATAACAAAAATAAAATATTAATTTTTTTATTTGGTTTTTTGCTAATAATTTTTTCAGAATCCTCAATAAAATTTATTGATAAAAATATTCAGTATAATGTAATGGTATCAGTATTGCCTATTTTAATAGCATTGGTCTTATATTCCCTAATTAGGATAAAACTTAGAGTAAAAACATGAAAGTATATATAAAATTTATAATATTTAATTTTATTAAGTCCTTTATAAATGTCTCGTTAATTTTTTTAAGTCTAGTTTTAATTTTAAATATATTGACAGAAATAGAATTTTTTAACAAGGTAGATGTAAAAGCATATTTACCACTTTACATTTCATTTTTAAATGCACCATCATTACTTTTTGAAATGTTTCCATTTGTTTTTTTGATATCAACCCAATTTTTTTTTATAAATTTATTCAGAGATAATCAGTTACAAATTTTTAAATACACTGGATTAAAAAACTCGAAAATATTAGCAATATTAAGTACCACTGCTTTATTTTTAGGATTAATTATAATTATTTTTTTTTATAGTTTTTCTTCTAATCTAAAAAATATTTATTTGGAAATTAAAAATAAATATACGACAGACGATAAATACTTAGCGGTAATTACAAATAATGGTTTATGGATAAAAGATACTAATGAAAATAAAATTAATATTATTCATGCTTCCAAAATTGATGATAATTTTTTAATTAATACTTTCATAAGTCAATTTGATAAAAACTATAATATTACAAAGCATATTCAATCAAACAAAATTGATATTAGTCAAAATAATTGGATTATCTATGATCCCAAAATATATGAGAGTGATACTAGCTATAAGAAAGATTTTTTAAATATCATTTCAAATTTTAATTATGAAAAAATACAAAGTTTATTTTCTAACTTGTCGTCATTATCTTTATTTGAGTTATTTGAATTAAAAGAAAATTACAATTTATTAAATTATTCTACAACTGAAGTTGAAATTGAAATTAACAAAATAATATCCTATCCATTATATTTAGTATTGATGACAATTTTATCCTCAATAATTATGTTTAATACCAAACAATTTAAGAGTAATACTCTAAAAATTTCAATAGGATTATTTTTATCTGTATTAATATACTACGTAAATAACTTTTTTATAGTAATGGGAAACACTGAAAAAATAACTATTTTGGTTTCAATCTGGGTGCCATTAATTAGCTTAGCTATAATTAATTTTATTACTTCTTTTAAATTAAATGAAAAATAATATTTTAATTTATATAATTATTTTTTTACTATGTTTTTCAAGTAGCGCTAAATCGCAAGATTCTTTTAATTTTGATGTCACAGAAGCTGAAATTTTAGAAAATGGAAATACTTTTATTGGATCAAAAAGAGGTATTGCTAAGACTAATGAAGGAATATCATTGGAAGCTGATTATTTTAAATATGATAAACTTAGTAATATATTGTTTGCAAGTGGAAATGTAATAATCACTGATGAATTTAATCAAATAAAAATTTATTCAGAGGATATTACTTATAATAAAAATGAAGAAATTATTTTTACACAAACGAGATCAAAAGCTATTAATGAAGAAACAATAATTGAAGGTGATCAATTTGAATATAAAAAAAAATTAAACAAACTAATAGCTACTGGAAACGTAAATATTAAAAATATAGTTAAAAATTATTCGATAACAACTGACAAAATAAACTATAAAATTTTAGAAAAAAAAGCATATACAGAGGGCAATACTGAAGCCTTTATTATTTCAAAATATACTTTTAAGTCTAAAGATGTAACTTTTTTTGAAGATGAAATGAGGTTTACTTCAAATAATAAATCTACAGTTTTAGATAATAATAGTAATTTTTACGAATTAGATAAATTTGATTTTCTTGCAAATGAAGAGTTATTAAAAGGAAAAAATATTTTAATTATTACAAATTATTTAAAACCTAAATCTGATAAAATATATCTTTCGGATGGAATATTTAATTTTAATTTAAAAAAATTTGTATCTAAAGAAACTAAAATTCTTTTACATCAAGAATTATTTGATAATGAAAGAAAAATTGATGAAAATACCAAAGACTTAGAGAAAAAAAGAGTAGAGAAATTAAAAGGCAAAAATAATCCAAGAATTTATGGAGTTTCAGCAAAAGGTGATGGGGATAAAACAATTATTAATAAAGCTATTTTTACAAGTTGTAAAAAAAATGACAACTGTCCTCCTTGGAGCTTAAATGCAAATAAAATAACCCATGATAAAAAAAAACAAAATATTTTTTATAATGATGCAGTTTTAAAGATATATGATTTTCCAGTCTTCTATTTTCCAAAATTTTTTCACCCTGACCCTTCTGTTGATAGAAGATCTGGGTTTCTGCAACCGACACTTAATAGTTCAAGTATAGTTGGCACATCGCTCAATCAACCCTATTTTCATGTAATTTCTGAAAGTAAGGATATAACTTTCAAACCGACTATCTTTGACAACAGAATATATATGTTTCAGGGTGAATATCGTCAAGAAAATGAAAAATCTTCTTTCATATCAGATTTCGCTTTAACTAAAGGATATAAATCCGAATTAGCAAATAATAGAAATACAATGACCCACCTTTTCTCAAAATATAATTTGGATTTAGATTTAGAAAGATTTAATTCCAGTAAATTAGAAATATTTTTAGAAAAAGTAAGTATGGATACTTATCTGGGTATTTTTGAAAATGCATTGATTACGGATAAAACTTTTCAAGATGATCTTAAAGATCATAACACTATGACATCTGGTTTAAAATTAGAACTAGATGATGAGGATTACAACTTTACATCTGGTTTTACAAGTTATGAAAATCTTCAGACCTCTAAAAATAGTGATCGATTTCAATATGTTTTACCTTACTATAATTTTTCGTCCTCATTACTTTCTAATGAATACGGCTCAATAAGCTTTACATCCTCAGGTGATAATACGCTCAAAGATACTAATAATTTAAAGACTCAGATTTTAAACAATCTAAATTTTCAATCAGCAAGCAAATATTCTGACTATGGTTTTGTAACGAATTTTGGAATTCATTTAAAGAATATTAATACCATGGCACAAAATGACTCTACTTATAAATCAAATCCTCAACTTCAGGTTCTCAATATAAATGAATTTAATATATCTTATCCAATGATAAAAAAAAATACTGCTGATAACGATTACTTAACACCAAAAATATCATTTCGAATTAATCCTAGTAACATGAAAGATTATTCATCTAATAACAGTTTAATAACTACTGACAATATTTTTAGCATTAACAGGTTAGGTTTAACTGAATCATACGAGTCTGGTAAAACAGCTACTATGGGAATTGATTATCGTAGAGAGAATAATGATAATATTGAAAAATTTTTTGAAGTAAAACTTGCCTCTGTTTTTAGAGATACCCCTGAATATAAAATGCCACAATCAAGCTCTTTGCAAGGGAAATATTCAAATTTAATTGGATCTATAGAAAATCAATTTTCAGAAAATTTATCTTTTGATTATAACTTTTCATTAGATAATAATTTTAATAGTATAGAGCATAATGATTTAAAGACAGAATTTAAAACTAACAATTTTGTGACAGAGTTTCACTTTCATGAGTCAAATGGAAAAGTGGGTAATTCAAATTATTTATCTAATGAGACTTCATTTAATTTAAATGATAACAACAGTTTAGTATTTAAAACAAGAAGAAATAGAAAAATAAGTCTTACAGAATATTATGATTTTATATATGAATATCAAAACGATTGTTTAACAGCTGCGATAAAATATCGAAAAACTTATTATCAAGATAGAGATATAACACCTAAAGAAGATTTATTTTTCACACTGACATTGTTTCCACTTACGACTATAGATCAAAAAATAGATAAGAAATTATATAGAGACGATAATAATGACATCATTTGGAAATAAAATATTATTTTTTTTAATTCTTTTTCTATATGCTTTTTTTTTAAATTCAGCAAAAAGCATAGAAAACAAAATTATTGTAAAAGTAGATAATGAAATTATAACAAGTTTTGATATTACAAAAGAGATCGATTATCTAAGTTTATTAAATAAAAATATAAACAAATTAGATAAAGAAAAAAAATACACAGTCGCAAAAGAATCTTTAATTAGAGAAAAAATAAAAATAATAGAACTAATGAATTATACAAAGAAACTAGAACAAAATAAAGATTTGATAAATAATCTTCTTAAATCAATGTATTCAAGGCTAGGGTTAAAATCAAAAGATGAATTTTTAAATTACATAAAAAATTATAATTTAAATATAAATGAAATTGAAAAGAAAATTACAATAGAAACATTATGGAATGAGCTAATTTATTATAAATTTTCCAATAAAGTAAAAATAAATCAGGAGGATCTACGAAAAAAAGCTATTACAAAAAAAAATACAAAAATTAAAGATTATT
>QCMQ01000021.1 GCA_003213615.1 Pelagibacteraceae bacterium AG-422-D23 | reverse complement strand
AATCAAAAAATATAAAAGTGAAATCTAACACTTCAAAAAATAAATTTTTATCAATGGTTAATAAGGCAAAAAAATATATTAAATTAGGAGATATTTTTCAGGTTGTTTTAAGCCAAAGATTTGAGGCAAAATTAACAAAGAAACCATTGGATATTTATAAAAAACTAAGAGTAACAAACCCTTCTCCTTTTATGTTTTTCTTTAATTTTGAGGATTTTCAAATAATTGGTGCAAGTCCTGAAATACTTGTGAGACTTAGGGATAATAAAATTACTGTAAGACCAATCGCAGGAACTAGACCAAGGGGTAAAACTAAAAAAGAAGATCTTTTTTATGAAAGAGACCTACTTAAAGATAAAAAAGAACTTTCAGAGCATTTGATGTTACTTGATTTGGGTAGAAATGATGCTGGTAAAGTCTCAAAGATAAATTCGGTAAAAGTTACGGAAAGCTTCATTATTGAGAGATATTCTCATGTAATGCATATAGTTTCAAATGTAGTTGGGGAATATAATAAAAAATTTTCAAAATTTAAATCGCTCTTAGCTGGTTTTCCAGCAGGTACTGTTTCTGGAGCTCCAAAAATTAGAGCTATGGAAATTATAGATGAATTAGAAACATCAAAAAGAAAAGTTTACGCAGGTGGAATTGGATATTTTTCTGCAAATGGAGAATTTGATACGTGTATAGCCTTAAGAACTGCAGTTGCTAAAAATAAAAAATTTTATGTGCAAGCAGGCGCAGGTATAGTTGCAGATAGTAAACCTAAAAATGAATATGAGGAAACAATTAATAAAGCGAAAGCTTTAATTAATGCTTTAAGATAATGAAAGTATTGTTAATAGATAATTACGATAGTTTTACTTTTAATTTGTATCACTATATCTCCTCATTAAATGTTAAAGTTGATGTAGTTAGAAATGATAAAATTAATTCTAAAGAAATCATTAAAAAGAAATATGATAAAATTGTTATTTCACCAGGACCAGGCAACCCAAATCAATCTGGCAATTGTATTAAAATATTGAAATCATTATATAAAAAATTACCTTTTTTAGGAGTATGTTTAGGTCATCAGATAATTGGACAAGTTTTTGGATCAAAAATTGTTCAAGCAAGAAAGTTAATGCACGGTAAAACAAGCAAAATCAAATCTAAAAAAATCGGTATTTTAAAAAACCTCCCAAATACATTTGAAGCTACCAGATACCATAGTTTGGTAATTGATAAAAAAACGTTATCAAAAGAGCTAAAGATTACAGCAGAGACAGAAGATGGGATTATAATGGGTATACAACATAAAAAATTTAATATTCATGGTGTACAATTCCATCCTGAAAGTATTAAAACTAAGTTTGGAATGAAAATTCTTAAAAACTTTATTAACAATTAAATTTATGGATCAAATTTTAGAAAAACTTAAAAATAAACAAGATTTAACTTTTGAGGAAAGTAAAACTGCTTTTGAAATATTAATGACTGGAAAAGCCAGTGATGAAGAAATTTTTAGCTTTCTAACACTATTATCTGAAAAAGGTGAAGTAGCAGAAGAAATAGCTGGGGGTGTTTTTGTATTAAGAGAAAAATCAAAAAGAGTGAATATAAGTGATTGTATTGATACTTGTGGAACAGGTGGTGATGGTATGAATACACTTAACATTTCAACAGCTTCTGCTCTACTTTTAGCGAGCATGGGCACAAAAGTGGCTAAACATGGAAATAAGGCTGTTTCATCAAAGTGTGGATCTGGTGATGTTTTGGAAGCTTTAAAAATTAAAATTGATTTAGAGCCTGAGAATATTGAAAAAGAAATTAATACAAATAATTTTGGTTTTATGTTTGCACCTAATTATCATAGTGCAATGAGATTTGTAGGACCTGTAAGAAAGAAAATTGGAAAAAGAACTATTTTTAATATGATTGGTCCGTTAAGTAATCCAGCTCTTGTAGAGAGACAAGTTGTAGGAGTTTTTGATAAAAAATTATTAAAAATTTTTGCAGAAGGACTTAAAAATTTAAATTTAAAATTTGCCTGGATTTTAAATAGTGAAGATGGGTTGGACGAAATATCTCCTTATGCAATCACTAATGTTATTCAATTAAAAGATGGTCAAATATCTGAAATAAAAATAGATCCAAATGCTTTGGGGGTTAATGCAGATAATTTTAAAAATTTAGTGGGTGATGATGCAAAATTTAATGCTGATAAGATGATTGAAATATTTAAAGGTGAAGATAATGATTTTTCAAAAGCAGTTTGTTTAAATGCTGCAGCGGGATTAATTGTTGGAGAAAAATTTTCAGACTTTTCTGAAGCATATAATTACACAAGAGAATTTATCCTTTCTGGAAAAACCTTTTTACATCTAGAAAAAATTCAAAATGTCTGAAAATATACTTCAAAATATCATTCAAAAGAAAATTGAAAAAGTTGATAAATTAAAAAAATCCCTAGATCTTAAAACTTTGGATGAATTAATTAATAAAAATAACAGCTATATTAATTTTAAAGAGAAAATAGAAAATAATATAAAAAATAATAAAACTTCAATTATTGCTGAAATTAAAAAAGCAAGTCCTTCAGCGGGTATAATAATTGATGATTATAATCCTGTAGATATTGCTCAGATTTATTTAAATAATAAAGCAACTTGCCTTTCAGTTTTAACAGAAGAAGATTATTTTTTAGGAAATTTAATTCACATAAGCAAAATAAAAGATAAAATAAATTTACCTGTATTATGTAAGGATTTTTTTATAGATAAATTTCAAATACCTTTAGCAAAAAAGTTATGGTGCTGATGCTATTTTAATTATTTTGGCTGGGGTTTCAGATGATCTTGCTTCTGAATTATATGATGAAGCTATGAAATATAATATGTCAGTTATTGTTGAAGTTCATACAGTAGAAGAAGCTAAAAAAGCTTTAAATTTTAAAAATGCATTAATTGGAATAAACAATAGGAATTTAAAAACACTTAAAACTGATATAAATACAACTTATGATATTTATGATGTTGTAAAAACTCACAAAGGTCCTTTAATATCTGAAAGTGGAATCAAGAATAAAGAAGAGCTATTAGATCTAAATAACAAAACATCAATTAACACTTTTTTGATTGGTGAATCACTTTTGAAAAATTTAGATAAAAATTCTATTTTTTCAGTTTTATAGTTAAATAAAGCCCTATTTTACTTGCTTTTTTTAGTATTGTTAATTTAAAAGAACTTTTATAGAACATTATTTGTACGATATTTGTTCTTATGCTAACAAAAAAACAAAAAAACCTACTATTATTTATCAACAAGAAGTTGAGAAGTTCAGGCGTGTCTCCTTCATATGAAGAAATGAAGCAATCTCTTAATTTAAAATCCAAATCTGGAATTCACAGATTAATTAGTGCTTTAGAAGAAAGAGGTTTCATTAAAAGATTAGCTCACAAAGCAAGGGCTTTAGAGGTAATTAAATTACCAGAAACCGCTTCTGCAAATGATATTTATAATAGCTTTTCACCAAGTGTAATTAAAGGTGGATTGGACGAAGAACAAAATAATTCTGATGAAATTGAAGTTCCTGTTCTTGGAAAGATTGCTGCAGGAACACCTGTTGAAGCTATACAAAATGAGGTTTCAAGAATTCCACTACCTAATAATTTAGAAAAAAATGGAGATTACTTTGGATTAAAAGTTCAAGGAGACTCTATGGTAGATGCGGGTATACATGAAGGTGATACAGTTATTATAAAAAGAACCGACAGTGCTGATAATGGTAAAATTGTTGTTGCTTTAATTGATGAGCATGAGGCAATGTTAAAAAGAATTCGAAAAAAAGGCAAAGTTGTAGCCCTTGAAAGTGCTAATAGAAACTATGAAACTAAAATTTTTGGACCTGATAGAGTAAAAGTTCAAGGAGTTTTAGTATCTTTATATAGAAACTTCTAAAAAAATAGTCTAAACATCATTGATGTCAAAAGTAGCAACACGTTTTGCGCCGTCTCCTACTGGAGCTCTTCATATTGGAGGAGTTAGAACTGCATTATTTAATTGGTTATTCTCTAAAAATAAAAAAGGGACATTTAGCCTAAGAATTGAAGATACTGATAAAGAAAGATCCAAAGAGGAACACAAGATACAAATAGTTAAATCATTAAAGTGGATAGGAATTGAACATGATGGTGAAGAGTATATTCAATCTCAAAAAATAGAGGATCACATTAAAATAGCTAATGAATTATTACAAAAAGGTAATGCATATAAATGTTATTGCTCTGCTGAAGAGATAGAAGAACAAAAAAAAAGGGCTAGGCAAAAAAAGTTGCCATATATTTATAATAGAAAATGGAGAGATGCTGATGAAAAAGATACTCCTAAAGATATTAAACCGGTAATTAGATTTAAAAGTAAAATAGAAGGAAATTCTAAACTCAAAGATTTAGTTCAAGGAAATGTTGAAATTGAGAATAATACAATAGAAGACTTTATAATTTTAAGAAATGATGGAACGCCAACTTATAACTTGTCTGCAACTGTTGACGATCATCAAATGGGAATGACTCACATAATTAGAGGAGATGATCATAAGATAAATACTTTTAAACAAATACAAATATACGAAGCAATGGGTTGGAATGTTCCAGAATTTGCACATATTCCATTAATTCATACTATTGAAGGAAAAAAGCTGTCAAAAAGAGATAATGCCTCAACCTTAGATGATTATTCAAAAATAGGTATAATGCCTGATGCGTTAAGAAATTATTTACTTAGACTGGGATGGTCATATCAAGATAAGGAAATATTTTCTTTAGAAGAGAGCATTGAGCACTTTAACTTAGAAGGCATTGGTAGATCTCCATCAAAACTAGATATGAGTAGAATATTGTCAATGAATGAACACTATATAAAAACAATCGATGAGAACGATCTTTACAAATGTCTAGATGAATATTGCAAAATCTATAAAGAAAAGATCCAAGATAATAAAGAAACAAAAGTTAAATCCTCATTATCATTTTTAAAAAATAAGGCTAAAACTTTAGAAGACATTTATGATAATGCAAAATTTATCATCAATGATGAAGTTAACTTTAATGAAAATGACATTAAATTAATTGATGATAAAGCTAAAAAAATTATTTCAAAATTTATTAAAGAAATATCATCTATAGAGAATATAAATAAGGAGAAACTAGAACCTGTAGTAAATAATTTGATAAAAACAAATGATACAAATTTTAAAGGAGTTGGTCAGCCTCTACGGATAGCTTTAACAGGATCAAAATTTGGTCCAGGTTTGTATGATATAATTATGGCTCTAGATAAAGAAGAAGTTTTAAAGAGACTAGCTAAGATAATTTCTTAAAACTAAAGAAGCCTCTTCAGAAGAGGTAGTTTTTGATCTAATTCCTTCTAATGTTTTTGAACATTCTGTTAATTGTTTTTTAATAAGTTCTGGGTGTTTTAAAAGATAAATTACAGATTTATAAATTTCATTAGCATTACATTCATTTTGCAATAATTCGGGTATAACCTCTCGATTATTTATTATATTTATAACATTTGCAAATTTAACATTAACCAGCATTTTAAAAATCATAAAATTAATGAAGCTAAGCTTATAAATAATTATCGATGGTATATTTGAATTACATACCTGTAAAGATATAGTTCCAGATTTTGCAACAGCAAAAATTGAATTCGATAAAATTTTAGATTTAATGTTCTCATCAGAGATAACATCTAAATTATCAATATTTGAAAACTTTATTTTTTCTAAAATTGAATTTTTATTATCTTCAGTTGCATGAAAATAAAAAAAATAACTATCATGTTTGATGTTCATAATTTTTATGAAATCAAGCAATATTGGTAATAAAACATTTGTTTCTGATTTTCTGCTACCTGGAAACAAAGATATAATTTTTTTATCTTTTGGTAAAATGTTATCGATTATAGTTTTGTTATTACGATCATTTTCAATTAATGGGTGGCCAACAAAAGTGTTTTTAATATTTTCTTCATCAAAATATTTTTTTTCAAAATTAAATAATAAGATCATATGATCAATAAATTTTTTTATTTTTTTAACTCTGTTTTTTCTCCATATCCAAACCTGAGGAGCTACATAATGAATTGATTTAATGTTTTTATTAATTTTTTTAACCTTTTCAGCGACTCTTAATGTGAAATCTGGACTATCAACACTAAACAATATATCGGGATTAAATTTTATAATCTCATCAACAGTTCTATTAATTTTAGCATTGATTTTAAATATATTTAATAAAACTGAGGTAAATCCAAGATATGTAATATCCTTTAAATCAAAAATAGAATTAATACCTAAACTTTTTAAATGAGTGCCACCAACTGATAGATATTCAATTTCAGGTTTTTTTAATTTTAAATTCGCAATAACTGTTGATGCAAGCTTGTCGCCAGAGGGCTCTCCCGTTAGTATAAATATTTTTTTCATATTATTTTTATAAAAATTTTATTTTTATTTGCAAAGTTAATTGCTTTCTTCTTATCTAAAAAAATATTTTTTTTAGATTTTAATACGACACCATTTAAGCCATATTTTCTTAAGTCTTTAAAAGTTTGAAGACCAATTGTAGGTAAATCCATTCTTAAATCCTGTCTTTTTTTTGGTAATTTTATTAGTATCCCACCTTTATTATTTTTAAATTTTGAAAGCATTTTTTTTGTACCCTCTCGTCCTTCTTTGGCAATTATTTTACCATCTTTAACGATCAAAGCTTGTATATGGTCTAAATTGTTAATTTTATTAAAATAAATCTCTCCTTTTTTAATTGAAACTATGTCATCTTTTGTAGGTTTTGTTTTAGAATAATTTCCTTTTTTTAATGAAAGTTCGGGGTTAAAAAAAGTTGAACT
>QCMQ01000020.1 GCA_003213615.1 Pelagibacteraceae bacterium AG-422-D23 | reverse complement strand
TTTAAAACAACTATCTATTCAGATAATGTCAAAAGTATGTTAAAAATTGTTTTTTTTTATTTTAATGATAGAACTCAATAATTCCGTGTTGTTAATTTAAAAAAAAAAATTAATGTCAATTGTAATTTCAAAAAAAAATAAATTTATTTTTTTTCATTTACCAAAAAATGCTGGCTCTGCTGTGTCAAATCTATTGAATAAAAATGAAAAAAATAACACAGCAAAAATAATTTTTTCAAAAGTTTTAAAAAAATTTACAAAAAAAGATAATTTTTTTTTTGATAATTTACAAAATAGATTTCACTTTTATTCTAGCCATGTAAGAGTTTCTTATATCCAAAGTTTAATTTCACCTCAAATTTTTAACGAATATTTTAAGTTTGCGGTAGTAAGAAACCCATACGGCAGATTTGTTTCAAGATATAATTACACAAAATTAATAAGCAAAAATAAAAACCTAGAATTTGAAAAATTTTTAAAAGACCACATAAAACATAATCTAATTGCTGATCACCAATATAAATTTTTGTTAAAAAATGATGGGAATATAGGTGTAAATAAAATTTTAAAATTTGAAAATTTGGATAATGATTTAAAAGAAATTTCTAATGTGATTAATGTTAAAATAGATAATTTCAAACAAATAAATATTTCGACATTTGATGATTATAAGAATTACTACAATAGTGAAACAAAAATGATTGTAAAAAATTTTTGTAAAGACGATCTCGAATATTTTAATTATGATTTTTAAAAATATTTATTACTTTTTTTATTTCTTTAGTGTCTAAAAATTTATTATTATTTGAACTATATTGAAAATTTTTTGGAGTTTTTTTCATAGTACTAAGATTTAATTTTTTTTTATTCATCACAATTGAACTAGTGATAGTATAGTACCTTCCACAATCATAAGTATTATCTGACTCCTCTTTTGAAATTAAAACTTCATCTATTTTTTCTCCTGGTCTAATTCCAATTTCCTTAATTGGTTTATCATCAATGACTTTTGCTAAATCTAATATTTTTATTGAAGGGTTTTTTAAAACAAAAACTTCACCACCCTGCATTACTTTTATTCCTGTCCACACCATTTTTACAGCATCTTCAAGACTAGTAAAAAATCTAGTCATTTTTTTATCTGTAATTGTAATTTGTTTATTTTCTTTTTTTAACTGTAAAAAAAAAGGTATTACAGATCCTCTTGAGCCAATAACATTACCGTATCTTACTATTGAAAATTTTGTTGGTCCTTTTCCAACATAATTATTTCCTGCAATAAAAAGTTTGTCTGAAGCCAATTTAGTTGCACCATAAAAATTTATAGGGTCACATGCTTTGTCTGTTGAGAGAGAAATTATTTTTTTTATTTTTTTATCAATTGCTATATCAATTATATTCATTGCACCAATAATGTTAGTTTTAACAGATTCAAATGGGTTATACTCAGCCGTTGGAACAATTTTTAAAGCTGCTGCATGTATTATAAAATCTACACCATCAGCTGCTCTACTTAATCTATCTTTATCCCTTATATCTCCCAAAAAGAATCTTAATCTTTTATCATTAAATTTTTTTGACATATGCCATTGTTTCATCTCATCTCTAGAATAGATAATTATTTTTTTTGGATTAAATTTCTTTAATGTCATTTCAACAAATTTATTACCAAAAGAACCAGTACCTCCCGTCAGTAAAATTGAAGAATTATTCATCTTTAACCAATAATATATTTTAATTCTTTTATAACTCTTTCTTGTTCACTTTCTTTTAAAGTATAATAAAGAGGTATACTCAACGCTTCATCATAATAATCTTTAGTATTTTTAAATTTTTCCCCTTTATTTTTAAATTTTCTAAATAGTGGATGATTAAATATAGGAATATAGTGAACTTGAGTAATAATGCCTTTACTCTTAAGATAATTCATAACAAGACTTCTACTTTTTTTTATTTTATTATATTTAATTCTCACAACATATAGATGATTTGATGAATTTTTTCTCTCTAAATAATCAATTGCTGGAGATAAATTATAAAAACTCTTAAATGCATCATCATATCGTTTTACTATCTTTCTTCTTTTATTTAAAAACAAATCAATTTTATTTAATTGTGATATAGCTAAAGCACACTGAAAATCAGTAATTCTGTAGTGAAATCCTTGTTCTTGAACTTCATAATACCACATATTACTTTTATTTTTTTTAAATTTAAATTTTCTTATATTTTTTTGGACACCATTATTTGATAAGAGTTTTAACCTTTCATAATATTTTTTATTATTTGTAGTTATTATACCCCCTTCACCAGATGTAATTGTTTTTGCTGGATGTAACGAAAAAATTGAAATATCTGAAAATTTGCATGATCCCACCATATCTCCTGTTTTATATTTAGATCCAAGTGCATGTGCCGAGTCTTCAATTATTTTAATTTTAGGATTATTTTTTTTAAAGTGTTTTAATTCAACTGCAGCCCCCGAAAAATGAATAGGAATAATTGTATTAACTGCAAACTTCAATTTTTCAATTTTGCTTAAATCGATATTAATATTTTCTTTTTCAATATCTACGAATTTTAACTTCCCACCATTATGTAATATGCTACTTGCCGTAGATGCAAATGTTATCGGGCTTGTGACTACATTTTTATTCTCAATTCCTAAAACATTTGCAGCAATATGTAAACCAGCAGAGCAACTTGTAACGGCTACAGCATATTTACTATTCACATAATTTGAAATTTTTTTTTCAAGTTTTTGAACTACTTCACCTTGGGTAATACCTTTATTTTTAAGAATATTTACTACAGAATCAATATCTTCTTTGTCTATATAATGTTTACTATAAGGAATCATTCGTTCACAATCTAAAATCTTTTTTCATTACTTGTAATTGATATTTTATACTAGGAATATTTATATTTATATTTTTTTTAAGTTTACTATTATTCAATGCCATATTTAATGGTCTTCTTACAAGATCCTTTCTATTTTTCAAATTATTAACTTTAATATATTTTTTATTTAATTTAAATACATTACATATTTCTATTCCAAAATGGTATTTAGTAATTTTTTCATTACTAGAAATATTATAAATACCATTTTTATTTTTCTCTAAAAGTTTAAATATATATTTTAACAAATACTTTCCATAAATTGGTGTATAAAAAACATCATTAAATAATCCAATTTCTTTTTTTAAATTAATTGAATTAAAAATTGTATCAAAAAAAGAACTTCTTTTACTGTCTCCAACACAATAAAAATTAGTTCTAATAATTAATGATTTTGGATAATTTTTTAAAATACCATTCTCAGCTTTTTTTTTATGTCGACTATAATTATTCAAAGAAAGCATTTTAGAATTCTCATTTAATTTATTTGATCTGAATTTAAAATTATCGGTAGATATAAATACATAATTTAATTTATGTCTTTTTGATAATTCAGCCAAATGTATTGGTAATTTATAATTTGATTTTTCTGATAACTTAATGTTTTTTTGACATAACTCTATATTAGTAAGTCCTGCAAAATTTATAATTGTATCTATATTATTTTTATTAATAAACCTTTCTAATAGTTTAGAGTTTTTTGAATTTACGAATTTTATATTTTTATTATTAATCTTTGTCTTATTAACTGCTGCGTGTATTTTGAATTTCTTTTTATTCTGAAAATAATCTATTAAACATTTTCCCAATAAACCAGTGCATCCAAATACAAGTAAATTTTTTAATTTATTTCTCAATTTTTAGTCTTTTTTAAATTAGAAATAATCTTTAATAATACTCATGTCTACAACTAACTCATATAAATATAATTTAAGTATAACCAAAAATAAAAACATACTTTCTTAGTAGCGGATTTGCAATATTTCTAGTAATGAAAAAATTACTAAATACCATTTTGGAATATAAATATGCAATGTATTTAAATCAAAAAAAAGTTTTTAAATAATAGTCTTTGCTAATTATTTAGATTTCATTTTAGGAATCGTACCAATTTTGTAATTCATCTAAATTTCTGATTATTTTTATTTCCTTGTGATAATCATCAAAATCTTTGTGTATTTGGCAAACATCAAAAAAACATACATTTTTATTCAATTTCTTAGCAATAAATGCAGTTGAGGAAAAAGGATGACATATAACTTTATCAAATTTTGATATTACTTCCTCTGGATCAAATTCGGAATCTAATTTTTGATATCTACTATTATTAAGAAAATAATTATATTTTTTTGAAAATCTTTTATCAATTTTTTTTTTTAATTTTATGTAAAAATTTTTATTATTTTTAAGTTTTAAAATTTCATCGTGAAACTTAATTATATTATTCTCATCGTAGGTTTTAACAGAAAAATTTCTAAATGATAATATAGATTTTCTATATGGCACAGAATCAAAGACAATTAAAGAATTCTTACTATCAATATTTAATTCAAAATTTTTTGATGGACCAAACGAAATATGATCACACAGTAAATATTCTGCATTAATTATTTGGTTTTTTTGAAAAAATTTTTTGTGATGTTCGTTCCATAAAATATATTTATTCCAGGTTAAGTTTTTTAAATTAAATTGATCATAGATAGGATTATTATGATAATATATTGCCCTATTATTTGTTGAATACTCAAAATAATAAACATTTGACCCTAGGCTATAAGTATACAATGGTCTGAAAAAAGCATTTGTATTAAATAAAAAATACGATTTACTTAATATTTTTTTATTCTTAGACAGTGAACATGAAAATTTTATCAACTCAGAGTATATTAAAAATTGTGAAAATCTTAAAAAAAAAACATCTAAAAAAAGATAAAAATTAAATTTAAGAAATAAACAAATAAATATTAATAATTCTTTAAAAGAATTTAATTCTGGTATAAAGAATTTGTTATAAATATAATTTTTTTTACAACTGCTATTATTGTGAATTAATTTATAATCAGTTAATTTCAAAAAATTTGTAACCCAATCAAAAAAGTTTTTTTTTGTTTTGACCATCGATAAAATCTGTAATTTACTTAAATTTTTAACATAAATATATTTTTCATTAAATTTTTTTTGAAAGATTATATTTAATATGGTTTGATAGATTATAATTAGAAAAACAAATAAACCTTTTACAAATTCAAAAAGACCATTTGATATTAATAAAATTTTAGAAAAAAATTTATTAACTTTTAAATTATTTTTTTCTAGAACCTTAATTTGTTCAAATGTTAAAGGGTAAGATATTTTTCTATTCTGCAGAAGATTAAAATTAAAGTTTTCAGAGTGAATATTTCGAAATAAATTATATTGATTAAAAAAAATTTCAAAACTAATTGGCAAATTTTTAAATAGATATTGTGTAAAATATTTATTAAAATTATATTTTATATCTGCTATTTCTGATTTAACGTAATCTATTTTATTTACAAACTTTTTTTTATTACGCATACAACTTAAATAATTTCTTAAAGAAAATCTGTATTTTAAAATATAATTATATTTTGCGATTAATTTCACATTTTTTTCCAAATTTTTTTTTTTGGTTCATTCCTCATCCATACATATAAATCTCTTTTCATAAGATTTATTGTTGATTCATGAAACTTTTTCATAGATCTATTTTTTATTAAGCTATTGATATAGATAATTCAACACTAAAACCACAGATAGTAATTTTATTTTTATTATTAAATTTTTTTTTTCCATGAGAATAGGTAAAGATAAAGAAACGGTATTTCTAATGTTTTTGACTGGATTTATTTTTTGTTTATTTTCTATTATTTATTATCTTAAAAATAAAAAAATGTGATAAAATTTAAAATTATTTAGAATTAAATGCTGAGCAATAAAAAATTAAAAAAATGGGCTAAAGAATTATTTCCTTTAAACAGAAGTTTAGCAGGAAAATATAATCGCCTAACGCTAAATTATATTAAAAATAAGATAAATAAAAATTTTCAAATTAAGAGTGTTAAATCAGGTACAAAAGTTTTTGATTGGACAATTCCGAAAGAATATTCTGTTACTGAAGCAAAATTAAAAGATGATGAAAATAAAATAATTTGTGACATTAAAAATAATAATCTTCATGTAGTTGTAAATTCAATGTCAGTAAATAAATGGTTAAATTTCAAACAAATTAAAAAAAAAATATTTTATTCAAATAAGATGCCTAATTCTATACCCTATGTAACTTCCTATTATAAAAAAGACTGGGGTTTCTGCATTTCTAAAAATGACTTTTTAAAATTAAATAAAAAAAAAAAATATAATGCTCAAATAAAGTCAAAATTTATTTCTGGTAAAATGAATTATGCAGAATTACTTATTAAAGGAAAAAGTAAAAAAGAAATTTTAATATGTAGCTATATTTGTCATCCTTCATTAGCAAATAACGAACTTTCTGGAATCTTATCAATTGCAATGCTATCTAAAATTCTAAAAAAAAGTAAATATTCAATAAGGTTGTTATTAATTCCAGAGACAATAGGTGCAATTTCTTACATTAATAAAAGAATAAAATTTCTTAAAGAAAATCTTATTGCAGGATTTAATATTACTTGTGTAGGTATAAATGGCCCATATACATTAATCGCCTCAATAAAAGAAAATACTTACGCAGATAAAATTGTAATGAGAGTTGGTTCAAAATACAAAAACTTTAGAAAATTAAGTTTTATTAATCGTGGAAGTAATGAAAGACAATTTGGTTGTCAAAACCTAAATTTACCTTTTGTAACAATTTGTAGAAAAAGATTTGGTGACTATAAAGAATATCATACTTCAGCAGATAATTTGGAAATTTTAAATTATAAAACAATTAATGAAACAGTAAATTTTATAAAAAAAATTGTTTTAGAAATTAATAATAATGAAATTTATAAAAAAAATAACTTTTGTGAACCTTTTTTATCTAAAGCAAATCTTATTAATAATTTTGGTACATTAGAAAATATCAAAAAAAACAACAGGAAATCTATCTCTGATTTTTTAGCTTATGTTGACAAATCTCATGATCTGACATCCCTTAAAAAAAAGATTAAAGTAAAAAATATCAAAAAATTAGCAAAAGTTTTAGAGAAAAATAAGTTCATATCAAAAGAACTTTAGAATTAATTATATGGTAATTTTAAAGAAATTTTATTCATCAAATATATCAAAAAAATATATCAAGTGGTTAAAAGATGAAGAAACAATAAAATATACATCTATTAATCCTAATTTATCAAAAAATGAAATTGTGAAATATATCAAACAACATCAGAATAATAAGTTTCAAAAAATTTTTAGAATATTTTATTTAAAAAAACATATCGGAAATATAAGAATAAATTTTTTGGATAATGATGAAGTAACTGTAGGTATTATTATTGG
>QCMQ01000019.1 GCA_003213615.1 Pelagibacteraceae bacterium AG-422-D23 | reverse complement strand
AGTTTTTTCAAAAAAATCAAAAGTTAAATCAAAAATATTATACGAAGAGTTCAAGAAAGAAAATATTGACGCTAGAGTTTTTTTTGTGCCTCTAAGTTCAACTCCACCTATACAAAAATATAAAAAAACTTATTATAAAAATAAAAATTCTTTTAGTATTGCATCTAGAAGTATTAATTTACCTTCTTATCACAATATGACTGAAAAAGATATTGATAGGGTATGTGAAGTTATTTTTAAATTAGTAAAAAAATATAAATGTATTTAATTTAATAATTTCTTAAATTCTGAAATTAGATTTTTTGCTATCTAATAAAAAACCTTTAACAGTTTCTCTTGTTAACTTATCAAATGACTTTCCAAATTTTTCTATTTTTTCAATTATTACAGGTGGAACAGTAATTATATTACATCCAATTTGTTTAGCTTGCAGATAATTATATGGCTCTCTAACACTTGCCCAAAGTATTTCAACATTTTTATATTTTTTAGCCATTAATATACTTTTTTTAAATTCTGGAATTGGATCTTTACCTGTATCAGCAGCACGTCCTGCAAAAATAGAAATTATTAGTTTAGTTTTTTTATTTATCAACTTAAGAATTTTTTTTGTTTGTCTTGAATTATAAACTGCTGTTATATTTAATTTAATATTATTATTATTCAGTTCTTTTATGATTTTTCCCATAAACTTACCTTTTGAATTAACAACTGGAATTTTTACATAAACATTTTTTCCCCAAGTGTTAATTTTTAGAGCTTGGTTTTTCATTGTTTTGTAATCATCCCCAAATACTTCAAATGAAATAGGTTTACTCTTACATATTTTTAAAATCTTTTTAGAATATTCCTTATAATCCTTAGCTCCTGCATTTCTCATTAAAGTAGGATTGGTTGTGAAGCCTTTAACAATGGTTTTCTTATAAAATTTTCTGATTTGTTTTATGTCGGCAATATCACAAAAAATTTTGGTTAACATTTAGTTTTTAAATTTTTAATTAATAAACAATATAGTTAATATTAAAATGTTGTATAGTTCTTTTAAAAAGAAATATGTCACATAAAAAAGTAAACAATATAGACAAAAAAGTTATAGAAGATTTTGGAAACGAATGGAGTAACTTTGATCAATCTACGATTAATAATAATGAATTATTTAAAGCTTTTAATCAATACTTCCAAATTTTTCCAAAAAATTATCTTAATAAAAATATGGAGGGATTTGATATGGGCTGTGGAAGCGGCAGATGGTCTAAATTAATTGCTCCAAAAATAAAAAAATTGAATTGTATTGACCCTAGTTTAGAAGCACTTAATGTAGCAAAAAAAAATTTAAAAAATTATCAAAACATTCAATTTTATAATAAAGGCGTAAATGAAAAAATATTAAAATCTAATTCTCAAGATTTTGGATATTGTCTAGGTGTTCTTCACCATATCACTGAAACTCAAAAAGGAATTGAATCTTGTTTTAATTTATTAAAAGATAATTCACCATTCTTAATTTACTTATATTACAGATTTGATAATAAACCCTTGTGGTTTAAAACAGTTTGGAAATTAAGCGATTACTCAAGAAATTTTATTTCAAAACTTCCCTTTAAAATAAAAAAATTCATAACATTTATAATTGCTTTGGTAATTTACCTCCCATTATCAAAAATATCAAAAATTTTTGAACTTTGTGGTTTTGATATTAAAAATTTTCCACTATCTGATTATAGAGACAAAAGTTTCTATTTTATGATAACAGATTCCTTAGATAGATTTGGTACCAAGCTTGAAAAAAGATTTACAAAAAAAGAAATAGAGCAAATGCTATTAAAAGCAGGATTTATGGATATTAAATTTAGTGAAAATACTCCTTATTGGGTGGCACTTGCATGGAAAAGAAAAGTTTAATTTATCGCTTTTGTAATTTCCTCAACCATTTTTTTTGCATCCGCAAACAACATCAAAGTGTTTTCTTTATAAAAAAGATCATTATCTATTCCAGCATATCCTGGAGATAAACTTCTTTTTACAAATAAAACTGACTTACATTTTTCTACATCAAGAACTGGCATGCCATAAATTGGGCTTTGTGGATCAGTTTTTGCCACAGGATTTGTTACATCATTGGCTCCGATTACAAATGCTACATCAGCATTAGCAAAATCATTATTAATCTCCTCTAGCTCAAAGACCTCGTCATAAGGTACATTCGCTTCTGCTAATAAAACATTCATATGACCAGGCATTCTCCCTGCAACAGGATGTATGGCATAAGATACTTTAATATCGTTTTTTTTTAGTGTATCTACCATCTCTCTTAAAGCATGCTGAGCTTGGGCTACAGCCATCCCATATCCAGGTACAATTATAACTGAAGATGCATTTTTCATGAGGAAAGCTGCATCGTCCGCGTTTCCACTTTTAACTGGCCTTTGCTCTTTATCAGTATTATTTGAAGTTTCCTCAGTAGCTCCAAATCCTCCTAAAATCACACTAAAAAATGATCGATTCATCCCTTTACACATTATGTAAGATAAAATTGCACCCGAGGATCCAACAAGTGCTCCAGTAATAATTAAGGCAGTATTTTCTAAAGTAAAACCAATTCCTGCTGCTGCCCAACCTGAGTAAGAATTTAGCATAGAAATTACAACTGGCATATCGGCTCCTCCAATTGGAATAATTAAAAGAAATCCAATTAAAAATGAAACAGCCAATAAAATCCAAAATATATTTGACGATTGTGTTGAACACAGAGTGTAAATCAATAAAATTATTGATAAAAGAATAATTGCATTTAAAGGATGTTGCCCTTTAAAAGTAATTGGGGAACCAGACATTACCCCTTGGAGTTTTAAAAAAGCAATTATTGACCCAGAGAATGTTATAGCTCCAACTGCAGCACCAATAGACATTTCAATCAAGCTACCTAGTTTTATATTTCCTTGTGTCCCTAGATTAAATGCTTGAGGATTTAAAAAAGCTGATATTGCAACAAATACTGCCGCAAGTCCAACAAGACTATGAAAACCAGCAACTAATTCTGGCATTGCTGTCATTGGTATTCTATAAGCTATGAAGGCTCCAATCGATCCACCCACTAATATGAATATTAGTACAAATAAAAATCCAGTAGAAAAATTGCCTGTAGATAAAAATGTAACTGTTATAGCAATAACCATTCCCAAAATACCAAAAAAATTCCCTTGTCTTGATGTTTCAGGTGAAGACAAACCTCTTAAAGCAAGAATGAATAATACTCCAGAAACCAAATAAAAAATTGCAGATAAGTTCGCGGATATCATTTTTACTTATCCTTTTTCTTTTTTTTATACATAGCTAACATTCTTTGAGTTACAAGAAATCCACCAAAAATGTTGATCGCCGCTAAAGCTATTGCTAAAAAACCAAAAATACTTGAAGTATTAAATACTTTGTCAGAATTTCCTGACAAACCAGCAATAATAGCTCCAACAATAATTACAGACGAAATTGCATTAGTAACAGACATTAAAGGAGTATGTAAAGAAGGAGTAACACTCCATACCACGTAATATCCAACAAATATTGAAAGGATGAATATACTTAATCTGAATATTAAGGGATCTATTTCCATAATTTATTTAATTAATGTCTTTTCTATAATTTCGTCTTCTAGATTAATATTTATTTTTTTACTATCTTTGTCGAATAAATTATCAATAAAATTAAACATATTTTTTGCATATAAGTTTGAAGAAGAAATGGGTAATTTATTAAGTATATTGCTTTCACCCATAATTTTAACTCCATTTTTATCAATAATTTTATCAACTTCTGTAAATGAAGTATTTCCTCCTTGAATTGCAGCTAAGTCATATATAACAGATCCTGCTTGCATATTTTTAATCATATTATCTTTTATAATTAAAGGAGCTTTTTTACCTGGAATCAAAGCTGTACAAATTACAATATCAATTTTTTTTAAAGTTTCTGACAAAAGTTCTTCTTGTTTTTTTTTGAAATCGTCAGAGGCTTCTTTTGCATAGCCCCCTTCGGTTTCTAAGTTTTCTGAACCTTCAACAGTTAAAAATTTACCACCTAAACTTTCAACTTGTTCCTTTGAAGCCATTCTCACATCAGTAGCAAAGACTATTGCGCCCATCCTTTTTGCGGTTGCAATTGCTTGCAATCCTGCAACACCAGCACCAACAACTAAAACCTTTGCAGCTGGTACTGTACCTGCTGCAGTCATCATCATAGGTATAGCTTTTTCAAAACTTGCAAAAGACTCAATAACAGCTTTATAACCAGCAAGATTTGCCTGAGAAGACAATATATCCATAGATTGAGCTCTTGTAATTCTTGGAAGTAATTCTAATGAAAAAAGATTAATTTTTTTTTCAGCTAATTTCTCTAATTTTGCTTTATTGTTGTATGGGTTTAAAACTCCAATGAATGTCTGATTTTCATTCATTTTAAATATTTTATCATCAGACAAAATACCGAGTTGAACAATTATATCTGATGAATTTAAAACTTCATTTTCATCATTTAAAATTTTTACACCTATATCTTTATACTGTTCATCTTTTATACCAAGATGAGAACCATAATTTTCAATTAAACAAACCTCTATTCCAAGAGAGGTATATTTTTTAACTATCTCAGGAGTTATGGTAATTCTTTTTTCAATATTCTGATTTTCTAATATGGACCCGATTCTCATTTGGGAACCTTACAATAAGAATAATGCCATTAATACCAAAACACATATAACAGCGACAGTTCCCCACAGAACAAATTTAGTAAAATTATTCCAAGTTGTTTTATGGTTTTCGTTATCCATAAAAATTACTTCTGTCTTGCTTTGAATTTTGGATTTGTTTTATTTATTACGTAAACTCTACCACGTCTTCTAACCAACTTAGAGTTTAAGTCTCTTTTTTTTATAGACTTTAATGAGCTTTTTATTTTCATAATTATAAAATAGCCTGGCAATGACCTACTCTCCCGTGTCTTAAGACAAAGTATCATCGGCGCTGGGGGTCTTGACTTCCGAGTTCGGAATGGGATCGGGTATAACACCTCCGCAATAATCACCAGGCAGGTGCTTATACTTAGTTAAAGATTATTTGTCAAAGTTAAATTTTGCGTTTAATTATTAATTTTTTGATTAAATTATATTATTTTAGACAATGTAAGCATTATTTTATCTTGTTGTAAAATTTAATTATTATTTTTTTCTGATTATCTAAAGTAAAATTTTTGATCCTTTTGTTGCCATAAATAATCATTTTCTTTTGCAACTCTTTGTCTTTTGTTGCTAAGTTAATATTTTGTGCAATTGATAGTGGATCATATTGATCAAAATAAATATATTTATTTTCAGTTATTTCTCTAAAAACTTTAGTATTACTTAGAACCATCGGTAACTTAGATGCCATAGACTCTAGTATTGGAATACCAAAACCTTCATACATAGATGGAAATACAAAAAGTTTACTAAGTTTATAAAAACATCTTACTTCAAAATCGTTTAGATTTGAAAAAATTTTTATATTTACAGTAAGTTTTAACTTTTTAATAAGTTTATAAATATCTTTAGACTCATCAGAATCTTGACCAACTATAATAAGATTTATATTTTCATTATTTTTTTTGAGTATATCAACGGCACGAATTAATCTTAAATAATTTTTTCTCTTTTCAAGATGTCCTACAGTCAAAATAAATTCATTTGGTAAATTATATTTTTTTTTTACCGCTCTTAAATTTTTTTTAGTAATTTTATTAAACAGATCAAGATTGATTGTATTGTAAACAACAGTTATTTTAAGTTTTGAAAAATAACTTAATATTTCTTTCTTAATTGTGTGTGAAACTACAATTATATTATCAGCTCTTTTTAGAAAATAGCCAAAAAAAAATTTATATGCAATTTTTAATAAAAATAAATTTGAAAAATGTAGCCTTCTTAAATCATGAATTGTAAATATATTTAAACAACTTCTTATTTTTAAAAATGGAAGTGTAAAATGTTCAATAGTTATTACTTTATATCTTATAAAAAAAATATAAAAATATATGTAAATTATACTAATAATTTTATTAATATAATTATGTTGACCAAATTTATTTTTCTTGAAAGTGACATTTGGAAAATTAAAATATTTTTTTACATCTTTAAAAGATGTGTAAATAATCAAATAATTTTTATTTTTATTTTTTTTAATTATTTCTGAATAAAGACTCAAAAATCTCTGTTTTGCTCCTGAAGCATGCATATCTAGACAGGATATATCAAATACGTGTTGCATTGTTTTGTTTAATATTATTTATTAGATTTAATTTTTAAATGAAAAAAATGTTTTTTTATAACTTCTTCCTCTGAAAATTTATTAATAATTTCATTTGTTTTTTTTAATGGAATTCTATTTTTTAGTGCCTTAATTATATTCTTTGATAAATCTTTGGGGTTATTTACCTTACTTAAATAACCATATTTATTCTTTCCAATTATCTCACTAGGTCCAGTTGGACAATTTGTTGAAACAATTGTGCAACCACACATCATGGCTTCAATCATAACATTTGGCATACCTTCAACTCTTGATGAAAGTACAAAAATGTCAGAATTATAAAAATATTTCAATATATTTAAAACAGGATTTAAAATAGATACATGATTAGCAAGATTATACTTAATTATTAAATTATTTAAGTTTTTCTTTTCTTCACCGCCACCAATAATTACTAATTTAAAATTAATTTTTTTTATTTTTAATAAATATGCTGCTCTTATTAAATCATCAAACCCCTTCCACTTTGCTAATTTACCTGAAGCAACAATTATGGGTGTTTTTTTTTGTTTAAACAGTGTGTTATTGATTTTTTCCTTCATTTTAATATACGCATCACTAGTTTTAATAATATTGTAAATATCAATTTGTTTTGAATAACTAAATTTTTTTTTATATTGCTTAATCATGTCTTTAGAAACACATGTCATTACATTTGATCTCCAATGAACAATTGGAAATAATTTTTTTAAAACCCAGCCTTTTGAAAAAATAATATTTGAATTTCTATAAGTATCAATTGGAGTAACTCTAGAAGAAACACTTATTTTAGCTTTTGAAAAAGATAAAACAGATGCAAGAATAACTATAGAATTCAAATGATCTTCTGCAGAAAAAATTACGTCTGGTTTTTCAAATATTAAGTACCTTATTAAAGGTAATAACATTCCTATTACTCTAAATTTATTAAAAAAAATAATATTTAAATTTTTAACTCTTTCAATTTTTTTATATTTCTTACAACCATAAATTAAATCTACATCATGACCGAATTTTACAAGAGATTTAGCTAATCTTAATTGAGCTAGAGGAACTCCAGCAAGTGAGTAAACAGGTGAAATTACTAATATTTTCAAATTTTTAGATTTGCCTTTAGTTTATATTATTATTTTATTGATTAAAGATTTCAGTTATTTTTTAATATCAATTTTTTTAAAGTAAATTATAAATAATTTTAATCTATTACAATAATGATTTTTACTATTTTAACAGCTTTTTCAATTTTGATTTATTTTT
>QCMQ01000018.1 GCA_003213615.1 Pelagibacteraceae bacterium AG-422-D23 | reverse complement strand
TTTCGTTTAAAAAATTAAAAAATACAAAAAATATTGGATAAAATAAAAACGTAAATCCTGAATTAATTAAATAATTTGTATAATCAACTTTTATTAAAAAAACTAAATCTAAAATAATGACTTGAATTGAGTTTATTAATAAAATTGTAAATAATAATGATATCCAGTCCTTTATAAAGTTTGGTGATAAAGTAATGTTTCTTATATAGGCTGTTACCGAACAAAGAATAAGATAACAAAAACTACTAATGCCTATTGGTATCCCTATAACAACATCATTAATGATACCTGCAAAGAAAATTGCAAGGTAGCCTAGTTTATCAGGATTTCTTAAAGTCCAGAAAAAAATTAATAGATGAACAAAATTAAAAGCAAAATAATCAAGTTTTAAGTAATTAAAATCAAACTCATTAAATACTGAAAAAAATAACATTATCAAAGGTAGATAAGATAAAAATATTCTTAAAAAAGGACTTTTGTTAAGTGACGACATTAATTTTCTCCGCTAAATTTATAAGAAGCTATTTTTACATAATTCAATTGAGTGAAATCAGAAAAAAAATTAATTTTTCCCTCTGATGAACTATCAATTTTTCCAATTGGAATGCCGGGCTTAAACAAGCCACCAAGACCAGACGTGTAAGCAATAATTTCTTTATTTTCAAAACCTTGTGCATAGTCTTCCTGGGTATGTTCAATTTTTCCATGATTACTACCTGTTCCAGAAACCACTGCCTGTATATCATCTGGCTCTAAAACAGACGGTATTTTGCTATTTATATCAGTTAACAATAATGCTCTAGAGTTTGTATAATTTACCTCAATTATTTGACCAACTAGATAAACCTCATCAACAACAGCCATTCCAATTTTAACTTTATCTTTAGTGCCTTTATTTAAAACTACAGATTTTAAATATGGACTGTCCTTGTCAATTAAAACTTTAGCAAATATTTCTTCTGAATTTATACTTTCATCAATCAACTCTCTAAGTTTTTGATTTTCTGCAATTAAAAAATCATTAAGTAATTTGATTTGCTCTATATTTTCTATTTTAGTTAATTCTTTCTGATAACTTTCATGTTGATCAATATGTGATTGTATTTCTGAAATTAACTCTCCAATTTTATTTTCAGGAATCGATGCAATATAAGAAGATCTATAAATAATTTCATTAATTCCTAATTTGATAAGCTGAATTGCTTTAAAATTAAAATTACTTAAAATAATTACAAAAATTGATAAAAAAATTAAAGTTAGTAAAGAAAATTTTTGTTTATCTTTTTTTTTTAAAAAAGCTGACCTAATGGCAATTACAAAATCATCTCTGCCAGTAGCCATTTTTCTTAATATTCAGATAACATAGTAGAAAAAGTTTCTTCTTGATCCAAAGCTTTACCTGTACCAACAGCTACACAAGATAATGGGTCATCTGCTATATGAACTGGTAAACCTGTTTCTTTAGAAAACCTTTTATCAATATTTTTTAACAAAGCACCACCACCTGTTAAAGTTAAACCCATATCAACCAAATCAGCTGATAACTCAGGGGGTGTATTTTCTAATGCGTCTTTAATTGCACTAACCATTTGTTTCATAATATCATTTAGTGCTTCTGCAGTATCTTCCTCAGTAATATTAACCTCTTTTGGAGTACCTGATCTTAAATCTCTTCCTTTAACTGGGTAAGTATTTGTTCCAGTTGGAACAGCTGTACCCATTTCTTTTTTTATTTTTTCAGCAGTAGTATCACCGATTAATAAATTATATTCTTTTCTCATATAATCTACTATTGCTGAATCCATAGAGTCACCTGCAACTCTTAAAGATTTAGAATAAACCAGTCCACCTAAAGACATAACTGCAATTTCACTTGTACCACCACCAATATCAACAATCATTGAGCCAGTTGCTTCAGAAATTGGAAGATTTGCTCCAATAGCTGCTGCAATTGGTTCTTCAATTAATTGAACCCTTCTTGCACCCGCAGCTAAAGCACTATCTTGGATTGCTTTTCTTTCAACTGGTGTTGAACCAGTCGGTACACAAATTAAAATTCTAGGATTGGCAAATGTACTTCCTTTATGAACTTTTTTAATAAAATGTTTAATCATTTCTTCGGTAACTATAAAATCTGCAATAACACCATCTCTTAAAGGTCTAATTGCACTTATGTTTCCAGGCGTTCTTCCAAGCATTGTTTTCGCTTCGTCTCCAACAGCTAATACATTTTTTTTTCCACCTTGATCAACTATCGCAACAACCGAAGGTTCATTTAGAACCACTCCTTGTCCTTTTAAAACAACAAGTGTGTTTGCTGTTCCAAGATCAATTGCCATATCTTGGCTCCATATTTTTTTAACACTATCAAATAATCCCATTATATCCCTCTTACTTTCTGACTTTCTTGCTCTATTGGAGCAGTTTTATCTCGTTTAATTATCATTTTATTTAATGCATTTATGTAAGCATTTGCTGATGCAACCAAAGTATCTGTATCTGCTGCTTGACCTACAGTTGTTTTGCCCTTTTCCTCTATTTTTACACTTACTGTTGCTTGTGCGTCTGTTCCTTCTGTAACTGCATGAACTTGATAAAGCTGTAAGTTAACATCGTGAGGATATAAAGTTTTAATGCATTTGAATATTGCATCCACTGGACCATCTCCAGTTTCTGTTGCATTTTTAATATCACCGTAAACATTCAAAGTCATTTCTGCTTTTTGTGGTTCTCCTGTTCCAGCAAAAACTTTTAAAGATTTAAGAGTAATTGCATTCACTTTATTATCTACAATTAAACTATCATCTACTAAAGCAATAATATCTTCATCGTAAACATGTTTTTTCTTATCTGCTAAGACTTTGAATTTTGCAAATGCATTTCCTACTACATCGTCAGTTAAATCTGGATAACCTAGACTGTTTAATTTATCTTTAAATGCATGTCGCCCAGAATGTTTTCCCATCACTAATGATGTTTGCTTAACCCCTACACTTTCTGGAGTCATAATTTCGTAAGTTTGTCTATTTTTTAACATTCCATCCTGATGAATGCCTGCTTCATGAGCAAAAGCATTTTTTCCAACTATTGCTTTATTATATTGGACAGGAAATCCTGTAGCATTTGAAACAATTTTAGACGCTTTGCTTAAAAGTGTCGTATTAATTCCAGTTTCGTATGGCATTAAATCAGGTCTTGTTTTAATTGCCATAACAACTTCCTCTAGAGCAGCATTTCCTGCTCTTTCTCCTAATCCATTTATTGTACATTCAATTTGTCTTGCTCCAGCTTGAACTCCAGCTAATGAGTTAGCTACTGCTAAACCTAAATCATTATGACAATGAGTTGATAAAATTGCTTTATCTATATTTGGAACTTTATTTAATAAAGTTTCTATAATTGTAGTAAACTCAGATGGTATTGTGTAGCCAACTGTATCAGGAATATTAATTGTTGTTGCTCCATTTTTAATTGCAAGCTCTACAGTTTTACACATGTAATCCATATCAGTTCTTGTTCCATCTTCACAAGACCACTCAACGTCATCAGTAAACTTTCTTGCATAAGCAACATGTTTTCCAATTGACTCATAAACATCTTCTGGAGACATATTCAATTTATGTTTCATGTGTAATGGGCTAGTAGAGATAAATGTGTGTATTCGAAATCTTGGAGCATGTTTTAAAGCTTCATAAGCTCTGTCAATATCTTTTACTGAATGTCTTGAAAGTCCTGCAGGAATAGAATTTTTTAAAATTTTACTTACTTCTGAAACAGCTTCAAAATCCCCTGGTGAAGCTATAGGAAAACCTGCTTCAATGATATCGATACCTAATTCATCAAACACTCTAGCAATTTGAATTTTTTCTTCCAAACTCATAGATGCACCTGGCGATTGCTCACCATCACGCATAGTAGTATCAAATATAAAGACTCTATCTTTATTGCTCATAACTAAATTTTTAGAAAATCTATAATACAATCTATGAGAGAGATTGCAAAATAATTAGTTAAATAATCATTTTTAATGGACCATTTTAGGCTTACGAAAAATTAATTATAAATAGACTCAATTTTAGGCATTAGGTGTAAAAGTTCTCTTGTGTATTCATGAGAGGGTTTTAAAAATAGATCCTCAGTATTAGAAACTTCACATAATTTACCATCTTTTAATACGCCAATTCTATCGCACATTTGTCTAACAACCGGTAGGTCATGGCTAATAAATAAAATTGTTAAATTTAATTGTTCTTGAAGATCTTTAAGTAAATTTAAAATTTGAGCTTGGATACTTACATCCAACGCAGAGGTAGGTTCGTCACAAACCAAAAGTCTTGGTTGTGTAGCAAGTGCTCTTGCAATTGAAATTCTTTGTCTCTGCCCTCCTGAAAATTCATGTGGATATCGATCAGCAGATTTTTGAGTTAATTCTACAGACTCTATTAAGTCATAAATATAATTATTTAAATCTATATTTGATATTGATGGGTTGTGAAGTGTGATTGGTTCTGCAATTATATCTTTTACTTTTAATCTTCCATTTAGTGAAGAATAAGGATCTTGAAATATCATTTGAATTTGTTTTCTAAATTTCATTAATTCGGATCTTTGTTTTATTTTTGTAATACAAACGTTGTCAAAGAAGATATCTCCAGAAGAAGGTTTAAATAAATTTACAATCATTTTGGCAATTGTAGATTTTCCACTTCCACTTTCTCCTACTAGGCCAAAAGACTCTCCTTCTTTTATGTCAAAAGAAACATCATTAACAGCCATCACAGAATTCTTAGAACTTTCTGTAAAAAAATTATCATCAAAACTTTTACTAATATTTTTTATCTGTACTAAATCTTGATCTATTATTTCTTTTTTTGTCCATCTATTTAATATTTTGATATTATTTTCTTTTTTGTCACTGTTTTCTTTTTCAACTATTACAAATCTTGAAATTTTTTTGTTAGTTGGTGGAACTGAACTTACTAAACTTTTAGTATAATTTTCTTTTGGATTAGTTAATATTTTTTTTGTTTCACCAATTTCAACTAAATTACCGCTTTTCATAACTGCAACTCGGTCTGCAGTCTCAGCTATAACCCCCATGTCATGAGTAATTAGGATTACCGCAAGGTTTCTTTCTTTTGTTAATTTTTTAATTAGTTCTAAAATCTGAGATTGAATTGATACATCTAATGCTGTTGTTGGTTCATCTGCAATTAATAATTCTGGCTCACAACATAGTGCTAAAGAAATTACTACTCGCTGTCTCATTCCACCTGAGAATTGGTGAGGATAATTATCAAATCTTGTTTCTGCATCTTTTATGCCAACTTCTTTTAATAAATTTATAGATTTATTTTTTGCTTCTTCTTTGCTTAATTTAAGATGAGTTTGAATTGTTTCAATTAACTGTTCACCTACAGTAAGAATAGGGTTCAGTGAAGTTTGAGGATCTTGAAATATCAATCCAATTTTATTTCCTCTATATTTAACAATACTTTCAGAATTTTCGTGAATATTTATATCTCCTAAAATAACAGAACCACTTGAAACTTTTCCGGGTTCATCAATTAAATTTATTATAGCATTTCCTACAGTGCTTTTTCCTGATCCAGACTCTCCAACTAAACCTAAAATTTCACCTTTATTTACCTCTATATTTACATTCTTAGCAGCATATACTGTCTCTTTTCTCATTTGATAATCAACACTAAGATTGTTTATTTTTAAAAAACTCATTTTTTTAATTTTGGATTTAAAGTGTCTCTCATCCAATCCCCTAATAAATTTATTGAAAATGCTAAAATGACTAAGAAAATTGCTGGAAAAAAAGTTATCCACCATTCTCCTGAAAATAAAAAATCATTACCAAGTCTTATCAATGTCCCTAATGAAGGTGTTGTAGGAGGAACACCAACTCCTAAAAAACTTAAAGTAGACTCTGCTAAAATAGCAAGTGCTAAACCAATTGTTCCAATAACTAACACCGGTCTTAAAATGTTTGGCAAAATATGTTTAAACATAATAATTATATTTGAAACTCCAATAATTGTAGACGCTGAAACATAATCTTTATTTTTTTCTACCAAAGTTGCAGCTCTAGAAACTCTTGCAAATTGTGGCCACTCTGAAATTCCGATAGCAAATATCAAAACATAAATTGCCATTTCATCATGCATCTCTCTTGAAATTAACCCTCTTGCAATACCATCAACCAACAATGCCATTAAAATACTCGGTACTGTTAACTGTACGTCAGTTAACCTCATTACCATCATTTCATATTTTCCACCAAAATATCCAGCTGTTAATCCCAATCCAACTCCAAGAATTAAACTAAAAATTATTGCAGAAAAACCTACAATTAGAGAAATTCTACATCCGTACAAAATTGTTGATAACATATCTCTACCTTGTCCATCGGTACCTAAAATAAATTTAGTTAGACCGTCTTCTGTCCATGATGGTGGTGTAAATGCATCCATAAGCGATAGAGAAGATGGGTCAAAAGGATTGTAAGGTGTTACGAGTTCAACAAAAAAAGAACAGAAAAAAATTATAAATAAAATAGTTGATGATGCAATTGCAGTAGGAGACTTTATAAAGCTGTGATAAACATCACTATCTTTTATTCTTTCCCACCTACTTAGAGTTCTGTTATCCACTCGCAACATCTCCCTTAACCCTTATTCTTGGATCAATAAAATAATAAAGAATATCAACAATAAAATTTATCATTACAAATACAAAAGCTATAAAAACTAAATAAGCTGACATGATTGGTATATCTACGAATTGAACTGCTTGAATAAATAAGAAACCCATGCCAGGCCATTGAAAAACAGTTTCAGTAATAATTGAAAACGCAATTAAAGTTCCAATATTTATTCCTGCTATAGTTATTACTGGTATCAATCCATTTTTTAATGCATGTTTGTATTTAATACTATTTTCGCTAATACCTCGAGCACGCGCAAATTTAATATAATCTGTTTGTAATATTTCCATCATCTCTGCTCGTACAAGTCTGATGATATAAGTCATTTGGAAAAGGCTTAATGTTACTGAAGGAAGTATAATTGCTTTAAGCCCAGAAACTGTTAAAAATCCAGTAGTCCAAAAACCTAAATCAACAACCTCTCCTCTTCCAAAAGAGGGTAATATTCCTAAGATTACCGCAAACAGATATATAAATAATATACCAATTACAAATGTGGGGAGTGAAACCCCCAACAAAGAGATGGCTAAAACAAAATCACTTAAAAAACCTTTTCGATTTATACCGGTATAAACTCCCAATAATGTACCAGTTATTAGTGCAATTAGTGCTGAAATAACTACAAGTTCAATTGTTGCAGGTAATCTTTCAACTATTAATTCTGAAACAGGTCTTCTAAGTTGATATGAAATTCCAAACTCACCTTTAGAAGCATTTACTATAAATCTTGAAAACTGTACATGAATTGGATCCATTAAACCAAGTGTTTCTCTCAATTCCGCTCTTTCCTCATCAGAAGTCTCTTCTCCAACCATGTTATTAATTGGATCTCCAACAAAATTAAATAAAGAGAAAGATACAAAGGCGACAACCAACATCACCAAAGCAGATTGAAACAGCCTTTTAAAAAAATATTTTATCAATTTGTGAAGATTTAAACTTACAAGCCCTTTAAATTTTTAAAGGGCTTGTAATAATTTTTGATTAGTTAAAACTAGCAGTTCTGAATAACGGTTCGTTATTCGGTCTGATAGGAACGTCAACATTGCTTTTAGATGCCCAAGAAATTACTTGGTGGTGTAAAGGAAGATAAGAAATATCATCTTTTACAATTTTCCAAGCTTTTGCAATTGCAGCATTTCTTTTATCTAAATCAACTTCGCCTTCCATAACTCTAATTGCAGCATCAACATCTGCGTTACTAAAGTTAACTTTGTTCCAGCTAGCACTAGTTTCATACAAATAATGGAAAACATAGTGACTATCTAAAGTTGGAACACCCCATCCTAGCATATAGAAATCACCTTGATTATCCTTAAGCTCTTTGAAGTGTTTGCTTTTTGTTTGAGCAAATAAATTAACATTAACTCCAATTTTACCCAACATACCAACAACAGCAGTACAAATTGCTTCATCATTTACATATCTGTCATTAGGACATCTAAGCTCAACATCAAAACCATTAGGATAACCAGCATCGGCTAAAAGTTTTTTTGCAGCATCAACATCATAAGGCAATCTTTTATCGAGATCAGCTGTGTATCCATTTACACCTGGGAAAGTTATAATTCCTGCTGGTTCACTTAAACCTCTCATCACTTTTTTCTTGATCGCTTCAATATCAATTGCTTGATAAAGTGCTTGTCTTACCTCTTTTTTCTTAAATGGATTATCACCTGTATTACCAGTTCTTAATTTATCAGCTGCTTGATCCATACCTAAGAAAATTGTTCTCATTTGAGCAGTACTTTCCACTTTATGTCCCGAAGAAGAGCTAATACGCGCTAAATCTTGAACAGGGGCATCTGTAACTAAATCAATTTCTCCTGACAATAATGCTGCAACTCTTGTTGCTGCATTTTTAATGGGTAATAAATTAATTTCTGTTACTTTTTTATCCTTCATTTCACCCCACCAATGCATGTTCTTTTTAAAAACAGTTTTTGTGTTAGGTTCTCGCAAAGTAATTCTAAATGGTCCTGTTCCTAATGCTTTAGTTGCTGAAATAGTTTCTTGTCCAGCATCCCAATTTTGTGGGACAATGGCAAAGTTCTCTTGACACCACTTTTTAGACATTATGAATATATTTGAAAGTTGATTTAAAAGAATTGGGTTAGGCTTACTTGTTGTTATCTGAACTTTAAACTTATCAATCGCCTTAACATCTGAAATTGTACTTATATATTCCTTAAAATCTGACGTAGGTTGTTTTGCTCTTAAAATACTAAATACAACATCTTCAGATGTCATTTTAGTTCCATCGGAAAACTTAGCATCTTCTCTTAAAGTAAAAATCCAAGTGTTTGGATCGGCAGTTTCCCATTTTGTTGCTAAAGCAGGTCCTATTTTCATGTCCAAACCTCTTTGAACTAGAGCTTCATAAACTTGTCTAGATACTTGAGTAGTTGGACCTTCATTTTGTGCATGTGGATCTAGTGTTAGACTGTCTCCTTGCATAGACCATTTAATTGTTTTTGCCCATGCTGAAGAAAATCCAAATACTAGAACTAATGACAATAGTATTCTTACTATATTTTTAGTTTTCATTATTCCCCTCGTTTTTAAAATTTATTTAAAAAAGTATAAGTGAAATAATTGAATTATAGTAGCAATAATTTACTGAAAAACTTTAACTTTTATCACTATCAACTAATTTTTTCTTACCAATCCAAGGCATCATAGCTCTTAGTTCTGCACCAACTTTTTCAACTGGATGTTCAGCTAATTTAGCTCTAGTAGCAAGAAAATTCTTTTGACCATTTTTACATTCGTCCATCCACTCTTTAGTAAACTTTCCAGACTGAATTTCTGCCAAAACTTCCTTCATTCTTTTTTTAGTTTCTTCTTTATTAACCACTCTTGGTCCTGATTGATATTCACCATATTCAGCAGTGTTGGATATAGAATAGTTCATGTTCGCAATTCCACCTTCATAAATTAAATCAACAATCAATTTAACTTCATGAACTGTTTCAAAATATGCCATTTCTGGTTCATATCCTGCTTCAACTAATGTTTCATAACCATTTTTAATTAGCTCAACCAAACCTCCACATAATACAGTTTGTTCACCAAACAAATCTGTTTCAACTTCATCTTTAAATGTAGTTTCAATAATTCCTGATCTTCCTCCTCCAACTGCTGAGGCATAAGATAAAGCTAAATCTCTTGCCTTTCCTGAACCATCTTGATGAACAGCAAATAAACAAGGTACTCCACCTCCTTTTTCATATTCACTTCTAACTAAGTGACCAGGTCCTTTCGGAGCAACCATAAAAACATCCAGATCTTTTCTAGCTTTAATTAAATCGTAATGAACATTTAATCCATGAGCAAATGCGATGCTTGTTCCCTCTCGTACTCTTTGTTCAATATGATTTTTGTAAATTTCTGCTTGTAATTCATCTGGTGTAAGTATCATTACTACATCAGCCCACTCAGCAGCATCAGATAAATTCATTACCTTTAACCCTTTTGACTCTGCTTTTGCCGCACTCGATGAACCTTCTCTTAATGCTACAACAATTTCTTTTACTCCACTATCTTTTAAGTTTAATGCATGAGCGTGTCCTTGACTTCCATAACCAAAAATAGCAACTTTTTTACTTTTAATTAGATTTACATCTGCATCTTTTTCATAAAACATTTTCATATCTTCTCTCCTATTAAATTAATTAAATATTTTAGCACCTCTAGTCATAGCTACTGCCCCCGTTCTCGAAGTACTAATAAGTCCTAAGGGCTTTAATTTTTTATTCATTTTATCAATTTCTCTTCTAAGAGCAGTTATTTGAATTACTGCTGAAGTTTTTGTTTCATCTAATATTATGGGATTAAATTTTTTACAAGCATTTAAGCATTTTTGGATTTTATTTCTTTTTCCAACAACTTTAAATAATGCCATTTCTTTAAATATTACACCTTTATCTTCTCTTTTAAATTCAGCAACTTTATGAACAGGCACTAATTTTGTTAATTGAAGTCTTATTTGATCAATTACTTGAGGTGTTCCTGTAGTAACAATGGTTATTCTTGAAATGTTTTTAACAGCATCGACTTCTGCAACGGCTAGCGACTCGATATTATATCCTCGACCTGAAAATAAACCAACAACTCTTGCCAAAACTCCAGCCTCATTATCAACCCAAACCACAAAAATATATGTGTCAGATTTTTGTTTTTTTGATGGGATGCTATAAGCTGATTTTGATTTCGGCATTATGATTATACTAAGGCTTTGCCTTTTCCTTTGATTTTATTTTCCTCTTGATCATTTGGACCCAAGATCATTTGGTTATGAGGTTTTCCAGATGGGATCATTGGAAAACAATTTTCATTAGGATCCACATGACAATCAAATATCACTGGTCCATCATAATCAATCATTTCTTGAATTTTATCGTCTAGATCAGCTGGACTGTCTGCTTTGATTCCTTTGCATCCATAAGCCTCTGCCATTTTCATAAAATCTGGTAACGCTTCAGAATAACTTTCTGAATAGTTCTTTTCATGCAGCAACTCCTGCCATTGTCTTACCATTCCCATGTATTGATTATTTAAAATAAATATTTTTATAGGAAGATTGTATTGAACTGCCGTAGACATTTCTTGCATAGTCATTAAAACCGAAGCTTCTCCAGCAATATCAATCACTAGTTTTTCAGGATGAGCAATTTGAACACCCACTGCAGCTGGCAATCCATATCCCATGGTTCCTAAGCCACCAGATGTCATCCATCTGTTAGGTTTATTAAATTTATAATGCTGAGCAGCCCACATTTGATGTTGCCCAACCTCAGTAGTAACATAAGTTTCTTTATTCTTAGTTAATTCATAAAGTCTTTGAACGGCATGTTGAGGCTTAATACTTTCATCACTATTAACAAAATTTAGAGAATTTTTTTCTCTCCATTTTTCAATTTGTTCCCACCATTTAGCTATATTTGATTTGTTAGATTTACTGTGACCATTCTTTCTTTTAGCAATTGTTTTATTAATTTTACTGATTACACTCGTAACGTCTCCAACTATTGCGAGATCCACTTTGATAATTTTATTAATTGATGATGGATCTATATCAATATGAACCTTTTTTGAATTTGGTGAAAACTCATCAATTTTTCCAGTAATACGATCATCAAACCTTGCGCCGATGTTAATTAAAAGATCACAATCATGCATAGCATTATTTGCTTCATAAGTGCCATGCATACCAAGCATTCCTAAAAAATTGATTATCATCTCCAGGGTACGCACCTAATCCTTGTAGTGTAGAAGTTATAGGAAAACCAGTTAGCTCAACAAATTCTCTTAGAGCCTGACTTGCTTTTGGACCTGAGTTAATTACTCCTCCACCACTATAGATAATTGGTTTTTTAGCCTTACTTAATAATTTTACTAATTCATCAATTTGATCTTGAGAAAATTTATTGTGGAATTTTCCGTTTAATTTTTTTTCTTTGTTTGGTTTTTTATATTTTGTTTTTGCAAATTGAATATCTTTTGGAATATCAATTAAAACTGGTCCAGGTCTCCCTGTTGTTGCAACTCTAAAAGCTTCATGAATAACTTTTGGAAGATCATTAATATCTTTTACTAGCCAATTGTGTTTCGTACACGGTCTTGTAATTCCTGTGGTGTCACATTCCTGAAAAGCATCTGTTCCAATTAAATGCGTTGGAACTTGACCTGAAATACAAACCAATGGAACAGAGTCCATATACGCATCGGTTAATGCTGTAACAACATTAGTTGCTCCAGGACCTGATGTAACTAAAACTACTCCTGGTTTTCCTGATGATCTAGCATAACCTTCAGCTGCGTGACCAGCACCCTGTTCGTGTCTAACTAAAATATGTTTTATTGAAGGATGATTTTTTAATTCATCATAAATTGGCAAAAC
>QCMQ01000017.1 GCA_003213615.1 Pelagibacteraceae bacterium AG-422-D23 | reverse complement strand
CTCGAAGGGATTTTGTTGCAATTTTTTGCAAATTTAAATCTATTGGAGTGTTAATGTTAAAACCTTGTTTGTAAACTTTGTCATAGCTCAAACTTTCAATTACACTCTTTCTCACATCTTCAATAAAATATTGAGCATCTTCTAAATAAATTTTTTTATTTTTTTTTAAAATTATTTCTTCGTTTGTAAGTTTTTCATACCATTCTAATGGTAAATAATTGTTTTCTAACAAATTTTTTAAAACTAAGTTTCTTCTATACTTTGCTACATCTGGATTTCTATACGGATTATATCTGCTAGGTGCTTTTGGCAAAGCTGCTAATAATGCGGCTTCTGAATAATTTAAATCTTTAATAGATTTATCAAAATATTCTAAGCTTGCAGCAGCTACTCCATATGCTCCACTTCCAAGATAAATTTGGTTTAGATAAAGTTCTAGAATCCTTTCTTTAGATAAAGCTCTTTCAATTCTAAAAGCTAGAATTGCTTCCTTAATTTTTCTATTCAAACTTACTTCATTTGTTAATAAAAAGTTTTTTGCTACCTGTTGAGTAATTGTAGATGCCCCTTCCAATCTTTTAGATGATAAAATATTTGAAATATTATTTATTACTGCTCTAATAACACCTTTAGCGTCAACACCTGGATGTTTAAAAAAATTTTTATCTTCAGCAGATAAAAATGCGTTAATTACATTTTTTGGGATTGAATTAAATGGAACAAATACTCTTTTTTCTTGTGAAAAATCCGCCACCAAATCACCATTTCCAGAATAAACTTTACTGGAAACAGGGGGTTTATAATTTTTAAGAAATTTATAATCAGGTAAATCATTTGAATAAGTCCATAAGATACTTATTATCAAAATGGCTGATATAAGAACAAAAGATGTAATTAAAATAAAGATATTTCTTAAAAATTTATTCATTTTAATTTCATTATATCCTGGAATTTGTTAAAGATATGGCAAGAAAGTTAAACAAAATTTAAAAATTAAATTATTAATGAAATTAACATTTACAAAATTATGGAAAAAAATTTATATATTGATGCTTCGCATCCTAACGAAACTAGAGTTGTTCTCAAATCAGATGAAAATATTGAAGATTACGAGTACGAAGGTCTAAAAAATAATCTAATTAAAAACAATATTTATTTAGGTAAAGTAAGCAGAATTGAACCTTCTTTACAAGCAGCATTTGTCGATTTTGGAAGAGAGAGACATGGTTTTTTATCTTTTAATGATATTCAATCTGATTATTTTCAAATACCAAAAGCAGATTTAGAGAAAATTAAAGAAGAAGAAGAAAAAGCTAGAGAAGAGCTATCTAGAGAAGTTGAGGCTAAAGAAGAAGAAAATATTGCAGAAGGTAAGCTCGAAATTGATGATCCTATAGAAAAGATTTCAGAAGAACAATCAGAAGAAAATACTAGAGATAAAGAAAATATTACTGAAAAAGAAAATTTAGATGAAGGGAAAGAAAAAAAAAAAGAACATAGATTTAAATTTAAAAGATATAAAATTCAGGAGGTGATTAAACCTAATCAAGTAATTCTAGTACAGGTTATTAAAGATGAAAGAGGTCAAAAAGGTGCTGCTTTAAGCACCTTCATTTCTATTGCGGGTAAATATATAGTATTAATGCCAAACACTCCTAAAGGAGGAGGTATATCAAGAAAAATATTTAATCCTGCTGATAGAAAAAAAATAAGAACAATTTTAAATGAAATTGAAATACCTAAAGAGATGGGATTAATTGTTAGAACTGCTGGAAGCAATAAAACAAAAAATGAAATAAATAATGATTTAACAACTTTGATTAATACTTGGGGTCAAATAAAAGAAAATGCAATCAACTCTATCGCACCTTCTTTAATACATCGAGAAAGTGAAATAATTAAAAGAACTCTAAGAGATATGTTTGACGAAAACACTAAAAATATAATTGTAGAAGGCAACGAGGGTTATAAAAAAGCTCAATTGTTCATGAAAACTATGATGCCGTCAAGTGTGAAAAAAGTAAAAAAATATAGAGGAAAAATTCCACTATTTATACAAGAGAATATCGAACAAAAGTTAAATCAAATTTTTGACTCTGAAATTAAACTTAAATCAGGAGGATATTTAGTTATTAATCCCACAGAGGCTTTAGTCTCTATTGATATAAATTCTGGAAGTTCAATAAAAGGAAAAAATGTTGAAAGTACTGCTTTGGATACAAATATCGAAGCTGCAGAGGAAATTGCAAGACAAATTAAAATAAGAGATTTATCTGGTTTAATCATTATAGATTTTATTGATATGCTAAGTTATGGAAACAGAAGATTGGTAGAAAGAAAACTTAAAGAAAAATGTAGGTCAGATAGAGCAAGAATTCAAATTGGCAGAATAAGTAATTTTGGTCTTTTAGAAATGTCTAGACAAAGACTTAGAGAAAGTGCGATTAAATGGAAAGTTACATTAACAGATGAATCTTTCGCTCAAAAACTTTTAAAAATTGTTGAGTTAAAAGCTGTAATTAATAAAGCTAAATTTGTTGAATTGAAAGTTTGTGAAAAAATTTCAGACTTTCTTAAAGAAAATTTTGTTAATGACTTAACTTATTTTGAGAAAAAAAATAAAATGATAATAGATATTATTAGTGATAATTCTTTAATTATACCTGAATACATAATTGATATTAAAAATAAATCAAAAAAAACAATTGAATTAGTAGAATATTACGAAAAATTAAAAAATTTAGAAATTCAAATTAAAGAAGATAAAATTACTGAAAAAAAAGTAAATAAAAAAATTAACAAAAAAACTTATAAGAAAAAAAAATATTATAAAAAATCTAAATAATCCCTTTTGATGGAGAAGATGGGTTGCCCATTAAAATTTTATCTATTCTTCCAGATTTAAAAGATTGTCTTCCAGCAATAACTGCATTTTTAAATGCGAGTGCCATTTCTAAGGGTTTTTTTGCTTTTGCTATAGCAGTGTTAACAAGTACTCCGTCACATCCCAATTCCATTGCAATTGTAGCATCTGAAGCTTGACCTAAACCAGCGTCAATAATTAATGGAAGTTTGGTTTGTTTTCTAATTATTTGAATGTTGATTTTGTTTTGAATACCTAGTCCTGATCCAATTGGAGCAGCTAAAGGCATAATAGCATCAGCACCTGAATTCTCTAAACGCTTAGCCATTAAAGGATCATCATTGCAATAAACCATAACCTTAAAACCTTCTTTGGCAAGAACTTCTGTAGATTTTAAAGTTTCTATCATGTCAGGAAATAAATTTTTTTTGTCTCCTAAAACTTCTAATTTAACCAGCTTCCAACCGCCTATTTCTCTAGCTAATCTTAAAGTTCTCAGAGCTTCATTTGAATTAAAACATCCTGCTGTGTTTGGTAGATATGTAATTTTTTTGGGATCTATGTAATCCATTAGCAAAGGCTTATTTTTATCTGAAATATTAACTCTTCTTACAGCGACTGTTACTATTTCTGCCCCAGACAATTTGATTGCTTTTGCACACTCAGACATACTTTTATATTTTCCTGTTCCAACAATTAATCTGGAATTAAATTTTTTATTTGCAATAATTAGACTATCTTTTTTCAAATTAACCACCTCCAATAAAGTGAACTATTTCAATTTTATCATTTTTATTTAATTTTATTTTATTAATTTTTTTTTTATCTATTATTTCTTCATTAAGCTCAATTGCTACTTTATTTAATGGTATTTTTATATTTTTTAACACTATAGAGAGGTTAGAATCTTGAGTTATAGATTTGATTTTACCATTTATTTTAATTTTTATTTTTTTTATTTTTTTCATCGTATATAAGTGCTGAATGAATAATAAAATAATTGTTATTAATGGTCCAAATCTTAATCTATTAGGAGAAAGAGAACAATCACAATATGGATCAACTACGTTTGACCAACTTAAAGAGAATTGTTCTAAAAAAGCACAAGAAATTGGTCTTGATCTTGAATTTGCCCAATCAAATGTTGAAGGAGAGCTTGTTAATATAATTCAAGATGCTAGGAAAAAATTTGATGGTATGATTATAAATGCTGCTGCATTTACTCATACTTCTGTGGCCATAAGGGATGCTCTAGATTTATTTAAAAAACCAATAATCGAGCTACATTTATCTAATATTTATAAAAGAGAAGAATTTAGACATAAATCACTTATAAGTGGTGTCGTAACTGGAGGAATTTTTGGATTAGGTGCTGAAGGATATATTTTGGCCATAATTTCATTACAAAAGACTTTGCAAAATGAAAATAGATAAAAAAATAATTAAAGAATTAAGTGATTATTTAAAAGAATTTAATCTTACTGAAATAGAAATAACTGAAAAGGATACAAAAATTAAAGTATCAAAAAATAATATTTCAATTAGTGATCAACCACAAGTTATTTCGCACTCATCACCTGCAACAAGTTCAGCACCTACCCAAATTCAAAATATTAAATCAGGAACTGAAATTACTTCACCTATAATTGGAACTGCATATCACGCTCCAGAACCTGGTGCTAAAAAGTTTGTTGAGATTGGAAAAAAAATTAAAAAAGGTGATACAATAATGATTGTTGAGGCAATGAAAACAATGAATCATGTTCCTTCAACAGCAGATGGTGTAGTAAAAGAAATTTGTGTTTTAGATGGCCAACCTGTTGAATTTGGTCAAACTATTATTATCCTAGAATAAATAATGTTTAAAAAAATTTTAATTGCAAACCGTGGGGAAATTGCAGTTAGAATTATTAGGGCCTGTAAAGAATGGGGAATTCCTACTGTCGCTGTTCATTCAGATGTAGATAGAGAAAGTATGCATGTAAGAATGGCTGATGAAAGTGTATGTATTGGCTCCCACCAACCAGCAAATAGTTATTTAAATATTCCAGCCCTGATGTCAGCTATAGAGCTTACAAATGCTGATGCTGTTCATCCTGGCTATGGATTTCTGTCCGAAAATGCAAATTTTGCAAGAATTTTAGAGGAGAATAAAATTAATTTTATTGGAGCATCATCAAAACATATTGAAATGATGGGCGATAAAATCCAAGCAAAAAGAATAGCTAAAGAAAATGGATTACCTGTTATTGAGGGGTCTGAAGGAGGTGTAAAAGATATTTTAGAAGCAAAAGAACTTTGTAAAAAAATTGGTTTTCCTGTCTTAATCAAAGCCTCAGGTGGAGGTGGAGGTAAAGGTATGAAAATAGTTTATAAGGAGGAAGAATTTGAAACGTTGTTTTCAACTGCAAAATCAGAGGCACAAAAATATTTTGGTAATGATGAAGTTTATATTGAAAAATTTTTCCAAAATCCAAGGCATATTGAGGTTCAAATATTATCTGGAAAAAATAGAGTAGTTCATCTTCATGAAAGAGATTGTTCGGTTCAAAGAAGACATCAAAAATTAATAGAGGAAACACCAAGTCCAGTCTTAAATGATGAAATAAGAGAAGATTTATTTGAAAGAACAGTAAAAATGGTAGCTAAAATAGGTTATATGGGAGCTGGGACAGTTGAGTTTATATATGAAGATGGAAAATTTTATTTCCTTGAAATGAATACAAGAGTTCAAGTCGAACATCCTGTAACAGAAATGGTTACTGGTGTCGATATAATCAAAGAGCAAATTTGGATTGCTTTTTCAGGAGAAACAGCTTTGAAACAAGGTGATATAAATCCTAGAGGTCATGCAATTGAATGCCGAATAAATGCTGAAGATGCGAGTAAAAACTTTCAGCCTTCGCCTGGAGTTATCACGATGTGTCATCAACCATCTGGATTTAGAACCAGAGTAGATGGCGCAATATTTCAAGGATATAAGGTAACACCTTATTACGACAGTATGGTATGTAAGTTGATCTGTCATGGGAGAAATAGGACGGAAGCAATTCAAAGAATGAATAGATCTTTAGATGAATTTGTTATTGAGGGAATAACTACAACAATACCTCTGCATAAAAAATTACTTAATCACAAAAAATTTATAAATTCTGATTTTAATGTAAGTTGGTTAGATAAAGAATCAATTGTTTAATAACAGCCTACTAACCAGACATCATATACAGCGTGATCAAAAGGTTCAATGGAAGGACTAGATGAAAACATCCAGCCATTAAAAACAAAAACTTCATCGTTTTTTTTATTTGTTAAATCACGAACTTGAATATAAGCAGTTATTTCTGGATTATCATCAAATTCTGAATTTTTGCATTTGAGACTTTTAATTGATAAATCTTTAAACTTTATTAATTCTCCATTTTTAAGTTTAAGTAAGGTGTTTTTAGAACTTATTTTATCCAAAATTTTTATATCAGTAAAATTTCCCTCTAAATTACTTTTTGAATTTGTATTCAAAATTAAACAAAAATAAAATAAAAAAACTATATAGATTAATTTAAAATTATTCTTTCCAACTAGAGTATTTCTTTTTAACACCATCTTTATTTTTATTTGGATAATATGCTGCATCTGTTCCAGTTAAATTTTCTTGATGTGGTTTTTGCCAATCGTATTTTTCCAAATTATGTTTTTTTTCAATTTTATTAGGTGTAAAATGAATCCAAGAATACCATTCCACAGGAATTTTTGATGCGTCAATTGTGTTTGAATAAACAACCCATCTTTTTCCACTTTTACTTTCGTAGTATTTGTTACCTAACTCATCAGTACCAACAAGTTTTCCAAAAAAAATAGTCTTTAGTCGTGTTCCAAAAGTATCTTGATTCCACCAAGTGAAAATTTTTTTTAAAAGTGTCAACATAATTTTAATTTATTTATTCAATTAAAAATTGTAAAATTTAAATTAGACTAAAATATGAATATGTATATAAATTAATTGATTCATTATTCAAATTAAAATTTAAATTGAGGTCAAATGGCAAAGTATTTAGTTGAAACTTATTATACCTGTACTTTTAAAGTAAATCATTATTTAGATGATATCAACGAGGTAGAATTAAAAAATTTAGAGAAGAGAGATGACGGAAAATTTGAGGTTTTAGACGTAAAGCTTGATAACCGAAAAACAAAAAGTCTAGATCCTAAAAATAACAAAGTTCTTGAAAGCAACAAAGTAGAGGTAGTATCTGAAACAGATAATAAAACCCAAATAAATAAAGAAAGTGTAATAACCAATATAAATGTTGCAAATGAGAAAGCAGGAAAAAGATTTAGCATGCCTGACAGGAGAAAAGGATATATTCAAAAAGCTACTATTGGTGATCACAAAGTCTACCTACATACTGGAGAATATGAAGATGGAAAAATTGGGGAAATATTTATTGATACAAGCAAAGAAGGTGAACTTGTTAAAGCTTTAATGAATAACTTTGCAATTGCAGTTTCTCTAGGCCTTCAATATGGTGTTCCTTTAGATGAGTTTATAAGTGCATTTGTTGGTACAAAATTTGAACCATCAGGCAAAGTCTACGGTAATGATAGAATTTTAAGTGCCACATCAATTTTAGATTACATTTTCAGAGAACTAGCTATTTCATATCAAAATAGAGAAGATTTAGCCCACACTCCTTCAATTGGAGGAAACGATGCTATTAATACAGAGGATCAAAACTCTGATGATCAAAATCAATTATTAAAAATTGTTAAAGATATTACTAGTAAAGGTTTCGTAAGAAATAATTATAAAAAAAATCTAGTTGATCTTTCAGATGTAAAAATAAGTTTAAAAGGTAAAAAATAACTTATTTTTTAGTTTTTAAAGATAAATTTAATTCTTTTAATTGATCTATATTTACCTCAGATGGTGCATTCATCATTAAATCTTGTGCGTTTTGATTCATTGGAAACATTGTAACTTCCCTAATATTTTTTTCATTTGCTAGTAACATTACGATTCTATCAATACCAGGTGCTATTCCTCCATGTGGTGGTGCGCCATAACTAAGTGCATTAATCATACCACTAAATTTTTCATCTACTTGCTTTTTATTATATCCTGCAATTGAAAAAAGTTTGTACATAAGTTCTGGTTTATGATTTCTAATTGCTCCTGAAGATAATTCTATGCCATTACAAACTATGTCGTATTGATAAGCAAGTATATCTAATGGGTTTTCAAAATCTTTTTCACTTAAATTACCTTGAGGCATAGAAAATGGATTGTGACTAAATTCTATCTTGTTTGTTGATTCATCTTTTTCAAACATTGGATAATCTACAATCCAGCAAAATGCGAAAACATTTTCATCAATTAAATCTAGATCTTTTGCAATTTTATCTCTTGCTAGTGCAGTAATTTTTTCTAATTCGTCTAGTTTTCCACAAGCCATGAAAATACTATCCCCTATTTCACAGTTTGTTTTTTTCATGATTTCAGCCAATGCATCTTTAGAAAAAAATTTTCCTATAGGGCCTTTTGCAGAAATATCTTTATCTTTTTCAAAAGTAAAATAAGCTAATCCAGAAGCACCTTCTTCTTTTGCCCATTTATCAATATTATCAAAGAAACTTCTAGGTTTATCTTTAGTATTTTTTGTAACAATACATCTTACTCTAGATCCAGATTTTACTAATTTTTTAAATATCTCAAATGAAACATCTTCTCTGGTAAAAATTTCAGTGATATCATTTACAATAAGTGGATTTCTTAAATCTGGTTTGTCTGTACCATATTTAAGCATTGCATCCTTATATGAAATCTTTGGAAATTTATCAAACATCAGTTTTTTAGTTGAAAAATTTTTAAATGTATTAACCATTAGTTTTTCAACAACATTAAATACATCTTCCTGCTCAACAAATGACATTTCTAAATCTAATTGATAAAATTCTCCAGGACTTCTATCTGCTCTTGCATCTTCATCCCTAAAACAAGGTGCAATTTGAAAATATCTATCAAATCCAGAGATCATTATTAATTGTTTAAATTGTTGAGGTGCTTGAGGTAATGCATAAAATTTTCCTGGATTTAAACGACTAGGTACTAAAAAATCTCTTGCACCCTCAGGACTAGATGAAGTTAAAATTGGGGTTTGAAATTCTAAAAAACCTAATTGATTCATTTCATTTCGGATATATGAAATAACTTTAGATCTTAAAATAATATTTTCGTGAATTTTTTTTCTTCTTAAATCTAAAAATCTATATTTTAATCTTATCTCTTCTGCATACTCTTGATCGCTAAAGACTGGCATAGGTAACTCTTTACAGGTACCCAAAACTTCATATTTTTCTATAGCAATCTCTATTTCACCTGTGTCAATTTCATTATTTATTGTTTCTTTAGATCTATTAACAACTTTTCCCTCAACTTTAATTACTGTTTCTAATTGCATTTTCTCTAAATCAGAAAAATGTTTATTATCTTTATCAATTATACATTGGGTAATTCCGTAATTATCTCTTAAATCAATAAATAATAAATTCCCATGGTCCCTTTTTTTATTTATCCAGCCTGAAAGAGAAATTTTTTTATCTACATCCTCTTTTCTTAATTCATTACACTTGTGTGTTCTGTATTTATTCAATTAAACCTCTAATGCTTCTTTAATAATTTTAAAATCGATCGGTTTCTTTCTTTTTAAACTAATTTCGTCGATTTTATATATGAAATCATAAATTTTGCCATAAGTTCTATCAATTCTCTTAATGATAAATTCAATAAGTTTTTGATCTATTGATATTTGACGATCAGAAAGATTTTTTAGTATTAATGCATAAATTAAATCATCACCAGGTTTGTCAATTTGGGATAAAATAAAATTATTAGATCTTGAATTAAGATCATTTAGTTTAAATTTAAAGTCAACTATTGGTGTTGTTGAGGTTGCTATTAAATACTTATTATCCTGATCTATTATATTAATAATTGTAAATAATAAATTTTCATTTATTTTCTCAGTTAAATCCTCAATAACAATATTTTCATATATTTTAATTTTTTGAAGAAAATCATTATTAATATTTTCTGCATTAATTTTAATTCCTCTATACTTTTCTAAAAATATATTTATTAAATGACTTTTTCCTGAAAACTTTTCACCTATTAAGTTTATAAAATTTTTATCCCATTTTGGCCAACTAGTTAAAAGGCTAAAAGAATGTTTATTACTATTTGATACATAAAAGTCCTGATCTTTAAAATTTTGTTCATAATCAAATTTAAGTATTTGCTGATTAAGATTTGTCATTTAAAACCCAAATTTTATTTTTAATTTCAAAATCATAATTGTGATAATTCATAACCTCTAAAAATTTATCAGGTGTTCCATTAAAAATAACTTTATAAAAATTATTTTGATTATCAAACTTATAAATAGAAAAATTATATATCAAATCCATATTAGATAAAATTTTTTCAAATTTATTAACTTTTATATTATTGGAATTATCAATAGAAATATTTAAAGGTAGCATTACTGAGGTATTAATTTGATTTTGTAATTTCCAAAGATCTTCATATACTAATTTTAAGTTATCAATAAATTTTAACATCTCTTCTTCATTGTTAAAATTTAATTCATTAAAACTTAGATTTTTAAAATTGTTTTTTTTATTAAAAAAAATTTTGTTAAATACTGTTACTTTATGATTACTTTTAAACACAATCATAATTATATGATCATCTATATTGTATTTACTTATTATTTCCTTGAAATCATAAGTTTCTAAATTATTAATATTTTTTTTTATCAAACTAAAATCATCAAGATCTTGAGTAGGTAAAACGTAATTTAAAAGATTATATTTTTTATTATTTAAATTCCAGTTGGTAAATAATTTATTCTCAGAGAACATTGAAACTTGATTTTTATTTTGATCAACAACTACTGGTATAAACAATAAATTTTTTTTTAAAGGTAAAGATGGAAATATATTTTTCGTTTCTAACAAATTAAATACAGTTTTTTTGTTAAACGAAACATTCAGTGTAAGATAATAAACCTCATCTACAAACTTCTCTTCTTTTATAGAGAAAGTTTCAATCATTCCCTTTATTTGATTTATTGAAGTATTTTTTAGTTTAATTTGATCTTTGCTTTGAACAATTGAAAGAATTAGTTCATCAAATGCCTCTGCAAAACCCTTATCTATGATTTCATTTTTGTTAAAATTTATTTCAAAAGGCGTTGATATTTCAATATCATTTATAGAAAATGTCTTTGCATGACTTTTTCCTGTGGAAAAGAAAATATTTATTAAAGCAAGAAATAAAAAAAAATTATATAAAAGCTTTAAATTGTTAAGTTGAGAATTAAATTTCATAAAACATATTAATGAATAAAAAAAAATTTACCTATAAAAAAAGTGGAGTTAACATCAAAGCTGCTGACAAATTTGTTCATTTCATTTCTACAGTTTCATCAAAAAAAAGAGGCAAAAAAAAGTTTTCTAATATAGGAGGTTTTGGTTCAATTACAAACATACCAAATAACATTAAAAAACCTAAAATCGTAGCCTGTACCGATGGTGTGGGAACTAAAATTGAAATTGCCAATACCTTAAATAAATTTGATACTATTGGAATAGACCTGGTTGCTATGAGTGTAAATGATTTAATAGTTCAAGGAGCTAAACCTTTACTTTTTTTAGATTATATATCTATAAATAAAATCGATCTAAAAAAACTCAAAGCAATAATAAAAGGGATTAAAAAAGGTTGTGATCAATCAGAATGTGAACTCGTTGGTGGAGAAACTGCTGAAATGCCTGGTACATACGAAAAAGGGAAATTTGATATTGCAGGTTTTGCTGTAGGAGTTGTTGGAAAAAATAAAATTTTAAATAAAAACAAAATAAAAAAAAATAATCTTATCATAGCAATCCCTTCCAGTGGTTTACATTCTAATGGGTATTCTCTTGTAAGATATTTATTAAAACAAAAAAAAATAAATATTAAAAAAAACAAATTTTTAAAGTCTGAGCTTTTAAAACCTACTAAAATATATGTTAAAGAAATTATGAATTTAATTAATAATAAATTAATTAATGGTTGTGCAAATATAACTGGTGGAGGACTATCTGATAATATTAAAAGAATTCTGCCAGATAAACTTTCTGCAAATATTAATTTAGGTCAAATTAAAACTTCCAAAATATTTAATTGGCTTAAAAATAATGGAATTTCAGACAAAGAAATGCTCAAAACTTTTAATTGTGGAGTAGGTTTTTGTCTAATTATAGAGCATAAAAATTTGAAAAAAATAGATAAATTTTTTTCAAATGAATATAAACCATATGTCATTGGAAAGATTTGTGAAGATAAAAACAAAGTTAAACTAAATGGTACTATCGACTGGCAACACTAAAACTAGAACAGCTGTATTTATCTCAGGTACAGGAAGTAATTTAAAATCTCTAATTAAATTTTCAAAAACCACCAAATCTCCTATATCTATTGATTTTGTTGTTTCAAATAATTCTAAAGCAAAAGGGCTAAATTACGCCAAATTATATAAAATTAAAAAAAAAATATTAAATTTTAAAAATAAAAACATTAGCGAAAATAAGTTACTTTCTATTTTAAAAATCAATAATATTAAATTGATTTGTCTTGCAGGATTTATGAAAATTTTATCAAAGAATTTTATTAAAAAGTTTAAAGGTAAAATTTTGAATATACATCCCTCTTTACTACCCAAATATAAAGGCTTAAATACTCACGAAAGAGCATTAAATAATAACGAAAAATACTCTGGATGCACTGTCCATTTTGTAAATTCTAAATTAGACTCAGGAAAGATTGTTCTACAAAAGAAAGTAAAAATTTCAAAAAATGAAACTGAAGCTTCTCTTGCTAAAAAAATATTAGTTCAAGAACATAAACTATACCCAAAAGCTATATTAAAAGTTTTTAGTCTTTAAAGAAAAAATCTATTTCAATTTTTGCATTTTCAACACTATCCGATCCATGGACAGAGTTTTTATCTATTGAAATTCCATATTTTTTTCGAATAGTACCTTCTTCTGCGTCTTTTGGGTTTGTTGCCCCCATTAATTCTCTATTTCCTAGAACAGCATTCTCTTTCTCAAGAACCATAACAACAATCGGACCAGATGAAAGATAATCACATAAATCGTTATAAAATGGCTTTGTTTCATGAACTTTATAAAATTTTTCTGCTTCAGTTTTTTCAATTTGGATCTTCTTTTCTTTCAAAATTGAAAAACCATTGCTCTTAAAAACTTCTTTAATCTCATTTTCAAGATTTCTCTCAACTGCGTCTGGCTTTATAATTGATAAAGTTTTTTCTAAATTACTCATAATTATCCTCAATTAGTTTGTTTAGTAATCTTACTCCATAGCCTGTGGCACCACCTGAATTTAATGCACCTCCATATTTTGAAAAAGCCATTCCTGCAATATCTAAATGTGCCCAAGGTGTTTTATTTAAAATAAATCTCTGTAAAAATTGGGCAGCGGTTGTGGATCCTGCACCACCTACATAATTAATATTTTGCATATCTGCATTTTT
>QCMQ01000016.1 GCA_003213615.1 Pelagibacteraceae bacterium AG-422-D23 | reverse complement strand
TAAAATATTTGGCAGTCCATCTTTTATTGTAAAAAATGAACTCTTTTGGGGAGATGATAGAATGGAAGATGCTATTAAATGGTCTCTTAAATAATTCTATATATTCTCCTTAAATTCATTTAAAATCTCGCAATGAGTCTTACAACTTCATATTTATTTTTAGGCATTGCAGTTTTTTTTAGGTGTTACCTCAAACAGTTTTGCTAAAAGCGCGGAAGGATTTACGCTTCTAATTCCAAGCATAATAACCGCTATTACAATTGTATTATGTATGTACGCTCTTTCATTAGTAATGAAAAATATTCCAATGGGAATCACTTATGCTTCCTTTGCAGGCTTAACAATTATAGCAACTGTAGTTGTGGGTATAATTAGATTTAATCAAGTACCCAATTTATATTCATTAATTGGTTTAGCTTTTATTATTGTTGGTGTTTTGATGGTTAACCTGTTAGGTAATAATTAGTATGATTTCAAAAAAATACGCTCAACCTTTATTCATGATTTTTATGTCCTTTGGCATGAGTGTGATTATGAGTGGCGTTGTAGTTGCTGTAAACACCGGTGTTACAGATGGCTTTATAGGTAGATGGTTTTATTCTTGGATGTTTGCATTTCCAATTGCATTAATTGCTGCCTTTACAATGGCTCCAATAATGAGACCATTAGTTAATAAAATTGCTTCAAAAGAATAATCATGAAACCGTTGTTAGGGTATTTATTTTTAGCTAACGGAATTATTTTTGGTATCGCGTCAAATAGTTTTGCTAAAATTTCTGAAGGATTTACTAAATTAACTCCATCTGTTTTGTGTATATTATTTATGTGTATTACTATGTTTTCAATTGCAAAAGCAATGTCTGCACTACCAGTTGGATTTGCCTACTCTACTTACAGTGGTTTAACAGTTACAGGTGTTGTCCTTTTTGCAGTATTAAAATTTAATCAAGTACCTAATCTCTATGGAATAATTGGTATTATCTTAATTATTGTTGGTGTAATAATGGTTAATTATTTAGGGCGACTGAACTGATACTTTTTTAAAATCTCTGGTAGCTCATGTCTTCCTTCTTCATTCAACTGTAAATCATATTCATTCACAACTGTGCTAGTATCTAAAGGTGAGTATAAATGAGGATACATATCTCCATTAGATGCCTGCTCCCACAATAAATGTTCAAGCTTAAAAGCATTTACTCTTAACAAAACTAGATTTTCTTTTTTAGGATAATGTTTATTTAAAGTTTCCTTTACCTGATCCTCTTCTGAAAAATGAATATATCCATCTTTGAGATCTTTTTCTGATCCGCCATAAGTCCCTGATTGTTTGGCTTTTTGCCATTCATCTTTATCTATAACTTTAAAAATAAATTCTAAATTCATTTCACCAAGATGAATTTGGACCTTTTAAAAATTCTATTTCTTCCTCTGTAGACTCTCTGCCTAAAATTTCATTTCTATGAGGATATCTATGAAATTGTCTGACTACTTTTGTATGATCTTGCCAAAATTTTTTTATTTCGTTGTAACCTTCATGCTCTCTTAAATATTTATTTAACAAGTAATAAGCCATTTCATGATCACTGATTTCTTCACTATGAATTAATGGTAATAACATAAATAATCTTTGATTAACGTTCATAGCTTCTAAATAACCTGAATAAACTGCATCATTTACAATCAACCTAGTTTTTTGATCTTGTGCAAAAGCTTTTTTATCATTTCTAAACATATTTCTTGAAAATTGATCAAATAAAATAACTAGCGCTAAACAACTCATGGGGTTATCCTGCCAATCATCATATTCATTTTGAAAAGCTAAGTCATAATCTTTTAAAAATTTATCTTTAATTTTTTGATCAAAGTTTTCATCTTTTTTAAAACGCATCTCAGAAGGAGTTTCTTTAAACCAAAAATCTAGAATTGTTTGTGCTCTTTCTGGTATCATTCAGCTAATGGTTTTAATAATTTTAAAATCTTTTTATGATTGGCTTTATTATTTGAAACAATAATATTTCCTCCAACAACAGGGTTTTTGTTGCCCCAAGTCGTTACTATTGCTCCACTTGCTCTCACAATTGGCATAATCGGATGAATATCCCAAATTTTATTTGCACATTGTGCTACCATTTCAAGCCTACCTTCTGCTAATTGACAATAAGTCAATGCATCAAAACATGGAAATTGCATTCTTTTAATAAATTTTTTAATTTTAGATTGTTGTTTTAAAGTTAATTGATTGTGAAATGCAGCTGCTAATTTTGCATTAGTAAAATTTAATTTTGAGTTAACTTTAAGTTTTCTTTTTTTATTATTTTCAAAAACAAACGCAGAATTTTTATTTATATTTAAATAATATTTTCTCATTTTAGGAAAATTTGCTAATCCTAAAATTGGTTCACCATTGAAGTTTAATGAAATGAGATTGCTCCAACTAGGATTACCAACAACGTATGATCTGGTTCCATCAATTGGATCAATTACCCATGAAAACTCACTCTTGGTATTTTTATGACCATATTCTTCACCTATAATTTGGTGATTTGGGAATTTTTTTGAAATTTTAGACCTTATAAATTTTTCAAAGGCTTTGTCTGATGTTGTTACAGGATCGTAACCTTTGCCTTTCATCTTATTGGTTATCTTAAATGGCTTATCTAACTTTGCGTAGTAAAATCTAGTTAAATCTTTAGCAAGTTGATTTAAAAAGCTTGCATATATTGGATATTTTTTTGTATCAAATTTTTTCACAATGAACTCTTACTATTTAATTTATGTTGATTAAAGTTAAATTTTAAATAATCCTTGGCTTACTATTATGAAAATCGAGCTATTTGAAAATAAGGTTTATTTTAATAATGGGTCTGAAAAAAAAGAAATTCACCCATTCTGGTTACGTGAAAGGGTAAATGGTGAGGAATATTTAGATAAAGGAACTCAGCAAAGACTTTTTGATCCTACTTTCTTAAGTAATGATGTTTCAATAAATAAAGTAAAACTTAATGAAAAATACTTAGAGGTTGATTTTAATGATGGTGTTAATTCAAAATTAGAAATTGATAAAATTACTTATGAATTTTCAAAAGAAGATATTGTAATAAAATCTATTGAAAAAACCAAATGGGACTCCTCTTTAAAAAATATAAAAAATTTTGAATACCAAGAAAATTTTTACGAAAGTAAAGAGATGCACGATCTACTTGTTTCGTTTTATAAATATGGTTTTGTAATAATTAAAAATATTCCAACATCTAAAAATTATATTGTGGAATTTGCAAATTCTATAGGCAGTGTTCGAAGAACAAATTTTGGTGAATATTTTAATGTAAAATCTAAACCTGATCCAAACGATCTTGCTTATACTTCATTGGCATTAGCACCTCATACTGACAATCCTTATAGAAATCCTGTACCATGTATTCAAATTTTACATTGTATAGAAAGTAAAGTTTCAGGAGGATTATCAACATTGGTAGACGGTTATACAGTTACCGAAGATTTAAAAAATCAATACCCAGAATTTTACAAAATATTAACAGAGGTAAAGGTAAGATTTAGATTTATTGATAAAGAGGTTATTTTAGAGACTATTTCTCCTTTAATTGAACTAAATGATGATAAAAGTTTCAAGCAAGTAAGATTTAGTCCCAGATTAGACTATGTTCCAGTTTTACAAAAAGAAAAATTAGATCTTTACTACCAAGCAAGAAAAAAAATATCTGAAATGTATAATTCAGATAAATATAGAATTGAATTCAAACTCGAGCCAAAAGACTTAATGATGATGGATAATCACAGACTTCTACATGGAAGAACAGCTTATGAGACAAAAGAAGGTGAAAGATTTTTACAAGGTTGTTATATTGATTACGATAGTACCGAGGGAAAACTTAGACACTTAAAAAGAAAGTTTAATCTTTAAACAAATTTTCTATTTGCGCTTCAGCCTCTTTGATTGATTTTTCATAATCTAGTGCCATTTGGTCTGCACTAATTATATCTACTTTTTCTATACCAAAAAAGTTAAGAATAAATTTTAACCAAGGAGTTAAAAAATCTTCTGAACTATTTAATTTTGTTCCTCCAGAAGTGATAACTAAATAAGCATGTTTGTTTTTTAATAACCCTTCTCTTCTCCCGTTTGGTTTAAATCTAAAAGTCTCACCTATTCTAGCAGCTAAATCTGACCAAGCTTTAAGAGTTGCAGGAGGACCATAATTGTAAATTGGAGCCGAAATTATTATTACATCGCTTTCTTTCAATTCCTTTACAAGTTTGTCCGAAAGTTTAAACATTTTTTTATGCTCTTCTGTTTGATCTTTTTCATCTATGTTCATTCCAGATTCTGTAAGCCCACTTACAAAAAGCATTTCATCATCTAAATCTCTGTAAATTACTTCATCTCCTGGTTTTTTTATTTTATCTAAAAGTTTTTTTGCTAAAGCTCTAGAGGTTGAGCCTTTTTTTCTAGCACTAGAGTCTATTTGATAAATCTTCATTAATACCTTTTATCCGAATTTTTGCATAAAAGGAAAGATTTCAATTATATAAAATCCTATTGCTTGTAATTGATTAGTTAAAATTAAAATACCTGTAACTAATAGAGTTATTCCACCAATTTTTGATATTAAACTAATATTTTTCTTAAAATTTTTAGAAAATAATAAGAACCTTTGAATTAAGTATCCAGACAAAACAAAAGGAATAGCAAGACCTAATGAATAAGAAATTAACAAGATTACAGCTCTTGATAAAGTTTCTTCAATAGATGCTAAAGCTAAAATTGAACCTAAAATTGGACCAATACATGGTGTCCAACCAAAACCAAAAGCAACACCTATAACATATGGAAAAAGAATATTTCTTGATTCTTTTGCATCAAACCTTTTTTCAAAATTTAAATATGGAATATTGATAATTCCAATTAATTGAAGAGAAAAAATTATAATAACTATTCCGGCTGAAATTCTTAACACTTCTGAATTTTGTAATAGTGCCTGTCCCAAAAAAGATGCTGATGCACCTAAAAGAATAAATACAGTTGAGAACCCTGAACAAAATAAAATTAATGGAAAAAAATTGATTTTTTTTTGATTTAAAATTTCTTGTAAAGATTGGCCAGAGATATAAGAAATATATCCAGGTATTAAAGGTAAAACACATGGAGACAAAAAACTTATAAGTCCTGCTCCAAAAGCAATTAGGTATTCAAACATTTATCCAGTATTTTTCATTGCTGCAGAAATACCTGCAATCGATGTCATTAAAGCATCTTCAAGAAATTTTTTATCTAAATTTTTATATTTTTTATTTGTTAATTTATTCATTACATTTGCCTGCAGTATATTTAACATCTCTGTATAATTATTTCTTATAAATAAGGCTTTTCTAAATTCTTTCCTCTCTTTTACCACTTCTTTAGGGGTAATTTTATTGTGCAATTTGACCATTGCCTCAAATTGAAATCTTAATTTTTTACCAATTCTCTTTAATGAGGCATCAGCTAAATTATTTTCATAAATAACTGATATTTCTGGATCAACTTTAGAAATTACCATATCTAAAATATCCATAGTTGATACGAAGTAAGGCCAATTTCTCTCCATATCAATCATTGTTCTTTTGAACTTTTTGATTGAACCATATCTCAATGCCTCAGTTGTCCCAAGCCAAGCAGGTAACATTAATCTAATTTGTGTCCATGCAAAAACCCAGGGGATTGCTCTCAAACTTTGGATATTATCAACACTCTTTCTTTTGGTTGGTCTTGAACCAATCGCAAGCTTTCCAAGTGATTTATGAGGTGTAACTGTTTTGAAGTAACGAATAAAATCCTCACTTTGATTTAAGTATTTTCTATATGAGGATGTTGAAATTTCTGACATTTTTTGAATCAAATCACGCCAATTTGATTTTGATCTTGGCGGCGGATTTAAAGAAGCATCCATTACAGAGCCGATATAACTACAAAGGTTATATTCAGCTAAAGGTTTGTATCCATACTTTTGTTGAATCACCTCACCTTGATCAGTAATTCTTATTTTGCCATTAACTGTTCCTGAAGGTTGTGATTTTAAAGTAGCCTGTATTGGACCACCTCCTCTTCCCGGGGATCCACCTCTACCATGGAAAAATACAAGATCTATTTTATATTTTTTAGCTAAACTTCTAAGCTCTTCTTGAAGTTTGTATTGATGCCAACTAGCAGATAATTTTCCAGCATCTTTACTGGAATCAGAATATCCAATCATTACTTCCTGCTTTGAATTAATCATTTTTCTATACCATGAAAGTTTGAATAAATTTGTCATTACACCATTAGCATTTTTTAAATCATCCAAAGTTTCAAAAAGTGGCACAACTCTTAATAAATTTTTGTTTTGTGCCTGCATTTGTAAAAAATAAACAGATAAAATATCAGATGCTGTTGAGGTCATTGATATTACGTATGCACCTAAACACTCAATTGGTGTTTTCGCTATCTGTTTGAAAGTATTCCAAACTTCTTTATTTTCTTTATCTTTTATTTTTATTTTATTTACAAAAAATTTTTTTTCTTTAATAGATTTATTTAATAATTTTACTTTTTCTATTTCAGTTAAAGAAGAATATTTTATATTTTTTTTCTTTTTAAAAATTTCGTTTAAAAGTTTTTCATGTCTATCTGCCTCTTGTCTTATATCTAATCTTGCTAAATTAATTCCAAAGCACCTGACTCTTCTCATTAAATCTAATAGGTCTGCATTTGCAATATATTCTCCTCTATTTGCTTTTAATGATTTTCTTACTTCTCTTAATGGAAAAGTTATTTCATTTTTATTTTGAATTAATTTTTTTTCATCTAAATCTGCATCGTTATTTAAATGATTTTCAATTAATTGATGGGTTAGTCTTACCTTGTCCCTAATTGGTCTCAAATAAACTCTATAAGGTTCATAGCTATTACCTGTTGCTCTTTTAATTTTTGTGGAGCATTCTTCCATTGATAAATCTTGTATCAATTTAGTAAGTTCTTTCTCATATAATTTTGCAGCTTGCCATCTAGAAAATAAAACTACCTTCTTTGTAACTTCAGCTGTTACATTAGGATTTCCATCTCTATCTCCACCCATCCATGATCCAAATTGAATTGGATTAAAATCACGCGGTAAATCTTTCTTTAAATTTTTTCTGAATATGTCGTTAAGTCTTTTATAAACTTTAGGAATGGTGTCCCATAAACTATCCTCGATAACAGCTAAACCCCACCTCGCTTCATCTAATGGAGATGGTTTAGTCCTTTTAAGTTCATCTGTTTTCCATATTATTGCAATTTCCGCGTAGAGCTTTCTATCTAATTCTATAATCTTAGATGGATATTTTTTATAAAGATGTCTTTGCTCCATAATTTCAATTAAATTGGCATATTTTTGAATTAAAGTTCTCCTTTTTACTTCAGTAGGATGAGCGGTAAGTACAATTCCTATATCAAGTTTTGTGGCTTGTTCGTAAATTTTTTTATCCGAGATTTTTTTATTTTTAAATAAACTTTCTATTATATCTTCAATGAAAAGATTTTGATTTTTACTTTTAAAATATGGATTTTCAAATTCATTTAACTTTCTAGATGCATCTAATGACTCAGCTAAATTCATTAAATTTAAAATATGTGAAAATGCTCTTGTTAATTTAAACGTATTTTTAGGAGAGAGTTTTTTTACTTCTTTCGAAATTTTTGAAAAAATTCTACTTTTATTTTTATCTGATAAAGTATTTTTTGATAATAATCTAAATTTTTCAACAATTTCAAAAAAAACTGAACCTTCTTGATCTTTAATTACTCTTCCAAGAAAAGTTCCTAATAATCTAATATCTTCTCTTAAAAGCTTTGTAGGTATTCGTTCATAGTAAAGATCTCTTTTCTTCATTACTTATAATAAATTTTTTTTGTAAAACTCCTCTTACATTTGTTTTTACACTAAAAAAGAATCCTGAATATCTATATTTTCGCAGATCTGCTTTGCTCATCCCTTTTGTTGCTGTTGAAACATAAAGTTCTTTAGTATTTTTACCTCCAAATGCACAATTAGTTATATTTTTTGCTGGAAACTGAATTTTGTGAATTAATTTTGCTTTTTGATTAAAAACAGAAATACAAGCACCATGGAAATGCGCTACCCATAAATTTTTATTTTTATCTAAAGTCATTCCATCTGGCGATCCTTCTTCTGGAGATAGTTTTTTAAATATTTTTTTACTAATTATTTTATTATTTTTGTTTATCTTAATTTTATAGATTGTTTTTTTTGGGCTATCTGTGTGATAAAAATTGTACTGATCAATAAACGCCGGTCCATTAGTAATTCTATAATTTTTATCAACTTTTATTAATTTAAAATTTTTATCTATTTTATATAAAGAGCCTTTTTCAATTTTTCTTTCCAAGTTATCCATGGTGCCAAACCAAAGATTTCCAGCAGGATCTGTTTTTCCATCATTAATTCTATTTAGTTTCAAGTTTGGTTCTATCTTTATTGATTTTAAAATTTTTTTTGATTTTAAATTTTGTATTCTTAATTCTCCTTGGAGACCTAAAATAAAAATATGATCTTTGATATGAGCGACGAAACCAATTTCTTTATTTACTTTAAATATTTTCTTTTTTTTATTTTTAATATTGAAAGAGCAAATTTTCTTTTTTTTAATATCTACGAAATAAATTGATTTATGCTCACTAACCCACAATGTTCCTTCACCCAAGGTACATCTTATTTTCCAAAGAGGTTTTGGTACTGAGGTTTTTATTTTATTCATTTACTTCAAATTCCTTTATAAAGTCATCATCGGGGTTAATACCAATACCTATGTTATCCGTTACTGATGCAAAACCGTTATTGTTTTTAACTTGGTCTAAAATTGAAAATTCTTCCTTTGGCAAATCTGTGATAAAAATATTTTTCTCTGTAGTATCGAACTCAAGCATAGATTTTGATGGAAATAACCCCCCAGGCATATCTGGCTGAGCTGTTAACAAATGTAGATTAACTGCAATACTAATTGCAGAGCCCCATACATGATTAATTACTGGTATAAAATTTGCTTGTGCTAATGCTGCAACTTTTAAATACTCCGTGATTCCACCTAGTCCACAAACCTCTGGTTGAGCTATATCAATACATTTATTTGATATTAGTTTATTCCATCCATATTTGGTAAATTCAGCTTCTCCCCCTGCAATGCTAGTAGAGATTTTTTGTTTTAATTCCCTGTAACCATCATAATCTTCAGGAGCAACAGGTTCTTCAAACCAATAAATATCAAGTTCGTCTAAACCTTTTCCGACATAAAGAGCATCTTTCAAATTATAAGTATGATTTGCATCAACCATTAATTTAAAATCTTTTCCAACAGAGTCTCTTACAGCTTGAACTAACTTTAAATCTTCTTTTGGACCTAATCCAACTTTCATTTTCATAGCTTTAAAATTTTTTGATTTTATTTGCTTAGACTCTTCTTTGAACAAGGTGATTAATTCATCAACTGTTTTTTTTTGTAACATCATTCCATACCCATAAACAGGAATGTCGTTATTACATTTACCACCAACAAGTTGATAAAGAGGAGAGTTTGTTTTCTTTCCAAGAATATCCCATAAAGCAATATCCACTCCTGATAATGCTTGAATTGGCATGCCCTTTTGACCACTATCTCTTAAAAGATTGTATACTTTTTGCCAGATATATTCTTTGTTTAAAGGGTCTTCACCAATTACTAAAGGCTGTATAACCTTTTCAACAATAAACTTGTTCGCTAAAGCAATGTTTCCAGGACCAAAACATTCGCCCCAACCCGTTATTCCTTCGTCTGTTTGGACTTCGACTAGATGGGCTATACGATGTTTGTAATATTGTTGTGAATAACCAAGTTCTTTTTCTAACTCATATCTAAGTACATGACTTTTAATAGAAGTTATTTTCACAATTAATTATAAAGCAACTACCTTAGAGTTTTGCTCTCCTAAATTTTCGATTGATAGTTTCATAGTATCACCCGCTTTTAAGAATTGTTGAGGTTTCATTCCCATACCAACTCCTGGAGGTGTTCCAGTTGTAATTATATCACCTGCTTGGAGAGACATATATTTACTCAAATAAGAGACAATAACATCTACGTTAAATATCATTGTACTTGTATTACCTGTTTGCATTCTTTTTCCATTAACATCTAAACTCATCTTTAAGTTGTTAACGTCAGCAATTTCATCTTTAGTAACAAAGTAAGGGCCGATTGGTCCATAAGTGTCGTGGGATTTTCCTTTAACCCATTGACCCATTTTTTCTATTTGCCATTCTCTTTCGCTTACATCATTAACCAAACAATAACCTAAAATATGATCTTGAGCTTGGCTTTCAGAGATGTGTTTTGTTTCTTTTCCTATAATAATTCCAAGTTCAACTTCCCAGTCTAATTTTTTAGATTCTGAAACTATTTCAACATCATCATTAGGTCCAACTATACAAGAAGTAGCTTTCATAAAAACTATTGGTTCAGAAGGAACATCAGCTCCAGTTTCAGCAGCATGATCAGAATAATTTAATCCAATTGCAACAAATTTACCTGGCTTAGTAATACAAGATCCAATACGATCTCTTGCTGATAATTCTGGTAAAGAAGTTAAATCAGCACTTTGTAATTTAGAAATAGTTTCAAAATTTAAATGATCAGGATTTAAATCTTTAATATGAGAACTTATATCTCTGATTTTGCCATCTTTATCTAAAACAGCTGGCTTTTCGCTTCCTTTTTGTCCTACTCTTAATAATTTCATAATTATCCTTTTGTTATTTGATTATATTGAAATTCCACCATCAACATGAATTGTACTTCCTGTTGTAAATTTTGCATCATCGCTAGCTAAATAAACAGCCACAGCTGCTATTTCTTCTGCCGTACCTAATCTTCCCATAGGTTGTCTTGCTATAAAATCTTTTTTTGCTTTAACAGGATCTGGGCTTTGATTGACCCTATCTTGCCAAGAAGGTGAATAAACCGTACCTGGCGCAATTGAATTACATCTAATATTTTGTTTAACGAAATCTGCTGCAATCGCCTTTGTTAAACCAATCACAGCACCCTTTGTTGTTCCGTAAACAAATCTATTTGGAAAACCTTTAAAGCTAGATGCACATGAAGATATATTAATAATACTTCCACCATTTTGTTTAATCATTAAAGGTAAAATAGCTTTGCACATAAAGTACATCGACTTGACGTTTACATTAGAGGAAAAATCCCAATCTTTTTCATCACATTCTAATATTGTTCCATGATGAACAAATCCAACAGCATTAAATAAAATATCAACTTTATCTAAAGTTTTAGTAAATTCTAAAATTGCATTATTGTCAGTTGAGTCTAACTTTTGCACTTTTATCTCAGGATATTCTTTATTTAAATCAGCTAAAGTTTTATCATTTAAATCAGTTGCAGTGACATGAGCACCTTCTTTTTGAAAAGCAATTGCTGTAGCTTTTCCAATACCTTGACCTGCTGCTGTTACAAGAATTTTTTTATCTTCTAATCTTCCACTCATTTTTTATTTATCCTTTCGATTTCATTATAAAGTGAACTATGATCAGTGTTTCCATGACCATTATCGACAAGTGTCTTATACATTTCTTTAACCAAATTTGAAATAGGTAAATGTGTATTATATGAATTTGCACACTCTAAAATGTTATTCATATCTTTTAAATGAGTAGACGTTTTACCTTTTGGACTAAAATCTTTATCTATCATTCTTTTTCCATGAGTTTGTAAAATTTTACTATCTGCCCAACCTCCAGAAAGAGCTTTAATTAGTTTTACTGGATCAGCACCTGCTTTTTCACATAAGGTTATTGCCTCTGCAACCGCTCCTATTGTAACTCCTACTACAATCTGATTTGCTAACTTTGAAACTTGTCCACTGCCAATAGGACCTACCAAAGTTGGATTTCCCATTGCTTTTAAAATATTTACAGAATTATCAAAAATACTTTGTTCTCCACCAACCATTATAGCTAAAGAGGCCTCTTCAGCGCCAATTGTTCCTCCTGATACTGGTGCATCTAAATAATTTATATTTTTTGATTTAAGAATGTTTCCATATTTTGTTGCTGTCGTTGGTTTAACAGAACTCATATCAATAACAGTTGATCCAGATTTTAAATTTTCTAAAAAATCTGAATTATTCATTATTGTATCAACAGCGCCATCATCTGTTAACATTGTAATAATAAAGTCGTTATCTTTAACAACTTCACCTAATGTTTTTGATATTTCAGCACCAAACTCTTTCAAAGCTTCTGCTTTATTAATTGAACGATTGAATGCTTTTAGTTTAAAACCTGATTTTAATAAATTTTTAGCCATTGGCAGGCCCATAAGACCTGTTCCAATAAAGCCTATTTTCATCATGGTTTCGGTTTAAACTCGTGGAAGTTTTGTGTCATCGCTTCAGGAAAAAACATAACACATGCTAATACGATTAATTGTATTACTATAAACGGTGCAAAACCTCTAAAAATATCTGTTAATGAGATATGTGGAGGAGCAACTGATTTTAAATAAAAAGCGGCGGGTCCAAAAGGTGGACTTAAAAATGAAACTTGCATATTTACGCAAAATAATATTCCAAACCAAATAGGATCAAAACCAAGAGCTATAACTATTGGTAAAAATACTGGCATTGCTAACAATACAATTCCAACCCAATCCATAAATGCTCCCATTATTAAGAACATTATCTGCATCATAAAAATTAAATACATTGGTTTTAAATCATAAGCCAATATAGTTTCTGCTACATATTTTGGACCACCAGCAAGAGAATAAGCGCCCGCTAAAACTGTTGCACCAAAAGTAATTGTTAAAATAGTTCCTGAAGCTTTAAATGTTCTGGTTAATGCATCTTTAAACAAGAACCATGTTAATTCTTTTCTAGCAAAAATTATAATTAATGTAGCAACAACACCCATACCAGCAGCTTCTGTAATACCTGTTATTCCTGAATAGATTGAACCTAAAACAATTATCACTATTCCAATTGGTGGCAAAAGACCTGGTAGATAAGAAATTTTTTCTTTTAAAGTTAATGGCGGCTCATCACTTAATGGTGCAAGATGTGGTTGCAATCTTGTTCTAATTAAAATGTAAGTGATTATCAAACCTGAAATCATCAAACCTGGAACTATTGCTTCTTGAAATAACATTGTAATTGAAGTTTCTGTTGTCAATCCATAGATAATTAAAACAATAGAAGGAGGTATCATGGTTCCTAATGAACCCGATGCACAGATAATACCAATCGACATATCTTGATCATATTTTAATCTCAACATTTGAGGCAGTGCAATCAATCCTAATAAAACTATTTCTCCTCCAATAATTCCACTCATAGCAGCCATAATTGTTGCCATGATGGCAGTTACAACACCTACTCCTCCTCGAGTTTTTCTTAGCCACGCATTCAAGGCATCATATAAATCTCTAGCTATGTTCGAGCGTTCAAGCAAGGAGGCCATAAATATAAATAATGGCACCGACAAAAAAGAATAAGTAACAACTAGAGAATAATATCTTGAAAGTAAGATCCCTAAAGCATGTTCACCTATATATAAAAATACAAGTACTGCCCCCATAAAACCTGAGGCAAAACCCATTGGAACACCAATAGAAATAAGCAATAATAATCCAACTATAAGTATTATCGAAAGTGATCCTATTTCCATTTTATTTTAATTCTTTAGAAGGGTCGTATTGTTTTTCTTTAGGATTTTTCCAATCAATTATTAAGTTATTTACTGATTGAACGGCAATAAGAAATACACATATCAGCGTAAGCGGCTTCATAGTAGCAGGAATTGGTGGATCCCAATAAGTAGCAAATCTCTCCCAATTTATAAACGATCTGTAAGCATCTTCTGTACCACCATAAATTACAGCTGCAGCAAAAAGAACAATAATAATTGTACTTATTAGATCAAAAATTCTCTGTGTTGGTCTACTAACCCAATCATATAACAAAACAATTCTAATATGGCTTCTTAACCTTGTTGCATATATTCCACCAACCAAATAACAAACACCAGCCAACCACAAGCATAGTTCATTAGCCCACAAAGTTGGTTTAAATACAACGTACCTCATAAAAATTTCGTACATCATTACAAGTACTATTATCGGGATTAAATATTTGATTGTATGGCTTAAAAATAAGGAAATTCTATCAATCCAATTTATTGGAAAATCATCTTTACTTGCAACTTTTTCATTTTGTTCTTGTAATTCTTTGTCAATCATCAAATAAAAAAAATTTTTAAGTTGATAAGAAGGGCCTTTCTAGGCCCTTCTAGATTTTTTAATTACATAATACCGTTAGCTTTCATATAAGCTGTATGTATGTCTATAAGAGCAGCAGCTTCAGGAGATTTCTTTTTCCATTCCTGCCAAGCATTAAGTGCAGCATTTCTGAACTTAAGTCTATCTTCTCTAGACCAGTCATGAAGTGTAACACCCATTTCTTTTAAAGCTTTAACTGCTTCTGCGTTTTTTCTCTCAACCAAGCTAGTGATTGTTCTACCAGCAATCTCAATACCTGCTTTCATCGCTCCTCTTTCATGAGGTTTTAGCTTTTTCCATACTTTTGTATTACAAGCTAAATGGTCAGCTGGCATAGAGTGGAAACCTGGGTATGTAGCATATTTGTTTTGCTCATAGTGTCCACCTGCATAGTTAGTAGCTAGAGATGAATAGTCAGCACCATCAATTAGACCAGTTTGTAAAGCAGTTGGAACTTCACCAAAGTCCATTACGATTGGCTTAGCACCTAGTGCAGTAAAGATCATACTTTCCATTCCTGGAGGTGATCTAAATTTAAAGTCTTTGATAGATGCAACATCTGGAATTGGTTTGCTAGAAATTAGAGACTCATGTCCTGGTATCCACCAACCAATTAAAGTCATTCCATATTTGTTGTAAAGTGCATCAACAGCTTCTTGAGCTCCTGGGAAATTCAAGAATTCATATTGTTGATAAGGGTTATCGTATCCACCCATTACATCACCTGCGAATTGGAACGCTGCATTTTTACCAGTTTGGTAACCAGCACCAGTCATATCACAATCGATAATTCCAGTTTGTGCAGAGTTAAACACCTCAGCAGATTTTCCTGTTACTGATGATGAGTAGAACATTTCTATTTTTAAGCTTCCGCCAGAAAACATTTCTACGTTTTTAGCAAATTGAGCCGCAACTTCACCATTAGGTGAACTAGCAGTAAAGTGTGTTTCAATCTTTAAAGTCTTTGCATTTGCAGAGCCAAATAAAGCAACTGAAACAATAGCTACAGCTGCTATAGTTTTAGATATAAGTTTAAACATTATCTTCCTCTCGTTTATGTTTTTTTTGAAAGTTAATCATAAATGGTTTTTGAGATCAATAATTTCGTTTAACTTTTATATATAGAAATTATATATATTCTCTAAACAGACAACTTATAGTTGTTCTAAACTACTTCTGAAATAAGTGGTTTTTTATTGAAAAAACAGAAGATATTATCTACTGCCATCATGCTCATAGCTAATCTTGTCTCATGTGTTGCGCTACCGATGTGAGGTAGGACAAAACAATTATCTAATTTTAAATATCTTTTATCTAAATTTGGCTCATTATTAAAAACATCTAAACCTGCAGCATAAATTTTTTTATTTTCTAATGCATCTATCAATGCATCATCATCAATAGTTGATCCTCTTGAAGTATTAATAACTACCGCATGTTTTGGCAGCAAACTTATTGTTGATGAATTAAGAATATGTTTGGTCTCAGCTGTTGCAGGTGTGTGTATGCTTAAAAAGTCACACTCAGGTAGCATAGTTTTAATATCAGAAAAATATTTTGCTCCATCCTCTAAATCATCAGAGATTTTATTTCTGTTATAATAAATTATTTTCATCCCAAAAGCTTTAGCACATTTTGCAGCCATTCTTCCAATACGACCCATACCAATGATACCTAAAGTTTTGCCTGTAACAGAATTTCCAATCATAAATTTAGTTAAATCTGGTTTTTGATTTTTCCAATCATCAGCTCTAACCAAATTATAAGCTTCACCAATTCTTCTAGATGTAGCTAAAATCAAGAGTATTGTAGTTTCAGCTACCGCCTCATTTAACACATTAGGTGTATTTGTTACTTTAATTTTTTTTTCTTCGGCAGATTTGATTGAAATGTTATCATAGCCAACACCAACCTGAGCTACAATTTTTAATTTGCCATTTAAATTATTAAAAAAATTTTCACCAATTTTATCAAAACCTGTTGATATCATTCCATCATAATCATTAATAATTTTAATTAATTCACTTTCTGGAATAGGTTCGTCTTTTGGATTAAGAGTTACTTCAAATTCTTTTTGAAGTTTTTCCTCTGCTAAATCTGAGATTTTTCTAGAAACTAATATTTTGGGCTTCATATTAGTGAGAATCTCTTGGTAAACCTTTGGTATGTGATACGTCTAAATATTTACCTCGAGAATTAATGCATGCACCATCATCCAATTGACCAACAGTGTTTCTAAATATTTCCTGCCAAGGAGTTTGATTATTTAGTTTAAATACTTTTTTATTTTTTCTTCGTTTTTTAAATTCAGCTTGAGAAATCAATAAATCAACTCTTCTTTTATTTAAGTCTATTTTTATTTTGTCGTAAGTTTTAATAATTCCTAGATCTCCACCTACTGCAGACTCTGGTGAGACATGTAAAATTGATGGACTTTCTGATGTTCCACTTTGTCTTCCATCACCTAAAGTTGGTAAATGTCTTATTCCTTTTTTTAACAATCTGTCTGGTGGTTGCATATTAACCACTTCAGCTGATCCAGGGTAACCAACAGGTCCACAGCCTCTAATAATTAATATAGAGTTCTCATCTATTTTTAACTTCTTATCATTAAGTCTTTTATGATAATCCTCAGGACCTTCAAAAACTATAGCCTTACATTCAAAAACATTTGGGTGTTTAGGATTTGATAAATATTGATCTCTAAATTCTTTACTGATTACAGATGTTTTCATGATAGCAGATGAGAAAAAGTTACTTTTCATAACTAAAAAACCAGCTTTTTCAGTCAATGCATTCTTAAATGTTTTGATTACTTTGTTATCTACATCAACTTTCTTTCTTAAATTTTCTCCTACAGTTTTTCCTGTAACTGTCTTTATATTTGTATGGATTTTTTTATTTTTAATTAATTCCTTCATTACAGCAGGTATTGCTCCAGCTCTGTGAAAACTTTCCATTAAGTATTCTCCTGCAGGTTGGCAATTTACCAATAAAGGAATGTTGTGCCCAAGTCTTTGCCAATCTGAAAGATCAAATTTAATTCCCATATGTTTTGCAATAGCACTTAGGTGAGCTGTGCAATTACTAGATCCACCAATAGCACTTGCAACTACGACTGCATTTTCAAAAGCTTTACGAGTCATAATTTTTGATGGGGTTAAATCTTCATGAACCATTCCAACAATTCTTTTTCCTGTTTCATAAGAAATTTGTTCTCTTTCTCTATAAGGAGCTGGAATAACCGCACCCCCTGGTAAAGACATACCTAATGCTTCAGCAACAGAGTTCATTGAAGAAGCTGTTCCCATTGTATTACAATGTCCAGCACTTGGGGCAGAGGATGCAACCATATCCATAAATTCCTCATATTTAATTTCTCCTTTGGCTAACATTTTTCTTGCCTCCCAAACTACCATTCCTGAACCAGCTAATTTTCCTTTGTAAACTCCATCTAACATTGGACCACCTGATAAAACTATTGCAGGAATATTTACTGTTGCAGCTGCCATCAAAGCTGCAGGCGTAGTTTTATCACATCCTGTTGTTAGTATTACTCCATCAATTGGATATCCATATAAAACTTCAACTAGTGACAAATAAGAAAGATTTCTATCCAACATTGCAGTTGGTCTTTTTCCAGTTTCTTGAATTGGGTGAGTTGGAAATTCCATTGGTATACCACCTGCTCTTCTAATTCCATCTTTAATTCTTTTGCTTAAAGACATAAAATGCCTATTGCATGGAGAAAGATCACTGCCAGATTGTGCTATTCCTATAATTGGATTTCCAGATTGTAATTCTTTTCTAGTAAGACCATAATTTAAATACCTTTCAAGATATAAAGCCGTCATGTCAGGGTTTTTTGGATTATTGAACCATTGTTGACTTCTGAAACTTTTTTTTCTTTTTTTAGGCATAATTTAAATAATGGTTTGTTTAAGTTATTGGTTATATAATAATTTTATGAATAATCTAATAGTTTTAAACAAGAATGACAATGTGGGCGTTAGCCAATTTATTATTCCTGAAAAAACTAAAATTGAAGGTCATAAGATCAGTACTATTGATCCGATCCCCTTTGGACACAAAGTTTGTTTAAAAACTATTAAAAAAGGCGATCCAATCATTAAGTATGATCAAATTATTGGTTTTGCATTAGATGATATTAAGCCTGGACAACATGTCCATTCGCACAATTTAGAATTTAGAGAATTTAAAAGAGATTTTAAAGTTACAGATAAAAAACATACTATTGATGAAAAAGCAGATACCTTCTTTAATGGAATTTTAAGAGATAATGGACAGGTCGCTACTAGAAATTATATTGGAATAGTGAGTACCGTAAATTGCTCTGCAACTGTCACTAAAATGATTGTTGAGAAGATTAAATATTCTGACATTTTAAAAGATTATCCAAACATCGACGGCATAGTACCAATTACTCACTCAACTGGATGTGGAATGAATACAGAAAGTGAAGGAATGCAAATTTTCCAAAGAACTATAGACGGATTTAAAAATCATCCAAACTTTTCTCATGTTTTTGTAATAGGTCTTGGTTGTGAATGTGCCCAAGTAAGTTTATTTGATGAATCTTTAAAAAAACATAACCGAATACATTTTTTGACAATTCAAGATGAAGGTGGAACTAAAAAAATTGTAGATAAAGTATTATCACAAATTAAAAATTTACTTTCTGAGGCAAATAATGTTCAAAGAACTTCTCAACCAGTAAGTCATCTAACCTTAGCTCTTCAATGTGGAGGTTCTGATGGGTACTCTGGAATAACTGCAAATCCAGCTTTAGGAGTGGCGGCAGATCTATTGGTTAAAAAAGGTGGAAGTGCAATTTTATCTGAAACCCCAGAGATTTATGGTGCAGAACATTTATTAATTAATAGAGCTAACTCACAAGAGACTGCTGACAAACTACTTAAAAGAATTGAATGGTGGAGGCATTACACTTCAATTAATAATAGTTCGATGGATAACAATCCAGCACCAGGAAATAAAAAAGGTGGTCTTACTACTATATTAGAAAAATCTTTAGGTGCTGTTGCAAAAGGAGGAAATTCTATCCTTCAAGATGTATTGCACTATGCGGAACCTTTAAAAAATAAAGGTTTTAATTTTATGGATTCTCCAGGTTATGATCCAGTATCAGTTACTGGTCAAGTTGCATCAGGTGCTAATGTAATTTGTTTTACAACAGGACGTGGATCTTGCTTTGGTTGTAAACCAGCTCCAAGTTTAAAACTTTCAACAAACTCAGCGATGTTTGAAAGAATGTCTGAAGATATGGATATTAATTGTGGAACAATTGCTGAAGGAAAAGAAAAAGTTGAAGAAGTTGGTCAAAAAATATTTGAATTAGTTGTAAATACTGCTTCGGGAAATAAATCAAAAAGTGAAATCAACGGCTACGGTGACGAGGAGTTTAATCCTTGGCAAGTTGGCGTTGTAATGTAATTAATATTTCCTGTGCCTCAACAAACATCCTTGATTAATGTAATTTTATTAGCTGCCGGTGGTTTTTTCATGTTCGTTTGTATGGACTCTATGGCAAAATACCTTGGTACTGTTATGCCAATTACTCAAGCAATTTGGGGAAGATTTTTTTTTCACTTAATTTCTTTAATTATATTTTTTTTAATTTTTAAACCAAAAGTCAATTTAAAAAAAAATTTTAAAGTTCAAATAATAAGATCAACATTAATGGTTACAGCTACTTCGTTTATGTTTTATTCTTTACAGAAATTTGATTTAGTAGATATTTATGTTGTTTTCTTCACAGCTCCATTGGTTGTTTCATTACTTTCAGCATACTTTTTAAAAGATATATTAACACCCAAGGGTATACTTTTGATGTTGCTAAGCTTTGGATCGATTATTTACTCATTAGGGCCAAGTATGAGAATATTTAGTATTGATTTAATTTTTCCAATAGTTCCACCAATTTGCTGGGCTCTATATCAATTTTTTACTAAACTAGTATCAGGTGATAACGATCCTTTTGCTGCAATTTTTTATACCTCTATTCTGGGTGCAATTATTTTTAGTGTATTTATATTTTTTAATTGGGTTCCATTGGAAAAAAATATCTTCTGGCTATATCTAATATTACTTGGTGCGGCAGGTTTTGTAAGTCATTCTTTGATTATTTATGCTATTCAGCTGTCAAATTTATCTTTTGTAACAAATTTTCAATATTCTCAATTGGTTTGGTCAACAATTATAAATTTTTTAATATTTGGTGTACCATTCGATTATAATAAAATTGTTGGTGTAATAGGAATTATAGTTTTTGGTGTAATGTTTATTCGAACAGAGGGAACTAAGAAAAGTTAATTAATGATATAATTATGAAAAATATTGGATTTATTGGTGTTGGTTATATGGGCTATGGGATAGCCAAAAATATTTTAAAACATAAAAATAATCTTTTAGTTATTGCTAATAAAAATAAAAAACCAATTGAGAAAATTGTTAACGATGGAGCTGAAGAAGTAAAATCTTTTGAAGATTTTTCCATTAAAAATTTAGATGCGATGTTCATGTGTGTTACCAATACTCCCATAGCAAAATTAATTTCTGAAAAAATATCTGATATTTTGGATAGTAAAACATTAATTATTGATATCACTACTCATAATAAAACGGGATCAATGGAAACAGAGGAAATATTCAAAGCAAAAAATATTAATTATGTTGAATGTCCTGTAATGGGAGGACCCGTTCAAG
>QCMQ01000015.1 GCA_003213615.1 Pelagibacteraceae bacterium AG-422-D23 | reverse complement strand
TCTTTCAAACAATGTTTGTATGTGCAACCGCTTCTATTGTTTCTGGAGCTGTAGCTGAAAGAATTAAAATTTGGCCTTTCTTCATCTTTGCCGCAATAATGGCTGGAGTAATTTATCCAATTTCAATGGGTTGGCAGTGGGGTGGAGGTTGGTTAGCAACTTCGGGCTTTTCTGACTTTGCTGGATCAACTTTAGTTCACGCTTGTGGTGGTGCCGCTGCATTAGCTGGAGTTATAGTGTTAGGAGCTAGAGAAGGAAGATTCTCAAAATCAGGTGAAACTAAATCTTTAGTACCGTTTGCTGCATCTTCAATTCCATTAGTAACACTTGGAACATTTTTACTTTGGTTTGGTTGGTTTGGTTTTAATGGCTTTAGTCAATTAGCTATGGGAACTTTTGATGATGTTAATGCAATTAGTAAAATTGCAGTGAACACTCATTTAGCAGGTGCCGCTGGTACAGTTGCTGCAGCAGTTGTAACAAGATTGCTTGGTGGAAAAACTGATATTGTTATGATGTTAAATGGTGCATTAGCTGGATTAGTTGCAATCACAGCTGAACCTTTAACCCCAAGTCCTGTATTAGCAATTGTAATAGGAGCTATTGGATCATTAATTATGTACTTTGGTACAAAATTTTTAGAAAGTAAAAAAATCGATGATGTTGTTGGTGCAATACCCGTTCACATGTTTGCAGGTATATTTGGAACTTTAGTTGTTCCGATAAGCAATCCAGATACAAATTTTGGAACTCAGCTAACGGGTGTAATTGCAGTATGTTTGTTTAGCTTTATACTTTCTTACATTACTTTTAGAGTTCTTAAACAAACTATTGGTCTTAGAATTAGTGCTCAAGCTGAAAAACTTGGAACTGATGTTGCGGAAGTTGGAGTTAAGGCTTACGCAATAAGAGACTAAAATATCTCTCTATATATATTAAAGGCTCCTTAGAAAAAGGGGCCTTTTTTATTTTTTTACAATATTTTGAAGAGTTTCTAATACTTCTTTAGCATGGCCTTTAACTTTAACGTTATCCCAAACCTTAAGTATTTTACCTTTTTTATCTATTAAAAAAGTTGTTCTAATAATACCCATAAATTCACGACCCATAAATTTTTTCTTTCCCCAAACTTTATATTTTTTAAGAACTTTGAATTCTTCATCAGCGAGTAAATCATATTTTATTTTGTATTTATCTCTAAATTTATCATGACTTTTTAAACTATCTTTTGACACACCATATACTTCACATTCTAGTTTTTTAAATTTAGTGAGTAGTTTGTTAAAATCATTTGTTTCGATAGTACATCCTGGTGTATCATCCTTTGGATAAAAATATAAAACCAGATATTTTCCAATAGAGTTTTTCAATGAATATTTACCAACTGAAGTTGCAGGAATTTTAAAACTTGGTGCTTTAGAGTTTATTTTTAATGTCATATTTTATTTTCTTTCCATAATTTTTCATAATCTATCAGAGGTGATAGACCATATATTGAATTAATGTTAGTAAAATGAACTGCTAAAGCAGGCATTGGACTGATACATAATTCTTTTTTGTATATATCATGAAATGGTTTTTCAAAAGGATAATGTTCAAACTCACAAGCACTAACAAATTTTTTAAAATGTTTATTAATTAGTTTATTGCTAGTTAAAAAAGTACATAAAGACTCCTCGATAGATCTCCAGTGACAATTATTACCTAGAATTATTTTAGAGTCTTCTAATTTATTATAAAGATATGGATAGTCAGCAGGACACATAATTAATTCTTTACCTATTTGTGAAGAAATCCTTTCATAAGAAAGGATCATTTCCTCTATAGCATCTTTCTTATGCAAGTAATCATCCTCTACAAAATAAACTAAATCATCGCAGTTTTTTCCAATATTAAGTGATTGATTTATATTAGACATATTTGAAATTTGATTACTAGTAACTTTTTTTCCTTGTTGATTAATTTTTTTAATTTTCTTTTTATAAAAATTTATATTTAAATTAAGAATTTCACTTTTAAAAAACTGTTTTTTTAAAATTTTTCTAAATTTTTCAATAACTTTATGATTAGAGTTGTGATCAATTATAGTAAGTTTAACTTTAATATTTTTAAATATTTTTTTATTATTGTTGATTGAATTAATAAGTGATTTTAAAGTTTTTAAAGAATAATCTTCTTTATTTGATTTAAATATTCTTTTTTTTGATTGAGTCAGCATGTTAACTGAGGCGCATGTTCTTAAAATTATATCTAGTGATCTAATTGGTCTTTTTATTTTAATTCTGCCCATAGGTAGAACAAGAGACTGTATTCCTAAATTAGATAAGTTTTTAGAACCTTTTTTGTTAGTTTTTGGAAAACTAAGATCACCTTGATCGACAATTTCATAATCAAAAAACCTACAAAATTTTATAAACAGTTTTTTAAAAAAAACTAGATTTTCTTGTTTTATTTTGAACTTTCATAAGTTAGAAATAATTAATTATGACAGTTAAATCAATTCAAAGTTTAGTTAATTTAGCAATGCAGGAAATAAAAACCATTACTGCAAACGAAGCTTATGAAATGTTTGAAGGTAAAAATTGTAATTTAATTGATATCAGAGAAATAAATGAATTAGATAATAGTGGTAAAGTTGAAGGCGCAAAACATATCCCAAGAGGCATGCTAGAAGTTTATTTAGATCCTAATAGTCCAATCATACAAAATGGAAAGGTTGATAAAAATAAAGAGCTTATTTTATTTTGTGCAGGAGGCGTGAGATCTGCTTTGGCTGTAAAATCATTGAAAGAAATGGGCTATGAAAAAATTTCTCATATTGATGGTGGATTTGCTGCAATGAGCAGCAGTGGTTTTAAAATAATTTAATTATTATTTATCTCTTCTAAAGCATATTCAAGTCTGTCTTGTCCCCAAAAAATTTTATTATTGATAATAAAAGTCGGAGTTCCAAAAATTTCTTTTTCAAAAGCATCATTGGTTAATTTAATTAATTTATCTTTAATAGGCTGTTCTTTTATAGATTTAAAAAATTCATCATTATTGATATTTAATTTACTTAATAATTTAGAAATATTTTCAATGTTTGATAAGTCTTGATTATCTTTCCAATAAGCGTCAAAAAAACAATTTAAGTAATCTTTTTGCTTATCCTTACCAACGCTAATATATCCTCTCATTATATTTAAAGAATTGATTGGAAAATTAGAGTTCCATTGGAATTCAATATTATTTTTTTCAGAGACCAAATTGCAATCTTTTATATTATTTATCAATTTATATTTATTAAATGCAGGTGAATCTATTCCGGCTAGCTTATGAAGACCCCCTAAATAAATTGGTTTGTAATTAAATAAGATATTTTTATGTTTAAGAATTTTTTTGTGTGCGATATATGCATATGGGCTAATTATATCGAAATAAAAATCTATATGATTACTCATATAAACTAATTCTTTTTGCGTAAAAAATTCTAATTATCCAATATAAAAATAAACCTATTGGACCAATTAAATAAGTCACAATTAATGGCACAGACATCAAAACTTTGTTTATAGAAAACTTTTGAGAATCTTTAACAATCCAGCCACCAATAAATAAGTTTATTGCTATAAAATGAGTCCAAAATATCATTATGTACAAATGATCTTCAAACAATCTCGAAAGCTCACTTAGACCTAAGTATAGAGAGAAATTTACATCAAAGTCGTAACCAATTAAATAAGATTTATATAAAATGAAGATATAAACTCCACTTAATATGAAAAAAGGAAAAATTGAAGTAACAAAAATCCTACTTAAATGTGATTGAGGAAACACTATCAAGATAAACCAAAAAGGTAAAACTCCAAGGTTGATCCACATGTAAAGTGTTTCAATTGTGAAATAAGTATAAATTTGTTCAATCATTTAAATATATTATATTAAATCTAACAATGATTCCTATAAGAAATAGAAAAAAAACGCTTCAAGTAACTGTCGATGAGATGCGTAATTTTGCCTTTGCTTATGTTGAAAAGTATGCCCCCTCAAAACAACAACTCAAAACTTATTTATTAAAAAAATATATGAAACTATCAGCATCTGATGTAAGAAAAAAAGATGTAAATAAACTGATTGATATTGTTTTATCTGATCTAGAAAAAAACAGATTTATAAATGATAAATTTTATTCTGAAAGTAAAGCTAAAAGTATGATTCAAAGAGGAAACTCAATTAATAAGATTAGAAATTATTTAATTGGAAAAGGAATTAACGAAACATTTATCAAAGATACAGTGGATAAAATAAAGGAAGATAATTCCGATCAAGATTTTTTTTCTGCAATTAAATTATGTAAAAAGAAAAGGATTGGTCCAGCTAGAGCAGAGGATAATAGAACTTTATTTTATAAAAAAGATATATCTTTGCTTGCAAGAAATGGTTTTGATTTTGAAACATCAAAAAAGGTAATGGATATAGAAAAAGATGAATATCTAAAAATAACAAATCTACTTTGAATTTTTATCTTTTTCTTCTTTAACAAGCTGATTTATTTTATTTCTTATGTAATTTTTTACGAAAACAAACACTAACAACCCAAAAATTGAGACAGAAACAATAATTATTAATATTATTCTTAATTGTTCATCCATTATAAAATATTTTTGTTTTTCAAAATTATACTTGGATTTTTTAAATCTTTTTTACCATATAAAATTTCATTTCCTTCAAAATCAGTTACGGTTCCACCTGCATGTTCTAAAATTGCATGACCAGCTGCGATATCCCATTCATATGCCCTAGGTTCAGCAACGTAACCATCGTATTCACCAGCAGCAACAACACAGAATTTTAAGGAACTTTTCATTCTAATATTTTCTTTTACGCCTAAATCATCATAAATTTTTTGAATTTCAGGTTTTATTTTATTTGAGTATGAAATAAATTTTAAATTTTCTGATTTCTTGACAGGTAAATTGCTTAAGTTTGTTTTTTTACCGTTGCTAAGCTCAAAAGCATTACCTTTTTCATATGAGTAAAACATTCTTTTTTTTGAAGGAGCATTTATTAATCCTGCAACAGGTTTATTATTGATTATCAAACCAGCATTAATAGTAAATTCTTCTAAATTATTAATATAATCATAAGTTCCATCAATAGGATCAACAAGCCAGAAATCTTTTAAATTTAGGTTATCTTTATTTTCAGAAGTCTCCTCTGAAATGATTGGTAAATTAGGAGTAACTTCTGAAATTTTTTTTGATATAAATTTGTTTACTTCCAAATCACCATTGCTTACTGGGGTGTTATCTGGTTTTATTTTTTTTACCAAACCCTTTTTTCTTAATCGAATAGCCAAATCTCCAGCCTCTAAAAAATTATCAATTAAATTTTCAACAATCTCTTTTAAGTTTACCTTCATTTTCCTAGTTTTTTTAATTCAACGTTTTTTGCGTTAATTACTTTTTTTCCAACATTTTCAAAATTAACTGTCACTTTATCTTTAATTATAGATTGCACTTGCCCAATTCCCCATTCTTTTTTTTGCGGATTAGTGACTTTGTCACCTGGTTCATAATCTAAAATCATTTAATTTAACTTATATTGTAAATAAGTATAAATACCACCTTATGAATAAAGATTTAAATTCTATTGGATTAAATAAAAAACCCTCAGATACTACTGTAGTTGTCGCAATGTCGGGTGGAGTAGATTCTTCTACTGTAGCAGGCATCATGAAAAAAGAAGGTTTCAATGTAATTGGTATAACACTAAAACTTTATGACGATGGCAAAGAAGTAGCTGCATCAAAACAATGTTGTTCAGGTCAAGACATAATGGACGCTAAACGTGTTGCACATAAGTTAGGTATAGAGCATAAAATTTTATATTATCAAGACAAGTTTAAGCAAGGTGTTATAGACAATTTTGTTGAGAGTTATTTAAAAGGTGAAACTCCAATTCCATGTGTTCAGTGCAATCAAACTGTTAAATTTAAAGATTTATTTGAAGTTTCAAAAGAACTCAAAGCTGATGCATTAGTTACTGGCCATTATGTAAAAAGTATTACAGAAAATAAAACTACAAATATGTATAGAGCCATAGATGAAAATAGAGACCAAAGTTATTTTTTATTCAATACAACTAGAGAGCAATTAGATTATTTAAGATTTCCATTAGGTGGAATGTTAAAAGACAAAACCAGAGCAATTGCAAAAAATTTAGATTTAAACGTTGCTGATAAACCTGATAGTCAGGACATATGTTTTGTTCCAAATGGTGATTACGCTTCGGTAATACAAAAGTTTAGACCAGACTCCTTTCAGAAAGGAAATATAAAAAATTTAGATGGTGATGTAATTGGTGTTCATGATGGAATTATTAATTTTACAATTGGACAAAGAAAAGGAATTAAAGTTTCAGATAAAGAAGCCCTTTATGTGTTAAAGATAAATTCGGATAAAAATGAAATAATAGTTGGACCTAAAGAAAAACTTGGAAAAAAAACAATTTCTTTAAAGGAAATAAATTTATTATCTAACAAAGAGGATTTAGATCAAAATTTATTTGTTAAAGTTAGATCTACCGGAAGTCTTTTAGAGGCAAAAGTTGATCTTATAGATAATAATAATGCTAAAGTTAATTTAGTAGTTCCAGAAGATGGCATCTCACCTGGTCAAGCATGTGTCTTTTATCGTAAAGACCAGTTTGGCCACAAAGTGCTTGGTGGTGGTTGGATTAAAGAATAGCAGAAGAATTATTTCTTCTTATTTTTTCTTTTAGCTCTTCTTTTTTTAGACCCTTGTTTTCTTCGGCCTCTATGTTTCTTTGGGTAACTCATTTAGTCCTATTTTAATTTTATTGACGTTTTTCATGGGATATAGCATTGTCTTAATAACATATCAAATTTATTATGGGTAATTCCTTCAAGACTTTCCTGAAACATACAGCTAAAGATTTTCATAATCAGTCAGTAAATCCTCCTGTGGTTAGAGCTTCTACTATTATTTTTAAATCTATGCAGGATATTAAAAAAACTCAGAATAAATATTTGAAAGATCCAGTAAGTGGAAATTTTGATTATGGTCGACAGGGAACATCCACAACATATGCTTTACAACAAATTTTAAGAAAAATTGAAGAATGTTATAAGGTATATCTAACTCCTACTGGTTTTGGTGCAATATTTCTTGGTGTGTTAAGCGTTGTGAAACCTGATGATGAAATACTTGTTACAGACTCAGTTTACTCGCCATCAAGACTTTTAACAGAAACATACCTTAAAAAATTTAATATCAGAGCAATATTCTATAATCCAAATGACTTTAATGATCTAAAAAGTAAAATTACAAAAAAAACAAAGCTTATTTTTGTTGAAAATCCTGGAAGCAACACTTTTGAATTTCAAGATTTATCTAAAATAGTTGCATTGGCAAAAAAAAATAAAATTTATACAGCCATAGATAACACCTGGGGAACACCTTATTTTCTGAAACCAATAAAGCTAGGTTTTGATATGTCGATTGTCTCTGCAACAAAATATTATTCTGGTCACTCAGATGTAATGGGTGGCAGTTTAGCTATAAGTAAACGGGTTTTTAAATTAGTAGAAGCAACAAATAAAGTTTCAGGATTAAGATTAGGTCCTGATGATGCATATTTAATTCTAAGAGGTATTCGAACTTTAGATGTAAGATTGGAAAAACATCAGGAAAATGCACTTAAAGTCTCCAAGTTTTTATCAAAACAGAAAAAAATAATTAAAGTTTTTTATCCATATAAAAAAGGTAGTCAAAATTATAAATTATGGAAAAAATATTATTCTGGGGCATCGGGTTTATTAGGATTTAAAATAAAATCAAAAAATAAAAACTCAGTGTTAAAATTTGTTAATTCTTTAAAACTTTTTGGGTATGGATTTAGTTGGGGTGGTTTCGAAAGCTTAGCACTTTATCAAACACACCAAGCACTAGGTAAGAGACAATTTACACATATAAATAAAGATGAACATATAATAAGGATGCATATTGGACTTGAAGATCCTAAAGACATTATAGATGATATAAAACAAGCATTAAAATTTATTAAATGAGTTCAGAAAGTTTTATTATTAGCAAAAAAGCACTAATCACTTTAATTGCTGCTTCTATAGTTGTAATTATTTCTTTAGGAATAAGACAGACCTTTGGATTGTTTTATTTTGATTTTAATACTGACTTAGATATTTCCATTTCTCATTTTGGTTTTGTTATGGGATTGCAGTTATTACTTTGGGGAGTATTCAGTCCGTTGTTTGGTTTAATTACTGATAAATACGGAGGAGCTGTTGCAATATTTATTGGTTTTGTTTTTTATTTAGTTGGGGTTTTGCTTTTTTATTCTGGCTATAATACTGGAGGTTATTTTACTTTAACTATAGGAGTGATGATTGGAATAGGCTTAGGCTCCACTGCAATAGGTATTCCGGTATCAGTAGTAGCTAAACATTTTCCAGCATCTAATAGAACTATTGCAACAGGAATTGTTACATGTGCAGGTTCATTTGGATATTTTGTATCACCTTTACTTGTAAGATATTCCTTAGTTGAAACAGGCTGGGAAAATACTCTTTTATATTTTTCTCTTCTTTTAGGATTAGGATTAGTGGTAGCTTTGTTTGTTAGTACTCCAAAAATACCTGTAGGAGTTAATCAAGATAACAATCAAACAGCAAGAGATGCTTTAAAAGAGGCATTTGCAAACAAAAGTTTTATTTATCTCACTTTAGGTTTTTTTGTTTGTGGTTGGCATATTGCTTTAGTAGCAACACACATTCCTACTTATATGGCAGACAAAGGTTTGCCTGACTGGACGCCTGCAATGGTTTTAGCTTTGATTGGTGTATTTAATATGGCTGGTACGATTACCAGCGGTTATTTAGCAACAAGGTATAGTAAGAAAAAAATTTTAAGTGCCATATATCTATTAAGAGGAGTTTCTATAATTTATTTTATTTTCTTACCACCAAGTATATTTAACTCGGTAGTTTTTGGAGTTACTTTTGGTTTTTTATGGTTATCCACAGTTCCTCCAACAAATGGAATTGTTGCAAACATATTTGGTACAAAATATGTTGGTCTGTTATATGGAATAGTATTTGTAAGCCATCAAATTGGTTCTTTCCTAGGAGCATATCTAGGTGGTGTATTTTATGAGTTAAATGGAAATTTTGATTATGCATGGTACGGATCTATCGCATTATCAATCTTTGCAGGTCTGATACATTTACCTATAGTAGAGAAAGCAATTGAAAGAACTCAACCAGCATAAGTTTAAATTTAACCCTTATCTAGAGGATCTGTATCAATCAGATAAACCTTTAATTATTTATAAAGTAGATGACGGGTACAATATTTACACTGATTTTTCCAAAAAAATTGTTTTAACAAAAAAAAATATAAATAAATTTTTTAAATCGATAGAGAAAAAAAAATACAAAAAAGAAACAGATTTATATCTTGGTTTTTTTGGTTACGAAATTTTATGCAATTTAATTGGTATTAATTTAAAAAATAAAAAAAGAATAAATTTTTATAAAGGGGTTTTTTATAAACCCGAGACAATAATTAAAATTAGAAAAGATATTAAAGTTATATCTAGTATAAAAAAACATACATTCAATTATCAATTCAGCAAAACTCAAATACTAAGTCCATTTAAGATCAATATTTCTTATGAAAAATATAAAAAAATATTTGAATTATTTTCAAAAAAAATAAGACAAGGTGAAACTTATCAAATTAAAATTTGTACAAAATATAAAAATAAATCTTTAATTAATCCTATTAATTTTTTTTGGAAATTAATGCGTGTTAATGCTTCCCCAGAGTCATTTATGATAAAAGACAAGGATTATTCTATAGTAAGTTGCTCTCCAGAAACATTGATAGATAAGAAAAAAAACAAAATAATTACAAAACCAATTGCTGGTACTTTTAAGAAAAAATATTCTTCTAATAAAAATACAGCTCTTAAATATTTTAAAAATAATGAGAAAGAAACCAAAGAACATAACATGATAGTTGATATGGAAAGAAGTGATTTATCTAAAATTTGTAAACCAGGAAGTGTTAAAATACTAAAAAAAAAATACGTTGAGGAATACAAGCATCTTTTTCATTATGTGACTTCAATAGGTGGAATATTAAATAAAAATACAAAATTGATTGATATGATTAAAGCAATGATGCCGGGAGGATCCGTAATTGGTTGCCCTAAAATCAGAACATTAGAACTTTTAAATAATCAAGAAAAAGAAAGTAGAAATATTTTTACAGGTAGTTTTGGATTTATTAAATTTAATCAAGATATGAAGTTTAATATTATTATTAGATCTATATTAAATTATAAAAATCAATCAGAGATTTCTGCTGCATCTGGTGTAGTATTAGATAGCTCACCAAAGAAAGAGTTCAATGAAAATTATATCAAAGCAAAATCTTTACTGGAGTTATTTAAATGATTTACATAATTGATCATCAAGACTCTTTTACCTGGAATGTAGTTCATCAATTTGCAAAATTTGATAAAGTAATTTGCGCAAACTATTATGAAGTAAATGATAAATCGCTTGATAAAAGTGATGCGATCGTTTTATCTCCAGGACCTGGATCACCAAAAGATTATCCAACAACATCAAAAATTTATAAAAAATATAAAGGAAAGAAAAAAATTATTGGTATTTGTCTTGGTTATCAAATGATTTTGTATAATGAAGGAGGTAAAATCATACAGCAAAAAAGAATATATCATGGATTTCAATCCAAAATAAAAACAAATAATCAAAGTAAAATCTTTAAAAACAATCAACAATTTAAAGTTGGTAGATATCATTCATTAAAATTAATGGAGCCATTCAAATCGAATTCAATTAAAATAACTATGAGATGTAGTAAAACAAAAATACCTATGGGCCTTGAGGATAATCAAAACAAAATATATGGATTTCAATTTCATCCAGAATCTTTTTTAACAGAAAATGGCAACACTCTTATTAAAAAAATCTTATCAGCTTAGTAATCTTAAAGAAGTTAATTTCAATGATCTTTGGGGGTCTAGAGGTGTGTTCACCACAATGCGAATGGTTGGAAAACCTCCTAAGTTAATACTTTTAAAACCGCATTTGGAGAACTTAATAAAATCTACAAAAAAATATGGAATAAGAAAAAACAATTTAAAAAACATTATTAAAGATTTAGTTAACAAAAATACTCTATACAAAGGTTCAGATAATTTATTTCGTATAGCGTTAAATAAAAAACTGATATCAGTCTCAATTAGAAAAAGACCAAAACCAAAAAGTAAATTTAATCTTTTATTGTTTAAATATAAACGAGTAGAACCAAATTACAAAAATCTCTTCTATAAAAAAATTTTAGCAAAATTAAGCAAAGTTGACTCAACTAAATTTGATATTGCCCTTGTCGCTAATAATAAAATTTTAGAAACTGGTACTTCAAATTTAGTTTTTGTGAAAAATGGAAAGATTTTTTCACCTAAAAAAAATTGTTATTTTGGAAACACACTTAAATTTCTAAGCAAGAAAATTAAAATTAATTTTAAAGATATTTCTATTAAATCAATTAATGATTATGATGAAATAATTCTTATTGGATCTGGTAAAGGAGTAACATCAGTTTCAAAAATAAATGATCTTAAATGGAAGAGAAGAAAGACTGGTTGCTACACTAAGTTAAATAAAATATATAATTCTCTTGTTTAAACATGAAAGATCCAAACAACCCTTGTATATTTTGTAAAATCAGAAAAGAAGAGCTGCAGTTTGAAAATAAATTGGCTTACTCATCCAAAGATAGCTATCCAGTCTCAGAATTTCATAGTCTTATCGTTCCTAAAAGACATGTAGAGACATACTTTGAGCTTACTAAAGAAGAAATTCAGGCATGTACCGAGTTAATTTTAAAAACTAAAGAAAAAATTTTAAAACAAGATTCTAGTGTTAAAGGTTTTAATATAGGCACAAATGTAGGAAAATCTGCAGGCCAATCAATTATGCATTGCCACATTCATTTAATTCCAAGAAGAGAAGGGGATGTTGAGAATCCTCAGGGCGGTGTTAGGTCAGTGATTCCCAACAAACAACACTACAAACGTAAACTCTGAGCTGTAATTAAAGACAAATTGACCAATACTTTTGGTTGAACTATATAAATTTCTAGAATAGAAAACCTTAAATTAATTCAATTTTATTTTACAAGGGTATTAAAAATGTTTGCAACAAATCCTTTTTCAATTCTAGCCGAAACAGTTCCATCTATAGTAATGCAAGGTTTTGTGGTGTTAATGGTTTTATTAATTGTTGGAGGTACTCTTTTAGACATAATTCATAAAAAGAATGTGAAATATTTTTTTGAAAACGCCAAAAAAGCAAAAAAAAATGCAACTAAAGAATTATCAACTGGCGAAAGAATAGCAGTTGTTTCAAAAACAATTGCATACGACATCGGGACTACATCAGAACTAGGGGCGGGTAAAAGAAGAGTAGCACATGTTCTTGGTATGTATGGAACTATATTGTTTTGGATTGGATCTGTTGTGATGATATTTTGTTATTCATCAGCAAATGCGGAAACTCCGACTATTTGGCCAATGATTTGGCATATTGGCGCTTTAATGACGATCTTAGGCGGATCGTGGTTTTGGTTCTTCTTAAGAGTTGATGTTTATTCTGAAGCGCAACCTTGGTACAGAATTATTAAAGCAGATTTATTTGTATTAGCTCTGATTGCAACTTCCTTAACTGGATTTATTTGGTCATATCTTCAAGGTTTAAATTTAGAAGGAAGATGGGATGCAAATTTATTTTTAGTATTATTTGTAGTTTCAAACCTAGTTTTATTTGGAGGAGTTTATTGGTCTAAGTTTGCACATATGTTTTATAAACCTGGTGCAGCAATACAAAAGAATTTAGCTGAAGCAGATGGTTCAAGAGATAATTTACCACCACCTGCAGATGCACCTGAACAATTCGGTTTAGGTATTAAAAGAGAACAACCTAAACATTATTAATTATGATAAAATTAAAAAAGGAGAGAGAATAATATGTCAACATTTGTTTATATGACAAGATGTGATGGCTGTGGTCATTGCGTAGATATTTGCCCATCAGATATAATGCACATTGATGAAAATATTAGACGTGCAAAAAATATAGAACCAAATTTTTGTTGGGAATGTTATTCATGTGTCAAAGCTTGTCCTAACCACGCTATTGATGTTAGAGGATATGCAGACTTTGCTCCAATGGGACACAGTGTTAGAGTAAGAAGAGAAGAAGAAAAAGGAACGATTTCTTGGAAAATTAAATTCAGAAATGGAACCGAAAAAAATTTCGTATCACCAATTACAACTAAGCCTTGGGGTAAATTTATTCCTAAATTGGCTGATGGAGATAAACCCAATCAAGGAGAGATAAATTCACAAAGATTATACACTGAACCAGAAGGTTTAAATATAGATGGAGAACTTCCATCTGTACCTAAAGATTCGTTCAAAAAAGGAGTTTATTATTAATGGCAAGTCATAAAACACATTTCGAAGATTGCGATATATTAGTTGTTGGCGGAGGTATGGCTGGTACTGGTGCAACTTTCGAAGCAAGACACTGGGGTAGAGATATGAAAATTGTTTGTGTTGAAAAAGCAAACATAGATAGAAGTGGGGCAGTAGCTCAAGGTCTTTATGCAATTAACTGTTACATGGGTATGCAGTGGGGCGAAAATCAACCTGAAGATCATGTCAGATACGCAAGAAATGATTTGATGGGAATGGTTAGAGAAGATTTAGGGTATGACATGGCTCGTCATGTAGACTCAACTGTTCATATGTTTGATGAGTGGGGTCTTCCTATGATGAAAAATGAAGAGACTGGAAGATATTTAAGAGAAGGTAAGTGGCAGATAATGATCCACGGTGAAAGTTATAAGCCAATTGTTGCAGAAGCAGCAAAAAAATCTGCAGACAAAATTTATAATAGAATTATGATTACTCATCTTTTAATGGATGAGGCTCAAGAGAATAGAGTGGGTGGAGCTGTTGGATTTAATATGAGAACAGGCGATTTCCATGTATTTAGAGCAAAGGCTGTAATTGTTGCAGCAGGAGGAGCCTCACACATATTTAAGCCTAGAGCTGTTGGAGAAGGTATGGGAAGAACTTGGTATGCTCCTTGGAGCAATGGTTCAGCATACGCATTACCAATTGCAGCTGGTGCTAAAATGACTCAAATGGAAAATAGAATTGTGTTATGTAGATTTAAAGATGGATATGGACCTGTTGGCGCTTACTTCTTACATTTAAAAACATATACACAAAATGCAAATGGAGAAAACTACGAGAAGAAATGGTACGACCAGACTAAAGAATTAGTAGGTGAATATATAGATCACCATCCAACACCTACGTGTTTAAGAAATCATGCTTTTATTCAAGAAACAATGGCAGGTGGTGGACCGATCCATATGGTTACCACTGAGGCTTTTCAAGACCCACATTTAGAAACTGTAGGTTGGGAGAATTTTTTAGGAATGACAGTAGGTCAAGCTGTTGTTTGGGCATCTCAAAATATTGACCCAAAATATACAAATCCTGAATTAACAACGTCTGAACCATATGTAATGGGTTCTCATGCTACTTGTTCTGGAGCATGGGTAAGTGGACCAGAAGATTTGTCTCCACCGGAGTATTTCTGGGGTTATAATAGAATGTTAACAATTGATGGATTATTTGGAGCAGGTGATACTGTTGGTGGAAGTGCTCATAAATTTTCGTCAGGCTCATTTACTGAAGGCAGATTAGCAGCAAAAGCAGCTGTAAAATATATTGAAGACAAAAAAGCTGAGGATTTAAAAGTATCAGATAAACAATGTGAAGATTTCAAAGTTAAAGTTTACAAACCTTTAGAAAATTACACAGTTGCTCAAAATGAGATTACTGGAGGAACTGTATCTCCAAGCTATATCTCACCTATTCAAGGCTTACAACGTTTACAAAGAATAATGGATGAATATGTAGGTGGAATAGCTACAAACTATATGACTAATGCTAATATGTTAAAAAGAGGTTTAGAATTGTTAGCTTGGCTTGAGGAAGATCTTGAAAACGTGGGAGCCGAGGATTATCACCAGCTTATGAGGGCATGGGAGCTTAAACACAGAGCTTTGACATCTCAGTGCGTAACAGAGCATACTATGTTTAGAGAGGAAACTAGATGGCCAGGATATTATTATAGAGGTGATCATATGAAACTTGATGATGATAATTGGCATTGTTTAACAGTTTCAAGAAGAGATCCCAAGACTGGGAAGTTTAGTATGGAGAAGGTTCCTGTCTACCATATAGTGGATGAGAACGAGAAGAAAAAAGCTTCTTAATAAACTATTCAAATAAATTTTATGGATATTTTATCTAAAACAGACGATGAGATATTTGAATTAGCTAAACCTATTTGGGATAATTTGGTTAAATCATCTAATCTCAGGGATTATGGTGGTTTCACTAAGGATTTCTCCACTCAAATGCTGTTTGGTGCTAACGAAGTAGAGCTTGGTAAGCAGTGGGCTAATAACAAGCTAATTACTAATCTTAAGGAGACTTTTGAACCTTTCGGCTGCCTTAGAAGAGGAGATCACATAACCGTTCTGATCAAGCAAACGAATAAAGAGATCCAAGGCGAGTTTCTTGGAAGATTGGTTTTAGGAGTTGAGGACGATACAATTAAAGTTTTTGGGGCTACCATCTACTAGGCAAAAAAAATTGCTTAATAATAAATAATTGTTTGACAAATTTCGTTGTGGGTGTATTGACGAATTTAATGTTACTTTCTAACGTAAAAATTATAAACAAACTCTCAAATTTTAAAACCACATTTATTAAGGCAGGAATTATAGCAAGCTTAACAGCTTACTGGGGAGTGATTTTAGTTGGAACTTTTATCACTTTTAACTAAATTGTTTTTTAATAACTTTTAAATTTTTTATGGAAGTATTTTTACCGATAGCTCAAGTTTTTGTTAACCCTATCGAGATACTTTTATTAAGTGCAATTGTTGGAGTGCTTTCGGGTTTGTTTGGTGTTGGTGGTGGGTTTTTGATGACACCTTTTCTGATTTTTTTAGGAATACCTCCTGCGTACGCAGTTGCTAATGAAGCAAATAATATTTTAGCTACTTCAGTTTCTGGATCTACCACGCATTATTTAAAAAATACTTTAGATTATAAAATGGGCTCAATGATCGTGATTGGAGGTGTAATTGGAACTTCTTTAGGAATTTACACTTTTACTTATTTTAAAGGTATTGGAAAAATTGATACAGTTATCTCTCTGGCGTATATGTATATATTAGCAATAATCGGAACTTTGATGTTGGTTGAAAGTTTAGGTGAAATAGATAAAGCAAAAAGAAACGTTGTAGTTAAAAAAAAATTACATGTTCATTATTGGATACATGGTCTTCCCTTAAGAATGAGATTTCCAAAGTCTAAATTATATGAGAGTATTTTTACTCCAATTATTATTGGTTTATTAGTTGGTTTTATTGCAGCTATTATGGGAATTGGAGGTGCATTTATTTTAGTTCCAGCAATGATTTATATAATTAAAATGCCTACTAAGTTGGTTCCTGGAACATCTTTGTTTGTAACAATTTTTGTAAGTGTGGTTGTTACTTTTCTTCATTCATTTAATTATGGATCTATAGATTTATTGCTAGTTCTTATGCTTGTTATAGGATCGATCATAGGAGTTCAGGTTGGTCAAAAATTAGGAGAAAGAATTGACAGTTCTGGTTTAAGAGCTTTATTAGCAATTTTGTTATTGATAGTCGGTATAGCGATAGCATACGATACTTTTTTTGCAGAAAAAATTACAAATGAAGCTGCTAAAGCAACTAGCTCAGATTTAAACTTCTTTTCTAAATTTATAATTGATTTTTCTAAAGAGATGCCTTTCTTTTATGGACTATTTACAATTATGTTTGCAATTATTTTAGGTGTTGGAGCCGCTTTTATAAGACGATTTATTTCTAACTTTCGAAAAAAATTATTATTTAAATCTTAAAAGAAAAAATTTTTTAAAGTTTCTATATATATTAAACTAATAATTCCAACCGTCACGGCTGCAATCAAACCTACTATAAATGGTTTATACCCCATTGATTTAAGTTCACTTAAGTTTATTGAAATTCCTACAGCTGCCATTGCCATTGTTAAAAATACAGTTGCTAAAATTTTTAAATATTCAATAAATTGTGACCAAACATAAAAATTATTATCTTCAATTGAAAAGAATTGATCACCTAAGTTTCTCACAATAATCATTCCAATGAAACCAAGTACAAAATAGGGGAAAATATTTAAAATTGAGTATTTTTGTTCCTTAAATTCACCTCTATTATATAAGAAAGCAAATAAAGGAATTAGTATTACAAGAAAAGTATTTCTAATTAATTTTGTTACTGTTGCTACATCCAAAGTTTCAGGGTTATTAAATTGTTGATCATAAATTAAACCTGCCGCAGCGACTTGCGAGGTTTCATGAATTGAAGTTCCTAAAAACAAACCAGCTTCTAAAGCATTATTATCAAAATACCATTCTGCAAAATAGGGGTAAACCAGCATGGCAATTACTCCAAATAATGTAATATTAGCTATAGCATAAGCAACCTCTGTTTTTTTTGCATTAATAACAGGAGCTGTTGCAACAATTGCAGTAGCACCACAAACACTAGTACCAATAGCAATTAGGTAAGACATTTTTGATGATATAGGTACTTTTTTTATGAGAAGTTTTATTAATATTAATACTCCCAAAATACAAAATATCACAAGAGGTATCGCAACAGAGCCAAATTTTATAAAATCTGCAAAACTTAATCTAATACCTAAAAAAATTATTCCTAATTTTAAAATATATTGTTGGGTAAAATCTAAACCAACCATCATACCTGGTCTTGGAGTAAAAGCATTTCCCATTAAAATTCCAAGTAGTATTGCAATTAATACAGTTGAGATTGGACTTTTTTCAGTACCAAAAATTTCTATCGCTAAAACGTTATTAATACCTTGAGAAAATAAACAAAATATTAAAGCTAAGACAACACCTGGAAAAATTGATTTTAGATACTTAAACTTATTATCCACAGATTTTTATGCACTTCTGTAGAGTTTAGTCATCACAAATTCTTTGTGACCTAAAGCCTCCGCACATGTCAATCTTCCGTTTGCTACCCTTAAAGTCGTTTTGATTAGTTCATCTCCAGCTTCAGATAAATTCATTTCTCTTGAAAGAATTTTAGAAACATCACAATCAATATGTTCTCCCATACCTTTTACAGTTAATGGATTGGCTGTTAATTTAACAACAGGTTCAATTGGATTTCCAACGATATTACCTTGCCCAGTTGGAAATAAATGAATATTAAAACCAGCAGCAGCTTGAAGTGTCACACATTCTGCAGCTGCAGATGACGTGTCCATAAAATACAAACCTTTTCCTTTAGTTGGTTCTTCAGCTGGTTCAAGAACATCAATAAATTTACAATTCCCAATTTTTTGAAAATTACCAAAAGCTTTTTCTTCAATTGTTGTAAGTCCTCCAGCTATATTTCCAGCTGTTGGTTGACTTTCAGAAAGATCATCTGTTGCTTCTTTTAAAATAAAATCATTATAAGAGCTCCAGGTTTTCATAAATTTTTCAGACGCTTCTTTTGTAGCTCCTCTAGTTGCACAAACTTGTTCTGCACCAGTTAATTCAGATGTTTCACCAAAACACAAGTGAACACCCAATGGTTCAAGTTTGTCCATTAAGTTTCCTACAGTTGGGTTAGCGGCTAGTCCTGAAGTAGTATCAGATTCTCCACACTTAACTGAAATCCATAAATCACTTAAAGGACACTCTTCTCTTTGTTTTTCTGAAGCCCACATCACAAATTCTTGTGCTTTTTTTGATGCTTTCATTGTCGTGCCAATATCTCCTGTACGCTCAATATGAAATCCTTCTACTGGTTTCCCAGTTTTAGCAATTCCATCTACAATTTTTTTTGTCCATTTCGGTTCAATACCAATGACAATTACTGCTGCAACGTTCGGATTACATCCAGTTCCTATCATTGTTCTAAAATGAAGCTCTAAATCAGCACCAAACTGAAGTCTTCCGTAAGAATGAGGAAGAGCGATTGTGCCTTTAATATTATTAGCAACAGCTTCTGCACATGCGTTTGAAATGTCATCAACTGGCAAAATAATCACATGATTTCTTGTTCCAGCTCTACCGTTTTCTCTTTTATAACCTAAAAAGCTCTTTGGGATTTCCATACTATTACCACTTCTTTGTTTTTACATTGTGAACATGTACGTGTTCACCTTTTTTGATTGATTTAACCACTTTACCAATATCGTGACCATACTTTAAAATAGTATCACCCTCTTTAAGGTCAACCATAGCAATTTTATGACCCAAAGGTATTTCGTCTACGGATTGAATATTTGTTGAACTGTCATCTTCCATTATCCAGCATGCACAGTCCTGTTTAGGAGTGATTTTTTCAATAACAACTACTCCCACGTTGTCTTTTTTATCATGTATGATTATATCTGTAGCCATATCGTGTCGATTTGTTTGTTTGAAATTCGTAAAAACTTATATATTAATCGCACAAATTAACAAACGAATTTTATAAAATAGTTTAATTACACTTTAGAGAGGTTCTAGTTTTATGACAAAAATGACAACAGAAGAAGCTTTTGTAAAAGTTTTACAAATGCACGGTATAGAACATGCGTTCGGAATTATTGGTTCAGCCTTTATGCCAATTTCAGATATTTTTCCAGACGCAGGTATAACCTTCTGGGATGTTGCTCATGAAACAAACGGTGGTTTAATTGCTGATGGTTACACAAGAGCTACTGGTAAAATGTCAATGGTTATTGCTCAGAACGGACCTGGAATTACTGGATTAGTTACACCAATAAAAACAGCTTATTGGAATCACACTCCTCTTTTATTAGTTACACCGCAAGCAGCGAACAAAACAATGGGGCAAGGTGGATTTCAAGAAGTAGAGCAAATGAATTTATTCAAAGACATGGTTTGTTATCAAGAAGAAGTAAGAGATCCATCAAGAATGGCTGAAGTACTAAATAGAGTTATAGAAAAAGCTATAAGAGGATCAGCGCCAGCACAAATTAATGTTCCAAGAGATTATTGGTGCCAAGTAATTGATATCGATCTTCCTCCAATTGTAAGACTTGAAAGACAAGGCGGAGGAAATGATGCTGTAGCTAAAGCAGCTGACCTATTATCTAAAGCAAAATTTCCAGTAATATTATCTGGAGCAGGTGTTGTTATTGGTGGAGCTATTGAAGCTACAAAAAAACTTGCAGAAAAATTAGACTCACCTGTTTGTTCAGGTTATCAACATAATGACAGTTTCCCAGGTAGCCATCCTTTAGCTGTTGGCCCTTTAGGATACAATGGATCAAAAGCTGCAATGGAATTAATTTCAAAAGCTGACGTAGTATTAGCATTGGGAACTAGATTAAATCCCTTTTCTACATTACCTGGTTATGGAATTGATTATTGGCCAAAGAATGCAAGTATTATTCAAGTTGATATTAACCCTGACAGAATAGGTTTGACAAAAAAGGTAAGTGTAGGAATTAGTGGTGATGCAAAATTAGTTGCTGAACAAATTTTTGAAAAGTTATCCTCAAATGCTGGAAATACTGATAGACAATCTAGGAAAGATTTAATTCATCAAACTAAATCAGCTTGGTTACAAAAACTTTCAAGTTTAGATCATGAAGATGATGATGAAGGAACAGTTTGGAATAAAGAAGCTAGAGAAAGAGATGCAGATAGAATGTCACCAAGACAAGCTTGGAGAGCAATTCAATCTGGTATGCCGGAAGATGTAATTATATCAAGTGATATTGGTAATAATTGTGCAATTGGAAATGCTTATCCAACTTTCGAAAAACCTAGAAAATATTTAGCACCTGGACTATTTGGACCTTGTGGTTATGGATTTCCATCAATACTAGGAGCCAAAATTGGATGCCCAGACACACCGGTGATCGGTTTTGCGGGTGATGGCGCATTTGGTATAAGCATGAATGAAATGAGTTCGTGTGCTAGAAAAGAATGGCCTGCAATAACAATGGTTATTTTTAGAAATTATCAATGGGGTGCAGAAAAAAGAAATACTACTTTATGGTTTGATAATAATTTTGTTGGAACTGAATTAGACCCTGAGTTAAGTTATGCAAAAGTTGCCAATGCATGTGGTTTAAAGGGCGTAACTGTTAGAACTATGGAAGAAACTACAAATGCTATCAAACAATCTTGTGTAGATCAAAATAAAGGAATTACAACGTTTATAGAAGTAATTTTAAATCAAGAACTTGGCGAACCATTTAGAAGAGATGCTATGAAAAAACCTGTAAGAATCGCAGGCATAAAAAAAGAGGATATGAAAAAACAAAATTCTTTAATTTAATTTTTTTAGTAAAAAAAATTCAAATTAAGAAACTATTTAAATGAATAATGATTATAGTGTTTTAAGAGATCCAAAAAATTTTAATAAAGTTCAAGAAAAAGATAACAAAATTATATCAAGTGATGGAGATATCTATAATATAATAAATAAGATTC
>QCMQ01000014.1 GCA_003213615.1 Pelagibacteraceae bacterium AG-422-D23 | reverse complement strand
AGGGATTGCAGGAGCAGAAGCGGCAAATAATGCAGCAACAGGTGGCGCTATGGTTCCAACTTTAGCACTTGGTATTCCTGGTAGCGCAACAACAGCGGTTATACTTACTGGATTGATTATTCATGGAGTTAGACCTGGACCGGATTTGTTTAGAGAACAGCCTGATTTCTTATATGGAATTTTTGGCGCTATGTTGATTGCTAATATTCTTTTTTTTATTTTTGGATTTTTTGGAGCAAAAATATTTGCAAGAATAACTTTAGTACCTAACAAAATCTTATGGCCAATGATATTCGCAGTTTCAGTATGTGGAACTTATTCTTTAAATCAATCGATAATAGATGTTTGGATAATGTTATTTTTTGGAGTGCTAGGTTTCTTTATGAGAAGATATGGTTTTTCAGTAGTACCAGTTATTATTGGATTAATTTTGGGTGAGTTAGTTGAAGGAACTCTAAGACAATCTCTGGTTATATTTGATGGTAATTGGCTGATGTTTTTTACAAGACCAATTGCTTTAACATTCTTTATTTTGTCTTTAATTGCTTTGGCTTTTCCTTTAATAAGATCGAGGAAATTAAAAAAGAAATAATGATTAAGTACGATTTAAACGATAGAGTAGCAGTTGTTACAGGTGGAGCCCAAGGGTTTGGTCTAGCAATAACAGAAAGATTTATAGAAGCAGGTGCAAAAGTTGTAATTTGGGATATTGATGAAAATGCAGCTAAAGAGGCAATTGATAAAGTAAAATCAGAACGTCTGAGTCATCAAATCGTAGATGTAACTAATTTTGAAATAGTTAATAAAAACTTAGAAGAAGTTGAAAAAAAATATGGGAAGATAGATATTTTCGTTAACAATGCAGGTATTGCAGGCATGAATACTACTGTAGCTGAATATCCTTTAGATGAATGGAAAAAAGTAATGAACTTAAATTTAAATTCAGTTTTTTATTGCTGTAAAGCAGTTGTTCCATTCATGTTAAAAAATGACTATGGAAGAATAGTAAACATTGCATCTATTGCAGGAAAAGAAGGAAATCCTAATGCGAGTGCATATAGCACTTCTAAGGCAGGCGTTATAGGTTTAACAAAATCTCTAGGTAAAGAACTTGCGCAAAAAAATATAGCTGTGAATTGTGTAACACCAGCAGCAGCTAAAACAAGAATTTTTGATCAAATGACAGATGAACATATTAATTACATGTTATCAAAAATTCCTAGAAACAAATTTGCAAAGGTTGAAGAATTAGCATCATTAGTAACTTGGTTAGCTAGTGAAGAAAATTCTTTTTCAACTTCAGCAGTTTTTGATTTAAGTGGTGGAAGAGCTACATATTAGTTATGCAAGTAGGTATTGATGTAGGTGCAACTAAAATTGAGAGTGTTGTGCTTGAAGGGAATGGGAACGAAAAACACAGATCAAGAATATCGTGTCCAAAGGAATATACTCAAATTATAACTTCGATAAGAGATATCCATAAAAAATTAGAACAAGAGTTTAAACAAGAACTTCCAATTGGTGTTTGTCATCCAGGAGTTCATTCTCCTCAAACTGGATTGGTAAAAAATGCTCCAAATATAACTTGGTTAGAAAAAAAACCATTTCAAAGTGATCTACGTAAAGCTCTTGGAAAAGAAGTGTTTTGTGAAAATGATGCAAATTGTTTTGCTTTATCTGAAGCAATAGATGGAGCTGGTACACATTATAAAATTGTTTATGGAATTATATTAGGTTCTGGAGTTGGAGGTGGTTTAGTAATAGACAAAAAAATTATTACTGGCTCGAATGGAGTAGCAGGGGAATGGGGACACAACCAAATTCCATATTTTGCAGCTAAGAAAGAAAATTTTGACTCAAGTAATGCAAGAGAAGCAGAGATTGAAAGTTTTTTATCTGGTTTAAGTTTAGCAAAAAGATTTAAGAAACTTTATGGAAAAAATTTAAAAACAAATGAAATTTTTGAATTAAATAGAAAACATGATTTAGAAGCAGAAAGATTTATAGATGATTTTAAAGTCAATTTAGCAATGTCTCTTTCAAGTATTATAAATATTTTAGATCCTGACGCTTTTGTTTTTGGAGGAGGAGTTTCAAACGAAATTGATTTTTTACACGAAATAGATTCACTAGTTAGAAAATTTGTTATTGGTAGAGAATATGAAGGTGTGTTTTTAAAACCAAAATTTGGTGATGCTAGTGGTGTACGTGGTGCTGCAAGATTAGGAAGAAGCGCGACATATTAGAACTTCAACCAATAATTGAATTAAAAAAAAATCTTTTTTTTTTAACTGAAAAAAACAAGCAAATTAAATGAAAAAAAAAAACTTCGCCTATTAGTTGTATTTGGTTTTTTTAGTTATCAATTGGTATTTATTCTACTTATAGTTTCTTTTTTTAAAAATAGTTAACTAAATAAAAAGAGGAAGAGAAGATATGAAAAAACTAATGATCGCTTTAATTACATTAGCGTTCACATCTACTTCATCAATTGCAGGACCTAAGATCGAGGTATTGCACTGGTGGACGTCTGGTGGTGAAGCTGCTGCACTTAAAGTTTTAAAAGATGATTTCGCTGCAAACGGTGGTGAATGGATGGACATGCCTGTAACAGGTGGTGGTGGAGACGCTGCTAACGTTGCACTAAAAGCAAGAATTGTTGCTGGAGATCCTCCATCTGCATCTCAAATTAAAGGGCCTACAATTCAAGAGTATGACCAAGAAGGTGTTGTAGCTCCATATAACATTGATGAAGTTGCGAAAGCAGAGGGTTGGGACAATTTATTAGACCCAATGATTGCAGCTATTCACAAGTGTGAAAATAACAGCGGACCTTATTGTGCTGCTCCGGTAAATATTCACAGAATTGACTGGATGTGGGCAAACAAAGCTGTATTTGATGCAAATGGTATTTCAGTTCCAACTACTTGGGATGAGTTAAATGCTGCTGCTGAAAAATTACAAGCTGCTGGTATAATTCCATTTGCACATGGTGGACAAGCTTGGCAAGATGCTACAGTATTTGAAGCAGTTGCTATGGGTCTTGGAGGAAATAACTACTACAAAAACTGTTACGTAGATCTTAAAGAAAGTTGTTTAAGAAGTGAAACAACAGTTAAAGTATTTGACCAAATGAGAAAACTTCAAAGTTACACTGATGAAGGTAGCCCAGGAAGAGACTGGAACGTTGCTACTGGTATGGTTATTGAAGGAAAAGCTGGTTTCCAAATTATGGGTGACTGGGCAAAAGGTGAATTTACAGCTGCTGGAAAAGTTCCAGGCGTGGATTACTACTGTGCTGCTACTCCTTCAAACAATGGATACTTATATAACGTAGATAGTTTTATCTTTTACAAATCTAGCGATCCAGATAAACAAGCTGGCCAAAAGTTGTTAGCTAAGCTTATGATGGGTAAAAACTTCCAAAAAGTTTTCAACCTATATAAAGGATCTATCCCGGCTCGTTTAGACGTATCAATGGATGAATTTGACAAATGTGCAAAAACATCTAACGCAGATATTAAAACTGCCGGTGCAAAAGGTGGATTAGTTCCAAGTTTTGCTCATGGTATGGCTCAAGGTAATACTATGAAAGCTGCTTTACAAGATGTGATTACAGAACACTTTAATTCTGACATGTCTTCGGTAGATGCAGCAAATGCTTTAGCTGATTCAGTTTTAGATAATATGTAAAAATATCAAAATTAAGGCCACCTAAAAACTAGGTGGCCTTTTTTTTTAATTAAAATAAAAAATATTTATAATGTTCAAGTGGTTAGAAAAAAATTTACCTAAAATTGTAATGGCCCCAGCTGTTGGTTTGATTGGTTGGTTTGTTTATGGCTTTGTACTTTGGACTTTATATATATCTTTTACAAATTCCAAAATTTTACCAAAGTATGAATTATGGGGAGTAGGTCAATATGTTAAACTTTGGGGTTCTAGAAAATGGCTTATTGCAGTAGACAACTTACTTATTTTTACAGCATTGTTTTTAATTTTTTGTGTCGTCATTGGAATAATTCTTGCAATCTTTTTAGATCAAAAAATTAGAGCAGAGGGTATTTTGAGAACAATATATTTATACCCAATGGCACTATCATTTATTGTGACAGGAACTGCATGGAAATGGATATTAAATCCAACTTTAGGTATTCAAAAAATGTTTAGAGATTGGGGTTTTGAGAATTTTACCTTTGATTGGTTGGTTGATAGGGAAATGGCCATTTATACCATAGTTATTGCGGGTGTTTGGCAGTCTGCAGGGTTTGTGATGGCGTTATTTTTAGCTGGATTAAGATCAGTCGAAGATGAAATTGTTAAAGCCGCAAAAATAGATGGCGCAAGTTTATTTACTGTTTACTGGAAGATTTTACTTCCAATGATGAGACCTGTATTTTTTACAAGTTTTGTAATCTTAGTTCATATATCTATAAAAAGTTATGATCTCATCGTAGCACTTACACAGGGAGGTCCAGGTATATCAACAACTATGCCTGCTTTATATATGACACAAACCGCATTTCATAAAAGTCAGGTTGGTTTATCTGCAGCGAGTGCAATGATGATGTTTATGGCTGTAGCTGCTGTAATTATCCCATATTTATATTCAGAGTTAAGGAGAGAAAATGCAAGATAGTTTAAAATCATCTTCTTATCAGCAGTTAGAACAAAAATCTAAATATACAAATATGTTTTTGAGATGGTTTTTATATTTTATTTTAATTCTTTTTGCTTCTTATTTTATTTTTCCACTTTACGTGATGGTTGTTACTTCGTTAAAGACAATGGAAGAGATCCGTCAAGGAACACTTTTAAGTTGGCCAAGTGGATTAAATTTGGATTCTTGGGCAGTGGCATGGGGAGGTCGAGGATATGGAGCTGGTGATACTTTTTTGAGACCATATTTTTGGAATTCAATCAAGATGGTTGTACCAGCAGTGTTTTTTTCAACATTCATTGGAGCGATGACAGGTTATGTTTTAACTAAATGGAGATTTAAAGGAGATCAATGGGTTTTTCTTTTTTTATTATTTGGGTGTTTTATACCTTTTCAAGCAATATTACTACCAATGGCTAGAACTCTTGGAGTGTTAGGAATATCAAATTCTGTTGTTGGATTAGTTTTAGTCCATACAGTTTATGGAATACCTTTTACTACATTATTTTTTAGAAATTATTATGTTTCTGTACCAACAGAATTAGTTAAAGCTGCTAGAATAGATGGTGCTGGGTTTTTTAAAATATTTTTTAAAATTTTACTTCCAATATCTGCACCGATAATAGTTGTAACAGTAATTTGGCAATTCACACAAATATGGAATGATTTTTTATTTGGATCAACTTTCTCTTTTGGTGAAGCAGCACCTATACAAGTAGCTTTAAACAATATGGTTTTATCAAGCACAAGTGTCAAAGAATATAATGTTGATATGGCTTCAGCTATTATAGCCGGTATTCCAACACTTATTGTTTATGTATTAGCAGGTAAATATTTTATTAGAGGATTAACTTCAGGAGCAGTGAAAGGATAACAATGAAAACGTTAAAAATTGAAGAATTATCAAAAAACTTTGGATCAACTGAAGTTTTAAGAAAAATTAACCTAGAGATAGATGAAGGTAATTTTTTGGTTCTATTAGGACCATCTGGTTGTGGAAAATCAACATTACTTAATATCATCGCTGGTTTAGAGACTATTAATGAAGGAAATGTTTTTATTGATGATTACAATGTAAGTAAAGTTGAGCCAAAAGACCGTAATATAGCGATGGTTTTTCAATCTTACGCTTTATATCCATCAATGAACGTTAGAGAGAACATGATCTTTGGTCTTAAACAGGCAAAAACATCTAAGGAAAAAATAGAGGAACAATTAGAAAAAGTATCTAAATTTTTACAAGTTGATCAATTATTAGAGAGAAAACCTTCACAATTATCTGGTGGTCAAAGACAACGTGTTGCAATTGGTAGAGCACTTGTAAGAGAACCAAGAATATTTTTATTTGACGAACCTTTATCTAATTTGGATGCAAAGTTAAGAGTTGAGATGAGAAGAGAGATCAAAAAACTTCACCAACAATTGAAAACAACAGTTGTGTATGTAACTCATGATCAAACTGAAGCAATGAGTTTAGGAACAAGAATTGCGATTATGAACCATGGTGTCATTCAACAAAATGATACACCTGAAAATATTTACAATAAACCAAGTAATACATTTGTAGCTGACTTTATTGGATCACCATCTATGAATTTAATTAAGGGAACTTTAAAAGAAACTTCAGGTGAAATATCCTTTACAGCAAGTGGTTCTAATATTGAAATTCCAATTAAAGATTATGAATTTAAAAATAAATCTAATTTAAATAACAAAGAAGTTTTCTTTGGTATAAGGCCAGAGCATATTTACTTTAAAAAATCTAATGAAAGTGATTTTGAAATAAATTTAAGAGCAGATTTAAGTGAGTATATCGGTCATGAACAGATAATGACTTTTGATTATTCTAATCAAGAAATATTAGCAAAATTCCCTTCAACAATTAAAATTCAATTAGCAAAACAAACAAAATTATTTTTTGATTTAACTCAAACATCTTTATTTGATGCTCAAACTGAGGAGAGAATATAAAATGAAGGTTAAATATTCTGATTTAAAAAATAAAAGAGTATTTATTACTGGTGGTGGTTCAGGCATAGGTGGCTCAATAGTTGAACATTTTTGTGAACAAGGAAGTGAAGTTTATTTTGTAGATATTGATTTAAAAGAGACAAAAAAACTTTTAAACAAAATTAAAAAAAATAAATTTAGAACACCAACATTCATTGAATGCAATTTGTTAGATATCAATAAATTAGAAAAAACAATTAAAAATATTATTGCAAAAAAAGGCCCAATAAATGCTTTAATAAATAATGCAGCCAATGATGATAGACATACAACAGACCAAGTAGATGAAAAATATTGGGAAAATAGAATGGCAATTAACTTAAAGCATTATTTTTTTGCAGCTAAAGCAGTAGTCAAATCTATGAAAAAAATGAAAGCTGGATCGATAGTAAATTTAAGTTCAGTTTCGTGGATGTTAGGTGAGGGAGATAAAGTTGTTTATGAAACCGCAAAATCTGCAGTAGTAGGTTTAACTAGATCTTTTGCACAAGAATATGGAAAATACAATATCAGAACTAACTCAGTAGTACCTGGATCCATAGCTACAGAAAGACAAATTAAACATTGGCTAACCCCCAAGTACAAAAAGCTTATTTTAGACAGTCAGGCTTTAAAAAGACAATTAAAACCTAATGATGTTGCTCAATTAGTTTTGTTTTTAGCATCAGATCAATCATCTGGTTGCACAAAACAAAGCTTTATTGTCGATGGTGGTATAACTTGATCTAAGTGAAAGTTGAAAGTTCTATAATTCAAAATAAATTTTTAAGAGTTCAAACTCTTAATTACGGCGCTAGTCTTTTTGAAGTTTATCACAAGAAAAAAAAAATAAATTTAATTTTAAATTTAAGATCAAAAGAAAATTATCGTTACAAACATCCAAGTGTTGGATCGACTTGTGGAAGATATGCGGGTAGAATTTCTAATTCAAAATTCAAGATAAGTAATAAAAAATTTATTTTAAATGCAAATGAAGGAAAAAACATACTTCATGGTGGTAAAGTTGGTTTCTCAATCCTCCCATGGAAAAAATTAAATCAAACAAAAAATAAAATAGTATATCAAATCCATTCAAGAGATAACGATCAAGGCTTTCCAGGAAATCTAGTTGTCAATTGTACTTATCAATTAAGAAATAAATTTCTGATAATAAAATATGAATATAAATCAAATAAAAGCACTCATGTTAATTTAACAAATCATAGTTATTGGAATTTAGAAAAAAATAAAAAAAATATGATTTATAATCATGAGCTAAAATTGAAATCAGCTCAATATCTTCAAATAAATAAAAATTTAATCCCAACTGGTAGGTTTAAAAATGTAAAAAACTCTATTTATAATTTTTTAAATTTTGAAAATATTGGTAAAAAATTAGATTATTTTAAAAATAAAAAGCTTAATATTAAATTTAAAGGTTTTGACACAACTTTTGTTGTTAAGAAAAATACTAGAAATTTAGTTGGAACTTTAAAAAATAATAATACTAATATTCAAGTTGATTTTTTTTCAAATTTACCTGGTGTCCAACTTTATTCAGCACAAAATCTAAATTACAAAAAAAAATTATTTCCTTATCAAGGTATTTGTTTAGAAACCCAATACTTTCCTGATGCACCTAATAAAAAAAATTTTCCAAGTACTTTAATTAAACCTAATAAAAGGTATACATGCTTTACAAAAATTAAAATTAATTAATTTATGAGTAAAAAAATTAATATTTCGATAATTGGAACAGGATTAATGGGTTTACAACACATTAAAGCTATTCAAAAATCAAAGAAAGCAAATCTTCATTCAATAGTAGACATCAGTAATAATTCTAAAAATTTAGCAAAAAAATATAAAATCCCATTATATTCAAATGTATCAGAGCTCTTAAATTCAAAAAAATTTGATGCTGTAATAGTTGCTACTCCTAATCAATTACATGAAAAACATACTGTAAGTTTTTTAAAAAATAAAATACCTGTTTTGTTAGAAAAACCTATTTCAGATAATATTCAATCTGCAAAAAAAATTATAATTAGTGCCAATAAAAATAAAACTCCATTGTTGATAGGATATCATCGTCGACACAATTCAATAGTCTCTAAGGTAAAAGACATTATAAACAAAGGTAAATTAGGCAATATCGTTTCAGCAAACGTTTTATGTTGGTTGTATAAACACAAAGCTTATTTCAAAGAAAAATGGAGAGTTAGTAAAGGCGGTGGGCCTTTAGGTATAAATTTAGTTCATGATATTGATATGATTTGTTATTTATTGGGTTCAATAAAATATGTACAAGCATTTACAACAAATAAAACTAGAAAATTTCAAGTAGAGGATACAGCTACAATAAGCTTGATCTTTAGTTCAGGAGCGCTTTGTACACTTAATTTGTCAGATACAATTGTTGCACCGTGGAGTTATGAATTAACAGCTGGGGAAAATCCTGCATACCCAGTTACCAACCAATCCGCTTATATGATTGGAGGTACCAAAGGTTCTTTACAGTTCCCCAATCTTAAATATTGGTTTTATAAAAAAGAAAGAAGTTGGTGGAACAAAATTTTTGTTAATGAAGATAAAAACAAAAAAGATGACAATACATTAGTAAATCAAATTGATCATTTTGCTGATGTTGTCGCAAAAAAAGCTAAACCAAAAGTAAATGGAAATGATGGTTTAATCTCTCTTAAAATTTTTGCCGCTATAACTAAAAGTGCAAAAACTGGAAAGAAAATTAAAATTTAAAGATTAGCTAAAATTGAATTAGAAGATTTAATAGTATCAGCATCACCCCCTAAATCTTTAGTTCTGTTACTTTCATCACTTAAAGATTTTTCAATTGCTTCAACTATTGAATTAGATGCTTCTTTTTCTCCTAAATAATCTAACATCATTGCTCCAGACCAAATTTGTCCTACTGGATTAGCAATTCCTTTACCTGCAATATCAGGTGCAGAACCGTGAACTGGCTCAAATAAAGATGGAAATTTATTTTCTGGATTAATATTTCCAGAGGGAGCAATTCCAATTGTACCTGTGCAAGCAGGTCCTAAGTCTGAAAGAATATCTCCAAATAAATTCGATGCTACTACTACATCAAACCATTCTGGATTGAGTACAAATCTAGCAACCAAAATATCTATATGAAATTGATCTGTTTCAATTTCTGGATAATTTTTTTTCATTTTATTAAAACGTTCATCCCAAAAAGGCATAGTAATTGAAATTCCATTTGATTTCGTTGCATTGGTTAATTTTTTTCTTACTCGTTGTTTAGCTAGTTCAAAGGCAAATTTTTGAACTCTGTCTATTCCATGTGCCGACATGATAGTTTCTTGAATTGCAATTTCTCTATCGGTATTTTTATACATCCTTCCACCTACAGTAGAATATTCTCCTTCTGTGTTTTCTCTAACAATCAACATATCAATATCACCAGGTTTTTTATTGGCTAGAGGAGGATTAATACCCGGGAAAAGTTTTACAGGTCTAAGATTAATATATTGATCAAACTCTCTTCGAAATTGAAGTAAAGACTCCCACAAAGAAATATGATCTGGTACTTTATCTGGCATACCGACTGCTCCAAAAAATATAGCATCATGTTTTCCTAATTTTTCTTTCCAATCATCAGGAAGCATTTTTCCATGTTTTTCGTAATAATCACAGGAAGCAAAATCATATTCTGTAAAATTTATTTTAAATTGATGTTTTAAAGCAGCGTCTTTTAAAACTTTTAAGCCTTCAGGTAATACCTCTTTACCAATCCCGTCACCAGCTATTGAAGCAATGTTATATTCTTTCATAAGTTGATTTTTATACTGCAAAATATCAATAAATTACATTGTTAAATTAATATTAAATTTTAAACCTTCATTGTTTTGACATATTTTTTTTGCTAACTTTGCTTATGAAAAAAATAATCTTACTTGTTTTATTTAGTTTATTATTTCTAACAAATTCAAATGCTGCATGTGATGATCCTTTAACAGAAGGTGTTGATTATTCTAATTGCAGATTTTCAGACTCTCAAGATTTGCAAGGAAGTTATCTTCCAAATTCAAATCTTTCTTTTGCAAGTTTTATTCAAGTGAACTTTGATAAAAGCATTATGATGACTTCAAATCTATCGTTTGGTACTTTTCCTGAGTCTACTTTTGTAAGAGCAAACCTTTATGAGTCTGTTTCTATCGGTGCAAATTTTGAAAAAACCAACTTTACAGGAGCCAACTTAACTAGAGTTGATTTTATGGGGGCAACACTAATCGAAGCGAATTTTCAAAACTCCAATTTAATGGAGGCTAACTTTACTTCTTCTAACATCACCAATGCTAATTTTGATGGAGCTAACTTAACTGGAGCAACGTGGACCAATGGTCAAACTTGCGGCCCAGAATCTATTGGTGCCTGCAAACAATAATTAATGAATACCTCAGTAAATACTGATGATGTTATCTTTAATTTTTTTAAACAAATTTGTGATGAAAAAGATGATCAAAAATGTGTTGAGCTTGGAAACGAGTGGATAAAGGCAATGGAAACTAATTTGTCTGAAATGGAGAAAAACCTAAATGGAGCTGACAAATTAAAGCATAAAGAAGATATTCAAAGTAATAGAAATCATCTGAATAGCTTAAAGAACAAAACCTCATCTGAGTGGAGAGAGTACGCTACTCAATGCATGATTGAAATAATGAATCATAAGAGTCAAAAATAATTTTATAAATAAAATTTAAATTACTAGCTATATCGATCAATATAATATAAAGATTATTTAAAGGGGTGTCTTAACAGACTGAGATCATACCCTAAGAACCTGTCCGGTAATTCAGAAAGGGATAAAATGGATAAAATATATTTTTTAACTCAATCAACTTCATTAATATTATTAATCGTAATTAGTTTAATATTTGCTTTTTTAGGAATTCTTCATTCTAAAAAATTTACAGGAATTAAGAATTATTTAACTGCAAATAGAAACATCGGTTTATTTTCACTTACCACAAGTCTTGTAGCATCAGCTTTAGGTGCTTGGATTTTATTTGGTCCAGTTGCGGCTGCAACGTGGGGCGGGGTAGGTGCTGTTGTTGGTTATGCATTTGGTACAGCTTTTCCAATGATTTTCTTAATTTATTTTGGAAAAAAAATTAGAAATGAGTTTCCAAAAGGATCTTCTTTAGTTGAGTTTATGAGAAAGAAATTTGGAAAAAGTCTATTTAAGTTAATTTTGTTAATGACAATCTTTTATATGTTTATTTTTCTTTGCGCAGAAGTAACTGCGGTTGCTGTATTAATTAATTATATATCTGGAACAGAATTGTGGATTACAGCATTAATAGTCTTGCTAGCTACCTTAAGTTATACCCTTTATGGGGGATTAAGAGCGTCAATATTTACTGATAATATTCAAATGATTGTAATTGGTGTTTTATTATTTATTTTGATTTCAATTATTAGTTCATCTTCAGGAGATAATTTTTCTTTTTCTTTAATTAATGAGAAAAACCCTCAGCTAATAAGTTTAAATTATATTCCAGGATATACTGCTGGATTAACTTTCTTTATAGCAGTTGCAGCAACTAATTTATTTCATCAAGGAAATTGGCAAAGAGTATATGCAGCAAAAGATTATCAAACATTAAAAACTGGTCTGATAATTTCTTTCTTTATTATTGTTCCAATAGTTTTTTTAATGGGTTTTATTGGAATAGTTTCATTTTCAATAGATCCATCTGTTAGACCTGATTTAGGTTTTTTTAGTTTATTATTAAAAGATCAAACAGAAATGTTAGCTCTATTGATCATTATCCTTGGTCTTGCATTAACAATTTCGACTGTTGATACTTTAGTTAATGCTATTTCTAGTTTATTTGTAGTTGATGGCAAAGCAACTTTTAACCTAGATAAAAAAACTGATTACTTAAAAATATCTAAATATTTCATTTTAATCTTGTCTGTAATTGCATTTGGTGTTGCTTCAAAAGGATTTGATATTTTATATTTATTCCTACTTGCAGATTTATTTTGTTGTGCATTTGTAGTGACTGTTTTCTATAGTTTTTATAATAAACTAGATGAAAAAACCGCGTATGTTTCAATTATAATTGGTCTAGTTGCTGGATTTTTAATGTTTCCGTTTCCTGATTTTTCTAAAAGTTTATTAGTGGGAGTATTTTTGTCTAAAGACTTGTTTTCACCTTTTATAGCTCAATCTTTATTATTTTTATCTTTTTTGATTGCAACTTTTTTACCTGCAATAATTTTAAAAATTAAATTTAGATAGAGGTATTTAAAGCTTCATAAATAAGTTCTTTGGTCGTTTCACCAATGCTTCTGTAAACTTCTTTATTTTCTTTAAAAATTAAAAGTGTTGTTTGATATTGAATGTTAAAAAATTGAGCAATTTCTTTATTTGTTACATCAAAAGCAAAGTATTCTATATTATCAAAATCATTTTTTGCTTTTTCAAGAACTTTCATTTGGCTTGCACAAGAAGTGCAATATTTAATCCAAGAACTTACAACTACAACTTTTCCTTCCGATAGAGCTTTATCAAATAACTCTTTGCTGTAAGTAGTTTCCTTTCCAATTGCATTTGTGCTAAATGCCAATACAAAAAAGATAAATACTAAAAATTTTTTCATTTTTCTAAAACTAAGGTAAATTTTAATTTATTGTAATACTATAAATTGTCTCTATATATGCCTAACTACATGTTAAACGATCAAATAAGCATAAATAATCTGTCAAAAGTGTACGACAATGGTTTTGAGGCATTAAAAAAAATAAACCTAAATATTAAAAAGGGTGAAATTTTTGCAATGCTAGGACCAAATGGTGCAGGAAAAACTACGCTTATAAGTATTATCTGCGGGATAGTAAGACCATCTTCTGGGAAAGTTACAGTAGATGAATTTGATATTATTGATGATTATAGAGAAACAAGATCTAGAATTGGATTAGTTCCTCAAGAGTTAACTTTAGAGCAATTTGAAACTGTATTTAATAACGTTTCATATTCTAGAGGTTTGTACGGGAAAAAACCTGATCCAAAACATATTGAGAAAGTTTTAAAAGATCTAAGTCTATGGGATAAAAAAGATTTAAGGCTTAGACAATTGTCTGGTGGAATGAAAAGAAGAGTTTTGATTGCAAAAGCATTATCTCATGAACCAACAATTTTATTTTTAGATGAACCTACTGCTGGAGTAGATGTTGAGTTAAGACAAGATATGTGGAAAATTGTAGAAGAGTTAAGAGCATCAGGAGTAACTATTATTTTAACTACTCATTATATTGAAGAAGCAGAAGCTATCGCTGATAGAGTAGGTGTTATCAATCAAGGTGAAATAATAGTTGTGGAAGAAACAAAAGAATTATTAAAAAAAATGGGACATAAAAAATTAACAGTAGATCTCCAAGAAAAAATTTCTAAAATTCCAGACAGTTTAGACAAATATAAATTAGTCTTAAGTAAAAATAATATGTCGATTGATTACACATACAATGTTCAAGCAGAGCAAACTGGTATCACAACTTTATTACAAGATATAAAAGACGCAGGATTAAAATTGAAAGATTTAAAAACTGAACAAAGTACTTTAGAAAAAATATTTGTTAGTTTAGTTAAGGAAAACAATGAGATTTAATTACTCAGCTTTTAAAGCAATTTATCTTCATGAAATGGATAGATTCAAAAGAACATTAATGCAATCATTGCTTTCACCAGTTTTATCTACCTCTCTTTATTTTATAGTATTTGGCTCAGTTATTGGGGGGTATGTAGAAAAAATTGATGGCATTAGTTATGGCTCATACATTGTCCCAGGTCTTTTGATGTTAACATTATTAACTCAATCAATCACCAATACTTCATTTGGAATATTTTTCCCCAAATTTAATGGAACGATTTATGAAATCTTAGCAGCACCAATCTCAACATTAGAAATAGTTTTAGCTTTTGTTGGGGCAGGAGCCACTAAAACACTAATTGTTGGGGTAGTAATTTTCATTACAGCTAATTTTTTTGTTGAAGTAGATGTTAAATATCCTCTTTTGGTAGTTTTTTTACTTATACTTGTTTCGTTTACATTTGCATTGTTTGGTTTCTTAATAGGATTAATGAGTTCAAATTTTGAGCAAATGTCTATCATTCCAACTTTGATCATTACGCCAATGGTATTTTTAGGAGGAAGTTTATACTCACTAGATATGTTGCCACCATTTTGGCAAACAGTTACTTATTTTAATCCAGTAGTTTATTTGATTAATGGATTAAGGTTTGCTTTTTACGGAGTATCAGATTTTAATATTTGGGTTAGTATTATTTCTATGGTTGCTTTTTTATTAGGATGCATCACCATTGTTACTATTTTACTTAAAAAAGGTTACAATATTAAATCCTAGCTGCTAGCTATTTTCTTTTTAGGATCATAAAAAGGTTTTTCTACAATAGTAGCAGAATAATTTCCTTCATTAGTTTGAACATCTAATTGATTTCCTAATTCTGAATAATTTATTTCTATCATTGCAAGTGCAATATTTTTTTTTAATCTAGGAGAATATACTGCTGAAGTTACTTTACCAATTTTTTTGCCATTTTTTTTAATGGGCCAAAAAGTAGTATTGGGACCTGAAAGAGGATTGCAATCAATTATAAGTCCAACCTGTTTTCTCTTTATCCCATCTTGCTTAATTTTTTTTAGAGCATCTTTACCTATAAAGTCTATATCATTTTCTAAATTAACTAATCGATCCAATCCTAATTCAAATGGATTGGTATTAATATCAGCATCTGCATGATATGAAAGCATACCACCTTCAATTCTTCTTATGGACGATGTATGACCTGGCTGAATTCCATGTTCTTTACCAGCGGCCATAATTTTTTCATATAATTCATTTCCTTTTGAACCATCTCTTAAATATATTTCATAACCAAGTTCACTTGACCAACCTGTTCTTGAAACAATTAGAGGAATTCCATCAAGATTATATTCTCTTAGCCAATAATATTTTAGATCTCTTATACTCTCACCAAATAATTTAACTATGATTTCTTGCGAGGTAGGGCCTTGCAATTGTAAAGGAGACACATCTGGTTCAGATATTTTAACGTCTAAGCCTGAATTTACAGCAACACCTTGTGCCCATAACAAAACATCACTATCTGCCAAGGATAACCAAAAATGATTTTCTGCTAATCTTAATAAAACTGGATCGTTTAAAATACCACCATCATTGTTTACGATTAATACATATTTACACTGTCCTATTGATAATTTTGAAAGGTCTCTAGGAGTTAATAATTGAGTAAATTTGTAGGCATCAGGACCAGTTATTTCTACCTGTCTCTCAACCGCCACATCACATAAAATTGATTTTTCAATAAGGTTCCAAAAGTTTTGTTCAGGACTTCCAAAATCTCTTGGAATATACATGTGATTATATACAGAAAAACCTGTGGCTCCCCATTTCACAGTAGAGTCAAAATATGGAGACTTTCTTATTTGTGTTCCAAAACCAAAATTTTTATTAGACATTTGTGACCCTTAACAGTCTGAGTATGAATTACAAATAAAAAAATAGCCCTGTTAAGGGCTACTAAAAAAATGGAGAGGGAAGTTTTTTTTTAAAACTGTTCTGACTCAGTCGATCCAGTCATTGCTGTAGTTGAGCTTTGACCGCTACTGATAGTATTTGATACTGCATCGAAATAAGATGTACCAACTTCTCTTTGGTGTTTAACGCTAGTATAACCATCTTTTTCTCGAGCAAATTCTTGTTGTTGTATTCTAGAGTATGCAGCCATACCTTCTTTTCTATATTTTTCAGCAAGTTCAAAGATTGCGATATTTTGAGTATGAAAACCAGCTAGAGTAATAAATTGAAATTTATAACCCATTTTTGCAATTTCTTGTTGGAATGTAGCTATCTCTTCATCACTTAAATGTTTTTTCCAATTAAAAGAAGGAGAACAATTATAAGCTAAAAGTTTTCCAGGAAATTTTTCATGTATAGCATCAGCAAACTTTTTAGCTTCAGCTAAATTAGGTGTTGCAGTCTCACACCAAATTAAATCAGCATAAGGGGCATAAGCTAAACCTCTAGAAATAGCTTGTTCAATTCCATCCTTTACATAAAAGAAACCTTCAGGAGATCTTTCACCTGTTAAAAATGGTTTATCATTTTCATCAAAATCATTTGTAATTAGTTTTGCAGCATTTGCATCAGTTCTAGCTAAAATAATTAATGGAACCTCTGCAATATCAGCAGCTAATCTTGCAGCTTTAAGATTTTTTACCATTGTTCCTGTTGGTACCAAAACTTTACCACCCATGTGACCACATTTTTTTTCACTAGCCAGTTGGTCTTCAAAGTGTACACCTGCAGCACCTGCTCTTATAAATTTTTTAGTTAATTCAAACACATTTAATGGACCACCAAATCCAGCTTCACCATCAGCAATTATAGGCAACATATAATCTACTTTTTCCTCAATTTTCATATCACCATCTTGCATTTCCATATGTTGAATTTGATCAGCTCTGATTAAAGAGTTGTTCATAGACTCAACTAATTTTGGTGCACTGTCATAAGGATACAAAGATTGATCTGGATACATTTCTCCAGCTGTGTTAGCATCAGCAGCAACTTGCCATCCGCTTAAATAAATTGCTTTTAAACCAGCTTTTGCATGTTGTACCGCTTGATTACCCGATAGAGACCCAAGTGTATTTACATAGGGTTCAGAATTTAATAATTTCCAAAGTTTTTGAGATTGGTTTTTACACAAAGAATATTCAATTTTAATTGAGCCTCTTAATCTTTCAACTTCTTCTTCCGTATAGTCTCTTTTTATTCCAGCAAATCTTTTTAAGTTGTATGAGATTTTTTCTGCACTCATTTTTTAGTTTCCTTTGTGTTTTAATTTAGAAAATTGAATAAGAAGAATGAATTATTTACTATCGTCTAAGGCTTTGATTAGCTCACTCATTCCACTTGAACCCCAATCACAATGATCATCTCTCATATAGATTCCTCTACTGTTGTGTTGATCTAAGTCTTCTTTTTTAATGATTTGAGCTTCATTTTCATTGTTTATTAAATTTTTATCCATGTAAATTGTATATTTTACAGAATTTACAAAATCTATAAAAAACGTTAAAAAGCTTTGTAAATAGGGAAAAAATATTGTAAAAATAAATTTACAAAATTTACAAATAGTAAATATGAGTCAAATAGATTTAAAAATAGGGCCTAAAATCAAGTCTTTTAGAAGACAGCTCGGTCTTCAAGCAAACAAATTAGCAGAAGATTTAAACATTTCACCAAGTTATTTAAATCTTATTGAAAGTGGAAAAAGAAAAATTGATGGTGATCTACTATTAAACTTATGTGAAAGATTAAATATTCAGTTATCAGATCTTACTTCAAAAACAGATATTAATCTTCAAAATACAATTTCTGAGATTTTAGATGATAGTTTATTTGAGGATTTAGATATTTTAGGACCTGAAGTAAAAGATTTAGTTAGTACCAATCCAAAAATTGGAAAAGCAATTGTAAGACTTGGAGATATTTTAAAAAAAAAAGATCACGAATTAATTAATAAGATTGAAAAAATTTCTGGTAAAATTGTTGATAATAGAAAAAATTCTTTTCCAGGAGAAGTTATTTCAGACTTTTTACAAGAAAATAAAAATTACTTTCCTAAGTTAGAAGAATTTGCAAATAAAGTATTTGATAAAATTCAAAAAAATAATCGTACAAGATACATAGCTTTATGTGAATATCTGTATTCAGAATATTCAATTACTGTAAAAGATGTCATTCCTGATGAAAGCAAACCATTTTCAAAAATTTATAATAAAAATAAAAAAGAGTTATTGCTTAGTGATTACAGTTCACTAGAAACAAAAAAATTACATGCAGCCGCACAAATAGCACAAGAAGGTGCTAATAAAGAAATCGATAACTATCTTTCAAAATTTAGTTTTCCGTCTGAGGAGTCAAAAAAGTTAACTAAAGTTGCTTTACTAAATTATTGTGGAGCAGCTATTTTAATGCCTTATAAATTATTTCATTCTGAGTGTAAAAAACTTAAATATGATTTAGAGTTACTTCAAAATACTTTTGCAACATCTTTTGAACAAGTAGCTCATAGAGTAACTTGTCTTCAAGATCCAAAACTTCCTGGAATTCCTTTTCATTTTTTAAGAGTTGATATGGCAGGTAATATTTCTAAAAGATTTTCTTTATCTGGTATAGATATCCCAAGATATGGTGGTGCTTGTCCACGATGGAATGTTTATTCTGCTTTTACTAGACCAGGGGTTATTCAAGCAGCTGTTAGTAAAATGAATAATGGTGAAAAATATGTTTGTATTGCAAGAACTGTTGAAAAAGGTATCGGACGATTTGGTCAAGCCAAAAGTGTTTTATCTATAGGACTTGGTTGTGATGCAAAATATGCAAAAGATTTTGTTTATACTGAAAACGTAAATATAAATGATAAATCTACTGAAATTCCAATTGGTGTTTCTTGTAGAACCTGTGACAGATTAGATTGTTCACAAAGAGCATTCCCACCATTACATAAAAAGTTTGATGTTGATTTAAATACAAGAGGTGTTTCAGTTTATGTTAGCGATGACAAATCTTAATTATGATTAAATATATACTGCCAGCTATAATTATTTTTTTAATAGTATTGTTTTGGGAAAAAATTACTGAGTTCGTAGAAAAAAAATTCAATATTAAGCTTAATTATATTGTTGTTAGCTCCATTATTGCTGCAATAGCACTTATCCTTTTGCTCCTTAATTACTAGGAATATGAACAGTCTGGAAGTTTCAAATTTTAAAATTGAGGAAATAGAGGGAGTTTTTACTTTTAAAAATGAAAATACCACAATAGGCTTTGTTAGATTTAATGAGAAAGGTGAGGTAGAGTATATTTTTGTTAACCCAATTTTTAGAAAACAAGGGTTAGCAAATAAATTATTGCAATTAGTAAAACAAAAAACTGGAAAAGAAATAATACTTCAGGAACCAATTAGCCCTTTAGGATCCAAATTATTAAAATCATTAAATAAATGGAAATAAACTTATTATTTTTTTTAACAGTAGTACCTGCCATAATTTTATACGGAATTGCAAAATCAGGCCTAGGTGGCTCCATGACTTTAATTTCAGTTCCCTTAATGACTATAGTAATGCCGCTAAATCAAGCTTTAGGAATTATTTTACCAATTTTAATATTTTCAGATTTTATTGCTGTTTATAAATATAGAAAAGAATTTGATTTAGGAACTTTGAAATTAATGGTTCCATTTGCAGGTATCGGTATAATTATTGGATCTTTAACTTTTTCATATTTTTCAGAAGATTTGTTAAAATTTATAATTGGAGTAATGGGTTTCTTGTTTGCAGGTCATTATTTCTTTTTTAAAAAAGACAAAGAAAAAAAATCAGAGAAAAATTTTTTAAAAGGTGGAACATGTTCGGTGGTTGCAGGTTTTACAAGTTTTTGTGTCCATGCTGGAGGAACTCCTACCAGTCTTTACTTACTTCCCCTTAGAATGAAAAAAGAAATCTATGTTGGAACAAGAATATTTTTTTTTACTTTTGTGAATTTAATTAAACTTCCTTTGTATATTAATTTGTCTATGACAAATTTAGAATCTTTTAAACATTCAGCAATATTATTTCCAGTTGCATTATTAGGAATATTGATTGGATATAAATTACTTAAAATTATTGAAGAAAAATTATTTTATAATTTCATATATGCTCTAATTTTCGTAACTAGTTCAAAGCTTTTATATGATTATCTAATATGATTTTTTTACACATACTAAATTTTAAATAAATGTTTAAATTTATTTAAATTATGAAAAAAAAATTTAATCCAAGAATAAAAGCTAGATTAAGAAAAAATAGACAAGTCTTAAGTAAAAATATCGACAATTTTTTTGGTTGGGTCAAGGGTGCAAAACTTGTTGAGCTTAATGAATGCAATACAGATGAAGATCCTGTAAGACCAGAGTTAGATAATAAGTTTAGAACGGGATATGGAAGAAAAATTTTTGGCGTTGAATACAAAGGAGAAATTCATGCTGTCATGTGTTTTGCTTATACAAATGAAATTCCAAAAAGTGTTGAAGAGTTAGAAAAACTTAGTACTGACGCATTTCTACAAACTGCTATGCGAGATCAGTCTGGTGGTCAAATAGCAATTGCTTACACTGTATGGTCTAAAAAAAAGGGTGGAGGAAAATTAATAGTAAAAGAAGTATTCAAAAAAATTAAAAAATCTAATCATTTAAATAGATTAGTAACCCTTTCACCTCTAACAAAAATGGCAACTCATTTTCATGAGAGAAATGGCGCTAAATTAATTCAAATTAATGAAACTACACAAAATTTTGAATATAAAGTTTTGTAACAATGAAAATTATTAAATTTTATTTTATAGTATTTTGTACTTTATTTATTTTACCTTATTCTGCTGTTATGGCTTACGAAGAAGCAAATTATGAAGTTATCTCTAAAAATGAGGTTTACGAGATTAGAAAATATTCTGATCGTTTAGCGGTGGAAACTATGAAATCTGGAATAGATAGTAATTTTAGAAAATTATTTAATTACATTTCAGGCAGAAACGATACTCAAGAAAAAATTAAAATGACAACTCCAGTTACTCAAGTTGAGAAAAATGGAAATATGAGTATGCAATTTTATTTACCCTCTAAATTTAACTCAGAAAATGCACCAAATCCAAGCAGAGAAGATGTTAAAATAGTTAATATTGAAGGAGGATACTATGCAGTATTGAGATATTCTGGACGGGCTTCAGATAGAAATTTTCTTAAACATAAAGAAATTTTAGAAAAAGAGTTACAAAAAAATAATATACCAATTATAAGCCCATCTATTAGAGCAACCTATGATAGCCCATTTACCCTTCCAATGAATAGAAGAAACGAGGCTATGTTTAAAGTTGAATTAAACTGATGAAATCAAAATTTAAGGCAATGGTGTTATCTTGTATGGATCCAAGATTTCAACATTTAGTTCATAATCATTTAAAGAAAAAAAAATTAACAGGAAAATATAGTGCATTCACAATTGCAGGTGCAGCTGTCGGTGTTACACATAATAAATTCAAAAAATGGCATAAAACGTTTTATGACAATTTAGGAACTTCTATTCGATTACATAAAATAGAAAAATTAATTGTCATTAATCATAAAGATTGTGGTGCAGCTAAAATTGCTAATGGAAAAAAAGAATTTAGCCCCTCTAATGAAAAAAAAATTCATAAAGAGTCGTTCTCTAAGATTAAAAAACAAATAAAAAAAAGATTTCCAAAATTAAAAGTAGAATTAAATCTTATTTCTTTAGATAGTAAAATTACTAAATTCTAATTATTGATTTCTTATTAGAGGATAAACTTTAGGATTTAGATATTTTAAGTTTGTTAGCAATATTAAAATTAATGTAACAAAGCCAATTGAAAATCCTAAATAAATTAATACTTTAAAGTCAAACATCCATACTAGCTCGAAAATATTTTCCATAATAAATTTGGAACCAATCACTGCAAAGAATATTGCAATTAAAATTACAGATTTAAAAATAATAATGAATTCAATAAGGGATGAAAAAACAATTTGTTTTTTTGAAAAACCTAAAATTTTAAAGACTAAATTTTGATATTCTTTTACTTTCCCTTGAACCATAATTGCACTCGAAATTACGATTAACCCTATAACAATAGTAACCGCAGAGATTAAGGTAACTGCAATAAATACTTTATTCAAAACAGCTGTAACTTTAGATAAATAATCTGCAATTTTTATCATTGATAAACTTGGCATGATTTCAAGCATTTCAGTTTCATTAAATTTATTTGAATTAAATTTTGCTGTAGCCAAATATTCGTGTGGAATATTTTTTGCAAATTGAGGATTAAATAACATTGCAAAATTGATACTTAAATCTCGATAATCTACTTCTCTAAAATTAATGACCTCTCCTTCAATTTCTCGTCCATAAACATTTAAAGTGAAAATATCACCTAATTGAATGTTAAAATCTTTAGCAACTTTTGCATCTAGAGATATTTGAAGTTGATCTGGGTTTGATAAATCCCACCATTTACCTTCTAAAATTGGATTATCTTCAGGTATATTTTCCACCCATGAAGATCTTCGTTCGCTACCAATTACCCAATAACTATCATTATCTGGTTTAATATAAGTGTTAGGATCTACACCATTAATTTTAACAATTCCAGAGGATACCATCGGCACTATTTCAATAGATGCATTGGGATCCATATTTAAAACACCTTTTTCAAATTTTTCTCTTTCTCCTTTTTGAATACCTACGAAGAAATAATCAGGCGCAATATCAGGAATAGATTTAGCAATTTCTCTTTGAAAATTTGTACCAACTAAAGCTAATGTTAATAACAAAGTAACCCCCAAGCCAAGAGACATAACTGTAATGGGCGTTATACTTTTTGTTTGGGTAATATTTTTAATTGAAACTTTTAAAGAAATTATTGGACTTGATCTAAATTTTTTTAGAAAAAAAATGATTAATTTTGAAAGCAAGAAAAATACAATTAAACAAACAAAAAAAGCAGCAAAGTAACCCAAGCTATAGGAAGGTTGTTCAGATCCAATCGTGAATAACAAAATTAAGATAGATAACAAAACAAAGGTTAGAACAACTGATCTCTTAGAATAATAAAATTGAAGGTTTTGGAATACGTTTCTAAATAAATTAGAGGCTTTTACTTGGTCAATAGAACTGATTGTTGGGATAGAAAAAATTACCAGAACTAATAATCCCACCAAAAATATTTTTAAAAAATTAAGTAACGAAAAAACTGGATAAACATTCAATCCTAATCCATCGGATAAATATTTATCTGCTATTGGCGCAATTAAAAAACTCGACCCATAAGCAACAACAGTGATAATAAATAAAAGTATAAATAATTGAAGGTAATATAGTGTTTTAATATTGCCTGAATAAAAGCCAACCGCTTTTCGCACAGCTATCGACATGTTGTTTTGATTTATAAACGAAAGCAAAGTATTTGCTATTCCAATACCCGCTATCAACATTGCACTGATAGATACAAGAGATAAAAATTGAGAAAAATTATTAATAATTCTCTTAATTCCACTTGCAGAATTTTCAGGATATCTAAGTTTTACTTTTTGATCTTCTTTAAAGATTTTTTCAATTCGTTGTTCGATTTCTTCTGACTTATCATTTTCATTAAACTTTACTTTGTATTCATAGTTTAAAAAGCTTCCAATGCCATTTAGTTTCAAAATTTCTAAAGTTTGATTTCCTGCTAAAGCCCAATCGCCAAATGCAACAAATCCGCTTACATCTGGTACTGATTTAATAATTCCAATTACTGTAAAATTTTGATCCTGAACTTTTACTATTTCATTAATTTTAATATTTAGAGTTTTTGATAAACTTTCATTGATAAGGATAGTGTTAGGTTCTTTTTGCATTCTTTCATAAGCACCAATTGGTTCATAAACAACATTTCCATATAAAGGATATTTTTCATCTACAGTTTTAATTCTAGTAAATAATGATTTATTTTTTTCTCTGCCGGCAGTTGAAAGCATAGTACTGAACTCAATCATTTGAGAAACAGTTGCAAATTCTTTTACTTGGTTAACTAGATCTAAATTTCCTTGATTACGATTATAATCAATCTCTAAATCTCCACCTAAAAGTGCTTTGGCATTATCATTTAGTTCTTTTTTAAGACTATCTTCAATTGTGAAAATAGCACTTAAGATAAAAAGACTTATAAATAGCGTTACAATGATACTAGAAATTTTATGATAATTTCTGCTTAAGTCTTTTAAAGCATATTTTAAAATCAAACTAAATTCTGAAGGATTATTTAATTTTTCCATCTTTAATTTTTATTTTCTTTTTAGCCTTGTCAGCAAGTTTAGGGTCATGAGTAACCATGATTAAGGACGAACCTTCCTCTTTGACGTACTTAAATAAAATATTTGTAATCATGATAGAATTTTCGGTATCTAAGTTTCCTGTTGGTTCATCAGCTAAGATTAGTTCTGGTTTCATCGCAATTGCTCTAGCGATAGCAACCCTTTGTTGTTCGCCACCTGATAATTGACTTGGTAGATTATTAAAACGATTTTTCAAGCCAAATCGATCTAATAAAATTTTTGCATCTTTTTCTGGATTTTTAAAATTATTAAGTTCAAGCGTTAAAGCAACATTTTCTACTGCTGTATAATTAGGAATTAAATAAAATGACTGAAAAATTATTCCAATATTTTTCTTTCTTATCTCAGATACTTCATCCTCACTAAGGCATGTTATTTCTTGATCATTAAAAATTATTTTACCAGAGGTTGGTTTTTCTAAGCCTCCAATTAACATTATTAAACTTGTTTTCCCTGAGCCACTTTCTCCAACTACTGAAACAGTTTCTTTTTTCTTAATATTTAAATCAATATTCTTTAAAACAATAATACTATTTTTACCAGTTTGGTATTTGAGATTTATTTTTTTTAATTTAAGAAGAGTACTCATGAATAAAACTATATTTATTAAAATTCTGATAATCTTTCTAGTGCACATAAACGCAAGTGCAATAGAAAAGGTAGTTTTATTTGGTGATAGTTTGATGGCCGGATATGGATTGCCTAAAGAACATCATTTATCAATAGTTTTAGAAAACAATCTTAAGCAAGCTGGTTTAAATATCAAAGTCATAAATGGAAGTGTCTCCGGAAGCACATCATCAGGTGGATTAAATAGAGCTGATTGGAGTTTATCAGAGCCAGGTATTGATTTAATTATTTTAGGTCTAGGAGCAAATGATATGCTTAGAGGAATTCGACCAGAAGAAACAGAAAAAAATTTAGAAAAAATAATAAAAGTTGCTCAGAATAAAAAAATTAAAATTATTTTAGCCGGAATGGTGGCGCCAGATACCCATGGGGAAAAATATAAAAAAGAGTTTGATGCTATTTATCCAAAGTTATCAAAGAAGTATAATTTAGTATTAATCCCATTTCTTCTTGAAGGTGTGGCACTTAATCCAAGTTTGAATCAACAAGACGGTATACACCCCAACAAAGATGGAACAATTAAATTAAGTGAAACAATAAAAAAAAGTATTATTAATATAATTAATTAAATGAAAATCCTTCTATTAATATTTGGCTTATTATGTTGCCTTAGTTTTGCTCAAGCTCAGAATGTAAATATTACTTTAGACTCGAATTTAGATTTAAATTGTAAGTTTGAAAAAGTAATATTGAAAAATTCAGATTATAATTTTGAATCGTTAACGAAAGATCAAATTAAAAGAGATGATATTAATAAGTTAATTATAGAATCAAAATCACCAAATTTTTTGAAAGTTAAAAATTTATCAGAATTTATTAATAAAATTAATTTAGATATCAAAATAGCAAATAAAGATATTGTATTAATACAAGGATTTAATGCTGACAAAAATTATTCAGAGTCTGCTGTATTTACAAAGAAAACTGGAGAACTAATTCATGAAATAACAAAAAATATAAATCAAGAAAACAAAGAAAAAGACATATCTTTTTATTCTTGCAAAAGTAATAAAAATAGCACTTAAGAAAAAATTAAATTAATATTAAAAATCGTAAACAAGTTATATTATTTTAATTTCCTAGAAAAAAATTACACAAAACTTGCAACAAAATTTAAAAGTAGTATAAACCAACAATTATTCAATGGCGGGGTAGCTCAGTTGGTTAGAGCGCGGGACTCATAAGCCCGAGGTCAGTGGTTCGATCCCACTTCCCGCTACCAATTTAAAGCAAATTTTTTAAAATTCTTTTGCTTTAAATTAACATGGATTAAACTAAGTTTAATTTAATTAAATTAATTTTAAATATGAATAACTATTTCTGCTGTTATAAATGTAGATCAGATTTAGTTTTTAAAGATAACAGTTTTGACTGTATTAAGTGTAATTTACAATATAAATCTAATCATGGAATTTTTGATTTAAGAAATATTGATTCTCAAGATACCAA
>QCMQ01000013.1 GCA_003213615.1 Pelagibacteraceae bacterium AG-422-D23 | reverse complement strand
TCTCCATCTAACTCTATTCTCTATTTGTTTTATCAAGAGATTTTTAACTTCATCTGGATCTTTGATTTCATTGGCGGTTACATTTGAAATTAATTTATTTTGTCCATTTGTAAAATTAAGTTTATTTAACTCTTCTTTCATAATCTTCGTTGCATTATTCATCAAATTACAATGGAAGGGTGCACTTACTGGAAGTTTGATATTTTTTATTGAATTATCCTTTAAAATTTCAACTAACTTTTCTAAATCCTCTGTTTTTCCACTCAATACGATTTGACCTTCAGAATTATCATTTGCAATTTGTGCTTTTAAATTTTCATTATGTTCTGTCAAAATCTTTTCAATCACATCAATTGTTGAGCCTAATACTGCAACCATTCCTCCCTGCCCTTTAGGAACAGAGTTTTGCATAGCTTCTCCTCTAATTCTTAATATTTTTAAAGTATCTGAAAAATCTAAATATCCTGCGCATGATAAAGCAGAATATTCTCCTAAAGAGTGCCCAGCAAAATATTTTGCTTTATTTAAATCTAAATTAAATTCATTTTTAACAACATTAAATATTGAATAACTTATTAAATATATTGCTGGCTGAGTATTAACTGTTAAGTCTAACTCTTCTTTTGGACCTTCTAGAATAAGTTTAGATATAGGAAAATTTAATATATTATCTGCTTGTTTAAAAAGATCTTTTACTATACTAAATTTATCATAAAACTCTTTTCCCATCCCCACTATTTGAGATCCTTGACCTGGAAAAATTACTGAAAACATATAAAAAAAACTAATATTTTTGCATTTTTAACTATTGTAATTGAACTTCTATAATAGTATATCCTCACTTTTTATTAAAGAACTTAAATGAATTTATACGAACATACTATTATTGCGAGGCAAGATACTTCACCAAGTGAGTTAAAGCAACTAACAGAGAAATATTCAAAAATTGTTGAAAAAAATGATGGTGAAGTTATTAAAACCGAAAACTGGGGTCTTCTAAACTTATCCTATTTAATTAAAAAAAATAAAAAAGGAAGTTACATACATTTTAAAATTAAAGGTATGGGAAATGTAATTGATGAGCTAGAAAAAAGTGAAGCTATTGATAAAAAATTATTAAGATATCTAACAGTAAAAGTAAAAAGATTTGATTTAGAAACTAATTATTTTGGCAAAAAAGAAGATGGCGAAACTAAAGAGGATAAAAAAAGTAATGCCTAAAAAACAAAGTGGAAATAAAAAAGGTAAACAAAGTAACTTTGCGAAACTTAGTATTTTTCATCCAAATAAATATAAATTTAAGAAAACTTGTCCGCTTTCGATCAAAGGAGCGCCTGAAGTGAATTATAAAAATATTAAACTTTTAAAAAAATATGTATCTGAAAATGGTAAAATTCTCCCATCAAGAATAACGAATGTATCACAAAAAAAACAAAGGGAACTATCGCTATCAATTAAACGAGCTAGAAATTTAGCATTAATATAAAATGAAAGTTATTTTATTAGAAAACGTAAAAAGAATAGGGTCTATCGGAGAAGTGATAGATGTAAAAAGAGGTTTTGCGAGAAATTTTTTAATTGCAAATAAAAAAGCTTTATATGCATCAAAAGAAAATATTAAAGAAGTAGAAAAAATTAAAGTAGAACTGTCTAAAAAAGATAATGAAAAGAAAAAAGATGCATCTCAAATTGCTGAACAAATTAACGGTAAAGAGTATACTGTCAAAAAACTAAGTACGGAAAATAAAGAATTATATGGTTCTGTTAAACCAACTGAAATTTCAAAACTTATTCAAGAAGAAAACAAAATTGATATCAAGCCTTCAATGATTCAACCAGTTGAAGAAATAAAAGCTTTAGGAAAATTTAAGGTTAAAATTTCTTTACACTCAGAAGTTGATGCTGAAATCTCAATTAATGTTTCCTCAGCTGATACAATTCAATAATTATACATTCTTTTCCCCAGCATCAATTTACAATTTGATTTAATCAATTTTCATATAAATTTATTTTCATGGAAAACAATTTAAGTATAGTCAAAGATCAATTTAAAGAGTTACCAAATAACATTGAAGCAGAGCAAGCCGTTATAGGATCTATCCTAGTAAGCAATGATATTTTTGATGAAATAAATGCAATAATTTCAAGTATTAACTTTTATGATCCAATGCATCAAAAAATATTTGAGGCAGTGGAAAGTCTTATCTACAAAGGTATGTTAGCCAACCCAATTACTTTAAAAAATTATTTTCAAGATGAAAAAGATGATTTAAATGTTCCTGAATATTTGGTTAAGATCACAAAATTTTCTACATCAGTTAGACAAGCAATAGAATATTCAAAAATAATTTATGATATGTTTGTAAGAAGGGAATTAATCAAAATTTCTGAACAAACTATTGATAATGCAAAATTAAATGATCTTGATACTAATGGACAATCTATAATCGAAAGTTCTGAAAGATTATTATTTGATTTAGCTGAAAAAGGTTCTTTTAATTCTTCTTTGATAAAATTTGATGAGGCAATGAAACAAACAATTGAGATGGCTTCAGCTGCTTATAAAAATGAAGAAGGTATTGTTGGTGTTCCAACTGGTTTAAGAGATCTAGATGATAAACTTGGTGGATTACATCAATCAGATTTAATTATTATTGCTGGTCGTCCATCAATGGGAAAAACTTCATTAGCAACAAATATTGCATTTAACGCTGCTCAAAAACTACAAGAGAGTGGTAAGAAATCATCTATAGCTTTCTTTTCACTTGAAATGTCTTCAGAACAATTATCTACAAGAATTATTTCTGAACAAGCTAGAATTAGTTCTAATGATATAAGAAGAGGGAGAATATCTGACGATCAATTTGATAAGTTTTTAGAAACATCAAAAAATATTTCAGAACTGCCCCTTTATATTGATGAAACTCCAGCAATAAGTATTGCTGCTCTTAGTAATCGAGCAAGACGTATTAAAAGGCTATTTGGTCTTGATATGATAGTGGTTGATTATATACAACTAATGAGAGGAACTACATTTAACAAAGATGGAAGAGTTCAAGAAATCTCACAAATTACTCAAGGACTTAAAGCAATAGCCAAAGAACTTTCTGTTCCTGTGGTTGCTCTTTCACAACTTTCTAGACAAGTAGAACAGAGAGATGATCATAAGCCTCAATTAGCAGACTTAAGAGAATCAGGTTCTATTGAACAAGACGCTGATGTTGTGATGTTTGTTTATAGAGAAGGATATTATTTGCAAAGGAAAGAACCAAGAGAAGCAACAGTAGAACATGCAGAGTGGCAAGCAAAAATGAATGAAGTTGCTCATTTGGCGCAAATTATAATTGGAAAACAAAGGCATGGTCCGATTGGCAATGTAACACTTGAATTTGAGGAAAGATTTACAAAATTTAAGGATACTCAATTAAGTTAAATTCCAATATAAAGAGCTTGAATGATAGCTCAGTTTTACCAAAACGTTATCCTTAAAAATCCCAAAGCAATATTTGTATTGTTAATTATTACTATTTTAAGTTTTGGATACTATTCGAAAAATTTTAGGCTAGATGCTTCATCAGAAACTCTGTTAATAGAAGGTGACCCGGATTTAGCATATTTGAAGGAAGTCTCTGAAAGATATGGATCTAAAGAATTTTTAATTCTTACATATTCACCAAATGAGGGGATGGTGACTGACTCGTCAATTAATAATTTACTAAGTTTAAAGTATAAAATTCAAAGTCTCGACTGGGTACATAGTGTAATTACATTATTAGATATTCCTCTTTTAAATAATTCAGATGCACCACTTCAAGAAAGACTAGAAAGCTTTAAAACACTAAAAGATGAAGATGTTGATAGAAATCGAGGTTTTAAAGAAATTTTAAATAGTCCTGTATTTAGAAACTTTGTAATAAGTGAAGATGGTAAAACCAGTGGAATTATAGTTAACATTAAACAGTCTCAAAAATTAAAAGATATAGAAAATAAATCAAAAAAAGAACTTGAGCTAATTAAAGATCAAGTCAAAAAACAAAACCATCAGAATATTTTAGAAATAAGACAAGTTATTCAAAGTTACGGCGATGTTGGAAAAATTTATCTTGGTGGAATACCAATGATTGCTGATGACATGATGACTTTTATCAAAAGCGATATAATTGTGTTTGGTTTGGGAGTTCTGTTATTTATTATTGTTACTTTATGGTTTGTTTTTAGAAACCTTCTTTGGATTGTAGTTCCTATAAGTAGTTGTATTTTTTCTGTGATAATTATGATGGGATTGCTTGGACTTCTAGGATGGAAAGTCACAGTTATCTCATCTAATTTCATCGCACTTATGTTAATTTTAACAATGGCAATGAATATTCATATGAGCACAAGGTTTCTTCAACTTAAAAAAGATTTTCCATCAAAAAATAATTTTGAAATTATTTCACTAACCACTTCAAAAATGTTTTGGCCAATTCTTTATACTGTTCTAACAACAATTTTTGCATTCTTATCTTTAATTTTTAGTGAAATAAAACCTATTATAGATTTTGGCTGGATGATGACTTTTGGTTTAATTACTTCATTTATCATTACATTTACTCTGCTACCTACCTTTTTAAACTTTGCACCCACAAATAATATTACTGTTAAAAAAGAACAGAAATCAAAAATTACAAATTTACTTGGTCTAATTTCTCTTAATAATAAAAACTCAATATTCTTGGTAAGTGGAATAGTTATAGTATTCAGTATTGTTGGAATAAGTAAGCTTGAAGTTGAAAATAGTTTTATAAATTATTTTGATAAAAATACTGAAATTTATAAAGGCATGAAGCTTATAGATGAAAAGCTAGGTGGTACTACGCCTTTGGAGGTTATTATAAAATTTCCAAAGAAAGAAAAGGTGAAAAAATCTGAAGAAGATGATGAATTTGATGATTGGGGAGACGAAGAAGATACTAATGATGAAAAATATTGGTTCACCAAAGATAAAATTGATCTAATTATATCTGTTCATAATTACCTTGATGGCTTACCTGAAATTGGCAAAGTTCTATCTTTTTCATCAATTATAGAAGTAGCTACTCAATTAAATAATAATAAGCCTTTAGGTACTTTAGAAATGGGAGTGCTTTACTCTAAAATTCCTGAAAGTATTAAAACTGAAATCATCGATCCCTATCTTTCAATTAAAGATAATGAGGCTCGAATTAGTTTAAGAATTATAGACTCACAAGAAGATTTAAGAAGAAATGATTTAATTAACAAAATCAATTTTGATCTAAAAGATAAATTTGGTTTAGAGGAAAAAGATTACAAACTAGCAGGTGTATTAATATTATTTAATAATTTATTACAAAGCCTGTTTAAATCTCAAATTTTAACATTGGGATTGGTTATGATTGGAATATTTTCAATGTTCATAATCTTATTTAAAAATATTAAGCTTTCATTGATTGGTGTTGTTCCAAATTTTATTGCTGCTTTTTTTATATTAGGAATAATCGGAATGTTAGGAATACCTTTAGATATGATGACGATAACTATTGCAGCAATTACAATAGGAATAGCAGTAGATAACAGTATTCACTATATTTACAGATTTAAAGAAGAGTTTAATAAAATAAAAGATTACAACAAAACATTAAAAACGTGTCATTCAACTGTTGGGGTTGCTATAGTAAACACTTCAATTACAATTGTTTTTGGATTTTCAATTTTGGTGTTATCAAAGTTTATCCCAACAATTTATTTTGGTGTGTTTACAGGACTAGCTATGTTACTTGCAATGATATCGGTATTGACCCTGCTTCCTGCATTAATCTTAATTATTAAACCTTTTGGCAAATCATCTTAATGTTAGAAATCATAAAAGATTTTTATAAAGCAATATCGATAATTGATTTAATTTATTTAATTTTAACAATCCTTTCTTTAGTAAATTGTTATAAAAAGGGCTTCATTTTAAGTATTCTCTCAATGGCTAAATGGTTGCTAGCATACATAATAACATTAATTCTATTTCCAAAAATTAAACCATATGTAAAAGACATAATTGATAATGAGTATGTGCTCGATGTTGGTTTGGGAATAGTAATATTTGTTGTTGTTATATTTTTAGTTTTATCAGTAAATAAAGGAATCAGCAAAGCAGTCAGATATACGGGAATCGGAGGCTTAGATACGACATTTGGATTCTTTTTTGGTTTTATAAGAGCTTACATTATTTCTATATGTATCTTTTCAGGTGTTCATATCGTTTATAATTATGATAAATGGCCAATAAATTTTGACAAATCATACGTCTTTCCATATTTAGAAAAAGGTAGTAGTTATCTGATAAAAGAATTTCCTAATGAAAAAACATATCAAGAGTCTAAAGAAAAAATTAAAGAACTATAATCCTAGACTTAAGGAAGAATGCGGAGTTTTTGGTATTAGCAATGCAAAAGATGCTTCGGCTCTAACTGCGCTAGGGCTTCATGCTCTTCAACATAGAGGTCAGGAAGGTTGTGGAATAGTTACTTTTGATGGAGAAAAATATTATTCCGAAAAAAGATTTGGTTTAGTTGGTGATAATTTCAACAAAGAAAAAGTACTTAATAATCTTAAGGGAAATTATGCAATTGGCCATAACAGATACAGTACAACTGGAAACAATATATTAAGAAACATACAGCCTTTTTTTGCTGACACCAATGCAGGTGGAATTGGAGTTGCACATAATGGAAATCTTACTAATTCAATAGCTTTAAGAAATAAACTAGTTGAAGATGGAGCTATATTTTACACTACCTCAGACACTGAAACGATTGTTCAATTAATTGCTAAATCAAAGAGACCAAAAACAATTGATAAAGTAATTGATGCAATTTTTCAAATTCAAGGTGGCTACGCATTAGTTATGTTAACGCAAAACTCATTAATTGGGGTAAGAGATCCTTATGGAATTAGACCACTAGTAATCGGTAAGCTTGGTAATAGTTATGTCTTAGCCTCTGAAACTTGTGCATTTGATATTATTGGTGCAAAATTTGTAAGAGAAGTTGAAAATGGTGAAATAGTTTTGATTGAAAATAACGAGCTAAAAAGTATTAAGCCCTTCCCTACTAAAAAAGTTAGGCCTTGTGTATTTGAATACATATATTTTTCAAGACCAGACAGTCTAATAGGAGGAAAAACAGCCTATGAACATAGAAAAAACATAGGTAGAGAACTTGCAAAAGAAAATGATACTGATGCCGATATAGTAGTTCCAGTTCCAGATTCTGGAAATGCTGCTGCTATGGGTTTTGCCCAAGAATTAAAAATAAATTTTGAACATGGATTAATTAGAAATCATTATGTTGGAAGAACCTTCATTGAACCAAGCCAGAAAATTAGAAGCTTGGGTGTTAAATTAAAATTAAATGCGAATCAAACTACAATTAAAAATAAAAAAATAATTCTTATTGATGACTCTCTTGTTAGAGGAACCACATCATATAAAATAGTTAAAATGCTTTATGATGCTGGTGCGAAAGAAGTACATGTTAAAATTGCATGCCCTGAAATAAGATATCCAGATTTCTATGGTGTAGATACACCTACAAAAAAAGAATTGTTAGCAGCAAATAAAACTAATGATGAAATTTGCGAATATATTGGAGCTAAATCTTTAAGATTTTTATCAATAGAAGGTTTGTATAAAGCTATTGGATTTGAAAAAAGAAACGAAGCGTATCCTCAATTAACAGACCATTATTTTACAGGTGAATATCCTGTTAAATTAGTGGATGAATTAGGAGATAATAAAATAACTCAGTTATCTTTACTAAGTACCGGATCAAACAATTAAATTATGAAAACAGTTGATTTTACTGAAATGAAAAATGGAACTAAGGAAGATTATGAGCTTCTTGAAAAATTTGAGAAAAACTTTGAAAGACAAACAGCTGAGAGAGTTTTAAATTATTTATCTAAACAAACTACAACTTTAGAAGGTTACAAAATCACTAGACTAGAGCATTCATTACAAGCTGCAACAAGAGCTTTTAAAAATAAAGAAAGTGATGAAATGGTTGTTGCAACTTTACTACATGATATTGGAGATGATTTAGCGCCAATGAATCATTCTCAATATGCAGCATCAATTCTTAGACCTTATGTTTCAGAAAGAACTTATTGGATTGTTCTACACCATGGTATTTTTCAAACTTACTACAGCGCTCATCATTTAGGCGGTGATAGAAATGCAAGAGATAAATTTAAAGACCACAAGTATTATCAAGACACTATAAATTTTTGTGAAAAATATGACCAATGCTCTTTTGACCCTGATTACAAAAGTATGACTTTGGATGATTTTAAGCCATTAGTTAAAAAAATATTCGCAAAAGAGCCTTATTATTATCTTTAAATTTAGCTATAAATCACTACTTACAGCGCATGATTAATTCAAAAGAAAAAGTTATAAATTATTTTAAATCAGGTGTTAAGGAACCCAAAAATTTCAAAATTGGGATAGAGCATGAAAAGTTTTTATTTAATAATTCGGACAATAAAAGGATTGATTATTCAAAAATAAAAGAAATGTTTACAGCCCTGCTTGAATTTGGCTGGAATCCAGTTTTTGAAAAAGAAAATATCATTGCTCTTAATAAAGGTGGAAAAAATATAACTCTTGAACCAGGTAATCAGATAGAATTGTCAGGAGATAAATTAAACCATATGCACGAAGCTTGTGCAGAGTCACAAGACTATTTGTTTGAATTAAAACAAGTTACAAAAAAATTAGGTATAAAAATTGTTAGTGCAGGATTCGATCCAATATCTAAATTAAGTGAAATCCCAAACAATCCGAAACAAAGATATGAATTGATGACTAAGGATATGCCTCTAGGTGGTGAACTTAGTTTAGATATGATGTATCGAACATGTGGCACTCAGTTAAATATAGATTATAGCTCAGAAGAAGATTTTATTAAAAAGTTTAGAGTATCAAACTCAATTGTACCCATTGCAATTGCTTTGTTTGCTAATTCCTCAATTGTGGAGAAAAAAAATAGTAACTATTTATCTTATAGATCTAAAGTATGGCAAAGTACTTCTAGAGGTGGATTGCCTAAATTATTTTTCGAAAATATGAATTTTGAAAAATATGCTGATTTTGTAATTAATTTTCCTATATTATTCATACAACATAAAGATCAGTATATTTCAGGTAGGAAATATATTTTTAAGGATTTTATGGAAGGAAATATTCAAGAAATAGGAAACAGACTTCCAACTGAAGCAGACTTAACAACTCACTTAAGCACAATATTTACTGAGAATAGAGTAAAAAAGTATATTGAATTAAGATCAATGGATGCATGTGGTTGGGATTGTTTATGTGCAGGACCAGCTTTCAATATAGGTATGCTTTATGGAAATTTAAACGAAGTTCATGAACTGATTTCAACATGGGACATCGATAAAATAATCAACGCTTATCTAGATGCGCCACAAAAGGGATTTAATACTCAATTAATGGGTAAAGATCTTCTTTATTGGTCATCTACACTTTTAGATCTTTCAAGAAAAGGTTTAGAGAATAGAGATGTTTTAAGTAAAAAAGGTAATAACGAGACTATATTCCTAAATCATCTACAAAAAGTAATTGATAATAAGACAACAAACGCAGATCATATGATTAGTAAATTTTCAAAAAATGAAAATTTAGACGAATTGTATGATAAATAAAATTGTTGCTGTTCAAGGAAACCATCCTTCTAAACTAAATCCTTTAACGGATACAAGTGTTTTTTTAGCAAACGAAATTCAGAATAAAAAATATAAAATTTTCTATTACGATCCAAAAGACTTATCAGTTGTTAATTCGAAAGTTTCAGCTAAAGGTTTTTTTATTAAATTTAACTATAGCAATAAAAAATTCTATAAAATTATAAAAAAACAAAATCTAGACCTAAGTAAATGTAAATTTATTCTTATTCGCCAAGATCCACCATTTAATCTTGAGTATATTTCAACAACATACATTTTGGATACAATTAAGCCAAAAGTTAAAATAATTAACAACCCTACCTCTGTAAGGAATATTTCTGAAAAATTGTATTCATCTAAATACCAAAAATACATGCCAGCTACTATTTTTACTCAAAATATGGATGAAATTAAAAAATTTTTCAAAAAAAACAAAAAAGTCATTTTAAAACCCATCCATAGTTTCAGTGGAAATGATATTCATTTGTTAACTAAATTTAATCCAAAATTAGTTAATAAATTTATAAAAAAACATGATCATATCATGTGCCAAAAATTTCTTCCTAAAATAAGTAATGGAGACAAAAGAGTTTTTATTATTAATGGAAAAGTATGTGGTGCAATTTCAAGGGTTCCAAAGAAAGGTTCAATTTTAAGTAATATGAGTAAAGGAGCAAAACCAACTAATATAAAATTAACAAGTAAAGAAATTAAAATTTCAAAACTAATTGCAAAAGATTTAAAAAAAGAAAATATTTTTTTTGCTGGAATTGATTTTATAGATCAAAAACTCAATGGAGATATAAATGTTACATCTCCAACTGGACTTAAAACACTTTATGATCTATCGGGAATAAATTTAGCTAAAACTTTTTGGAAAGAGCTTAAAGCGTGAATAATTTAAGTAATCAACAAAAAGGTTCATTAATGGCCTTTATAGGAGTTATGTTTATAACACCTGACTCTTTACTAATTAGATTATCAAATATTGATACTTGGGGGATGCTTTTTTACAGAGGAGCAATACCATTTGTGGTAGTTCTAATCGGTCTTCTTTTATTTTATAAAAATAATTTCTTTAAAGCTTTGTTTAAAATTGGTTATCCAGGTATTTTTTATGTAATTAGTTTTTCTATTTGTAATATTACTTTTATTATTTCAATTCAAAATACCAATGTAGCAAATACTTTATTAATGGTAGCTCTTGCACCTATGCTATCAGCAATCTTAGGAGCTATTTTTTTAAAAGAAAAACCAGATAATAAGACTTGGGTTGCTATAATAATTACCTTTATTGCTTGTATTTATATTTTTTACGACTCTTTAAGTCTTGGAAATTTTTATGGAGATTTATTTGGTTTAATAACTTCTTTTGGATTAGCCTGTAACGCAAATATCGCAAGATATGCAAAGACTACCGATTTAGTGCCTGCTGCTGTAATTGGAAAATCATGTGTTGCAATTTTTGCCTTTTTCTTTGTTAAAGACTTTGCATTAGTTGGAAATGATCTTTTTTATATACCTTTAATGTGTGTGATGTGTGTAGCTATACCATTTGTTTTAGTCACTATAGCACCAAGATTTATTACAGCAGCTGAAGTTAATCTATTTTTCCTATTAGAAACTATCCTTGGACCGATATGGGTGTGGATGGTTATCAAAGAGCAGCCTTCTAACGAAACCATCTATGGGGGTATAGTTATCATTATCACGATAGCAATTCATTCTTTCCTAGCCATAAAAAAAACACAAACCAAAACTACTTAGCCAGAAATTACTAAAATTTAAAAATAGAACATGCAAAAAGAAGTAAAAAAGTCTTGGGCTCTATTTATAGGGATAGGGGTAATGATGATTGCTCATGGATTGCAAATGCAAGTTATGGGTATTAGATCAGTGCTTGAAGATTTTAGTGTTTTTACAACTGGTATTTTCATGTCGGGATACTTTGTTGGTTACTTTGTAGGCTCAAGAACTACACCAAATTTTGTTTCAAAGGTTGGTCACATAAGAGTATTTGCTGCATTTGCTTCGCTTGCATCGTTAAGTGCTTTAATTGCAGTTGTTTATGTAAATCCATTTATGTGGACAATTAGTAGATTTATAACAGGTATAAGTTTAGTTAGTTGTTATGTAGTTACAGAAAGTTGGTTAAATGACAGAGCAACAAATAAAAACAGAGGACAACTATTATCTGCTTATATGATGGTAATTTACTTTGGACTAGCAATAGGAATGTTACTCCTTAACGTAAGTAAGCCAGATGATTATGAGCCCTTTATTTTAGTTTCCATTTTACTTTCTGTTGCACTTGTTCCTATTTTGTTAACAAAAAGACCTGCCCCTAAATTTAAAAAAATAGAAACAATAAGTATTAAAGAATTGTATAAAATTTCACCACTAGGTTCACTGAGTTCATTCTTTACTGGTATTATTCATGCAGCATTCTTTTCTTTAATATCTGTTTATGCAACACTTGCAAAATTTACTTTGGTTGAAACATCGATACTTTTATTTGTTGCAACAATTGCAGGAGTGATTGGTCAAGGGCCAATAGGTTATTTTTCAGATACATTTGATAGAAGAAAAGTAATTGTAATAACAACTTTTGGAAGTTCTTTTTTAGCCTTTATTTCAATTCTAACTTCAAACGATCCTATTCAAAATATTTATTATATGGACGAGTTTGCTTTTAGAAAAATAATATTTTTTATTGCTGTAGGATTGTATTCAAGTTTATGTCTTCCTTTGTTTTCACTAAACCTCGCTCATACAAATGACTTTGTTCCTAAATCAAAATTCGTAGCAGCTGGAGGTGGTTTGCAGTTTATCTTTGGTGTAGGAGCAATTAATGGTCCTATTTTGTGTTCTATATTTATGGAATGGTTTGGTTTAAATGGTTTATTTATTTTTTTAATTATTACTCATTCTATAATTGGCGGATTTGGTTTGTATAGGATGAAAGTTAGAAATACTGTTGAAAACCCAGACTCAATTTATACATCTGTTCCAGCAACAATTACACCAACTGGATTAGAACTAGATCCGACTACTGAACCAATTGAAGAAACTACAGAAATTATAAAGTAATTATAAAATCATCTGGTTGCCTCAGTTCTGCTGTATTGATATAAGCAAATAAATCATTATGCTGAATATTATTGTAACAGGTGGATTGGGTTTTATTGGAAGTAATCTAATTGAATTATTAATAAGAAAAAAATACAAAGTAATTAACATTGATAAAATTACTTATTCATCTAATTTTTATAATACAAAAGATTTTAAAAAATCAAAAAAATACAAATTTATAAAGTGTGATTTAAATCAAAAATCTAAGATTAAAAATATTATAAAAAAATACAATCCTGTAGCTATTTTTAATCTAGCCGCAGAAACACACGTAGATAGATCTATAGATGGACCTGAAAATTTTATTAAAAGCAATATATTAGGTGTTTTTAATTTATTGGAAGTTTTCAAAACATATTCAAAAAAAAATAAAAAAGCCAAATTAATCCATATATCAACTGATGAGGTTTATGGAGATGTTTTAAAAGGTAGGTCTACTGAAAATTATCCATACAAACCTAGTTCTCCATATGCTGCAAGCAAAGCATCATCAGATCATTTAGTGTCATCGTATGTAAGAACTTATAAAATACCTGCAATAGTAACTAATTGTTCAAATAATTACGGTCCTAAACAACACCCAGAGAAGTTAATTCCGAAATTAATATATAATATACTAAATAACAAAAGTTTGCCGATTTATGGTGATGGTCAAAATTCACGTGAATGGATTTTTGTAGATGATCATTGTGAAGCTTTGTTTAAAGTTTTTCAAAAAGGAAAAGTTGGTGAATTTTACAATATAGGTTCAGGCAAAAATCTTAACAATATTCAAATATGTAAAAATTTATTAAGAGTTGCAAAGAAAAAAATAAAATTTGGACCTAATGTTAAAATTAAATTTATAAAAGATAGACCTGGTCACGATGTTAGATATGCTCTTGATAGCAAAAAAATAAATAAAAAACTTAAATGGAAATGTAATGTAAATTTCCAAAAAGGTTTAGAAAAAACCTTTATGTGGTATCTTAAAAATGAAAATTACTATAAATCTATCGCAAAAAAAGATATTGAAAAAAGAATTGGTAAAATTTGATGATTAAAAAAGGAATTATTTTAGCAGGTGGAATGGGAACAAGAATGAGTCCTCTCACCAAAGCGGTTAATAAGCAACTTTTACCGATTTACGATAAACCTTTAATTTTTTATCCACTTTCAATTTTGATGCTTGCTAAAATAAAAGATATTTTAATTATTGTTAATAAAGGACAGCTTGAGCAATATAAAAAAATTATTCCAGACGGAAAAAAATTAGGAATTAAAATAAATTATTTAGAGCAAGATAAACCAAGAGGCTTACCAGATGCGTTTATTTTAGGTCAAAATTTTATTAAAAAAGATAATGTTGCTATGATTTTGGGAGATAATTTTTTTTATGGTCAATCTTTAAGTAAAATGTTGAACATTTGTACTAAAATTAAAAATGGTGCTAAAGTAGTTTTGCATAAAGTTATAAATCCAGAGAAATTTGGTGTAGCAAAAGTCAAAAATAATAAAATTTCAATAATTAAAGAAAAACCAAAGAAATTTGTGTCCAACTTAGCTATTACTGGTTTATATTTTTTTGATAATAAAGTTATTAAATATGCAAAAGAACTAAAACCATCTAAAAGAAATGAATTAGAAATAGTAGATCTTTTAAACAAATATAGAAAAAGAAATAAACTTTCTGCAGAATATATTGGTAGAGGTGGTGCTTGGCTTGATACGGGTTCTATAGAGGATTTTTATAAAACAAGTAATTTTGTATCAGCTATTGAAAACCAGCAAGGGTTTAAAATTGCATGTCTTGAAGAAATCTCATTAAATAACAATTGGATTAAAAAAAAACAGGTTATTGAGTCGATAAAATTTTATGGAAATTGTGAATATTCAAAATATTTAGAAAAAATAATTTCATAATTTCAAAATTAAATTTATTTTAAATCAAATAATTACCTGAATAACATCTCCAACTTTTATTTTTGCAGAAGACAGTATTTGACATCTAAGCCCACCTTTTCTCATAAATTCTTTTAGGATATTTTTTTGATCGAGCATTTCAGTCAAATGTCGACACGGACGACATAATTCTATCCCCTCTAACTCAACATTTCCTATCTTTAATTTTTTTCCAATTAAATCATTTAATTGAATGCCTTTTGTAACAACATTCCGTCTAAAATCGGTGTAAGGTATATCGAGCCCAAATTTAATATTATAATCATCAATATTCTCAGACTCTATTAAAGATAATTGATTGTATGGATCATTAAAATCATGAAAATGTCGATCACCTACTATTCCTTTATTTGCTAAAACCTCAATTGAATTTACTTCCTTGATTGGTTGATTGTTGTTAGCAGCGACTCCTAATTTAAATACTTCAGCCATAAATTATTGAAGAAATAGTTGAGCTCATATAATCTTTTCAAAATAATATGACTTATCTATCATCAAATCAACTTAAACAGTATGAAGATCAAGGTTACATATCCCCTATTGAAGTTTTGTCTAGTAGTGAAGCATTAGAAGCAAGAAAGGAAATTGAATTAATTGAAAAAAAATTACCAAATGAAATAGATAAGTCGGGAAGATATAATGTACATTTGATTTCACCAAAACTTGATTCGATTGTTCATAATTCAAAAATTTTAGATGCAGTAGAAAGTATTATTGGAAAAAACATCTTAGTTTGCAGCACTACTTTATTCATTAAAAACCCTAACGAAGAAGGTTTTGTAAGCTATCACCAAGATGCAAAATACATAGGATTAGAACCTCATAATTGGGTCACAGCATGGGTAGCATTAACAGATTCGAACGAAAACAACGGATGTATGAAAATGTGGCCTAAATCACATTTAAATATTAAAGATCACAATGAGAAATTTAATGAAGGCAACTTGCTTACTCGAGGACAAACAGTAGAAAATATACCTGAAGGCGAAGTTAAATCTATAGAACTAAAAGCTGGTCAAATGTCTTTGCATCATCCAAGAGTAGTACATGGGTCAGGCATTAATAAGAGTAATGACAGAAGAATAGGATTTGTTATTCAAAGTTATATAGGGACAAACGTAAAACAAACCTTAGGTAAAAATAGTGTTCAAATTGCAAGAGGAGAGGATAAATATCATCATCATGAAATTATAAATAGAACTAATGCTTTAATGAGTGAAAAAAGTATTTTACTTAGAAAAAAAGAAAATGATTACCTGCAAGAAATTTTTTATAAAGGTGCAAAACAAAAAGGTTCTTTCTAGTTTATGAAAAAAACACTTAACCTTGGGGTAATCGGAATAGATCATGGTCATATTTTCGATATGCTAGATGAAATGATTAAAGAAGGTTGTAGCTGTAATTATTTTTGGACAGATGGGGATCCTTTAACTCTTCAAGAATTTAATAAAAAATATCCAAATATTAAAAGAAAAGAAAATAAAGAGGAAATATTAAATGATTCATCTATTGATATGATTTTAATATCTTCAATCCCTGTAAATAGAGCTGGTCATTCAATAGATGCATTAAAAGCTGGGAAAGATGTTATGGTAGATAAACCAGGCTGTACTACCTTAGATCAGTTAAATAATTTGAAAAACACTGTTAAAGAAACTGGAAAGATATGGTCTGTAAATTTTTCTGAAAGATTTCACGTTGCTGCAGTTGCTAAAGCAGAAGAATTAGTGAATGAGGGAAAAATTGGTAAAGTAAAACAAACGATTGGAACTGGTCCCCATAGACAGGGTAATTATAAAAGACCTGATTGGTTTTATAATCGTCAAAGTTATGGAGGAATTATCACCGATATTGGTTCTCACCAAATTCATCAATTTTTAGTTTTTACAAACTCAAATCAAGCAAAAATCAACCATGCATTAATAGAAAATACGACAAAGAAAGATATGCCTGGTTTTCAAGATTTTGGTGAAGTTAACCTTACTGGTAATGGTGGGCATGGCTATATTCGTCTGGATTGGTTTACTCCAGATGCCCTTCCAACCTGGGGAGATGGAAGATTGTTAATCCTTGGAGACAAAGGTTTTATTGAAATAAGAAAATATACAGACTTAGCAAAATCAGAAAAAGGTAATCATTTATTTTTAGCAAATAATGATGAAGTGAAACATATTGATTGTTCTAATGTTAAACTAACCTACTTTAGTAACTTAATTAATGATGTTTTAAACAGAACAGAAACTGCATGTCCTCAAGATCTTACTTATCTTTCAATGGAACTTGCTATTAAAGCTCAAGAGCAAGCTGAAAAAGAATGAAAAAATATCAAGTAGCAATAATTGGAACTAATATAGGAGCAAAACATTTTGAAGATTTTCAAAAAATATCTGAGAGATTTAATGTTCATACATTATGTGGTTTAACTAGAGAAGCTATTGATAAAATATTACAATCAAATACTGAAACAAAAGTTTCTCTTAATTTTGACGATGTATTAAAAGTTAAAGATATTGATATCATTGATATTTGTCTCCCACCCCATTTACATTTTTCTGCTTGTAAAAAAGCTATGGAAGCTGGAAAGCATGTGATTTGTGAAAAACCATTGGTTTCAAGTCTTAAAGAAGTAGATGAATTAGAAAAGATCAGTAAAGCAACTGGTAAGATTATTTTCCCAGTATTTCAATATCGATATGGTCTAGGATTTTCAAAATTAAAAGCATTAATCAAATCTGGTTTAGCAGGAAACTCTTTGGTTGCTTCTTTAGAAACTCATTGGAACAGAGGTAAAGATTATTATTCAAAACCTTGGAGAGGAACTTGGGAGGGTGAACAAGGTGGTGCAATATTAAGTCATTCCATCCATATTCATGATTTAGTGAGTATGATCTTGGGGCCAGTTTCAAATCTTTTTGCAAAATTAACAACTAGAGTAAATGATATTGAGGTTGAGGATTGTGCTGCCCTTTCTATTGAAATGGAAAATGGCACTCTTGTTACAAGTTCAATTACATTGGGTGCTGCAAATGATACTAGTAGACTTCGATTTTGTTTTGAGGGATTAACAGCTGAGTCTGGTGCATCACCAGATAAACCATATAGTCCAGCTGATGATAAATGGGACTTTTTACCAAGAGCTCCTATAACTCAAGCTCAAATAGATGAAGTGCTATCAAAAGTAAAAGAACCAAAATCATGGTATGCAGGTATGTTTGATGAAATTGCAAATAAACTAGATGGATCTCCTAGTGATGAAGTAACTTTGTCAGATGCTAGAAAATCTCTAGAATTTGTAACCGCTGTGTATGTTTCTTCTAGAGAAAATAAGAATATTAAACTTCCAATTAATAAAGATAATCCTTTATATAATTCTTGGTTACCTTTAAAAAATTAATTATGGGAGATTCAAATAAAGCACCAAACGATTTTTTTGATAATTGGAATAAAATCCAATCAATGTCATATAAAAATGTCATTGAATTACTTGTGAAGAGAAGTAGCGAAAAAAAGATATTAGCTCTAATTCAATTTGAATTAGATCAATTTTCAGAAAATGTTCAAAAGGATTTAGTTATTTCTGAAACAAGTTTTTTCTATCAAGAAATATCTAACCTTTTCAAAGACTCTAACTGGTGGTCAACTGCTACAGTAACAGATGCGTGTAAATATTATTTAAACTGTGCAAGAAATAATATTTCTTATTTTGAAAACTATGTAGAGGCAGATAGTGATTTGTCTCAAAATCAAAAAAATGAGATATTTGCCTTGTATCAATTGTGCACTTTATTTGTTTCTTGGAATGCTATCAAAGAAAAAAAGATCAGAGAAATTATAGATATTAGAAAAAGTTTATTTTTTAGATAAAATTCTTCATTATGAACAAAGAAAACGCTAGTAAACTCTGGAAAATTATTCAGGAAGCTGGCGATTATTTACGGTGCTAGTGGTACACCGTACCTCACACGACCTCACACTACTTCACACTAGTTATGCGGACTATTTAACTTTTATTAAAAATAAATCGCCTACAGACTCATCAATTTAAGCACAAAACTATATCACAGACTATAGCAAGTTGAGATAAATCAAATAGTCATTTTTAAAGCAAATAGACACTCGGTTCTGGATTTGTTAATCTTGGATCATGAAAAAATTTGTCGGATATTTAATCTTATCATTTTTTTGGGTCAATCCTATTTTAGCTGATATTAATTTAAGTTGTGTCATGACAGGGTGGAATCAAAATGATGATTATGACAAAGATCCATACAATATAGAATATAAAGAGTTAGCACCAAGTCATTTTTCTGCAATAATAGAAATTACTAGCCCTGGTAAAGTTATAGGCAGATTAATAGGTACGTCTGAAACTGGAAATATGAATAGTCCATACGTTGGCACAATAGATGATAATAAAATCGTGATGAACCATAAATTTACAAAATTAGATCAAAGGGGTGTAGATTTTACTTTAGATTTGATCTCTGGAAGGTTTGAACAAGAAGCGTACATACTAAATTATAAGTATTGGTGGTTACAGAAAACAGGAAAATGCAAATTAGTAGATTAACGAAAATAATAATTTTTATATTTGTAATATTATCCATACAAACATATTTAAAAGCTGAGGTAATAAAATTTTCTAGCTGTAAATATGTAAAGGATCCAATAGATAAATCTACTCATGAATATTTTCAAAAAATTAAAAAAGAAAAAGGTGAGAAAACTGAGCCATATAATGAAAAAGAAGCAATGGCTAAAATTAATGCAAATTATGAATATATTGATAGGACTTTTGATACTGAAAGTAAAATACTAACTTATGTACGAAAAGATAAAGATAAAAAAGAAGAATTCATAAAGAAATCTAATTTTGAAATTAAAGATGAAAATACTTTTACTATTGTAGATGTTAGTGAAGTTGGTAAAGATCCTGTATATAATAAAGAAACGAAGGAAATAGAGTGGAAAGGGACCAGGGTTAAATATACTGTTGTTTTTTATTATCTATCAGAGGGAATAGTAGAAATATATAATTACGCAGGAAGACACAAAGAATTGCTTTATCGTCAGAAATGTAAAAGTAATTATTCATTACCTGGCTCATCTGATTCTGAGGACATAGCAAGTGGTTCTGGTTTCTTCATTAATAGAAATGGATATTTTATAACAAACAATCATGTAATTTCAGAGTGTAGATCAAAGTCTAAAATTACATTCAATAATAAAGAAGTTGAAGCCGATCTAATTGCAACAGATGTAACATTAGACATAGCATTATTAAAAACTGATATAAAACCAAACAATTTCTTAAAATTTTCTAATGAGAGACCTGAAAAACTTCAAAAAGTCATTGTTGCAGGTTATCCTTTTGGAAAAGGGCTTAGTGATGACCTTAAATTTACACAGGGAATAATTAGTTCTTTAAAAGGTTATGCAGATAATTCTAATGAACTCCAAATTGATGCAGCAATAAACCCAGGAAATAGTGGAGGACCTATAGTTAATGAAAGTGGTGATTTAATTGCTGTTGCTGTTTCGGGGCTTTCAAAAGAAATTGCTGAAGGAATAAATTTTGGAATTAAAGGTTCATCGGTTATGAATTTTCTTGATGTAAATTCTATAGATTATACATATTCAAAAACTTCGACTTTTAGTTTTGGAAATAAAAAGTTAAATAAGCTTTTAGAGGAAAGCACCGTTTATACTTATTGTAATTAAATAATGAAAAAAATCATATTTTTTATATTAATATTAAGCTTATTTGTCAGTTCTTATTCTTATGCAATCAAAATTAAGATACCAATAAGAGTAATACCCGTACCAGGTCTTGAGGAAAAAGAGGAAAAATCTAAAGGAAAAATGACACAAGATGAGTTTACAAAAATGTTATGTTTTCCTATGGGGGAAAAAGCAAAAAAAAATATGCTGCCTGAGTTAAAAAAAATTTGTGATGAAAAATTTCCAAAAAATAAATTTAGTGCAAATGAAGAGTTAAATTGTGTTCTGACAGCTTCAAGTTATGAAAATCCACTGAAGTACAATATGATTTTAAAAACTTACAAAATATATAGAGGAAATTTTTCAACTATTTCATTAAAAAAAGAAGACACTGGTGAAGAGCCTAAGATTTATTTTGGTGATTTAAAAAAAGATGAATTGAGTTTTTTTGAAATAAACGAGGAAAAAAAATTAATGACAGTTTATCAATTGTTGGGTTTAAAAGATAATCAAAGAACTTTTTTGATTCATAATTTAAATCTTAATGAAACTAATATGAGTCATTTATTTCCTAATCAAAATTCTATTTATGGCAAATATATCAATGAAGAGAATAAAGCAGACATTACAGGCAAGCTTCTTAATAAAGAAATAAAATTTTTGTCTAATAGATTGGATGAAATTAAATTAATCATTATGCGTGATGATCAGTTTATCGACCAATATATTGGTGCGAATACATATAACTGTTCTTAATTATATTATGGGATTTTATAGGATAACTATATCACAGACTATAGCAGATTTAGATAAATCAAGTTTTGAAGTAGTGTGAACAAAGAAAACGCAAGTAAACTCTGGAAAATTATTCAAGAAGCTGGCGATTATTTGGTGGGGCAATTACCTGACCACCCAAATCACCCTAAAGGAAGAAATCCCTATGCTCATGTTGCTATTTGTGTGAAGAGCAAGTTTAACGCAAGTTATAAAGACATTCCTGACGAACAATATGATGAAGTGATAAAATATATTGAGTTTTTAAAAGAAAATCCTAGTTAGCTTTAATTGTATTTAACAATTCATCAACATCACTATCTTTAGTATTCCAAGCAGCAACTAATCTTACCGCTTTACCGTCTAATTCTTCTTCATTCATTTTGTAACCTTCAGAATTTAGATGTTCTATTTTTTCTCTTGGAAACTTTGCAAACACTTCATTTGCCTCAGTTGGATAAGCAATTTCAATATCATTATGCTTACTTAGACCATCGCTTAATTTTTTACCCATGGCATTGGCGTGTTTTGCATTTCTTAACCAAACATCATTTGAAATGTATGCATCGAGTTGAGCAGAAACAAAACGCATTTTAGATAATAAGTGCCCTGCTCTTTTCATTAAAAAAGCAATATCCCCTACTAATTCTGTCTTAAAAAAAATGATTGCTTCAGCTGCTAAACATCCATTTTTAGTTGCTCCAAATGACAATACATCAACCCCGGATTTCCATGTCATTTCAGCAGGAGTTACATCTAAAGATACCAATGCATTAGCAAATCTAGCGCCATCCATATGTAAATTTAGATTATGTTTATGAGTTATTTCTGCGATTTTTTTAATTTCATCTAATTGATAAACTTCACCTGTTTCACACACTTGGGTGATACTGACTGATGAAGGTTGTGTATGATGAACAATTCCTTTTCCTCCAATAGATTGATCTAACTCCTCTGCAGTTATTTTTCCCATTGTTCCATTTAAAGGAACTAACTTTCCTCCTCCTGTATAAAATTCAGGTGCACCACATTCATCAGTATTTATATGGGACATCTTATGACAATAAATGTTTCCATAAGAGGGTGTCATTGTAGATAATGCTAAAGCATTAGCTGCAGTACCTGAGGCAGTAGGAAAAACAATTACTTCTTTTTCAAATATTTCTGAAAACTTGTCTTGTAATTCTGTTGATATCGGATCATTACCATAAGGAGTACTATCTCCTTCATTGGCTTTTAAAATTGCATCTAATACCTCGGGACAAGCACCAGCAACATTATCAGAAGCGAATTTAACTCGCTCTCTTTTTATTTTAATTTTTGCCATAATTATTGTTTTGGAAAGTAATCTTTAAGTTCACCCTCTCGGTAAACATCTGCAGTACAACAATGTAAACCTCCACCAAAAGCGTAGGCATCTCTAAGTTCTACTGGTATAACTTCCATTCCTAATTTATCTAATTGTTCAGCTTGGTATTTTTCGCTTTTTTCCACACATACAGTTTTAGGATCTAAAACTAAAACATTCATTGATAGCCAAGTTGATGAATAACATAATGGTGGTGGTTCGTTATGTGCTGGCTGTGCGCTGTCTACGATTTCCCAACCATTGTCTTCAAATAATTTTCTTTGTTCCTTAGGAAGTCTTCTTTGTGGGTTATTGATAATCAAACCCTCTTTAATTGGGGTAAAAGTTGCATCAATATGAATTGGATAAGGATCACCTGGGAAGTTAACTGCATGAACTCTGTGATCTTTATAATGTCTTTTTAGCCAATCAATTCCTTTTAAATTTGTTGTAAATCCATGTTGTACAACCAAGTCTTTCCCAAATCTCAATACATCTGCTGCATCAAATAGCGGTTCTTCTTCAGTGGTTACAAAATATTTTTTCTCGGTCCACTCTAATCTTTTTTGAACACCAATTTTATCTGATAAATAGTCTTTTCTGTAATCTGCATCCGTTAATCTTGGCTTTGGAGCAGACTCGTGTCTCATATTAGGATCTTGATTATAATAATCTTTTAGAAGTGGTCGGTAACATAAATATTCAAACCAACGACAACGGTAACTCATTGTAGCTTCTAAAATTTCGTTTCCTACAGTTAATAAAACATCTCTTGGAGGCATACAACCAAACATGGTTTCTGCTTCCCAATCAGGTGTAGATGTTTTTTGATTAAAATCTATTGGTGTTGGTCGATCAACTTTAATACCTCTTTTTTGAAGCATGTTTGAAAAGTTATCTAATAATTCATTTGCTTTATCGACAGTATCTTTGGTTCTTGGTCCAAACTGACCTCGCATATCACTGTCTTCTGGAACTTTTGCATCTAATGCTGGTTCTGGTGCTGGTATACAAGTACCATCCGCTCTTCCAACAATAACATGTTTTAACGGATCCCACTCATTCCAACTATTAACAATAGTTTTATTCTTGCTCATAAAGATTAGTTTTTTATAATATTATGCTCAGGGCCGAAAGGAAATTTTGTAATATTTTCTGCTCTATCTTTACCAATCACTAAAATATCATGTTCTCTATATCCTCCAGCACCAGGATTACCTTCTGGGATCATAATCATAGGTTCCATAGACACCACCATATTTTCCTCAAGAACAGTATCAATATCTTCTCTTAATTCTAAACCAGCTTCTCTTCCATAAAAGTGTGAAAGCATACCAAATGAATGTCCATAACCAAAAGTTCGATACTGAAGGTAACCAAGTTCAGCAAACAATTCATTTAACTCATGACAAATATCTGAACATTTAACATCTGGTTTAATTAATTCTAATCCACGCTTGTGCACTTTAACATTTGCTTCCCATGCTTTAAGTGAAGCGTCATCAGCATGATCTAAAAATAAAGTTCGCTCTAGTGCAGTGTAGTATCCTGAGATCATTGGAAAAGTATTTAAAGATAAAATATCTCCTTTAACTAATTTTCTATTAGTCTTTGGATTGTGAGCTCCATCTGTATTGATACCTGATTGAAACCATACCCAAGTATCCATGTACTCTGCGCCAGGATAACTTTTAACAATCTCCCTTTCCATTCTATCTCTTGCAGCTATTGCTACTTCGATCTCCGTATTATTTTCTCTAATATTTTTAACTATTTCTTCACCACCAATGTCTGCAATTCTTGCACCATTTCTAATGATCTCAATTTCTTCGTTCGATTTAATCATTCTAAGTTTCATTAAATCTTTTGAAATATCACTAAATACTGAGAAAGTAAAAATAGACCCTATTTTTTCTCGCATATCTAAAGTGACATGATCATTTTCAATTCCAATATTTTTTGGAGGTTCATCTCTTCCAATAATTGAAACAATGGCTCTTAAAAAATTATCTCTTTTCCAATCGGTATAAATAACGTTATCACAATGAGATCTACGCCATGGTTGACTTGCATCAATGTTAGCTGAAATTGTTGAAATTTTATTTTGAGTGATTACACATCCGTAAGGTCTACCAAAAGAACAATAAATAAAACCTGTGTAATATGCAACGTTATGCATAGATGTTAAGATAACCATATCAAGACCATTTTGGTCCATAACTGATCTAAGTTTGTTTACTCGATCGTTATATTCTTTATCTGTAAAAGGTAATTTTACTTTTTCACCGTTTTTAAGCTCAAAAAAATCTGGTCGTTCCATATTAATTTAATGCTATGTATCTTTTGTTCCATCTCATTATTAAACTGTAATAAAATATAGATACAAAAAGAAAAAAACCACCGATTATAGTATTTGTGGATGGCACTTCGTTAATGCCAAATAATGGTAACCAAACCCAAAAAATTCCACCTACAACTTCAGTTAAAGATAATAAAGTTAGTTCTGCTGCTGGTATCGCTTTAGATCCTATCGAATATAAAATCAAACCAAAACAAACTAGAGTCCCGTGCAATGAAAATAAAGCTCCGTTATAGCTAGATGAAAAGAAAACTAAATTGTTTGATAAAATCATAATTGTTGCAAACACAAAACAAAAGAAACCTGCAAAAGCTACTGTTGTGAATTTTGGTGTTTCTTTTCTCCATCTTAGAGTTACAGAAAAAACTGAGAAACCAATTGAAGAAGTTAAACCAAATACGAAACCAATTAATGATTTTTCACCAGTGTTTCCAAGTGCCATAATTATGATTCCAACTGTTGCAATTATTATTGATATCCAGACATTGAGAGAAATTTTTTCTCTTAAAAATAAAAATGCTAATAATGCTGTAAAAAAAGGCATTGCTGCTAAACAAAGCAAAGTAACTGCAGCACTTGTATTTGTAATTGAATAAATAAATGTAATCATAGCGATCCCCAATCCAGATCCACCGATTACGCCAGATAAACCTATTTTATAATAGTTTTTATAAAAATTTTTTCCTTCCTCAAAAAATAAATAAAGATTTAATAAGATGAAAATTGTTAAACCTCTGCCAAAAATGTACTGCCAAGGTACCAATTGAGGATTATCCATGTATCGAACTACTAATGGGCCAAACGACCACAATAGACCAGCAAAAAGTACAACGGGAATGGCTATCCTTGGATTTCTCAACTCTAACATATTCCAAAATCTAATTGTAAATAGAATTTTCTACAACAAAAATACGTTTCTAAACTAAATTTTGATTTGAAAGGTTGGGGAAAAAGCAATCAACGATATCTCCTTTTTTAAATTTTGCTTTACCAGCTGGTAACAAAACCCAAATATTTGATTTTACAAATGATTTAATTCTAAAAGACTCTTGACCTTTTAAAATTTCAACATTTATTTTTCCATTTTTAGTTGTGCTTAATTGGCTCTTTACAAATCTTGTAAAATTCTTTTTTTTATTAAATCCATTAGTCAAAATTGCTTTAATAGATTTTTCTTCTGATAAACCTAAAGCATTTAAAATATATGGAATTACAAAAAATCTAAAACATGCAGCTGAAGAGATTGGATTTCCAGGGAGTCCAAATATTGCCTTTTCTTTCCCTTTGATTTTTGCAAACATTATTGGTTTTCCAGGCCTAATAGCAGCACTTTTAAAGTAGCTTGATAACTTAAATTTTTTAACTACATCAGGTATAAAATCAAACTTACCTGCAGACACTGCGCCTGACGTAATAATAATATCATCTTTAGATTTAATTAATTTATTTATTTTTTGTTTAAAAATATTTTGATGATTATCTCTTAATATGCTTCCACTTTTAAAATTAAATAAAAAATTTTGATTTAAGTTTTTAATATAATGTGTGTTAGAATTTCTTACCATCCAATTTGGAATATTATCTTTGTCAGATATTTCGTTTCCAGTTGAAAGAAATAATATATTAATCTTTTTTTTAACTTTAATTTGTTTAATACCTAAACTTTTAAAAGCTAAAATATGGTTTGGTTGAACAATTGTATTTTTTTTTATTACAAACTCCCTTTTTTTATAATCTGAACCTGCAAACCTAACGTGACTAAATTTTTTTAATTTTTGGTTAATTAAAATATATTTTTTATTAGGCGCAAAAATTATTTGCTCTATAGGAATAATTGTATCAAAACCCTTTGGTATAATTCCTCCAGTCATTATTTCGGCAGTATCAAATTTTGTTATTTTTTTTTTAAATGGTTTCATTCCTGCAGCAATTGAACCAATTATTTTAAATTTTTTTGGGAATTTTTTTTTTAATCTATTAGTATCTTTTGAGTTAATTGCGTAACCATCAAATGCAGCGTTATCTCCTGCTGGATAATTTATTTTAGAATAAATATTGGTGGAAACTACTCTATTTAGGGAATTTATGCTCTTTATAGTTTCGTCTTTAATTTTAATTTTGGCTTTTTTTAAAATTATTTTTGAAATATTCACATTTTCAGAATTATTTAAAGTTGCAAGTATTTTATTTTGAATATTGTATTGACCAACTTTATCTCCATAACTTTCTATTGAATCAATATCATCAATATTTTTTATAATTTGTTCATTATATAAAAATCCTCTTACAAGATCCTCATCATCCCCAGGAGTTCTCATTGTTATTGATAAACTTTGATTTATCCATTTACTAGATTCCTTAAACTTTAATGAAATCTCCAATGGTTCTTCAATTGAAATTAAATCATCTATATTTTCAAACTTATTAGATGAATATTTTAACACTTTGTATTTGGAATTCATAAAATTATTTTAGTGGATAGTTTTTTTTTAATAAATATTTGTTAATTATAATTGCTAATAGCAATATAATTATACAACCAAAAATTATTGGATTAATTAAATAATCATAAGAGGCACTTCCAATAATAACTATAATTGGATTTCCACCAGCAGGAGGGTGCACAATATTAAATAAAATCATTAAAAAAACTCCCGCTCCAACAGCAGTTGCAATACTGATATATATAGGTAGCGGAATATAGTTTACAAAAATTACTCCCACTAAAGCTGTTACCAAATGTCCAAAAAAAACATTCTTTGGTTGTGCAAATGGACTTTCGGGAAAACCAAATAGTAAAACCATTGAAGAACCGAATGAGGCTGCAATAAAATATCCTAGTGTACTTTTATAAGTAAGAACAGTTAGTACACCAATTGTGAATGCTGAAAAAAAACCTGCTATTAGTGCTTTTTGTAAAATTGGTTTAGTGATTTTAATCATTTAAATTTTTAAAGCTTTCAAAACAGTCTTTAAAGGCAGTAACAAACATTCTTTTCTAGAAAGATTTTTTTTATCTAATATTTCTTTAAAATCTTTCCAATGCTTTTCTAAATTTACCTTAACATTTTCAAAAAGCTGTTCTCCAGTTGTAATAAAATCTTTAAGTATTTGTCTCTTAAAAAAAGGTGTATCAACAGGGAAAGTTGCTATCCATTTGTAGTCTTTTTGATTTTCTTTTATCCATTTCATGGCTGATAAAACTCCACCTAACGGACCAAGACCTTTTTCAAAATCTTCGATTATTGAAATTTTGTCTGAGTTATGAAAATTAATTTTATTATTTGATACTATTAAGAGTTCCTTGAATTCATCAATTATTTCAGTCAACATGTGATCAATTAACAATTTACCAGCTAACTTTACTTGGGATTTATCTTCTCCAAACCTTTGTGACTTACCGCCTGCTAGCACAGTGCCTAAAATATTGTTATGATCCATTAATCAAAATATAAAACATTAAAAGTTGAATTAAAGAAATT
>QCMQ01000012.1 GCA_003213615.1 Pelagibacteraceae bacterium AG-422-D23 | reverse complement strand
TCCCTCAAAAAAATTATCTCTCCAAGAAGGTGCTTGACCAGTATTTACATTGAAACGAGCTAAACGTAATGCAACACAAATTACATATATTAAACATAACAACCATCCAAATCTTCCCAATGTATTTAGTTTCCAAAAATACATAATAAATGCTGGGGCTACTCCAAAACTAATCATGTCCGTAAGAGAGTCTAGTTCCTTACCAACTTTTGATGTCCCTTTAATTAATCTAGCTATTCTTCCATCTAATCCATCAATAAGAGCAGCAAACATAATTGCAATAATTGCAAATTCAAATTTTTCATCCAATGCAAATCTGATTGATGATAAACCTATACAAACTCCAATAAGAGTTAGCATGTTAGGTAAAATCACTCTTGCGCTAGTTTTTTTATCTGTAACAATTTTTAAATTGTTTTTTGGCTGTTCCATAAATTAATTTTTAGCCAGCAGTGTTTCTCCTGAAATTGCTGTTTGACCAACTTTTACTAGTGGTTCATAATTTTCATAATAAACGTCTGCTCTACTACCAAATCTAATCATCCCAATTCTGTCACCTTGATTTAATTCCTGATTTTTATTTGTTTCGCAAACTATTCTTCTTGCAACTAATCCTGCAATTTGAACGACTACAATATCATTCCCATGCTTATCTTTAATTTTATAATAATTTCTCTCATTGTCTTCGCTTGCTTTATCTAAAGATGCATTTAAAAACTTTCCTGGTTTATATAAAATATCTTCAACAATACCCGAGCACGGCGTTCGGTTTACATGACAGTCAAAGACATTCATAAAAATACTTATTTTTTTAAATTTTTTATTTTCTAGTCCAAGTTCTTTTGGACCGTCTACCTCTTCAACTTTAATTACTTCTCCATCAGCAGGACTTACAAGGTAACTATCGTCTCCTATTATTGTTCTTTCTGGATCTCTAAAAAAATAATAAACCCAGACAGTTAGTAAAATTCCTATTAATCCTAAAAAATTATTAATAATTAAAAAAATGATGGTTATGAATACAGCTATTACTATAAACTTGTATCCTTCAGTGTGAATCTTTGGAAATATCTTGCTAAACATATTCTTCTATTTGCTAATTTTCGATTAATATGTATATAAAACGATCAAATTCAATTAATAAGATAATTTTTATTTAATGAGCAAAATCAAGGTAAAAAACCCAGTTGTAGAGCTGGATGGCGATGAAATGACTCGTATTATATGGGTGTTCATCAAAAATAAATTAATCCTCCCATATTTGGATCTTGGTATCGAATATTACGATTTGGGTATGAAAAGCAGAGATAATACTGATGATCAAATTACCATCGACTCTGCAAATGCAATCAAAAATATTGGTGTTGGCATAAAGTGTGCGACGATTACCCCTGATGAAGCAAGAGTAGAAGAATTTGATTTAAAAAAAATGTGGAGATCTCCTAACGGAACTATAAGAAATATAATTGGAGGAACAGTATTTAGAGAACCAATTATTTGTAAAAATATTCCAAAACTTGTTCCTTCTTGGACTGATCCAGTGATTATTGGAAGACATGCATTTGGTGACCAATATAGAGCAACAGATTTTAAAGTTCCTGGAAAAGGAAAAATGGAAGTGAAGTGGACATCTGAAGATGGAAAAGATGAAATTAAATATGAAGTATTTAATTTTACAGGTCCTGGTGTGGCTTTATCAATGTACAATTTAGATAAGTCTATTGAAGACTTTGCAAGATCTTGTTTCAGTTATGGGTTAATTAAAAAATGGCCTGTTTACATGTCTACTAAAAATACAATTCTAAAACAATACGACGGAAGATTTAAAGATATTTTCCAAGAAATTTTCGACAAAGAATATAAAAGCGAATTTGAAAAAAATAATTTAACTTACGAACATAGATTAATTGATGACATGGTTGCATGTGCAATGAAATGGAGTGGAAAATATATTTGGGCTTGCAAAAATTATGATGGAGATGTTCAGTCTGATACTATGGCTCAAGGTTATGGGTCTTTAGGACTGATGACGAGTACATTGTTAACACCAGACGGAAAAGTAATGGAAGCGGAAGCTGCACACGGAACAGTAACTAGACATTATAGAATGCATCAACAAGGAAAAGAAACTTCAACCAACCCAATCGCATCAATTTTTGCTTGGGCTAGAGGATTAGCTCACAGAGGTAAATTAGATGGTAATGAAGAGCTGATCAAATTTGCACAAACTCTAGAAAAAGTTTGTATTGAATGTGTGGAAAGTGGATCAATGACAAAAGATTTAGCTATTCTTGTAGGTCCAAATAGTAAATTCTTAACTACAAATCAATTTTTAGATGAAATTGATGGTAATTTAAAAAAGAAATTAAACTAAACCCTTAAGCTTTTCAAAAGCTTCATCAATTTTTGAATGATCTTGTCCACCAGCTTGGGCAAAATCTTTTCTTCCTCCACCACCTTTCCCACCAATTATTTCAGATCCTACTTTAACAAATTTAACTGCATCAAACTTGTTGGTTAAATTATCTGTTACTCCAACTGCCAACCCAACCTTGTCGTCTTTATTAGCAAATACAACAACAATACCTTCGCTTAATTCTTTTTTACCTTTATCTACAAGTTTTCTTAATTCTTTTGGAGGTAATCCATCTATTCTTTGAAGTCTTAATTTAACTCCGTTAATTTCTTCGTCTTTAATAATGTTTTTTGATTTATCTTCTAGAATTGCATTAACCGAAATATTCTCAAGTTGTTTGGTTAAATTTTTAATCAAAGTTTTTTGATCTGTTTCATCTAAACTTGGTTTTCCTCCCAATCTTATAATTTGCTGACTTAAATCTTTAATTGCTTCCTCATCTTTTTCTGCAGATAAATTTGATAATTTCTCTTTATTTTTAAGATATTCCTCCAATTGTTTATCTCTTAATGCCTCAATTCTCCTTACTCCTGCAGCGATAGAAGACTGACTGACAATCTTAAATTTACCAATATCGCCAGTGTTTTTGACGTGTGTTCCACCACACAATTCAGTTGAAAAATACTTACCATCCTCATCTCCCATTGATAGCACCCTTACTTCATCACCATATTTTTCACCAAATAATGCTAAAGCACCGTTTTCAACAGCTTCGTCAGGTGTCATTAATCTAGTTTTTACATCAGATTTTTTAGAGACCATTGTGTTTACAAAATCTTCTATTTTATCAATTTCTTCATTCAAAATTGGCTTCATATGACTGAAATCAAATCGTAATCTGCTTGGCTCTACTAAAGATCCTTTTTGGGTTACATGACTACCAAGAACTCTTCGTAAAGATTCATGTAATAAATGAGTTGCTGAGTGATAAGCACGTGTATCATCTCTTCTTTCAACATTAATTTTTAATTCCACGTTTTGCTGTAATTTTATAGATCCGCTTTTGACTTTGCCATAATGAACAAATAAATCACCAAGTTTTTTTTGAACATCAGTTACTTCAAATTTAAAATCATTTGAAACTATTTCGCCAGTGTCTCCAACTTGACCTCCAGATTCACCATAAAAAGGAGTTTGGTTTACTATAATCATTCCTTCATCATTTTCTCTTAATTGATCAACTTCTTTATTATCTTTCAAAAGAGATAACACAACACCTTCAGCTTGATTTGTTTCGTATCCTAAAAATTCAGTTGGCTCAATTTTATCTTTTATTCCAAACCAAATATCTTCAACCGCTGCATCACCAGAACCTTTCCAATTTTTTTTAGCAAGCTCTCTACTTTCCTTCATTAAAGATTGAAACTTTTCAGTATCAATTGACATTGATTTGTTTCTTAAAATATCTTCAGTGAGATCTAAGGGAAAACCATAGGTGTCATATAATTTGAAAGCTACTTCACCTGGCAACACTTTATCTATTTTAGATATTTCATCATTTAAAATTTTTATTCCTCTATCTAAAAGAACTAAGAATTTTTCTTCTTCCATTTTTAAAGTTTCTTTAATTAAAGACTCAGCTCTAACTAATTCTGGATAGTTTCCAGACATTTCATTTTTAAGAGTATCAAACAAATTATAAAAAACTGGTTCCTTAGATCCAAGTAAATGAGAATGTCTCATTCCTCTTCTCATAATTCTTCGAAGAACATATCCTCTTCCCTCATTAGAAGGCAAAACTCCTTCGGCAATTAAAAATGAACTTGCTCTTAAGTGATCAGCTATTACTCTGAAACTAGCTAGATTAGATTTATCTGATTTAACCTTTGTAATTTCAGATGCAGAGCCAATTATTTTTTTGAAATGATCTGTTTCATAGTTATCATGTGAGCCTTGCAATAAAGCTGCAATTCTCTCTAATCCCATTCCAGTATCAACTGAGGGTTTTGGAAGATTAATTCTTTTATCTTTAGTAACTTGTTCAAACTGCATAAAAACTAAGTTCCAAATTTCTATAAATCTATCCCCATCTTCATCTTTAGTTCCAGGTAAACCTCCTGGTAAATGATCTCCGTGGTCAAAAAAGATCTCAGAACAAGGACCACAAGGACCTGTTTCTCCCATTGACCAAAAATTATCTGAAGTTGCTATTCTTATAATTCTATCATCGCTAAAACCCGCTATTTTCTTCCAAAAATTGAAGGCCTCATCATCTTCATGAAATACGGTTACATAAAGTCTATTTTTATCTATTCCAAAATCTTTTGTTATTAAATCCCATGCGTAATGTATGGCTTGCTCTTTGAAATAATCACCAAAAGAAAAATTTCCTAACATCTCAAAGAATGTATGGTGCCTTGGTGTGTAACCAACATTTTCTAAGTCATTGTGCTTACCACCTGCCCTTACACATTTTTGCGAAGTTGTAGCTCTTACATAATCTCTTTTTTCTAATCCTGTAAAAACATTCTTAAACTGAACCATTCCAGAGTTGGCAAACATTAAAGTAGGATCATTATTGGGAACCAAATTACTAGATTCCACAATCTTATGGTCATTCTTTTCAAAATACTTTAAGAAAGTATTTCTAATTTCATTGAGTGTTTTGTCTGCCATATTTTTAAAATACAGCTTTTTTATTTTATGTCTAGATATCGAAGGGAAAAAAGGCGCTTAATTTAAGCGCCTTTTATTAATAAAGATGACCTATTAATTCTTTTTAGATGGAGGAGTAGCTTCTGCTTTTGCAGCTTCTTCTTTTTCAGCTACTTTCTTTTCTTTCTCTAATTTTTCAGGATCAATTGGGTTTCCTTCTATTTTCTTAGAAATCACGCCTGCTTTTTCTCTAATTGCCATTTCAATTTCTGCAGCAACTTTAGGATTTTGAGCTAAATAAGTCTTAGCATTTTCTCTACCTTGACCAATTTTCTCACCTTTGTAAGCATACCATGCTCCTGATTTTTCAATTATATCTGCTTTAGAGCCAAGATCGACTAGTTCACCCATCTTGCTAATTCCTCTTCCATACATCAAGTCAAATTCAACAACTTTAAATGGTGGTGCCACTTTATTCTTAACTACTTTCACTCTTGTAGAGTTACCAATAATTTCATCTTTATCTTTGATCGCACCAATTCTTCTAATATCCATTCTTACAGATGAGTAAAACTTAAGTGCGTTACCACCTGATGTTGTCTCTGGACTTCCAAACATAACTCCAATTTTCATTCTGATTTGGTTAATGAAAATCATCATCGTATTTGTGTTTGATATTGAACCTGTTAATTTTCTCAAAGCCTGACTCATTAATCTTGATTGAAGACCAACGTGATGATCTCCCATCTCACCTTCAATTTCAGCTTTTGGAGTTAAAGCTGCAACAGAGTCGATAACGATTACTGAAATAGAGCCTGATTTTACTAGTGTATCAGCGATTTCTAATGCTTGTTCACCAGTATCTGGCTGTGAAATTAAAAGTTCTTCTGTATTTACACCTAATTTTTTTGCATAAACTGGATCTAATGCGTGTTCTGCATCAACGAATGCGCAAATTCCACCAGATTTTTGAGCTTCAGCAACAACTTGTAATGCTAGTGTTGTTTTTCCAGATGATTCTGGTCCGTAAACTTCGATAATTCTTCCTTTTGGTAATCCACCGATACCTAAAGCTAAATCAAGACTTAAAGAACCTGTCGAAACAGACTCGATATCCATCGCTCTCTTTTCACCAAGCTTCATTACAGAGCCTTTTCCAAAATTATCTGTAATTTGAGCTATTGCAGCATCTAATGCTTTGTTCTTTTCTTTAACGTCCATTTCTTGATCTTTAGTAGATTTAACTACTTTTAGGTTATTTTTCGTCATTTTTTGCCTCTTTTTTTAAATTTTTTAACACTCGAATCATGAAATAAATGTACACATTTTGTTCTCATTAGCAATATATTTATTTTTTACCCCTAAAAATCAAATAATTACTTAAGTTTTAGATATTGGCTGTTTAACAAACCTACTGCCTTAAGTAGATTATATTGGGCCATTAGATAGTTTTTCTCTGAACTCGCTAAGGAAATTTGAGCAGAAAGTAATAAAGCATTTGATTGGATAACATCTAAAGTAGTTCTAGAACCTCTTTCGTACTCCGCAGCAATTCCTTCATTAGCTATTTCAGCTGCTTTTACTTGAACTCTAACTGAATTTAAAAAACTTTCTGAAGATTCTAAGCTAGACCAAGCGCTTGCTACATTTGTTTCATTTGTTCTTACAGCATCATCTAACAATAATCTTTTTCTTGTAGTCAAATTTGAATTTTTAGAAATAGTTGATCTCTTTTTTCCTCCTGAATAAAAAGGCCAACTAATCTCTGCTTTTAAAATATCTTTTTCTCTTTCAGAATAAGTAGAGCTTAGGTCATCAGTATATGATCTTTCTAATGATAAAAAAGCTGTTGGTTTCAAGTCTGACTCTGAAATTGCTAATTCTTTTTCTGCTTTTGATAAATCAAATTTTGCTATTTGAATATCAGGGTTATTTTGTTTTGAAAGATTAATTGCCTCATTTAAAGTATTTGGAATACTAACTATTGCATTTGAATTTTTTTGTAATTGATTTGGATCACTAATTTTACCAATAATATTTTCATAATTTAGTTTACTGATTAATAAGTCGCTTTTTGCCTTTGCAAATTGGGCTTGAGCACCTGCAAGTGATGACTCAGATTGTGCCAAATCGGTATTTGTAATTTGACCTCTGTCTCTTCTAATTTTATCATTTTCAACTTGTCTAATTAAAAGATTTAAATTTTTTGCGTTAATATCTAGTGTTTCTCTAGCTAGAATTAAATTTGTGAATGCATCAATTGCTTTATGTAAAATATCTTGTTCTTTTTTAACTAACTGTGCTTTTGCTAAATCTAAAGCAGTAATATTTTTTTCAAGCGTAAGATCTCTTCCATAATCCAATAATGTCTGTTCTAATTTGATTGAAGTGGTAAATGGATCTACATCAGTGACACTTGCATCGCCGCCACTTTGATTAGTTAATTTGTTAGTATTCTCAAAACTTTTTGATCCTTTTACAGTCAGAGAAGGTTTGTAATCAGCCTTTGAAATATTTACATCTTCTTCTGAAACTTTAATATTTTCTCTTTCAGCATTTAATTGAATATTATTTTTATATGTTTGATTTAATGCATCAAGAAGAGTAACTGCAAAAGCATTACTAAAATATAATATTGATGTAATTACTATTATAAAAATTTTTTTCATTTCAGTTTATATACAGCAGTTTTAATTTGATGGTTACTGTTTAAATTTAAAATTATAGATGCATACTTAGGCATATTTTTGAACATGTTTTGAGTAATTCTTTGGTAAGTTTGCATAAAATTAATCACATCTCCTTTGCTCATTATTTTATGACCACCCTTTTTTTTTGTTTTTAACCATAGTTTATGTTCCTGCTTTAATCTCCACTTTTGCAATAAACTAAAGTTTTTTGCTTTTAAGTAAATCATACAATTTAACTGAGAATATAGCTTTTTATATTTAGTTTTTAATTGTTGATTAACATATTTTCTCCAAACTAGTTTTTGGTCATTGGCTTTTTCCATAGAGTTAATAGATTTTTTTAATGTCTTGTCAGTTTCTGCTCTTGCTCCAACACACCACCCTTCAAAAATAATAACATCTGGTCTTTTATAAATTTTATTCCATTTGTTTTTAGAAAACCTGTCATCAATTGCCTTATTAAAATTTGGTAATTTCATACTTTTAAATTTTTTTGCTTTAGAATTTTTAAAAAAATCCAGCATCATATTAACATCGTGAGTTCCAGGAACTCCCCTGGTAAGTAACATTGGATGTACTTTTTTTGATAAACCTATTCTTTCTTTTCTGGTTTTATAAAAATCATCAATTGAAATTTTAAATACCTTTAATTTAAAATACTTTTCTAAAATTATCTTTATTATTGAGCTTATTGTTGTTTTGCCTGTTCCTTGTCCTCCAGCCAATCCAACAAAGTATGGTTTTTTGTTATCTGCTTTTTTTGCAATCCAAAAACATATTGGGATTAAAAAATTCTTAACCATCCTCTCTTTATTACCAAACTTTTCAGTTAAGGTTTCTTGTGATTTAATAAACTTAAAACAATCTTTTTTAACTTTCTTAAAACACTCTTCAGATAATTTCATTGGTGTTTATTTTTCTTGATCCATTGGATGGTTAAGACCATCAAAGAACGCTACTTCTTTTAAATCTTCTACTTGAACTTCATCAACACAACCTAAATTAAAACCGGTCATTGCTGGTGCACTTCTAGGATTATGATGAGTATAAATTCCACATTCAGTACAAAAGTAATGATTTGCAACTTTAGTATGATACTGATAGAGTTTTAATTTATCTTCTCCTTTAGTAACTTTAAAATCCTCATTTTTAACCATACCCATTGTTGCATTTTTTCTTTTACAAATAGAACAATTACATTTTACAATTTTTGCTAATTCATTAACCGAAGAATTAATTTCTACTTCAACAGCTCCACAATGACAATTTAATTTCATAATTCCCTCTAATTTATTTTAAATTTTTTTTTGCCGCAATCTTATTTCCATCCATATCTCTTATATAAGCATAATAATTACCATCACTTCTTACTCCTGGTGCACCTTCATCAACAGCTCCCTTGGACATCGCAATTTCATAAAATTTTTCTACTGCCTCTTTAGATTCTGCCAATAGTGTTATTTGTGTTCCATTGCCAAAGGTTGCTGGCTCACCATTTACAGGATCTGTTACATAGAATTGAGCCTTATCAGGCTCACTTGAATGAGCATAACCTATATATTTTTCTGTTGTTACAATTTTTTTTAATTTTAAAGGCTCTAAAATAGCATCATAGAACTCACTAGATTTTTTATAATCATTAGAACCAACCATTACAAAATCTAAAATATTCATAATTTTTATTTATTTACTATTATATACTTCGTAAACTTTTTCTCTCTCACTTTTGTTCATTCCCTTGGTTTCTTCTATAAACTTATTTCTTAATTCTCTTGTTTTTAATATGAAAAAACAAACAGTATCTTTGCTATGGTAAACTGCTTTTAATTCATCATCTATTTCATTTAACTCTTCTGGAATATCGGCTTTAATACAAATCATAATCTTCTTTTATAAATCACTTTAAGACTACTTATTGTAAAAGTTATCCACATGTCCACCAAATGTTGTTTTCGATGTTCACGTTTTGATTCACTTTTGATTCAATTACGGACTCAAAATACAACCTCTTGAGTGTATTGTATAAATAGTCTATAAAGTAGAACAAAACAAGAACATGAAACTAACAATCCCTTATTATCTACACAAAGCAGGCGCCGGTTTTCCTTCCCCTGCAACCGATTATATCGAAGAAGATATTGATCTGAACATGCATTTAATAAGAAATGTTCCAGCAACTTTCATCATCAGGGTTCAAGGTAAATCCATGGTCGATGTTGGTATTAATGATGGTGATTTATTAGTTGTCGATAAAAGTTTAAAACCAAAAAATTTTTCAACAGTGATTGCTAATGTTCATGACGAACTTGTAGTTAAAACTTTGGTTCAAGAAAGAGATAAAAAATTTTTAACTTCTGGATCTAAAGAATTTTCTGACAGAATTTTAATTAATGAAGAACAAGACATTTTTATTTGGGGAGTTGTTACTTATGTCATCCATTCTACGTACTAAAAAAATAGCATTAATTGATTGTAATTCTTTTTATGTTTCTTGTGAAAGATTATTCAATCCTAAAATAAGAAGAAAACCTGTTGTTGTTTTATCTAATAATGATGGCTGTATTATTTCAAGATCAAATGAAGCAAAAGCTTTAGATATTAAAATGGGCGAACCCTACTTTAAAGCAAAAGATATTATTATTAAAAATAAAGTTGAGGTATTTTCATCTAATTATTCTTTATATGGAGATTTATCTAGAAGAGTAATGAGAACTCTTAAAAGATTTAATTCTGAAATAGAAGTTTATTCAATTGATGAAGCATTTCTAGATTTGTCAAATTTTCCTGATAGTGAAGTAGAAAAAGTTGGGAAAGAAATTAGAGAAACAGTTTTACAATGGACAGGTATTCCAACAAGTATTGGAATAGCTAATACAAAAACTTTAAGTAAAGTTGCAAATCATATTGCAAAGAAAAAACAATCAGGAGTGACAAGTTTAATTGGAATAGATAACTTAGATCCTATTTTAGAAAAAGTTGAAATCAATGATGTCTGGGGTGTTGGAAGACAGCTTACAAAGTTTTATCAAAAGCATGGAATTTATAATGCTAAGCAATTAAAGAATAAGTCTAATACCTGGATCAAAAAATCCTCAAATGTTTTAAGCTCAAGAACTGCAATGGAGCTTAGGGGAATTTCTTGTATTGGATTAGAGACTACGACTACTAAAAGAAAGAGCTGTGTAGTTTCAAGATCATTTGGAAAAAGAATTGAAACATTCCAAGAGTTAAAAGAAGCAGTCGCAAATTATTGTTTAAATGCATCTGAAAAAATTAGATCAGAGTCTTTAGTTGCAAAAGCAATTACTGTATTTGTTAGAACCAGTCCTTTCCAAAGAAACTTTGGTTATTACTCAAATGCAAAGACAGTTGATTTTCCAATTGCAACAAATAATAGTATTGAAACAGTTAAGACAGCAGTTTCAATATTAGAGAATATTTTTAAAAACGGATATCGTTATCAAAAAGCAGGTGTCATGCTAACAGGATTATCGAATGCTAGTGATAAAACAAATTTATTTACATCTGAAAAAGATGAAAAAATAAATAACTTAATGAGATCAATTGATAATACTAATCATCGATATGGAAGATCCACTTTAAGCGTTGCAAGTGCTGGGGTTCATAAAAAATGGAATATGCGAAGGCAGTATTCTTCTAAAATTGATACGGCTGATTTCTATTGCTTGCCAACAATTAGAGCTTAGATCAAAAACTCTAAAGTCCACCTGATGAAAATAAAAATTTAGCAACATCTTCGACACCAATTTGCTTTTTCATTTGACAAAAAACATAAGGTAAGCCATTACGGGCCTTTTTTACGTCTTCTTTCATGGTATCAAGGTTAACATCTACATGAGGGGCTAAATCGGTCTTATTTATAATTAATAAGTCAGATTTTTGAATAGCAGGACCACCTTTTCTTGGAATATCTCCGCCCATTCCAACATCAATAACATAAATAGATAGATCTACTAATTCTGGACTAAAAGTTGCTGCTAAATTATCTCCACCAGATTCGATTAAAATCAGATCAAGATCAGGAAATTTTTTTTTCATATTTTCTACAGCAAGCATATTAATTGAAGCATCTTCACGAATTGCTGTATGTGGACATCCTCCTGTTTCAACTCCTTTAATTCTCTCAAGAGGTAAAGCTTGAACTTTCATTAAAAATTCTGCATCCTCTTTTGTATAAATATCGTTTGATATTACAGCCATAGAAATTTTCTTTGATAAAAATTTACACAATTCAGCTGTTAAACTTGTCTTCCCTGCACCAACAGGTCCACCTATTCCAACTTTTAATGGTCCATTTATATTTTTCATGTTTTATAAATTCGTGTTTTCAAATTTTCATGCTTAATACTGTAGATATCACTATTAAAACAAATTCCACCTAAGTCTTCTAAATTTAAATTTTCACTTTCTTTTTCTATTTCTCTTATTAAGTCATAAGTTTTTATAATACAGTCTTGTCCTATTTTTTGCCCAATCGGTATATGTTTAATACAAACATTTATTAGATTTGAAACAAAAGATTGCAAATAAGATACAATCGTTAAATTTAAGGGTATATCAAAATGTTTGGCTGCTTTAGCAACTGCAATTGGATAAGCAGTATTTTCTTGAATATTAAAATCCCAACTATCAGCTAAAACTTTTCTAAATGCATTACCCATTTCTATAGACTCTATTTTCCTTTCCTTACTTGGACAAAGTGATAAAGCAAGTTCATTTAATTCTTCTCCCTGATAAGTATATTTCATTAAAATTATATCATTTTTGCTAGTTCCATATTTTAAGATACATTTTAAATAATCCAAAATATCTTTTTTTGACTTAATTAAATTATCATTAATCATCGCCTCTAAACCATGAGAATATGAAAAACTTCCAATAGGAAATGATGGTGAAAACCAAGTTTGAAGAATTTGTAAAGACACTTTCAAATCTTTTTTATTTTTTAATTTAGTGTTTATGGCTATGGGTTCTACCAATTCCATATGCTCCTCCCTCTGGTTTAAAAGGTCTTAAAACTTTCTTAACCTTTCCACCTAGTTTTAATATCATTTTTTTTATTACTTCATCATACTGAATTAAAATTCTATCTTTTTCAATTTGACATGGCATATGTCTATTTCCAATATGCCATATAAGTTGCATTAAATTTTTTCCTTTTATTTCTAATAAATTTTCTTTTTTGTTTTTGATTAAAATCAAATTTCCACTTTGAAGTCTAAATGCTTGATTTTCTGAAAGTGATTTTGTCTCTGGTAAATTTACTAAAAATTCAAAACCATTATCTGAAACAAGTTTTTTTCTTCTTAAAAATCGCTCATCATAGGATAAAGATATGTGATCTTTTGCTTTATTTTTGGCTATTTTATTAACTATTAAAAAACAATTATCCATAAGCTAAAACATAAAATATCTTTGTGCTAAAGGAAGTTCTTTAGCTGGTTCACAAGTAATTATTTCTCCATCAGCTTTTACTTCATAAGTCTCGGGATTAACCTCAATCTTTGGACACTTGTTATTTAAAATCATATCTTTTTTAGAAATAGCTCTTGTGTTTTCTACAGGTAACAAGTCTTTTCTAATACTTGCATCTTTTAAAGAATTCTTTTCAAGAGCTAGTTTGCTTGTGAAAATTACTGAAGATTTTTCTAAAGAAGTTCCAAATGATGAAAACATTGGTCTAGTGTATACCGGCTGTGGAGTTGGAATTGATGCATTTGGATCTCCCATTTGAGCACAAGCTATACTTCCACCTATTAATATCATCTCTGGTTTAGCTCCAAAAAATGCTGGGTCCCATAAAACTAAATCTGCACGTTTATTTTTTTCAATACTACCAATATGTTTTGAAATTCCATGAGCAATTGCAGGATTAATTGTGTATTTCGCTAAATATCTTTTAACTCTAAAATTATCATTTCCCCCTTTTTCTTCTGGTAAACTTCCTCTTTGAACTTTCATTTTATGTGCAGTTTGCCAAGTTCTAATTATAACTTCTCCAACTCTTCCCATCGCCTGACTATCTGATGCGATAATTGAAAATGCACCCATGTCATGAAGAATATCTTCTGCTGCAATTGTTTCTCGTCTGATTCTACTTTCAGCAAATGCTACATCCTCTGGAATAGATTTATCGAGATGGTGACAAACCATTAGCATATCCAAATGTTCTTCTATTGTATTAACTGTGTATGGTCTTGTAGGGTTTGTTGAAGAAGGAATGACATACTCTTCTCCACAAACTTTAATTATATCTGGTGCATGACCACCACCAGCTCCCTCTGTATGAAAAGCATGTATAGTTCTTTTGTTAATTGCTTTAATAGTATTTTCCACAAACCCACTTTCATTAAGTGTGTCTGTATGGATCATTACCTGTACATCATTTTTGTCAGCAATATTCAAACAATTATCAATCGCTCCAGGAGTAGTTCCCCAATCCTCATGTAATTTTAAAGCTGAGGCTCCAGCTAGAATTTGTTCCTCAAGACCTTCTGGCAATGAAGAATTTCCTTTTCCAGCAAAAGCTAAATTCATAGAAAAACCATCAGCAGATTGAATCATTCTTTGTATATGCCATGGACCAGGTGTACACGTTGTTGCAAGTGTTCCATGCGCTGGTCCGGTCCCTCCTCCAAGCATGGTTGTAATACCTGAGTGCAAAGCATCATCAATTTGTTGAGGACATATATAATGAATATGACTATCAAAACCTCCAGCTGTTAAAATTTTTCCCTCACCTGCAATTATCTCTGTTCCTGGACCAATAATAATATTTACCTTAGATTGAGTATCTGGATTACCTGCTTTACCAATTTCAAATATTTTTCCATCTTTTAAACCAACATCAGCTTTATAAATTCCATTTACGTCAACTATTAAAGCATTGGTAATAACTGTATCAGCAGCTCCTTTTTCTCTGCTGATTTGAGATTGACCCATCCCGTCTCTTATTACCTTTCCACCACCAAACTTTACTTCTTCACCATAAGTGGTTAGATCGTTTTCAACCTCAATAACTAAGTCAGTATCTGCGAGCCTTACTTTATCTCCTGTAGTAGGCCCATACATATCTGCATAAGCTGCTCTGGAAATTTTAGCCATTATAAATTACCCATAACTTTCTTATTAAAACCATATATTTTTTTTAATCCTTTTATTTCTATTAACTCAACATCTTTGGATTGACCTGGTTCAAATCTTACAGCAGTTCCTGAAGGAATATTTAATCTCTTTCCATATGCTAATTCTCGATCAAACAGTAAATACTCATTTGTTTCAAAAAAATGATAATGGCTTCCTACTTGCACAGGTCTATCTCCAGAATTAGAAATTTTTATCTTAGTAACTCTAGAGTCTTTATTTAAGTCTATTTCCTCTTTTTTTGTTATTACCTCACCTGGCTTCATAATAATTATTACCTTATAGGTTTGTGCACTGTTACTAATTTAGTTCCATCTGGAAAAGTAGCTTCTACTTGAACTTCCTTCACCATATCTGGAATACCTTCCATACAATCCTTTTTTTTAACAACATGAGCTCCTGCCTCCATCAGTTCTGCAACACTTTTGCCCTCTCTAGCTCCCTCGACAACAAAATCTGTTATTAAAGCGATAGCCTCTGGATAATTCAATTTTATACCTTTTGATAATCTATTTTTAGCGACAATCGCTGCAAGGCTTATCAAAAGTTTATCTTTTTCTCTAGGAGTAAGTTTCATTTATATATTCCATACTTTTGGTATCTTTGAACCTTCAAAAAAATAAGACAAAATTTTATCAATTGCAAATTTAAGATTATAACTATCTTCAGATAAAAGTCTTACGATCAATTTATTATCCCAATGAGAATAATTTGAAGTTGTATTTTCATTGTTAGTTAAAGTTTCAGACAGATTATTAACATTATTTAAAAACTTATTTCCTACAATAATAATTGTCGCAACTGCAGAATTATTATTTAATGTCGAAAAACTATTTAAATATTTTTTCTCAAAAAAATTTGTATTTATTGCTTCTGTATGAATTAATTTATTATCTATATTAATATTCCAAAAATCTGAAAAATATCCTTTTTCAAATACCTCCTTCATTGAAGTACGTCCAAAAATAATATTTTCACAAAGTAGTAAATTTGAATCTTTAGATAAATTAAAATTTATTTTTCTTTTTAAGTTACAATTATTAAATAAAATTAATTCTTTAGGTAGCCAAAATAAATTTGAATTGTTTAACAAATTTAAATTAAATTCTAAATTGGCTGGACTACCAAACCCACTGTAAATTTTTTCTGCTGCTTGAGTTGAAATACAAAGATTTGAACTATCAATTTCAAATTTGAAGTCATATTCATCTCCACTAGTAATTCCACCAGCAGTATTTATAAGCATTAATTGTTTTAAATTTTCATGAAAATCTGGCATCAAAGCTTTTAAAGATCCTTGTTGAAAAAGTTTTTGTAAATTTTGATCTTTTATTTTTATTTCTAATCTGCCTTTAGATTTTTCTAGTTTTTTTTGACTTATATTCATTCCATTATCCTAGCACAAAAACTAGAAATCTTTTTACAATATAGCTAAGTTAAACTAATATAAATTTATGGGTTTTTATCAGCCAGAAAAATTACCAAAGTTAATGGTAGCTCCAAATGGAGCTAGAAAAATAAAAAAAGATCATCCAGCTGTTCCATTAACAATAAGCGAAACAGTAGAAACAGCAAAATTATGTTACGAAGCTGGTGCTGGTGCAATACATTTGCATGTTAGAGATAAAGAAGGACAACACGTTTTGGATGCTGGACTTTATAAAGAAGCGTTAAATGAATTAGAGCATCAAGTACCAAACATGCATATACAAGTTACTACTGAAGCAGTTGGAAAATACTCTCCAGCTGATATGAGAAAGCTTGCATATGATGTAACACCACCAGGAGCATCAATTGGAACTTCGGAATTAATCCCTTCAAGAAATCCAGAAAACGAGGATATTAAACTTTACAAGTATTTAACTGAAGCAGGAACAAAAATTCAACACATACTTTATCAGCCTGAGGATATAGATTTGTTAATCAAACTACTTAGTAAAGCAGAAATTCAAATTAATGGGGCTTGGTGTTTATTTGTTATTGGGCATTATAGTGGAAGAATAAGTTATCCAGAAAATATTTCTTTATTTGTAAAAAAAATGGAAGAGCAAAATATAAAACTTGATTGGTCAATATGTGCCTTTGGAAAGGAAGAAATGAGCTGCTTAAAAAAAGCTGTGAGCCTTGGAGGTAAAATTAGAGTTGGATTTGAAAATTCATTATTCATGCCTAATGGTGAAATTGCATCTGATAATCATATGAAAGTTGATGCAATAAATAAATTATTTAAATTAAGCTAATAAAGATAAATTCTTATTTAAATAAGAATTAAAATTTTTAACCGATGTACATGAAGAGAGAATAAATCTATCTGGTCTCACTATAAAAGCTTTACAGTTATGTTCCTTAAAAAAGAATTCTAAGTTTTTAATATTTTTAGATTTTATTAATTTAATTTTTGAAGATATATTTTTTTTAATTTGATCAGATATAATTAAAGCAGGTTTTAAAGAAAACTTTTCATCTAATTTTTTATTATTCTTAATTATAAATTGTGGAAAAATTTTTCCTCGTAACTTATCTTTTAAATCGCCTAAGCCATGTCCAAGTCTAGGTTTTATTGATTTCATACTTTTTCTACCTTTGTTATCTGCAGAAATATTATTAGTTATTGGGGACTTTCCTACTGCATTTACAAATTCTCCCATACGCATTGTAGTTTCTATGTACTCTTTAACATTTGAAAATCTTTCAGATTGGTAGGTATTTAAAAGCTTATCATTATGTTCATTCTTTAAACAATGTGAAATCTTCCATGCAAGATTTGAAACATCTCTGATACCAGCACACATTCCTTGACCCATAAATGGTGGCATCAAATGAGCAGCATCTCCAGCTAAAAAAATTCTGCCTTTCTTCCAACTTTTGGCTAGTGCTGATTGAAATGTGTATATTGTTTTTCTTTCCATTTTGGCTTCACTTTTTTTAAGCCAGGGTTTTAAAAAATTCCAAATATACTTATCAGAAAGAATGGTTTCTATTTTTTCAGTTTTTTTAATTGCAAACTCCCATCTTCTTCTTTTACCTACATTTCTACAATAAGTAGCGGGTCTTGTGGGATTTGAATATTGAATAGTCCTGTCTGGTAAATTTTTCTTTTCTCTGGTTAGTATTAAATCTATTACAGCCCATTTTTGAGTAAAACCAAGATTATTCATTTTAGTTTTAATTTGTGATCTTGTTATTGAATTAGCGCCATCACAACCAATTAAATATTTTGATTTAATGTTAAATATTTTTTTTGAATTAATGTCTTCAAATGTAATATTTACATTATTTGTTTTATTTATGATTTTTTTAACATTAGAACTTTGTCTAATTTCAACTTTTTTGTAAGACTTTAGTTTCTTTCTAAGTTCTCTTTCTAAATCAGGTTGGTTAAATCTATAACTAGGATACCATCCATTCCCGGTGATTTCTCTTGGTCTTGGCCAATCTAAAATTACTCTATTTTTTTTATCAACAAACTTTGTTCCTTTATTAATTATTGTGTGTTTTAAAAAAGTGTTGGTTATACCAATTGTTTCAAACACTCTCATCACCTCATCATCAAAATGTACTGCTCTTGGTAATGGATAAAAACTTTTTTCCTTTTCTAAAACTAAAATTGAAAAACCATGCAGTGCTAATAAATTTGCTAAAGTTCCTCCTGTTGGACCAAAACCTACAATTACAACATCATACTTTTTCATTTACAAAATAATAATTCTTTTATTTTTTGTTTATAGAATTTGAATATAACCAAGGACAATCAATAAAAAGTGGTGCTTGTTTACCTTCTGAAGCAGTTTCCAATCTTTTATTTCTAAATTTCATTCTTTCTTCATCAGGCAAATATAATCTTTCATGTCCCCAAAAACTTGGTCCTTCAAAAGTTTCAATGGGTTTCCATGTTTTTGGATCAATAATTCTTCCGCCCCAGCCATTTTCAATAAAAAAACCAGATGGTGTTATTGAATAAAATGAAGTCATATAATCATTCGTATGTCTGCCTAAGGTGTAAGCAATTTTATTATCTTCATATTGCAATAAATCGTATCCTTGACCAACATCATCAAGGCTATTGTATTCAACCATAAAATGATGAAAGCCTGTTCTGCCGGATCCAAATAATGCTAAACTATGATGTCTTCCATTCACATGAAAAAAACATAAAGAGATAGGTGTATGACTGTAGTCGCTAATTTTAAAACCTAAAACCTCTGTATAAAATGGAATTAAATCGTCAATTTTTTTAACATGTACTACGGCATGACCCATTCCTAATGCACCAGTTTTAAATCCAGAAATTGGACGACCTGGTTTAAATGGATCGGTATCACTCATTGGATTATAAACTAATTCAATTCTATTTCCTTGTGGATCATCAAAATATATTAAATCTTCTACAAATCTCATGTCAGCAAATGAAGATTTTCCTTGATGAACTTCTATTTTATTTTTTTCTAGTTTTGATGCAAAAAATGATAAGTCTTCTTTTTTTTCCACTTCCCAACCCAAAAATCCAAGGTTGTCACCTTTATCACCAGTTATAGTCAGACGCTGTTTCTGGTCATCCATTCGAAAAGATAAAATATCTTTTCCCCTATCAACTTGTTGCATTCCTAAATTTTTTTGACTGTAATCTGACCAGTCTTCAAATTTATCTGAGTTTACTCCAATGTAACTTAGAGCTTTTATAGCCATTTAGAATTCCTTAAATTAAATGAGCCCACTTAAATGTGGGCTCATAAACACTGTGCGTTATTTTTAGCCTTCTACTGCAGTAATAATTTCTCTTGCTCTATTTAGAACAGCATCACCATCAAGACCTTTTCCGCTCATTTCTTTTAACCAATTTGATTCAATTGGCGCCAAGATCTTTTTATATTCAGCAATAACATCATCTGATGCAATTATAATTTCATGCCCATCTCTTTTTGAGATTTCATTTTTCATAATTGCATTTTGATTATCAATTAAACCTGAAGCCCAATCACCGAAAGCATGGCCGCTATATTTATTTATACAAGCCTGATCTCCTGCTGGTAAACTATTGAATTTATCTTCATTCATAATTAAACCAAATGTAGCGTTTGTGATATTAACTTCAGTATGATACTTAGTTACATCAAACAATCTGAATGAACCTACAGCAGTGTATGGAAATGGAGTTCCATCTACAACACCTTTGCTTAAAGCTTCAGAAGTTCCTGGAGCAGGTACTTTCACTCCGGTTGCGCCCAAAGTTTTTAAAATTGTACCCGCAATTTTACTTGGTACTCTCATTTTCTTACCTTTAAAATCTGCAGGTTTAACAACTTTAGTATCCTTCATATGAATTTGATATCCAGGATTAGAGTGAAGACCAATTACTTTAATTCCTGCCATTTCTTTATCTAAATATCCCTCGTTAAAAAGAGTATTTAAAGCTGTAGTTCCAGCTTTAGAAGTTCTTGTTAGAAACGGTAATTCAATTACTGAACTTAAAGGAAATTGACCACCAATGTATCCTAAAACTGTCCATGAAATATCTGCAACACCTGATGTTACGATATCATATTGTTTAGGAGGACTTCCTAATACTCCACCAGCATACATTTTTACATTTAATGTTCCCGAACATTGATTAACTTTTGTTGCCCAAGCTGCAAGAATTTTACTTGCAATAAATGCTTTTGGTGGTTCAAAAGTTGCCAACTTAAGCTCGGTTGCAGAAGATGCATTAACTATACTGAAAGAAAAAATTCCAATAATTAATCCAATTAATTTTTTTTTCATAAAATTATCCCCTTATTGTTTAAAATTAATCTAAAATAGTAACTTGAAATTTAGATTATTTCATCTTTTATTGTGTTAGATAAAACACCGATTTGGGTCACTTCTACTTCAACTTTATCGCCTGGTTTCATGAAAATAGGTGGATTTCTCTTAAATCCAACACCTCCAGGAGTTCCTGTAACCAACACATCTCCAGCTCTCCAAGCCATTGCTTTTGAAACATAAGAAATCAATATTGGTATATCAAAAATTAATTGGCTTAATTTTGCATTTTGCATGACTTCACCGTTTAATCTAGTTTCAAGTGTAAGCTCTTTATAATCTTTGATATCTTCAGCAAGAACCATGTGTGGTCCAAAGCTTCCGGTCTTTTCAAAATTTTTTCCCATCCCAAATTGCCTAGTATGTCTCTGCCAATCTCTAATGGTGCTTTCATTATAACAAGAATAACCAACTATATGTTTTAAAGCATCTTCTGGTTTTATATGTTTACCAGCTTCTCCCATAATTACAGCCATCTCACCTTCAAAATCTAAATTATCGGAAGCAATTGGTCTTTGTATTGATTGCAAATGTGCAGTTTGACTTTCTGGGAAACGATGAAAAATTACAGGATTTTCCTCTACAGTTCTATTGGTTTCCTTAACATGTTCACTATAATTCAATCCTACACAAATAATTTTTCCAGGATTTGGTATCAGTGGTAAATATTTAATATCATTTACACTCAAATTACCGGGGTTTGAAGAAGCATATTTCTTTGCTTCTGAGATACCTTTTTTTAAAATTAGATCTTTTAAAGAAGTTGCTCCTAATATTTTGCCTGTAAGATCTGTTATAAGATCATTATCTAAAATACCAAATTTATGTTCATCGTTATGTGAATAAGAAATAAACTTCATAAATAATACTTTCTGTTTTAAACCAACCTTATATGCTAATGTTTCATATATTTGAAGATAGTTTTTTAAAATATGAATAAAATATTTGATTACTCAGCTATTGCCTCTGGTTTAATACTTTTACTATTATCAGTATTAACTTTCTGTGACGTATTTGGTCGAAGATTTTTAAACTCTCCCGTTACAGGAACAATCGAATTAGTTGAAATTGGTATGGCTTTAGTCGCTTTCTTAGCAATGCCAAGAGCTTTTTTTCTAAACGCAAATGTATCTGCTGATTTTATTAATAATTTAAATTTAGGAATATTTAAATCTTGGCTCATAATTCTTAAATTTTTTTTAATGATAATCATTATGTCTTTAATGGCTTATGCAACGACAAAAACATCTTTAAAATTTATGTCAAATGAAAGAGTTACGATTGATTTAGAACTATATTTTTATCCATTTTATTTTATTTGTGCTTTTGGTATGTGGTTGAGTGTATTAGCTATTGTTTTTTGGTTTATTAAGGAATTATCTCAAACAAAATCTATAAAGGAAGATATTTAATGGAAATGGGTCCAATCATTAATGGCGGTATAGCTTTTGCAGCAGTTTTAATACTTATGGTCCTAAATATTCCAATCGGAATTGCAATGCTGCTTGTTGGGTTCACAGGTTTTGCGTTAATCTCAGGATTTGATCCTGCTATTTTTGTTTTAGGTACTGCACCTTTTGATGCAGTATCAAAATATACTTTATCAGTACTTCCTCTTTTTGTTTTGATGGGAAATCTTGCTAACAGTGCAAATTTATCAAGAAATTTATATGATGCTGCATACGCAGTTGTTGGTCACTACAAAGGTGGTTTAGCAATGTCAACTGTTGGAGCTTGTGCAGGTTTTGGAATGATTTGTGGATCTTCGATTGCAACCGCTGCAACGATGTCTCAAATGGCAGGACCAGAAATGAAAAGACATGGATATAGTGATGCTTTAATAAGTGGTTCAATTGCATCTGGAGGAACTCTTGGGATTATAATTCCACCAAGTGTTATATTGGTAATTTATGCATATTTAACAGAACAATCGGTTCAAGAACTTTTCTTTGCAGCATTAATACCAGGACTTATAGCTGTAATTTTATATATGATAGCAATAAGAGTTTATCTCATAGTCTATCCATCGCAGGGAGGTTATGGAAAAAAAATGCCTCTTAAAGAAAGAATTTCTGCAATTTCAAAGGTATTTCCAATTTTTTTAATCTTTGTAATTATAATGGGTGGTCTTTATTTAGGTTTTTTTACAGCCACAGAAAGTGCTGCTGTAGGAGTAATCTTAGTTTTAATATTTATTTTCGCTAGAGGGCAACTTACATTAAACTTATTGAAAGAAGCCTTATGGACAACCATAAAAACTGTTGGTTCATTATATCTAATTGTAATTGGCGCAAGTATATTCAATTACTTAATTACAGTAACACAATTACCTTTTGCAGTTGTTGATTTTATAAATTATTTAGAACTAACACCATTAGGAATTATTTTGGTTATATGTGTAATCTATCTAGTACTTGGAACTGTAATGGACTCTTTAGCGATGTTATTTTTAACAATCCCAGTTTTTTTTCCAGTGATAGTTGATGCAGGTATAGATCCTGTTTGGTTTGGTATATTTGCTGTAATAGTTGTTGAATTTGGTCTGGTCTCACCCCCTGTTGGGATGAATTTATTTGTAATTAAAGGAGTGATGCAAAATACACCACTTCAAACTATTTGGTTTGGAACAATTCCTTTTTTACTAACAGATGTAATTAGAGTTGCGCTTATTATTGCTTTCCCAGCTATATGTTTGTATTTACCAAGTTTAATGGCATCCTCTTAATTACCAAACACCAATCATTATGCCATCATCTTTGGTATAATCTCTTTCTTTAGTTACAAACTCATCAGTAGCTGCAACTCTATTTTTTCTATCTATAATTCTTTTTAAAAGTAATTCTTTCATTTCTTCTCTAATCTTTGAATGTTTTTCAGATTTTCCCAAATCATTAAATTCATCAGGATCATTTTTCAAATCAAACAATTGCGGGTCAAATCCTTTGTAATAAATATACTTCCAGTCACTATTCCTAATCATAAAAGCTCTTGCATCTGAGGCTCCTATGTTCAGTATTTTTCTTGCTTCATTAAAAGCATAGTCTATTTCACTAAAAACAAATTCTTTCCAATCTTTAGTACTTTCTCCTTTCAATAATGGAATTAAAGAATTTCCCTCTAATCTATGTTTGCTAACTGGACTTTCTACTGCATCTAAAAAAGTTGGGAGCAAATCTATTGCTTCAATAAATCTTTGTTCTTTTGTTCCTCTAGTTTTGTTTGCATAATCACTTGGATCATAAATAATCATTGGAACTCTAACTGACTGCTCATGGAACAGTTCTTTTTCACCTAACCAGTGATCTCCTTGGTAATCTCCATGATCCGAGGTAAAGATGATCATGGTATCTTCCATATGACCAGCTTCCTCTAAAAATTTAAATAACCTTCCTAAATTATCATCAATTTGTTTAATTAAGCCCATGTAGCCAGAAAGAACTGTATTTCTCACTTCATCTTTTGAAAAAGTTTTTGAAATACTATTTTCCATAAATGCTTTATAAACTGGATGATCGTTATTTCGTTCTGCATCATTTCTATGAACAGGATAAAATTCATTAGCAGAATACATATTATGATAAGGTGCAGGTGCCATATAAGGCCAATGAGGTTTGATATAAGATAAATGTAAAAACCATGGTTTATCTTTACTTTCCTCTATAAATTCCATCGCTCGATTAGTCATAAAAGCTGTTTCTGAATGCTCTTCAGGAATTCTTGCAGGTTTATTAGAATTTCTTAATCGCCAGCCACTCAATATTTCACCATTTTCTCCCTCTGCAGAATTTGCCCAATCATTCCATGGATTAGGTCCATCATATCCAAGCTTATTTAACCACTCGTTATAGGATAAAGTTTTTTTTGAATTTTTAATTTGATTGTTTGGATGAAGTCCATCGTCCCTTTCATAAGGATCAAATCCTGGTTCACTAACAATCAAACCTATTTCAGTGTCTTTTGTAATACCAAGCCTACTCATACCATCTAAATCTGGTCTCATATGTGTTTTGCCAACAACTCCAGTTCTAATTCCTGATTGACGTAGATAGTCTCCAATAGTTAATTCCCCTATTGGAAGTGGAACCTGGTTCCATGTTGAGCCATGACTAAAAACTGTTCTACCAGTGTAATAAGATGCTCTTGAAGGACCACATACTGGTGATTGGACAAAAGCAGAATCGAACTGGACTCCTTTTTCTGCTAAATTATCAATGTTAGGAGTTTTTAAATGAGGATGACCATAACAAGATAAGTAATCCCATCTTAATTGGTCAGCCATTATAAAAAGGATATTTCGAATTTTATTCATAAGTTTAAAAATAACTTATCTAAAATTCTAAAGTTTTTGAAGAACCATCTTTGTAAGTAAATTCTACTTTTTTATCTGAAATACTTTTTATTGATGTAAATCCATCATACTCAGCAATAAATTCATTTAATTTTTTTCTACCCTTTTTGCTCATTTTTCTTCCTGGAGCATTTACACCCACATCAATAATTAATTCAGCACCATTTAAAAATGCATTCACCCAAGCTTTTACTGGGGGACCACATGTCATAGCTTCAGTTAACCAGATAGGTTTATTTACATCTATACTTTTTAACAAGGCTGCAAATTCATCTACCCAAAGCTCTTTATCACATTGTCCGTCAGGACCGCTTATATGATGAATGTTTGCAATATCAAAATGGTCTTTAATTTTTGGTAAAGCAGATTTCCAATATTTTTTATTTTCTGGAAACATTCCTGCAGCACCAGCCATAACAATGACTGCATCTGGCTGTTTTTCTTTAATTACTTTGGAAGAAAAATTAAATATTTCAACAAAGTCTTCCTCACTTCCTTTGAAGAACATTTTAAACTCAGGCTCGTTCATTATATCCCAATATATAATTGGTTTAGTTAGGCCGGGCATATCATTTGAACCATCTCCGTCATAACGATCAACTAATTTTAAAAGGAAATTTTTGTAATCATCCATTGAGCAAGGTTTACTTAAATATTTGGTAAATTTTTTTCCAAATGGACTTCTTGCTTTTTTTCTCTTACAAGATTTTTGCTCCCAATTTGCATGAGGCCAAATAGTAGCTAAAATTGTTTGATTATGTTCTTGGGCATAAACAACATATTTATCTGCTTCTTCCCAAGTGAAATTTCCTTTTTCTTTTTCGATATGGTTCCAAATAAAAGGTCCTGGATGAGGTCTAACCCATTGACCATCTTTACCTCGCATTTTTTCATCACGCATTTCAGTCAACTCTCCAAATCTAGATTCTGAATAAGATGTATTTGAAATCAGATTAAAAAAAAAAATTAATAAAACAAATCTTATAAACATTATATTTTTACTTTGGATCTTTTGGACCTGGATCACCTGGAGCGCCTGGTTGTCCTGGTCCAGCTGGACCGCCTGGTCCTGGATCACCTGGAGCACCTGGGTTCCCCATAGCACCATCTACTGCTCCACCAATATTACCCATTGCACCACCAGGATCGCCCATAGGGCCCATATCTCCCATAGGTCCTCCTTCAGGTCCTCCCATTGGACCCATGTCACCCATTGGACCCATATCTCCTGGACCAGCTGGGCCTCCGGCCATAGCACCAGCCATAGCTCCACCCATTGTTCCGGACATTCCATCTTGCATAGCACCACCCATGGCTTTACCCATTTCGCCTTCGCCCATGCCTTCCATTCCCATTGCTGCTCCCATTGCATGAGAACCCATAGCTGACGCAGCTACTCCTTGAGCAGCCATAGCTGATCCCATTGCAGCACTTGCTAATCCACCTGCTCCTTCAGCTGCCATCGCAGCACCTGCTACATTTCCAATTGCAGCTCCAGGATCAACTCCTGTTCCCATTGCAGCAGAGACTTGTCCTAAATTCATTCCACCTTTTATACCCCCTTCTAATCCTTCAGGTGTTCCACCCATTATATCTCCTAATTTAGCACCTTCAGGACTTCCTGCTAAACCCATACTTGCCGCCATTTCTGGATTCATTTGTGCATCTAAATTCATTTCTCCCATTCCAACCATTCCACCACTCATTGCTGCTAATCCCATGTCACCACCTTCCATTCCCATGGCTCCACTTAATTCTTTCATTCCTTCAGCTCCCATTGCGGCCATTGTTCCTTGGTTGACCAATCCAATCTCCATCATATCTCCCATTTGACCAGCAGATAAATTTCCTGACTTAGCCATATCTGCTACCCCTTGAACTGCTTTGCTACCAAGTCCAGCAACATTAGTTGACATAATTGTTGATACATCCATTCCTGCCATTCCAGCCGCACCCATACTTGCTACCATTCCAGGTGTTAAACCTGTTTGCATTGCCATATCAGCCATTCCTAATTTATCCATTTCTCCAACTTCCATTCCAGTCATGTTTGCCATTGCCTCACCCATATCTGTTTTAGACATGTTTTCCATAACTCCACCCATCATTGTACCTGCTGGATTATTTGGATCTAAAGCTTCTCCCATACCTAATGCTGTCATTCCTTCAGGTGGTGCCATTGCACCAGGTAATCCTCCAGCTAAAGATGGTTTTGCCATAATCATTGCACCCATCATCATTCCTGATTCACTTATATTTTCTGGCATTTCCAAAGCTTCGGGCGCAGACATATTATTTGCAAAAGAATCTTTCATCTCCATTCCCTTTTGAATAGCGTTCTGCTCTTTTGGTGCTTTTCCAGAGATAGCTTGGCTTATCATGCCAACAGTACCTGACATTGCAGAGGTAATGCCAACTTCTGGATTTGCAAATGCTGTTTGCAGTGTTTGAGCCATTTGGTCAATTCCCATCTCTTGCATTGCTTTTCCAATTTCTTGCATTCCCTCAATACCACCCATGCCTTTTGCCATATCTGTCATTCCTTGTATTCCAATGCTTGTCTCCATACTCTTCATCATTTCTTCACCCATGCCTTTGGCACTCATAGTAGCTGCTATTGCACCAGTCATTGATTGACTCATTTGACCCATTGCCTCAGGATTACTTGCTAAGGTTTCGAGTGCAGCAGTTGCAGCACCAACTGGCAATGCATTCAATGCTCCTGCCATCATTGCTGGATTCATTCCCATTTCTGCAACATTCATAGAAGCAAAATTTCCTGGATTAAAATTTGCCATATCAAAATTAGCTGAACCAGTTATGGCCTCCATATTTACCAAACCTGAATTTGACAACCCTTCCATAGCAGCTCCCATTCCAATACCTTGGGAGTCTAGAGATCCCATCATTCCTTTTGCATCAAATCCAGCAGCATCTAAAGCATTCATCTGGCCTGCCATTTTTTGTAATGATACAACTTTCCCAGCACCCATTTGGCCCGCTATACTTGATAAAGCAGCCATTTCCTCAGGAGAAAAATCTTTTGCAAAATCTATTCCAGTCATATCTAAAGCTGTAGGATCTGGAATGGCTCCTAAAGCCATATCAGTTACACCTTCAACCAACGACATTGCCTGTACTGCAGAAGTAATGTCTCCTTTTGCTAAACTTTCAGTTGCAAATTGCATTGCTGTTTCAGCCTGAGCAATAGATATATCCAAGGCTTTACCTATTTCACTTTTTGCCTCTCCTAAAGCTTCTGTTGCACCAGAAATATTTTCAACAACTTTGCCTGCATCAGCCGTCAATTGGTCTGCTGCAGCTTGAGCAGAATTTCCTGCTGCCTCTGAAATGCCAGACATTGCAGCTATATCATTTGCTTTTACAGTGAAATTTAAAAATAAAAAAAATATTAAAAAAGTTTTAATTATAATTTTCAAGGTAGTTAATTTCCTCCCTCTATATTTTCTTGTGCTTTAATAGTAGCAGCTCTTTGAGCATTTACCTTAGCTGTTGCAATTTGTTTTTTTAAATTAGCTAGGACTGCAGCACGCTCGGTAATTTCTGGTGTTAATTTTTTTGCCTTCTTTTTTTTTTTCTTTTTATTTTTTTTATATGCCGCGTAAAGCATTTTGCCTGTTGCCCAAAATTTAAGAACAGCTTCTGAAGATTTTGCTTTTGGTGAAATGTTCAAACTCATTCTCATGGCCTCTCTACCTTTTTTTAATCCTTCCAAAGTTTCAACTTTAGCTTTTTTGTCATTTAACATCTCATTGTAAAGTGCCTCAAAATAGGCCATATCTCGTATCATATGATGTTGATATTTATTTAAACTACTCTTGCCTTTTACAAATCTTTGATAAACTTTTTTTCCTGCTTCACCCTTCATTTGTTTGCTTGATGTTAAGTGTGAGCCAAACATTCCATTTGGATATTCTATTTCCTCATAAATAAATGCTGCCGGTCTTTCGCTTTCAGGCCAATCGCCCATAGTTTCATACTTTTCGCAGTAGATACAATCTTTCTCTTTTTTATCTTTTTTTTCTTCTGCTTTTAAATTTGAAAAACTAATTAGAACAATTAGTGTTATAAAAAAAACTTTAATAATTAATAAGTTGTAATGTTTACTGGCAATTAAGCCTGGCTAAACCTTTCATAAATAAATGTTACACCTATTTGTCGCACTAAAAAAGCTTAAATAACAATGTGAAAATAGCTTTTGTAAAAATTTTATTCAACTTTTACTTGTATAAAATTATTTAATTTTTTTTAAAATTTTTTTATTTTTGATTTTTAAATTTCTCTTCTTTTTTTGGCTTTCTAAAAACTATACTGTCTAAATAAACTCTTTGATCTGGTAAACTTTCCCAATCAGAATTCCAATAACCAATTGTACGATGCCTATAAATTCCAAATTTCATATACCCGCCAGTACATGTTTCAGCTAAAGTTTTTATATTTTTAAGATCTGCGATAACTTCATTATTTTTATAAATTTTAAACCTACCTGTTTCATCCAATTTCCAAAGAACATGAAACTTTAAATGTGTCCATTTTCCTTTTAGATCCTCAATTTTTCCAATGACAACAGGTTCAGATGAATAGGCTGCTTTACTAGCCCAACTATAATAATGCTCCCCTTTATATTTAAAATCTTGAGCCCAAAAATGACAACAGCTATGACAACCTTTTGCTTTGTTGTCAGTATGCATCTGTCCAATTATTACTACAGCACCTTTTTTTAAAGGTTCATAAGTTTCATCAAAATAAACAGCGTACTCAAAAATATGTTCTTTATTTTTAAGTTTCATATCACCCAAATTTAATTCTTGTCTACTTCTATTACCTCTACCATCACATTGAATTTGAGTTGTTTGTGCTTTTCCTGTGCCACAACCTGCATCTTCTCTATTTACTGTAACTTGAATACTTGTTTCTCCTTCATATACTGGAAATCCCTCTGATGCTTTTACTTCTATAATTCTATTTACTTTTTTTTTATGCATAGAAATAAATTGTTTCTTATAACCCTTAATATCTTTGAATTTAACTTTATGGCTATCTGAAAAGGCTGTGCTAGAAAATAATATAAATGAGATGATTAATATAATTTTTTTCATTAAGCTTTGAAAAGCTTGTCAGATAAATTTTGTAATTGATCTCCAAAGAAAACTTCTTTTTGAATTCTTTTAAAATCTAAATCAAATACTGTAGACATTGCAGATGCGTAAACCGATCGTGCATCAATCGTAGCATTTAAATCTCTTCCATCAAAAAGTTCTTTTCGTTTTAGTCCTGGCCAATCAGTATGAACTTGGCTTTTCTTCACTAAACCTCCAGCTAAGAATACTGCGGTTCCATACCCATGCTCTGTTCCATTTCCGCCATTTTTTTTAATTGTTCTACCGAATTCTGTAACCGTTAAGATGATTGAATTTGCATAAGTTTTTCGAGATATTTTTAAATTTTGAATAATTGTATCCATTTCAACTAAACATTTTGTATGAGTACCATTAATTCCACCTTGTGCTGCATGAGTATCAAAACCATTTACTTCAAACACTGCAACTCTAGGGCCATTTGGATTAGACAAAAGTTGTCCTGCTCTCATTGCGAGGTTTTTGTTATTTCTTTTATCGTAACTTGCGCCAGTACCCATCTGTTCATTTTTACGTTTTTTAATAAAATTCATCATATCTAATAATTCTTCTTCTGAACTATCTGCGTAAACTGATTTTAAAAGCTCAAGCGTTTCTTCTCTTGGGAGTTTTCCATCTGATGGATAATAATTATCATTTTTTGGAACACCTCTTAATAATAATGGCATTGGTAAAGATAAAGCCAAACCTTCTCCCTTAAGATTAGCAAGTTTCATACCTCGTCCAAGCCAACCTGTTTTTTCTTGATAAGGAACTCTTCCACCTGACTCCATTAAATTTTGTCCTTCAAAATGTGATCGAGCTGTATATGGAATGCTAGTTGCATGAACGATTGCACCAGTATTATCGTGCCAACATTCACTAAATCCTCTTAACTTAGGATGCAAAGCAAAGTCAGAATCAAGTCTCATTGGATTTTCAATTAAAATACCTTTTCTTATTTTTTCAAAACTTTTGTCTCCAATAACAGGAACAGCACAAAGACCGTCCATTCCGCCTCTAAGCATTATAACAATTAAATTTTTCTTTTTGGAAGTTGAAGCTAAAACTGGGAAATTAAATCCAGCTAAAAACAAAGAAGTTGCAGTACCTTTTAAAAAATCTCTTCTTGTTATCTTCATGCTTTTAATACCTCCGGTAAGTTAAATAATATAATATGTTTTTCCTCGTTAGTCTTTGCTTTCGATACGATTTTTAGAATTTTATCCGGGTTATCAAAATTATTACGAATTATTTTTTCATGAATGTTATCATCTATTTGATCTTTCACATTGTATTTATGGAAAGCTTTTTTAGCGAACATTATTCTTCTTATAATTAATTCCGTTGATAGCCAGTCTTTTTCTAGATCTGAAAATCCATTTGGTTGTTTTTGTCTATAGGGATGACAACCTAAATCTTCTAAGAACCATCCTTGCCAGCTAATTTCTCCAAAAGGTTTGATGCCTAGTGGATGACTATCAATTAATTTCTCTTTAGTTGGATAAGAGTAAGTTGATCCAGACATATTAATTGTTGTAAGCCACCAGTTTTCAGGATTTTGAAATTTTTTATATTTATCATTGTATTCAAATGCAACTTGAATTGCAGCTTTATGAACTTCTGGTAAAAAGCCATCTGATTGTTCCCAAGCTTTTATAACTGGAGCAATCATTTGAGGTGTTGGTTCATCGGTAATTAAATATCTACAAAGTTTTGTTGCAATAAACTCTTTGCAAGATGGATGATTAACTAAATCTTTTATTGCAAGTTCCAAACCCTTTTTTCCACTTTTATAAACTTTTCCTAATACTTGTTTCTTCCCTGGTTCATGTCTTTCTCTATCAAATTTTACATCATTACCATGATCTCGGCCTTTGCTCCATTTAGGTCTCCATCCTGTCATAATTTTTGCAAGTTCAATTACATCCTCTTGTGTATAACCTCCATCAGGAGAAATAGTATGTAGCTCCATAAGTTCTCTCGCATGGTTTTCATTGATAGTAGCTGGTTCTTTTTCTTTTCTTCTCCATTCCTCTTTACCACTTATTGATTTAGGTCCAATATTATCTTTATTATCCAAGTGCATAATCATTGGCCAAGCTAGAGTTGCTTCTGTAGCCATTGTCTCAAAATTTTTTGTCCATATTAGCTCTGATGAACTCTCTCTGATAAGCTCCAGTAGAATATGAACCTAATGTTTGTGTGTCACTTATCGTAAAATGATTTCCCCAAAAATACCAAAGCTTAGCCAAAACTGGGTGATCACTTCTCAAACCTTCAGAATGTCTAATGCATAATTCATTAGCAGGCCAAAGCTGTTTTCCAGTATCGGCCTCTAATTTACGTTCAGCTCTTCTCAAACCTTCTGGATCATTTTTATATTTTCTTCTTAATGTAGTATTTTCCTCAACTCTTTGGGTTGTCCAATACTTTCTCATTTCTTTTTCGGAATAAATATGTTTACCAGTCCAGTTAAAGTCTGGAATTGAATCAACTTGTTTTTGAGCCCAAACTAATGGATCAGAGGGTGCTTTTTCATCTGGTTCTAAGCCAAAGGCAACTTTTCTAAAAAAATTCTTCATATTTTTATTTGTTGTCCCTTGTTTTACAAGTCAGCACAAC
>QCMQ01000011.1 GCA_003213615.1 Pelagibacteraceae bacterium AG-422-D23 | reverse complement strand
ATATTAATTTTCACAAAAAAATCAGCATATTTGCTTGTGTGTTGTCTCATTCCAAATCCTTCTGACCCAAACAAAAGAATATTATTTCCATTCCATTTTATGTCTGTAAAATCTTTATCTCCTTTTGAATCAAACCCATAAACCCAAAAATTTTTCTCTCTTAGGTCTTTTAATGTTGAATTAATATTGGAAACTTGAAATATATTCATATGTTCCATACAGCCACTTGCTGATTTATACATTAATTTACTTTCACTAGGAAAGTGTCTTTCTTTTATAATTAATCCATTAATTTTAAAAGAAGCAGCGCTTCTTATTAAAGACCCTATATTTCTTGGATCTGTGACTTCATCTAAACATACAAATGTTAAATCTTTTTTTCCCTTAATAAATTCTTTTAGATTAGGTTTTTCAAGATGTTCAATTTCAGCTACATACCCATTGTGCATCAACTGCTCTTTTGAAGTATACTTGTCTAATTCCTTTTTAGATTTAAAATATACTTTTACATTCTCTAAAATATTTTTTTTTGGATTTTTTCTATGAATAATTTTTTTACTTTCTTCAGTCAAAAAAGCTCTTAAAACCTTTCTTTCAGGATTCCTAAGTGCTTCCATAACAGCATGTTGACCAACGATAAAAAAAGATGACTTATTCATAAATTATTATGTGTTTTACACGTTTTTTTTAATATTTTCTTATTAAATCACGTGTTGCAATTGCATAAATAAAATATATAAAACGCTTGTTATTTGAAGCTTTATTGAACAAGGGGACACTTCCCCAAAGGAGGGGTTCCAGAGCGGTCAAATGGGGCGGGCTGTAAACCCGTTGACTTCGGTCTTCGAAAGTTCGAATCTTTCCCCCTCCACCATTTAATAACTTTTTAGATAACATGGAGTGTTACTCTTGGGGTTGTGCGGGTGTAGTTCAATGGTAGAACGCTAGCCTTCCAAGCTGGATGTAAGGGTTCGATTCCCTTTACCCGCTCCAAGAAATTAAAATTAGAAGAAACAAATAAAAACTGAGGTAAAAACGTAATGTCAAAAGAAAAATTTGTAAGAAATAAACCCCACTGTAACATTGGGACTATTGGTCATGTCGACCATGGTAAAACAACTCTTACTGCCGCGATTACAAATGTATTAGCACAAGCAGGCGGTGGAACTGCAGTCGCTTATGATCAAATTGATAAAGCACCTGAAGAAAAAGAGAGAGGTATAACAATTTCAACTGCACACGTTGAGTATGAAACTGAAAAAAGACACTATGCTCACGTAGACTGCCCTGGTCACGCTGACTATGTTAAAAACATGATCACTGGTGCTGCACAAATGGATGGAGCAATCTTAGTTGTAAATGCAGCTGATGGTCCAATGCCACAAACAAGAGAGCATATTCTTTTAGGAAGACAAGTTGGTATTCCTGCAATTGTTGTTTACTTAAATAAAGTAGACCAAGTTGATGATAAAGAAATGATTGAACTTGTTGAAGAAGAAATCAGAGAACTTTTAACTTCATACAAATACCCAGGTGATAAAACGCCAATCGTTAAAGGTTCGGCGTTAGCAGCAGTTGAAGGAAGAGATGATGAAATTGGAAAAAATTCAATTTTAGAATTAATGAAAGCTGTTGACGAACATATTCCACAACCAGCTAGAGAAGTTGATAAGCCATTTTTAATGCCGGTAGAGGACGTATTCTCAATTTCTGGAAGAGGAACTGTTGCAACTGGTAGAGTAGAGTCAGGTGTTATTAAAACTGGTGAAGAAGTTGAAATAGTTGGAATTAGAGAAACTAAAAAATCAGTTTGTACTGGAGTTGAAATGTTTAGAAAACTTTTAGATTCTGGTGAGGCTGGTGATAACGTTGGAATTTTATTGAGAGGTATTGAAAGAACTGATATCGAAAGAGGTCAAGTTCTTTGTAAGCCTGGTTCAATTACTCCACACACTAAATTTGAGGCTCAAGCGTATGTACTTAAAAAAGATGAAGGTGGAAGACACACTCCATTCTTTACTAAGTACAGACCACAGTTTTATTTTAGAACAACAGACGTTACAGGTGAAGTAGAATTACCAGCTGGTACTGAAATGGTTATGCCAGGTGATGATGCTAAATTTACTGTTAAACTTATCACTCCAATTGCTATGGCAGAGAAATTAAACTTTGCTATTAGAGAAGGTGGAAGAACTGTTGGAGCAGGAGTAGTAACTAAAATTATAGAGTAACTCTATAAATAGGAGTGTAGCTCAATTGGTAGAGCGCCGGTCTCCAAAACCGGAGGCTGAGGGTTCGAGTCCCTCCGCTCCTGCCAATTTGAGCTTATAAATTATGAGAAACCCGATTAAATTTATTCAGGAAGTTAAGCAAGAGGCTTTTAAAGTTACTTGGCCAACTTGGAAAGAGACATTGCAAGGTGCTTTAATGGTTTTTGTTATGGCAGTTGTTATGTCTTTATTTTTTCTTCTTTTAGATCAGGTATTAAAATTTTTCTTAGAACTTTTACTTAAAGTGAGTATTTAATGAAAAATTGGTACATTGTTCAGTCACATTCTAGTTTTGAGAATAAAGTAGCCTCTTTAATTAAAGAGGAGGCAGATAAAGCTAAAATAGCTGATAAGTTTGAAGAGATTATTGTACCCACTCATGATGTTACTGAGGTTAAAAGAGGTAAAAGAATTCAAAGAAAAAAAAAATACTTTCCTGGATATGTATTAATAAAAAGTGAAATGGATAATAATATTTATCACATGATTAAAAACATAAAGAGAGTTAGTGGTTTCTTAGGTACAAAAGGAATCCCTGTTCCGGTTTCAGATAAAGAAGTAGAGAAGATTTTAGGTCAGATCAAAGACGGTGTTGCTCAGCCAAAATCTGGCGTAGATTACAATGTAGGTGAAAAAGTTCAGGTAGTAGATGGTCCATTTGCATCATTTACTGGAATGATTGAAGAAATTGATGAAGAAAAAGCTAGACTTAAGGTGTCAGTTTCTATATTTGGTCGTCCTACACCTGTAGATTTAGAATATAATCAGGTTGAGAAGGTAAGTTAATGGCAAAAGAAATTAGTGGATTTATAAAACTACAAATTAAAGGTGGTCAAGCAAACCCAGCTCCTCCAGTTGGACCTGCTTTAGGTCAACGTGGTGTAAATATAATGGAATTTTGTAAAGCCTTTAACGATAAAACTAAATCAATGGCAGGCAAACCTGTTCCAGTTGAAATTACAGTCTATAAAGACAAAAAATTTGATTTTAAAATTAAATCACCTCCGGCATCTTTTTATATTAAAGAAGCAGTAAAACTTAAAGGCGGCTCTAAAGAACCAGGAAGAAATATTGTTGCTTCAATTTCTAAAAAACAATTAGAAAGTATAGCAAAAGAAAAAATGAATGATTTAAATGCCTACGATATTGAAGAAGCTATAAAAATTATTGCAGGGTCTGCAAGGTCAATGGGTATTGAGGTAAAAGAATAATGGTATCTAAAAGATTTAAAAAATTACCTGAAAAAACTAAAGACTTCAGTGCAGAATCTATAGAAAAATTGTTACCAGAGCTTAAGAAAAACTGCACAACTAAATTTGATGAGTCTTTAGATTTAAGTTTTCAAATAAACAATAAACAAAAGAAAAGTGAAGTTAATATCAGAACTGTAGTCAATTTACCTGGCGGAACAGGTAAGAAAGTTAAAGTTGCTGTAGTTTGTGAAGATAATAAAGCTCAAGACGCAAAAGATGCTGGTGCAGATATTGTAGGTGGTGATGAGTTTGTTGAAAGAATTAAAGGTGGAGAGTTAAATTTTGAAAAATTAATTTGTACACCAGGAATGATGATTAAACTTTCCAAATTAGGAAAAGTTTTAGGACCTAAAGGTTTGATGCCTAATCCTAAACTTGGTTCAGTTTCTGAAAATATTAAAGAAGCCGTAACAAATGCTAAATCTGGTCAAGTAGAAATTAGAAATGATAAAGATGGAAACATTGGAGTTAGTATTGGTAAAAAATCATTTAATGATGATCAATTGCTAAAAAACTACAATGCTATCTTAGATGCTTTGGAAAAAGAGAAATCAAACAACACTTTAAAAGGAGATTTAATTAAAAGTGTATTTGCTACTTCAACAATGGGCGTTTCGTATAAAGTTAAATTAGGGAAATCGATATAGTTATGATGAACAAAGAACAAAAAAAAAATTATATCGAGGAAATGACTAGTCAGTTTGAAAATAGCAAAGCTGTAATGGTTACACATTACCAAGGTTTAACGATGACTCAATTAGATGAGTTGAGGGCTAAAATGAGAGAACATGGTATTATTTTTAAAATAACAAAGAACAGAATTACAAAATTAGCTTTAGAGAAAACAAAGTGTAAAGATTTATCAAATTTATTCACCGGTCCAACAGCAGTTGCATTCGGTGAAGACGCTATAATGTCTGCAAGGATTCTTTCAAAATTTGCAAAAGATAACGAAAACTTAAAATTAATTGGTGGAATTATGGATAATGAGGTCTTAGATTCGGCCGGTGTCCAAAATGTAGCAAGTTTACCTACATTAGATGAAGCAAGAGCCAATATTGTGGGTATTTTGAACGCTTCTGCATCTAAATTAATCAGTATTTTGCTTGCACATTCAGAAAAAATGAGTAGTTTGTCGGCAGAAAATTCTGAAACACAACCCAAAGAGTAATACATATGCCTGACCTAAACAAAATTATAGAAGATTTATCAAGTTTGACAGTTGCAGAGGCAGCTGAGCTATCAAAACAATTAGAAGAAAAATGGGGTGTAACTCCAATGGCAGCAGCAGCTCCAGCAGCAGCAGGTGGTGCAGCTCCAGCAGAAGACAAAGATGATTTTACAATCATGTTAGTTTCTGCAGGCGATAAAAAAATTAATGTTATCAAAGAAGTAAGAGCAGCTACTTCATTAGGTTTAAAAGAAGCTAAAGATCTTGTTGAGGGAGCACCAAAAGAAGTTAAATCTGGTGTAAACAAAAAAGACGCTGAAGAGATTAAAGCTAAGCTAGAAGCAGCTGGCGCTAAAGTAGAACTTAAATAAATTAAATAGAAAGAATTCAAATACTGATTATTTTTAATCAGTATTTATAAACATAAATGCAATTATCTTTTACTGAGAAGAAAAATATAAGAAAGAGTTTTGGTAAACTAAAAGAAAGTTTATCTATTCCAAACTTAATAGAAGTTCAAAAAAATTCTTATAAAGAATTAACTGAATTTAATCCTGAAGCAGCAGAACTAACCAAAGGTTTTGATAGGGTATTTAAAAGTATTTTTCCAATCGAGGATTTAAACGATAAAGCAACTCTAGAATATGTTTCATACAGATTAGAGAAACCAAAATTTGATGTTGAAGAGTGTATAGCGAGAGGGCTTACATACTCATCAGCTCTTAAATGTACATTAAGGCTAGTTGTTTATGAAATAGATCAAGAAAATAATACTAAAGACATTTTATCAGCAAAAGAACAAGAAGTTTATATGGGTGAAGTACCTATGATGACTAATAGTGGAACTTTTATCACCAATGGTGTTCAAAGAGTTGTTGTGAACCAAATGCATAGAAGTCCCGGTGTATTTTTTGATCATGATAAAGGAAAAACTCACGCAAGTGGTAAACTTTTATTTAATTGCAGAGTAATACCTAATAGAGGTTCTTGGTTAGATTTTGAATATGATGTTAAAGATTTTCTATATTTTAAAATTGATAGAAAAAAGAAAATTTTTTCATCAACACTATTATTAGCTTTAGGCTACACTAAATCAGAAATAGTAGATGAGTTCTATGAAAGTGAACAATATACATTTGATTCAAAAACAGAAAAGTGGAAAACTAAATTTAATCCAGAAAACTATAAAGCTAAGAATTTTTCAGAAGAAGTAATAGATGCTAAGACTGGTGAAGTAGTAATTAAATTAGGTGATAAAATTAATTTTTTAAGTGCAAAAAAATTAGCTAATGATGGTTTAAAAGATATATTGGTTTCTAGAGAATCATTATTTGGTAAATTTTTACATCGAGATATTAAGGTAAATGAAGATGAACACGGTGTATTAAAAATTGGTACTGAATTAAATGACACAGTAATTCAGCAAATTTTAGATGCAAACATACATTCAATACAAATTTCTGTTACAAACTCTATAAACAAAGGTCCTTATTTACTAACAACTATTTTAGCTGATAAAAATAACACTAAAGACGAAGCTATCACAGAAATCTACAAAATGCTAAGACCTGGTGAGCCTCCAACTATAGAGATAGCAACTCAAATATTTAATAATCTTTTCTTTAGCTCAGATAGATATGATTTGTCTGATGTTGGTAGAGTTAAAATGAACTCAAGATTAAACCAAGAGTGCTCTGATAAAATTACTATATTAAGAAACGATGATATAATTGCAATAATTCAAAAAATGTTAGATTTACGTGATGGTAAAGATGATGTTGATGACATAGATCACTTAGGAAATAGAAGAGTACGTTCTGTTGGAGAGTTAGTTGAAAACCAAGCTAGAATTGGTGTTTACAGAATGGAAAGAGCTATTAAAGAAAAAATGACAACACTGGATGTTGAATCAGCAATGCCTCAAGATCTAATTAATGCAAAACCATTAACGGTTTCATTGAAAGATTTTTTTGCAAGTTCACAACTATCTCAGTTTATGGATCAGACAAATCCATTATCTGAAATTACTCATAAAAGAAGAGTTTCAGCATTAGGTCCGGGTGGCTTAACAAGAGAAAGGGCAGGTTTTGAAGTAAGGGACGTCCATCCAACCCACTATGGAAGAATTTGTCCAATTGAGACACCAGAGGGTCCAAATATTGGTTTGATTAATAGTTTATCTACTTATGCAAAAATTAATAAGTATGGCTTTATTGAAAGTCCTTACAAAAAAGTAAAAGATGGTGTTGTTCAAGATAAAGTCGAATACTTGTCAGCAATGGAAGAAACAAAATTTACTATTGCTCAAGCAAATACAAAACTTGATAAAAATGGAAAAATTACTGAAGAACTAGTATCATGCAGACAAAACCTTAACTTTCTTTTAGCAAAACCTGACACTATTGATTACATTGACGTATCACCAAAACAATTAGTTTCAGTTGCAGCATCTTTAATTCCATTCTTAGAAAATGATGATGCAAACAGAGCTTTAATGGGATCAAACATGATGAGACAAGCAGTTCCATTATTAAAACCTGAGTCTCCACTTGTCGGCACAGGAATTGAAAGCGATGTTGCTTTAGATTCTGGGGTTACTATTGTTGCTAAGCGTGATGGAGTTGTTGATAAAATAGATGGTAAAAGAATTGTTATAAAAGTAACTGAGGAAACAGACTTTAGTAAGTCTGGTGTAGATATCTATAACCTTCAAAAATTTAAAAGATCAAACCAAAATACTTGTATAAATCAAAGACCACTAGTTAGAGTTGGTGATAAAGTTAAATCTGGAGATATTATTGCAGATGGTCCTTCAACAAAATTAGGTGAACTTGCTTTAGGTAAGAACGTTACTGTAGCATTCATGCCGTGGCAAGGTTACAACTTTGAAGACTCAATCTTAATTTCAGAAAGATGTGTTACAGATGACGTATTCACATCTGTTCACATTGTTGAATACGAAATAATGGCAAGAGATACAAAGCTTGGTGAAGAAGAAATAACTAGAGATATACCAAATGTAAATGAAGAGGCTTTAAAAAACCTTGACGAATCAGGAGTCGTTTATATTGGTGCAGAGGTTAATGCTGGTGATATTTTGGTTGGTAAAGTTACTCCAAAAGGTGACTCAGCATCTGGTCCAGAAGAAAAATTATTAAGATCAATTTTTGGAGAAAAAGCTATCGATGTAACGGATACATCTTTAAGAATGTCTAGAGGATCAAGTGGAACGGTAGTTGATGTTAGAGTATTCAATAGACATGGAATTGAGAAAGATGAAAGATCAATAACTATTGAAAGAGCTGAAATTGAACAAGTTCAACAAGATAAAATTGTTGAGGAAGAAATATTAGAAAGAAGTATTAAACAAAGAGCTTCACAATTCCTGTCAGGATCATCTTTAACTAAAAAAGTAAAAGATTTATCCGAAGGAACTAAGTTAGATTTTGATACAATTAATAAACTATCAATTAATGATGTCTTCAAAATCACAGTAGGAAATGTAAATGATGAAGCAACATTAGCTCAATTGAAAGATCAATATAATAACGCGAAACAAGACATTACAGAGAGATTTGAAGATAAAGTTTTAAAAATTAGAAGTGGTGACGATTTATTACCAAGTGTTATGAAAATGGTAAAAGTATTCGTTGCTATAAAAAGAAGATTAAGACCAGGTGATAAGATGTCTGGAAGACATGGAAACAAAGGAGTTGTTAGTAAAATTGTGCCTGTTGAAGATATGCCATATAGAGAAGATGGTAGACCAGTTGATATTGTGTTAAATCCTCTGGGTGTCCCAAGTAGAATGAACGTTGGACAAATTTTAGAGACTCATTTGGGCTGGGCATGTAAAGAATTTGGAGAACAAGTTAAATATTTAGTAAATGAAAATAACAAAAAAATTGAAAGAACAGAAAAAATCGAAAAATTCTTAAAATCTGTTTATGGAGAAGAAATTTTTAACGACAAAGTAGACAAATTAAGCAAGAGTGAATTTAAAGATCTCTGTGAAAATTTACAAAATGGTATCGCAATCTCAACACCTGTTTTTGATGGAGCAAAAGAAAAAAATGTTACAGAGATGCTTGAACTAGCAAATTTACCAGGATCTGGACAAACTTATTTGTGGGATGGAAGAACAGGAGAGAAATTTGATAGACCGGTTACTGTTGGAATAATCTATATGTTAAAACTTCATCACTTAGTTGAGGATAAAATTCATGCAAGATCTACCGGACCTTACAGTTTGGTTACACAACAACCACTTGGTGGTAAAGCACAATTAGGTGGTCAAAGATTTGGTGAGATGGAAGTGTGGGCCCTTGAAGCTTATGGTGCATCATACACATTACAAGAAATTTTAACTGTTAAATCTGATGACGTTGCAGGAAGAGTAAAAGTTTATGAGACAATTGTTAAAGGTGAAGAAAATTTTGAATCTGGAATACCAGAGTCATTTAACGTTTTAGTCAAAGAAATTAAATCATTAGCATTAAATGTGGAGCTAAATTAATGAAAAAAGAATTAACAGATCTATTTAAGGGTAACGAAATTTCAGAAGCTCAAAATTTTAATAGCATTAAAATATCACTTGCTAGTCCAGAGAAAATTAAATCCTGGACATTTGGTGAAATTAAAAAGCCCGAAACAATTAACTATAGAACATTTAGACCTGAAAAAGATGGTTTGTTCTGTGCAAGAATTTTTGGACCAATAAAAGATTATGAGTGTTTATGCGGTAAGTATAAACGAATGAAGTTTAGAGGAATCATATGTGAGAAGTGTGGTGTTGAAGTCACAAAATCAAATGTAAGAAGAGAGAGAATGGGCCACATTAATCTTGCTACACCGGTAGCACATATTTGGTTCTTAAAGTCTCTTCCAAGTAGAATTGCTTTAGCTGTTGATATGAAATTAAAGGAAATAGAGAGAGTTCTTTATTTTGAAAACTTTATAGTTGTAGAGCCAGGTTTAACAGGTTTACAGAAAAATCAACTTTTAAATGAGGAAGAATTAGCAAAATATCAAGAAGAATTTGGTGAAGAGAGCTTTACAGCAGGTATTGGTGCAGAAGCTGTTCTTGAGATGCTGAAAAATTTAGATTTAGAAATAGAGAGAAAAAATCTTGTTAGTTTTATTAAAGAAACTAAATCAAAAGTTAACGAGGAAAGAGCAATTAAAAGATTAAAATTAATAGAGTCATTTATTGAGACAGGTCAAAAACCTGAATGGATGATTATGACTGTTGTACCAGTTATACCACCAGAATTAAGACCATTAGTTCCCCTAGATGGTGGAAGATTTGCTACTTCAGATCTTAACGATTTATACAGAAGAGTAATTAACAGAAATAACAGATTAAAGAGATTAATGGATCTTAAAGCTCCAGATATCATTGTTAGAAATGAAAAAAGGATGCTTCAAGAGTCTGTAGATGCTCTATTTGATAATGGTAGAAGAGGCAGGGTAATAACAGGAACTGGTAAGCGACCACTTAAATCTCTTGCTGAAATGTTAAAAGGTAAACAAGGAAGATTTAGACAAAATTTATTAGGTAAACGAGTTGATTATTCTGGAAGATCAGTAATCGTTGTCGGTCCTGATTTAAAATTACATGAGTGTGGTTTACCGAAAAAAATGGCTCTTGAGTTATTTAAACCATTTTTATATGCAAGATTAAACAAATTAGGTTTAGCCTCAACAATTAAACAAGCTAAAAAATTAGTTGAAAAAGAAACAAATGCAGTATGGGACGCTTTAGAATTAATAGTTAGAGAACATCCAGTACTTTTAAATAGAGCTCCAACACTTCATAGACTTGGAGTTCAAGCATTTGAGCCAAAATTAATTGAGGGAGATGCAATTGAATTACACCCTTTAACTTGTGCAGCATTTAACGCTGACTTCGATGGTGACCAAATGGCAGTTCACGTTCCATTAAGTTTAGAAGCTCAATTAGAAGCAAGAATTTTAATGTTATCTACAAATAATATTCTTTCTCCATCAAATGGTAAGCCAATTATTGTTCCAAGTCAGGATATGATCTTAGGAATTTACTATCTTTCACAAGAACCTATATCTGATAAACCTGCTGGATATTTTACAAATTCAGATCAAATTGAATTTGCACTATCTTCTGGTCAAATAAATGTACATAGCACCATAATCTCTAGATATGAAACAGAAGATGAGAATGGTAATAAAAAAACAGAAAAGTATACATCTACAGCTGGAAGATTTTTATTAGCAAATTTATTACCTAAGAATAAAAACATTAAGTTTTCATTAGTAGATAGATTATTACCAAAAAAAGTAGTTTCAGAAATAATTGATATCGTATTCAGATTTTGTGGTCAAAAGACAACTGTAATTTTCTGTGACAAGCTTAAAGATTTAGGATTTAAACACGCATTTAAAGCTGGAATCTCATTTGGAAAAGATGATCTTGTAATTCCAGCAAATAAAACTCAATTAATTGATGATACTAAAAAATTGATTGCAGATTATGAAACACAATATGCAGAAGGTTTAATTACAAGAGGCGAGAAATATAACAAAGTAGTCGATGCATGGTCTAAGTGTACAGATAAAGTTGCTGGCGAAATGATGAAGGGAATTTCTGCTACAGAAAAAACTGACGAAGGGCTAAAGATAAACTCAGTTTTTATGATGGCTGACAGTGGAGCTAGAGGATCTGCTGCTCAAATGAAACAATTAGCTGGTATGAGAGGTTTGATTGCAAAACCATCTGGTGAAATTATTGAAAGTCCAATTATTTCGAATTTTAAAGAGGGTTTAACAGCTCTAGAATATTTTAATTCAACTCACGGTGCTAGAAAAGGATTGGCTGATACTGCACTTAAAACTGCTAGTTCAGGGTATTTAACAAGAAGACTTTGTGATGTTGCTCAGGATTTAACTGTAACCAAAAAAGAGTGTGACTGTAAAAAACCTGGTTTTATAGAACTTTCTGAAATTTTAGAAGGTGGTAACGTAGTTGTTAGTCTATCTGAAAGAGCATTAGGTAGAGTTACTTTTGATGAAGTAAAGCATCCTTTAACAGGTGAAGTTATAATTAAAAAACAAGAAATGATAGATGAAGCTGGCTGTGATAAAATTGATGCAGCAGGCGTTAAAGCTATCAAAGTTTATTCTGTAATGACTTGTGGATCAAAAGAAGGTGTTTGCGCTACTTCTTATGGAAGAGACTTATCAAGAGGTAAAATGGTTCATGTGGGTGAAGCTATCGGCATGATTTCAGCACAGTCTATTGGAGAACCTGGAACACAGTTAACAATGAGAACTTTCCACGTTGGTGGTACCGCTTCCGTTAAACAAGACTCACAAATTGTAACAAAAAATGAAGGTACGTTAAAAATTATTAACTCTAATATTTTAGAAGATTCTAAAAAGAATTTAATTGTAATGGGTCGAAATACTCAACTTTCTATAGAGGATGATAATGGAGTACAAATAGCTGTTTATAAGGTTGCTTACGGCTCGAAATTATTTTTCAACAATGGAGATAAAGTTAAAGCAAATACTAAAATTTGTGAATGGGATCCATACACAACGCCAGTTATTGCAGAGAAAAGTGGTACAGCAAGTTATGTAGATTTAATAGATGGTGTTTCAATTCAAGAAACTACTGACGACGCAACAGGAATTTCTTCAAAATCAGTAATTGATTGGAGAGGTCAATCAAAGAGCACTGACTTAAAACCTAGAATCACTCTTAGAGATGAAAAAGGAAATGTAATTAAAAAAGCAGATGATAATGAAGCTAGATATTATTTAGTACCAGATTCGATTTTATCAATAAAAGATGGTCAAAAAGTTTATGCTGGTGATGTAATAGCAAGATTACCTAAGGAAACAACAAAAACAAAAGATATTACTGGAGGTCTACCAAGAGTTGCTGAACTATTTGAAGCAAGAAAAGCTAAGGATAGTGCAATCATTGCAGAAAATGATGGAAGTGTTGTTTTTGGTAAAGAAGTTAGAGGAAAACAAAGAGTGTCGATTGTTCCTGAAGATGGAGCAGAACCGTCTAATTACTTAATTCCAAAAGGTAAACATATTAATTTTAATCCTGGTGAAAAAATTCAAAAAGGTGAATATTTACTTGATGGACAACCTTTACCACATGATATTTTGAGAATTTTAGGAATAAAAGAATTAACAGAGTATTTTGTAAACCAAGTTCAAGAAGTTTATAGATTGCAAGGTGTAATAATTAATGACAAACACATAGAAACTATTTTAAGACAAATGCTTAAAAAAGTAGAAGTTAAATCAAGTGGTGATTCTAGTTATTTACCTGGTGAAGTTATCGATAGAATTAAATTTGATAATGTTAATGAGAAACTAGTTGCTGACGGTAAAATACCAGCAGTTGGTGAAAGAGTTTTAATGGGTATTACAAAAGCTTCATTACAAACAGAGTCTTTTATTTCTGCTGCATCATTCCAAGAAACAACAAGAGTTTTAACAGATGCAGCTATTAAAGGTAAAGTCGACCCTCTAAATGGTTTAAAAGAGAACGTTATAGTTGGTAGATTAGTTCCTGCTGGTACAGGTAATATCAAAAATAGATGGAACAATAAGGCTCTAGAGGACGACAATAATTTCTTGTCTGAACAAGAAAAAATTGAAGCGTCAGAACCTGAAGAAACTCAAGCAAATCAGTAAAAAAATCGCCTAAAAATTGCAGTTTTAGTTTGACAAAGGCCTATTAATAAGTAATTTGGCGATGTTTTTGGTTGGAATGTAGTGCTTCTAACAGTACTAAACGCTGCCACAAAATAACCTGTCAGTTATTTTCATCTAAAAATAAATTAATTAATTTTAAAAAATTTATGCCAACTATTAATCAGTTGTTAAGAAAAAAAAGAGTTAAACCTGCTGCAAGGAACAAAGTGCCTGCTTTACAAAAACAACCTTTAAAGAGAGGTGTTTGTGTTAAAGTTTATACAACAACTCCTAAGAAACCAAACTCTGCATTAAGAAAAGTTGCTAGAGTGAGATTATCAAATGGATTTGAAGTTACAGCTTACATTCCTGGTGAAGGTCATAATCTTCAAGAACACTCGGTAGTACTGATTAGAGGTGGAAGGGTAAAAGATTTACCAGGCGTTCGTTATCATATTCTAAGAGGTAATCTAGATACTCAAGGTGTTGCAAACAGAAAAAAAAGAAGATCTTTATACGGAACAAAAAAAGGTAAATAATGTCTAGAAAAAAAACTCAACCAAAAAAAAATGTAGTTCCAGATCCAAAATTCAAGTCAACTATTATTCCTAAATTAATCAACAATATTATGTATGATGGTAAAAGAGGTATTGCTGCTAAAATAGTTTATGATGCTATCGATAAAATTAAAACAAAAACTAAAGATGAACCAATTAATATTTTCAATGAAGCAATTAACAATATCAAACCAACGGTAGAAGTTAGATCTAGAAGAGTTGGTGGTGCAACTTATCAAGTTCCTGTTGAGGTAAAAAGTAAAAGAGCACAAGCATTAGCAATCAGATGGTTAGTTGAGTCAGCAAGAAAAAGAAAAGATAAACACATGGCAGATAAAATTTTTAATGAGCTCTATGATGCTTATGAAAAAAAGGGTGCTGCTGTTAAAAAAAGAGAGGATGTACATAAAATGGCAGAGTCTAATAAGGCTTTTGCTCATTTTAGGTGGTAATAAATTATGGCTAGAACTCACACATTAGACAAATACAGAAATATTGGGATCATGGCCCATATAGATGCTGGTAAAACAACTACTACTGAACGAGTTCTATACTATACAGGAAAGAGTCATAAAATTGGTGAGGTTCATGATGGCGCTGCAACAATGGATTGGATGGAGCAAGAACAAGAAAGAGGAATTACAATTACATCTGCAGCTACTACTTGTTTTTGGAATGATCACAGAATTAATATTATAGACACACCTGGTCACGTTGATTTTACTATTGAAGTAGAAAGATCTTTAAAAGTTTTAGACGGTGCTGTTGCTGTTTTTGATGGTGTTGCAGGTGTGGAGCCTCAATCAGAAACTGTATGGAGACAAGCAGATAAATACAAAGTTCCAAGAATTTGCTTTGTTAATAAATTAGATAGAACAGGTGCTGATTTCTTTAGATGTGTAGATATGATCAGAGATAGATTAGGCGCCAAACCTTTAGTTGTGCAAGTTCCTATTGGTCTTGAAGCTTCTTTATCTGGAGTAGTTGATCTTGTTAAAATGAAAGCTCAAGTTTGGAAAAATGAAGCACTAGGAGCCGAATGGGAATATAAAGAAATTCCAGAAGACTTAAAAGAAATTTCAGAAAAATATCGAACAGAATTAGTAGAAACAGCCGTTGAACAAGACGAAAAGCTAATGGAGGCTTATCTAAATGGCGATGAAATTAAAGAGGAAGATTTAGTTAAATGTATAAGAAAAGGAACACTTAATTTTAGTTTTGTTCCAGTTTTAACAGGTTCAGCATTCAAAAACAAAGGTGTTCAGCCTTTACTTGATGCTGTAGTAAACTATTTACCAAGTCCAGTAGATATTGGTTCAATCAAAGGAACTAAATTAGGTAGTGAAGATGAAATGGAAATGAAATTTGAAGACAGTGTTCCATTCTCTGCTTTAGCTTTTAAAGTGGCTAACGATCCATTTGTTGGCTCACTAACTTTTATTAGAATCTATTCTGGTACAATCAAAACTGGTACAGCAGTCTTCAATTCTTCTAAAGAAAAAGAAGAAAGAGTTGGAAGAATGCTTTTAATGCATGCAAACTCTCGAGAAGATATTAAAGAAGCTAATGCAGGTGATATAGTTGCTTTAGCAGGATTAAAAAATACTATTACAGGACATACTTTATGTGACAAAGAAAATTCTGTCCTTCTTGAACCAATGGAGTTCCCTGATCCAGTAATTGAAATTGCAGTAGAACCAAAAACAAAAGCGGACCAAGAAAAAATGGGTGAAGCATTAGGCAGGTTAGCTAAGGAAGATCCTTCTTTTAGAGTTACTTCAGACGAAGAGTCAGGACAAACAATTATTAAGGGAATGGGTGAACTACACTTGGATATTATTGTTGATAGAATGAAAAGAGAATTTAAAGTAGAAGCCAATGTTGGAGCTCCTCAAGTTGCTTATAGAGAAACTATAGAAGCTGCTTCAGAGGTTGAATACACTCACAAAAAACAAAGTGGTGGTGCTGGTCAATTTGCAAAAGTTAAACTTTTAGTAGAGCCTCAAGAACCTGGTAAAGGTAGAGATGTTGAGAGCAAAATTAAAGGTGGTGCAATTCCAAAAGAATTTATCCCAGGTGTTGAAAAAGGAATAGAAACTGTTTCAGATACTGGAATTTTAGCTGGATTTCCAATGATTGATTACAAAGTAACCATCTTAGATGGATTGCATCACGATGTTGACTCAAGTGTACTAGCTTTTGAATTAGCAAGTAGAGCTTGCTTTAAAGAAGCATGTACAAAAGGTGGGCTAAAATTATTAGAGCCAGTAATGAGAGTTGAAGTAGTAACTCCTGAAGACTACATGGGTGATGTTATAGGTGATTTAAATAGTAGAAGGGGTCAAATTAACACTCAAGAGCAAAGAGGTAACGCAACCGTAATAACAGCAATGGTTCCTTTGGCTAACATGTTTGGTTATATAAATAATTTAAGATCAATGTCTCAAGGTAGAGCACAATATTCAATGTTTTTTGATCATTATTCAAAAGTCCCACAAAATGTTCAAGACGAAGTAACTAAGAAGATTGCAGGTTAATCATGGAAAAACAGAATATTAGAATTAAATTAAGAGCATATGACAACAAAGTTTTAGATGCTTCTACTGAAGAAATTGTGAATACAGTAAAAAGAACTGGAGCAACAATTAAGGGACCAATTCCGTTACCTACTAGAATTGAAAGATATACAGTTTTAAGATCACCTCATATAGACAAGAAAAGTAGAGAGCAATTTGAGTCAAGAACTCATAAAAGATTAATAGATATTATTGAACCAACACCACAGACTGTAGAGGCATTAATGAAACTTGATTTAGCTTCTGGAGTAGATGTGGAGATAAAAATTTAATTATGAGTGAAATAGCTTTAATAGGAAAGAAAATAGGCATGACGAGAGAGTTCTATAAATCTGGTCAATTAGTTCCTGTGACTGTACTTAAGGTCGAAAAAGCTAGAGTTATTCAGGTTATTGAAGAAGAAAAAAGAGGGTACAAGGCTGTTCAGCTTGGATATGGGAAAATTAAAAATTCAAAATTAACAAAAGCTATGAAAGGTGTTTTTGCTAAAAAAAATACTGAAGCTAAGAAAAAATTAAAAGAATTTAGAGTAAATGACACATCTGCTTACAAAGAAGGAAACGAGTTTGGTTTAGAAATATTCAAAGACATTAAATTTGTAGACACAAGATCAAAAACAATTGGTAAAGGTTTTGCTGGTGCTATGAAGAGACATAATTTTGGTGGTTTAAGAGCCAGTCATGGTGTTTCTATATCTCACAGAGCACATGGTTCAACAGGACATAGTCAAGATCCAGGAAAAGTTTTTAAAGGAAAAAAGATGGCTGGTCATATGGGAGATAAATTGAGAACTATGCTAAATATTGAAATTATAAAAACAGATTTAGAAAACGAACTTCTTTATTTAAAAGGGTCAATTCCTGGTTCTAAAAATGCAGAGGTTATTGTTAAAAAATCTGTCAAAAACATCAGTAAAATGACTATTGGTGAGAAACATGCAGCTGCGGAAGAAGCAAAAAAAACACCTGAAAAGAAGAAAAAATAATGAAACTAGATAAAATTAGTATTGATGGAAAAAAAGATAGTATTGAAGTTTTAGATAATATTTTTTCAGCAAAAATTAACCACAAGTTGGTAAGTGCTGTTCTTTACAAAACGAATGCTAATTACAAAGGAAGACATGCAAAAACTAAACAACAAAATGAAGTAAGAGGCCCAACATCAAAAATATATGCTCAAAAGGGAACAGGTGGTGCAAGGCATGCTAGTAGAAAAGCTCCTATTTTCGTAGGCGGTGGTATTGCTCATGGACCAAAAGGTGAATTGGCTTATAAAAAAAGGAAACTAAACAAAACTGAGAAAAAACAAAGCGTAGCTTCATTAATTACTGAAAAGAATAATAATAAAAATTTATTAATCTTAAATGATTTTAGTTCTGAAATTAAAAAAACAAAAGAGATGAACTCAATTATTAATAAACTTGAAATTACAAATTCACTAATAATTCTAGATAAAAATTCAAAAGACAAAATCGAAAAATCAGTAAGAAATATTCCAAATGTTAAAGTTACAGATGTAAATCATTTCAGTGCTTACGACATTATTAAATTTAAAAAAGTAGTTTTCACAGAAAGCTCCGTGAAAGAACTAGAAAAGAGATATTCATAAAATGGAAAAAATTCACTTATACGACAAAATTCTTTCTCCAGTGGTTACTGAGAAATCTACCAATTTATCTGAACTTAATAAAATTGTTTTTAAAGTTCCAGATGGTGCAAATAAGAAAAATTTAAAAAAGAATATTGAAAAAATATTTAAAGTTAATGTAACTAAAATAAATATCATAAATAAACAAAACAGAACAAAAGTTACCAGAGGCAAAAAAGTAAAAGTATCTGGATATAAAAAAGCAATAATTACGTTAAAAAAAGGTCAAAGTATTGATCTAACAACAGGAATTTAATAAATGGCATTAAAAACTTTTAAACCATATACAAAATCTACAAGAGGCACCATTTTAGTTGATAGAACTGGTTTATGGAAAGGCAAGCCATTCAAGACCTTAGTTTCACCTAAAAATGCGATGAAAGGTAGAAATAATAACGGTCATATCACATCTATTAATAGAGCTGGTGGACATAAAAAAATGTACAGACATGTTGATTTTTATAGAAAAAAATTTGACATGGAAGCCACAGTTGAAAGAATTGAATATGATCCTAATAGATCATGCTACATTATGTTAGTTAAATTTGAGGATGGTACTCACTCATATTTCTTAGCACCACAAAAAATTAAAGTTGGAGATAAAGTTGAGAGCGGTTCAAAAAAAGAAATTAAAGTAGGTAATTGTATGCCATTACAAGATATACCAGTAGGTATCAATATACATAATGTTGAAATCCAACCAGGTGGTGGTGGAAAAATCGCTAGAGCAGCTGGTTCATCAGTTACTATAAGTGGTCTAGATGGCAATTATAGTTTAATAAAATTAGCTTCTGGTGAAGTGAGAAAAATAGATTCAAGAGCTTTAGCAACAATTGGAATTTTAAGTAATCCAGATCAAAAAAATATTAAAATTGGAAAAGCAGGTAGATCAAGATGGTTGGGTAGAAGACCTCATACAAGAGGTGTTGTTAAAAACCCAGTTGATCACCCACATGGAGGTGGTGAAGGAAAATCTGCAGGTGGAAGACATCCGGTTTCACCTACAGGACAATCTGCTAAAGGTTTAAAAACTCGAGATAATAAGAGAACAGATAAATTTATAGTTAAGAGAAGAAACAAGAGGAAGGATACAAAGTAATGGCTAGAGCAGTTTGGAAAGGACCGTTTGTAGAGGAAAGCTTGATGAAGAAAGTAGACAAGTATAAAGACGATCCAAAGAAAATTCCTATTAAAACCTGGTCAAGAAAATCTACAATTTTACCAGATTTTGTAGGGGTGAGCTTCCAAATTTATAATGGAAAAAAATTTATACCAATAACAGTTTCAGAAGATATGGTTGGACATAAATTGGGTGAATTTGCACCAACAAGAACATTTTTTGGTCATACACCAGCTGACAAAAAAGCTAAACCAGCAACAGCAGAGAAGAAATAATTATGGGTAAAAAAAAGAAAATTGATAAAACTAAAGACAAAACAGTAAAGTCAATTAACAACGGTATTAGATCAAGTGTCAGAAAGCTAAATCCAATACTAAAAAGCATTGTTGGCAAAAAAGTTGATGTTGCAATTAGAGATTTACAGTTTTCAGAAAAGAGAGTTACTAGAGATGTAAGAAAAACTATTAGTTCAGCTGTTGCCAATGCTGAAAATAATTTTCAATACGATATTGATAAATTAATAGTTAAAGAGGCATATTGTGGAAAAAAAATAGTTATGAAAAGATTTAGACCAAGAGCCAAAGGAAGAGCGGCACCAATACTAAAACCTTGGTCAACTGTTACAATAATTTTATCAGAAGCAAAACAAATGGAGAAGCATGGGGCAAAAAGTTAATCCTGTAGGTTTTAGATTAGGTGTCAACAGAGGATGGGACTCTGTGTGGTATGCTAAGAAAAAAGATTTTGGAAATTACCTAATCGAAGATTTTAAAATTAGGGAATATATTAAGAAAAATGTAATCAACTCTGGTGTATCCAAAGTAATGATCGAAAGAACATCTAATAAATGTTATGTTACAATCTATACTTCTAGACCTGGATTTGTTATTGGAAAAAAAGGAAGTGATATAGATAAAATTAAAAACAATCTTTCAAAATTCACAACAAATGAAGTTAATCTAAATATTAAAGAAGTTAAAAAACCTGAAACTAATGCTTATTTAGTAGCTGAAAACATAGCTCAGCAGCTTGTTAAAAGAATTTCTTATAGAAGAGCTATGAAAAGAGCAATGCAATCATGTATTAGACTTGGAGCAAAAGGAATTAAAGTTTCTGTGAGTGGAAGACTTGGCGGAAATGAAATAGCTAGAACTGAGTGGTTAAGAGATGGGAGTATTCCATCACATACTTTAAGAGCTGATATAGATTATGCAGAGGCAGAGGCTCTTACAACTTATGGAATTATTGGTATTAAAGTTTGGATTTATAAAGGTGAAGTTTTTGCAAGAGAATTTAGCCAAGAGACTAACAAGATAACACCAAAGGAAGGTAAATAATAATGCTTCAACCAGTAAGAACAAAGTGGAGAAAAGCGCATAAAGGTAGAATTCATGGTAATGCCACAAGAGCAAGTACTATTAATTATGGTGCTTACGCATTAAAAGCTTTACAGCCTGAAAGAGTTACTGGAAAACAGATTGAAGCTGCAAGAGTTGCTTTAACTAGACACATGAAAAGACAAGGAAGAGTTTGGACAAGAATATTTCCAAATATACCAGTTTCAAAAAAACCAATTGAAGTCAGAATGGGTAAAGGAAAGGGTTCACCTGAGTACTTCGCATGTAGAGTAAAACCAGGAAGAATATTATTTGAAGTTGATGGTGTTTCTGAACAAATTGCAAAAGAGGCTTTATACAAAGCATCAGCAAAATTACCGATCAAGACTAAAACAATTAAGAGATTTGCATAATGAAAAAACAAGAAATTAAAAAATTATCAAAGGACGAAATTGTGAAGAATATTGATAAGCTTAAAAAAGATATTTTTAATTTTAGATTTCAAAAAATGAATTCACAAGTAACAAACCCAGCTAAAATTGGGCAAACTAGAAAAACAATAGCAAGATTAAAAACAATTTTAAAAGGAAAAGCAAATGCCTAAAAAAATACTCACAGGTGTAGTTATAAGCGATAAACCAAACAAAACAGTCACAGTTATGGTAGAACGTAAGTACTCACACCCAGTTCTAAAAAAAGTAATTAAAGTTAGAAAAAACTATAACGCTCATGATGAAAATAATAAATTCAAAACTGGTGACAAAGTTTCAATTATTGAGAGTAAACCTTTTTCTAAAAATAAAAAATTTCAAGTTATGGAGAGAGCAAAATAATGATTGGTGTTCAAACAGAATTACAAGTTGCTGATAATACTGGTGCAAAAAGAATTGAGTGCATTAAGGTTTTAGGCGGATCAAAAAGAAGATATGCTAGCATTGGTGATACAATTGTAATTGCGGTTAAAGAAGCGATGCCTAAAGGAAAAGTTAAAAAAGGATCGGTTCATAAAGCTGTAGTTGTAAGGGTAAAAAAAGGTATTCACAGAAATGATGGTTCTAAAGTAAGATTTGATAGTAATGCAGCTGTGCTAGTTGATGATAAAGGAGAGCCAGTAGGAACAAGAATTTTTGGTCCAGTTACAAGAGAATTAAGAAGCAGAGGTCAAATGAAAATTATTTCATTGGCACCGGAGGTTTTATAATGATTAAAAAAGGTTTGAAAGTAAGAGTTTTAACTGGAAGAGATAAAAAAAAAGAAGGCGAAGTTATTGAAATTGATAGAGCCAATAATAGAGCAAAGGTTAAAGAAATAAACATGGTTAAAAAACACGTTAAAACAACTAAAGAGAAAAAAGGTGGAATTTTTGCTAAAGAAAGTTTTATACATATTTCTAACTTAAAGCTAATTGATGAAAAAGCGGCTAAGAAAAAAGAGGCTAAAAAATAATGACACCAAGATTAAAAGAAATATTCAATAAAGAAATTCAGCCTGCATTAAAAGATCAGTTTGGTTTCAAAAATATTTATATGGCTCCAAGAATTGAGAAAGTTGTTTTAAATATGGGTCTTGGTTTAGATGGTACAGATTCTAAGATTTTAAAATCTTGCGAAGAAGATATGGCTAAAATTACTGGACAAAAACCAGTTACAACAAAATTTAAAAAATCAGTAGCTAATTTTAAAACCAGAAAAGGTTCAAATGCTGGTTTAAAGGTAACATTAAGAAAAAATAGAATGTATGAATTCTTAGATAGATTAGTAAATATTGCATTACCTAGAATTAAAGATTTTAGAGGTTTGTCACCAAAAGGCTTTGATAAATTTGGTAATTATACATTTGGTATTAAAGAACATATAATTTTTCCAGAAGTAAGTTTTGATAGAGCAGATAAAGTTAGAGGTTTAGATATAGTAATAGTTATTAAAGCAATAAATAAAGAGCATAGTTTTGCATTACTAGAAAAGATGAATTTTCCATTTACTAAAAAAGGAGATAATTAAACATGGCAAAGTTAAGTGCTGTTAATAAAAATAAAAAAAGAATTAAGCTTTCAGATAGGCTTTACAAGAAAAGACAAGCATTAAAGAAAATAGTAATGGATAAAAAGCTTCCATTAGAAGAAAGATTTAAAGCGCAGCAAAAATTATCTAAACTGCCAAGAAACTCAGCTAAAACAAGAGTTATGAATAGATGTGAGATTACTGGAAGACCTCATGGTGTTTACAGAAAATTAAAAATTTCAAGAATTGCATTAAGACAATTAGGATTACAAGGAAAGATACCTGGCTTAGTTAAATCAAGCTGGTAGAAAGGAAAATTATGAGTTTAAGTGACCCAATAGGAGATATGATAGCAAGAGTGAAGAACGCTCAAGCTAGAAATCATAAAAAAGTAGAATTACCTTCATCTAATTTTAAAATAAAAATTGCAGATATACTTAAAAATGAAGGTTTTATAAAAGATTTTAAAGTAAGTTCTGAGGAGAAAAAACCAATGTTATCATTAGAACTTAAGTACCATTCAGGTAATCCAGTTATCAGTGCTTTTGAAAGAGTATCAAAACCTGGGAGAAGAATTTTTTCATCTGCCGACAGCTTACCTAAAATAAATAATGGTTTAGGAATTGCTATTGTTTCAACTCCAAAAGGAGTAATGACTGATATAGATGCTAGAAAGCAAAAAGTTGGTGGCGAAATAATTTGTAAGGTATTTTAATGTCTAAAATAGGTAAAATAAACATATCGATTCCAGAAAAAGTAAAAGTTGCTTTAGCTGGAAATATTATAAATATAGAAGGACCTCTAGGAAAAAAATCAATTAATGTTGATCTAGATATGTTTAATTTAGACATTATTGAAGGAAAAGAAATTTCTATTAAACCAAAAAAAGTAGATCAAAACTCAAAAAGACTTTGGGGTATGAATAGAAGTTTAATCAATAATGCTGTTATAGGATCTAGCACAGGATATGAAAAAACTTTAGAATTAGTTGGTGTTGGTTATAGAGCAGCGTTAAAAGGAAATCAGTTAAATTTACAATTGGGTTATAGCCATGATATCAATTTTGATATACCAGAAGGTATTAAAATTGCTGTTGAAAAACAAACAACATTAAAAATCACAGGATCTGACAAGCAGTTAGTTGGTGAAGTTGCATCTAAAATTAAAACATTAAGAAAAATCGAACCTTATAAAGGTAAAGGTGTTCGAGAAAAAGGACAGTATGTTCTTAAAAAAGAGGGTAAGAAAAAGTAATGAAAATAAACACTAGTATCAGAAAAAGATTTAGAGTTAGCAATAAAGTAAAAAAAGTTGCTTCAAAAGATAGATTTAGATTAAGTATTTCCAGATCATCAAAAAATATTTCAGCTCAAATAATTGATGATACAAAAAAAATAACTTTGTTATCAGCTTCATCTATAGAAAAAGATCTTAAATCAGGTGATAAAGTTAATAAAACAGAATTATCTAAAATGGTTGCTCAAAAATTAGCTAAAAAAGCTCAAGAGAAAAAAATTACTAAAATTTACTTTGATAGAGGTTCTTACAAATATCATGGTAGAATTAAAGTTTTTGCAGAAACTCTAAGAGAAAACGGAATGGAATTTTAATTATGGAAAATTTTAAAGATAAAAAAACTGACGATATATTAGAAAAATTAGTCCACATAAATCGTATTACCAAAGTTGTTAAGGGTGGTAGAAGATTTGGATTTTCAGCGCTTGTAGTTGTTGGAAATCAAGCAGGTAAAATCGGTATAGCTCATGCAAAAGCTAAACAAGTACCTGATGCTATAAAAAAAGCAAATGAGATGGCAAGAAGAAAACTTACTCATATACCATTAAGAGAAGGCAGAACGATACATCATGACGTTAAAGCAAAAGATGGCTCGGGTAGAATAGTGCTAAGAGCAGCTTCTAAGGGAACAGGTATTATTGCAGGCGGTCCTGTTAGGGCAGTATGTGAAGTTTTAGGAGTAAAAGATATTGTTGCAAAATCTATGGGAACTTCTAATGCGCACAATGTTATTAGAGCTACAATGAAAGCATTAATGAAACAAAGTTCACCAAAACAAATATCAGCAATTAGAAACAAAAAAATTTCTGAAATAATTGAAAAAAGAGGATAATGATTACTTTAAATAATAGAGAGAAAATTAATAAATCTAAAATAAGAGTTGGACGAGGAATTGGTTCGGGTAAAGGAAAAACATCAGGAAGAGGTGTTAAAGGTCAAAAATCAAGATCTGGGGTAGCTATTAAAAGTTTTGAAGGTGGTCAAATGCCATTATATAGAAGACTTCCTAAAAGAGGTTTTAACCCAATATCAAAAGAGAGTGTTGCAATTTTAAATCTAGATAAAATTCAATTTTACATAGACAAAAAAAATATTAATCCAAATGAAGTATTAAACTCAGAATTATTAAAAAAACTTAAATTAATAAATAAAAACTCAAAAAAATTAAAAATTTTAGGTTCTGGGGAAGTAAAAGATAAAATTAATATTGAAGCAGACCTAGCCTCTAAATCAGCAATAGAAAAACTAGAAAAAATTGGTGGATCTATTCAATTAAAAAAATAGTTTGTTTATATGAGTGCATCATCATCAACAAATGATTTAAGAAATAGAATTATATTTACTATTTTAATTTTAGCCGTTTATAGATTTGGAACTTTTGTGCCTTTACCAGGTATAGACCCAGAACAATTGAAAATAATGATGGAAGGCAATCAAAAAGGATTGTTAGGCATGTTTAATGTTTTTGCAGGAGGTGCAGTTAGTAGAATGGCAATATTTGCATTAGGTATAATGCCTTACATTTCTTCTGCAATTATAGTTCAACTTTTGACAGGGGTTTCTGACTATTTTAAAAATCTAAAAGCTCAAGGTGAGACAGGAAGAGCTAAAATTACACAAATCACTAGATATGGAACAGTTTTACTTGCAACAGTTCAAGGATATGGTTTATCTGTTGGTTTAGAGTCATCGGCTGACTTAGTAATTAATCCAGGGGCTTTTTTCAAAATAACAACTGTTACAACCATTGTTGCTGGAACAATATTTTTAATGTGGTTGGGGGAACAAATCACTCAAAGAGGTATTGGAAACGGTATATCGTTAATAATTTTTGCTGGTATTGTAGCAGAAATTCCAAGAGCTTTGGTTACAACTTTTGAATTAGGTAGAACTGGTGCAGTTTCAACGTTTATGATCCTAGCTATATTTGTTCTATTAATAGTTACAATTCTTTTTGTAGTTTTTATGGAAAGAGCATTAAGAAAAATTCTAATTAATTATCCTAAAAGACAAATGGGTAACAAAATGTATGGAGGAGAGTCATCACATTTACCTTTAAAAATAAATCAAGCTGGAGTAATTCCTGCAATTTTTGCTTCTGCACTTCTATTATTACCAGTAACATTTTCAAATTTTTCATTTTCCAATAATGAAACATTTTTAAACTTGAGCTCTTATTTTACTCAAGGACAACCTCTTTATATGTTGCTGTACGCATCAGGAATAATATTTTTCACTTTTTTTTATACTTCTATAACATTCAATCCAACCGAAACTGCTGAGAATCTTAGAAAGTATGGTGGATTTGTACCAGGCATTAGACCAGGTGAAAGTACAGCGTTGTATATTGAAAATATTTCAACAAAATTAACTACGATTGGTGCTCTATATTTAACTTTAGTTTGTTTGATGCCGGAATTTTTAATTGCAAACTATCCAATACCTTTTTATTTAGGTGGTGCATCAATATTAATTGTTGTCGTAGTAGCTATCGATACTGTAACACAAATACAAACAAGATTAATGAGTTCACAATACGAACAACTGATTAAAAAAACAAAATTTGGTAAGTAAGTGAATATAATTTTATTTGGACCTCCTGGTGCAGGAAAAGGTACTCAGTCTAAATATTTAGTAAACAAATTAAAAGCTTTTCAAATTTCAACGGGTGATCTTTTAAGAGAAGAAATTAAAAAAAATTCAGACATTGGCAAAGCTATAACCAATGATATGAAGAATGGAATATTTATAAGTGATGATATTGTTAATAAACTTATAGAAAATTTAATATCTGATCCTCAAAAAAAAAACAAATTAATCTTTGATGGATATCCTCGATCATTAAGTCAGGCTAAAAATTTAGAAATGTTACTAAAAAATTCAAATCAGAGCATAGATTTAATTTTATTTCTAAACGTAGATAAAGAAACAATTATCAGAAGGCTTGAGAATAGAAAAATTATAGAAAATAGGTCTGATGATGATACTCATACGATAGTTTCAAGATATGAGAAATACATGGAAACAACCCAACCAGTTCTAAATTTTTACTCTGAAAATCCAAATTTTAAAGAGATCGATGGAGGCTTGGAAATTGGCGAAATAACAAGGAAAATAGACGCTTTTATCAATTTATAAGACGTTGACTTTGATTAATCTTCTTATATAAAAGGCACAAATTATCACAAAAATTATGGCTCGTATCGCAGGTATAAACATTCCACAGAATAAACTTGTTCATATAGGTTTAACTTATATTTATGGAATTGGTGATAAATTCTCACAACAAATTTGTTCATCTTTAGAAATTCCAAGAGCTAAAAGAGTTAACGAATTAACGGATGAAGAGATTTTAAAAATTAGAGAATATATTGATCAAAACTTTAAAGTAGAAGGTGATTTAAGGAGAGATTATTCATTAAGCATTAAGAGGTTAATAGATTTAGCTTGCTACAGAGGAACAAGACATAGAAAAAAATTACCTGTTAGAGGACAAAGAACTAGATGTAATGCAAGGACAAGAAAAGGAAAAGCAATCGCTATTGCTGGAAAAAAATTAACACCAACTAAAAAATAGTTATGGCTAAAACCGATAAAGTTGAGAATAAGGATCAGAAAGTAGAAAAGTCTACTAAGAAAAGTGTAAAAAGTTCTTATTCCAAAAAAAAGAAAGTTAAGAAAAATATTTTAAATGGAATTGCTTATGTGCAATCAACATTTAATAATACTATCATCTCTATTGCTGATACAAATGGAAATGTAATTTCATGGGCATCTGCTGGACAAAAAGGGTTTAAGGGATCAAGAAAGTCTACTCCATACGCTGCACAGATTGCAGCAGACTCAGCAGCTTCTAAAGCTCTTGAGTACGGAATGAAAACTTTATCCGTCGAAGTCAAAGGACCTGGATCAGGAAGAGAAACAGCTTTAAGAGCATTGCAAGCTAGAGGATTTAAGATTTTGTCAATAAAAGACACTACGCCTATGCCTCATAATGGAACTAGACCACCAAAGAAAAGGAGAGTTTAATGGAAGTCGAAAATGTTAATGTAAAAAATTGGAAGTCATTAATTAAGCCATCTAAATTAGATGTTCAAATAAGTGACGACCTAACCCATGCAAAAATTGTAGCTGAGCCTTTAGAAAAAGGATATGGATTAACTTTAGGAAATTCTCTAAGAAGGATTTTATTATCATCTATAAGAGGAGCCGCTGTAACATCAATTCAAATTGATGGAGTTTTACATGAATTCACTTCAATAAAAGGTGTTAGAGAAGATGTAACCGATATCGTTTTAAACGTAAAATCTTTAGCATTAAAAAGTAATTCTGAGGGCACAAAAAAATTAATTTTAGACGCAAAAGGACCTGGAGAAATTAAAGCTTCAGATATAGCTCCAGTTGCAGATGTTGAAATTTTAAATCCTGATTTAGTTATTTGTAATCTAGATGAAAATACTACTTTTCATATGGAGATGAATGTTAATACAGGTAAAGGATATGTTCCTGCAGAACTAAATAAACCTGAAGAGCCACCATTAGGCCTTATTGCTATAGACTCACTTTATAGTCCAGTTAAAAAAGTTTCATATTCAGTAAGTACTGCTAGAGAAGGTAAAGCATTAGATTATGATAAGTTAATTATGGAAGTTGAAACTAATGGATCAATTTCTGCTGAAGATGCTGTAGCTTATTCAGCTAGAATTTTCCAAGATCAGCTTAAAATGTTTATAAACTTTGATGAGCCAGTTGAAGCTCCTGTAAAAGAAGTTTCTACTGAACCTGAATTTAACAAAAACTTACTAAGAAAAGTGGATGAGTTAGAGTTATCAGTTAGATCAATGAACTGCTTAAAAAATGATAATATTATTTATATTGGTGATCTGGTTCAAAAATCTGAAGGTGAAATGTTGAGAACACCTAATTTTGGAAGAAAATCATTAAATGAAATTAAAGAAGTTTTAACAGGCATGTCTTTATATTTAGGAATGGAAATACCAAACTGGCCACCAGACAACATTGCAGAAATGTCTAAAAAATTAGAGGAAGCAATTTAATGAGACATGGTTTGGCAAATAAGAAGTTAAATAGAACATCAGAGCACAGAAAAGCTTTACTTAAGAATATGCTTAATTCTTTGATTAAGTACGAGCAAATCAAAACTACTTTGCCAAAAGCTAAATTTCTAAAACCTCAAGCGGATAAAATAATAACATTAGGTAAAAAAGAAACTTTACAGACAACCAAAATGTTGGTTTCTAAACTACAAGATATTAAGTCAGCTAATAAAGTTAAAAAAAACTTTCTAAAAGATATCAGAATAGAAAAGGTGGTTACACAAGAATAATTAAAGCTGGATTTAGATATGGAGATAATGCTCCAATGGCAATAATTGAATTTGTTGATAGAGATGTTGAGGCAAAAAGAGTTGATAAACCAAAAAAAGATACAACCAAAGAATCTCCTAAAACGGAAGAGAAAAAACAAGCTACAGCTTAAATCATAAATCATGAAAAAATCTTACATCGTTGATTCAACGTGTAATGATATGCGTTTGGACAGATGGTTAAGATTTAAAATTGGAAAAATTCCACAAGGACTTGTTGAAAAATATTTAAGAACAGGAAAAATAAAGCTTAATAAAAAAAAAGTTAAAAGCTCTTTTAAAGTAAAAACGAAAGATGAAATAAATATATTTAACATTGAATTTAAAGAAACAATTCAACAAAAAAAGATTAAGTTTTTACCATCAAAAGAAATTATAAAATCAAATGAAGATCAAATTATTGACAACAATGACAATTTTGTTGTTTTAAACAAAGCATCTGGCATATCAGTGCAAGGTGGAACTAAATCAAAAAAAAATCTAGTTGATATTTTTGCTAAAAGTAAAATTTTTGAAGGCACAAAACCTTTTTCTGTCCATAGATTGGATAAAGATACTTCTGGTGTTTTTATTATGGCCAAAAACAGAGAGAGCGCTCAATTGCTTACTTCTTTATTCCGACTAAGAAAAGTACATAAAACTTATGTAGCTATATGCCAAGGCGAAATTAATAAAAAAACTGGTGTATGGGATGATGATTTAATTAGGTACGATAGTGATAAAAAAATAATTGAAAAAGCAAAAACAATTTTCAAAGTTATTGATAAAAATTCTGAAGCAAGTTTATTAGAATTAAAACCTATTACTGGACGAAAACATCAGTTAAGAAAACAATTATATGCAATTGGAAATCCTATATTTGGAGATACAAAATATAAATTATCAAATTCTAATAAAGGAATTAATAAAAATTTAATGTTACATTCATATCAAATTAAATTTAAAATTAACGATGTAAAACATACTTATTCAGCATTGTTACCTGAGTATTTTAAAAAACTTTTAAAATCTAAAAGACTTAGATTTTCAAATTTGAAATAAAATTTTTAATTAATATATCACTTAGATTTGAGTAATCCTGATCTAAAATATTTTTTAAATTAGTTACTCCTTTATCTGAAATACCACATGGTATAATTTTTTTATAATTTTCTAGATCATTATTTATATTTATTGCAAAACCATGATAGGCAATCCATTTGCTTACTCTGATACCTATTGCAGCAATTTTTTTAACTTCATTATTATATTTATGCCATATACCGATATTATCTTTATCCGGAAAAGTCTCTATTTTATAAAATTTTAAAGTTTGAATTATTGTTTTTTCGATAATTGTTATAAATTTTCTGATATCTTTTTTTTTCCTTAAATCTAAAACAAAATAACAAATTAATTGACCTGGCCCATGGTAAGTAATTTTACCACCTCTATTCGTTTCTAATATTTTAATAGATTTATCAATAATCTCATTCTCTTTATAGGAAGTTCCTGCAGTAAAAACTTCATTATGCTCCAATGTCCAAATTAATTCTTGCCCATTATTTTCACATAAATCCTTTAATCTTGACTCTAGTATATTAATAGCATCAAAATAATTTACTGGTTTTATTGACTTTTTGATCTCTATGTTCATTTATAATTTGTATTATCTTTATTATGTATTAATAGTGCAAATCTAAATTATAGGTAGATTTATGTCTTTAACTAAAAAAACTAAAGATAAAAAAGTAAATTTTGAATTTAATAAAGAATATATAAGAGTTGTTACTAGCAAAATAGCTAACAATGACGCTCAATTTATTACTAATTCATTTAATGAAATGCACCCTGCTGATGCTGCGGATATTATTGAGCACCTTAGCGAAGGGGATAGAGAAAGTTTAATTAAATTAAATAATTTCAATATTGATCCAGAGGTTTTTGTTGAATTAAATGAGTCTATTCAATCAGAAATTATTACCTATCTATCTTCAGAATCTATAGTAAGTATTCTAAAAGGTTTAGAGTCAGACGATGCTATATCTATACTGGAAAATGTTCCTGAAGAGGATAAAAATGCAATCCTTAGTTCTTTACCCCCTAAAGATAGATTTGCTCTCCTAGAAAGCTTAAGCTATCCAGAGGACACTGCTGCTAGACTTATGCAGCGTGAATTTACAGCTATACCAAGTAATTGGTCTGTAGGTCAAACAATTGACTATTTAAGAGAAAACAAAGATTTACCAGAAGAGTTTTTAGAAATTTTTATTGTTAATGAAGATTTCAAACCAATAGGCACTGTTCCTTCCTCTAGAGTTTTAACAACACCTCGAGATACTAAAATGGCAACAATTATGTCAGAATCTCAATTATTAATTCCTGTTGAAATGGACAAAGAGGAAGTTGCCAACTTATTTGAAAATTACAATTTAAATTCAGCTGCCGTTGTAGACAAAAATAACAAATTAGTTGGTATGATTATGAATGATGACGTTTTAACGGTTTTGAAAGAGGAAGCTGAGGAAGATGCTTTAAGATTAGCTGGAGTAGGAGATGAAGAAATTACTGATGGAGTTGTAAAAAAAACAAAAAGAAGATTTAATTGGCTTTTACTTAATTTATTTACTGCTTTTCTAGCCACATGGTGCATTAGTTTATTTGGAGCAACCATTGAACAAATGGTGGTATTAGCTTTCTTAATGCCCATTGTAGCTTCAATGGGAGGAAATGCAGGAATGCAAACACTTGCAGTTACAGTAAGAACTATAGCTACAAATGATTTAACTCAAAATAATTTCTCATCAAATGTATTTAAAGAATTTTCTATTGGTATTCTAAATGGAATTATATTTGCTGTAATAAGTGCTTTAATTGTTCATTTATGGTTTCAAGATAGCATCCTTTCGGTGATCATAGCTATATCAATGGTGCTAACAATGATCATAGCTGGATTATTTGGGATATTAGTTCCTTTTACTCTTAAAAAAATGAATATTGACCCAGCGATTGCTTCAAGTGTATTTGTGACAACAATTACAGATGTAATTGGTTTTGTTTCTTTTTTAGGTGTTGGAGCATATTTTTTATAAAATTACAGGTTATCAATCAATCTGACATTGTTTAAATAATAAGCAATAAATAATCTTGAATTTTTCTTTGTACTTGAAATTTTTAGATTATTTATATTTCTTAGCTCTAAATAATCAATTTTAATTTTATAATTATTTTTTAATTCTTTTTTTTTAAGATTTAAAAAGCTTGGAATATTTTTCTTATTTTTAGTATTTTTTTTAATATCTACTAGTGTTTCATAAATTTTTGCTGCGGTGATTAAATTAGTTTTATTTAAAAGAAGGTTTCTTGATGAGAGAGCTACATTATCTCTATCTCGAATTGTTTTACAAGGAATAACCTTAGTTTTATATTTTTTTTCTAATTCTTTTTTTACCAAATATAGTTGTTGAAAATCTTTTTCTCCCATAAATATCTTCTTGGGTTTTACAATTTTAGTTAGTTTATTCATTACATCTAAAACACCTTCAAAATGACCTTTTCTAAATTTAGCACACAAAATTTTATCTTTTTTTTGCAATGTAATTTTTGATTTTTTTTTATCTTTGTATATGTCTTTAAATGTAGGAAGATAAACAAAATCAACTTTTTTGCTTTTTTTAAGAATTTTTAAATCTTTCTTGATATTTCGTGGATAGGATTTTAAATCTTTTTTATTATTAAATTGCTTTGGATTAACAAAAATACTTACAATTGTTTTTTTACAAAGTTTATTTGATTTATTTATAAGTGATAAATGACCTTTATGTATTCCACCCATAGTAGGAACAAAACCCAGGTCATTAAATGGCCTTAATGATTCAAATAATGACGTATTGTTTAATAAAATTTTCATTTGTATAAAAATATTTAATAAGTAAAACATTTAAATGATTAAACAAGCAATTATTCCTTTGGCCGGACTTGGAACTCGGTTACTACCTTTAACAAGTGTTTTTGCTAAAGAACTTCTACCTATTAATGGAAGACCTGGAATTGAATATATTCTTGATGAATGTATTGAGGCAGGTATTAAAGAGATTGTATTTATTATCTCCACTAAAAAATTAATGATTAAAAAATATTTTTATAGTGATCAGTTTTATAAAAATATTATTAAAAAAAAAAAAGATTCTAGAATAATTAATGAATATAAAAAGATACTTAAATATAAAAATAGAATTAAGTTTGTTTTTCAAAATATTCCAAAGGGCACAGGCGATGCTGTCCTTAAGACACAAAAATATATTAAAAATAAGTATTTTTTAATGTTGTTACCAGATGATTTAATAATTAAAAAAAATTGTTCTAAGTCAATGATCAAGGTTCATAAAAAATATCAAGCTTCAGTTATGGCTTCGATGAAAGTAAAAAAAAACAATGTTTCAAGATGGGGAATATATAAAATTAATAAAAAATTAAATAATAGAAATTATGTTATAGATGGTGTTGTTGAAAAACCATCAGTAAAAAAAGCTCCATCTAACAATGCTGTTATTGGAAGATATATATTACCACGTACAATTTTTAAAAAAATAAAATCTCTTAGACCTGGTAAAGGTAAAGAGATACATATCACTGATGCAATACAGTTATTAATAAATGATAAAGAAAAATTTGTAGCTCATAATTTTGAAGGTAAGTATCTTGATTGTGGAACAATGAGTGGCTATATCAATTCCTCGAAAGAAATGGGAAAAATATGAAATTATGTATGATTGGCACAGGTTATGTTGGTTTAGTTAGTGGCGTTTGTTTTTCTGATTTAGGTAATGACGTCATATGTGTTGATAAAGATTTAAAAAAAATTAACAATTTAAAAAAGGGTATTGTTCCTATTTACGAACCGGGTTTAGAAGAGTTAGTTTTAAAAAATTATAAAAATAAAAGACTGAATTTTTCAACAAACCTAAAAGAATCGGTGAAAAAATCAGATATTGTTTTTATATGTGTAGGAACACCAACCAAAAAAAATAGTAATAGTGCTGATTTAAGCCAAGTATATGCTGCTGCAAAAGAAATATCTAAATCTATTAAAAAATTTAAAATTATAATCAACAAATCGACTGTGCCCGTGACAACAGGTGATGAGATTGAAAAAATTATATCTAAAAAAGTAAATAAAAAATTTTTTTCAGTAGTATCTAATCCTGAATTTTTAAGAGAAGGTGAGGCTATTAGAGATTTTATCTATCCAGATAGAGTTGTAGTTGGATCAAATGATAGTAAATCCCAGAGAATATTAAAAAGTTTATATTCACCACTAATATCAAAAGGTGCAAAATTTCTTTCTACAAAAAGAAGAGCAGCCGAATTAATTAAATATGCTTCAAATGCTTTTTTAGCAACAAAGATTACCTTTATAAATGAAATATCAAATTTATGTGAAAAAACTGGTATAGATATTGAGGATATCTCAATAGGAATTGGACTAGATAAAAGAATTGGTAGCAGATTTTTAAGAGCTGGACCTGCATACGGTGGGTCATGTTTTCCAAAAGATACGAAAGCTTTAGTTTCAACTGCTGATAAATTCAAAACTAATTTATCAGTGGTAAAAAGCGTTATCAGATCTAATGATTTAAGATCTAATTTATTATCCAAAAGAGTTAGTTTAATTTTAAATAATAAAATTAAAAATAAAGTTGTATCCTTTTTAGGTGTAACTTTTAAAGCAAATACTGACGATATGAGAGACTCGTCTAGCCTAAAATTAATTCCATTTTTATCCAAAAAAGGTGCGAAAATTAAATATTATGATCCTACAGGATCAAAAAAAGAATTTAAAAAATTAAAAAATGTTGAATTTTCTAATTCAATACAAGAATCGATGAAAGGATCAGATATTGCAATTATACATACAGAATGGAATGATTTTAAATCAATTAATTTCAAAAAATTTTCAAAAAATAAAAAACTTATTATTTACGATATGAGAAATATTTATTCACCAAATAAAATTAAAAAACTAGGTTTTAAATATTTTGGTATTGGAAGATAATTTAATTTAACTCAAAAATTGCATCAACTTCAACAGACACGCCAAGTGGTAAGCTATTTGTGCTTACTGCTGCTCTTGTATGCATTCCTGCTTCGCCAAAAACTGAAGCAATTAAATCAGAAGCACCATTAATTACTTTTGGTTGGTCTGTAAAGTTATCAGTTGAATTAACAAAGCCTGTCAATTTTACACACGATTTAATTTTAGAAAGATCTCCATTACAAGCTACTTTTGCTTGAGATATAATACTTAAACCACATCTTTCAGCTGCTTTGTAACCATCATCTACAGATAGATCTTTTCCAACTTTTCCTTTTATTAATTCACCATTTTCTGAAATAGAAATCTGTCCCGAAATATAAAGTAAATTGCCAACAATTTTTGTTGCAACATATGACCCAACAGGAGGTTTAGCTTCTGGAAGTTTGATTTTTAACTCTTCAATTTTTTTTTCATAACTCATAAATTAATCTTCCTTTTCAAGTTTATCATTAATTTTATTTCCTATTTTTTTTCTTACTTTTTGTTTTTTTATTTTTATCGTATTCACGTCTTTTCTCAATAAGGATTAGAGCTTCCTCCATTGTAAGCTCTACTGGGTCTTTTTCCTCAGGTATTGTTGCATTTAGAGATTTATATTTGATGTATGGTCCATATTGACCTTTCATAATTCTTACTGGTTTTTTATCCTCAGGGTGCTCTCCTAAGTCTTTTATAATAGAAGAAGACATTCTTCCAGGTTTTGCTTCAGCTATTAATGTAATAGCTCTATTTAAACCTATAGAAAAAATTTCTTCTACATTTTCTAATCTAGCTGATTTATTTTCACATTTTAAATACGGTCCAAATCTACCTGTATTTAAAGTGATTTCTTTTTGATTTTCTGGATTGACACCCAATGATTTAGGTAACGAACATAAAAATTTTGCTTTATCTATGTCAATACTTTCTAATTCAATTCCTTTTGGTATAGATACATTTTTCAATAGTTCATTTACCTCAGGTTTCTTTTTCTTAGTTTTTTTTCTTTTTTTAGGTTTTTCTTCTTCAATATTCTCCTCAAGGACTTTTTCATACTGAAGATAAGGCCCAAATCTTCCATTTTTTAGGAAAATATCATTCCCATTTTCGTGTTTTCCAAGAAACTTTGGTTCTGCTAGTTGAGTCTGGGCAGCTGCTTTTGCTTTTGATAATGGTCTTGTAAATTTGCATTCCGGATAGTTTGAACATCCAATAAAAGCACCTCCTCTAAAACTATTTTTTAAACTCAGTGAACCAGTATCGCATATCTGACATTTTCTAACTATTTTTCCTTCTTTATCAGTATCAAATATTAATGCTCCCAAACTTTCATTTAAAAGATCTAAAACTTCTCTAGTCCTTTTTTCTTTTACCTCTGAAACATTATTATTAAAATCTTTCCAAAACATTTCTAGAACTTTTATCCAACTTTCTTTTCCAGAAGTTATTTCATCTAGCTGATCCTCTAGTCCAGCTGTGAAGTTATAATCCACATACTTTGAAAATAGTTTTTCTAAAAACGCAGAAATTAATTTACCTCTATCAGTTGGAAAAAATCTTTTATTAACTATTTCTGCATAACCTCTATTTGCTATTGTTGAAATTATACTTGCGTAAGTTGAGGGTCTACCAATTCCTAACTCTTCTAATTTTTTAACTAAACTTGCCTCAGAGAAACGTGGTGGAGGTTGTGTAAAATGTTGTTCATCAATAAGAGCTTCTATATTAATTGGTCCTTTTGACATCTCAGGTAAAATTTGCTCATCATCGTCTTTACTTTGATTTGAATAAACTTTTAAAAATCCATCAAATTTCAAAACTGATCCACTTGATTTGCATATAGTTTTACTGTCTTCAGATTCAATCGTTATTGTATTTCTATCAAATTTTGCTGTTTCCATTTGAGACGATAGAGCTCTAGACCAAATTAAAGAATATAATTTTTGTTGGTCAGAACTTAAATATTTTTTTACTGACTCTGGATTTCTATTAATATCAGTTGGTCTTATTGCTTCATGAGCTTCCTGAGCATTTTTTGCTTTTTTTCCTGAATAATTATTTGGATTTTCTGGTAAGTATTCGTTTCCATATTCTTTTTTAATAAAATTTCTAAAATCAGAGACAGCATCAGCTGATAAATTAGTTCCATCTGTTCTCATATAAGTAATTAACCCAACTGTATCTCCCTCAATTTCTATTCCTTGATAAAGTTTTTGAGCTATTTGCATTGTTCTTGATGCACCAAAACCCAATCTACTAGAAGCAACTTGCTGAAGTGTTGAAGTAGTAAATGGCCCTGAGGGATTTCTACTTACAATTTTAGAAGAAATATCAGTTATATTAAATTTTTTGTTCTTAATATTATCAATTGCATTTTCAATTTCTTCTTTATTTTTAAATGAAAATTTTTCAATTTTTTCTCCATCAAGTTGAGAAATACTTGCTGTAATCTTGCTTTTGTTTTTATCCTGAAAATTAATATTTAAAGTCCAAAATTCTTTAGGCTTGAATAATTCAATTTCATGCTCTCTTTCAGTGATCAATTTCAGTGCAACAGATTGAACTCTACCTGCAGATTTTGAACCAGGAAGTTTAGTCCACAGTATTGGTGATATATTAAATCCAACCAAGTAATCTAACGCTCTTCTAGCCATATAAGCATCGACTAATAAAGGCTCTATCTGTCTTGGGTTTTCAATACCATGTGTGACTGCTTTTTTTGTTATTTCATTAAATACCACACGTTCAATTTCTTTATCCTTTAAAAGTTTTTTTTCATCTAAATATTCTTTTACATGCCATGCTATTGCTTCACCTTCACGATCTGGGTCAGTAGCAAGAATTATTTTTGAAGAATCTTTCGCAGCATCAGTAATTTCTTTTAAATATTTTTTTGAAAAGCTATCAACTTCCCATTCCATTTTAAAATTTTGATCAGGATCAACAGATCCATTTTTTGAAGGAAGATCTCTAATATGACCATAGCTAGCTAAAACGGTATAGTTATCACCTAAATATTTATTAATTGTTTTCGCTTTAGCAGGGCTTTCAACTATGACAAGATTCATAAAATAACAAACTACTCAAAAGAGTTTGATAGTCAAATTAATAAATTTTTGTCTTAGTTTCTTCTTTATTTTTCAAGCGTTTAATATTTTCTCTGTGGGTAAAAAATATTAAAATAAACATTATTACGTAAAAAAAAATATTTTCTAAATCCTCAAAAATTAAAATATAAACAGGTATAGAAAGTGATCCTATCAAGGAGGCTAAAGATGAATATTTAGAAATAAAAAAAATTATTAACCAACAAATACCAAATACTAAACCAAAAATAATATTTAAAGAAAAAAGTATCCCAACATATGTAGCTACACCTTTCCCACCTTTAAATTTTAACCAAATAGGAAACACATGACCTATAAAAGCACATAAAGCTGATATATATACAGCATCAGAGAAATTAATTTTTACGTATAGAACAGGTATTACTGCTTTTAACACATCAAGTATAAGTGTTGAATAACCAATTAATTTGTTACCAGTTCTTAGAGCATTTGTTGCACCAATATTACCAGAGCCTATCTCTCTAATATCTTTTTTTAAAAATATTTTAGTTAAAATTAATCCAAAAGGAATTGATCCCATCAGGTATGAGATTATACCTATTATAAAAAGTTCCATTTTTATATTTTAAATAATTCTATACCTTTTACAAAGGTATTGGTTACTTTTCCTTGAAGTTTCTTATCTTCAATTGAAGTATTTTTAGATTTAGAGATTAAATTTTCTTTTTTTACAATCCATGGTTTATTGATATCTACTATACAAAAATCTGCATCATTTCCAATAGACAGGTTTCCTTTATTTATATTTAATATTTTTGCTGGGTTGGATGTTAATGCTTGAATGATAGTTTCAAGTTTTACAGATCCGTTATGAAATAATTCTAAACTTAAAGACAACAATGTTTCAATACCAGATGCACCTGTTGCAGCTTGAGCAAAAGTTAATCTTTTAGATTCTTCATCTTCAGGTTTATGGTCAGAAACAATTACATCAATAGTTTTATCTTTTAATCCTTGAACCAAAGCTTCTCGATCTTCTTCTCTTCTCAGTGGAGGTGATAATTTTAAAAATGTTCTGAAATCTCCAATATCATTTTCATTTAATGAGAGATTATTTATTGATACACCGCAAGTAAATTTAACATTTTGTTTACGTTCCTTAATTATATCTACAGATTTTCCTGCTGATAGTTGAGATATATGATACCGACATTTAGTTTTTTCTAAGAGAGTAAGATCTCTTTCAATTATAATTCTTTCAGCGATATCTGGTATGCTTGATAAGCCTAGTTTTGTTGCAATAATACCAGAATTAATCATTCCATTTTTAGCTAAATCGTAATCTTCAGCATGTTGCATTATAAGACATCCCAAATCTTTAGCTGAATTCATAATTCTAGACATAAGTCTAGTATTTTGAATTGTTTTTACTCCGTCAGTAAAAGCAATAATTCCTTTTTTAGCTAGCAACCCAAATTCAGTCATATTGGTCCCATCAGTGTTTTGAGTTAATGAAGCGCAAGGAAAGATATTTATTTTAGACTTATCACGTCCTCTTCTTTTTAAAAAATCTACAATTGATACATTATCTATAATTGGATCTGTATTAGGCATGGTTACGACGGAAGTTACTCCACCAGACAACGCTGAATTACTTAAAGTCCTAAAATTTTCTTTATA
>QCMQ01000010.1 GCA_003213615.1 Pelagibacteraceae bacterium AG-422-D23 | reverse complement strand
TTTTAGTTTTTTTTTCAGAAATATTTAAAAGTTTATTTATTTTCTTTGAAAAATTTTTTTTCCCGATAATATTTAATTTTATATTTTGCTTATGTAGTAGTTCAATTTTATTTTCTAAAAAATTTTCAAGTAGATTAAATAAAAAAGTTATTTCGCTTTCTGGTCTTTTCCAGTTTTCTGTAGAAAAAGCGTACAAGGTTAAATATTTAATGTTATTTTTTATTGTCTCTTTGATTATGTTTTCTACGGTTATAAGTCCAGCTTTATGACCTGCATTTCTTGATTTTTTATGCTTTACGCCCCACCTTCCATTACCATCCATGATAATGGCTACATGTTTTAAAGGGCTCATACGGTCATTATTTCTTTTTCTTTTAAAGCAACTTTATCATCAACAGATTTTATATGATTATCTGTAATTGATTGAATTATTTTCTCATAAGATTTTTCGTCATCTTCACTTATTTCTTTTGATTTTAATAATTTTTTTAAATCCTCATTTCCTTCTCTTCTTATATTTCTTATTGAAACCTTACATTTTTCTCCAATAGATTTAATTAACTTTTTTAATTCAGTTCTTCTTTCTTCGTTAAGCTCTGGAACTGGTAATCTAATCAACTGACCATCTATTTGAGGGTTCAGACCTAAATCTGATTTTTGAATTGCTGCATCAACTAAAGTAACATTGTTAACATCCCAAACTTGAATGTTTATCATTCTTGGTTCTGGAGTTGTAATGCTTCCAACTTGATTAATAGGCATTTGCTGGCCATAAACATCAACTTTTATTAAATCTAGCATTGATGCATTAGCTCTACCGGTTCTTAATGAAGATAATTCTTTAGAGAAAATCTCAATGGTTTTATCCATTTTAAGGCTGTATGATTTCTCATCGAACATTTATTCTCCAATCTTTATTCTATAAAATTCTTTAATTTTTAAATCAGCTATAGAAAGTTCTTTTAATATATCTTTTACTTTTTTCTTTGGTTCCATTACCCAAGCCTGAGTTAAAAGAGCATTTTCCTCTTTAAATTTATTCATCTTACCTAAGCTAATTTTTTTTGCAATATCCTCGGGTTTTCCTGAATTTTTTAATTCCTCTGTAACCAACTCTTGTTCTTTATCTATAATTTCCTGATCAATTGAATTTGATTCTAAAGCTAATGGATTTGATGCTGCAATATGCATAGATAATTGTTTACTAAAATTTTTCACTGAATCTGAACTATCTTTAGTTTCCAATGAAACCATTACAGCTAATTTTGCAACATTATCTTTTACAACAGTATGAAGATAGTGATTGTTTATACCGTCAAAATTTGTAATTGTTTTAGCCTTTCCAATAGTGATTTTTTCACCAATTTTTGCAATCAAAGCAACTAAGTTATCATCAACTGTTTGACCATTTTTCATTTTAGCTGACTTTAAATTTTCAACATTTGAATTTTTTTCGTTATTTAATTCACTTAGTTCTTTAACGAAAGAAATAAAATCATCATTTTTTGCAACAAAATCTGTTTCACAATTTACCTCTATAAGAGAAGTTTTTTTTTCATCCCCACTAACTACAACAACTCCCTCTTTTGCATCTCTAGACATTTTTTTTGAAGCTTTAGAAATTCCTTTTACTCTTAAAATTTCGATTGCCTTATCTAAATCTCCATTTGATTCCTTGATAGCTGAATTGCAATCTTTAAAACCTGCTCCTGTCGCTTCTCTAAGTTTTTTAACCTTTTCTATATCACTCATTAGTTTAATTTCTCCTTATCTTCTTTTGAAAATTTTTTCTCTAATTTTTCTCTATCTATTTCCTGAATGGTTTTTGTTTTATCTTCAACTTTAGAGTCTTTAGCTTTATCTTTTTTTATCTCATCCACTGATGAAGAACTTTTAGCGTTATTAATTGTCTCTTTGATTAAATTACAATAAAGATCAATAGCTCTTCTTGCATCATCATTACCAGGGATTGGATAATCAATATTATCTGGATTTGAATTACTGTCTAAAATAGCAATAATAGGAATTCCTAATTTAGCAGACTCAGCTATAGCCAAAGATTCATAATTTGTATCTATAACAAATACTAAATCAGGAATTTTTTTCATTTCAGCTATTCCACCCAATGATCTTTGAAGTTTATCTCTTTTAACACTCATTTTAAGCAGTTCTTTTTTTGTGAAGCCTCTATTTTCTGAAACTAAATCAGTTTCTAATTTTTTTAATTTTTTTATTGAATTTGAAATTGTTCCCCAATTAGTTAACATACCTCCTAACCATCTATAATTTACATAATATTGGTTAGTTTCTTTAGCTACTTCTGCGATTGCTTCTGAGGCTTGTTTCTTTGTAGAAACAAATAAAATTTTTCCATTATTTGTGATTGTATTATAAACTTTTTCTAGAGCTACTTTTGTAAGTTCAAGTGTTTGGGTCAAGTCTATAATGTGGATTGAGTCTCTTTTACCAAAAATGTATTTTTTCATTTTTGGATTCCATCTTAAAGTTTTATGTCCAAGATGAACGCCTGCTTCTAATAATTGTTGTATTGTAACGTTAGGTATTTTCATATTTATTCCCGGTTAAGCCACCACAGTAATTTCCAATTAAGGACCGGAGGTATAAAACCAACAACTGTGTGCGTGTTAATTTAATTTAGGAAGTATTTACAAATATTTACTTTATTTAACAAGTGATTATTTAGTTAATTATTGCCTGTATTTCTTGATTTCTCAATAAATTAAGAGCTTTTCTGTCTAATTTACGTGTATTTTTTAATCTAAATTTAAGAATATTATCTCCAGAATTAAGATTAATATTTACAATTGTTTTACCATCGCCTTCTAAAATTGTGGATATTTTTTCGATTTCTAACTTAGATTTAATTTCGAATGAAACCTCATTTATAGGACTATTAAATAAATCTTTAAGTGAAGCTATTTTTTGGACATTAATCCTAGTAAGTCGATTTTCATCATTAGAAATATTTTTAAATAATGTTAAAATAAGGGAGTTGCCCTCTTTCAAAATTTCTCTATTTAATTCTAAAACATCTGAGAAAATAAAAAGTTCAAATACACTTGATAAATCTGTTAATTTTAGAACAGCGTAAGAATTTCCTTTTGCAGTTTTTCTTTCTTGAACCTTCAGCAGTGTTGCAGCTATGTTAGCATCTTTTAAATCTTCTTTTGAAATAAAACTTGAATAATCTGTTATTTTATAATCATTAAAAATCTCTGTAAATTGATTTAACGGATGGTCTGAAATAAAGAAACCTACCGCTTCAAATTCTTTAGATAATCTTTCTTCAAATTTCCAATCTTCAGTTTTAATTAAGATCTCATCCTGCGCACTTTTATCTTCTGAGAACAAATCAATCTGATTAGCAGATTTATTATCAAATATATTTTTGCTTTTAGCTATAATTGCGGGAATGGAATTATACAAAGCTTGTCTGTTTGAGTTTAATTTATCAAATGAACCTGCTTTGACTAAACCTTCTAATTGAAGTTTGTTTATATCTTTTGGATTTACTCTATTTATAAAATCATGAATTGACTCAAATTTTCCATTTAAAATTCTTTCCCTAACTATATTTGATATTGCCTCATAACCAACAGCTTTAATTCCTCCCAATGCATAATAAAATTTATTATCAATTGTTCTAAAATCAGCAAAACATTCGTTTATATCTGGACGGACAACTTCAACATTTAATCTTTTTAATTCTTCGTAAAATTCACTTAATTTATTTTGATTAGATATATCCATTGTCATTGATGCTGCAATGAATTCTTTTGGATAATAAGTTTTTAAAAATGCTGTTTGGTAAGAAATAATTGCATACGCAGCAGCGTGACTTTTATTAAAACCATATTCTGCAAATGGCTCTATTTTTAAAAAAATTCCAGCAGCAATATCTTTTGCTATTCCATTTTTAACAGCTCCAGCAATAAACCCTAGTTTCTGTTTTTCAAGTTCTGCTCTTTTCTTTTTACCCATTGCTCTTCTCAAAAGATCAGCTTGTCCCGCTGTAAATCCTGACAATTTTTGCGCAATCTGCATTACCTGTTCTTGATAAATAATTACGCCATAAGTTGGTTTTAAAATATCTTCTAGAAGTGGGTGTAAATAATCTGGTTTTTGCTTTCCATGTTTGCAATCATTATATGTTGGAATATTGCTCATTGGTCCTGGTCTATAGAGGGCAACTAATGCAGTGATATCTTCAATATGATTTGGCTTCATTTGAATTAAGGCTTCTCTCATACCTGCACTTTCAATTTGGAATAAGCCAACGGTTTTACCTGTGGACATTAGATCAAAAACTTTTTGATCTTCGTAACTAATTTTATCTATATGAAAATCTTTAATTTTTTTTCTTACAAGTTTTTGGGTATTGTTAATTACGGTTAGTGTTTTTAAGCCCAAAAAGTCAAATTTTACTAAACCTGCATTTTCCGCAGAGTACATATCAAATTGTGTAGATGGTAATAACAGATCTGCAGAAACATCTTTATACAAAGGAACAACTTCAGTAAGTTTTTTATCTGCTATTACTACTCCAGCAGCATGGGTGGCAACATTCCTGTTGAGACCTTCTAATTTTAAAGATAGATCGGTAAGTTTCTTTATTCTTGGATCATCATTAATAAGTTTTTGTAATCGTGGCTCTCCTGCAATGCACTGAGTTAAATTTTGTGGTCTAGACGGATCAAAAGGTATCATTTTTGATATGCTATCAACAAATCCATAAGATAAACCCAAAACTCGTCCAACGTCTCTAATTACCATTCGAGCTTTTAATTTACCAAATGTTATAATGTGTGCCACGCTATCTTTATATTTTGTTGTAAGATATTCAAAAACTTGATCTCTTTTATCCTCACAAAAGTCTATATCAAAATCTGGCATTGAAATTCTATCAGGATTTAAAAATCTTTCAAAAATAAGATTAAATTTTATTGGATCAACATCTGTAATTGACAAACACCAAGCTACTAACGAACCGGCACCTGAACCTCTTCCAGGACCTACAGGGATATCATTTTTTTTAGCCCATTTTATATAGTCAGCAACTATAAGAAAATAACTAGAATACTTCATTTCTATAATAATAGAAAGTTCATGATTAAGCCTGTTCTTATATTCTTTATAAGAATTGTTATTTTCGAAATCTTCCTCACTTAAATTAAAGATCTTATTGAATTTGACTTTTAATCCTTCTATTGAATCTTTTTTTAAAATTTCATCTGCATTTCCATCTTTATCACTGCTAATATTAGGCAGTATTGGGTTAGAAAATAAAGGTCTATAGCTACATCTTAATGGAAAATTATAATTATTTTCTAAAGCTTCAGGCAAGTCAGCAAATAATTCTGACATCTCTGAGTTAGTTTTAAGATAATGCTGATCAGTTAATCTTAACCTGTTTTTTTCATTTATATACGTCTTGTTACCTATACAAATTAAAGCATCATGGGCTTCATGCATTTCTTTATCTAAATAAAAAACTTCGTTAGTTGCAATAACAGGAATTTCTAAATCTAAAGATTTTTTTAAGTTAAATTTTTCAAATCCAATCTCATTTTGATCATTATGTCTTTGAATCTCTAAATAAAATCTATCACCAAAGGTTTTTTTAATTTTGCTATAGATCTCATCAATTTCAGTAAACTTTCCTTTGTCAAATAATTTTCCAAACAAACCAAATACAGTCCCTGAAAATACAGCTACACCTTCAGAGTTATTTAATAATAATTCAAAATCTACATGTGGATCAGACAACTCTTTGTTTTTTAAATACGATAAAGATGAAAGTTCTATTATATTTTTATATCCAACTTCATTTAAAGCAAACAAAGGGAGTAGACCCATTGTTTCTCCAATTTTAAAATTAATTTGAGTTCCAATTATTGGTTGAGTACCTGATTTTGCTATTTTTTCAGCAAATTCTAACGCACCACATAAATTTGAAGTGTCACAAAGACCTAGTGATTTTATTTTATTTTTCTTCGAATATTCTTGCAAATCATCAATTCTAGCTGCTCCTTCACAGATAGAATATTGAGTGTGAATTTTAAGATGATTAAAATTTTGAGAATAAGACTCAGGCATTAGGTGATTTTATACTACCATCTATCATCTCCAATAGGCAATCTGCCTTATTGGCAAAGAATCTATTATGAGTTGCAAATATAATAAGTCTATCCGACCTTTTTTGTTTATTTAAAAGTTCAAAAACATCTTTTGCGGTTTCCATATCCAAACTTCCAGTTGGCTCATCTGCTAAAATAATTTCAGGATCATTTACAATTGCTCTTGCTATAGCAACTCTTTGAGCTTCACCACCTGATAGTTGAGATGGAAAGTGATCTGCCCTGTTTGAAAGACCAATTTTTTTAAGCAATTTTTTTGCATTAGATAATGCTAATTCTTTATTGTCATTAATAGCAAGTGAAGCCAGATATATATTTTCTAAAGCATTAAAATCTGGGAGAAGATTATTTTGTTGATAAACAATTCCTATTTTTTTTGATCTATAAACATCATTTTTTTCAGTTTCATTAAAATTTACAGGAATTTTGTCAAAATTAATTGATCCAGATGATGGTCTATCGATCAATGAAATTAAATTTAATAGAGTTGATTTACCTGACCCAGAGGGACCCATTATAGAATAGCTTTTACCTTTATCAAATTTTTGAGAAAGATTTTTTAATACTTTGACGGTTTTTTCAGTTTTAAAAGTTTTAAATATTTTTTTTAATTCAAGAAAATTATTCATATTTTAAAGATTTAATTGGATCAAGTTTGGCTGCTTTAAAGGCAGGAAAAATTGATACAATAATAGTTATTAGTATTGAACAAATTGAAATTAAAAAAATTGATTTTGGATCTATTTCTGAAGGCATCTTGCTTAAAAAATAAATCTCTTCTGGAAATAAACTAATATTAAATGTTGAGCTAAGGAATTGTCTGAAATTTTCTATGTAAATAGAAAATGTTATACCTAAAAAAATTCCAAAAATAGTAGCTGTAGTACCTATAATTACTCCAACTAGAAAAAATATTTTTACAATTGATTTATTCAATACGCCAATTGATTTCAAAATTGCGATATCTCTTGTTTTGTTTTTAACTAAAATTGTTAATCCAGAAATTATATTGAAAGCTGCAACAATGATTATTAAAGATAAAATAATAAACATTACATTTCTCTCTACTTTTAAAGCAGAAAATAATGAACTATTCATATCGGCCCAACTAATAACAAATTCATTATCAAAAATTTTTTGAACAATAAATTTTTGCCTCTCAATTTTATTTGAGTTTTTTAAATAAATTTCTAGGTTTCTATCCTCTGACTTATAGTCAAAAAAATCCTCAAGAGTGTTTAAATTAATAAATGCAATATTATTATCAAATTCAGCTAAGCCACTATTGTAAATTGATGATACCAAAAAAGTTTTTTGTTTTGGCATACTTCCAATAATTGTTTCTACACCAGATGGTGAAAGTAAAGTTAATTCATCCCCAATTTTAAGATCTAATGAAAAACTTAATTCATTACCTATAGATATATAATTTCTATTTAATTGATCTTTGTTGCCTTTAAATTTTTCATTTTTGACAATTTCTAAACTTGGAAAATCATTTGTTTTATATCCACGTAATACTATACCTTTTGATGTACCATTTTTAAGTATAATAGCTTCACCAGAGTTACTAAAAATAATATTTTCTGAAATAAATTCTAAATTTTTTTTATTTATTTTTTTTTTATCTATTGGATTTCCATAATTTTTTACTGTTATGTGTGCATTAAAACCTACTATTTTATTAACCAGCTCTGTTCTAAATCCATTCATGACAGACATTACGATAATAAGAACTGCAACACCAAGACTTATGCCTATAAAAGAAAAAATAGATATCACATTTAAAAAGCCATCTTTTTTTCTGGCTTTTAAAAATCTTAAAGTAATTTCTTTTTCTAAAGTAGAAATCAAAATGAATTTTTTTGTTTAGTTATAATTTCTATAATTTTAGTTAATGGTAAATTTTGAGTTGCTCCACCAGTTTCTTTGAACTCTAATAAATCACCCTCGCTTTTCTTACCAATAATAATTTGATAAGGGGCACCAATTAAATTCATTTTTTTAGTTTTTGATGAGAAATTTTCATCTGTATCATCAATGATTGCATCAATATTATTTTTGATTAATTCTTTATTGATATTATTTGCTTTATCTAAAGCTGAGGTGTCATTTTTATTTATCATAGGTATTAAAGCAATATCATAAGGAGCAACAGACAATGGCCATTTCATGATTTCGTTTTTATCATCATATTTAGCCTCAATTATAGCACCTACTAGTCTTGATACACCAATTCCATAAGATCCCATTTTAACAAAATCTTTTTTTCCTCCTGGCAAATCAACAGATGCCCCCATAGGTTTTGAATACTTGTCACCAAAATAAAATATATGACCTACCTCGATACCTTTTGTGATCAATTGATTTTCCTTAGAAACAATTTTTTCAAACTCTTCTTTATTAAACTTTTCGTCGGTTACAGCATAAAACTTTTCATATTTTTTTCTCATACTTTCTAATGATGCTTTTTCTAGTTGAGTATCATCGCTATCAAGATCAAATATTCTTTTATCTGTGAAAATTTTGCTTTCCCCTGTATCCGCAAGAATAATAAATTCATGGGATAAATTTCCACCAATAGGTCCTGTATCTGCAGCCATGGGTATTGCTGTCAAAGATAATCTTTTAAAAGTTCTTAAATATGAAAGAAAAAATTTATTATATGAATAAAAAGCTTCTTCATCAGATACATCAAACGAATAAGCATCTTTCATATAAAATTCTCTTCCACGCATAATTCCAAATCTAGGTCTAATTTCATCTCTAAACTTCCATTGTATATGATACAAAAGTTGTGGAAGTGATTTATAAGATTTTATTGAAGATCTAAAAATTTCAGTAACCTGCTCTTCATTTGTTGGTCCATATAACATTTCTCTATTTTGACGGTCAGTTATTCTAAGCATCTCTTCACCATAATCATCATAACGCCCACTTTCTTTCCAAATTTCACTGGATTGAATTGTTGGCATTAATATTTCTTGAGCTCCAATTTTATTTTGTTCTTGTCTGACAATGTCTTCTATTTTTTTCATCACCTTAAAACCTAAAGGCAACCAAGAATAGATTCCTGCAGACGCCTGCTTAATCATGCCTACTCTCAACATTAATTGATGAGATTTAATTTTTGCCTCTGAAGGATTATTTTTTAATATTGGTATAAATGAATTTGATAAAAGCATCTTAATAAATCATATTTCTTAAATTTAAATATTCAAATTTAATTAATAAGTAAATTATAATGAAAATGACAGTAGTAATTCCAGTGCAATAAAGGAATTTTTTCAGAATTTTTGGATTTTCAGGCGATCCAGGATCCTCACCATCAATTTTTACTGTCTTTGTTCGATTTACATCAATAGGCAAAATAGCAAAAAAAACTATCCACCATATAATTATGTAAATAATAGCTAGGCCTGTTGCGCTCATTAAATTCTTACTAAATTGATATTGGTAAAAGGTTTTTTTCCTGTTCTCTCTTTTGAAAATTTTCTGCAGGCAATTTTTAATGCATCAATAAAATTATGTTCTTGTTGTTTACTTCCAATTTTAAAAGTTCTAGATGTTTTCTCTATTTCCTCTTCTAATCCATATACAAAATCATCTCGATCATCTACAGGTAAACCACGAAATGAAAATATAGGGTTATTATGTATATTCCCTTTAGGTGTAATCATTATTGTTACCTCAAGATATCCATTTGCACCTAGGTTTTTTCTATCTTTTATCGATTGTGAATCTGGATCAACACTTACACTACCATCTAAATAAAGTCTGCCGCTTGGAGCCTTGTCATATACTTCAGGTTTTTCACCTGGATATAACTTAACAATATCACCATTTTCGACTTGAACTGGATGTGGCACTTGCATTTCTTTTGCAAAATTAATGTGTTCTATCATATGCCTATGTTCACCGTGTACAGGTATTACACATCTAGGTTTTACCCATTGATACATCTCTTTAAGGTCTTCTCTATTTGGATGCCCAGAAACATGAACAAACTCGGTTTCTTCAGATATTACTTCTATTCCATCCTTAACAAGTTGGTTGTGAAGTTTATAAAGTTTTTTTTCATTACCAGGTATGATTTTTGAAGAAAAAATGACAGCATCACCTTTTTCAATAAAAACATCTGGATGAACATAGCTAGAAATTCTCATCATTGCACCCATTGGTTCGCCTTGACTTCCAGTACATAAATACACAATTTTTTCTCTTGAAAAATTTTTAGCTTCTCTTGGATCAATTGGTTCAATTGTATTTTTTAAATAACCACATTGACGTGCAGCTTTATAAATACGATGCATTGATCTACCAACTAATGAGATTTGTCTTCCTGTTTGTTCTGCACAATAAAAAGCTGTCTCCATTCTAGCTACGTTTGAAGCAAAGGAAGTTATGATAATTCTTTTTTTTAATCGAGACATGACGTTTAAAATATTTTTTCTTACATCTAATTCTGAACCTGATCTACCAGCACTAAAAACATTTGTTGAATCACAAATCATTGCTAGCACACCTTCTTCACCAATTTCCTTCAATCTTTTTTCATTTATATTGTCTCCAATTAATGGATTTGGATCTACCTTCCAATCTCCAGTATGTAAAATTACTCCAGCTGGAGTTTTTATTCTAAGTCCGTTTGGTTCTAATATAGAATGTGTTAATGTAATGTATTCAATTTCAAATAGATCTAAGGAAACTTTTCCATTTAATTCAACAATCTGTAAATCATTAGTTATATCTATTTGTTTTTCTCTAAATTTTTCTCTTATTAATACAGCTGTAAAAGGAGTTGCAAAAATTTTACATTGTAATTTTGGCCATAAATGAGCAATTGCACCAATGTGATCCTCGTGAGCGTGTGTTAAAAATATTCCTAATAAATTATCTTTTCTTTCAACTATAAATCCAGGATCTGGATAAATTAAATCAACACCTGGAATAGTATCATCTGCAAATGTTACCCCTATGTCGACCATAATCCATTTATGATCACTAGGCTGTCCATAGCCGAACAAATTCATGTTCATGCCTATTTCACCTGATCCACCTAAGGGACAAAATAATAGTTCATCTTTCATATTATTTAATTAATTTTGAAATCTTTATTAAGCCTTTAATTGTAATATCTTGGTTGTGACTTGCTTTCGTTTTTATTGAGTTTTTAAATAAATCTGAAAATCCACCAGTAATAATTAATTTAAATGATTTTCCAGTCTCCTTCTTAATTAAATTAATAATATTGTCAATTAAACCAGCATAACCCCAAAAAAAACCTGATCTAACAGCAGAGATTGTATTTTTGCCAATGACTTTATTAATCTTTTTTAAATCTATTTTTGGAATCAAGGTCGCTTTGTCAGACAAGGTATTAAGAGATAATCTCACACCCGGAGCAATAATTCCTCCAAAATAAGTATTTCTAATTAGTACATCGAAAGTTGTTGCTGTACCAAAATCTAAAATTATAAAATTATTTTTATTATTCATTAAACTTATAGCATTAGTAATTCTATCTGAGCCTACCTGTTTATAATCTACTTTGATTTTTATAAGTGATTTTAAGTTTAATTTTTTAACCTCATAGCATTTTAGTTTAACTTTTTTCGATAAAAATTTATTAATTATAGAAAATGTTTTTGGAACGACACTACAAAATAATATTTTTTCAATTTTATTTAATTGAATTTTATTTTTTTTAAATAAAATATCAAGCTGCCTCTTATTTACAGATTTTGATAAAAAAGTAATTTTTTTTGAAATTTTATTATTTTTAGAAACAATGCATAATTTTGTTTCTGTATTACCAATATCGCCTAGAATATACATTATTTAATTTTATACAATTTAGATAAATTTTTTTCAAAAAGTTGTTTTAGTTTATTTTCTACAATTAATTTACTAATACTTTTTTTAGTTACCTCTTGCAAGTTTGTGGCAGGATAATTCCTTATAATTGGATTTTTTTTAATATTTATACCTATGCCAGTAATTAAAAATTTTTTACCTCTTACAAATATGACTTCTTGTAAAATGCCACTAATTTTTTTTTTATCAATTAATAAGTCATTTGGTTTTTTAAATAAAATTTTTTTACTTGTAAATAACGAGAGTAATTTTTTTACTAAAAGACAATTGATTTTTGTTATAGTATTAATCGTTAGTTTCGTTTTATTTAATTCGTTGAAAAAAGAAATAAATAAATTTCCTTTTGATGATATCCATTTTCTTCCATACTGTCCTCTACCATTCACTTGTATTTCAGCAACAACCATACCTAAATTATATTTAGTTTCTTTGATAATTCTTATTGCAGTATTATTTGTGCTTTTAACTTTTTTAAATTTAAATTTTTTTAATTTCATTAAATAATATTTATTCTTGAAACAACTTCAATTAACTGACTTGGGAATATGAAGTATAAAAGAATTAATATCGTTGAAACTGTAAGTGAAAATTTTAACCATAAGCTATGGTCCGTATCGTATTTATCTTTTTCTTTATCAAAGTAAATTATTTTTATAATTCTTAAATAATAAAAAGCTGCAACTACAGTAGATAACAATCCTACTATAGCTAAGAAAAACATTGATTGTTCTAATACAGCTTTAAAAATATAAAACTTAGCAAAGAAACCTGCTAGAGGCGGAATACCTGCTAAAGAAAACAGTATTACAAGCATACATAAAGATAAAAGTGGATGGTTTTTTGATAATCCTGAGAGATCCTCAATATCCTCATAATATTGATCTTTTCTTCTTAACATCAATAGACAAGAGAAAAGAGCTAAATTCATGACTACGTAAATTGAAATATAGATTATTGAACTTTGAATTCCTTCGTTCGAAGCTGTGGCTAGTCCTGCTAATGTGTAACCAATATGTCCAATAGAGCTATAGGCAATTAGTCTTTTAATATTGGTTTGCCCTATTGCAGCAACCGCTCCAAAAACCATGGAAGCTATTGATAAGAAAATTATTATCATTTGCCATTGATCAATTAAATTTAAGAAAGGAACATATAAAAATCTTATAAATACAGTTAAAGCAGCGATCTTAGGAACCATTGTAAAAAATAAAGTTACAGTTGTCGGTGACCCTTCGTAAACATCAGGTGCCCACATATGAAATGGAACTGCAGAAATTTTGAATGCTAAACCAACTAATATAAAAACAATTCCAAATGTTAAAACATATTCATTAGAATTTAATTGATTTGATATTATATCAAAATTGGTTGAACCAGAAAAACCGTATACTAATGAGCATCCATATAACAATAATCCTGAAGATAGTGCACTTAAAACAAAATATTTCAAACCAGCTTCTGATGATTTTAATTGATCCCTGTTATATGTCGCTAAAACATATAGAGCTAATGACTGTAATTCTAGGCCCATATAAAAAACAATTAAATCATTTGAACTTATCATCACCATCATACCAAGAATAGAGCTCAAAATTAGAACAGGGTATTCGATATTGTATATTTTAAATGTTTTTAAATAAGTTGATGAGATAACTAAAACTAAAAAACCTCCAATTAAAGTTAAAATTTTCATTAGCGAAGACATAGTGTCAATCACGACACTTTCATTAAACAAAGTTTCTCTAGTTACAGAGAAAGTTTCATTTATTGTTATTGTAGTTGTAATTAAAATTGCAAACAAAGATAAATTGAAAGTAATTTTAGAACTATCATTTTTAAACACACCCAAAATAAGTAGAAACATAATTGATAGAGAAATAAAAATTTCAGGTAATATTAAATTTAAATTTTCCATATTATTTACTAGCTATATTTGTGTTATGTGTATTAATTAAATCAGTGACAGAAACTTCAATAGTGTTAATTAATGGATCGGGATAAAAACCAAAAAATAAGATTGGTACAGCTAAACAAGATAAAATAAAATATTCAGATCTATTTAAATCTAACATTTTTTTAAGATCTTCATTAATTAATTTTCCAAATACTACTCTTTTATATAGCCACAACATGTATGCAGCTCCTAAAATCACCCCAATACTAGCTATAACAGCTACTAAAAAATTATCCTTGAAAGCTCCCATTAATATTAAAAACTCACCAATAAATCCACTTGTTCCAGGTAAACCAAGAGACGCTAAAGCAAACAACATGAACAATATTGAATATTTTGGAATTACAGAAACTAGTCCACCATACGTACTTATCAATCTAGAATGCATTCTGTCATAAACTACACCAACAGTTAAAAATAATGCTGCTGAAACTAAGCCATGGCTTATCATTTGAATTATACTTCCTTCAATTCCTTGTTGTTGCAAAGTGAATATACCTAAAGTTACAAAGCCCATATGAGCTACTGATGAATAAGCAATCAACTTTTTCATATCTTCCTGCATTAAAGCTATCAGTGAAGTAAATATGATTGCTATGACACTCAAGGTGTAAATTAAAGGTGTAAATACCTCTGATGCAACTGGGAAAAGACCTAAAGAAAATCTTATAAAACCATATCCAGCCATCTTTAACAAAATTGCAGCTAGTAATACAGATCCTGCTGTAGGAGCTTCAACGTGAGCATCTGGTAACCATGTATGAACTGGCCACATAGGTGTTTTAACAGCAAATGAACTAAAAAATGCTAACCACAATAGATTTTGATATTTAACATCAATTCCAATTTCATATAGTTGAACCACGTCGGTTGTTCCTGTAATCCAATAAATTGAAATTATTGCAACTAACATCAAAACAGAACCTAACAATGTGTACAAAAAGAATTTGAATGCAGAATAAACTCTTCTTGCACCTCCCCAAATGCCGATAATTAAAAACATTGGTATTAATCCAGCTTCAAAAAATAAATAGAATACAACTAAATCAAGTGCACAGAAAACACCAATCATGAAACTTTCCATGATTAGAATTGCAATTAAAAAATCTCTTAATCTATTTTTAACAGAATTATTTACAGATATTATACAAAGGGGAGTTATAAATGTTGTTAATATTATAAATAAAATTGAAATACCATCAACTCCAACTTTATAATTAATAAATCCTTCAATCCATGTTCTATCTTCTACAAATTGAAAACTAGATGTTGATTGGTCAAAAGAAATCCAAAGATAAATCGAAATTAAAAAATTAACTACAGTTGTAAATAAAGCAACATATTTAGCAGTTAAATTATTTCCTTCTTTATCTTTGGTAAAAAATAAAAATAAAGCACCAATTATTGGTAATAATATTAAAGATGAAAGAATAGGAAAATTCATTATTTAACTATTAAAAAAGTTAGTAAAGCAGAGAAACCTAATAACATTACAAATGCATATTGATAGATAAAACCACTTTGAAATTTAGTTGCTTTAATTGAACATTTTTTTATAAAAGAAGAAATTCCATCAGGACCAAAACCATCGATTATAGTTCCATCACAAAATTTCCACAAAAATAGACCTAGTTTTTTTGAGGATTTAATAAACAACACATCGTACAACTCGTCGAAATACCATTTATTAACTAAAAAATTATACAAAGGTTTGTTCATAGAAGCTATTGAATTAGGTAACTCTTTGTTTTTTACAAATAAGTAATAAGCAATTGGAATAGATACTAAAACTAAAAAAGGTGTTAAAAGTAAAAACCATAAAGGTGGATGTTCTGTGCTTAAAGGCTCTAAAAACTTAATAGACTCTGCCCAGAATAAATTATCACCATGACCAATAAATAGTCCTTTAAATAGAAATCCTGCAAATACTGCTCCTATTGAGAGGATAAATAAAGGAACAAGCATTACTAATGGAGACTCATGTGTTTCTTCTATCTTGACCTCTTTATTTTTATATTCTCCATGGAAAGTTTTAAAAATTAATCTCCATGAATAAATAGATGTTAAAAATGCTGTAATTATTCCAATCCCAGCAGCATAATAACCGGTAGTATTACCTTTTAAATACGCAAATTCTATAATTGCATCTTTAGAATAAAATCCTGATAAAAATGGGAAACCTGTTAAAGCAAGTGTTCCGATAATCATTAAAGCATAGGTGTATGGTAACTTTTTCCATACACCACCCATATTATTTATATTTTGCTCATCTTTAAATGCATGGATTACTGAACCAGATCCTAAAAATAATAAAGCTTTGAAAAATGCGTGAGTAAATAAGTGAAACATGGCAACATTGTATGCACCTACTCCAGCTGCAAAAAACATATAACCAAGTTGGCTGCATGTAGAGTAAGCAATAATTTTTTTTATATCTGTTTGAACTAGAGCGACAGTTGCTGCAAAGAATGCGGTGGTCATTCCAACGATAGTTATAAAATTTAGAATTAACGGTGAATATTCATAAATTGGAGAACATCTTACTACTAAGAAAACACCAGCTGTTACCATCGTTGCTGCATGAATTAATGCAGAAACTGGAGTTGGACCCTCCATAGCATCAGGTAGCCAAGTATGTAGCAATATCTGTGCAGATTTACCCATTGCTCCAATAAATAGAAGTAAACAAACTAAATCTATTGCTTTAACTTCAAAACCTAAAAATGGTAAATTTTTATCTACAACTGTTGGAATTTGTTGAAAAACTTCTGAGTAATTAACAGTTCCAAATAAATAAAATATTAAGAAAATTCCTAAAGCAAAACCAAAATCGCCTACTCTATTTACAACAAATGCTTTTATGGCTGCAGCATTTGCACTTTCTTTTTTAAACCAGAAACCAATTAGGAAGTAAGAACATAATCCAACACCTTCCCAACCAAAAAATAATTGAATAAAATTATCTGAAGTTACAAGCATCAACATTGCAAATGTGAACAATGATAAATAAGCCATAAATCTTGGCTTATGAGGGTCATGAGACATATAACCAATTGAATAGATATGTACTAAAGCAGATACAGAAGTTACAACTACTAACATTACAGCTGACAATGGATCAATTAACATTGACCAATTTACATCAAGTGACCCAGAGCTTATCCAGGTTGCTATAACAATATTTTCTTCGTATTGATTTACAATTACTTGATAAAGAACATAAATTGATAAAAATGCAGAAATAGAAACTAAAACACTTGTTACTATTTCTGAGTTTCTATCACCGATATATCTTCCAAAAAAACCAGAGATAATTGAAGCAATAAGTGGAAGAAATATAATTGACAGTTCCATGATTATCCTTTCAACTTATCAATTTCTTCAACTCGTATTGTTCCAGAATTTCTGAAATAGACAACAATGATTGCTAATCCTATAGCTGCTTCTGCAGCTGCAACAGTAAGAATAAATAAAGTAAAGACTTGTCCTGCCAAATCTCCTAAATAAATAGAAAAAGCAACTAAATTGATATTTACAGCTAGTAATATCAATTCAATACTCATTAAAATGACAATGATGTTCTTCCTATTAAGGAATATACCAATTACTCCAATTGAAAATATCACTGCTCCTAAAGTTAAATAATGTCCTAAACCTATATCAATCATCTATTTTAACCCCTTTATTACTCTGAACTTCTAGCACCTCAACACCTTCAGCTCTTTCTCTAGATATTTGCTTGATATAACTTTGTCTTTTTACACCTGATCTTTGTCTAAATGTTAATACAATAGCCCCAACCATAGCTACTAACAGGATCATTCCACTTATTTGAAACACATGAATATAATCTGTATATAAAATCTGTCCTAATGAGTGAGTGTTGCTAATGCTTGTTTGAGCAATTGAATTATTAATATCAAAAATTTCTGGTTTATATTTCCAACCACCAATTACAATTATTACTTCAACGAATATAAGCGTACTGATAATTAATCCTACCGGGATATGTTTGGAACTTTGTTGACCTGCAAACCATTGATTTTTTTGTTGGGCTACGTTTAACATCATAACAACAAATAAAAACAGAACTGCAACAGCCCCAACGTAAACAATTAGCATTATCATTCCCAAAAATTCAGCACCAATCATTATAAAAAGACAAGAAATACTTATGAAATCAAGAATTAAGAAAAATACTGAGTGAACAGTATTTTTAGAAGCAGTAACCATTATAGCTGAAACAACGGCAATTATAGAAAATGTATAAAAGAAAATAGCGTGTGCAATCATTTTTATCTATGGATATTGTCAGCTTTAATATTAGCCTCTAAAACATTCTCCCATCTATCACCATTATCTAATAACTTTTCTTTTGTATAATAAAGTTCTTCTCGTGTTTCTGTTGAAAATTCAAAATTTGGACCTTGTACTATTGCATCTACTGGACAAGACTCTTCACATAATCCACAATAAATACATTTCATCATATCAATATCGTAACGTGTTGTTTTTCTACTTCCGTCTTCTCTTTCAGTAGATTCTATTGTTATTGCTTGTGCAGGACATACTGCTTCACATAATTTACAAGCAATACATCTTTCTTCTCCATTTGGATATCTTCTCAAAGCATGCTCACCTCTAAAACGAGGACTTATTTTACCTTTTTCAAAAGGGTAATTAATTGTTTTTTTTGATTTAAATAATTCTTTAATAGCAATAAATAAACCACCAATGAAGTCAGTCATAAATATTGTTTTAAAAAATCTAGAAATATTCATAATTAATTCACTGGTAAAAGGTTAAAATAAAACAAATAGCTAGCTGTTAATACTACCCAAATTAGAGAAAGAGGAAGAAACACTTTCCATCCTAGTCTCATTAACTGGTCATATCTGTATCTAGGTACTATCGCTTTAACTAGGGCAAAAAGGATAAATAAAAGAAGAATTTTTAATATTAACCATATTGCACTTGGCACTAAGGTAAATGGATAAACATCAATTGGAGACATCCAACCACCTAAAAATAATATTGCTCCCATTGCACACATTAATAAAATATTTGCATACTCACCTAACCAAAACATTGCATACATCATTCCTGAATATTCTGTTTGATAACCTGCAACCAACTCTGCTTCTGCTTCGGGTAAATCAAAAGGAGGCCTGTTGGTTTCAGCCAAAGCGGAAATAAAGAATATTACAAACATTGGAAATAAAGGAATTACAAACCACATGTTTTGTTGAGCAATAACAATATCGTTTAAATTCAATGAACCAACACAAAGTAAAACATTAATAATAATTACTCCAATTGAAACTTCATAAGATACCATTTGAGCAGCAGAACGAATTGCTCCAAGAAAGGGATACTTAGAATTTGATGCCCATCCGCCCATTATTATTCCATAGACACCTAGTGAAGAAACAGCAAATAAGTAAAGAATTCCAACATTAATATCAGCCAAAACCTGAGTTGCACTAAATGGGATTACAGCCCAAGCGATTAAAGCTAAAGTCATAGTAACTATAGGAGCTAATATAAAAATTACTTTATTTGAGCTAGATGGAATAATGATTTCTTTGAATATATATTTTAAAGCATCAGCCAAAGATTGTAATAAACCGAACGGGCCAACAACATTAGGTCCTTGTCTTTTTTGAACAAAAGCCCAAACTCTTCTATCTAACCAAACAATCATTGCCACTGAAACTAGAACAGGAACTAGTAAGAATAATATCTTGTAAACTTCTTGAAAAACTATACTCAAGTATTCCATATTAACCTTCTGTACCTGTTGATTTTAAATTTAATTTAGAATTATTACATTCAATCATTGTTTTTGATGATCTAGCAATAACATTTGAAAAATAATAATCTTTTACTTTAATTTTTAAATTTTCATTTTGAAATTCTTTAAAAGAATTATTTTGGTCATCGACTTGTTTTTCTTTTTGCAAATTTAAATAATTAAACATGCTGCTATCTAATTCATCTTTGTCATTAAATAATTTTCTATTATTCATAAATTCAGCTAGCTCATTAATTATCTGCCAATCTTCTTTTGCCTCACCCGGTGGATATGATGCTTTATAAGCTTTTTGAATTTTTCCTTCTAAATTAGTAAAGTATCCATCTTGTTCAGTATAGGCAGCACCTGGTAAAATAATATCAGCAGACTCAGCACCTTTGTCACCATGGCTTCCTTGATATATTATGAATTCATCTTTTTTATGAAATTCTAAATTGTCTTGACCTACAAGATAAATAATATCAAATTTATGTTCTTTTAAATCACTTATTAAATTATTTTCATTATTAATTATTCCAAGATCAATATTTCCTACTGTTGCTGCATCAGTTGATAAAATATTTAAAGAGTTCCATTCATCTGAAATTTTATTATTTTTTGATAAAAATTCTTTTGTTTTATTAAACAAAAATTCTGAAGACTTTAATCTAAGTAGAGACTCACCAACAATGATTATTGGTTTTTTTGAATTAATAATTTCTTTAGATATGTCATGTTTTCCTTCAAGAATATTATTTAAAGTTTGAGTTTGACCATCTAAACTTTGATAAGGATAAGTTAAATCGCCAACATCATTAAGTGAAATTATTTTTGTATTGTTGTTTAAATAAGCTTTTCTAATTCTAGCATTTAAAATAGTTGCTTCATATCTTGGGTTTGAACCTGCTATAAAAATTAAATCTGCTTCTTCAATGCCATTTATAGAAGAATTAAATAAATAGTTTTCTCTTTTTGAAGTATTTACAAATCTGTTATCAGATCTTGAATCGTAATTTTTAGTATCAATTGTGCGATCAAAAAATTCTTTAAAAATATAACCAGTCTCCATATTGGTTAAATCTCCAACAAAACCACATATTTTTTCTTTTGATGTATTTTCAAATTTAGATTTTATTATTTTATATACTTCATCCCATGAGGCCTTTTCAAACTTGCCGTTATATTTGATAAATGGAGTATCTAATCTTTGATGTAGAAGACCATCACAAGCATATCTTGTTTTGTCTGAGATCCATTCCTCATTAATATCTTCATTTATAATTGGAAGTACTCTTTTGACTTCCCAATCATATGTATCTACTCTTACATTTGATCCAATTGCATCCATTACATCAATTGTTTCTGTTTTCTTTAGTTCCCATGGTCTAGCTTCAAATACATAAGGTTTTGATGTTAGGGCTCCTACTGGACATAAATCTACAACGTTAGCAGACAATTCAGATTGCATTGATTGCTCTAGATAAGTTGTAATTTGCATATCTTCACCTCTTCCAATAGCACCAAGCTCTGGAACTCCCGCAACTTCTGTTGCAAATCTTACACATCTCGTACAATGAATACATCTTGTCATTTGAGTTTTAATCAATGGTCCCATATTTTTTTCAGGAACAGATCTTTTATTTTCTTTAAATCTTGATTTATCTACCCCATAGTACATTGATTGATCTTGAAGATCACATTCTCCACCTTGATCACAGACTGGACAATCTAAGGGATGGTTAGCTAATAAAAATTCCATCACTCCCTTACGAGCTTTTTCTACTAAAGCAGTATTTGTTTTAATATTCATGCCCTCAGCAGCTGGCATAGCACATGAAGCAATTGGTTTAGGAGATTTTTCCATTTCAACTAAACACATTCTACAATTTCCTGCTATAGATAATTTTTCATGGTAACAAAATCTTGGAATTTCTACTCCAGCTTTTTCGCAAGCTTGAAGAACAGTTAAACCCTCTTCAACTTCAATTTCAATTTCATTTACTTTTAATTTATGCATTTTTTTTATCCAATAAATGTTGATCTACTAAATATGGAATATTGTTTTTCTTTTGAACAATAGGATCCAAATTGTTTCTTTTCTCAATTTCTTTTTTAAAGTGTCTAAGCAATCCTTGAACTGGCCATGACGAACCTTCACCAAAAGCACAAATAGTATGGCCTGCAATTTGATTTGTAACATCACCTAACATATCTACTTCATCCTTTGTTGCATCTCCTTTTGCCATTCTCTCAAGCATTCTCCACATCCAACCAGAACCTTCTCTACAAGGTGTACATTGACCACAGCTCTCATGTTTATAAAATCTTGCAATCCTTGCCATACATTTAATTATATCCTGATCTTTGTTAATAACCACAATACCTGCTGTACCAAGTCCACTTTTTTCTTCAACACAAGCATCAAAGTCCATTTTTAAAGTTTCACATCTTTCTTTTGGTATTAATGGCATTGAAGAACCTCCAGGTATTACAGCCTGTAAATTTTCCCATCCACCAATTACACCGCCAGCATGAACTTCTATTAATTCTTTTAAAGGAATACTCATTTCTTCTTCAACATTACAAGGATTATTTACATTTCCAGAAATACAAAAAATTTTGGTTCCAGTATTTTTTTCTCTTCCTAAAGAAGCAAACCATTTGGCTCCTCTTCTTAAAATAGTTGGAACCACTGCAATTGTTTCAACATTATTAATTATTGTAGGACATCCATATAGGCCTATCAAAGCTGGGAAAGGTGGTTTTAATCTAGGTTGACCTTTTTTACCTTCTAAACTTTCAATCAGTGCAGTCTCTTCACCGCAAATATATGCACCAGCTCCGTAATGAATATAAATATCTAAATCCCATCCAGTGCCAGCAGCATTTTTACCTAACAATTTTTTTTCATAAGCTTCATTTATTGCTGCTTGAAGTTTTTGACCATCAACAAAATATTCTCCTCTTATGTAAATATAACAAACATGTGCTTGCACTGCATAAGATGCTATTAAACAACCTTCTATTAACTTGTGAGGTTCAAATCTTAAAATATCTCTGTCTTTGCAAGTTCCTGGTTCAGACTCATCGCCATTAATAACTAGGTAATGTGGTCTAGATCCAACTTCTTTTGGCGCAAATGACCATTTTAAACCAGTAGGAAATCCTGCACCACCTCGACCTCTTAATTGAGACTCTTTAATTTCATTAATTATCCAGTCTCTTCCTTTGTCAGTAATTTCTTTTGTATTTACCCAATCACCTCTCTCTTGTGATGAAGATACATCAGAGCCATTATCATTATATAAATTTTGAAAAATTCTATCTTGATCTTTAAGCATTTTTTAAATCCATTAAGGTTTTCCTGTTATTTTCTGGTTCATTATTTACTCTTCCTCTATACGAACCAGGTTTTGAAGTTTCTCCATTTAAAATTTTATCCAAAATATCTAAAGTTTTTTGTTTGTCTAAATCTTCATAATAATCATCATTAATTTGCATCATTGGAGCAGTGACACATGCTCCCAAACATTCAACTTCCATCCATGAGCAACTTTTATCATTGGATAATTCACATTCATTTTCAGAAATTTTTTCCTTACATGCCTCAACTAATTTATTTGCACCTCTTATCATGCAGGGTGTTGTTGTGCATACTTGAACAAAATATTTGCCTACAGGAGCTAAATTATACATTGTATAAAAAGTAGCTACCTCATAAACTTTAATATAAGGCATATCTAAAAACTTAGCGATGTACTTCATTGCAGCTAATGGTATCCAATTATTATTTTGTTTTTGAGCAATATAAAGTAAGGCCATTACAGCACTTTGCTGTTTACCTTTAGGATATTTTGCAACAATAACATTTGCTGCTTCTAATGATGAAGTATTAAATTCAAAACTTTCTGGCTGATCTTTAGCAGGTCTTCTTAAACTCATCTATCTACCTCACCAAAAACAATATCTAAAGAACCTAATACAGCAGGAACATCAGCTAACATATGACCTTTAATTAAATAATCCATTGATTGTAAATGTGAAAATCCTGGTGCTCTTATTTTACATTTATAAGGTTTACTTGATCCATCAGACACTAAATAAACACCAAATTCTCCTTTTGGTGCTTCTACAGCTGTATAAATTTTATCTTTTGGAACTCTGTATCCCTCTGTGAAAAGTTTAAAATGATGTATTAAAGCTTCCATTGATTGTTTGATTTCTGCCTTAGGTGGAGGGCTAATCTTCCCGTCTAATGATTTAATTGGACCCTTTTCCATTTTAGCGAGACATTGTTTTATAATTGAAACGCTTTCTTTCATTTCTTCAATTCTACATAAATATCTGTCGTAACAATCTCCGTTTTTTCCAACTGGAATTTTAAAGTCTAAACTTTCATAGCAGTCATAAGGTTGAGATTTTCTTAAATCCCATGGAACACCTGAGCCTCTGATCATAACTCCTGAAAAAGAATAATCTAAGGCGTCTTCTTTTGTTACTACTCCTATATCAACATTTCTTTGTTTAAAAATTCTATTATCAGTTAACAAGCTTTCTAAATCGTTGATTATTTTTGGAAAAGTTTCACAAAATTTTGCAATATCTTCTTCTAAACCTTTTGGTAAATCTTGATGAACACCTCCTGCTCTAAAATAATTTGCATGAAGTCTTGATCCTGAAGCTCTTTCATAAAATGTCATTAGAGTTTCCCTTTCCTCAAAACCCCAAAGAGAAGGAGTTAATGCTCCAACATCAAGAGCTTGAGTTGTAACATTTAAAATATGACTTAAGATTCTCCCAATCTCACAAAATATAACTCTTATATATTGCGCCCTGATTGGTACATCTATTTTAAGTATTTTTTCAACTGCTAATGCGAAAGCATGTTCTTGATTCATTGGAGCGACATAATCTAAACGATCAAAATAAGGAACAGCCTGCATATAAGTTTTGTTTTCTATGAGTTTTTCTGTTCCTCTATGAAGTAAACCGATGTGAGGATCCGCCTTCTCTACCACCTCTCCATCAAGTTCTAGAATTAATCTAAGAACACCATGAGCTGCGGGATGCTGAGGGCCAAAATTTAAATTTAAATTTTTAATTTTTTTTGTCATTATTTTGAATTTCTTCTTTAATGTATTTTGTTCCTTCCCAAGGACTCTCGTAATCGAAATTTCTATAATTTTGCTCAAGCTTCACTGGTTCGCTTATTACTTTTTTTTGATCTTCGCTATATCTAACTTCTAAGTGACCCGTTAATGGAAAATCTTTTCTTAATGGGTGACCTTCAAATCCATAATCAGTTAGTATTCTTCTTAAATCTGGGTGATCCTTGAAAGATACCCCGTACATATCAAACACCTCTCTCTCCATCCAATTTGCTGATGGAAAAATATTAGTTAATGATGGAACAACTTCATTTTCAGCAATTGAATATTTTATAATTAATCTTTGGTTAAATTCATGGCTTAAAAACAAGTATACAACTTCAAACCTTTGATTTTGCTCAGGGTAATCAACAACTGTTATATCTATTAGTTGCCTAAATTTAGTATCTTGATTTGTTTTTAAAAATATAGCCACATCAATAATGTCTTCTTTGTCTGTTTCAATATAAATTTGGTTATGTTTTATTTCGGTATTATTAATCTTAGTAGTTAACTCGGAATTAATTTTTTTTTCTAGATCTTCTAAATTTCTCATAACTATCTGATAAAAGATCCTTTTTTTCTAATCTTTTTTTGTAGCTGAAGAATCCCATACAACAAAGCCTCTGCTGAAGGTGGGCATCCTGGTACGTAAACATCCACAGGAACAATGCGATCACATCCCCTAACAACTGAATATGAATAATGATAATATCCACCTCCGTTTGCACAGCTACCCATAGAAATAACATATCTTGGTTCTGGCATTTGATCATAAACTTTTCTTAAAGCTGGAGCCATTTTGTTTGTTAAAGTTCCAGCAACAATCATAACATCTGATTGTCTTGGTGAGCCTCTAGGTGCTGCTCCAAACCTCTCTAAATCGTATCTTGGCATAGCTGTTTGCATCATCTCAACTGCACAGCATGCAAGTCCAAAAGTCATCCAATGTAAAGAACCTGATCTAGACCAATTAATTAAATTATTTAAAGATGTAGTAATAAACCCATTTTTACTAAAGTCTTTTGCAAGTTGCTTAAACTCTTCCGGTACTTGATTTATTTTATTATTCATTTTTAATTAATTTTTTATTCCCAATCTAATGCGCCTTTTTTCCATTCATAAATAAAACCAACCGTTAAAATGAATAGAAAGATCATCATAGATGAAAAACCTAACAAACCAATGTTTCCAAGAGAAATCGCCCAAGGAAATAAAAACGCTATTTCTAAATCAAATATAATAAATAGAATTGCTACTAAATAAAATCTCACATCAAATTCCATCCTTGAGTCTTGAAATGGTTCAAAGCCACATTCATAAGCTGATAATTTTTCAGGATCAGGTTTTCTTGGTGAGAGCAAAAAATTTAATACAACAAAAGCTATACTAAGTCCCAAAGCTATAACCAGAAAAAGAATAATTGGTAGGTAATCTTTTAAAAATTCAGATAACATGGAAATCTATATATCAGTTTTTATCTGATGTTGAAGGGAAGATAAGTCACATTTTAATTGATATAAATATACGAAATTATTGAAAAGTGGCGGGAGTGAAGGGACTCGAACCCTCGACCTATCGCGTGACAGGCGATCGCTCTAACCAACTGAGCTACACCCCCATTTTTTTAACTTATAGTGATTAATTAGGTTTTTGTCCTGTCACTACAAATTTAAATTATAATATCAAATACTGTAAATATATAGCTTAAATCAAATTTTTCATCAACTAAATTTATTATATATATTATAAAACTATCTAATATTTAATTTAATAATTCAGTAGATTAATAGAAATGGCAAATTCCAAAAAACCTCTTATTACAATAATTACATCAAGTTGGAATAGAGAAAAGTACTTAAAGAAACTTGCCTATTCACTAAACAAACAATCCTTTAAAAACTTTGAATGGATAGTATCTAATGATGGTTCTAGTGATGGTACAGAGAAATTTATAAAATCCTTTTCAAAAAAATGTAATTTTAAAATAATTTATATACACTCCTCATTAAGAGTTGGAAAAGCAAAACTAGTCAATTTAATGTTGGATAATTTAAAAAGTAAATATATGATAGAATGTGACTCTGATGATTATTTACTTCCTGATTCACTAAAAACTTTATTTAAACTAGTAAACAAAATACCAAAGAATATTGAAAATAAATTTATTGGTGTATACGCTCAAAATGTTGACACTAATGGTGTAAGCCAAACTTTTAAAAAAAAAATACCTAAATCTAATGATAATATTAAATATGACGAACTAAACAAAATAATTGATGGAGATGGATCAATACTTTATTTTTCTAAAATTTTTAAAAATAAAAGATACCTAGAGGTTGATTTTATAATTACAGAAGGTTCTTTGCTAAAAAATATCTTCAAAGGAAAAAGATTTGTTTTTACAAACAAGGTTGTTAAGATTATGGATAGAAAATCTATTAATAGTGTAAGTTTTGGTAAAAAGCTGGAATATAATCGAGGATCAGCTTACTCAATGGCACTAACGATAAATAATAAAGATTTTAATAAATATAAATATTTTACAAGAATAAAGACAGTAATAAATTATTTTAGACATGTATTTCATGGAGATTTGGATCTTAAAAAATCAATAAATAATTTTAAACCAGTAAAATCAAATAGTATGTATTTAATTTTTTTACCTTTTTCTTTGATTATTTGTATTCGAGACCTATTGCTAAATAAAGTGAACAAAACTCATATAGAATTAGAAAAAAATTTAAAAGAAACAAAGATTACAAAATTTGATTTATCTAAAAATAAAATCTCAATAATAAAATAATAATATTAATGTTGAGATTATCAATTTTCAATACAATCAAATTTATGAACTATAAAAAAAAATATTATATATTTATTTAAATTATTACTTTATTTATGAACGAAATTATTTTTTAATTGGTGGGCAGTAAAGGACTCGAACCTTTGACCCCCTCGGTGTAAACGAGATGCTCTACCAACTGAGCTAACCGCCCCAATTTAGGCTCCTTATTACATCAACACTGAAATAAAGTAAATTAGTTATTATTGAATGCTAGCTTGAGATTTATCGTCTTTTTTAGATATATCAACTTCAACCCACTCGGTTGGTTTCAGTTCTTTAATTAATGCTATTTTGATTACTTGGTCAGCATATTCTACAGATGTAATTTTAATATCGTCTAGAATTTTTTTAGGCATATCAACTAAATCTTTTTCATTTTCTTTAGGGATTAATACTTCCTTAATACCAGCTCTATGAGCTGCTAATAGTTTTTCCTTTAATCCTCCAATTGGCAATACTTGTCCTGTTAATGTTACTTCTCCTGTCATTGCTAAGTCTCTTCTTACAGGTATGTTTGTTATTGAGGAAACAATTGAGGTTACCATACCAATACCAGCTGATGGCCCATCTTTCGGTGTTGCTCCTTCTGGGACATGAATATGAAAATCTTTCTTTTCAAAAACAGGAGGTATGATCCCATACTCTAAACATTTTGACCTTACAAAAGATTTTGCAGCCTTGACTGACTCTTGCATAACATCACCTAGTTTACCAGTGATTTGCATTCTACCTTTACCTGGCATTGTAACGGTCTCAATTTTTAAGATTTCTCCACCATATTCTGTCCAAGCTAGGCCCGTAACTATACCTACTCTATTTTCAGACTCTAACTCTCCAAAATTAAATTTTGGAACACCTAAAAAATCAGATAAATTTTTATTATTTATTCCAACCTCTTTTTCTTCACCAGCTACAATTTTTTTAACAACTTTTCTTGCAAGTTTAGAAATTTCCCTTTCAAGATTTCTTACACCTGACTCTTTTGTGTAACCTCTTATAACTTCTTTTATAATGTCATCATCCAAATTCATTTCTTTTTCTTTAACACCATTGTCTTTGATTTGTTTTGGTAATAAATACTTGTTTGCTATACTAATTTTTTCATCCTCAGTGTAACCTGCTAATCTAATCACTTCCATTCTGTCTAACAAAGGGGGTAAAATATTTAAAGTATTAGCAGTTGTTACAAACATCACATCAGATAAATCATAATCAACTTCTAAATAATGATCATTAAATGTTGTGTTCTGTTCAGGATCTAAAGCTTCTAATAATGCTGAAGACGGATCTCCTCTATAATCATTTCCAATTTTATCAATTTCATCTAATAAAATTAATGGGTTTTTTGTTCCAGCTTTTTTCATCATCTGAATAATTTTTCCTGGCAAAGATCCAATGTAAGTTCTTCTGTGACCACGTATTTCTGCTTCATCTCTCATTCCACCAACTGACATTCTAACAAATTCTCTATTTGTAGCTTTTGCAATTGATTTTCCTAAAGACGTTTTTCCAACTCCTGGAGGTCCCACTAAACATAGAATTGGGCCTTTGATTTTTTCCATTCTTTTTTGAACTGCTAAAAATTCTATTATTCTCTCTTTAACTTTTTCTAATCCAAAATGATCTTTATCAAGAATATCTAGAGCTTTCTTTAAATCTATATCTACCTCACTTTTTTTATGCCATGGAAGTTCAGTCATCCAATCTAAATAATTTCTCACAACAGTTGCCTCTGCAGACATTGGGCTCATATTTTTTAGTTTTTTTAATTCTTGTAAACATTTCTTTTCTACTTCTTTTGGCATCTTAGATTTTATAATCGCTTTATTCAGACTAGTTGTTTCGTCTTTACCGTCCTCAATTTCGCCTAGTTCTTTTTGAATAGCTTTTAATTGTTCGTTTAGATAATACTCTCTTTGAGTTTTTTCCATTTGAGTTTTTACTCTACCTCTTATTCTTTTTTCTACACCAATGATACTTGTCTCGTTTTCCATTATTTTAATAATGGCATTTAATCTTTTCTTTACATCTACAGTTTCAAATATTTGTTGTTTTTCAGAAATAGTAGCTGTTATATGAGATGCAATATTATCTGCAATTTGTGATGGGTCTTTTAATTGTTTAATTGTATTTATAGTTTCATTAGAGATTTTTTTATTTATAGATGTTAATTTTTCTAATCTTCTTAAAGCTGTAGCTGCTAAAGGAAACAAATCCTCATCCTTAGGTAAAACATCATTATGGTGTGTGTAGTCACATGTTATAAACTTTTCATTATCCTTAAAATCTAAAATTTTTACTCTTTTAATACCCTCTACCAAAACTTTAACTGTGCCATCTGGTAATTTTAATAATTGTAAAATACTTCCTTCACAACCGTACATAAAAACATCAGTTTTCTTTGGGTCGTCAATTTCAGAATTTTTTTGTGTTACTAGTATAATTTTTTTATCTTTTTTCATCACCTCATTAAGTGCTGAAATAGATTTATCTCTTCCTACAAATAGTGGGATTACCATACTTGGAAAGACTACAATGTCTCTCAAGGGGAGTAAGGGCAGTGATATTTTAACATCCATACAAACAATATGGATATTATATTTTATAATGCAATAGGTATTTATTACTTATTAAGGATATTAAGCCGCTGTGGTCTTATTTGACTTAGATTTATTATCACCTTTAGCATGAACTAAGATTGGTTGTGACTGTCCTTTTGCTGCACTAGCATCAACAATAACCTCTTCAATATTATCTTGACTCGGTAGATCATACATTGTTCTTAATAAAATATTCTCTAAGATTGATCTTAAACCTCTTGCTCCAGTTTTTTTGCTAATTGCTTTTTGCGCTATTTCTTTTAAAGCATTTTCTTTAAAAGTTAGTTTAGCACCATCCAATTTAAACAACTCTTGATATTGTTTTGTTAAAGAATTTTTTGGTTCTTGTAATATTTTTATTAAAGATTTTTCATCTAAATCTTCAAGTGTTGCTATCATTGGAAGTCTTCCAATAAATTCTGGTATCAATCCAAATTTCAATAAATCCTCAGGTTCTAACCCTTTCATCCATTCACCAGTTTTCTTATCTTGTGTATTTTTTACATCTGCACCAAAACCAATTGAAGTACCTTTATCTCTTTGAGAAATTATTTTATCAAGTCCTGCAAACGCACCACCACAAATAAACAAAATATTTGTTGTATCTACTTGTAAAAATTCTTGCTGAGGATGTTTTCTACCACCCTGAGGAGGAACACTTGCAACTGTTCCTTCCATTATTTTTAGAAGAGCTTGCTGAACACCCTCTCCAGATACATCTCTTGTAATTGACGGGTTTTCAGATTTTCTACTTATTTTATCAACCTCATCAATATAGACTATGCCTCTTTGGGCTTTTTCAACATTATAGTCGGATGCTTGTAATAATTTCAAAATAATATTTTCAACATCTTCTCCAACATAACCTGCTTCTGTTAGAGTTGTTGCATCCGCCATCGTAAATGGAACATCTAGAATTCTAGCAAGAGTTTGTGCAAGCAATGTTTTTCCACAACCTGTAGGACCCACTAAAAGAATGTTAGATTTTGAAAGCTCAACATTTTTGCTTGTTTTGCTCTCATAATTTAATCTTTTGTAATGATTGTGTACTGCAACAGATAATACTTTTTTTGCATGAGCTTGACCGATTACATAATCATCTAATACTGAACAAATTTCTTTTGGAGATGGAAGACCATCTTGATGTTTTACAAAAGTATCTTTACTCTCCTCTTTTATAATATCCATACATAACTCAACGCATTCATCACAGATGAAAACAGTTGGGCCTGCAATCAACTTTCTTACTTCGTGTTGGCTCTTGCCACAGAAAGAACAGTAAAGAATATTTTTATTATTTGTAGTCATTTTAATTTTTATAACGAATCAATTTAAATACTTTATTATAGAAGACTCATACTAATCAAGTTTCGATTATTGATGACTCAATATATTGTGTATTAAGATCTTTTTTCTACTACTTCGTCAATAAGACCAAAAGATTGTGCGACATCTGCTGTCATGAAATTATCTCTTTCAAGAGCAGATTTTATTTCATCAACGCTTTTTCCAGTGTGCTTTGAATAAATTTCATTAAGTCTTTTCTTTAAGGATAACACCTCATTTGCATGGATCTCAATATCGGTTGCTTGACCTTGAAAACCTGCAGATGGTTGGTGAACCATTATTCTTGAGTTTGGTAATGAAAATCTTTTCCCTTTTGTGCCAGCTGCAAGTAAAAAAGAACCCATGGAAGCTGCTTGACCCATACATAAAGTAGAAATGTCTGGTTTCACATATTGCATTGTATCATAAATTCCAAGACCTGCTGTAACTAAACCTCCTGGGCTATTAATGTATAAATAAATTTCTTTTTTTGGATCTTCAGCTTCTAAAAATAATAATTGAGCAGTAACCAATGATGCAACGTTGTCATTAATTTGACCTGTTAAAAAAATAATTCTTTCTTTTAATAGTCTTGAATAAATATCGTAAGCTCTTTCACCTTTGCTTGATTGTTCAACAACCATTGGCACAAGATTACTCATATGTTCTGATAATTTTGTTGTCATAACTTGATTCGTTATACTTATACAACTTGAGATTACTTTTTGCTAACTTTTTTTGTCTTTTTCGCTGATGGCTTTGATTTTGCCTTTTTAGCTGCAGGTTTTTTTTCTTTCGCAGATGTTGTGGGTGATTTTTTCTTAGTTTCTTTTTTTTCTTCTCCATGACTATGATCATGATCGTGATCATGCTTATGAGCTTCTTTTAAAATCTTTTCAGCTTCCTCTTTTGAGATTTCTTTCTTATTTGCTTTACCTTTTTCTTTAATTAAATTTAAAATTTTTTCTTCATATACGGTTCCTCTTAAACTTGCTAATGCAGATGGGTTTTTTTGATAAAAATCCATAACCATTTTTTCTTGTCCAGGCATCATTCTTAGTTGTTTTTGTACTTCAGCCTGAACTTCTTGTTCTGTTACCTTAATTTGGTTTTTTTCACCAAACTCATTTAAAATTAATCCAGTTTTAATTCTTGTTTTAGCTTTTTCCTCAAAGCTTTTCTTATTTTTCTTTACTTCTTCTTCAGACATACCTTGTGAAAGAACCTTAATCTCCTCCCCAACTAAGTTATCTGGGACTTCATCTACTTTTATTTTCTCTATTTCTTTTAAAATTTGATTTTTAGACAATTGATCTAGAGAATTTTTATATTCATCATTAATTTGTTTTGAAATTAGAGTTTTTAAATCTTTTAAATCTTTTGCTCCTAAATTTTTGGCAAAATCATCATCAATTTTTACTTCCTCTGATTGTTTAACACTTAAAATTTTACAACTAAATTTAGCTTTTTTATTTACTAACTCTTTCTCTGGAAAATTTTCTGGCAGAGTTGCTTCTACAACTTTTTCATCATCTTTCTTAACTCCAATCAATTGATCATCGAAACCTTTTAAGAATAAATCTTTACCTAAAGTTAATTGAGTATTCTTTCCCTCACTTCCTTTAAAATCCTTACCATCAACAGTTGCTTTGTAATCTAAAGAGACTAAATCACCTTTTTTAGCTTTTGTATCAGGGCTTGCTTCCTTAAAATTTGGTTGATTTTTTGCTATTTCTTTTATTCTTTTATCAGTTTCACTCTCATCAATTTTAACAGTGTATTCGTCAAATTTGATATTTTCTAAAGATTTAATTTCTACTTTTGGTAGCTCTGTAACTGATAAAACATATTCTAAATCTTTGTCTTCACCGTATGTCTTTAAGTCAAGTTTTGGTTGACCAGCTGGTTTAATTTTTTTTTCTTCTAGTGCTTTAGTTGATGTTTCTTTTAAAACTTTATCTAAGACCTCTCCAAAAACTGCTTTACCAAATTGTCTTTTTAAAATTTCTTTTGGAACTTTACCTGGTCTAAATCCTTTAAGGTTTACACTACCTTTGATCTCTTCATATTTTTCATCCATATAAGAGTTCATTGTCTCTTTATCGATAAAAATTTTAAGATCTTTATTTAAACCTTTTTTATTTTCTACTGTAACTTTCATAATACCTTAATGGTAGGGCGAAAAGGACTCGAACCTTCACATGTTGCCATATTGGTTCCTAAGACCAACGCGTCTACCAATTCCGCCATCGCCCCACAAATTACGAGGTTTTATATATTATTGAAACTATTTGTCCAATGACAATTGTTAAAAAATTATCTATTTATATAATAAAATTTATACTAATTTATAAAAAATGATTATTTCACCTTGCATAAGCATTTGTAAAACTGATCCATCAACAGGTTATTGTTATGGTTGTGGAAGAAGTAATGAGGAAAAACGACTTTGGAAGCTTGAAGAAACAGCTGATGATTGGAAAAAAGAAAATATAATTGAAATTGAAAAAAGGCTTACTGGTTGGCAGCTTGAGAGCTTTAAGGAATCTTATTCTTATAAAATCAAAAATGGTATGTCACTTTTCAAGAAAAATTTAATCAAAGAGTAATATTAACTATGAGTAAAGTTAAAATTGTAAGTATTATCTATGCTATAGGTATAATTATTGGTGCTTTATTCTTTGATGTTTGGGGTGCAAATACCACTCCTTTAAAAACATTGTCTATATTTGCGTGGACTGTAATATTTATTATAGCTTTATTTTTTGTAGATAAAAATGAGAGAAAATAAGTTTTTAATATTTTTTTTATCATTTTTTTTTATATCCTTTAATTCTCACTCAGAAATAATTGTATTGAGCAAATGTGATCATAAAGAGGACGGTTTTTTAAAAAATGAATATATTTTAAATCTTAATGAATTAATTATGACACGTAATTATGTTTATAATGAAAAAACTTATCAAAAATATAAGATCACCGATTTAAGCGTTAAAAAGAAAAACTCCTATGTGAGAAATATTTATAAGGAAAATGGAAAAATACTTACATTAAAACATGGGTATCCTCAGTTTTATACTCAAATTTTATTTGAAAAAGATAAACCAGAAATATTTGTTAAGGCTGTTTTGAATGATGTAGAAAGTTTATCTAAAATCTCTACTTGTAAAAAAATAGAGAAATTTGATCAAGAAAGTTAGTTTTTATTTTTTTTTTCTTCTTTATTTTTGGTAATAAATTTTTTCTTAAGTTCAAATCTACTATTTGTAATATTTGAACGATGCTTTGCGTATGCTTGTTTTTGTGCTTGTCTCATTGCTCTTTTAGATGACATGATAATTAACTTTAATATTCAATTTCTAAAGTATCAATAACTTTTAAACTTTTATCCGAAACAACAATCTCTCCAGATGATGGTGCATAATTTAAAATTTCTGAAATCACTACATAATGTGTAACAAAAACTAAATTTTGATCTTTATCCCAAGTGCTAATAAATTTATAAAAATCAATAATTTGCTTTTTTCTATTATTGACAAATTTTGCACTAAAAAATGAGTTTAGAAAATTTTTAGTTTCATATTCTTTAAAGGCAATAGATGCTGTTTCTTTACATCGACACCATTCACTAGAATAAACTTTTCCAATTAAAATTTTATTTTCCTCAAAAAAATCTCCAATTTTTTTTGATTGAAATCTACCGCTATCACTTAAATTTCTTTGGGTTGTACAATCGTTAATATCAAAATTGTCTGGATCACCGCCACCAGGAGCATAAGCATGTCTTATAAAAATTAATTTTCCACCCTTTTGCAATTCATTTATTAAAGTTTTTTTTGAATCTGCTTTAACTGAGGTATTAATGCATATAAATATTATGACTAAATAATTTAAAATTTTCATTTATGGATATTAAAATAGATAGTTTAAATAAAACAATTCTTAAATGTAAAAAATGTCCAAGGCTTGTTAATTTTATAAAAAAAATTTCAACAGAAAAAAGAAAGCAAAATATAAATGAAACCTACTGGGGAAAACCAGTTACAGGTTTTGGTGAAATTGATGCAAAAATTTTAATACTTGGATTGGCCCCAGCAGCCCATGGTGGTACACGAACAGGAAGAGCGTTCACAGGTGATAAATCTGGAGATTTTTTATTTAAATGTTTATTTAAAGCTAAAATTTCAAACCAACCAAATTCAGAAAATCTAAATGATGGTCTTAAATTGAAATCAACATATATAACAAATATTTTAAAATGTGTTCCTCCAGGAGACAAACCTAAAATAGAAGAGCTTAATAATTGTTCAAAATACTTTGATAGTGAGATTTATAATTTAAAAAAATTAAAAATTATTATTGCATTGGGAAAAGTGGCATTTGATAACTGTGTTAAATTTTATAAAAAAAAAAATAATTTAAAAGAAAAGATAAAATTTATTCACGGAAAATCCTATTTACTACCAGGAAATATTAAACTAATTGCCTGTTATCACCCTAGCCCCAGAAATGTAAATACTAAACTTATATCTGAAAGAATGATTGTGGATTTATTTAAAAAAGCTAAAAAAATATCTATGAACTAGAAGTATAGGGTTTAAAGTCTAAAAAGATTTTTTCTGGAATTTTAACTGGCTTAAATTTTTCATTTATAAATACTAGATGAATTTTAGCTTCTACGATCAATTCCTCATCTTTAAATATTGATTGGTTCATTAAAAAAGAAGTTTTTGAAGTAGAGTCTATAAAAGATTTAATTTGTAAATCATCTTCTAAATATGCAGATTTTTTATATTCAATATTGCACGATTTAACAATTATAAGAGCACCAAAATTATTTTTTATTTTTGTATTGCTTAATCCAATAGTTGATAACGCTTCAGTTCTAGCTCTTTCTAAATATTTTAAATAGTTAGCATAGTACACTACTCCACCAGCGTCTGTGTCCTCATAATACACTTTAACATTATGAGTAAAGTTTTTATGCATAAATTAATAATATCAAATAAATAAAAATTTAATAGAAACTAAGATATAATATCCAAGATGAAAATTTATATAATTTGGTTAATCGGAGTAATTATATGGAACTTTGGATTTCCAAATGCAATTCCAATCGCTGATGTTATTGCAGCTATTTTATTATCGTTTTTAAGTATTGGATTAAAAAAGTATCTAAAATATTAATTAATCTGCTGAAAAATAAATATTCTGAAAATAAGAAATTGATTTCATTTTAGAATTATCAGTATCAGCCATTATAGCCAAACCATCTAGTTCATTCACATCTAGATCATGAAATTTTTTAAAATCTTCCTTAACATTGGCTTTTACTGTTACCCATTCATTTAAGTTGTCTTTAGTAGTTGCTAATACATTATCTATTGATTTTTTTGTATATGGACTGGGTCTATTTTCACCAACTTCACTATTACTCGAAAAAACATAATTAATCGCTCTATTTGATAAAGGTGTAGCTCCAGTTTTTTTAATCGCAAAAACACGGGCGGCATAATCATGTCCTTTTTTCGTATTCTCCTTAATTCCTTGAAGATCCTTCTCAATTTTCCATGTAATATTGATAAAAGGTGTTTTATTTAGGTCAATTTTGATCTCTTTTCCAAGGCCTGAAGCAGCATTATCAGCTACGGCTTTGAAATAATTACCATTCTCATTTGATCCGACAGAATAAACTGTTTTGTTATCTGCTCCTCTTACTTTACGTATTTCAAGTGCTGACAATTCTTTCTCAGTAAATTCAAAAACTTTTACAGTTTCTGAATTTGCAGAACTAAGAAAGAGTAAAGATGTAATTAAAATAAAAAAAATTTTTAACATGTTCTTCTTATAGATAGATTATTTATAAATTCAATATTCAGTCACAATTTCAACATTCTAAATGCAAAATTGATTGTTAAATGAGTTATATGAAAATAATTTCTGTGTTTATACTTCTTATATATTGGTCAATAATGATCACAGCACCAGTTATGGGTAAAAATTCTATTAAAAATCAAAATAAAGATCGAAAAATAGTTTCAAATTTTTGACACTAATATGTGGATCTACCACCACTAATATCAAATACCGCAGCTGTAGAAAAAGTGTTTTCTTGTGAAGAAAGCCAGCAAACTAGTGAGGTAAACTCATGTATTTCAAGAAATCTTCCTCTTGGCACCTTTGACAACATTCTTTGTACATGCTCTTTACTCATTTGATCTAAAATTCTAGTTTTAGCACCTGCTGGGGTGACAGCGTTTACAGCTATATCTTTGTCAGCTAATTCTTTACCCAAAGCTTTCGTTAACCCAATTGCGCCAGCTTTTCCTGAGCTATACGCGCTTGCATTTGCATTACCATCTTTACCTGCAACGGAAGCTACATTAACAATTCTTCCATAATTGTTTTTAATCATATTTGGGACAATCGCTCGGCAGCAGTTGAAAGTACCTATTAAATTTATCTGTACTATTTTATTCCACATATCGACATCATACTCCCATAAAGGACCTGTAGGACCTGTTATCCCGGCATTATTGATTAAAATATCTATATTTGATTTTGAGGTTATGTCTGCAACGTTTTTCTCTACATCTTGATAATTTGATATATCAACGACATTGTAAAATAAATTAGGGTTTTTTACTTCATCAACTGCTGATTTAAGAAGCTTTTCATCGATATCCCATATAAATACTTTAGCACCAGACTCTAAAAATCTTTTTGCAACATCTAAACCAAACCCTTGGGCTCCACCAGTAACTACAGCTGTTCTATTTTTAAAATCAAATGTGTGCATTAAAATTATTTTTTTGCTAACAAGTAGTATGTCATCCACGCAACAAATGCACCTATTATCCAAGCATAAGATTGTAAAAACATTAAATTAGTATTCCAAATTGTTGACGCTGAAAAAATAAATCCTAATATTAAAGAATAAACACCTTTTATATGCCAACCACCTGAATAATAATAAGCACTCTCTTTGTCTATAGAATATAGGTCTTTATTACTTAATTCTTGATTTTTAATTGAATAATAATCAGCTGCCATCACTCCAAATAAAGGACCAAAGAAAGCACCAAAAGTATCAACAAATGATAAAATTCCTATTTGACTCAATATAGTCAGCCAGAAGATTGCGATCAACAAACCAAAAATAGAAATTAAATAACTAGCGCTTTTTAGACTTAATATTGAAGGAGCAAAATTTATTAGAGAGTATTGAGATGGGATAAAATTGGCAACTAAATTTGTAGAAGCTGAAGCAATTATAATAAAAAATAGAACGACTATTGTTATTTGTATATTATCAAACTTTCCTACTATATCTGTTGGATTGGTAAAAATTCTGTCTATATCTGAAAATTTTTGATTAAGAAAAACATCGGACCCTATAACAATGAAAACAGATAAAAATGAAAAAATAATTAAATTCAAAATTAAACTTAAGTTTCCTTTTTTTAATTCTTGCTCATTTTTTACATATCTAGAAAAATCACCAAAACTAATTATTAAAATTGAAAAATAGGCAAATATTGTTCCAGCAACAGTTAATAAAGGTGCTAAATTATTAACATCTAAAAAATTATTTAAATTAAAAATATTTGAAAAAGCTTCGGTAGTTATTTTTACATCACTTAATAAAACAACAAAGAAAAAAATCAACAAACCAGCATAGACTGTCATTGCTGAAAAATTAATTATTTTCTTATTGTACTGCATCCCAACAGTAAAAAATACAGTCTGTAAAATAATTGTGATTATTATTGCAGACCAATCAATAATATTCATACCAAAATAATAAAAAATAAATATTTCCTGCTGCAATAAAGAATTGTCTATAGAAAAAATTACTATTCTAATTAAGTAAACTAAAATTTTAGACAAAAAATAAGTTTGAATTCCAAATAAAAATATTCCAACTAAACTTCTGATTAACCCAAAAAATTTAGCTCCATTAAATCCAAGTGAGGATCTAAGCAATACTGCAAATGGTAAACCAAATTTTTGGGAAGGTTTTCCAATAATATTTGAAAATAAATAAACGAAAAAAGATCCTAATATGATTCCAAAAAAAACTACAAAGATATTTAAACTATACATTAAGTATAAAGAGGATATTAACGAAAAACCAATTACACTCTGTACATTTGCTCCCCAAAAACAAAATAGATCTTTCCAATTCCAAGTTTTATAATTTGGATTAACTGTGACTAAGTCCCAATTAGAAAGAGAGTATTTTACTTTAGGTTGATTCACGAAATTTATTTTAAACTAATAAATTCTACTGTCCATATAAGAGAGTTGGTAACCATAGGGCAATCTGAGGAAATATAATTATTAAAATTAAACCTATTACTTGTAGAACCATAAATTGCATCATTCCGTAATAAATATCTTTTAAATCCCACTCTGGAACTACACCTTTTAAAAAATATGCAGATAATGCTACGGGTGGAGATAGCCAGGCGGTCTGGAGATTGACCGCAACCAGAATTGCAAACCAAGTTAGATTGAAACCTAATGCTTCGACCAAAGGTAAAATTATTGGTACAATTATCATCACAATTGGCACCCACTCTAATGGCCAACCTAGTAAAAATATTGCTACCATTACAATTGCTAGAATGAAATATTTGTTCATCTCTAAACCTAATAAAAATTCAGTTAACAAAGTTGGTGTTCCCAATCTAGCAAATACAGCACCAAAGAAGTTTGAAGCTGCAACTAAAACCATAATTAAAGCAGTGATTTCTAAAGTTTTAACAAGCGCTTCTTGAAGTTTTGATAAAGTTAATTTTTTATATGCTAAAGAAAGTAATAACGCTCCCATTGCACCACAACCAGCTGCTTCTGTTGGAGTTGCAAATCCAAACAAAATACTCCCTAATGCTGCAAAAACCAGCGCTGCAGGAGGAACTAAACCTAAGAAAAACTCAATCCAAACCTCTTTCATACTTGCTGATCTCATCTCCTCAGGAATTACAGGCCCTAACTTTGGATTAATCATACATCTAATTGTTGTGTAACCTGCGTATAAGCCTGCTAAAAGAATTCCTGGAATAATTGCAGCTGCAAATAAGTCAATAACTGGTATCTCCATTATAGGACCCATTACAACAAGCATAATGCTAGGTGGTATTAAAATCCCTAAAGTTCCTCCAGCAGTAATTGTACCTGCCGCAAGTCTTACATCATAGCCTGACCTATTCATTGATTTTGCAGCCATAATTCCAAGAATAGTAACTGATGCACCAACAATTCCTGTTGCTGCAGCAAAAATAACTGAAACAAATAAAACTGCATAATACAAAGATCCTCTTACTTTAGCTAACATCATTTGGAATGAAGAAAACAATCTTTCCATTAATCCTGCTTGTTCCATCATAATTCCCATAAAGACAAAGAGCGGGACAGCGGCGAGAGTTTGTTCGGTCATAACCATCGAGAACTGGAGGGTCATTAAATAAAAGACTAATTTTCCAAATCCCAAGTATCCAAAAACAAAGCCTAAGAATATCAAAGTAAATGAAATAGGAAATCCTACAAATATTGCAAAAAGCATTACACCAACTAAAATAAATCCTAAAATGGCTGGATCAATTAATTCTGCTATCATTTATCTTCTCCTGGCCATTTTCCTCTTGTTGCGGCCCAATAACTTTTAAATAATTCTGAAATCCCTTGA
>QCMQ01000009.1 GCA_003213615.1 Pelagibacteraceae bacterium AG-422-D23 | reverse complement strand
CCAGCTTTAACTGTCATGGGTAGAAAAGTATTACATACTGGAGAGTTAGGAAGTGCATCAATTCTAAAAGTGATTACAAATTATTTAGCATCAGTTCATTTAGTAGCTTTAGGTGAAGCATGGACTGTTGCGAAAAAATCAAATTTAGATCTAACCAAAGTATTTAAAGGTATAGCAGTTTCATCTGGAAATTCATTTGTTCATGAAACAGAAAGTCAGGTTATTTTAAATGGCTCTTATAATATTAATTTCACAATGGATCTTGTTTTAAAAGATACTGGTTTATTTGATAATCTGGCTAAGAAATTAAATGCTCCTTTAGAGATTTCTCCAAAGATAGTTGAGATATTTAAAGATGGTCAAAAAAAATATGGTTCGAGAGCATGGTCTTCCATGATTGTTAAAAGAATGGAAGATTTAAATAGAATTGATTTTAGGGCCGAAGGTTTTCCTGATGAGCTTATGGATAATGAATCAGAAGAAAAAGGCTATGAAATTTAATAAATATGCTAAGATTATTAAATGTTAGATAAAAGAAAATTTTACATAAACGGTAAATGGGTTGACCCAATTGAAAAAAATGACTTTGAGGTAATCAATCCTTGTAATGAAGATCCTTGTGCAATTATTTCATTAGGTTCAAAAAAAGACACGGATAATGCAGTTAAAGCTGCAAAAGCTGCATTTGAAACTTGGAAAGAAACTAGCAAAGAAGAAAGATTAGTTTTGCTGGAAAAATTATTACTAGTTTATAAAAAAAGATTTGGAGAAATGGCAGAGGCTATTTCACTAGAAATGGGAGCTCCAATGGATTGGGCAACAGATGTTCAAACTGGATCTGGACAAGCACACTTAGAAGATTTTATTTTAAGACTAAAAGACTTCAAATTTGATGAACATTTTGATCAAAAGTCAAATAATCATATTTATTATGAGCCAATAGGAGTTTGCGGTTTAATTACTCCTTGGAATTGGCCAATCAACCAAATAGCTCTTAAGGTTGTTCCTGCTTTTGCTACTGGATGTACAATGATACTTAAACCATCTGAGATAGCACCTATTTCTGGAATGTTGTTTGCAGAAATGATTGATGAAGTTGGTTTTCCAGATGGAGTGTTTAACCTTGTTAATGGAGATGGTGCAGGAGTTGGAACTCAAATATCTAGTCATCCAGATATAGATATGGTTTCATTTACAGGATCAACACGTGCTGGACGGCTAATTTCGAAAAATGCAGCCGAAACAATAAAAAGAGTTTGCTTGGAGCTTGGTGGCAAAGGTGGAAATATAGTTTTTGCAGATAGTTATAAAAATGCAGTTAGAGATGGCATAAGAAATGTAATGAGTAATTCTGGCCAGTCATGTGACGCTCCAACAAGAATGTTAGTTGAAAAATCTATTTATAAAAGAGCAGTGGATGAGGCAGTAGATGAAGCCAATAAGATAAAAGTAGATCAAGCATCAAAAAAAGGAGATCATATTGGTCCGGTTATTTCTAAAACACAGTATGATAAAATTATAAATTTAATTGAAAGCGGAATATCAGAAGGAGCAACATTATCTGCGGGTGGGCCCGAGTTGCCTAATGGATTAAATAAAGGTTATTTTATTAAGCCAACTATTTTCACAAATGTTACAAATGAAATGAGAATTGCCAAAGAAGAAATTTTTGGACCAGTGCTTTCAATTATACCTTTTGAAAATGAGGATGAAGCAGTTAATATTGTAAATGATACATCGTATGGTCTAGGAAATTATTTACAAACAGAGGATAAAAATAAAGCTCATAGGGTTGCAAAAAAACTAAGATCAGGATGTGTTTATATCAATGGAAATGCAGCTGACGCTGGAACACCATTTGGGGGATATAGACAATCAGGAAATGGAAGAGAAGGCGGAGTTTGGGGGCTTGAAGAATATTTAGAAGTAAAAACTGTTACCGGTTGGAAGGATTAATAGTTTTAAACTCCAACATATCATCAAAAGTACACATTTCAGGTTTTGTAAAAGTAATTTTTGGAAACTTTTTACTAAAATCTAAAAATAGATTTTTATTAAATTCAATTAAATTTTTTATTTCAATTTGGTTAAGTTCTCTCAGGATATATGCCAAAGTAATATGGAAATTATATCTTTGATGGTTTTCAAATTTAATTTTTAATAAACTACTTAGTTCATCCCTACAATTTCTTAATATTTTTTCATCCTTTTCAGAAAATGGTTCTAAAATAATACTGTAACCACCAAAAAACATTTTTAATTTAAGATTCAATTCTTCTGGAAAGATATAGTGCTGGATTCTTTTATTTAACTCAAAAGCTATATCTTTATAATCCATATCAGGATCTATACCTGATGGCCAAAAATTAGTGTTTTTTGTATTAAAATTACAACAATCAAATAATGTCATATGAAAACTGGATGGAGGTAAATAGAAGTAAGTTTTTTCAGGGTTAAAATTCTCTATATTTTTTTGAAGACTAATAATTTGATCAGATAAATTAGTATTAAGAGGAATATTGCAAATTATTGTGCAGCCTGGAAATGGTAAAGGATTTCCTCTATCATCAAATTTATTTTCTGCGCCCTTTAAAGTATATCCTTCAAGTTTTCCTGCTAAAAATTTCTCTTGGTTATTAACTATATTTAAATCCATTAAGATAAACTAAAACCATTTTATATTTTCTTTCTCACAAAGTTCTTTCAACCTTAGTGGATAATCTGTCATAATACCATCTACACCGTACTCAACCATCTTTAACATTTCGTACTCTTTGTTTACTGTCCATACATTTACTGGCAAATCTTCTTGATGAGAAATATCTACTAATTTTTTTGTTATATCTTTTCGGTATGGATGCCAAGCTTTTCCACCTTGTGACTTTATAATTTTTGGCAATTCATGATCTTCAAAATAAGGCAAAAAACTCAACCATGGAGATCTGTTGTAAATAGTTTGATTAATATTAATTCCTGTCAAATGTTGAGTTAAGTAAGCTCTTGGAATTTCAGGATACTGATTTTTAATTACTGATAAAGTTCTCCAATCAAATGATGAAACGATTATTTTATCTTTTAAAGATGACTCATTTATATCGTTCATAATTAATTTTACTGTATCTTCTGGTTCTGGTGTCAAATTTTCTTCCTCTGGTGTAGATTTAATTTCTAAATTTATTAATAATTTTTCAGATTTATTTTTTGAAGACATTTCTAATAATTCAGAAAGTTTTGGTATTCTTTGGTTTTCTAATTTTTTTTGATTAATAAATCTTCTTCCATATCTGGATAATTTATTTACAGAACCTACATCAAACTTTGAAAGTTCTTCATAAGTTAAATCAAATATTTTTATATTTTCATCCTCTATCCAATTTCCCTCATTATCTTTTGTTCTACTTGGATCTAATCTAAAGTCATGAGCAATAACTGGTACGAGATCCTTAGAAATTAATATATCTGTTTCGTATGCATTAATATTGTTTTCAAATAAATATTTAAAACTTTCTAGAGTGTTTTCAGGAAGATCTCCTCTAGCTCCACGGTGACCATAAATTTTTATGTAATTTGGTTTACTTAAAATCAAATTTAATTAACTCTTTTGCCAGTACTTTTATCAAAAATATAATATTTATTATTCTCAATATTTAGACTTAGATTAGCGCCTTTTTCTATTGTTTGATTTCCTGGGCACCTGTAACAAAAGTCTTTTTTATCTTTCAATTGACCATAAACAAGATTATCCGAACCTAGTTGTTCCACTAAGTCTACTTTTAAATTAATTAAACCATTTTCAGTTTGACTTAAATGCTCAGGTCTTATTCCCAATGTAACTTCTCCCTCAAAGTCACTATTAATATCTTTAATTTCAAAACCTTCTGCAGATAATGTTTTATTTGTCAAATTACCATTTAAAAAATTCATTTGTGGTGATCCAATAAAACCCGCAACAAATAAAGATTCTGGATTATCATATATCTCTATAGGAGTTCCAAGCTGTTCAATAATTCCATTGTTAATTACTGCTAATCTATCAGCAAGTGTCATTGCCTCAACTTGATCATGTGTAACAAATATACTTGTTACTCCGACTTTCTGCTGAAGTTTTTTAATTTCAAGTCTCATCTGAATTCTTAATTTTGCATCTAAGTTTGAAAGAGGCTCGTCAAATAAGAATATTTTTGGATTTCTCACAATTGCTCTGCCCATTGCAACCCTTTGTCTTTGACCTCCAGATAACATTGAAGGTTTTCTCTGTAAATAATCTGAAATTTGTAACAGCTTAGCTGCATCATTTACTTTTTGCTCAATTGTTTCTTTGTCAATTCCTCTATTTTTTAGACCATAAGCTAAATTATTATAAACATTCATGTGCGGGTATAATGCATAGTTCTGAAACACCATTGCTACATCTCTTTCAGATGGATCAACTTCGTTCATTAATTTTCCATCAAGATTAATATCACCCTCTGTAATATCCTCTAAACCTGCAACCATTCTTAATAAAGTTGATTTTCCACATCCACTAGGTCCCACAAAAACCATAAACTCTCCTTCATCTACACTTAATGAAGTTTCGTGAACAGCCTTAGTTCCGTTTGGGTAAATCTTAGTCACATTTTTTAAATCTAAAAAACTCATTTATTTCTCCGTTTGAATTAATCCTTTTATGAACCATTTTTGTAAAAATACTACCACTAAAACTGGTGGGATCATTGATAAAATTATATATGCAAATCTTTCTGCTGTTCTTGGCAGAGCAACTCCTTCATAGCTTTCTGTGTAAATAATTTTCATTCCCATTACAACAGTCCAATATTCTTCTGCAGTTGTCATTATTAGCGGCCATAAATATTGGCTATATCCATATACGAACATAAAGATAAACATTGCTGCTATCATAGTTTTTGATAGTGGTACCAAGAAATCTATGAAAAAACTCCAAGCATTTGCTCCATCTAATTTTGCTGACTCCAAAAGTTCATCTGGAATTGTTTTGTAAAATTGTCTGAAGAAAAAAGTTGCTGTAGCTGAAGCAACTAACGGAAGAATAAGGCCTGTGTATGAATTTGTTAAACCTAAATCAGATACAATTTTATAGCTTGGAAAAATTCTTACCTCCAAAGGAACAAGTAGAGTAATAAAGATTAACCAAAAAATTGGTACAGCTAATTTAAATCTATAATAAACCAAAGCATATGCTGACATTGCAGAAATAACTACTTTAAGTGTTGCAATTCCTAATGCCATTATAAAACTATTAATAAACATTTTTGCAGCAGTCACTTCTTCTGACCAACCACCTTTTTCATTTAAAACTTCGTTATAGTTTCTTGCTAGCTGATCACCTATATGAAACTTCATACCTTCCGTCAGTATAGTTACTGAGTCATGTGAGGAACTTGCAAAAGAAATCCAAATAGGAACTACCATTAACAACACCCCTAATATTAAAATAATATGAGCAATTATTTGAAGTGGTTTAATTTTCATTTATCTTGAAAAACTCCCTTAATAAAATGTTTCTGTAGCACAATTATAATTAAAATTGGTGGAACCATAGACATCATCACGAAAGCAAAACGATGAACAATAGAACCCGACATCATTTTTAATCCCATAACCACTGTCCAATATTGTTCTGAAGTTGTTACCAATAGTGGCCATAGGTACTGATTGTAACCAAAAACAAACATAAATATTAACATCGCTACAATCATTGTTTTTGACAAAGGAATTAAAAAATCAACAAAAAATCTCCAAGTATTTGCTCCATCAAGTTTTGCAGACTCAAGTAATTCATCTGGAACAGTTTTATAAAATTGTCGAAAGAATAATGTTGCTATTGCTGAGGCTGAAATAGGAACTATTAATCCAAAGTAAGAATTCACTAGATTAAGTTCAGCCATTACCGAATAAGTAGGAAAAATTCTTAACTCTAATGGAACTAAAATTGTAATGAATATTATCCAAAACAATAATGTTGCATGTTTTATTCTGTAATAAACTAAAGCATATGCGGCCATTAAAGATGTAACTACAGATAATATTGCAACTCCTGTAGCCATGATAAAACTATTAAAAAACATTTTTAATGCTGTTATCTCCTTAAAAAAACCACCCTGATATAATAAAACCCTTAAGTAGTTTTCGTAAAAGCTATCTCCTAAAAACATTTGGAGACCATTCATGTTAATCATTGAACTTGTGTGCGTTGAGCTAGCAAAAATCATCCATACAGGAACTACCATGATAAGTATTCCAATGAGTAAAATTAAATGTGAAAAACTTGATGTGATAAATCTAGTCATTAATTATAATGTATTTTCCCTTCGATATATCTAAATTGAAAAATTGTAATTACTAATACAATCAACATCATCATTATTGATTGAGCTCCTGCACTTCCTAAATCTAGTCCTCTAAATCCATCCATATAAGCTTTATAAACTAGAGTTCTTGTTTCACCTGAAGGAGCACCTATCGTTGTAGTGTCGATAATTCCAAATGTGTCAAAGAAAGCATAGGTTATATTAATAATTATTAAAAAGAATGTAGTAGGCATCAATAATGGAAATGTAATTGTCCAAAATCTTCTAAAACTATTTTTACAGTCAATCATAGATGCTTCAATTACAGATTTTTGTATAGCTTGAAGACCTGCCAAGAAGAAAATGAAATTAGCACTGATTTGCTTCCAAGAACCAGCTATTATTACGTAAATATAAGAGTCAAAAACACTCTCGTACCAATTGAATCCCCAAAGTTCGTGAAATAAATGATAAAGAAGCCCAAATCTTTCACTAAAAAAATAATTTGCCATTACACCCACAACCGCAGGCGCGATTGCATAAGGCCAAATCAAAAGTGTTTTGTAAGTACTTTTACCATGCATTACATTATTGGCCTGAACGGCAAGCAACAATCCTATGGAGCCTGTAATTAATGTAATTACAAAACTATAAATAATAGTAAATTTGAAAGCTATGAAATAAGCTGGATCATCAAAAATAAATAAAAAATTATCAAACCACACAAACTGAGCTCCAAATCCAAAAGCATCTTGCATTGTAAATGCATCTCTAAAAGTTTGTATGATTGGCCAATATAAAAAAATTAATAAAATTCCTAACTGAGGCGCTAGGAATAAATATTGTGAATAGCTAGATTTAAATTGGACTTTTTTCATATAAGTAAAATAAAAAATAAGGAGGGTAAATTATTACCCTCCTTAATTAGATTATTGTTTATAAAGTTTTAGCAAATTGTTTTAACAATTTAGCTGCACCTTTATCCATGTTCTGCAATCCTTTCTCGATTGATATTTTGCCGTTTAACATTGGCTCAACATTTTCGTAAATTACTTCACGAATTTGTGGCCAGTTACCAGCTCTATATCCACCAGGAATAGTCGAACCTTCTAAGCTTAATTGTTCACCAACTGCTTTATGGTAAGGAGAAGCTCTATAGAAGTTAATAGTTTCCGCTAACTCTATACCACCTTTTGTTACAGCAGAATAACCTGTCATGTTGTGATAATACAAATCCATTTCAGGTGAACCCATAAATTCGATGAATTTAGCAAGTCCTTTGTATTCTTCCTCTGTATGACCATTCAAGATCCAATTAGCAGCTCCACCAATAAATGTTGGATACTCTTTACCGCCTGTTACAGAATCCCAGTAAGGAATATGATTTACTGTAAAGTTAGGTACAACACCTTTCATTCCACCGAACGATGCAGCCGAACCAAACCAAAACGCAGCTTCACCAGCTATAAATGGAGCTTGGTTATCTCCCCATGCTCTTCCTTTATAACCATAAAGGCCTTTTTCATACCATTCTTTAACTTTCTTCCAGTGCATTACAAATGCATCCGTTTCAGCAAATAAAGTTTTTGTTGGAACGGCATCGTAACCATTGTTTCCATCTGTCATAAGTAAGTTATGTCTTGAAAAGAAATTTTCTGTCCAGATCCAAGGAAAGTGACTTTGAACTAAAGGTATGTATCCAGCAGCTTTAATTTTTGGAGCCATGGCCTCAAATTCTTCATAAGTTTTTGGAACTGATTCAATTCCTACTTTTTTCAAAATGTCCATGTTTGCATACATTAAACAAGTTGAACTATTAAAAGGAACACCAATCATTTTTCCATTAGAGTCAGCATAGAAATTTTTTATTCCTGGAATATAATTGTCTGCATCGACTTTAATTCCATATTTCTCTGCCATTTCTTCAAAACCAATGACAACACCATTTTTTACTTGTGCTACCATTATCGCAGCGCCAGCATCGTAAACCTGTGAATAGTGTGGTTGATCTCCTGCTCTAAAAGCAGCAATAGTTGCCGCCATGTTATCTTCGTAACTCCCTTTACCTGTAGGAATAACGGTATATTGATCTTGTGAAGCATTAAATCTATTTGCAATTTCAATAATTACATCACCAAGAAAACCACTGTTTCCATACCACCAATGAATTTCTGTCTTAGAGTAGCTGTGTGATGTAAAAGAGAATGTAAATAGAATTGTTAAAATACTAAGTATTTTTTTCATTTTTTCCCTCTCCTATTTATTTGTGTTTTTACAATAAAGTAAAATATAAATATTAAGATAACGTTAAAATTAAATTACTTAAATATTAAAATATATATTTTTTCTAAAACAGGTTGTATCTGTTAATAACTTTTAAGATATTTTAGTTTTCCTATAATTTCATCTCTATCCATGTAATATCCTTGGAGATGTCTGTGACCTGAATTAGGATCAAACTCAGTTCTTCCATGAAGCAATCTTCTATTGTTAAATGAAAAAATATCACCTGGCTCTAATCTAAAATTAATTTGAAATTTAGAGTCATGTAACAAATTTCCAAATCGATGATGAGCTTTATAAACTGAGTCCATTATATCTGGATGACAATCAAGAGCATCTAGTGTTGCAATACTATAACGAATATCATTGTAATCTCCGTCTTTAGTGAGTGATATTGCTGTACCATATACACTTCTGACTGCTTCTTGAGTGTAGTCTTTATCTCTAAATTTAAGTGGAGTATTTACCAATATATCAAAAGTATCTTTTTCATTTTTTTTTAAATAATCTGCCACAGCAAATGCATCTACAGCTGATGAGTCGCCACCCTTTGCTGAATTTATTAAACAGTGTAAAAATTGATAACCAGGTGGATTTTCGAACCAAGGCAAATCCATATGATTTCTTAAGGCGTGCGCTGTATATGCAGAATTATTTGGTTTTGGAATATTAATTACTTCAAAAGGTGTTTTAAAAAAAGTTTCTCGAGTATGACTTATTCGGTTTAAAACTTTTAATGCAGAATTTTTTTCTACTGGAGCATTTTTAACAATAGCTATTCCAGTATAATGTAAAAGCTCTAACCATTTAATCAAACCATCATCGGAGTTTATAATTTCATCATGATCAATATGAATAGATTTTAAGTTATTTTCTAAAGAACTATCCCATAGTTTATAAGGTGAGACATACTTTTGCTTATTTTTTAAAGTATAACAGTTTTCTCTTAACCATTTAGGATCGTAATAACTTGTGTGATCCCCTTCGCTCCATTCAATTTCTAATTTTCCATCTGAACTTATAGAATATTTTGTGGGATTAATATTTTGTGAGACTTCCAGAATATTAAACATTCTATGTCTTGAGTCTTTATCATGAGCAGTTGGACAATTATCTCTTAGCCAAAGGTAATTAAACTTACTTTCTTCACCATCATTCCAAATAACTTTTAAATATGTTGAATTTTTTTCTAGTTTAGAAATTGAGCTCACACTTAATTTTTATATAAAAGAGTAATCAAATCAACTCAATTAATAGTTGTATTCATAATTCAAAGCTTGTTTTTTATCTACATTCATTATTAAATCTCGATATTAAAACTTAACCTTAAGGAGATAATTAAATGAAGTTTTTAAAGAGATTAACAATCTCAATTTTCCTTCTATCATCTTTGATTGTAAGTAATGCAAACGCTGGTGATTGTAAGGCGAGATTGGGAGATTTTGACTGGAGTAGTGCGAACATACATACAGCTATTACTACTTTCATCCTTGAAAAAGGATATGGTTGTGAAGTATCTGTAACTAAAGGTAGTACCACTCCTATTATGGCTGCTCACTACGACGGTCAATTAGATGTTATTACAGAAGTTTGGTATGACAACATTATTGCTAATTACGAGCCACATGAAAAGGCTGGTACTATTATTAATATTGGAGTTAACACACCTGACTCACAACAAGCTTTCTATGTAGATAAAGCAACAGCTGATAAATATAATTTAAAATCAGTTGACGATATGAAAGATCCAAAAATTGCAGCTTTATTTAAAGATCCAGAAGATCCTTCAAAAGGACGAATGACTAGCTGTATATCTGGTTGGACTTGTTATACTGTAAACTTAGTTAAACAAATAGAGTATGGTTTAGATAAGTACTATACTAACTTTGACCCAGGTTCAGGTGGAGCATTAGATGCTGCTATTGCAGGAGCTTTTGCTAAGAAAAAACCAATATTTACATATTACTGGGCACCAACTGGTTTAATGGGTAAAGTTGACCTTGTTAGACTCACAGAACCAAAATTTGATTCTGATTGTTGGAATTCTATGTCCGCTGTTGTTGAAGATATTAAAGCAAACGGACCAGATGCTTACAAGAAAAGCTGTGCATGTGAATATAGAGATATGGCTTTGACGAAATCTGTTTTAACTGATTGGGCGAAAGCTAATCCTAAAGAAACTGATTTCTTAAAGAAATATACTATTCCAACAGCTACAGTTAACAAAATGTTAGCTTTTTACGAAGATGAGTCAGATGGTGATATGGAACTTACCGCGATGCACTTCTTAAAAAATGAAAGCATGTGGAAAGATTGGGTACCTGCAGACGTTGCTAAAAAAGTTAGCGCCGCTCTATAATCCAATATCTTAAATAATTTATGAAAGAGCCCTTCGGGGCTCTTTCTTTAACTAAATTAAATTATGGAAGCATTAAAGAAAAATAAAAAAATAATTTTTAATATTGGTTTATTGGTTGTTTTTGTGTGGTTGTTAATAACTAGCTATTCTCAGTCAAAAAGAAAACCAGATAATATTGGAGAATTATTAAACGATTTTTCTTGGTTAGGAGGTAAATGGCCAAAGTGGTTAGATTTACCATTAATGAATTGGATCAACGTTGGTTTTAAAGCACTTAATGAAAAATATGGATACATATTTGAAGCTATTAACAATGTTCTTCTTTATATGTTAATGCTTGTAAAAAACTTTTTAATTCAAGCTCCATGGCCATTGGTTATACTTGGCGTGGTGGTTCTAACTTATTTTGCAAGTGGTAGAAAAGTTGGAACAACAGTATTTGTAGGATTTTGTACTTTTTTTATAGGTTTTCTTCACCCAATATTTTGGCAAAAAGCAATTGAAACAACTGCGATAATGTTAATTGGAATATTTCTTTGTGTTGTTGCAGGCATTCCATTAGGGATAGCAATGGCAAGAAGTGTAAGAACAAGAAATGTAATTTTGCCAGTTTTAGATTTAATGCAAACTATTCCAAGTTTCTGTTACCTAATTCCAGGTATTATGTTATTTGGTTTAGGAGCAGTTCCAGCTATTATAGCTACATTTATATATGCGGTGCCTCCTTTAGTAAGACTTACAGATTTGGGAATAAGGCTTGTTGATACTGAGGTAATTGAAGCTGCAGATGCATTTGGTGCAAGTAAAAAACAAAAGCTTTGGGGTGTACAAATGCCATTAGCTTTGCCAAATATAATGCAAGGTATTAATCAGTGTACAATGATGGCATTAGCAATGGTTGTAATTGCATCGATGATAGGTACTAGAGGTTTGGGAGACGAAGTTTTACTTGGTCTTCAACAATTAAATGTAGGAAGGGCTGCTGAAGCAGGAATTGCAATTGTACTTTTGGCGATAGTTCTTGATAGGATAACTCAATCTTATGGAGAAACACTACAAGAAAGAACAGCACCAAATACAAAGAAAGGTAAATAATGTCTAAAATTGAGATTAATAATGTTTATAAAATATTTGGTAACAATCCTCAATCAGTGATGCCAATGGTAAAAAATGGTGCAAATAAAGAAGAAGTATTAGAACAAACTGGTCATACAGTTGGTCTTGATAATGTTTCATTAAAAATAGAAGAAGGTGAAACTTTTGTTTGTATGGGTTTGTCAGGCTCAGGAAAATCAACTCTAATTAGACATTTAAATAGATTAATCGATCCTACTGACGGTGAAATAATCGTAGAAGGAAATAATGTTATGTCTTTCAACAAAGAACAATTGATAGATTTTAGAAGACACAAAATGAGTATGGTTTTTCAAAGGTTTGGTTTATTTCCACATAAAACAGTTATTCAAAATGTTGGGTATGGATTAGAAATGCAAGGGAAACCATTGGAAGAAATAAACAACACCGCAATGGAAAAAATTGAAGCAGTTGGATTAAGTGGTTTTGAAAATCAATTTCCAAATCAGTTATCTGGTGGTATGCAGCAGCGTGTTGGTCTTGCAAGAGCTTTGGCAACCGATAGTGATATAATGTTAATGGATGAAGCTTTTAGTGCATTAGATCCATTAATAAGAAGTGATATGCAAAAACAATTACTAGATCTTCAATCAGAGTTAAAAAAGACAATTGTATTTATTACCCATGACTTAGACGAGTCTTTAAGACTTGGAGATCATATTGGTATATTGAACGCTGGTAAATTAGTTCAAGTTGGAACACCAGTAGATATTATAATGAACCCAGCAGATGATTATGTTAAAGCATTTGTTAAAGACGTTAATAGAGCAAAAGTAATTAAAGCTAAAATTATAATGAAGAGTGTTAATGAAGCTAACGAAATAGATAAATCTAACTTAATTAAAGTTAATGAAGATCAATTTATTGAGGAGTTTTTACCTCAAATTGTATGCTCTAATTCTAATTGTGAAGTGGTTGACAAAAGTGGAAATGTTAAAGGTTACATATCTAATAAAGAATTACAGACATCATTAACAAAATCATAATTAATGGTTAACAAATCATTAAAAAATAAAAAAATTATAATTTCTGCAGGTGCATCTGGAATAGGTTTGGCAACAACAAAGGTTTGTCTTTCACGTGGAGCATACGTTTATCTTAGCGATATCGATAATAAATCCTTAAATAAATTAGACAAACATCCTCTTATAAATAAGAGGCTGTTTAAATATAATTGTGATGCTTCTGACGAAAGCCAAGTGTTAGATTTATTTAAAAAAATAATAAAAAAAACGAAAAAAATTGATGCTTTAATAAATAATGTTGGAGTCGCTGGACCAACTGGATCACTAGAAAAACTTAAGTCTAAAGATTGGGAAAGAACTATTCAGATAGATGTTAATAGTCATTTTTATTTTACTAAGAAGGCTATACCTTTAATTAAAAAGTCTAGAAATGGATCAATAATAAATATTTCATCAACTGCTGGAATACTTGGTTTTCCATTAAGATCGCCTTACGCAGCAAGTAAATGGGCAATTATTGGAATTACTAAGACTCTAGCAATGGAACTTGGAAAATACAATATAAGAGTTAATGCAGTCTGCCCGGGTTCAATTAAAGGTGAAAGAATGAAAAGAGTGATAAGAGATAAAGCAAAATTTACAAAAGTTTCATCGAAAAAAATTGAGAAAGATTTTATTTCAATGAGTTCTATGAAAAAGTGGATTCTTGAAGAGGATATAGGAAAGATGTGTGCATTTTTGATTTCAGACGACTCAAGTAAGGTTTCAGGACAAGTAATTTCCGTAGATGGTCATACAGAAAGAAATGATTAATTTACCTAAGTTTTTTTTCGTATTTCTTTCTTAACTTTTGAATATCAACCAAATACTGATCTCTTATATTAGATATCATAGCAACCGATTTACCTTTAGCCTGTTTTGCTGTTCCTGAAATCAGTCTAGAAGATAATTTTTTTGATAGCTTGGGGGCCTTTAATTTAGTCCATGGTAATTTTAAAGCAGGTCCAAATTGTTCTAACATATGTTTCATTCCCGTTTTTCCTCCAGCAAGATGAAAGGTTAAAAATGTACCCATCAAAGACCATCTTAATCCTGGGCCATCTTCAATTGCTCTATCTAATTCTTCCGTAGTTGCATATCCCTCATTAATAATATGTAGCCCTTCTCTCCATAAAGCTTCTTGTAATCTGTCAGACAAATATCCAGGTAATTCATGTTTAACCATAATTGGATTCATGGAAATTGATTTGTAAAATTTTTTAGCCAAATTTAAATTTTTTTTTGAGGTTCTTTTGCCTGGAACAATTTCTACTGCTGGCAATAAATAAACAGGATTAAATGGATGTCCAATTATTCCCCTTTCTGGATTTTTACATTTTGAATAAATTCTCGTTGGTAATAAACCCGATGAGCTTGAGGCAATAATTGAATTAGATTTTGCATATTTTCCAATAGTGCTCATCAATTTAGTTTTTAAAAAATAATTTTCAGTTGCACATTCTTGTATGAAATCTGCATTTTTTAATGTTTGTTCTATTGAGGTAAAAAAATGAAAATTATTTAGATTTAATTTTTTTTTATTAAATAGTTTTTTTATAAATGGCCAAGTTCTTTTTATTTCAGATAATAAATTTTTTTTTAACTTGATGTCTTTATCAAATGCATAAACAATTTTTTTATGAGCCAAACAACGTATGATCCACCCTGTCCCGATTACACCAGTTCCAATTATTGCAACTTTTTTAATTGATGACATTACTTGTGTTTAACAAGTTTTAATTTTTCTCTAGTTTCTGCTGGTGTCATTGGAGTATATCCAAGTTCATCTATAATTCTTACAGCTTTTTCTACTAGTTGAGCATTAGTAGCTAATTTACCTTTAGATAAATATAAATTATCCTCTAAACCGACTCTTGGGTTACCTCCCATCAAAACAGTTTGAGCGACAAATGGCATTTCATTTTTTGAAATTGCAAAGCCTGACCAAATGCCTTCTTTTGGCATAATATCTTTCATGGCTTGCATAGCTAATGTTGTTGCAGGCGCTCCCCACGGAATTCCTAAACACATTTGAAACATCGGTGGATCACTTAATAGTCCCTCTTTATATAACTGTGAACCAAACCACATGTTTCCTAAATCAAAAGCTTCTATTTCTGGCTTAACTTTTATCTCTTTTAATTTCTTTGCTGCTTTTCTTAAATCATTTGGAGTATTAACTGTAATAACAGAACTATCACCAAAATTTAAAGTACCTGCATCTAAAGTACAAATTTCTGGGAGAAATTGTTCAGCATTTGCAATTCTTTCCATTGCATTTGCCATATCGGTCATAGGGCCAAATTCTAAAGGGTTTTTACCTTGTCCAATATCAAGATCACCCCCCATACCTGTTGTTAAATTCAATATTACATCTGTGTCACTTGATCTAATTCTGTCAATTACCTCTTTATATAACTCTAATCTTCTACTTGGAGTTCCATCTTCTTCCCTCACATGAATATGTGCAATAGCGGCTCCAGCTTTTGCAGCTTCTATTGATGCTGTAGCAATTTGTTCTGGAGTTTTTGGAAGATCCGGATGTTTGCTTGCAGTATCACCTGACCCTGTTACAGCACATGATATGAATACCTTGTTGTTCATTTAATGTTAAATTTATAATATAATAAAAAGAAAGTGGGAATAAAAAAATGTCAGTGCATATAGCAAATCAAGTTATCAAAAAAGAATGGACAGACTACAACAATCATATGAACATGGCTTACTATGTAATGGTTTTTGATCAAATTTGGGAGAACATGCTTGAAAAATTTATGATGGGAGAAAATTCAGCAAAAACTAATAAAAGAAGCACAATGGTGGTAGAAACTCATACAACATATAATAATGAAGTTAAACAAGGTGAAGAAGTAGAGATCAACATTACTTTTTTTGATCATGATAAAAAAAGATTACACTTTAAGTTGGAAATGATTGAGACAATTTCTAGAAAACTATCAGCAACACTAGAGTCTTTATCGTTATATATCGATTTAGATAAAAGAAAAGTAACAGAATTTGAAGAAGAAAAAGTTAAACTAATGGATAAATTTATTGATGAAAATAAATCAAATTTTAAAAACGAAAATTTAGTAATTATCGGAAAGTTAAAAAAGTAATGGAAATAAAATTATTATCTGGTGCTTTGGGTGCAGAAATAAAAGGAATTGATTTAACAGATGTTTCAAATGAAAATTTTGAAAAAATTAATAACTTATTACTAGAACATAAAGTTATTTTTTTTCGAGATCAGCCAATTACTAAAGAACAACAAATAGCACTTGCAGAAAAATTTGGCCCATTAGAAACTCATGCTTATGTTAAAGGACTAGATGGTTATCCTGAAATTGTGAGAATTATTAAAGGCAAAGAAGAAAAAAATCAATGGGGTGAAAATTGGCATAGCGATGTTAGTTATAATGCAAAACCGACTAAAGCTGTAATATTAAAGTCATTAAAAATACCACCAGTTGGTGGTGATACCTGTTTTTCCAATATGGAATTAGCATGGGAAACTTTAGATCCAAAAATACAAGAGAAAATAAAAGATAAAAAAGCAATTCATAGTTCTCTTGGTGCAGAGTTTTTTATAGATAACTATAAATATATGGAAGGAAATGAAAAAAGAAATTACGACTCATATTCTAACGAACATCCAATTGTTAGAACACATCCAGAGACAGGTAAAAAAATTTTATTTGTTAACTGGACTTATACAAAGCTAATTATCGGTATGGATAAAGTGGAAAGTGATCAAATATTAAAGGAAATATTTGAACATCAAGCAAAATTAGATCTTACTTGTAGATTTAGTTGGACAGAAAATGCTGTTGCTATATGGGATAACAGAAGTGTTATTCATTACGCTATTGCTGATTTTTTTCCAGGAAGAGGTTTGGGTTACGAAAGAATAATGGACCGTATTGCGATTGAAGGTGACCATCCACAATAAATTGAATGCAAGTTATTGAAAAAATAATATCAAATTTTACTAACAATAAATCTCTTTATATTGGTGAGAAAGTCACTATGTCAGAACACATGATACAAGCTGCTATGCTCGCAGAAAAAGCTAAATGCAACGATGATTTAGTATGCTCATGTCTTTTGCATGATTATGGTCATTTCATTTTAGAAAAACCTGATGAACTTGTAAAACTCAAGGTTGATGGTGAACATGAAAATATAGCTTACGAATATTTCAAAAGTTTTTTTAAAAAAGAAATTGTTGAACCTATTAAATATCATGTTCTTGCAAAGCGTTATTTGGCAAGAGATAAAAAGTATTATAATGAACTTTCAGAAGCTTCTAAAATAAGTTTAAATCTGCAAGGTGGAGTGTTAAACGATGAAGAAAGTAATAAATTTAAAACTAAAGGATATTTTAGACCTTCAATTCTTTTAAGAAAATTTGATGACGCTGCAAAAAGAACAGATATTAAAATGAAATCTATTCATGACTATCAAAAATTGCTAACGTCAAAACTTATATGAAATTTGATTATTTAATTATTGGTGCTGGATCAGCTGGGTGTGTACTTGCAAATCGATTATCTGAAAATAGCCAAAACAGTGTAGCTGTCTTTGAAGCAGGAAAAGGGAGTGATGTTTGGAAAGTTAACATGCCACTTGCAATTTTATATACAATGCATGATCCAAAATATAATTACAAATATTACTCAGAACCAGAACCTCATCTTCATAATAGAAGATTATTTTGTCCAAGAGGAAAAATGATTGGTGGATGTTCTGCTCATAATGGAATGGTGTTTGTAAGAGGAAATCCAAATGATTATCAAAGATGGGCTTCCTTTGGGTTGGAGGATTGGTCTTATGAAAAAGTATTACCTTATTTTAAAAAAATTGAAACATGGTCGGAAGGAGAAAATGAATATCGCGGTGGTAGTGGAATATTACCAGTAAACCAATCTAAAAATAAAAATCCTTTATTCAAAGCCTTTGTGGACTCTGCTGGCGAGGCTGGTTACAAAATAAACAATGATATGAATGGTAAAGAACAAGAAGGTTTTGGAATGTACGATGTTACTATTCATAAGGGAGAAAGAGCAAGTGTATCTAAGTATTATTTAAATCCTGCTAAAAAAAGAAAGAATTTAAAAGTATTTACAGAAGCTTTTGTTGAGAGGATCATTTTTGATGGAAAAAAAGCAATAGGAATTGAAGTAAAAATTAAAAATAAAGTCGAAAAAATTTATGCCAATAAAGAAGTAATTTTAAGTGGAGGTGCAATTAATTCACCACAATTACTAATGCTTTCTGGAATTGGTCCAAGCCAACACTTAAAAGATAAAGGAATTAGTGTTGTTCACAACTTAGATGGTGTTGGAAAAAACTTACAGGATCACTTGGAAACTTATGTTCAGCAAGAATGCAAAACTAAAGACACCTTATACTCATACGTTAATAAGCTAAATATGGTTAGAATTGGAATTCAATGGTTTTTGAATAGAAGTGGTCCTTGCTCTACTTCTTTCTTGGAAGCTGGAGGATTTTGTAAATCATCTCCAGAAAGAGAGTATCCAAATATTCAATTTCATTTTTTTCCTGCTTTTGTAATCGATCATGGATTAGTTGATCCAGATAGACATGGTTACCAGTTACATGCAAGTCCAAACCATCCAAAAAGTAGAGGTCATATAACTTTAAACAGCTCAAACCCTTATGATTATCCAAAAATTCAATTTAATTATCTAGAACATGAGGATGATTTAAAACAAACAATAGAATGTATTCATGTAGCTAGAAAAATTTTAGGACAAGACTCTTTGAAGCCTTTTGCAGGAAAAGAAATTGGACCAGGAGAACATGCCCAAACTAATGAAGTATTCGAAGAATACATCAGATCAAAAGCTGAGACTGCTTACCACCCATCTTGTACATTAAAAATGGGAGTAGATAATATGGCTGTAGTTGACCAAAAGCTAAAAGTTTATGGTGTAGAAAATCTAAGAGTAGTTGATGCTTCTGTCATGCCAGAAATTACAAGTGGAAACCTTAATGCCCCAACATTGATGATTGCAGAAAGAGCATCCGAATTTATTTTAAATTAAAATTACTTGTTACGATAAACTGAAATTAAACAAATAATTTCAAACATTATAGAAGCTGCAACCATTGCTGTGATTTGATTTGGACTATCTTTTGTTGGCATTAAACAAGCAACATCTCCACCAATTACATTTTTTCCTTTTAAACATTGAATAAGTTTTCTAGCTTCATCCATATTAAATCCTTTGTATGCAGGTTCTATATTTGCTACCCCAGGTGCAACTGTTGGATCTAAGCAATCTAAATCAAATGTAACGTAAATAGGATTATCGCCTAGTCTATCTAAAATCATTTTCACACATTTTTCATGGCCCCATTCTCTATATTCATCCATTGTTATAACCTGATAACCAATATCATAACTTGCTTGTAACCAATCTAATGTTCTTGGATTTCCTCTTATACCTATCTGAGTACTTGTATGTGGATCAACATTTCCTTGTTTAACTAAATAAGAAGCCCAATGTGCTGCCGATTTTTTTGCACCCAAAAAATGATCTAATTTCTCAAAGCAATCTGTATGGGCATCAAAATGTAGGAATGTTATTTTTTTTCCTTTAGTTAATTTTGAATTCTTTTTTGCTAAACTTTGAACAATTCCTCCAGTTACTGAGTGATCTCCACCAATTGAAACAACTGGTTTTTCAGCTTGTTCTATATGATCGTAAAAAGCTGAAATTCTCTCAATACATTTTTCATTATCATTAGCTTCTGGAAAAGGAACATCTCCCAAATCGTGAATTTTATTTTCTTTCCATGGATCAATTTTATAATCAAAGTGTGAACGTCTCAGCATTGCAGAAATATTTCTAACTGCTCTTGGACCTAGATGCTGATCTCTTTCTGTAGTTCCATTCCCAGTACTGTGAGGAACGCCTACTAACGCTATATCACAGTTCTTTGGATCTGGATCATTTTTACATCTAAATAAAGTTGGAATACCCCACCAATAAAGGGTTTCCATCATTATTTTATCTTCTTCTGAAATCATAAATTAAATATGACACAAATTTAATAAATTTTAAAACATATTCTTTTTTGATATAGAGCGTAAATGAGCGCTCAAAACAATAATCCAAAAGGAATAGTCTTCATATTGATTGCTATGATAGTTTTTTCTGTCCAGGACGGAATTATGAAGCATATTTATAATTTTGTTTCTCTTTATGAAATTTACCTAATAAGAACTGTAGTAAGTTTTGTGCTTATTTTATTATTTTTAATAATTACAAAAAAACCAATAGTATTTAAAAGCCAATATCCTCTTTTAACATTTACACGCGTAATACTTTTTTTCTTTGGTTTTAGTTCTTTTTATGTTTCTTTGACTGTGTTACCGCTTGGTACTGCTACAGCTTTATTTTTTGTTACTCCATTTTTAATTACAATATTTGCCCATTTTTTTTTAAAAGAAGAAATAGGATTAAGAAGATGGTCTGCTGTAGTTGTGGGATTTATTGGAGTGTATATAACATTAAATCCTGATTTTAGTAATTTTAACTATTTAAGCTTATTACCTATTTTATGTGCGCTTTGTTATTCATTATCTATGATAATAATAAAAAAAACATCTGATAAGGATAGTGTTTATACACAAACATTTACATTTTATATTGGCGCAATAATTATTAGTATAATTTTTTATTTTATAATTGGTGATGGTCAATATAACGTCTCGGATCATCCAGCTTCTCAATTTATATTCAGGGAATGGTTTGTTGATTTTAACTCTAACATTCTATTAATGACTGCAACTGGAGTAACAGCAACTCTTGCATTTCTTTTTTTATTTACAGCTTATAGTATAGCTTCTCCAGCTGTTGTTTCACCTTTCGAATATTCAATATTATTTTGGTCACCACTTGTAGGATGGTTATATTTTGATGAAATACCTTCATTAAATACAGTGGTTGGAATCTTAATTATAGTATCAAGTGGTGTTTATATTTTTATGCGTGAAAAGGCACAAAATCAATCTATTGCTACTGAAAAACCTCTTAGATAAATGACAAAAGATAATAATTCTAAAGGTATTATTTTAATAATCATTGCAATGACATTATTTGCGATGCAGGACTCTTTAATTAAATATATTTTTGAGAAAGCCTCTCTTTATGAGATTTTTTTTGGAAGATATTTTGTTGCAGCTATTTTACTTTTTAGTTACATAAAATTTAGAAAACAGAAAGTTTCACTAAAAACTTACTATCCTGTTTGGACAATTATTAGAGTGGTTCTTCACTTTTTAGCGTTTTCAGCTTTTTTTATTTCTCTTACTTACATGCCGCTAGCAACTGCAAATGCCTTATTTTTTTCTTGTCCTTTTTTTGTATCTATTTTTGCTAAATTTTTTTTGAAAGAATTTATTGGAATAAGAAGGTGGTCAGCAATTGTCTTTGGTTTTATAGGAGTTTTTATTGTGCTAGACCCAAACTTTTCTGATTTTGAATATAAAAGTTTACTCCCAGTAGTATGCGCATTCTTTTATGCTGCATCCATGACTATAACAAAATACACATCTGATAAAGATGATGTAAATACTCAATTATTTTATTTTTATTTAATAGCTCTAATTTTATGTGGTCTTATTTATTTGTTTATGGGAAACGGACAATTGAATAACCCCGACTTTGATCCAACTACACAATTTATTTTTAGAGAATGGTTTTCAAACATTGAATATACTTGGAAATTTATCTTGTTTTTCGGTTTTGTCGCCTCAATTGCTTTTCTATGTATATTTTCAGCTTACATAGTCGCTTCACCTTCTGTGGTATCCCTGTTTGAATATTCATTAATTATAATGTCTATGATACCTGGGTATTTTTTATTTAATGAAATTCCATCAGGAAGAACATTTTTTGGAGTAGCTTGTATTATAGCTGCAGGGATTTATATTTATTTAAGAGAAAAAGCTAGAGATCAATATATTGCTACAGAAACACCTGTAAGAAGATGATAAAAAATTATATCCCAACAATCAATATATCTTCACTAGTCAAAAACAACTTTGAAACTCAAAGTGCTTTAAAAACTATTAAAGAAATTGAAAAGGCTTGTGTCAAAGTAGGTTTTTTTCAAGTTACAGGACATGGACTTAACTTAAAAGATATTAAAAAAGTATGTGAAGTAGGAAATAAATTCTTCAATTTGCCAGGTAGCAAAAAAAGGCAATTATCACCAAAAAAATGGAATAAGAAAAACAAGAATCTTTACAGAGGATACTTTCCAAACGATGTAAATGGTAAAGAAGGATTAGATATTGGGGATTTAAAAGTAACTAAAAGATATTCCTCAAAATTAAAAAATCAATACATTGAATATTTAAATCTGGATAAATGTTTTAACAAAAGTTCCATTAAATCCTTGGGTCAATATTTTGATAATATTTACAATTTAAGTGAAACTTTATTTAAATGTGTCATCAAACTTAACAAAATGAATCCCAATAAATCAAGCAAAGCTTTTTCAAGATTAAAAACACTTAGTACTTTAAGATTTAATTATTACCCAAATCAAACAAAACCAGTAGAGATTTCAAAACAAGATGGCGTTGCTCTTGGATGTGAAACGCATGTTGATAGTGGAATATTTACAATTCTCTACCAAGATAGAAAAGGTGGTCTTCAAGTACAGAACAGGAAGACAAAGAACTGGCATGATGTGCCATTTAATAAAAAAGCTTTAGTGGTAAATACTGGTAGAGCTCTAGAATTTCTGAGCAAAGGTAAGTTTAAAGCAACCAATCACCGAGTTCTGTGGAATAAAAGCAAGAGACTCTCTGTTCCATTCTTTTTTGAACCCTCGTATGACTTTAAAATGAATAAATCATTCCTAAACTCTAGAAAAAATACAAGTTCAGGTCAAATTTACGAAAAATTTCTAAACCAATCTTTAAAAAAATTTGTTGAATATCAACGGTAAAGTACTTTAAGTCATTGAAAATTTATAATTACATTTTATAAACAATTCATAATTTAAATGTCTAAAGTATTTGATTTATTCATAATAGGTGGTGGTATAAACGGTGCAGGTATTGCAAGAGATGCTGCTGGAAGAGGTTTGTCTGTTTGTTTAGCTGACAAAGGTGAGATTGGAGGAGCAACATCATCTTGGTCTACAAAATTAATACATGGTGGTCTTCGTTATTTAGAAAATTATGAATTCAAATTAGTTAGAGAGTCCTTGAAGGAAAGAGAAATTGTTTACAAAATTGCTAGACATATTTCAAAACCTATTCCATTTATTATTCCTCATACTGATAAAATTAGACCAGCATGGTTAATTAAATTTGGTTTGTTTTTGTATGACAATTTAGGGGGAAAAACCAATATTCCAAAATCCAAAACATATGAACTTGCAAAAAAATTTCCAAATATTCTTAAAGAAAAATATAAAACTGGTTTTCAATATTTTGACATTCAAATTGATGATAAAAAATTAACAAAATTAAATGCTAAAGATGCAAAAAGAAATAAAGCAAAAATAATAGAACATAACAAAGTTCAAAAAGCTGAAATTATTGGTGATGAGTGGGTCATCAGTCTTCAAAACGGAAAAAAAATAAAATCAAAAGTTTTAATCAACGCATCTGGACCATGGATAAATGAAACTTTACATAAAAATATCAAAATCAAATCTAAGAAAAAAATAAGACTTGTTAAAGGAAGTCATATCATTACAAAAAAATTGTATAAAGCTGATGTAGCTTTTACATTTCAAAATACAGATAAAAGAATAATATTTGTTATTCCTTATAAAAAAAAATTTTCATTAATTGGGACTACAGAAATAGAGGTAAAATCTCCTGAAAACAAAGGAATATCTAATAAGGAAATTAAATATTTAATTAATTCAGTAAACAATTACCTAAAAAAACAAATCAGTAAGAAAGACATTGTCGATACCTATTCAGGGATAAGACCACTAATTGAAGATTTTAAGGCAGCTTCAAAAGTTACAAGAGATTATGTTTTTGATCTAAAAATTATTAAAAAATTACCTCTATTGAACATTTATGGAGGAAAACTTACTACCTACAGAAAGTTGTCCGAAAAAGTCTTAATTGATCTAAAAAGGTTTTTGCCTAAGACAAAAAAAGGACCTTGGACTGACAAAAAAAAGCTTTTTTAGATTTCCACTGCATTAAAAAAGTGATATCGTTATTTAATAAAGCGATACATAACTCGTCGTCTAAATCAAGGATTTACGAAAGTGGGATCGGTCGTCTTTAAATTAACTTTTAAAGGAGGCTTTATGAAATTTGGTTATTTTTGTAATACCACAAACTGGACACACAAACCCTATCATCAGCTATTAGATGAAACTAAAGAAATCACAGAATACTGTGATCAAAATAAATGGAATTCAATTTGGTTTACAGAACATCACTTCAATCATGAAGGAATGGAATCTTGCACAAATCCATTAATGATGGGTGCAGATGCCGCTGCTAGAACAAAAAATATTAGAATAGGTCAGGCTGCAAATGTTATTACTTTCCATAATCCAATAAGATTAGCAGAAGATATCGCAACATTAGATCAACTTTCAAAAGGGAGAGTTGAAGTAGGTGTGGCTAGAGGAATTTATGGTAGAGAAGCAATAAATTTAAACAAAGAGGCTGATTTAAAAGATCAGGCTAAAAATTTCAGATTATTTGCTGAGACTTTAGAAGTATTGAAGAAAGCATGGAGTGAAAAATTTTTCAGTCACCAAGGAGAATTTTATACTTATCCATCACCAAATTATGTTTGGCAGCATGATATGAGTCCTCCAAGTGAAGAATTTATGAATATGGAAGACAGTACTATGAAAAAAATTAGCGTTGTTCCACAGCCATATCAACAGCCACATCCTCCAATTCATCAAGTTGTTGATGGAATTAGATCAATTGAGTGGGCTGCTGAAAACAATATTAATGTTATTATGTGGATTCCAACTGTAAAAGCTTTGAAACCAAAATTTGAAGCTTATAAAAATAAAAGATCAGAGGTAACAAAGAAAAATATACCTCTTGGCGAAGGGGTGTCTCTTGTAAGAGATATGTTTGTTGCTGACACAATGGAAGAGGCAAAAGAAAAAGCTGGTGAACATATGGTTAATTACATGAGATGGGTTTGCCATTGGAGAGGTTTAGGGAATCATATGGATCCAGGTGAAGAATTACCAGAGACAAAAGGTAAATTAGATTTATTAAATTATGAATTTTTACATAAAAGAAACATGTTATTTGGAACACCCGAATATGTGATTGATAAAATTCATGAATTAAAATCTGAGCTCAATTTACAAAATTTACAAGTTTGGTCTAATTTTCCAGGTGTGAAGCATAAAGATTGTATGAAAAGTATAAAACTTTTCACAGAGAAAGTTATGCCTCACTTCCAAGATGATTTTGATACTGAAGTAAAAAAAGTTTCGTGAATAAAAGACGAAAAAGAATTAGCGGCGGACAAGCTGCTGTTCAATCATTAAAAAAAGAGAGAGTAAAACATGTTTTCGGACTTATTGGTTCAGCAACAATGGAAATGTTTGATGCTCTTTATCATGAGAAAAGTATTAAATTTATTGGTGTCAGAGATGAAAGAACTGGCACACATATGGCTGATGGTTATGCAAGAGCATCCAATAGACCTGGAGTAATTATTGCAGGACAAAACGGACCTGGTGCTACTAATTTAGTTACGGGAGTTGCTCAAGCAAAAGCAGCCTTTTCTCCAGTTGTTGCAATTGCAGGTTCGTATTCAACTAAAGACAAAATGGAAGATGCATTTCAAGGTTTAGATCAACAGTCTTTATTTACACCTATTACAAAAAAAACTTGGACTATAAAAAATTCAAAAATAATTCCAAAAATTATGAGTGATGCTTTTAGTTTGGCAATGAAACCTAGAAAAGGACCTGTTTGTGTAAATTTACCAAGAAATATATTAGCAGCTTCAAACTCCTATAATATTAATACTAAAAAACAATCATTCACAAATGAGAGCAAACAAAAAGGAAATATAGAAAGTATTAAACATGCTGCAAAATTAATTGGATCCTCAAAATGTTCAGTAATTATTGTTGGTGCAGGAATTAAATATAATTCTAAATACAAAGAGGTAATAAAATTAGCTGAGCAATGCAATATACCTATTGTTACAGCAGCAGGTCATGGAGATGCAATTCCATTTGGTCATAAATTAAATGCGGGACAAATGGGTCCTAGAGGAAATCCTGTAGCATCAAGATTAGTTAAAAATGCAGATGTCATTTTAGCAATTGGAACACGTTTAGGTTTCAATTCAACTTTTTACTCCTATGAAAATATAAATAAAAAAGCAAAAATAATTCAAATTGAACTAGAAAAAACAATGCTTGGAAAATATTTTCCTGTGAAAGTAAAGATACATGCAGATGCTGCGACTGCAACTAAACAGCTTTACGAAGAGATTAAAAAAACAGAGAATTAAATTAAATGTTAAAGATTGGACTAACTCTTATTTAAAAGAGAGAAAAGAATATTTGATAAATAGGAATAAAGAAAATTTGGGTTCAAATTTTCCTATACAACCGAAAGGGCTATTTAAACAATTAAGAAAAGTGCTACCAAGAAACTCTGCAATTACTCTAGATGCTGGAACTTTGTGTTTGCAGGCTACAGATGCTTTAGAATATTATGATCCTCCTTCATTATTTACTCCATTGGATTTTGGTTTAGTTGGTTTTTCATTTGCATGTGGTCTTGGAGTCAAGGTTGCAAAACCTAAAAAAACAGTTGTTAGTCTTATGGGTGATGGGGGTTTTGGCATGACAATATCTGAATTAAGTACTGCTGTTGAATATGGAATTAATACAACAACTATTGTGATGAACAATCAAAGTTGGGGTGCAGAAAAAGCATATCAAAAAGATTTTTTTGGCAAAAGATATTTAGGTGCGGATATTACCAGTCCATCCTTTGATAAAGTTGCGGAACTTTATGGTGCTAAAGGTTTTAAAGTTAAAAAAATTTCTGAGATTAGTGAAGCTGTAAGAGCAGCAATTAAATCGAATAAGCCTTCTGTGATTGATGTTGATGTAGATCCAAAAGCATTATACAGTTTTAGAAGAGATAGTTTCAAACATAGAGTAAAAAAATGAAATTAGAATTAAGAAAATTTACAAAATTTGTAGACAAAACTTTCATTGAAGGTGGTAAAGAAGCGAAAGAACCAGTTTTAATGGTATCAGTAGCAGCAGTGTTTAAAAATCCATGGCATGGTCAGGGTTTTGTTGAAGATCTCAGACCAACTATTTTAGATCTTGCACCAAAGCTAGGTGATTTACTTGTTCCAGAATTGATAAAAGAAATAGGATCACCTGAAAAAATATTGGCATATGGTAAGGCAGGTGTAGTTGGATTGAACGGTGAAATAGAACATGCTTCAGCTTTTATTCATACTTTAAGGTTTGGTAATAAATTTAGAGATGCTGTTGGTGGAACTTCCTATTTAAGTTTTACAAATACAAGGGGACCTGCTGGATCAAAGATTGCGATTCCTATGATGCATAAAACAGATTCTGGATTGAGACCATATTACCTAACTCATGAATTTACTATTCATGATGCACCCTTCGATGATGAGGTGGTTATTGCAATTGGTGGGGCATCAAGTGGTAGAGCACATGCAAGAACTGGTGACAGATATCAAGACATGAAAGAAATGGGTATTGAGCCAAAATAATTCTTGATGACGACAGGAACTACTGCCTCAGGAACTTATTACTTATTCAATAAAAAGGATCAAGATGTGCCAATAGTATTTGTGCATGGTGTAGGTCTTACTCACGAAATATGGCAGCCTCAGCTTGAATTTTTTAATTATCATTCAACTATTGCCTACGATATTTTAGGTCATGGAAAATCTTCATTAGAAAAAAAGGAAATAAGTTTTGATGATTTTTCTGATCAACTAATTGAGTTAATGGACCATCTTAATATAAAAAAAATACATCTCGTAGGTTTTTCTATAGGGTCTTTAATTGCACGAAATTTTGCAACGAAACATAATGAACGTTTACAGACATTAGCTCTTTTGTGTTCTATTTATAAAAGAACTGAGGAACAACAAAAAATTGTTAATCAAAGGTTTGAACAAGCAAAACAAGAATTAAAACTCTCAAAACAAGCCCTGAAAAGATGGTTTACTGATAAATATCTAGAAAATAATCCAGAAATATATGAAAAAATAAGTTCAATTTTGTCTGCTAATAATATGAATAATTTTTTAAAGGTTTACGAGCTATTCGTTAATCATAAAAATGATGAAGATTTTAATAAAATTAAAGCAAGCACACTGGTTATGACAGGTGAATACGACATCGGCTCAACTGTAAAAATGTCTCAAGAATTGAATAGTTTGATCTCTAAAAGTCAATTAAAGATCATTAAAGATGGAAAACATCTTTGTGGTATTGAGTGTGCTGATGATGTAAATTTAACAATTAAAAATTTTATTGGATCAGATGAGTAAACTAAAGCAATATAAAATGTTTATTAATGGTGAGTGGGTAGACTCTGAAAGTAAAAAAACATTTGAAACTTTAAATCCAGAACATAATGAGCCATGGGCAGTTGTTCCAGAAGCAAGTGCTAAAGATGTTGATAATGCAGTTAAAGCTGCTCAAAAAGCATTTGAGGGTGAATGGCCAAAGCTACTTCCTAGAGAAAGAGCTAAATATTTAAGAGCTATTGGAAATCAATTGAGAGAGAATGCAGAAATGCTAGGAGAAATAGAAACAATTGATACTGGAAAACTTTACAGAGAAACAAAAAAGCAAGCAGTTTATATAGCAGAATATTACGACTATTATGCTGGTTTGGCAGATAAAGTTGAAGGAACAGTTTTGCCAATAGATAAACCAAATGTTCAAGCAATAACAACTAGAATACCTATAGGTGTTATAGCTGCAATAATTCCTTGGAATTCACAAATGTTTTTAACTGCTACTAAAGTAGCACCAGCGCTTGCAATGGGTAACACAGTTGTAATTAAATCCTCCGAACTTGCCCCTGCTGTTTTGTTTGAATTTGCAAAGTTAGTTGAAAAAACCGGTATCCCAAAAGGTGTGGTGAATGTAATTACAGGATTTGGAGATCCTTGTGGTAAAAGTTTAACTGCTCACAATCTAGTTGAAAAAGTTGCATTTACTGGAGGTCCTGAAACAGCAAGACATATAATTAGAAATTCTGCAGAAAATTTATCTGAAGTAAGTTTAGAATTAGGAGGAAAAAGTCCAGTTGCTGTCTTTGATGATGCAGAACAAGAAAATGCAATAAATGGTATTACAGCTGGAATATTTGGTGCAAGTGGACAAAGTTGTATAGCAGGTTCAAGACTTTATTTGCAAAAAGGAATTTATGATGAATTTTTAGACAAGCTTTCAAAACGTGCATCTAAAATAAAAATAGGAGCACCAATGGATCCAGAGACAGAAATGGGTCCTTTAAGTAATTTTAAACAATTAGAAGTAATAGAAAAAAATATTAAAGAGACAATTGATCAAGGTGGAAAAATTAAGTGTGGAGGTGAAAGACATTCTTTTTCAAATAAAGGATATTACTTTCCTCCTACAATTATAGAATGTGATAATCACAATCTACCAGTAGCAGAAAATGAATTATTTGGACCTGTGTTATCAGTAATGAAATTTGATACAGAAGAGGAAGTAATTTCAAAAATGAACGATAATCAATATGGATTATCCTCTGGGGTTTATACAAGTAATTTATCTAGAGGCATGAGAGTTTCAAAAGCAATTAGGGCGGGAATAACCTTTGTAAATACTTATAGATTAATTTCACCTTCTGCCCCTTTTGGAGGTATCAAGGATAGTGGATATGGAAAAGAAGCTGGAATTGATTCAATTAAAGACTATACAAGAGTAAAAACAACTTGGTTCTACACATCTGATGAACCTTCTCTAGACCCTTTCTCAATAAGATAATCTGCATCAATTAACCCATCTAAAATAGGATAATTTTGTCATTGAATATTGATTGTATTCATACTTAAATTGGCTTTTATAAATTGTTAACAATAAAGAGGAAGATAATGAGAAAACTATTTATCGCTGCATTTATGTTTGTATCTATTTTTGGAACAAAAGTAATGGCAGATATTAAAATGGGGATTATTTTAGGATTCACTGGTCCTATAGAATCTCTAACTCCAGCTATGGCTGCATCTGCAGAGCTTGCATTTAAAGAAGCTTCTGACTCAGGTTCACTATTAGGTGGAAAAAAAATTGAAGTTATGAGAGCGGACTCAACTTGTGTTGACTCAGCAGCAGCAACAGCAGCGGCTGAAGGTTTAATTTCAGGTGGTGTAGCTGCAATCATGGGGGCTGACTGTTCAGGTGTAACTGGTGCTATTGCAACAAATGTTGCTGTACCAAATGGTGTGGTTATGATTTCACCTTCAGCAACTTCTCCAGGATTAACAACTCTAGATGATAAAGGGTACTTCTTTAGAACTGCTCCATCAGATGCTAGAGGTGGTCAAATTTTAGCTGACATAACTAAAGATAGAAAAGTAAAAAGTGTTGCAATCACTTATACTAATAATGACTATGGTAAAGGTTTGGCTGATGTTTATAAAGCAGCAGTTGAAGCTCATGGTATTAAAGTTACAACTGTAACTGCTCACGAAGATGGAAAAGCAGATTACTCATCTGAAGTAGCAACTCTTGCTTCTGCTGGTGGTGACGCTGTAGCAGTTATTGGTTATCTTGACCAAGGAGGAAAAGGAATTATTCAAGCTTCTTTAGACTCTGGCGCATTTGATAAATTTGTTTTATCAGATGGTATGATCGGTCAATCTTTAGTTGATGCTTTTGGTAAAGATTTAAGTAAATCATTTGGATCAATGCCAGGTTCTACTGGCAAAGGTGCTGGTATATTTGCTGAAGTTGCAAAAGCTGGTGGTGTAGAAGCGTCTGGTCCATACACAGCTGAGTCATACGATGCAGCTGCTTTAATCGTTCTTGCTATGCAAGCAGGTAACTCTGCTGACAGAGCATCTATTGCTAAAAATGTAATGGATGTTGCTAACGCTCCTGGAAAAAAGATTTACCCAGGTGAACTTAAGAAAGGTTTAGATTTATTAGCAAAAGGTAAAAAAATTAATTACGAAGGTGCTACTGGAGTAACTTTTACTGATGTTGGTGAAGCTGAAGGTTCTTTCTTAGAGCAAGAAGTTAAAGGTGGAAAATTCAAAACTAAAAAACAAAGATAATTTTTATCTTAATTCAAAAAACCCCAGTAATTTAATTACTGGGGTTTTTTTTTAAATCAGCTCTCATGGTAGATAGAGCTATAATAATTAGAAAAATCAGACATATTAAATTCATAGTTTTCCAGCTAGTTAAGCTAAGAAATACTCCAGCAGACAAACTGGCTAATGCTTGTATAGAATAAACAATTAAATCATTATACCCTTGAGCTCTAAATTTTTCTTCTTCTCTGTAACACAAAACAAGTAAGCTTGTTCCTGAAATGAATAAAAAATTCCACCCTAGCCCAAGGAAAATAAGTGCAACCATATAGTTAATATAATTCTGTTCAAATAAACTGGTAATAATTGTGACTAAAAACAATAAAACTCCCAAATACATTATTTTACTATGACCAAACCTTTTAATTAAATTTCCTGTAACTAGTGAAGGTAAAAACATGGCTGCTATATGAAGCTGAATAACAAATCCAGTCCTACTTAAACTTATTTTCTCCATCAGATGCATACTTATAGGAGTTGCTGTCATTAAAAAAGTCATTACAGCATAGGCAAAAGCTGAAGCTACGAGTGCCTGTAGAAATCTAGGTTGAGAGATAAGCTCAAAAAAACTTCTTCCAGTTTTATATTGATTATTGGATATCGTTTTTGGTTCCTGATAAAAAATTAAAAATATTGTTGATAAGATAGATAAAATGGCAAGTGCAAGATAAGAACCTGCATACATATGATCTGAAATAAACCCTTTCGAAATGTTTGCAATGTTTGGACCAATAAACGCCGAACCTATTCCTGCTAACAAAATGATAGAAATTGCTTTTGGTGCATAATCCTTATCCACAACCTCTACTGCTGCAAAACGATATTGATGGCTAAAAGCTATTCCTCCACCGATTAAAAAGCATCCTAAATTATATAATACAAAACTTTCTATAATTATAGAGTATGCAGTTAAAAGAGATGCAAAACATGTACCTATAGATGCAAAAATAAAACCTAATTTTCGTCCAATTATACTCATTAACTTTGCAGCAAAAAAAGCGAATAAGGCAATTCCAACAACTGACAAAGCCATTGGAAGAGTAGCTAAAGATTTTATTGGACTAAATTTTGAACCAATTATACCGCTTAAAAAAACGGTAACCGGTGCAGCTGTAAAAGCGAAAATCTGGCTTAATATAAGTAACGAAAGATTTTTATTCATTAAAAGAATAAATACTTATCAGCCATATACAAAGCCCAAGCAGCAGCAGCACCTAATATAATATATTTCATTATGTTACTTTATTTCTATTTTTTCAGGAAGTATACCTTTAGGTCGATACCTCATTATAAACAACAACCCTAATCCCATCAGTAAAAATCTGAAATAAGGAACACTTTCTATTAAGTGAGCTTTAAGTGCATTTGTTTCAGGAATTCCCGCAGTGAAAAAGTTTATTAAGAATAATGATATTGGTGCAGCTTCAATCCATAAGAACCAAACAACAAATCCTCCTAAAATTGCTCCAAAATTATTTCCACTTCCTCCAACAATTACCATCACCCAGATCAAAAAAGTATATCTCATAGGTCTATAACTTCCTGGTGTAAATAATCCATCCTGAGTAACCAACATTGCACCAGCAATACCAACAATTGCTGAACCTAAAATAAATATTAATAAATGTTGTTTAACAACATTTTTACCCATGGCATTTGCTGCCTCTTCATTATCTCTTATTGCTCTCATCATTCTTCCCCAAGGAGAATAAAGAGCTTTTTGAGTTAAAATTAAAAGAATAATTACTACTACTAAGAATAATCCTGAATAACACAGTTTTACAAACACTGATGAACCTTCAATAACAAGTTGGTTTAAAGCAGCTTGACGATCAGCTAAATTCTCAATTACACTTAATTTTCCTGAATTAAACTTTTCAACTAATTTAATAAACCAATCAGTAGTTTGAAGATCTACTTCATAAGGTGCGGGTCTTTTTAGTCCAATAACGTTTTTGACCCCTCTTGTGAGCCAATCTTCGTGTTTAATAATCGCAATAACAATTTCGGAGATAAGAAGAGTAGCAATAGCTAAATAGTCTGCTCTCAGACCGAGCGCAACTTTTCCAACTATAAAAGCTAAACCACCAGCAAAAAGAGCGCCTACTATCCAAGAAAATACAATTGGTAATCCAAATCCTCCTAGGAAACCAGTTTTAGCAGGATCAACTGCTTCAATAGCTTCTATACCTGGCTCTGCAGAAAATCTAATAAGCAAAATACCTGAAATTATTATTGTGGCTATGCTGTATGTTCTGATTTTTGATTTTTCAAATCTTTTTAAAATAAACCTTATAACTAATACCATTACTACTATGAGCCATAATGACATTAGAATGTCGAAACCTCCTGCCCTCCAGGCTTCTTGAACAGGATCGACAGATATCAATACCGCAGCTAAACCACCTAAAGCTGTATAACCCATAATTCCAAAATTAATTAAACCAGCATAACCCCATTGAATATTCGCACCCATGGTCATGACTGCTGAAATTAAGCAAAGATTAAATATTGATAATGCAATATTCCATGATTGAAAAATTCCAACTAATAGAATTAAAACCATCATTATGCTGTATGCTGCAATGACGTTTAAATTTTTTCTCACAATACTTTTCCTTTAAATATTCCTGAAGGCCTATAAAGCAAAACAATCACCAAGATTGAAAATGAAACTGCAAATTTATAGTCTGTTGAAAGCAATTGAACTAAACCCTCTGGCTCCATACTTGCTGGTAAGACATACATAAAGAATTTCTTGTAGGCGTATGTTAATAAAATTTCAGAAAAGGCAATTACATATCCTCCTAGAAAGGCTCCAAATGGATTTCCAATTCCTCCAACTATTGCAGCTGCAAAAATAGGAAGCATATTATTAAAATACGTAAATGGTTTAAAACTTTTATCTAAACCATACAAAGCACCGCCTATTGTAGCTAAAATTCCAGCAATAACCCAAGTAACTAAAACTATTTTTTTTGGATCAATACCTGATAGCAAAGCAAGATCTTCATTATCAGAATAAGCTTTCATACTTTTTCCAGTTTTTGTTCTATTTAAAAACCAGAATAATAAAGAGACTAAAACTATTGTTACAAAAATAGTTATTACTTGGGTTGATTTTAATGCAAGACCTTCATTTAAACCCGTCATCTCTTTGAATTCTCGAGCCTTAATAATAAATTTTTCTCCATCAAAAAATCTTCTATCAGCAGGTCCAATTATTATTCTCACTACCGCTTGAGTTACAAACATTACACCTATACTTACCATTGCAAATTGAACTGGAGGGCTTTTCTGGTGTCTATAATATTTGAAGACAAATTTGTCTATTAGAAGCATATAAAGAATCATAAAAATAATTCCAAATGGAATAGCTAATAGAGCGGTAGGTAAAACACCTAAAGAGACTCCTAGGGATTGGAAATACCATGTAAATAAAATCGTAGCCATGGTTCCAAATGACATCATGTCACCAGTTGCAAAATTAGCAAATCTTAAAATTCCATATATGAGTGTAACAAAGATTGCACCCAGTGCTAACTGAGAACCATAAGTTAATGCAGGAATAAAAATATAATTTAATAAAAGAATTATCGCATTTACAAAATCCATATTACCCTCCCAAAAAAGAGCTTCTTACTCTTGGATCGTCTAATAATTCTTTTCCAGTTCCTGAATAACGATTTTCTCCAGTAACTAGTACATAGCCTCTATCTGAAATGCTTAAGGCTTGTTTTGCATTTTGTTCTACCATTAAGATTGCAACATTTGTTCTTTTTACTTTTACAATATGATCAAATAATTCGTCCATAACAATTGGTGATACACCTGCAGTTGGTTCATCTAACATTAAAACAGAAGGCTTAATCATTAAAGCTCGACCTAGAGCTACTTGTTGTCTTTGACCTCCAGAAAGTTCACCAACCAACTGATTTCTTTTCTCTCTTAAAATTGGAAATAATTCATAAATTTCCTCAATTATATTTTTGATTTCATCCTCAACAAGAAATGCACCCATTTCTAAATTTTCTTCAACAGTCATCCCTGCAAAAACATTTTTAGTCTGTGGCACAAAAGAAATACCTTGCTTAACTCGATCTTGAGGAGATAATTTTGAAATATCCTTACCATCAATCTTTACTGATCCAGACTTTAAATTCAGTAAGCCCAACATTGCTTTCATGGCAGTTGATTTACCAGCTCCATTAGGACCTAAAATAGAAACTATTTCACCTTTATTAACATTTACTGAGCACGAACTAATAATGTCAGGACCATTACCATAACCACCTGTCATTTCTATTCCTTCAAAATATGCCATTAATTTGTATCCTTTAATTTTGATCCTCTTCCAAGATAGCTTTCGATAACTTTCTCATCTTTTTTTGCTTCTTCAACACTTCCTTCAAATAATACTGACCCCTCAGCCATTACAATCACTGGATCACACAATCTTCCAATAAAATCCATATCATGTTCAATCATACAAAAAGTATAACCTTTTTCTTTATTTAACTTTTCTATTGCAGTTCCAAGATCTTTTAATAAAGTTCTGTTAACTCCAGCCCCTACTTCATCTAATAATACTAATTTTGCATCAACCATCATGGTTCTTCCAAGTTCTAATAATTTCTTTTGTCCACCTGAAAGATTTCCAGCAAGCTCATTTGATAAATGTCCTAAATTTAAAAATTCAACAACTTCTTTCGCTTTCTCTTTAACCACAGCCTCTTCTTGCGCAACTAAACCTGGTTTAAATAATGCTGTCATTATTTTTTCTCCAGATTGATTTCCTGGAACCATCATTAAATTTTCTAAAACAGATAAATTTGAAAACTCATGTGCAATTTGAAATGTTCTTAACAACCCTTTAGAAAATAATTCATAAGATGGAACATCAGTAATATTTTCATCATCAAAAACAACATTACCACCGGAGGATTTTAAGTTTCCAGCAATTAAATTAAATAAAGTTGTTTTACCAGATCCATTTGGCCCAATGATACCAGTGATAGTTCCTCTTTTAACTTTTATTGAACAATCTGAAACTGCAGCTAATCCCCCAAAATATTTACTTAAATTATTAATCTCTAAAATATTTTCAGACATTTGATTTATTTGTTAAGTCTTGTGTGAATACTATTTAATGTTCTTTGTAGAGATCTATAAAATCCAGCTTTAGTTAATTCTTTCACACCTTGTTCATTTAAACCTTTTGGCGTTTGAGACTCTTTTACTAAATTCTTTAAGTTTTCTTTTGAATTTACTACAGCATCTTCAGATAAAGCTAAAAATAAAGAAGTAATATATTTTTGAGCATTATTTCTTTTTACCCCTCTTTTTACCAACCAATCAGTCATTACTCTCAACATCTCATAAAAAGGCGCCATCATGCCAGAGGTTGACCAAAAATTTATAGACGATTTTTCATTCTTAATTTCTACAGTTGTGCCCAAGTTATTGAAAAACGCTTTTACTTTTGAATTAGGGGGACAAATAGGTACAGGACCTTTCTTTAATGAAATTGGAGGAAGAGGTATTGCTCTTACAATTTTTGCTTTTACTTTAATTGCTTTCTTTAATTGAGATAAAGTAATTGTTGAAATAAAACTAACAACTGTTTGGGTGGATTTAAATTTTAAATCTTTAATAATTTTTTCACCAACAGTAGGTGTAACAGATAAAAATACCCAATTAGATTGATCTACAATTTGTTGATTATCCTTAGCAATAACTATTTTTTTAAACTTTCTTTTTAGCCCATGAGCTATTTTTTTATTTCTTGGAGAAATAATAATTTTCTTATAAGAAATTTTTGATTTACATATTCCAGTAATCACTGAAGCTGCAATTTTTCCAGTACCAATAAAACCTAAATTCATAATTTTGGATACTTTATATTGATTATATTGAATTAATTAACAAAAAAAGAACCTCTAATTCTTAGCAATTCTCTGCTTAATTCCTTGTTTTCTTTGAAAGGTTTTCTTCCATGAAGCCAGAAATAATTATTTGCAATCACAGAGAATCCAACAGGTAATTTTGTAATTATTTTATTTTTACTTTCCTCTAATCCATCAGATAATCTTTGTAAAAAATTACCTTGTTCCATATTTTGAGGTTCTGGAAATTGATCTATATAAGATATCGTTGGTCTTCCCTCTTTATCAGTCGAAAAAACTGGGTGTTCTACCTTGTAATCAATATTTTTACTTTTTGGTGATCCCCAAACAAAATTCTGTCTTCCTACTGGATCATTATATAAATCATCACAATGTTCCCAGTCATCAAGGTGTAACATAGCTGTTTCACCACCTTCAACATTTTGCTCATCAATTTTAGTCATAATTAACCAATCGGTTACATCTTTCACATATGTTCCATCTGTATGAAGATCCATATTTCTATATGCCTTTCTTAAATAAGAGTCGCTACTATCTTCATGTTTGACATGGAAACGAGCATAATATTTTCCTGCCATAGCATCATGATTGGGCACACCAATTAGATAAGCTATTGCAGTTGATAACTTAACTAAAAATGTATCATTAATTTTTGGAGTTATATTTTTTGGTCCAATAATAAAGCAACCTGTAGATCTATCTCTAATAATTGAGTTCATTAATTCGCTTAGCTTATTATTTGTTAAATCATCTAAACTTTTAGCTAAAGTAAATCTTGTAAATGGTTTTAGCTCTAATGCTGTTAAATCAAATTTATTAAAAGGGAAAATTAATTTATCTATAATATCATTTTCTAAACTAATTTTTATAATCCTATTTGATTTATCGTGTTTTTGAATGTCTATGCCTGTAATTTTTTGCATTCTAAATTTTATTTTACCTTATTTTATAAATCAATTTAATCAGATATAATTGTTAATTATTGCCATACAAATAGCTGAGAAAATTGTAGGATAAACAAAGTTTTTCTTAGAAATAAAAAAAACAAACAAGGACAAAAATACAACAATTGATCTACTGTAATAACTAGCTTCTATTAACACTCCAGCAGGAAAAATTATGGTTCTTGCTATTAATGCTGCTAAAGTTGCATAAGCTAAACAATTAAACCACTTAAAAAGTTTTGATGTTTCCTTAATACCTTGAGAAGTCAGAGCACCTAAAAATCTAGACAAAAATGTTGCCAGAGACGTAACTAGAATTGCATAAACAATATTAGCTGACACTGTGCTCTCCTACTAGATAAGCTATGGTTCCACCAATTACACCTGCTAATAAAATTGACCACTCTGGTGAGAATAAATAAATAATTGGTCCCAGTATAGTTCCAAGCAAAACTGATAGAGTTACCGGTATAGTCTTAGATGCCCCAACCATCATGCACAAAAAATAAACTGGATTAAGAATCGCTAATCCAATCATCATATCTTTATTCAAATATTCTGAAAAAGAGAAACCTATAAATGTTCCGATAACCGATACACTTACAGTTGCACTTCCAATACCAATCCAATAATCAATTCTGTATTCTTTTGGAATTTTTTTGTAATTGCTTTTCATGATTAGCCAAGCAGAAACAGCAATGAAATGACAAGAAAAGTAATACTTCCACTTAGGTTGACTTTTGTGCATCATTAACGGGAATAAGGATACAGCCATAGGGTAAAGTCTTGCGTTAACAAACCAAACCGCCAAAAAAATATTTAACAAAGATGCTCCAATTAACATGGACTCAGCCATTACTAGTGAGCCCGGTAAAGCATAAGTCAAAACAGTTGAAAAAATACTTTCCTGAATATTAAAGCCTAAATTTTTAAAGAGAGCTCCTATTGCTATAAAGCAACAAGTAAGAGCAATAGCTGGACTATCATGTGTAAATATAGATCTATATCCTTTAAAGAAAAAATTTTTATTAATCATTATCCACCTAGGAACAATCTACCAACATCAGGATTTTGAAGTAAGTCGTCTCCTTTACCTGCAATGGCAGTTTGCCCAGATACTAAAACGTATCCTATATCTGCAAACTCCAATCCTTTTTTGGCATTTTGTTCTACTAGAATGATTGTTTTTTTTTCATTTTGCTGAAGATCTCTTAATATTTCAAAAACCATCTCAATATATCTAGGTTCAAGTCCAATTGATGGTTCATCTACTAAAAGTACTGAAGGTTTCATAACTAACGCTCTAGATATTTCTAGTAATCTTCTCTCTCCACCAGATAAAACTTTTGCAGGTTGGTTTCTTCTATTTCTTAACCTTTCATACTTTTCAAAAATTCTTTCAGCCTCTTCATAAGACTCATCTGTTTTTTCTTTTATATATCCTCCCATTAATAAGTTTTCTTCTACTGTCATATCTGGAAATACAGAGTTATCCTGCAATATATAAGCTATACCGACTGACTTTAACTTTTCAGCTGGGGTAAGATTTGTAATTTCTTTTCCTTCAAGTTCAATTTGGCCAGAAAAAATATTTGTAAAACCATATATTGAATGAAGAATTGTAGATTTGCCTGCACCATTAGGTCCAATTAAACACAAAGACTGGGCTTTATTAACGAATAAATCAAAGTTATGTAAAATTTCCATTTTTCCATAACCTGCATTTAAATTTTTAATAGTTAAATGAACTTCGTTTGGAGATAATTTTTTTAAATCATCTGGTGTTGGAGCTTTTCCTAATACTTCATATTGGTTAGCCATTATTGTGCTCCTAAATACGCATCAACAACACGTTTATCATTTTTAATTTCATCAGGTGATCCATTAGCTAACATTTTACCATGAGCTAAACAAAAAATATTTTCTGCTAATTGCATAATAACTCTCATGTTATGCTCAATCACCAAAAGTGTTATTCCAAAATCTTGATTTACTTTAATTAACCTATCAATAATACCATTTATTAAAGTTGGATTAATTCCAGCTGTAGGCTCATCTAATAATAACATTTCAGGTTCGTTCATCAATGCCATTGCCAGTTCTAATAATTTTTGCTGACCAAAAGATAGATCTCCTGCTCTTAGATTTCTTTTTTGAAATAACCCTACGAAATTCAATAAATTTTCAGCTTTATCTGTTAATTCTTGTGGAATTTTTGAAAATATTTTCATTAAATCTGCATCACTTCCTTTATGACTAATAAGCATATTTTCTATACAATTAAGTTTTCCATAAATTCTAGTTTGCTGAAAAGTTCTCAATAATCCTAACTTAGCAATTACTGGAACTGGTAATTCTGAAACTTCTTTGCCATTAAATTTAATAGATCCATTATCTATTGGGTAAGTGCCTACAATCGAATTGAATAACGTGGTTTTTCCAGAACCATTTGGTCCAATTAATCCAACTATCTTTCCTTTTTCAACATTCATTGAGATGTCAACGTTCGCTTTTACACCTCCGAACGATTTGCTTACATTATTAACTTCTAAAATACTCATTTCAGTTCTACCTGTGCTTTACGATCCTTTTCATCAACTACTTCACCAAATCTCTCTGGATATTTTTCTCTTAACCATCCCATAATTCCTTCTGGGAAATAAATTACAATTACAACAATCAAAACACCTAAGGCAACATACTGCCAACCCAAAAAGAATGTCCAAAAACCTTCTTTAAAAATATGAAAAACAGTTGCACCAATAATTGGACCCCAAAGTGTTCCTTTGCCTCCAAGTATTGCCATCAATACCATGAATACTCCCATCTCTCTTCCGTCGAATGCGACGTCTGTAGAGTCGATATATCCAACTAAACCTCCCATTATTCCTCCTGCCAAACCGCAGAAGAATGCTGATATCATCCAACCAATAATTTTATATTTCATTGTTTCAATTCCCATAGCCTCAGCTTTATCTTCATTGTCCCTAATTGCATTTAATATCAACTTAAATCTAGTTGTATAAATTGCTCTAACAGTTACGAAGGTCAGAACTAAAACAAAAAAACTTAGGAAATAAAAAAATTCACCTCTTGAATCTAAACTTCCAACGTCAGGAAATGGTGGCGTAGTGAAACCTTGTCCAGCTCCAATGATTTCAATTCCTCCAGAAATTTCACCTGCTGCAACACCCAATCCTAATGTACAAATTGCAAAATAATGTCCTCTTAGTCCTAAAATAGAGTACCCAATTAAACCTGCTACAATAGTTGGTACAACTGCAGCAACTATCAATCCGACAGCCATACCCTGAAAAAATTGTGAAGGGGTATGCACAAAAGTTTTCTCTCCACCACTTTCAGTCCACTCAGCTAGTGGGAAAAACATTCCAACTTGCACAGAAGCACACAGATACATACCAAGACCGTAAAAGAGAATATTTCCAAATGAATTATACCCCATTTCACCACCTTGAATATTCCAGGTAGTTGCAAGAACTATTAATACACATAGTATTGATAACTGAACTTTAAAAGCTGGAAATACAAATGGAGCTGCTATACCAAAGATCAAAATTCCAATGTACAAAATTAAATTATTTTTCATTATTTTAAGTACTCTCTTTTTCTAGAAAGTTTAAATCTTCTGTAAATAAGTATTAAAACTAAAAGCAAAAATACTGATCCTATTCTAAATTCTGTTCCTAAAATATAATCAGCAAATTCCTCAAATACACCCAGCCCCATTCCTGACATCGCAACACCAGGTAAATTTCCAAGTCCTGCAACAATTACGATCATAAAAGATCTTATTGTGTAAGGTAAACCCATATAAGGATGTATAGTAAATGTTATAGATATTAAAGCACCTGCAACACCACAAAGGGCCGCATTAATTCCAAATGTTGCTGCATAAACTTTTTCTGTATCTACGCCTAATATCTTCGCTGCTCTTGCATTTTGCGCTGTAGCCCTAATAGCACGTCCAAGTTTAGATTTTTTCATATAAATTACTAAACAAATTGCAAATAAAATACTTATAAACGCAGAAAATATTTTTGAATTCGGCAACACAACATTATTATTAAATAACATAGTTGTTCCATAATCTGAATTTGCAAGAACAACATCTGCTCCAAATGCAAAGTTCATTAATTGCATGAAAAGAATACTTATTCCAAAAGTCGCTAAAATAGAGATAAATAAATCCCTATCTACTACTTTATTAATTACAAGTTTGTAAATTGCTATTCCAACAAAATACATTATTACTGGAGCAACGATTACTCCCCAGGCTGGATGAATTCCATATAGATACATAAAATAAGCAATGTATCCACCTAATATAACAAGATCTCCTTGAGCAATATTAATTATATTCATTACTCCCCATTGAAGTGCCATGCCATATGCAATCAATGCAAATAAAATTCCAAGTAAAATTCCATCCAAGCATGCTTGAACAGAAATCATTGGATATTGGAAGACCATGAAATCCATATTGAACCCTTTAAAAAAATACCCCCTATATATAATATATTAGGGGGTATTTATAGATTTGTTTTTATCTTTTAGACCAAGAAGGAATTGGGTGAATTAACTTAGCTGATGCCCATTTAGTTGGAGCAACAACTTTATTTTCACATTTTCCCGCATCGTCACACATTACTTGGAAAAGTACCATTGGCTTGTCAACATTCTGACCACCAGGTGCAAATTTTATGTTTCCATAAAAAGTTTGCATGTTAGTAGCTGCAAGAGCATCTCTTACTTTCTTTTGATCAAAAGAATTTGCTCTCTCGAATGCATCTTTAAATACCAATAGAGCAGCTGAAGATTCTGCTGCTTGATATGGAGGTGCATAACCAAACTCTTTAGTAAAGTCTGCATCATAAGTCATACCATCTTTAAAGAAATCATCTTTGTAAGTTAGTGTTTTATGCCACTGAGAAGCACATAAAGCATATTGTGAGTTTTTACCATGTTGCTTTGACAACTTAGCTGCATCACAGTGTGTCATGGCTAACATTGGAACATCAACTTTCATCTCAGATATTTGTCTGATAGCAGTTAGAGCACCTTTGGTGTGACCTGAAACAACTAAAACATCTGGTTTCATTTGTTTCACTTTGACTAAAGTAGCAGCCATATCATTAAGCTCTTTTGGTAATTTATCATCAATTACTTTTTTAGAGCCAGTTCTCTTAATTGCATCTAACACACCGAGTCTTACATCTTGAGAAAATGCATCTTGTTCAAACGCCATTGCAACGGTAACTCCTTTTCCATTATTCTTTTCAACTGCTAGATCTATAGCAACATCAAGATATAAGTTAGCTGGAGCTAATACGGCAAATAGATATTTGTATCCTTTTGTAAACAAAGATCTAGATGCACCATTTGCTTCAACCATTGGAACACCATATTTTTCAGTTACTGGTGCAATCGCTTTAGTTAAACCAGAACTGTAAGGGCCAAGCATAAACTCAACACCATCTTGTGAAATTAATCTTTCTGCAAGCTGTGCAGCTCTCTTAGGGTTTGACTCATCATCATAATAAATAATATCAAACTTATAAGTTTTTCCACCAACTTTAACACCACCCATGCTGTTAATTCTGTCTACGGCCATGTTGTAGCCATTTTGAGTATGAACACCATTTGATGAGTATTTACCAGTTAGGGAAATCGCAGCACCTAAAATAATTTTGTCACCAACAACTTTTGCAAAAGATACAACAGAAGTTGAAAATAAAATTACTAATGCAGAAACAAAACTTAAAATTATTTTATTTAATCTCATTTTATTTCCTCTTTAATTAATTAATTATGAACATATTAAATAAAGAAATGTTATTTAATGCAAGTGACAATAAAGACCAAAATTAATTAATATTGTTGAGTTACAACAATTATTCCAGCAATAATGACCAAAACACTCGCAGAAATTGTATTAATTGTTTTTGGATTTGCAGTAATCCATTTTATTAATTTTTGTGCGAGCATTGCGTAGCCAATTAAAGATAAAAAATCTAAAACG
>QCMQ01000008.1 GCA_003213615.1 Pelagibacteraceae bacterium AG-422-D23 | reverse complement strand
CCTTTATGTTTTGTAAGAGCACAGGATGCTGGTGGTGCGTATATTACAACTTACTTAAAAAACGAAAGTGTTATTGTTTACGATGAAAACTATATTCATAAATGGCCAATACATCCTTATGATTATTTAGTTGAAATTATTAAAGAGAGAAAATGGGATAAACTTAATATAGGCGTTGAAATGGATGCGCATTATTTTACTGCATTCTGTTATGAAAAAATAAAACAAGGATTGCCAAACGCAAAAATTAAAGACAGTGATCGTTTAGTTAATTGGGCAAGGTTAGTTAAATCAGATGCTGAAATTAGTTATATGCAATCTGCAGCGAAAATTTCAGAAAAAGGAATGAGAACAGCAATGGAAGTAATTAAACCAGGTGTTAGACAGTGTGATGCAGTTGGTGAAATTCAAAAAACTTTATTTTATGGTACAGAGGAATTTGGAGGTGAATATTCTAGTATTGCAACTTTACTTCCAACAGGAAAAGGAACATCAGCATCACATTTAACAGCAACTGAAGACAAATTTGTTGATGGAGAGGCTACAATTATTGAATTATCTGGCGTTTATAAAAGATATCATGCTCCAATGGCTAGAACAGTTCTGCTTGGAAAACCCAATCAATTAAAGATTGATACAATGAACAAAACAATCGAAGCCTTGAATGCTGGAATAAGTGCAATCAAACCTGGAAATACAGCAGATGATGTTGCGCAAGCTTTTTGGAAAATTTTAGATAAATATGGAATAGAAAAAAAATCCAGAACAGGTTATTCCATTGGAATTGGTTATCCACCTGATTGGGGTGAGCATACACTAAATATTTATAAAGGAGATATGACAGTGCTTGAGCCTAATGTTTGTTTTCACATGATAGCAGTTATGCAGTTTGGAGACTGGGGCGTTGAAGCCTCAGAGGCCATTAGAGTTACAGAGAATGGATCAGAATTATTCTGTAATTTTCCAAAAGAGCTTCATATTAAGAGTTAATTAGCTATTGAAATCTATTTATACAAATGTTTTATATGCAACTTTATGTCTAAAAATCCAGAATTCGTAAAATTTGATAAAGTAGATAAAAGTTATGATGGTAAAGTTCTTGTCGTTAAAGATCTTCAATTAGATATTGCAGAAGGTGAATTCATAACAATGCTTGGTCCATCTGGATCAGGCAAAACAACATGTTTGATGATGTTGGCCGGCTTTGAAACACCAACTCATGGAGAAATATTATTAGATGGAAATATAATTTCGAATATACCTCCACATAAAAGAGGTATTGGAATGGTTTTCCAAAACTATGCATTATTTCCACATATGACAGTTTATGAAAATTTAGCTTTCCCATTAAGGGTAAGAAAAGTTGAGAAAGATGAAATAGATAAAAAAGTTGATAAAGCATTATCGATGGTTTCATTAAGTGGGTTTGAAACTAGAATGCCCGCTCAGCTTTCTGGGGGTCAGCAACAAAGAGTTGCAGTTGCGAGAGCACTAGTATTTGACCCAGCAGTTGTTTTAATGGATGAACCTCTTGGAGCATTAGATAAAAATTTAAGAGAGAGCATGCAATATGAAATAAAACATATTCATGAAAGCATCGGTGTGACAGTTGTATATGTAACTCATGATCAAAGTGAGGCATTAACCATGTCAAACCGAATTGCAGTATTCAATGATGGAAAAGTTCAACAGCTTTCAAATCCAGCTGAACTTTATGAAAAGCCAGTAAATTCCTTTGTTGCTGAGTTTATTGGTGAAAATAATACTTTTAATGGTGAAGTTATAGATATCGACAAAGACAAGTGTAAAGTTAAATTAGCAAATTCTGAAATATTAGCCAATCCTATTTCGGTTAAGTCTAAAGGTGAGAAAACAACAGTCTCATTGAGACCTGAAAGAGCATTGATAAATCCAACTGATAAAATGGATAATATGTTCACTGGAAAAATTGAGGAAGTAATTTATCACGGTGATCATACAAGAGTTAGATTAAAACTTTTAGGAAGTTCAGAGTTTATCCTTAAAGTTCCTAACAGTACATCCAATTTAGAATTAAAAGTAAGTCAAGACATAAATATTGGATGGAATAGTGCTGATGCTAGAGCATTAGACCCAAAATAATTTCAATTGAAAATATGTATATCAAATATACATATTAATGACAAAATCAGCTGTTGACTTAATCACCCCTATTTGTTGTACTTTTAATTATATAAATTAATTTATATCAACGTTTAAACGGAGGAATAATGAGAAAAATAAGTAAATTATTACTAGCTCTTTCTTTTGTTGTATCTCTAACTTCTTCAGCCTTTGCTGTCACAGTAGCATCATGGGGTGGAGCTTACACAGAGTCTCAAAAGCTAGGGTATGGTGATCCTACTGCTAAAAAACTTGGAATAGAAATCAACTGGGTTGACTATTCTGGTGGTTTATCAGAAATCAAAGCACAAAAAGAAGCAGGTGCTATAACTTGGGATATCATAGATTTATTTGCATTCGACACTATTAACGGATGTGATGAAGGTTTATTTGTTAAATTTGATTTTGACAAAGACTTCCCAGCTGCACCAGATGGAACTCCTGCAAGTGAAGACTTCTTTACAGGAATGCCAAGCGAATGTGCTGTAGGTAACATTTTATATTCTTGGAACTATGCTTTTGATACAAGAGCATTCGGTGGTAAAGAGCCTAAAACAATTAAAGATTTCTTTAACACTAAAAAATTTCCTGGAAAAAGAGCAATCTATAAAAGTGCTTTAACAAACTTAGAAATCGCTTTAGCAGCTGACGGTGTTAAGTTGGGTGATGGCGGAACTAGAGTTTACAGAAAACTTTTAGAAGATGGTGGAATCGACAGAGCGATGAATAAAATTAAAGAATTATGTACAGATCCAAATGGTGGATGTGTATTCTGGTCTGCGGGTGCTCAACCACCTGAATTATTAGTTGCTGGTGAAGTTGTAATGGCAACTGGTTGGAATGGAAGATTCTTTAACGCTGAAGTTGGAGAGAACGCACCAATTAAACAAGTATGGGATGGTCAAGGTCTAGACTATGAATATTTCGCACTTGTTAAAGGTGGACCAGATGAAGCAAACGCTAAAAAAGCTTTAGCTATGATGACTAACACTGAAATGTTAGCTGGTAGTGCGAAGTACATAGCATATGCTCCATGGAGAAAATCATCTCTTGACGTAATTACTGCTGGTGAGCCTTGGTACAAAGATGGCAAAACTAACATGATGCCACAAATGCCAACTGCTCCTGCAAACACTAAGAACTATTTCTTAGTTGATCCTTTCTTCTGGGCTGATAACAATACTGAGATCAGTGAGAAGTGGGAAGCAATGAAAGCAGGTCTATAATTTCAGTTTTAAACACTGATTTTATATAATATATTTAGGGCGGTTAATTTTAACCGCCCTATTTTTTTATGAGCTCTGAAACAAAACAAATTTTAACAACTGACGGTATACCTTTAGAGGTCAGTTTAAAAAAAGCTGAAAAGAAGAATAAAATAAAAGCTTTTCTTCTTGTAGCGCCATTATTACTATTTCTTGTAATTACTTATATCTTTCCAATTGGAGATATGTTTATGAGGAGTGTTGACGACAGAATGGTCACAAACATGCTTCCTAAAACATTTAAAGCGATGGAGAAATGGGAAGATTTAAATGAGTTACCTCCAGAGGAAGTATATCGAGGATTTTACGAAGATTATAAACTACTTGCTGAAAATCAACAGCACGGTAAATTAGGACAAAGATTAAATAAAGAAAAAAATGGCTTTAATACAATTACTAAAAAACTTTTTAGACAAATAAAAAGAAAAAAAAATTGATGAAAGCGCAAGTTTAAAAGAGCAAATCAATAAACTTCACAAAAGATGGAGAAATGTAGAATATTGGCAAGCAATTAAAAGAACTGCTCCTCCCTATACGGCTTCAAAATACTTAAAAGGAATGGATATGTATTTTGCTGCAGATGGGAGCATAGCTCAAGTAGATGAAGATAGAAGAATTCATAGAATTCTTTGGCTTAGAACATTAGAAATTGCCTTTTTTGTTACACTTTTTTGCTTTTTTATGGGATACCCAATAGCTCATTTATTAGCAACGCTACCAATGAAATATAGCAATTTATTAATGATTTGTGTGCTACTTCCTTTCTGGACATCTTTACTTGTAAGGACAGCCAGTTGGATGATTTTATTGCAACAACAAGGAATAGTTAACGACTTCTTTGTAATGATTGGTTTAGTTTCAGACGATAACAGGCCAGAAATGATGTATAACAAAGTAGGAACCTATGTTGCAATGACCCAGATATTATTGCCATTTATGGTTCTTCCACTTTACAGCGTTATGAAAACAATTTCACCAAGCTTAATGAGAGCAGGAAAATCACTAGGAGGAACACCTTTCGTTGCATTTTGGAAAGTTTATTTCCCTCTAACAATACCAGGTATTGGTGCTGGATGCTTATTAGTTTTTATATTAGCAATTGGATACTACATAACCCCAGCTTTAGTTGGAGGTGCATCAGGAACATTAATAAGTAATCAGATCGCATTCCATATGAAGACAACACTTGATTGGAGTTTTGCATCAGCAATGGGATTAATGTTGTTGACTGGAGTTTTAGTTATTTATTGGATTTACAATAAATTAGTTGGAGTTGATAATATAAAATTAGGATAATATGGCTTTACCAAGTTATACAGAGACAAGATATAGAATTTGGCATTACATTTATATTGCAATTTGTACTTTTGTATTTTTCTTTTTAATTGCACCATTGTTTGTAATTTTTCCATTATCTTTTAATGCAGAGGAATTTTTGGTTTTTTCTGAAGGAATGAAAAATCTTGATCCAGATGCATTTTCTTTAAGATGGTATAAGGATATGATTTATGGAACAAAAAATCCCTGGGGATTAGCTGCAAAAAATAGTTTTATAATTGCAATATTTGCAACTATTGGATCAATTATTTTAGGTACTTTGGCAGCGTTAGGTTTAAGTAGCAGGCATATGCCTTACAAAGGAATTATCATGGCAACCTTAATCTCACCGATGATTGTTCCATTAATTATTTCTGGTGTTGCTATTTTCTTCTTTATGGCAAAAGCTGGTTTGGCAGCAACTCATACAGGAATAGTATTAGCTCATATAATACTGGGAACACCATTTGTAGTTATAACTGTAACAGCCACACTTTCTGGTTTCGATCATAGTGTAACAAGAGCTGCAGCAAGTTTAGGGAGTAATCCAATAAACACATTCATGAAGATAACTCTTCCATTGATATTACCTGGTGTTATTTCAGGAGGATTGTTTGCTTTTGTAACTTCATTTGACGAAGTTGTAGTAGTCTTATTTCTAGCAGGTTTAGAAAATACGACCATTCCAGTACAAATGTGGACAGGCTTAAGAGAACAATTGAGCCCTACAATTCTCGCAGTTGCTACTTGTTTAATTCTCTTATCAACTTTAATATTAGTATCAGCTGAATTATTAAGAAGAAGATCCGAGAGATTAAGAGGGATTAATCGATAAATTATAAAATTCAATTTAAAATTGATTTTTATTTCCTCAATAGGATAGACCAATCCTAATTTACTGATTAGAATCATTATAAAAAATAAAAATAAGGAGAGAAAAATAATGATTAATACAAAAAAATTATCAAAAACTTTTATAAGTTTTTTTGTTCTTACGTCTCTTTTGGTCTCGTCAACTTCAGTGTTAGCTGCAGAAATAGTAGGGAGACTCTCAGTTCATTGGAGCCCCAAACATCACAGTGCAAAACATGCACAAATTTTCGCAGATGAGGTTAATAAAAGAGCAAAAGGTAAATTAAAAATTGAAGTTTACCCCTCTAAACAATTATTTGGAATTAGAGAAGTTATGGGTGCCGTAACTTCTGGTGCTGTTGAACTAGGAGGAATAGTTGGAGTAGTTAGTTTCCCACCAATAAATAAAAACTTTAATGTAGCTTCTTTTCCAGGACTATTTAATTCTTGGGAACAGCAAAGAGGCTTTTTCCAAAATTCCACTAAAGGAAAAGAAATTTGGGGTGAATTAACTAAAAAAACTAATTCAACTTTAATTATGTATAATCCTGTTGGACCGGTAATGTCAATTTCAAGTGCTCGTGAGTTAACAGGAATTGATGCTATGAAAGGTTTAAAAGCTAGGAGATTGCTAAAGAGTGAAGAACCTATGTGGGATGCTCTTGGAGCAAATCGGGTCTCATTAAAAACAGGAGAAGTATATAATGCATTACAATCTGGAATGATTGACACTATAAACAGTCCCCCAGGAAGCATTAAAGCATATAGTTGGTGGGAATTTTTAAAATACGCTCAAAAGCCTTATCAATATTATGCTGATGCATATATTATGGCAAACTCTACTTGGTTTAATGGTTTACCTGCAGATTTACAAAAAATAATTATGGATGTTGGTAAAGAAGTAGGAACACTTTCAACTGATAGAATTATGGATCATGGCGAAACTGTTCTTAAGGAGTTTCAAGAAAGAGGAGGCGTAGTGACTACACTTTCAGGAGCTGAAAAAGCAAAATTTGATAAGCTTATGAAAGAAAAAGTTATGCCTGCTATGGCTAAAATGATTGACTCGGATGCTTTAATGGCAGCACAAGAGTACGCAAAAAATAATTAGAATAAGTTTTAACTTAGTCTAAAAAATGAAAACATTGCGAGCAATTAATAATTTACTTGCTTCAGTATCTATGATGCTCGCAATGTTAATAATTTTTATAATGGTTGCTGCTTTATTTTTAAGCGCAAGCACAAGGTTTATCACAGGTACAGGGTTTGCATGGTTTGTAGAACTACCACCTGTTTTAGTCAGTTGGTTAGTTTTTCCATTACTTGGACCTCTATTAAAAATGGGTCAACACATCAAAGTAGATTTTTTAACTCCTATACTGACCGATAAATCTAAAAATATTTTATTTATATTAGTTAATTTAATTGCTTTTATATCTGCATGTGTTTTTTTTAAAGCAGGCTTGGATGCAACTATTATGTATTATAATTTGGGACAAGTAATGGAAATAGAAATTAGTATTCCAATCTGGTGGATGTTCTTAGCTTTTCCTGTAGGTTTTTTAATTTTGGCTCTTTCATCTTTAGAACTTTTATTTGAAAATACTTTAAATTTAATAAGTAGATAAATTATAAATTAATGTTTTCTTTAGCTTTTATTTTATCTTTAGTAACATTAATTATTTCTGTTCCAATTTTTTTAGTTTTTGGCTTAGGAAGCTCTATAGCTGCAATTGGTGGGCTTAATTTGCCTTGGTCGGTTTTAATTCAAGTGTCTTTTGGAGCTTTAACAAAACATGTTCTTATAGCTGTTCCATTATTTATATTTAGTGGAATGGCTATGTTAAAAGGAGGTGCAGCATTAAGATTAGTAAAATTTGCAACAACATTAGTAGGGCACTGGCCAGGAGGTTTAGGGGTGGCAATGGTTCTTGCAATGGGTTTTTTTGCTGCTTTTTGTGGATCAATTCTTGCAGCTATTACTGCAATTGGAACCATCATGATGCCTAAAATGGTTGAACAGGGCTATCCAACTCCATTTGTTGTAGTTCTTGCAGCTTCCGCAGCGCTACTTGAAGCTTTAATTCCTCCTTCAAACGCTGCTATTTTGTTTAGTGCTCTCACATATGTTCCTGTATCAAAAACTTTTGCAGCAGGGGTGATACCTGGAATGATACTTCTAGTTTTAATGGTTTTGCTAGTCCTCTTTAAATGTAGACATATTAAAACTGATAAAAAAGCGTCATTTAAGGAAAGAATAAGTTCTTTTGTTTCAGCTCTTCCAGCTCTAATTACTCCTGTAATAATTTTAGGAGGAATATATGCTGGTTTTTTAACACCATCCGAGTCTGCTGCTGTTGCTGGTGTTTATGCAGTTGCTATTGGTTTTTTGATTTATAAAGAATTAACTATCTCATCTTTATTAAGTTGTCTTAAAGAAACAGCAATTATTACAGCTGTAATATTTTCTATTATTGCTACAGCGACGTTCTTAAGTGTCGTTCTTACGTATACTCAAGCTCCACAAAAAATAATAACATACTTCACTGAAATGGGTGTGAGCGTAAATTTATTTTGGGTAATGTTGGGTACAATTTGTTTAATACTTGGAACTTTTATAGAAATAGTTCCTGTATTTTATCTAACAGTACCAATATTTGCGGCAATTACATTGTCTTTTAATCAAAGTCTTCTACACTTATATGTAGTATTTGTTGCTTTTGCAGGAATTGGAATGATAACCCCACCAGTTTGTGTTGGAATTTATACAGCTGCAGGTGTTATAAAAGAAAATCCTGCTAAAGCTTTTAAAGAAGTTCCCTTATTTACTGTAGTTGGAATTATATATGGAATTTTAATGATTTTATTTCCTGTATTTTCTACTTGGCTTCCAAGCCTTCTCTAGTTTGTTTTAATTATTTTTGCCTACAAGTAATTCATAACTAGAAGATAAATCTTTAATTAAATCACAGACTTCAAAATTATTATCTAATATATTTCCTACAGGGGTTACTTCTGCCGCTGTGCCAGTAATAAAACATCCTTTAAAATTAGGTAATTCATCAGGAGATATTTTTCTTTCATGTATCTTGATATTTTTTGACCTTGCAAGATCTATTACAGTTTTTCTTGTTATGCCATCTAAGAAAGAATCTGGAATTGGAGTATGTAATTCATTATTCTCATCTTTAAAAAAAATATTGGCACTTGTCGCTTCGGCAATGTTACCTTCGTGATCCAACATGAGCGAATCTGTATAACCATCTTTTTCTGCTTGATGTTTTGAAAGAGTGCAAATCATATATAAGCCAGCAGCTTTACTTTCCCAAGGCGATGAATTTTGAGGTGGTCTTTGCCACTTAGATATATTTAGTTTTATGCCATTTAATTTTAAATTTGGATCAAAGTATGTGGGCCAATCCCATATAGCAATAGCAACATTAATTTTAGTGTTTTGCGCAGATACTCCCATCATTTCACTGCCTCTCCAAACAAAAGGTCTAATATATCCGTTTTTAATATTTTGATCAGATACCAGTTTTTTTGTTGCTTCAATAATCTCCTTATATGAATAAGGAATTTTCATATCTAGGATTTTTGCAGATTTAAATAATCTATCAGTATGTTCTTCTAGTTTGAAAATTTTTGTATTATAAACTCTTAATCCCTCAAAGACTAAACTAGCATAATGCATTCCATGACTAATTATGTGGACCCTGGCATCTTGCCATTCACATAATTCATTATTAAACCAAATTTTTCCAGATCTTTTATCAAAAGGTAACTGTTCCATGATGAAAGTTTATTCCACTGACTCAATAATAGTTGCAATACCCATACCGAGACCAATGCACTGAGTTGCTAGTGCATATTTTTTATTTTCTCTTCTTAATAATTGAGCCGCTTTTCCAGTAATCCTTGCGCCTGTTGCTCCAAGGGGATGTCCTAAGGCTAAGGCACCACCTTCTATGTTAACTTTGCTTTGATCAATTTGTAAATCTTTTATACAAGCTAATGATTGAGATGCAAAAGCCTCATTAAGTTCTATGATGTCAATATTTTTGATTGTTAACTTTGCTCTTTCTAATGCTTTTTGTGAAGCTCCAATTGGACCTAAGCCCATGGTATCAGGATTACATCCTTGAATTGCAGTTGACGCTATTCTTCCAAGAATTTCTAAATTATTATCTTTAGCATATTGCTCCTCACAAATTAAAGTAGCAGCTGCACCATCTGTCAGTGGTGATGATGTTGCTGCCGTTACAGTTCCATTCGGATCAAACGCTAATTTTAAACTATCCAATTTTTCTTGATTACTATTAGGTCTTATATTGCTATCTTGAGAACAATTCCCTATTGCAACAATTTCATTATTAAAATTACCTTTCGACTGAGCATCAAATGCTTTTTGATGACTTGATATCGCAAATTCTTGCTGTTCTGTTCTTGAAATAGAATATTGTTTAGCAACATTTTCTGCGGTAGTTCCCATAGTGAAATATACATTAGGATTTTCTTTTTCAGTGTAAGGGTATGGCATTGGATCAAAACCAGTGGTTACTCTAGTCATGCTTTCAACACCACCACAAATAAAAACTTTTCCAGATCCCATAGCTATTTTACCTGCAGCAATATGTATAGCTTCCATTGATGATCCACACCATCTATCTACTGTCATTCCAGAAGTTTTGATATCCATATTAGTAAGAAAAGTTACTAATTTTCCAATATTAAAACACTGTTCACCTGTTTGAAATGCACAACCAATTACAATATCCTCAATATCTGCTTTGTTTATTTTAGTTTTTAAAACAAGGTTATTAACAACTTCAGCAAGTAGATTAACTGGTTTTACATCAATTAATTCACCTTTTCTTGCCATTGTGAAAGGTGATCTTGAATAACCTGCTATTACTGATCTGAACATAAATTGTATATATAGCTTCTTAATCTGGAAATGGCAAAGATGTTATCGTCCCATTTCTTTTATCTCCATCAAGAGTTTCAATAATTACTTTTTCTCCAATTTCCCAATGGTCTTTTAAAATCATTGATAAACCAATATTTTTTTTAATTCTTGGAGAGAAGATGCCAGATGTAATTTGACCAATCTTTTTATTATCTTTAGAAAGCACTTTTAAAGGTTGACTGGTTGCCGGACACGGATCTCCATCAAAAATAATACCTCTCATTCTTTGTTTAATACCTTCATTTTGAATTTTTGATAAAGCTGTTTTTCCAATATATTCATGAGATGCATCACTTGGACAATACTTATCTAGGTTGCATTCAAATGGATTATTTTCTAAAGTAAAATCATTTCCATATGACATAAGTCCACATTCAATTCTATCAATTAAATTTGGACAGCCAGGAGATATATTAAATGCTTTTCCAGCTTGCCAGATTGTATCCCAAAGTTTTTCACCTAATTCAATCTTATCAAAATATTTTTCGTGAACTTTAAAATAAATCTCAAAACCATCTTGTTTACTATAGCCAGATCTTGCAACAATTTGTTTTGTTCCTTCAAAATCTAATACTCTGAAATTAAAAAATTTAATTTTTCTTATTTCTTCACCAAATATTGATACCATTAAATCTTCAGATTTAGGTCCTTGAATTGCCAAAGGATAAACATCTGGCTCTTCAATTTTTACATCTAAGTTTAAGCCTAAAGCATATCCTTTAGCCCATAATAAAATATCTGAGTCTGCTATTGAGATCCAAAACATATCATCATCTAACTTAAGCAATACCGGATCATTTATCATTCCACCATTTTCATTTAACATTGGAATATAAAAACATTTTCCAGTCTCCATATTTTGTAACGAACGTGGAGTTAATTTTTGAACAAGTTTAGCGGCATCAGGCCCATTAATTTGTACTTGTCTTTGACAAGAGACATCCCAAATTTGTACATCTTTACTTAAATGCCAATAATCTTCTTCAACTGAATTTCTAAACCCTTTTGGTAAAAGCATGTGATTTACAACAGTGAAATCTGATACACCATGTTCTTCAACCTTATTTGTATATGGAGTTCTTCTTATTCTTCTCGACATATTTAATTTTATATTTTTAGACATAAAAAAATTTGATTAATTAATTATTGAGACCACCAAATTGAATAACCATTTGGAGATATAATAATAGGTAAGTGATATTTTTTTTTAGGATCTTCCATTCTAAATTTTATTATTATTTCAGAAACAATTTTCTTTTCAGAAAAATAATCAGATATTTTACAGATCATTTCATAATCACACTTACAATCATTTTCCGAAAGATTAAAATCTTTTAAAATTCTTCCTCCATCATCTGTTTCGGTTTCAAAAAAAATAATTTTTTCTCCAGATGAATTTATTTGATTAATAATAACTTTAACGCTATTAGCATGAGTCCCATCAACTGAATTAAGTAAGTGAGAAGATAAAGTTGCCATAAGTTTATTCTATTGAAGCCTTATCTCTTTTATCACTAACTGCAGCAACTATTGGGCTTATTACACCTTTAGCTTTAACGTTTATACATGCAGTTTTTCCACTTTCTAAAGCTCTTTTTAATGCTGGGGCTAATTCTTCTCTTTTTGTAACTAGCTCACCATGTCCACCAAATCCCTCGAAAATTTTATGAAATGGTATATCTCTAAAATCAGTGGCAAAATGTTTTCCACTTTCAAACAACCTCTCTTGTTGTTGAGATATACAATCCAACCCCCCATTGTTATCTATAACTACTACAATTGGTTTGTTTTCTTGGAATGCTGCCTCTATTGATAACCCTCCAGATAAAAAAGCTCCATCTCCACTTATTAAAACAACATTTGATTTAGGATGAATGTTTTTTGCTGAAAGTGCAAATGGTACACCAACACCAAGCATACTAAATGTTCCTGGATGAAGTATGCCTCCCATTTTTTTTCCTTTTGAACCTGCAATATTTATTGCTATCTCTGACCAAAAATGGGTGTTACCACCATCAATTACTAGCCAATCTTTTTCCCCAATAGCATCCTGAACATCTAAAGCTAATTGAAGTGGATGTATCTTTCCACCATTTTTTTCTGCCTCTTTTGTTTCTTTACTCAAATCATTTAAAGTTTTATCAACCCATTCTTGTTTTTTTTCTCTATTTAAATCAAACCATTCTTTACTTAAATTCCATTTATTATTTAATTTAAGTTTATTTAAGGTATCAAAAAAAACACCAGGATCGCACAGCATATTTATATCAGCCGCTCTGTTAAGCTCTATTTCTTCATGAGATCCATTTATACAAACAAGTTTCGTGGTTTTAGGAAAAAGTGGAGGATTTCCAAAATTCATTTGATTGTCTAGCCTTGCCCCTACCATCAAAACTAAATCTGATTCATGTAATGCAAATTTAGAGGGTGGATACTGGTGAATATCAGCTAAACCCATATAAGCATTGGCCTCCTCGCCAAGTAATTTCTGATGATATGGAATATTAAATATTGGAATATTTAAACTATTTCCCACTTCTTCTAATTTTTTTTCAGAACCAGACCACCAAACTCCGTGCCCACCAATTAAAACAGGTTTTTTTGATTTACTTGCAAGCTCTAACACTTCGGCCATAAGAATTGGATCAGGCCATGCTTTTGCAATTGGTTTCGTTTGATGAGAAAAAGGTCTTTCCTCAAGACCTGCATCTTCTGCAAAAGAAGAAAACATAATATCAACAGGCATACTTAGGTGTACTGCTCCTGGATATCCATTTGTTGCAATCCTGTATGCTTTGTCTACAAATTCTCTTATTCTAGTGCCATCAGTAATACTTGCGCTATACTTTGTTAATGGAGCTGCGATAGCTACATCGTCAATTTCTTTAAATCCTCCTGAGCCTTGTCTTTTTAAACTACTCGAACCTGTTATATAAATTACAGGAGATCTCTCTCCCCATGCTTCCATCATGGAGGGTACAGCATTTGCAAACCCTTCTGGACCAACAAGACAAACTGCTGGCTTTCTGGTTATTCTAGTGTGTCCATCCGCAATATGACCAGCTATCTGTTCATGAGGACAATTGATTACTTCCATTTGACATTCCATAAATCCTTCAAGTGCAGGATTACAAAATCCACCTGATAAAGTAAAAACATGCTCAACACCTTTGTCTTTTAAGGCCCTTGCTATTAATGATCCGCCTCTAATTTTTTTTTCTGTCATTTAATATTTAAAATATCTTATAAATCTTTCTGCAATTATATCTGAAGAAATATCTTTTATATCATTTAAACCAACCAATCCCAAGGAAGTACTCAATTCATCTTTAATTATATTTACCACCCGTTTCAATCCTTTTGCTCCATCTGCTCCAATTCCGTACATTAATGGTCTTCCTATCATTGTAAAATCAGCACCCATTGCTAAAGCTCTTACAATATCGCTACCACCTCTTATTCCACTATCAAATATAATTGGAAACTCTTTTCCTAAGGCATTTCTTATAATTGGCAAAGCTTCTATAGACGAGGTAGCACTATCAAGTTGTCTACCACCATGATTTGATACTTGTATGGCATCAGCTCCTTCAGATTTTATTCTTAATGCATCATCAGGTGACATCACGCCTTTAATTATTAATTTACCTTTCCATTTTTCTCTTATTCTTTTTAATGTGTCCCAATCTGTAGCACCTCTACTTTCGCTCCTTACAAATTTATTACCTCTCTTTGAGGTTTCGTAGTTCATTGGCTTTGGTATTCCATTTAGTAGCGTACTAATTGACCAATTTGGATGAATAGCAAAATCAACAAACTGTTTTATTCCAAGATTAAAAGGAACTGTAAAACCATTTTTATTATCTTTTGCTCTTCTAAATTGGATAGGCACATCAACAGTGAGAATTGCTACTTTGTAACCAGTTTTTTCAGCTCTTTCTAACAATTCCATCACAAACTCTTCATCTTGAAAATTATAAAGTTGCAACCAAACATTGCCTTTGGAAAGTGCATGCATTTTTTCCAATGAAGTTGAAGAAGCCATTGAAACACACATAGGAATATTATTTGACAAACTTTCTTCTGCTAACATTTTATCAGCTCCTGGCCAAGTTAGGTTACACATACCCATTGGGGCAAATCCAAAAGGCTGATCATATTCCAAACCTAAAATATCCTTTTTAATAATTCTTTTTTCGACATTTCTTAAAACTTTAGGCTGTAGTCTTATTTGATCTAAAGCTTTACTATTATTTTCACATAATTTTTCATCACCAGATGCACCATCAACAAAATCGAACATTAATCTAGGTACACGTTTTTTTGCAACCAATCTTGCTTCTTCAACACTGTGTATTTTTTTACTTGGTAATATTTTATTCATAATTTATTTTATATACTTATTTAGACTAATTTTTTTATTTTTATCAACGAAATAAGCATCACAACCATCTCTAGCAGAACAAACTTCTTTAGCTGAACCATTTATAAACAAAACCGCAACACCATCATCTATGGCGATTCCAGGTGGCAATTTACTATTTTTAATATCAGATTGGTATTGTGACATTCGCTCTGGCACAGATGAATGTGGAGTGCAACTACCTGATAAAATATTTATACCTCTAAGTGGATTATAGCCTGGTCCAGCAGAGTCTGATAAAAACCAATCAAACCAACAAACAGCGCCTGCACTTATTCCAGATAAAATAATTCCACATTTGTAAGCATCTTTAAACGCATTGATAAAATTATTATCCTTCCAAATTTTAAGCATATATTTTGTATTCCCACCCCCAATATAAATAATATCTTGTGACATTAACCATTTTTCAAATCCCTTAACTGAAGAGCATAGTTCAAAATGGGATAATTCGATTTCATATTGTTGCAATTCACTGTAAAGTAAATTTATTTTCTCTTTATTATCTTCGCTAGCTGTTGGAAGGAAACCAAATTTAATTTGTTTGTTTTTACATTGATCTATTACAAATTTATCTAAAATAGGATCACTTTTATGCGTGAAACCACCTCCACCAATTGCAATAATTTTTTTTGTATTATTATTCATTAATTTTTTGCTAATTTATAAAATTTTAAAATATATATGTATTTATAATTAAAAAAAGTAACTTCCATGACTGAAAGTATTTCTAATATAATTGCACCCAAAAATGTTTTGAGAATTGGTATTAACATGAGTAATTTTTTACTTGTAAACAAAGACAGTACTTTTTCAAAACCTGAGGGGCTTTCACCAGAAATTGGAAAATTATTAGCAAGGGAATTAGGTATAAATTATGAGTTTGTAACTTTTAAAAATCCAGGTCTCCTTGCTGATGCTATTGATTTTGACAAATGGGACGTAGGGAATTTTGCATATGAAAAAAAACGAGCTGAAATAATTGATTTTAGCAATCCTTATGTAAATATTGATGCAAATTTCCTGTTAAGAAAAAATTCAGAAATTAATCAAAATCATGATGTTGATAATAAAAATAACAAAATTGCAGTAGTTAATAGAAGTGCATATGATTTATGGTTATCAGATAATTATAAAAAAGCAAAAATTATAAGATCAAAAACAATTATTGAAACTCATAATCTTTTTTATAATCAAGATGTAAATATTTTGGCTGGTTTAAAACCAAAATTATTAGAAGAATTAAAAACCAATAATGAATTTAAACTTATTGATGAACCTTTTACATTCATAAAACAATCAATTGGAATAAAAAAAGGAAAACCTAAGGCAATAAATTTTATTAACAATTTTGTTTCAAAGAAAATTAAAGATGGAACAATTAAAAGTCTATTAGAAAAGTATGAATTGGTAGATAAACTTAGTATTCCAGTTTAATTTTTATTTTGATAATCCCTTCCATGGACTAGGGTCTAAAGGTATTTCATTATTAATTCCTCTGACTATTTCGCCTTTAGTATCATACATTGGTAATTTACAAAGCTCTCCCTTTCTTATTTCACCATCAACACAAGTTACTTCAACAATGGTACCAGGTCCTAAATCATCTTTGATCATATGAACAATTCCAACTCCACAAACTTGATAAGGCGACCAAGTGCTAGATGTAACTTTTCCTACGTTTTCTTCTTTTATTTTTAAACTATTTCCTTTAAGAGCAATACCATCTTTAATTCTGATTCCCCAAGTCTTACATTTCTTATCAGTTCTTATTAACGCTTCTTTCCCAATAAAATTTTCTTTATTTAAATCTACAAATTTTCCAAGACCTACGGAAAATGGATTTGTACTTTTGTCAAAATCTTGTCCAGCTGATAAAAGTCCAGCTTCTATACGTCGACCCCTGAAAGATGGAGTGGCTGTTAAAATCATTCCCATTTTTTTTCCCTCTTTCAATATTAAATCTCCAATTCTTTCTGCATTATTTTCTGGTCTTAGATAAAATTCCCAACCAAGCTCATTTGTAAAGCCTGTTCTACTTATAATTAGCCTTTCATCTTTTATCGTGACTGTTGTCCAATCAAAGTATTTCCATTTTTTTGCTATATCTTCATCTATTATCTGGTCTAATAATTCCATAGATTTTGGACCTTGTATCTGACTAACCCATACATTTGGATCTGTAATATTTACATCTAATCCAACTGCGTTTGCTTTATACCAAGAAAATAGATCGCCATCAGCTTGAGCAAACCAATATTTATTTTCCTCAATTCTTAATAACAAACCGTCTGTAATCATTCCACCGTCATGATAACATGCAAATTGATATGAACATCTTCCAACTTTTACTTTTGAAACATCTCTTGGAAAAATTTTTTGTAAAAGTTTTAATGCATCTGGTCCTGATATCTCGTAAGGGTGTTCACCCGTATGTCTAAGTATTAACTCTTTTCTTGTTTTCCAATATTGTTCATCTGGAGTAGCATTTGTCAGCTTTTCAGTAGTTAATCGACCAGCATAATGTGAATATTCTGGGTCAAATGGTAGCTCTTGGTATGTAAGAGGATGAACGCTCATTGTACGAGCTAGTTCTGTCGGTCTATTCTCCTCCTGTTTTTGAGGCTTGATAGAAAACCTTATATTTCTTAAAGATTTATGCACAAAATCTCTCATAAATTAAAACAATAATATAATCTACTTATATAATTGACAGATTGTTTCAAAAGATTTTTCAATCTAGAATTGTAAAGTTAATTAGTATTGTTCTAAATTTTGGAAGATGTTAGCCTTTATTTTATTTTAAACAAACTAAGAGGAAGTCAGAATGAAAAACATTTTAAAATTGATATCAGTTACACTGATATCTTTATCTCTATCTTTTTCTTTTGCAAATGCTCAAAGTGGAGTTTTTAAACTTTCACATGATTTAGGATTTGGAAAAGATACAAATTTAGATGCGATTACTAAAGGAAGACTGTTTCAAGTAGTTATAATGACTCAAAACCGTCTGGTAAGAAAAGATCTTAAAGGAGTGACATCTTCAGAATTAGCAACAGATTGGTCAGCAAATGCTGATGCAACTGAGTGGACATTTAATTTAAGAAAAGGAGTTAAATTCCATGATGGTTCAGATTTTGATGCTGAGGATGTTAAATATTCCTTAATGAGAGTTAAAGATCCAGACATCGGATCACCAGCAAAAAAAAGCATGAGTACGGTAACTGATATAGAGGTTGTAGATTCTCATACTGTTAAAATGAAATTAAATACCTCTTTTGCTGACTTTCCATTATTATTAACAGATTATAGATTAAGAATGATACCGTCAGGTTCTGGAGACACAATTGGAAAAACTGGGATTGGTACTGGTCCGTTTATAGTTGAAACTTTTGATCCAGAGGGAACAACAGTTCTTAAAGCAAACCCTAACTATTGGGAAGGTGCACCTGGTTTATCTGAGGTTCATGTGATTGCAATACCAGATGGAGAAGCTAGAGTTCAGGCTCTTTTGACAGGTCAAATCGATATGAATAGGTATGTGCCTTTTAGTCAAAAAAAAATTTTTGATGGTAATTCGAAATTTAGTGTTTCTGTAATTCCAACAGGTAACTGGAGGGGTATGGTAATGAGAACTGATACAGCTCCATTTGATAATCCTAAAGTTAGGAAAGCAGTCAGATTGGCTGTAGACAGACAAGAGCTTGTTGATTTAGTTATGGGAGGTGCCGCGATTGTAGCTTGTGATACTCCAGTAGCACCATCGGATCAATATCGAATGGATATGGACTGCCCACAAAATATAAGTAAAGCGAAGAATCTTTTGAGAGAAGCTGGATACCCTAATGGAATAGAAATGGTAATCCATGTTTCAACAAAAGAACCAACTTGGCCTACTATTGGCGAAGTTCTTCAACAACAACTAGCTAAGGCTAACATTAAAGCTGAAGTTAAAATGACTCCTTCAAAGAGTTATTGGAAAGAAACTTGGATGAAAAAAGCAGTAGCTATGACACGTTGGAACGAAAGACCAGCTGATAGTGCATTGCATGAGATTTATCATAGTGGAGCAAAATGGAACGAGTCGTTCTTTAAAAATCCTGCATTTGATGAAAACTTAGCAAAAGCAAGAGGTGAGCTTGATTTTAATAAAAGAAAAGCCGCTTATCAAAACGCACAAAAAACTTTATGGGAAGAATCTGGTACCATGATTCCTTACCATGTGTCAAAATTGGTTGTAACTTCATCTAAAGTTAAAAATTTAGACGAAGTTGAGGTTTTCTCAATTCAATGGCATAAAGTTACTAAAGACTAATATATTTGAATTTACAGGCCTAAAATTTTAGGCCTGTAATATTTCTTCAATCTTTAAAATTTTTTTAATTAGTTTAAATTTAAATAATGTTTTTCTTGGTATTAAAAAGAATACTTTTAGGCTTAATAACTCTTTTTATTGTATCTTTAATTACATTTTCTGGTGTTGAGGTTTTGCCAGGTGATGCTTGCACAACTTATCTTGAAAGAGAGGCTTATGGCGCTGCATTAGAGGCATGTTACGAAAGGTTAGGTTTGAATACACCGGCATATGAAAGATATATTTCTTGGGCAGCAGGAGTTCTTCAAGGTGATTTTGGCTATTCTTTGAGTGGCGAAATGAGGATTAACGATGTTTTGGGCCCAAGAGTTAAAAACTCTATGGTGCTAGCTTCAGCCTCTATACTAATAGGAATTCCTATAGCTTTATTGCTTGGAATTATCACTGCTCTTTGGAGAGACAAGCTTCCAGATATTATAATTTCAACAGTTACAATTTTTTCAATGACTATTCCTGAATTTATTAGTGCAACATTATTAATATTAATAGTAGCTATCTGGTTAGAGTGGTTACCTGGAATAGTAATTGTACCAACAGGTGTATCAATTTCAGAATTATTACCTAATATAATCTTACCTGTAATTGCAATTTCAATGATCATGACTGCACATATGGCTAGAATGGTTAGATCTAGTGTTATTCAAGTTATGGCTAGCGACTATGTTCAGATGGCAATTTTAAAAGGTGTTCCATATTGGAAAATGGTATTTAAACATGTATTGCCTAACGCTTTACTACCAGCAATAAATGTAGTTGCTCTTACAATTGCTTGGTTGTTAGGAGGAGTTGTTGTAACTGAAGTTGTTTTTAATTATCCAGGCCTTGGAAGATTAGTAATTGAGTCTATCTCGAATAGAGATTTGCCGGTGGTTCAAGCTCTAGCAATTATTTTAGCGTCGATTTATGTGAGTATAAATTTAATTGCAGATCTTATGACATTGATGCTTAACCCAAGACTTAAATCATTACAGATTAAAAAATAAATGACATTTGAAAAAGAACAAAAGAAAAATAATCTACAAAAAATATTTGAGGTAATAAAAACTATGGCTTCAAAACCTTCGGGCTTGATAGGCTTAAGTATTTTGTTGTTCCATGTTATACTTGCAATAACAAGTCCTTTATATGCGCCTTATGATTTTAAAGCGATTGATCCTACTTTAATGCTTCAAGCACCATCATCTGAATTTTGGTTTGGAACTGATAGTTTAGGACGAGACGTCTTTACCAGAACGATTTTAGGAGGCAGAACTGCTTTAACAGTTACATTTTTTGGTTCTTTAATTGCATTATTTTGGGGAGGCTCGTTAGGAATATTTTGTGGTCTTGTAGGTGGAAAAATAGATGATGTTGTTATGAGAATAATAGATGCGTTTTTGTCTATTCCTTGGATCTTGGCAATGCTTTTAATTGTTTCTTTATTAGGCACTACTACACTTGTATTAATTCCAGCACTTGGTTTTTTTTACGGCAAAGGAATTGTTAGAGTAGCAAGAGCAGCAACTCATGATGTTATTGCTAAGGATTTCATAGTTTCTGCAAGAGCAAGAGGTCATAGTAACTTATCAATTATATGGAATGAAATTTTACCAAATGTAAGAGATGCGATCATGGTTGAAGGTGCAATGAGATGGTCATGGATGTTACTTGGATTTAGTTCATTATCTTTTTTAGGATTTGGAGTAAGCCCTCCAACTCCAGATTGGGGTTTAATGATTTCAAATGCTAGAGGCTTGATGTCTTTTGCGTATTGGGCAGTTTTAGCCCCAATATTTGGATTAAGTTCACTAATTATTGGAATTAATTTAACAGCTGATGCATTTGCAAAAGCACTCGGAATTGACAGATCAACAAAGGCTCCTGTTTAAAATGGATAATTCAGTACAAACAATTAATAATCTCACAATTGGTTTTACAAGTCAAAAAGGAGAACAGATTTCAATTTTAAAAAACATTTCAACTACTATTAAAAAAGGCGAAACAGTAGGAATTGTTGGAGAGTCTGGGTCAGGAAAAAGTACTCTTGCCTTAGCTATGATGGGCTATGTAAAGCATGGGCTTTATACCATTTCTGGAGAGTGCTTATTTCATTCAAATAATCTTCTAGAAATGAAAAATAAAGATTTAGAAAATATAAGAGGGAGAAAAATTGCAATGATCCCACAAAATGCTGGTCAATCTCTTACTCCAAATCTTAAAATTGGATATCAAATTGATGAGGCTTTAAAATTACATACAGATCTTAAGAAAGAGGAAAGAGATAAAAAAATCTCAGAATTACTTAATAAAGTTAGACTGCCTTCACCTGAGATAATGGCCCAAAGATACCCACATGAATTATCTGGAGGACAACAGCAAAGAGTGGCTGTCGCTATGGCTCTAGCAGGCAATCCTGAACTTTTATTATTAGATGAACCTACAACAGGATTAGATGTAACAACACAGGCACATGTATTAGAATTATTAAACTTTATTGCAAAAGATACAGGAACATCAATGGTTTATGTGAGTCACGATCTTGGAGCAATAGCACAAGTCAGTGATAGAATAATCGTTATGTACTCGGGCGAAATTGTTTTGGATGGTCCGGTTAGAAGTATTTTAAAAAATCCAATTCATCCTTACACGTTTGGATTGTTAAAATCTATACCAAAATTAACTTCTCCGGGTCTACCTGCCTCTATGTCAGGTAGCCAACCTCAGCCAGGAACAATTAAAATGGGCTGTAGTTTTTATAAAAGATGTAATCTTTCAGAAGACAAATGCAAAAATAATTCTCCCAACTTAGAATACATAGACGATTTAAATACAAGCGTTAGATGTTTCAAATATAAAGAATTAATAAATGTAAAAGAAACAAATTCAGATACTGTTAAATCAATAAATAATGATATTTTTCAAAATGAAATTTTAGATATTTCAAAAGTTTCAATTAGCTATGCAAAACAAAAGTTCATTGATCAATTGTTAAATAAAGTTGATGATAGCAATCCAACTGTTCAAGATATTAATATTAATATCAACAAAGGTGAAACTCTTGCTTTAGTAGGTGAGTCTGGCAGTGGAAAATCAACCATTTTAAAATCAATTGCAGGATTATTAAAAACAAAAGATGGAATGATTAAATTTGATAAAGATAATGTTTTATCAAATGATTTAAAAACTAGAGATCCAGGTTTTTTAAGAGCAATTCAATTAATATTTCAAAATCCAGATGAATCTCTTAATCCAAATCATACTGTTGAAGAAATAGTATCACAGCCTCTTAGATTATATTTTGGATTGAAAGGAGATGAATTAAAACAAAAAATTATAGAAGTGTTAGAAAAAGTTAGACTTGGCGAATTTTATTTAACAAGATACCCACGTCAGTTATCAGGTGGCGAAAAACAAAGAGTTGCTGTTGCAAGAGCATTTGCAGCAAAACCAGATATTATTCTTTGTGATGAAGTAACATCGGCATTAGATGTTTCAGTTCAAGCAGCCGTATTGAACTTACTACAAGAATTAAAAGAAGACTTCGGTACAACTTATATATTTGTATCTCATGACTTGGCAGTAGTAAGAGCTATTAGTGACAGAGTTGCAGTTTTATATCAAGGAAGACTATGTGAAATAGGTCCATCAAAAAATGTATACGAGTTACCTTCACATCCATACACAGAAGTTCTATTAGGTGCGGCCTTAGAGCCTGATCCAGATATTAAACCTAAGTTGGTTGCAGAAGACATAGTTGAGGAGAAACCGCCTGAACAAGGCTGTTCTTTTCAAGGTCGATGTCCCAGAATATTAGGAGATATCTGTAAAACTGATGTTCCACCCTGGCAAATTGGTGAAAATGGAAATTCTATTAGATGTCATATCAAAGTAGATGATTTAAAAAAACAACAAAGTATTAATTAGGACAATTTTTTTGTTACATACGAAATTAAATTTAATATAAAAGTTTTTTATGAAAATTAATAATGTTGTTGTTATTGGCTCGGGTACAATGGGAAGCGGGATAGCAGCACAACTCTGTAATGCAAATATTCCAGTAACTCTATTAGACTTAAAAACTGAAATTAGTCAAAAAGCAAAAGAAAGAATAGAAAAATCTAGACCACCTCTTTTAATAGATAAATCCAAAATAGATGGCATTAAAGTTGGAAATATTTCTGATGATTTTAATATTGTGTCAGAAGCTGATTGGATAGTAGAAGCAGTGGTAGAGCGTATAGATATTAAACATGATATTTATGAAAAAATATTTAAGCAAAGAAAGAAAGACTCAATAGTTTCATCAAATACTTCTTCAATTCCAATAAGTGTTTTATCTCAAAAAATGTCCGAGGATGATAAGAAAGATTTTTGCATCACTCATTTCTTTAACCCGGTTAGATATATGGATTTACTAGAAATAGTTAAAAATGAAAAAAGTGATTTAGAAAAAATTAAAAAATTAAAAATTTTCTGCGAAGTAGATTTAGGAAAAGGCGCTATAGTATGTAACGATACTCCAGGGTTTTTAGGAAATAGAATTGGTGTTTATGCAATGCAAGTTGCTATGACCGAAGCTTTTAAAATGAAATTGTCTATAGAAGAAGCAGATGCTATTTTTGGAAGACCAATGGGAATACCTAAAACAGGAGTATTTGGCTTATACGATTTAATTGGAATAGATTTGATGGCAGATGTTTTAAAAAGCTTTATTAAAGAATTGCCGCAGTCAGATGAATTTCAGGAAGTTGCAAAAGAAATAACTTTGGTAAAAAAATTAATAGAAACTGGATATACGGGACGTAAAGGTAAGGGGGGTTTCTATAGAATGAATAAAGTTGATAATAAAAAAATTCTTGAAGCAATAAATTTAGAAACAGGAGAGTACCATCCTACACAAAAAATAAATATTAAGTCTGAAAAAGTTGATCTTAAAGCTTTAATCAATAGAGATGATAGATATGGTGAGTACGCTTGGTCAGTTATCTCTAAAATTATTAATTACGCTTCATCATTAGTTCCAGGTATTACAGATGAATTTAATGATATTGATGAAGCAATGAGGCTAGGTTTTAATTGGAGCAAAGGACCATTTGAAATGTTAGAGGAAATTGGTGTTGCTAATTTTTTTGACAAATTCAAAAACTATAAAGGAAATAAATTTTTAGAAAATTTATCTAAAACCAAAAATGAAAATTTTCATGGTGTAAGACAAAAATATACAGATATTGAAACTTTGGGAAAAGTTAAGAAAACAGCAAAAACCATTGATGGAAATAGTTCAGCATCAATTTATAGATTTAATGACTTTAATATTGTTGAGTTTACTACTAAAGCTAACGCACTTGATTATGATTCAATGGATGCATTGAAAAAAGCTACAGATAAACCTTTAATAATTATTAATGAAAGTATGCAATTTTCAGCTGGAGTAAACTTAACTTATACAATGAACTTTGCTGATAAAAGCGATTTTAAGTCAATTGAAAAATTTGTTAAATATTTCCAAAATACTTGTAAAGAACTTAAATATTCAAAATATCCAGTTGTATCAGCTCCTTCAGGACTAACTTTAGGAGGAGGTTTTGAAGTTCTTGTTCAAAGTAATTTTGTTGCTTCACATACTAATATTGTAGTTGGTTTAGTTGAAACAATGGTTGGTCTTGTTCCAGCAGGTGGAGGTTGTAAAGAAATGTTATGGAGATGGTCACAAACTAATGAGTCAAAAAATAACCCGGATTACGCTCCTCTAAAAGTTTTTGATATTATTGGATACGGTAAGACAGCAACATCACCAGTTGAGGCTGAGCCACTAAAATATTTGTTACCAGAAAATAAGAAAATTATGAGTAGAAATAGTTTACTAAATGTATCTAGATCGATAATTGAGGAAAATAGTGATTTTAAACCTCCAGCTGAAATCTCATTCAAATTACCAGGAAAGGCACTTAAAGAAAAAATGATTAAGCTTTTAGAAAAACTATATAATGACAGGGTAATTTTAGATCATGGTATGGTAGTAGGGACTGAGTTAGCTAATGTATTAAGTGGTGGAGACACTTCAATCGATAAAGTTTTATCTGAAGATGATCTTTATAAACTTGAGTTAGATTCTTTCATGAGATTAATAGAAACAAAAGAAACTCAGGATAGAATTAAGCACACTTTATCTACAGGAAAACCTTTAGTTAATTAAATTTAAACATTCTAAAAGTATTAATATAGTCAGGCCTTAAAACATAAATTGCCTTATTACCTTTTTTAATTGTTTTAAGTATATCAAGCCCATAGATAACTTTTCCAATGGGTGTGTATTCACCTTGATAAATTGGAATTTCTTTAAGAGTAATAAAGAATTCACTATCTTCAGTATCAAAATCTGTTGTTCTAGCAAATCCTACACTTCCCTCTAAAAATATAAAATCATTGCTTAGTTCAGATTTTAATAATCCTAATCCAGACTTTCCGCTGCCAATTTTGGAATAATCTAAATTATTTATATTTCCATACTCAATATCACCAGCTTGTACAAAAGTATTTTCTGAAACTTTATAAAAAGCGGAACCATCATACATTTTTTGTTCAATTAAAATTTTAAATCTTTCTACTGCTTTAGGAGAAATATCTGGATAAAGTTCAATTATTACATTTCCACACTCAACATTCATTACTGCAATATTATTTGGTTTATTAAAATTAAGTTTACTTAAATTATTTTTTTCAACAAATAGACATTTATTTTTTAATAAAAAAAAAGATGTAAAAGCAAAAATTGAAAGACCAATTAAAAATATAAATAAAATTTTCTCTGATTTCGAGGGTTTAATAGTTTTGATCATAAAATATTTTTATCTATTTTAGCTAAATTTAATTTTATAAAATTCACTTTTTTATTCAGGATTTTGTCATTATTAATTTTATCTTCAATTATTTCTTTATCAGTCATTAAAAATGAAAAAATTTCAGCCATATCTTCTGATGGAATTGATTTAGAATATTCTGTCAAAAAACCATCAGTTTTTTCATATGGATCTAAATTTAATCTATCAGAACAAGTTGAACATTCAGCATAATCAAATGATGTTTGATTAAAAGAAGAAAATTTATCTTCATCAAAATATTCAATGTGAGTATTTTGAATCATATGAAAAATTTCATGATGTATCATTCTTTCAAAATATTTTTGATTAAAATTAATATCTAAAATTAAGGTTCTGTTTTTATTATCAGGTATTCCTCCAGTATTAATTTCGGAGATTAATAAATTTTCACAAAATACAACATATTTTAATTTTATTTGATTAAGAAAATTAGAATTATATTTATTAAGATTCTTTTCAATTAAAGGAAATTTTGTATTTAAATTATTTGTATTAACTTTATTGCAAGAAATGTTTTTATTTACACCAATTTTAAAATTACCCTTAGCGATCAAATAACGAATATTATTATTGTTTTTTAATTTATAAATTTCTAAATTTGGAATTTTTATCAGGTTATAAATTTCGTCAGCATTTACATGTGAAATATGAAATAAAAGAATAAATAAAATTAAAATTTTCATTAAATAATTATAGACGAATTAGATTAGATAATATTATCTTAGATTATTAAAAAATGACAAAAGAAAGAAACAAAAATCCTATTCAACCAGTAAGTGGAACAAAAGTACCACGATTTGCTGGACCGAGTACTTTTGCAAGATTGCCAGAATTGAGAGATGTTGAAAGTTGTGATGTTGCAATTGTTGGTGTTCCATTTGATGCTGGTACAAGTTATAGACCTGGAGCAAGATTTGGCCCACAAAGCATAAGACAAGCTTCTAGACATTTGAGAACTAATTATCATCCTAATTATGATGTTGAGCCTTTTAAAATCCAACAGGTTGCTGATGCTGGAGACATTTCATGTAACCCATTTAGTATTGATGAAGCAATTAAGCAAATAGAAGTAGGCGCAACAGATTTATTAAATAAGGTTGGAGGAATTATAAGTTTAGGTGGAGACCATACTATTGCAGTACCTTTATTAAGAGCAATCAATAAAAAAAATAAGGGCCCTGTATCTTTAGTTCATTTTGATGCTCACTTAGATACTTGGGACACATATTTTGGTGCACCTTATACTCATGGAACTCCTTTTAGGAGAGCAAGAGAAGAGGGTTTATTTTTAGATGATGCTTCTATGCATGTTGGAATTCGAGGACCTCTTTATAGTAGAGATGACATTAAAAATGATGAAAGTTTTGGCTTTAAAATAATTCATTGTGATGAATTTCAAACAGAGGGGACAGATAAAATTGCTGAAAGGATTAGAAAGAGAGTAGGAGACAATCCACTTTATCTATCAATAGATATTGATGTGTTGGATCCTGCATTTGCACCTGGTACAGGAACACCAGAAATTGCAGGGATGACAACGAGAGAAATGGTAAATGTTTTAAGAGGTTTGTCTGGATTAAATTTAGTTTCTGCTGATGTAGTAGAAGTTTCTCCTGCATACGACCATGCAGAGGTTACATCCCTTGCTGCTGCAACAATAGTTTACGAATTAACAAATTTATTTGCAAAATCATAAAGAAAGGATAGTTTCAAAACATGTTAGATAAAAAAAATTTTTATATTAATGGAGCATGGGTTAAACCAAATAGTGCTGAGGAAATTGAAGTAATCGATCCAGCTACAGAAGAAAATTGTGCTGTAATTAGTTTAGGAAATAAAACAGATGTTGATCTAGCAGTTAGTGCAGCAAAAGATGCTTACGAGTCTTGGGCTTTTTCTTCTAAAGAAGAAAGGATTGCACTATTGGAAAAACTTTATGAAAATTATAAAAAAAGATGGGCAGATATTGCAGAAGCTATAACTCTTGAAATGGGTGCTCCAAAAGATTTTGCTACAAAATTACAAGCAGGAACAGGAGCAAGTCATATCAAATCATTTATAAGATATTTAAAGAATTTTAAATTTGAAAAACCATTAGGAGAACACGCTCCTAACCAAAGATTAATTTATGAACCAAAAGGTGTTTGTGCATTAATAACGCCATGGAATTGGCCGATGAACCAAGTTTGCCTAAAAGTAATGCCAGCAATTGCATCAGGATGCACTATGGTTTTAAAACCATCAGAGTTAGCACCGTTATCTTCAATGATACTTGCTGAAATTATTGACGAAGTAAAATTTCCAAAAGGGGTTTTTAATTTAGTTAATGGTGATGGAACAACAACAGGTGACGCTCTTACAAGTCATCCAGATATTAATATGATTTCTTTTACAGGATCAACAAGAGCAGGAGCTTTGATTTCACAAAATGCCGCTAAAGATTTTAAAAGAGTAAGCTTAGAATTAGGTGGCAAGGGAGCAAATATTATTTTTAAAGATGCTGATCCAGAAGCTATTGAAAGAGGTGCTTTGAGATGTTTTAGAAATTCAGGGCAATCTTGTAATGCACCAACAAGAATGTTGGTTGAAAAATCAATGTATGATGAAGCTATTGAGAGATTAAAAAATTATACTGAAAACTTTGAAGTTGGCGATCCTAAAAAAGAAGGAGAACATATAGGTCCAGTTATTTCAGAAACTCAATACAATAAAATACAAACTTTAATCCAAAAAGGAATAGATGAAGGTGCAAAATTAGTAGCTGGAGGAACAGGTAAACCAGATGGTTTAGATAAAGGTTACTTTGTTAAACCAACTGTTTTTGCAGATGTAAATAATGATATGGATGTTGCAAGAACAGAAATTTTTGGACCAGTTTTATCGGTTATTCCATTTGAAACAGAAGAAGAAGCAATAAAAATTGCAAATGATACTACTTATGGATTAACAAACTATATCCAAACTCAAGACTCTGAAAAAGTACAAAGAGTTGCAAGAAAATTAAGATCTGGAATGGTTGATGTTAATGGTGCTGGTATTGCTGTTGATGCACCTTTTGGTGGTTTTAAACATTCTGGAATAGGTCGTGAAGCAGGCGAACATGGTCTTGAGGAATTCTTAGAAGTAAAAGCAGTAGGTGGCTGGAGTTAATTTATAGAAGATTTTTCTTTAATACCTTCTAGTAGTTTTAAGCATTTTTTTAATTCATCTAAAATTATAAATTCATCAATTTTATGAGCTTGTTCAATTGAACCAGGACCACACACAACTGTACTAATACCTATTTCCTGGAATAGACCTGCCTCTGTTCCAAAAGAAACAACTTGTCTAGAATTATCTCCAGTTAAACTTGATATTAATTCACATGCATCTGATTTGTTCTTTCTATCAAACCCAATTATTTCACCTATAATATTTTTTTCAATTGAAGCATTAGGAAAAACTTTTTTCATATCTGGAAGCAAAACTTCATTTGCATATTTGTCTATTTCCTGATTTAAAAATATACCATCTTCTTTTACAACAGGTCTTGTTTCCCAATTAACATGACATTTATCTGCGATTACGTTGTGGGCTATACCGCCAAATACCCCACCAATTGATAGAGTAGAAAAAGGTGGATCAAAAATAGAGTCTTTTGGCTCTCTTTCTTTTAGTTTTTCTCTTAATTCGATTAATTTATTTACATATCTTGATGCATACTCAACAGCACTTACACCTTTATGAGGCGCTGAACTATGTCCTGCCAGACCTTTAAAATGTGTTGTGTATTCATAACATCCTTTGTGCGCATCAATAATCTTCATGTTAGTAGGTTCGCCAACAATACAAATACCATCTTTAATATTTCTTCTTTTTAATTCTTCAATTAATATTGGGGCTCCTATACATGCTGTTTCTTCATCAAATGTAAAAGAAAAATGAATATCTCTATCTAAATTAGATTTTGAATAAATTGGAGCATATGCCAAAGCACATGCGATAAAACCTTTCATATCACATGAACCTCTTCCATATAATTTATCCTCCTTAATTGTTGCGGTAAAAGGGTCTGAACTCCAACCCTTTGAAACAGGAACAACATCTGTATGACCTGATAAAATTATTGGTTTTTTGTTGTTTGAACTTTTAGTTTTAAGAGTTGCAAATAGATTTACTCTTTTTTTTTCATCATCATAAGTTCTAAAAGAAGTAGCGCCTAATTTTTTCAAGATATCATCGCAGTAATTAATTAAGGCAGTATTATCCTCACCAGATATAGTTTTAAAACCAATTAAGTCTGATAAAATCTTTACGGAATTATTAAATAAAAGATCTAAATTATTTTCTGTACTCATATTTTTCATCCATTATATATTAATTATATGAAAGAACAAATTACCTACGATATATTTGATAAAGTTGATATTAGAGTTGGCACAGTTATTTCAGTAAAAAAAAATGAAAAAGCTAGAAAACCTTCTTTAGTTGTTGAAGTAGATTTTGGTAATGAAATAGGAATTAAGCAATCGTCTGCTCAAATTACACACTATTACAATGAAGAAAACCTCAAAGACAAACAGGTAATAGGCGTTTGTAATTTTCCAGAAAAAAATATTGCTGGTGTTGTTTCTCAAGTTCTTATTCTTGGATCAATTGATAAAGAAGGAAAAGTAATATTAGTTCATCCGTCTCAAAAATCAGAGAATGGTTTACCTATTGCTTAACAATGCACCCTGAAATTTTATCAATTACTTTATTTGGAATAGTTGCAGCTTTTACACCAGGGCCTAATAATTTTGTAGCATTCTATTCTGGTTTTAATTTTGGAATAAAAAGGACACTTCCACATATCTTTGGAGTGACATTTGGTTTCCCATTTCTTTTATTATGTGTAGCTTTAGGATTAATAAATGTGTTTAAACTTTACCCGATAATTCAAGAAATTTTAAAGTACCTAGGTACATTATTTTTAATTTACTTAGCTTACAAAATATCTTTCTCAGGATCTGTAAATCAAGAAAACAAAAATTCTAATCCTGTTAAATTTATAGAAACATTTATTTTTCAATTTTTAAACCCAAAAGCAGTAATTGCATCGATTATTGTTGTTTCTACTTACATTAGTCCAGGTGAGTCTTTTGTAAGTTACACGACTCAAATTATTATAATGGCTTTAATTGTTTCAGTGACAAGTATAACTCTATGGACCTTTTTAGGTAAATTTTTTAGGAAATTCGCGACAAATCAGAAATTTATTAATTACTTTAATTATGCTATGTCACTGCTTCTTTTAACAAGCATAATAACTTTTTATTTATAATATGACCCCAGGAAATAAAAATTCTTATAATTCACTTAAAAAAATCACAGTTAATGACAAGGAGTATAGTTATTACTCATTAAAGGAAGCAGAAAAAAATGGACTTCAAGGAATAAATAAACTTCCAAAATCACTAAAAGTTTTACTAGAAAATTTATTAAGATACGAAGACGACTTAAGTGTCACAAAATCCCAAATAGAGGCGATTAAAAACTGGCTGAAGACTAAAAAATCTAAAACTGAAATTGCATATAGACCAGCAAGAGTTCTACTTCAAGATTATACAGGAATACCTGCGGTTGCAGATTTAGCTGCAATGAGAGAAGCAGTTAAAGAAAAAAATAAAGATCCAAACACAATCAACCCATTATCTGCAGTTGATCTTGTAATTGATCATTCTGTACAAGTCGACCAGTCTGCAAAATCAGATTCTTTTGAAAAAAATGTTGATATAGAATTTGAAAGAAATGGTGAAAGATATTCTTTTTTAAAATGGGGACAGCAAGCATTTGACAATTTTAGAATAGTTCCACCAGGAACAGGAATTTGTCACCAAGTAAATCTGGAATATTTGTCAAAAGTTGTTTGGTCAGAAGAGTTTAAAGGTGAAAAATATCTTTTTCCAGATACTTTAGTTGGAACAGACAGTCATACAACAATGGTAAATGGTTTATCTGTTTTAGGATGGGGTGTTGGAGGAATTGAGGCTGAAGCAGGAATGTTGGGTCAACCAATTTCTATGTTAATACCAGAAGTCATCGGTTTTGAAATGAAAAACAAAATGCCAGAAGGAACTACTGCAACTGATTTAGTTTTAACTGTTGTTAAAATGTTAAGAGATAGAGGAGTGGTTGGTAAGTTTGTTGAGTTTTATGGAGAGGGTTTAAAAAATTTAACTCTTGCAGATAGAGCTACAATTGCAAACATGGCACCAGAATATGGGGCTACTTGTGGCTTTTTTCCTATCGATGAAGAAACATTAAAGTATTTAAAATTTTCTGGAAGAGATCAACAAACTGTTGATATCGTAGAAAATTATGCCAAGGAACAAGGTTTATGGGCGAGTAACGAAATAGAATTTACTGACATTATATCTTTAGATATGTCTACAGTTGTATCAACTATTTCAGGACCTAAAAGACCTCAAGACAAAGTTCTGTTGACAGATGCACCTGGTTCGTTTCAAAAAGTATTGCAGGAAGCTACAAATAAAAAAGAAAAGTCAATTTCGAAAGTATCAAATACAGATTACGAAATTAAAGATGGCTCAATATTAATTGCTGCAATTACTTCTTGCACGAACACTTCTAATCCAAATGTTCTAATTGGGGCTGGACTATTAGCTAAAAAAGCTATTGAAAAAAGTTTGCAAGTTAAACCCTGGGTAAAAACTTCTTTAGCACCTGGGTCTCAAGTAGTTACAGACTATTTGGCAAAAGCTGGATTAAACACATATTTAGATCAGCTTGGTTTTAATTTAGTTGGGTACGGTTGTACAACTTGTATTGGAAATTCAGGACCACTTCCAGAAAATATTGTTGAAGCAATCCAAAAAGAAAATATTTATGCTGTTTCAGTTTTATCTGGTAATAGAAATTTCGAGGGAAGAATTTCACCACATATAAAAGCTAACTACCTAGCATCACCTCCACTAGTTGTTGCATATGCAATTGCTGGGCATATGGAAGTTGATTTATACAAAGATCCATTAGGAAAAGATAAAGAAGGAAACGATGTATTTTTAAAAGATATTTGGCCTTCAAATAAAGAGATAGAAGACACTTTAAAAGATTCACTTAATGCCGAGATGTTTATACAAAGATACTCAAATGTTTCTGAGGGCCCAACTCAATGGCAAAAAATTAAAACTGATAAAAGCAGTATCTATAATTGGGATGAGGGATCAACATATGTAAAAAAACCTCCGTTTTTTGACTCGTTACCAGATAAACCAGAAGGATTTAAAGAAATTAAGGACGCAAGACCATTATTAATTTTAGGTGATATGGTTACTACTGACCATATATCGCCAGCTGGCAGTATTCAAAAAGATAGTCCAACTGGTGAATATTTCATGGAACACCAAATTTTACCTAAAGATTATAACTCATATGGTTCAAGAAGAGGTAACCATGAAGTTATGATGCGTGGAACTTTTGCAAATATAAGAATTAGAAATGAAATGGCTCCTGGTACAGAAGGTGGTTTTACAAAGTTATATCCAGAAGAAAAAGTTCTTCCTGTCTATGATGTGGTAGTTGAATATAAAAAAAGAGGAACAGATTTAGTTGTTATTGGTGGAAAAGAGTATGGAACTGGATCGTCTAGAGATTGGGCAGCTAAAGGAACAAAATTACTTGGGATAAAAGCAGTAATCGCAGAGAGTTTTGAAAGAATTCACCGATCTAATTTGATTGGAATGGGAATATTGCCATTACAATTTATCGACGATGTAAATAGAAAAAATCTAAAATTAATTGGTTCTGAATTAATTAGTATTCTAAATATAGAAAAGGGCGTTAATCCCTCAGATGAAGTGACAGTCGAAATCAAGTATGCTTCTGGCGAAATAAAGAAAATTAAAACTTTATGCAGAATTGATACAAAAAATGAATTAGAGTATTATAAAAACGGAGGTATTCTGCAGTACGTTTTAAGGAATATGATTTAGTTATGGACGAAGATTTATCAATTATAAATACCAATACCAGAAATGAAAAAATTAAGAATTTTTTTGTAAACAATAAAAATAAAATTATTTCAGGTATAATTATTTTAATAATTATTATAGTAGGTGTTTTTAGTTACGATAAATATTTAATAAATAAAAAAAAAGATATCTCAGATAGTTATAATTCAATAATCATTGATTATTCAGAAAAAACAAAAGAAAAAACAGCTAGTAGTCTGATTGAAATTATAAACAAGAAAGATCCAACTTATTCACCTTTATCTCTTTACTTTATCATTGATAATAATCTTGTAAGTGATCAGTCCAAAATCAATTCATTATTTGATATATTGATAAACGATACTTCACTAGACACTGAAATTATCAACTTAATTATATACAAGAAGGCACTCTACAATGCAGATAATGCTCAAGAGAGTGATCTTTTAAATATGTTAAATCCACTAATTAATTCAAAAAGTGTCTGGAGATCACATTCTTTATATTTAATGGCAGAATACTTTTATGCAAATAATCAAAATCAAAAAGCTAAAGAATTTTTCAACAAAATAATAGCTTTAGAAAATTCAAATCCAGATATAAGGCTTCAAGCAGAGAAAAGACTGAACAGAGACTTGAGTGAATAAATTAATTTTTACCTTCATTGCATTATTTTTTCTCAATAACTGTTCATTTAACGAAAACTCTAGAATTTGGAAAGACAAAGAAAATAAATTAGAAACAGATAAAAAAATAACAAAAGTTTTTGCAAAAGAAAATGCAAGCGTTTCAGAATTTAATCGAGATTTAAAATTAGATTTATCATCAATAAAAATAAATAATAAAAAAAATGACAACCGAAATGACTTAGGTTTACAAAATTACAAAGGTAAATTAACAAAGATTGGTAACTTTAAATTTTCAAAATTAGATGAGCTTAATCAATTAGATTTCAAACCAATTTTTTTAAAAAATGGAATTATATTTTTTGATAAAAAGGGATCGATTGTGAGATATTCTAATAATAAAAAGGTCATTTGGAAAAAAAGCTATTATTCAAAAGTCGAAAAAAAATTAAAACCAAAGCTTAATTTTTTATTAGATGATCAAAATCTTTTAGTGGCTGATACTATAGCAAAATATTATTCTGTGAATATTAGTACTGGGGAACTAAATTGGTCAAAAAATAATGCATACCCATTTAATTCTGAAATTAAAAAATATAAAGATAAAACATTTGTTGTTGATTATAAAAATACGCTTAGATGTTATAAAATCAAAGATGGTTCTGAATGTTGGAATTCAGAAACAGAGGATTCATTTACTATTTCAAATATTAAATACTCTTTAATTATTTTTAAAGATAAAGTTATTTTTAGTAATTCTATAGGAGATATTACAGCTGTAGATATTGAAACAGGTTTAATTGCATGGCAACTACCTACGCAAAGCAGCTCAATAATTAATGAAACATTTAATTTTAAAACTTCTAAACTAGTATCAGATGGTAATTCAATATTTTTTTCAAACAATAAAAACCAGTTTTATTCTATTGATTTAAAAACAGGTGCTGCTAATTGGATAAATGATGTTAACTCACATATTAAACCTATTATAATTGGAAACCTAATTTTTACGATTTCTAACGAGGGTTATTTATATGTAATAGATAAAGATAAAGGCAATATAATTAGAATTACTGATCTATTTGTAAATTACAAAACTAAAAAAAGAAAAAATATTTATCCAATTGGTTTTGTAATTGGGGATAAAAATCTATTTTTAACTAATTCAGATGGTAAAATGATTGTAGCTGGTATTGAGGACGGAAAAATAATTAAAATTGAAAAAGTTTCTGGTGGATTAGTCTCTGAACCGTTTATATTTAACAACAATTTGTATGTAGTAAGAAATGGTTCAATTGTACAATATAACTAATTATGTTTCTAAAATTTTTAGAAAAGATTGGCAGAAAAAAAGTTGTACTAGATAGAGGACCTTCACATCCTAATTTTAAAGAGGCAAAGCCTTGGATGAACCGCTACTATGTTTTGATGAGGTATCGACCCAAATGGTTTCCTTTCAATATATTAATTCATGAGATGCTAGCAGATGACCATGGAGAAGGAGTTCATAATCACACATTTCCTTATATCACTATAATTTTAAGAGGCGGTTATTGGGAAACATTAAGCACTGGCAAGTTTTGGCGTCCACCAGGGTATATTGGTTTTAGATCAGCAAATAATTTGCATCGAGTAGATTTGGAACCAGGAACTAAACCATTAACTTTATTTATCTCAGGTCCATTCGGGCTAAGGAAAGGACCAAGATCAGAGTATGGTATTGACTTTAAAACTAAAAAAAATTGATGCCAAAAAAATTTGAAAAAGAATTCATATCTTATTGTGAAAATCAAAATTTAGAAGTTAATCCTAATCAAATCAAAGTTATTAAAAAATTAGAAGATTACCATAATAGTAATTACAAATCATTTTTTTCAAAATTATTTTCCAAACAAAAAACTAAAAAAGGATTTTATTTATATGGTGGTGTAGGGGTTGGTAAAACAATGATTTTAAACTTCTTTTATGAGTATCTTGAAGAAAAAAAATTAAAAAAGCATTTTAATGAATTTATGTTAGGTTTTCATAATTTTGTCCATGAGCAAAAAGAAAAAAATGAAGAAAATGTAATCAATCAATTTGTCAAAAATTTAAAATCAAAAGCTTCATTAGTTTATTTCGATGAGTTTCAAGTAACAAACATTGTTGATGCAATGATTTTAGGAAAACTATTTGAACAAATATTTAAAGAAGATATTAAAATTATTCTTACTTCAAATACTAAAATTTCAGAACTTTATAAAGAAGGTCTTCAACGTGAACAATTTATACCTTTTATAAAAATAATGGAAGATCAATCCATCGAGTATGAATTAAAAATTGAGGATGATTATAGAAAATCTAATGATAATCAAAAACAAAGATATTTTTTTCCACTTAATCAAGAAACCAATTTTAAGATAAATAAATTTTTTAGAACTATAACAAAGGATAAAAAACAATCTTCAATAAAAATTAATGTAAAGGGAAGAGAATTTAAAATAGAAAACTTTTATGAGGGAATTGTTAGATGTGACTTTAATCAACTTTGTGATCAAAATTTAGGAGCGGAAGATTATTTGGAAATAATTAAAAACTGTAAATTTATGGTAATAGATCAAATACCTCAATTTAATGATGTAAATTCAAATCAACAACAACGTTTTATCACTTTGTTAGATATAATTTATGATAAAAATATTTCATTAGCAGTTACAGCTGATCTAAATTTAGATCAATTTACCTCTTCAAGATTATTAGAAAAACCATTTAAACGAACCATTAGTCGTTTGCATGAGCTTACATCGAAAGAGTATAATTAATGAAACAAGAATTTTACAATCTTCAAATTAAGACTGATGGTCAAAAGTTATATGAGTTTACTAATGATACAATTCATTGGATTGGCCAAAATAACTTTAAAAATGGTATTCTTAATTTAAGTATTCAGCACACAAGTGCCTCATTAATTGTTCAAGAAAATGCAGATCCAGATGTTCAAACAGATTTAATAAATTATTTTGATAAATTAGCTCCTATGGATAACAAACTATATGTTCATACTACGGAGGGAAAAGATGATATGCCAGCACATATTAAATCCGTATTAACAAATAATCAAATTTCTCTAAGTGTGAAAGATAGTGAATTGTTGCTTGGAACTTGGCAGGGCATATATTTATTTGAACACAGGTTAGAGGCTCAAAAGAGAACTATAATTCATCATTTTATTGGTGAATAAAATAAAATTTATTTATTCTTCAAAGATTGAAATGCTTCAAGAGCTGCAGCTCTAGCTTTTTCATGAACAACAATAGGGTCTGGGTAATCTTTGCCAATAATTGTTTTTATAGCTTCTTGATACTTTAATTCCATTTCCCATGGTTTATGAATATATTTATTTGGAACATTTTTAAGTTCAGGAACCCATTTTTTTACATAATTGCCTTCTTTATCAAATTTTTCACCCTGAAGTATTGGATTGAATATTCTAAAATAAGGTGCTGCATCTGCACCACAGCCAGCAACCCATTGCCATTGAGCAACATTATTTGCTTTGTTAAAATCTAGTAGACAGTTTCTAAAATGCTTCTCACCTTCAGTCCAATTAATTCTCAAATGTTTGACTAAAAATGAACCAACAACCATTCTTATTCTATTATGCATCCATCCAGTCTCATATAGTTCTCTCATACCTGCATCGACAATAGGATAACCGGTCATTCCTCTTTTCCATGCTTTTAAGAATTTCTCATTTTTTGCCCAAGGGAATTTATCAAATTCTTTTCTGAAATTTCCTTTTAAGAATTCAGGGAAATAATTAATTAAACTATGCGAAAACTCTCTCCAACCAAGCTCATTAATATATTTTCTATAACCAATTCCTTTTGATTTAATTTCAGAACATTTTTTCCAAATACTGCCTACATGAATTTGGCCATGTTTGATGTAAGGAGATAATTTAGAGGTTCCTTCGATAGATGGTATATCTCGAGAAGTTCCATAATCCTTGATTTTATTTTCAATTAAATTTTTAAGTATTTTTTTTGAGTCATTTTCTGAAACTTTCCAATATTTTTCAAATTTTTTATACCAATTTTTTTTTGGTAAAATATCTTTTGGTTCAACACATTTTTTAAAATATGAAATCTTTTTTATTTTTTTTTTAACAATATAATTTTTGCTTGGTGGTTGATTTAAATAAACTTGCTCGGCATTTCTCCAAAAAGGGGTAAACACTTTAAAGGGAGTTCCGTCATTTTTTGTTATCTCTTGAAATTCATTTAAAATATTTCCTTTAAAATATTTATAATTAATTCCATTTTTAATAAATAGGTCACGTATTTTTTTTCCTTTAGCTATAACATCTGGCTCATAAATTTTATTCCAATAAACAGAAAGCTTATCCTTTTTATTAAATTTAGAAAAAATTTCTAATTCGTCACCTTTTACTATTTCAAGGTTAATTTTGTAATCTGATAATTCTTTTTTTAAAGTTTCTAGAGATTTAAAAACCCACCATTTTTGAGCTTCTCTTTTGTCATCAAAATCATTGTTATTATAAATATATAATGCGATTACATTATCATGATTTTGTGTTGCAAAAGATAAAGCGGCATTATTTTCAACTCTAAAATCCTCTCTTATCCAAAAAATACCTGTGCTACTCATTGGTTTAATTTTGGTTAATTAACTTTTGATACATTTCTTGATCAGTATCTCCCTCACAACCAAAGACCAAAACATTAGATTTTTCATTTAGATCTAATTTTTCTTTAATTGCTTGATCTTCACAACTTGTAATCAGACTGATTACGCCAGGCGCTGAATTTTCTCCTGCAATTATTTTATCATCACTAAAGCTTGAATTTCCAAGTAGTTTCATAGTTTTTGCAATATCATCATCTGGTAAACTAATACAATGTTTAACTGAATTTTTAAGAATTTCCCATGGGACCAATGATACTTCGCCACAAGACATACCACCCATTAAGCTTTCTCTTTTAATATCTATTTTTTCTATTTTACCAGTTTTAACGCTTTCCATAACACATGCTGCGCTATCAGGTTCGACAACTATAATTTTTGGAACATAGTTCAAATATCTTGCAATACCTGCAACCATGGCAGCAGCCATGCCACCAACGCCTGCCTGTAAAATGATATGAGTTATTTTCTCTTCCTGGATTTGATTAGTTATCTCTTTCATCATTACTGTATAACCTGCCATTGTATACTTGGGTACGACCTTATAATCTTTCCAAGCAACATCCTGAACTATTTGCCAATTATTTTCAGTAGACTGCTTTATACATTCAATCAATGATTTTTCATAATTACCTTTTACTTTTATCACCTCTGCTCCAAGTGCAGACATAGCTTTGCCTCTTGCTTCACTCACAAATTCACTAATAAATATTTTACAGTTTAGTCCTAATCTTTTAGCCCCCCAGGCAACAGATCGTCCATGATTACCAGCAGTAGCTGTTGCTACTACTATATCTTTATTTCCTTTGGTTACTTTTTCTACTGCATAAGCTCCACCTAAAGCTTTAAAAGATTTTAAATCAAACCTTTTATTTTCATCTTTATAAAAAATTTTGTTTAAATTTAATTCCTTTGAAAGTTTATTTAAAGAAAGTAGGGGAGTAGGAGAATAACCTTTCCAACTAGAAATACTCTTATAAGCATCATCAATTTCTTTTGAAGTTAGAGAACTTAGAATTTCTTTTTTATTAAATGAGTAATTTTTATTGTCTGTAAATTCTGTGTATTTCCACTGATGACCGTTAGATAATATAGTCATGCACTAACAATCTAAAGTATTATCTTTTTCCCACTTTGTAACATTTTTGGTTTTATCAAAACTATCTTTTGACTTGAATTCATCAATCTCTGAACTTCTTAACTTCATATAACTTTTAATTACATCTTTGCCAAATGCATCATTCATATCTTTATTATTTTTTAATAAATTTAATGATTGCTCAAGTTCATCAGGTAGCTTAGGCAAATCTGGATATTTTGCGAAGTCTTCATACATGTTACAATTCAATGGTTCGCCTGGATCAACTTTATTTTTTAAACCATATAGACCAGCTGCTAAAACACTTGCTTGTAATAAGTAAGGATTAGCAGAACCATCCATTAATCTTAATTCAAATCTTCCTGGATCAGGAATTCTAATCATATGTGTTCGATTATTACCTGTGTAAGAAATGCTACTCGGTGACCATGATGCTCCAGATTTTGTAGGTGGTGCATTAATTCTTCTATAACTATTTATTGTTGGGTTAAAAAACGCAGATAAAGACGAAGCATTTTTAATTACTCCACCTAGAAAATTATAGGCCATTTTACTTAAACCAAGTTTATCTTTGTTATCTAAAAATTTATTTTTAGTGCCTTGCCAAACTGATACATGGGCATGACAACCATTGCCGGTTAAATTTCCAAATGGTTTGGGCATAAATGTTGCCCTTAATCCGTGCTTTTCTGCAATTGTTTTAACCATATATTTAAAAAAGGTGTGTCTATCTGCTGTTTTTAGGCAATCTGAATAATCCCAATTCATTTCAAATTGTCCGTTAGCATCCTCATGATCGTTTTGATATGGGCCCCATCCCATTTCAATCATACAATCACAAATTTCTTTAATTAAATCATATCTTCTCATTAATGCAGATTGATCATAACAAGGCTTGGATTGTGTATCTCTAGGGTCTGCAATTGAATTGCCATCAGGTGAAATCAAAAAATACTCACACTCAACACCTGATTTCATTGTTAAATTTTGTTTTTTAAGTTTTTTTATCTGATTTTTTAACATCACTCTGGGTGATGCATCTACTGGTTTACCATTCATCCATAGATCAGAAGCTAACCATCCAACTTCTTTATTCCAGGGGAGTTGAATTAAGCTATCTGGATCAGGAATTCCAAACATATCAGAGTCTGCTGGCGTCATATCTAGCCAAGCAGCAAAACCAGCAAAACCAGCTCCTGCATTTTGCATTTCTTTTATGGCGTGAGCAGGGACTAATTTTGATCTCAATACACCAAATAAATCTACAAAACTGATTAAAAAATATTTAATTTTTTTTTGCTTAGCAATTTGAAATAAATTTTTAGACACAACTTAAGTTAACACAATTATTTAAAAAAAGATAAAATTGTTTCTTTATAATAAATTAAATTAACAACAATAATTACAATTACAGCTAGTATCACCCCATACTTAGCCTTAGGAAAAGCAACACCTCTCATTTTTGAGGGCCTTAATTCTTCTTTATTATCTTCCATAAATTTAGAACATAAAAAAGGGCGCTACATTTAAGTAGCGCCCAAATTTTTAATTTAAATTACCAGTCGGTAATATTGCTTTTATGGTCATTGGCACTATGTCTTTTTCTTGCTAGTCGTGAAAGTTCTTCACTTTCATTTCTTGCAGTTAAAACATGCCATCCAAGCCAGATAACTATACCTAAAATAACCAGTAGAGTTTCGCTAGATCCAGCTCCAGGATAAATTGCGCCCGCAACCTCTTCAGCAGGTTTATTTAGATGATCTATCCAGTTTGTTACTGTAGCCATATTTTTCTCCTTTACCTGGTTGCTGATGAAACTGCTTTTTCATCTTCTTTAGCAGACTCCATCATTTCATAGTCTAATCCAGCTATTTCAACTTCACGAGGGATTCTTAATTTACCCATACCGTTTAGTATCTTAGCCAAGATATAGCCTGGTAACATTCCAAGAACTCCAAACATTATTATCGCTCCTATGAATTGTCCCAGTGGATTGATTGATGCGTAAGTCGATCCGTCCCACATAGCTCCAACACTGTAACCAGATGAAGGATAACCATTTAAAACAAATCCACAAATCACAAGACCTACAAAACCAGCATAACCATGTACAGCAACTGCCCCAACTGCATCATCGATTTTGAACTTACGTTCAACCCAGTAATGTAGTTTGTATGCAATCACAACACCGATCATACCTATGATCATTGCTTGAATTGGATGATATAAATCATTTCCAGCCGAAGCACAGATAACACCTGCTAGTCCACTTGAGTAAGTCCAGAAAGGATCACCTTTAGCAATCCAATAACCGGCTAATAAACCACCTGATAACGACATCAAGAAGTTAAAAGTAATACCACTAAGCGTAGTAGGGGTTACGTAAATGTTCGTAGCTGTCCAATAAGATATACCTTCCATTCCATATTCAGGCCCAAGATCAAATATTGGTATATTACAAGCCGCATAGAATCCCCAGAAACCAGTATAAATTAAAAATAATCCAACTGTAACTAGCCAAGGATTTCTTGGTCCTATATTTCTTGGTTCACCGCTTGATGAGAATTTTCCAATTCTTGGACCCAAAACAACAAGAACACCTAAAGCAAATCCACCAGCAATAGCGTGAATTACTCCTGATGCATAAGCATCATGATATCCTAAGAGTTTTAACATCCATCCATCAAAGTGCCATCCCCAAGCAGCATCAATTGTCCAAAACACAGATCCAATTGCAATTGCTAAAATTCCAAAAGCAAAAGTTGTTATTCTTTCAATGATTGCTCCTGAAACAATAGAAGCAGCTGTCCATGAGAATAGTAAGAAGGCAGCCCAGAATACACCACTTATGTGGTCACCTAAGTTGACCGCCATATATTCTGTATTTGGCATATACCATTTCGCACTAAAAGTACTTTCATCGGTAATCAACGCAGCACTTTCATTCATTATTGAAGGGGCTAGACCCGGTCCTGTTGGGAATGCCCAATAAATCCACCAACCAAAGAAAAACCAAGTTACTGTTACCAAAGGTATTAGCATAGTATTTTTCATAAGAGTATGTTGATGGTGTTTGTATCGAGAAGCTCCAACCTCATACATACAGAACCCGACGTGAATTAAAAACATCAATACTACTGTTATCCAATAGTAAAATTCTGTAAATATGGTTGTTAGAGCGCCTAACTGATCAGTCATAGTTCTCTCTCCATATTAGTTTTTAGAAACCCTATTAAATTTTACGATTCGATACAAATATAAAAATACTTAAAAACCTTGTATGTGCACTAGGTTTTTAGAAATTATCAACTTTTAATTGAAATATTAAAACTTTAAATATGCTTTTTTTAAATCAACAAGAGGGTGTTTTGGAGACATTTGAAACTTAACTAAAAGTTCTCTTGCAATCATATCTCTATCTTGTTGATTATTTGGTAGCTTAATTGATTTTGGAATTGTTACCCAACCGTTAGCATTTCTACAAAATACTGCAGGTCTATCATCTTCATATCCCATATGGACATCTTCCAACCAATTTAAATCATCCCATCCCATCGCTTCTATATATTTCTTAAGAAATGGAGTTAGTTTAGAATAGTCGGGTAAAAGATTAACATCATATCTGTAACCAATAGACTGACCAATCATTTTTTCTCTGGCAGTCTCTTTCTTTTTACCTAGCTGACCTTTGATCTCTTTTGTTTTTGCTATTTTTTTAGTTTTTTTCTTTGGCATAGTTACCTCTATATTTTGTGGTAGTTATCAACACCAACTGTATAGTTAGTTCCGGCTAATGGAACTTTAGCTAAAGCTGATGCTTCTGATGTTAAAGCAGCTAAATCTTCAGGCTCTAGAGAGTGGATATTTGTTTTACCACAAGCTCTTGCTAATAGCTGAGCCTCTAAAGTCATTGAGTGAAGATAATTGTAAACTCTTAATGCAGCATCATCAGGGTTTAATCTTGCTCTTAATTTAGGATCTTGAGTAGCAACACCAACTGGGCAACGTCCAGTGTGGCAGTGATAACATTCTCCAGCTTTTACTCCCATTTCTTTTTCAAAGTTTGCTTCAGGGATATCTTTGTTGCAATTTAATGCAATCATAGATCCTGTACCAATAGCGATTGCATCAGCTCCTAGAGCTAAAGCTTTAGCCATGTCAGCACCGTCTCTTACTCCACCTGCATAAATTAATGTTACTTTTCCAGTTTTACCAACATCATCGATTGCTCTTCTAGCTTCTCGAATTGCAGCAATACCAGGAATACCAGTATTTGCAGCAGCGATATGTGGGCCAGCTCCAGTAGAACCTTCCATTCCATCTAAGTAAATAGAGTCAGGATCACATTTTGCAGCCATACGCACATCATCATAAACTTTAGATGCACCTAACTTTAATTGAATCGGCACTTTATTTTTTGTTAACTGTCTTAGCTCTTCTACTTTTAAAGCTAAATCATCTGGTCCTAACCAGTCAGGGTGTCTCGCTGGAGATCTTTGGTCAATACCAGATGGTAATGATCTCATCTCAGCAACTTGGTCAGTAACTTTTTGACCCATTAAATGTCCTCCCATTCCAACTTTTTGACCCTGTCCAATAAATACTTCAATACCATCTGCTAATTGTGCATGATGAGGATTAAAACCATATCTCGATTGAATACATTGGTAGTACCATTTTTCAGAATATCTTCTTTCATCAGGTATCATTCCACCTTCACCAGAGCATGTTGCACTACCAGCCATAGTTGCTCCTCTTGCTAAAGCAGTTTTTGCTTCATAAGAAAGGGCACCGAAACTCATTCCTGTAATATAAACCGGAATATCTAACTCAATTGGATTTTCACATCTTGGTCCAATAACAGTTTTCGTTTCACATTTTTCTCTGTAACCTTCGATTACAAATCTAGTTAGTGTTCCAGGTAAGAAAACTAAATCATCGAAAGTAGGAATTTTTTTCATCAATGCCATTCCTCGCATTCTGTATCTTCCTAATTGAGATTTAATATGAATGTCGTCTATCACTTCAGGTGTGAAGATAGCGTTATGACCTAATAAACTTTTATTTCTTTTACCTTCTTCATGTGCATGGACATCAGCTTTTCCACCAACACCTTTTCCATTTTTTTTAACTTTTTTAGATTTTTTCTTAGGCATTATATTGCTCCCTTCTTCTCTGTAGGTTCCAAATTGTCATAATTCCAAAGTTTTTTACCAGCTACAATTTTTTTCATTTTACCAACATCAAAATTTTCACCAATCTCAGCTACTTTTAATTTTCTTTTTAGCCAATCTTGATCACTTTTAGTTAATTCAGCGTCAACTGCATCACTACCATATGATCCAATTTCTCCACCTACGAAAATTGTCCCATCATACATTGAGTCACCTAAATTTATCCCTACGTCTCCAAGAATAATTATTCTTCCTCTTTGCATCATAAATCCAGTAAATGCACCGGCGTCACCACCAATTATTATAGTTCCACCTTTCATATCAATACCAGTTCTGGCACCAACACTGCCTTTACAAATTAAATCTCCACCTCTAATTGCCGCACCAAAACAAGATCCAGCATTTTTTTCGATCACTACTTTACCAGCCATTAAATTTTCTGCACATGACCATCCAACTCTTCCATTAATTCTAACTATTGGACCATCACAAGAGCCCATGCCAAAATATCCTAAACTTCCTTCAAAAATTAAATTAAGTTTATTTAAAATACCAACTCCAAGACTGTGTTTACCTTGTGGGTTTTTTATTACTATTGTTCCATATCCTTGGCTCATTAAGTTATCAATTTCTTTATTAGCTTCAGGAGCTGTCATGTCTTTAACATCAAGCTCGGTTCTTTTGTTGAAATCTACATCGTACGTACCAAAATAATAAAAGTTTTCTGCCTCATCAGGATTAAAGAATTTTTGTTGAGTTCTTCCTGTTAAAACTTCAGTGTGCATACCCATCGATTGGGCTTTTGATTTTTTTGAAACTGTTTTTAGATTTGCCATACTTTCACCTCCCCATCAAACGGATCATATGTATCAATTTCTTGTGGTAATACAGATCTAATTGCAATTTCTTCAGATCCCATAGCAACCAAATCATCAGACTCATATAACACCAATGGTTTTGCAGCCATTGTATCTTTTGCCATTCCTAAGGAGTCTTTTGTTGCAACAAAGTAAGTAAATACACCATCTAAACCCGTTAAAGATGCTTTCATTCCTTCTTCTAAAGTTGCCCCATCTCTCATTTTTTCAGCAATATAAACAGCAATTAATTCCGAGTCACACTCAGACATAAATCTCATACCTTTATTTTCCAAAACTCTTCTGTTATTCCAATAGTTTGTTAATTGTCCATTATGAACTACAGATACATCACTAAATGGATATCCCCAGAAAGGATGGGCAGATTTGATATCTACACCAGACTCTGTTGCCATTCTAGCATGACCAATAGCATGTGTTCCAACAACTTTATCTAAGCTATATCTATCACAAACCATTTTAGCGTTTCCAAGATCTTTAATCACTTCTAACGATTTACCCATTGAAAGAATTTCTACACCAGGAATACTTTCTATACGTTGTGAAAATTCTAACAGATCTTTAACATTATAATCAAGTTCATATCTTAAAGAGTAGGGAAGAGTTCTTTCTTCTTTAACTACTTTAGCTCCCATTTCGGCTAGAGTTTGATCTACAATTTTTTTTCTTTCATCATAAACAGACACATCTTCCATAATTGATGAGCTTCCTTCTCCAACGTTTTCTCCAACTTTAAAACGCATAATAAAGTTTTTACCGTCTGTATCTCCATACAAAGCGTAACCTGTAGAATCTTCTCCTCTATGTTTTAATGCTTGAAGCATACCTTGTAATTCGCTCCCTACATTTGAGGATTTTCCTCTATGAATTAAACCTGCTATCCCACACATATTTTTATACCCTTTCTATATTTTTTTAAGACCTACGGTAGACAATCAAGATAAGTATCCAGATCCCATTGCGTTGTTGCACCAAGAAATCTTTCCCACTCATCGTTTTTGTACCAATGGAAAACTTTATACATTTCATCTGGCATTGCAGATTTGATTACTTCATCCTCTGCCAGTCTATCCAAAGCTTCACCTAAACTTAATGGAAGTTTTTTAACATCTTTACCAGCTTTTTGAGCTTCATAAATATTTCTAGATTCTGGAGCTGCTGGTTTC
>QCMQ01000007.1 GCA_003213615.1 Pelagibacteraceae bacterium AG-422-D23 | reverse complement strand
AAAACTTAAGTGGATCAACTATCTTAAATCTTGCAAATGCATCCACAATTAATCTTTTTTGATCTGATGCAATAACCTCTTCTGGTGGAGCATCTAAGTTTAAAATTCTTTTATCTAAATAAACAACGTTTTGAATGAAAGGAATTTTAAAATTTAATCCTGGCTTCATTATAATTCTTTTTGGATCACCAAATTGAAGAATAATTGCTTGGTTAACTTCCTTAACTATAATTACTGATAAAAAGGCTACAACACCTATTGCAACTAATACTCCTGCTAAAATTTTTCCAGCTTTCATTTTAATTTGTCGCTTTCTTTTTTAATTCAGGCAAAGGTAAGTATGGAACTACACCTGAGCCTGCATTTTTTTCAATAATTACTTTATCAATATCCGCTAAAACCTTTTCCATAGTTTCTAAATACATTCTTTCTTGAGTAACTACTTTAGCATTTTTATACTCGTTGTAGATTGCTATGAATCTGCTTGCTTCACCCTCTGCTTTAGCAACAACCTCTTTCTTGTACGCTTCTGCTGCTTGTAAAATTTTTTGCGCTTCCCCTCGTGCTCTTGGAATTACATCATTTGCATAAGCTTCAGCTTCGTTTTTAGATCTTTCCATATCTGCTCTTGCAGCCTGTACATCTCTAAATGCGTCAATTACTTGATCAGGCGGGTCAGCCTTTTGTGTTTGAACTTGTGTAATTTGAATTCCACTTTCGTAATCATCTAAAATACTTTGTATTATATTTTGTGTCTCAACCTCAATTTTAGATCTACCTTCTGTTAAAATTGGTTGAATATCACTTTTTGCAATTACTTCCCTCATCGCAGTTTCGGCAGCCGCTTTAACAGTTCCTTCTGGATCTTGAATTTTGAATAAAAAATTACCAGCGTCTTTAATTACCCAAAATACTGAGAAGTCAATGTTAACAATATTTTCATCTCCAGTTAACATTAAGCTTTCTTGCGGAACATCAGCAACACCACCACCTGTAGAGAAACCACTATCTCTCTCAGATCTAAATCCTATATCCATTCGATTAACTTTAGTAACTTTTGGTGTTTGAACAGTTTCAACAGGGAAAGGTATATGATAGTTCAAACCTGGTTGTGTAGTTTTTACAAACTTACCAAATCTTAACACAACACCTTGTTCATCCGGTAGTACCCTATAAAGTCCGCTCGCTAACCATACAAAAACTAAAACTAATAAAATTAAACTTATTGATTTTCCTCCTGAAGTTTTTCCACCTGGTAAAAACTTTTTAATTTTTTCTTGAAGATCCCTAATTAATTCATCGACATTTGGTGGTGTAGGGCCTCTACCTGATCCATTACCACTACCACCTCCTGGAGGTGCGCCCCACGGGCTTTGACCTTTGAAATTGTCAGACATATGCCAAAGTATATAGTGTCTTTATTGTAAAAAACAAGTAATGATACTTTGATGTCTGATAAAAAACCTGAACTTAGTGCCGCAATGAAAAGTAAGTTGGAGCCTAAAAAATTCACTAAAAATCCTATTCTTGGAACAAAGTTTACTATAGCGATTTCTAGTGCAAAAGGTGGTGTTGGAAAATCTACATTTGCAACGAATCTTGCTCTATCATTAAAAAAAGTTGGATGCAAAGTTGGTCTGTTAGATGCGGACATTTATGGTCCATCAATTCCTAAAATGTTTGATATTAATGAAAAACCAAAAAGCGATGGTCAAAAATTAGATCCAATTACAAAATATGACATTCAATGTATGTCAATTGGTTTTTTAGCTGATCAACAAACACCAATGATATGGCGTGGCCCAATGGTGACAAGTGCAATTAAAACTTTTACTCAGAAAGTAAATTGGAAAGATTTAGATTTTATTATTGTAGATATGCCTCCAGGAACTGGTGACACTCAACTTACATTTTCACAAGAAATAAAGATGGATGGTGCAATAATTGTGAGCACACCTCAAGAAGTAGCTCTTTTAGATGTTAAAAGAGGAATAAAAATGTTTGATAAACTTGGAGTTAAAATCTTAGGTTTAGTTGATAACATGAGTTATTTTATAGGTGACGATGGAAAAAAATATAAAATTTTTGGAGAAGGTGGGGTTAAGAAAACTGCAGAGGAATTTCAAAAAGAATTTTTAGGTGAAATTCCAATTAATCCAGAAGTGGGTAAAACTGGTGATGAAGGAAAGCCAATTGTAGAGGCTAGCCCTGAACATGAAATTTCAAAAATATATTTAAATTTTGCTGAAAAAATTAAATCAACTTATCTTTAAGATCAAAAGCAGTCATTAATTCATTCCATTCTCTTTTAGACAGTCCAGAACTTTCAACGTCTACATTTTCACCTTTAATTAATTTTTGAATAATTAATTTTCCTTTTGCAGAAACCTCAGTTCCACCAACTCTGTAATCCATAAAAGCATCATAGGTTATAGGAACCCATTTTTTCACAGTATCCAACATTATGTCTGCATAAACCCTAATTTCATATTGTGCATGACTATCTGCTCTTAATCTTAAAAAATTCATTAAGTTTAATAAATCAGTTTTCCAATACCATTGAGTGTAAGTGTTTAGTGTTAAATTCATTCTTGCAAGTTCCCTTGCTAAACCTTTTTTATTTTCATCAATAGTTGATCCATCAAATCTCTCATTAAGCATAGTCTCATAATTATCATAAGTTCTCTCTGCATCACTTTTTAAAAGATCCAAAACTTCCTCTGCCTGTTTTCCTTCCAAGACATCTCCTCTACCCTGTCGGTTACTAGTTGATTGAGAAGCTAAATTTTCTTGTGATGGCAAATAAAATTCTTTATCTAAAATTGAGTATCTTGCTGAATATTCATTAACATTTGCAGTTCTATGTCTAATCCATTGTCTAGCAATAAATATTGGCAGCTTAACATGATATTTAATTTCGCACATTTCAAATGGAGTGCTGTGCCAGTGCCTCATCAAATATTTAATTAAACCTTTGTCAGTTGAAACTTGTTTTGTTCCTTTTCCATATGACACTCTAGCTGATTGAACTATAGATGTATCATCACCCATATAATCAACTACTCTAACAAAACCATGATCTAAAGCTGGAATTGCTTCATAAAGGATTTTTTCAAGCTCAGGAGCAGTAACTCTTTTAGTTTGATTGCTTTGAGATTGTTGATTTTTTATTTCTTCTTGTTGTTCTCTAGTTAATTTCATGATTGTTATTGAATCTGTTGTAATTACTTTTATATTAATAATGTTGGTTTTCCAACTACGACGATAAACGAATTTCGTAATAACCATTGCGGACGTGGGGGCAGTACCCACCACCTCCACCATTACAACTTATGGGGGTGAACTAGATTCGACGGGTGACTAAAGGCTATTCTTTCGTTCGGGATTGTTCCACCGTAACGGGCTAATTTATAATTGCTAACGAAAGTTACGCACTTGCTGCCTAATTAACTTGGTTAATTAAGCAAACGGGGTCTGGGGCACCTGGCAACAGAACGCCCCTTAATAAGTTAAAATAATCCTTTAAATATTATCGTTAATAAATCCTATACGGGATACATACGGGATTTAACAGCTTAAAGGATAACTTAACTTGCCTCCTCTACTTTTAAAAACTTGAACAATAGCTTCTCCAGTGCTTGAGCTTGTTATAACAAATTTATATCCATCTATGCATACGGTTTTTACTTCTGAGTTATCAATTTTTTTTTTCTCAATTAAGTTAATTGCTGCAATAGATAAATTGCACCATAACAATCCTAAAAACACCATCCACAATACGTTTTTCATAATTTTCTCCTTTTTAAAATTATAGATTAGCACAAAAAATTTGTACCGGATATGTACGGGATTTTGTTTAAATTCGTCGTTTTTTCAATTCGAATTATTCGCGAATAATGGTACAAAGTTCGGGGCACCTGGCAACAGAACGCCCCTATAAAAAAATAATCATTACAACTCAATAGTTTTTTAATAATAAAAATAAAAAAAAAACTATGTACTTATTATGTACCAACTATGTACCTAGATTAGTAAATTCACTTTAAAATTTAATATTGAAAATTTGACGCTGGCGAGGTTTAAATTTTTTTACGAATATATCTTTGTTATATAAATTAAACAGAATTAAATACAATTAAGTAATTAAATAATTTGAATTTAAAGATAATTTTTTTTTAAGAAATTTTGATAATTTAAACCATTCAAAAAATTTGACTGGTCCACTTTCTAAAACAAATTTTTGGTCCTGGCATATTTTCAGTATTTTTTTTCTATTCCAAGTAGGGTTAATTTTAATATTCCTTACATAGTATCCATATTTTACATTACTCTTAACATTGTCCCAATTTTGAACTGATCCATTAAAGTATTTCATATAACGATACTGAACTTTATTTTCATACTCTAAGTAATGTAATTGAGTAGCAATAATTGGAGAGTCTAAATTTATATTGACTACATAATAATGTTGTTGATTATTTAGATAACTCCATACAGATTGTTTTCCAAAAGCATTATTGTTAATGTCTTCTTCTTTAAACAAACCATTTTCAGTCTCAATCAAACTAAATACTGGATCAAAAATTCTATAACATTTTTTTTGATAAATAAGTCGTATTTCCTCACTAAATCTACCAACTTCGGATGGAGTAGATTTTATATTGAAAAAGAGTTTTTTTGTAAAACTGTAAGTAAAAGTTGGCACATAAATTTCACTCGGACGAAACACTTCACGAAATATATTTAGAAGGTTTTCAGTTTGAATCTTATAATTAGATTTTTCATTGAACAATCCTTTCAAGCGAACAAATAATACAATTTTAGATCCAGGAGCAATTTTTTTTTTAATTTTTATCAGAGAATTAATAAGCATATTTAAATTTCATCTCTAATCTCAATATTTTAAAACGAAAATAAGACTATATGTTAAGAATTATATTAAACAGATTTTTTTATTAATAGTCTTATTTCTCCTTCTCCCCAAATTATTTTTGAGTTTTTATAATTGAACAATCCAGTTTCTAAATCTGTTTTTCTACCTTTTTTCATTTTTTCTATAAATTCTACACCTAAAGATTTTAAAATTTTATTAACTTCTTTATGTGAACAGTGTCTTTCATAAGGAACATACCAATTATCCATAAATATAAACCTATTATTAGGCATACCAATCAAATCTAGAACTTTCTGTGAATATTCTTGTGGTATTAACTTCATAAATTTATTCATTTGTTTTCTCGCCGACCAGTATAATCCTCCTGTTCCATATAAATACAAATATATATGACCACCTGGTTTACATATTCTATGAAGTTCCTTGATGCCTCTTTTGAAATCACTAGTATGATGTAAAACGCCATTACAAAATACAACATCAAAAGAATTTTTTTTAAATTTTAATTTTAAAACATTTTGTTTTTTAAAAGATATATTTTTAAAATTATAATTTTTTTTAGCGGTAAATATACCATCATCACTGAAATCTACACCTATAACTTGTTTCGCTTTTAACAATCTTAAAGCGTTGGAGTATCTACCTCCTCCACACCCTACATCAATTATTTTTTTATTCTTAAAAAAGTTATTATTAAATGATTTGAAGTTTCTGAATCTTTCTAAAATAAATTTTTTAGCGTTAATATTTTCTTTATTTGAAAATCTTTTCCAAAATTTACCATAAACTTTTCCTGTTTTTTTTTTAAGTTCCTCTTGCGCATTTAAATTCTTAAAATTAATATTATAAAAACCAAAATTTTCAAAATTTTGTAAAGTGTTTATTAAAGTTATTTGTAGATCAACAATTCTTGTTTTTGGGTCTTTTATTTTAAAATTAATATGAGGATCATCGGGAAATAAATTTCTAAAATACTCATGTAAAACTATAATACAAAAGTAAGGATATTTTTTTAAATATCTCCTTATAAATGAAAAAATTATATTTTGATTTTGGATTAAACTATTACTTTTCATTTAATAAATCTGTAACATAAAATTCTAAAATTTAATCAAAAATTATTATGTTTATTAAAAATTCTTAATAACAAATATAGTACTTAAAAATTTTAAGGTAGTATTATCTTCTATTTCTGCGAAGAAGTTTCCAAAAACCTATATTTTTTGTATATAATAACATTATTGTAGTTCTTCAGAACGCCCCTTCCTATTTTAAAATAAATTTGATTATCTAAAGTAACTTAAATTAACAATATGTTTATTTTGTTTTAAATATTTAGCAGGATTTCCTGCAACTATTTCGTTTTTCTTCACGTTTTTTGTTACAACAGCTCCAGCACCTATAAACGCTCCATCTGAAATTTTTATTTCTGGTAATATTGTAGCATTTGTTCCAATAGTTACATAATTTCCAATTGTAACCCGACCAGCAATTGAGGCACCCCCCATAATATGCACGCCCTTACCAATTACACATTCATGATCAACTGTTGAGGAAGTATTTAGAATAGTAAAATCACCTACTTCACAATTACAATGAACAACTGCATTTGGCATAATTTGTATACCTAAGCCAATAACACTTGTTTTATCAATATATGAAGTATTGTGAATTAAATTTAAAGGAAGTAAATTTTTTTTAATTAACTCTTGAGATATTAAATATCTGGCTTTTCCATGTGCACCTCCAATTCCGACAATAAATGAATCGGCTTTATGTATATTTTTAATAAAGTCATTTTTTTTATTTACAAAAAATATATTTGTTTCAAAGTTTGGTTTTTTTAATATTGGGTCAGCTAATAAAACTACTTTTCCATTTTTAATTTTTTTTTTATTATAATATGTTTGTGTATTTTTGATCATATTTAATGCAATTAAGGTTTTTGAGCTTGCTCCCCATATTAAAATTTTACACTTCATGTTCATTAATTAATTTTGTACACAATATCCCATATTTATAAAATTAAAATTTTATTTTTAAAAGCTGCTTTCCAAATTACTATCCTATGAATAATTGCTCTCAAGAAAAAGATTGGGATGATAATTAAATCTCTTAAACTCTTAATTCTATAATAAAATAATAAAATAAATGGAAAAAAAATTATTATTAATGAATTTATTTCTAATATTCTAAAATTGAGTATCTTTTTATAATTATGATCTTTAACTAGCATAACTTTATCTTTTCCTCTAAAAGCATTGCTAATTAATGCTTTTATACTCCATCTTACTAATTGATGAAAAACAAGCATCTCGGGATTGAATTTAATTGTATATTTTTTTTTAACTCTTAACGCCAAATCTACATCTTCATATGCAATTCTATAATTTTCATTAAACATGCCCAACTCTAAAAGGGTTGATCTTTTATAAGCAACATTACAAGTTTGATATTGTCCTCCTGTAAAATTTTCTACAAAATGCTCAGATGCTCCAAAATTTTGATTTTCAGCAACAGTCTTGCCTTCAACGCCCTCAACATTATTTTTAGAAAATATATTTACACCTTCTTCTATCCAGTTTTTAGTAACTACACAATCTGCATCTGTGAAAAATATAAGTTTCCCTGTGGAATTTCTAATTCCATAATTTCTTACATTTGCTATGCCTTGATTTTCCTTATACAAAAAATATTTAATTTTATCAGGATTAAATGATTTGACTATTTCATGTGTGTTATCTGATGAATTATGATCAACTATAATAATTTCAATATTTTTATAATTTTGGTTTAAAACAGAATTTAAGCATTTACTTAAATACTTTGAATGATTTTTTGTAATTATAATTACTGATACTAATTCCAAATATCTATTAAATAAATTGTTTAATATAGTTCATTGGGCTTACATCTATGCTCGCATTTTGAAAACATGCATGAGTGCAGGTGCAATTATGTTTTTGCTTTTTATTTAAAATTTTTCGAATATCATAATTATGATCCCTCAAATTGCCAACAGGTTCTTTTAGCTCACATACCCTAACCTCTCCATCAGCATCAATTACACATATATTGTTTCCTGCACTACACGAAAACTTTGTAAAATTTTTTTCATTATTTTTAATATAACCGTCAGATGAGAGTGCCTTTTTATTCATAGAATGTATATTTTCCATTTTTCTATTAATTAAAAATTGTTTAAAATCTAATGGTTTTGTTGTTACATATTTTTTGTACATATTAAATAAATTGTCCCATTCCAATGGAGTAGGGGATTTTAATTCAGGATTTGCAGGATCACCTCTCAGAGGGGAAAAACCAATTTTTTCAAACCCAAAATTGTCTACAATATATTTGAATAACTTATCTGACTCTTCAATGTTGTCATTGCTTAAAACAGTATAAAATTTTGTTGAAAGATTTTTATATTTTTTCTCCATTTCTATTAATATTTTTTGAGTTTCCATTGCTTTATCAAACGCACCTTTTTTTTTTGAAATCTCATCATGTTTTTCATAAAGCGCATCAATTGAAACGCCAATATTTACTTCTAGCAATGGCAATTCCTCCAGCATTCTTTTCGTATCACTAATAATTTTCTTTGTGGCATAACCATTTGTTGGCAAATGTAATCTTCTAACCTTATTATTATTATAAAACATTTGCATTATTTCGAAAAAGTTTTTTCTTAAATAAGGCTCACCACCAGTTAATAATAACAACCTAATTTCTTTAAAATTTGATGAAATTTTTTCTAACTCTTCAAATGTAAGATCATTTTTAGTATCATTTAACTTTTCAGAATAAAAGCAAGTTTCGCATGCAAAGTTACATAATGAGGTTATAAACAAAATTACTTCATTTGGAGGTGTTGACTCAAACCTATACTTGTAATTATAAGCGTCTTTTGTTATTTCTAAAAATCTTCTAACAGGTCTCATAAATATATTTTACCATTTAAAATAATCTTTTACAATTATTTAGCTCTTATTATTTCAGCTTGTGCGGCAGCTAATCTAGCGACTGGCACTCTATAAGGTGAACATGAAACATAATTTAATCCTGCTTTAGAGCAAAAAAATATGCTATGTGGGTCTCCGCCATGCTCTCCGCAAATTCCCAATTTAAGATTTTTGTTTTGTTCCAGTCCCTTTTCTAGTGCTATTTCAATTAGATCTGAAACACCCTCATCTAATGAAACAAAAGGATCAACAGTAAATATTTTGTTTTCTAAATAATCATTTAAAAATTTTCCACTATCATCTCTGCTTATTCCAAAAGTGGTTTGTGTTAAATCATTTGTTCCAAAACTAAAAAATTCAGCGTGTTTTGCAATTTCTTTTGCTTTAATTGCTGCTCTAGGTAATTCGATCATGGTACCTACTAAAAAATCTATTTTCAATTTATGCTCGTTTTGAACCATTCTTGCAGTTCTAATTACTAAATCTTTCATAATTTTTATCTCAGCCTCAGTAGACACCAAAGGTATCATTATTTCTGGAAATGCAGATTTAATTTTACTTTTTTTTAATTGTGCTAAAGCCTCAAATATTGCTTTGCATTGCATTTCATATATTTCAGGAAAAGATATTCCTAAACGACAGCCTCTATGACCTAGCATGGGATTTTGCTCATGAAGCTCTTCAATTCTTGACTCAACCTCTTTAACTGGAAGATTAACTATATTAGCAACCTCATTAATCTCCTTTTCTGTGCGTGGTAAAAATTCATGTAATGGTGGGTCTAACAATCTTACTGTGACAGGTAATCCACTCATAATTTTAAAAATATCAATAAAATCTTTTCTTTGATGTGGCAACAATTTTTCTAATGCTATTGCTCTGTCTTCTTTAGTTTTTGATAATATCATTTCTCTTACAGATAAAATTCTCTCTTCATCAAAAAACATATGTTCGGTTCTACATAGTCCAATACCCTCTGCACCAAAGTCTTTTGCTGTTTTAGTATCTTTTGGGGTTTCAGAATTTGTTCTTACTTTTAATTTCCTAAAACTATCAGCCCAAGACATTAACTTTGAAAAATCACCAGATATTTCTGGTTTTACAGTTGAAACACTCCCAGCAATAATTCTTCCGGTTGAACCATCTATGGTGATTATATCTCCTTCTTTAATCTCCATTGAAGAAGTTTTAAAAGATTTATTTTCATAATTTATATCAATTTCACTTGATCCTGATACACATGGTCTACCCATGCCTCTTGCAACGACAGCCGCATGACTTGTCATTCCTCCTCTAGCAGTTAAAATTCCTTTTGCGGCATGCATTCCTTGTATATCTTCTGGAGAGGTCTCTACTCTGACCAAAATTGTATCTTGCATCATTGCAGTTAATCTTTCAGCCTCTTCTGATGTAAATACAACTTTACCACTGGCTGCACCAGGTGATGCTGGTAATCCATTTGCTATTACATTAATTGTGCTTTTTTCATCTAAAGTAGGGTGCAAAAGTGTATCGAGAGAGTTTGGGTCAATTCTTAACACAGCTTCTTTTTTAGAAATTAATTTTTCTTTAACCATATCAACTGCAATTTTGACTGCTGATTTTGCTGTTCTTTTTCCTGATCTTGTTTGAAGCATCCATAGTTTATTATTTTCGACTGTAAATTCTACATCTTGCATATCTTTGTAATGTTTCTCTAACTTTTTTAAAATTTTTTGAAGTTCTTTAAAAACTTTTGGCATAGATTCTTCCATTGATAATTCTTTTGCTTTAGCATCTTGTCTAGCTTTTTTAGTAATATATTGAGGTGTCCTTGTACCTGCTACAACATCTTCACCTTGCGCATTAATTAAATACTCACCATATATTTCATTTAATCCATTTGATGGATTTCTTGTAAACACAACCCCTGTTGCACAATCATAACCCATATTTCCAAAAACCATTGATTGAACGTTTACCGCAGTACCCCACTCTGCTGGGATTTGATTTAATTTTCTATAAACTTTTGCTCTATTACTTTCCCATGATAAAAATACTGCACCTATTGCTCCTAATAATTGTTCATAAACATTTTGAGGAAAATCTTTTTTTGCCTTTTCTCTTACTGTTCTTTTAAAATCATCAATTAATCCATCCCAATCACTTTCATCTAAATCTGTATCCAACAAAACACCTTTCGTAAGTTTATAATTTTCAATTAATTCCTCAAAATGATAACCTTCTACACCCATTACCACATTACCGTACATTTGAATGAATCTTCTATAACTGTCTTTAGCAAATCTTCCATTTGAAGTTTTAATTGCTAAAGCTTTAACTGTTTTATCATTCAGACCCAGATTTAGAATGGTATCCATCATACCTGGCATTGATACTCTTGCACCAGATCGTACAGACAACAAAAGTGGATTTTTTAAGTCTCCAAATTTTTTAGAAACATCTTTTTCAATTAATTTTAATTCTTTTTTAATTTGATAAATTAAATTTGTATTTAATTTTTTTTTATCCTTGTAAAAAATTTCACAAACTTTTGTAGATATTGTAAAACCAGGAGGCACTGGAAGACCCATCCTTCTCATTTCAGAAAGATTAGCGCCCTTTCCTCCTAAAAAGTTTTTAGGATTTTTAATTATTTTAATATCCTTAGAATTAAAATTTAATATAAGTTTTTTCATTAATGGGAGTCGATTAGAGAAAAATTAACATAATTGTTGAACGTTTTACACATCATTTGGATTAGTTCCAGCCTATTCTTCTTTATAACCGGATCATCTTCGTTCACAATTACATTATCAAAAAAGTCAAAAACCTCTCTTTTGACGCTAGCTAGATTGTCCAATGTTTGAACATAATTTTCATCTTTATTAATGCCTGAAAAATATTTTCTTAATTCACTAATTTTTTTAAATAGGTTTTTTTCTAACTCAGTTTTAAAAATACCAGGGTCAGTTGTATTTGATAATTCTATTTTATCATTTTTTAATTCACCATCTAAAATGTTTGAGGCTCTTTTGTAGCTTGCAACAATATCTAAACCATCTGGTTTGTTAATAATTTTATTTAAATGTTTAGCTTTATTAAAAATAATAACAGATTGATCTAAGTTAAAAGTACTAGTTGATGCTTGAATTATATCGTTTCTAATATTTTCTTCCTTCATGTGATATTTTAATCTATCCATTAAAAAATCTGATAATTCATTTTGTAAAGATTGATTATCAATTTTAAAACCTTGATCTAAATACAGGTTTGAAGAAAAATTAATTAGATCTTTTATTTTAAAATCTTTTTTATTTTCAATTATTATTCTTATTACTCCTAATGCTAATCTTCTTAGAGCATATGGATCTTTAGAACTTGTTGGCTTTTGATTTAAACCAAAAAAACCAACTAAAGTATCTATCTTATCAGCCAAAGAAAGGGCTATGCTAAATGGTTTTTTTGGGACTCTTGAGCCTGAACCTGCAGGTAAATATTGCTCACTTATAGCCAAAGCCAAATCTTTATCAAAACCTTGTGCGATAGCAAAATAACCTCCCATCACACCTTGGAGTTCTGGGAATTCACCCACTAGTTCTGATAATAAATCAACTTTACAAATTGATGCTGATAATTCAACTTTTTCTTTACTGATTAAAAGTTCATCAGATATCATTCCACCCAATCTTCTCATTCTTTGGGCTTTATCAAAATAATTTCCTAATCCTTTAAAATAATTCATTGATTTTAAATCAGTAACTTTTTTGACCATATTTTGAGATTTATCTTTTTTCCAAAAAAATTCTGCGTCACTTAATCTTGCTTCAACCACTCTTTCATTTCCTATTTTAATCAATCCTTTTTTATCTTTTTTGTTTGCAACCACTAAAAACTCATTGGTAATATTTTCTTTATTATCAAATATAGGAAAATATTTTTGATGGTATTGCATAGTAATAATTAATATTTCTTTTGGAATATTCAAAAATTTCTTATCAAATTCACAAAGAAGGATATTTGGTTGATCTGTTAAATCTACAACCTCATTAAGCAATCTAGCATTATGTTGAATCTTAATATTTTTATTTTTCAATATATTGTTGAATTTTTTTTCTATTAATTTTTTTCTTTCATTGTGATCAACGATAATGTCAATTTTTTTAAAAAAACTTTTATAATTTTTAAATTCTAAGAACGACTTTTTATTTTCCTCAAATTCTGTATCAATAAAAGTTGAGTTAGAAGATGTTAGGTGATGAAAATTAAAATTTAATTTTTTTTTATCAAATACAGCTAGAATTGATTTTAATGGTCTCCCCCAATTTAGGTCAAAAGTTCCCCAATACATTGATTTTTTCCATTGAATTTTATTTAATAATATTGGGATAAATTCCTCTAGCAATTCATATGTGTGCAATTTTTTTGATTTTGTCTTGAAAAAATAAAATTCTCCTTTGTCGGTTTTCTTTTGGTAGAGATCCTTTTTTAAGATTTTATTTGACCTAACAAACCCCTCCAGTGCTATCTCTGGTGACTTAATATTTGGACCTTTAATCTCCTCAGATTTTAATACAACATTTTTTTGAACACCTTCAAACAATACCACTAGTCTGTTTGGTGTTGAGTATGATGAGCTTTTTTTAAATAAAATTGATTTTTCTAAAAATAAATCATTAAAACTTTTAAGTAAGTCTTCCCTTAAATTTTGTTGAAGATTTGAAGGTATTTCTTCACTAAATAATTCTAAAAAAAACTCTGACATTATTTTTGACTATCTAACCAAACACCTGCTGCAGATTTTGTAATGTCTCTTATTCTAGCAATATAACCTGCTCTTTGAGCAACGCTGATTGCACCTCTTGCATCTAAAATATTAAACACATGACTGGCTTTTAAACATTGATCATATGCTGGTAAAGAAATTTTTTTTTCTACCAAATCTTTTGCCTCAGACTCGTGCATTTCAAACATTTTCAAAAGTGTTTCTACATTCGCATGTTCGAAATTGTATGCTGAAAATTCTTTTTCTGCTTGATGAAAAACTTCGTGATATTTTACACCTTCATCATTCCACAATAAATCATAAACATTTTTTTCTTTTTGAGTAAACATACAAATTCTTTCTAAGCCATAAGTGATTTCAACTGATACAGGTTTACAATCAAATCCAGCCATTTGTTGAAAATAGGTAAATTGAGTAATTTCCATTCCATCACACCATACTTCCCATCCCAATCCTGCAGCACCTAATGTTGGACTTTCCCAATCATCTTCAACAAACCTTATATCGTGATCATTATGATCTATTCCTATAGTAGATAAACTATTTAGATAAAGTTTTTTTATATTTTCAGGGGAAGGTTTAATTAAAACCTGAAATTGATAATAGTGTTGTAACCTGTTTGGATTATCTCCATATCTTCCATCTGTAGGTCTTCTCGATGGTTGTACGTAAGCTGCTTTCCATGGTTTACTTCCAAGTGATCTTAGGGTAGTAGCTGGATGAAAAGTTCCTGCACCAACCTCCATATCGTAAGGCTGAAGAATAATACATCCTTTTTTACTCCAAAATTTCTGAAGGTTTAAAATTGTTTCTTGGAATGTTTGAATTTTTTTTTTTTCTTTTTTTGTTTTAGAAACCATATCTTTGCCAAATTGATCTTTCATCCAAAATACTTGCTATTTGATCTGCTTGATTACTGGATGAAGAAAATTTTTGACTTAACCATCCTTTTGATTTTTCAAATTTTTTAATAATTACGTCCTCACCAAATTTATCTTTTAATATTTCATGTGCATTACCTATTCCGTCAATCAATCCTAAATTTTTTGCTTTACTTCCTGACCAAAACTCACCTGAAAAAAGTTCTACATCAGAATTATTTAATTTTGATCCTCTGCTTTTTTCAACAACATCTATAAAGTCTTTATGAAGATCCAATTGAATATTTTTTAATCTTTCAATATCCTCGTCTTTTTCTTCTAAAAATGGATCAAGTGTGCTTTTGTTTTTACCAGCAGTGTGAACTCTTCTTTCAACCCCAATTTTTTTTATCAACTCAGTAAATCCAAAAGAAGAATATATCACCCCTATAGATCCAATTATTGAACTTGAATTTGCATAAATTTCGTCCCCGACACAAGATATCAAATAACCTCCAGAAGCTGCCACGTCTTCAGCGAATACAATAACTTTTTTTTTGTGTTTTTTTGCTTGTTGTCTAATAAAACTGTAGATTAAATGAGATTGAACTGGTGATCCTCCTGGAGAATTGACTGATATAGCAACACATGCCGCTTTTTTCAGAGAAAAAGCCTTTTTAATTAGTTCTTCTTGACCTGCAAAATCAATACCTTGTTTAAATTTTCCAGCATTACCAATAACTCCACTTAATTTTAAGTGAGCAACAATTTTTTTCTTTTTAAAAAAAGAGAACATAGGTAAGTCTTATAGAATTATTTATTGAATATAAAGACTACTTATAATTGAAGAAACTGGTGCGTCAATTGATAAGTAATATATATAAACAAATTATACTAATTTAAAAATGTTATGGGAACAGTTGTACAGCTTAAAAATCAGATAAATGATTCATATTTTCAGCTAAAAGACTCGGTTGAAGAAAAACTGGTTTTAACGGAAGAAAAAATAAAATCAAAGTTATCTAGTGACGTACAGCTGGTTCAAAAAATGACAGATTATCACATAGAAACTGGGGGAAAAAGACTAAGAGCTTTACTAACGTTGGGTAGTGCGAAATTATGTGGTTATTCTAAAGGCTCAAGAGATATAAATTTAGCTGCATGTGTTGAATTAATTCACAGCGCAACGTTGATGCATGATGATGTAATTGATGAAGGCACTGTTAGAAGAGGGAAAGAAACTTTAAATAAAGTTTGGAATAATCATTCCTCAGTTTTAATAGGAGATTATCTATTAAGTAGATGTTTTGAAATGATGGTAGAAGACGGAAACCTAGAAGTTTTAAAATTATTATCATCCACTTCATCTAAAATTGCTCAAGGAGAAGTTCTACAACTTCAACACAAAGGTGAAGTTGATATGCTGGAAGAAACATATTTAAAAATAATCTCAGCTAAAACAGCTGAGTTATTTGCAGCAGCAACTAAGGTTGGTGCAATTTTATCTGATGCAGAAAATAAAGAAAAAGATGCATTAGAATTTTATGGAAGAAACTTGGGATTAACTTTTCAAATAGCAGACGACACACTAGACTATAATGCTGAGCTTAAACTATTTGGTAAAAAAATTGGTCAAGATTTTTTTGAAGGAAAAATTACCTTACCAATAATTTTACTTTTTCAAAAATTAGGAAATAATGAAAAGAAAATTTTATCAAATATATTTAAAAAACAGTTAAGAACAAAAGATGAGTTTAATGAAATTATTGCTCTCATAAACAAGTATAAAATAATTCAGGAATGCTATCAAAAAGCACAGCACTATATAAATTTAGCCTCAAATTCTCTAAGTGTATTTAAAGAATCTGAAGAAAAAAATATTCTTAAAAGATTAACATCATTTAGTTTATCAAGAAATTTTTAAGGACTTAATAAAGACTTTATCCACTTTCCGGAGTTATCTTTATTGTATTTTAATCTCTCGTGAATTCTGTTCTCACCATCTAGCCAAAATTCAATACTATCTGGAGATAAAATCCATCCAGACCAGTGACTTGGTCTTGGTACATCTGATTTGTTGTTATATTTTTTTTTGTAATCTTGTATGGACTTTAGCAATTGTTCTCGCGAATTTAATTCTTCACTTTGCTTAGAAGCCCATGCTCCTATTCGACTTTCATACGCTCTAGATGAATAATATTCATCTGCAACCTGATCAGAAACTAATGAAACCTTTCCATTAATTCTTATTTGTCTTAAGAGACTTTTCCAATGGAAACACATCGCAGCATATGGATTTTCTTTTAATTCATTTCCCTTTTGACTATTTAAATTTGTATAAAATACAAATCCATCTTTGCTGAAATCTTTAAGTAAAACCATTCTAACCGAAGGCATGTTGTTTTGATTTGATGTGGCTAAAGAAACAGCGTTTGGGTCATTTAGCTCTGTTTTCTTTGCTTCCTCCATCCATTGATGAAATAATTCAAATGGATCGTCTACATCTAGAAAGCAACTGTTAAGACCTAAAGAGTTTTTTTGATTCATAATTTAAACAAAATAATCTATATAATATAAATAATGTCATTTAATACTTTTGGAAAGCTATTTCGTTTTACAACTTGGGGAGAGTCTCATGGGCCTGCAATTGGTTGTATTGTTGATGGTTGTCCTCCAAACATAAATCTTAAAGATCAAGATATTCAGATAGAGTTAGACAAAAGAAAACCAGGACAATCGAAATTTACAACTCAGCGAAAAGAAGATGATAAAGTTCAAATATTGTCAGGAATATTTGAAGGAAAAACTACAGGAACACCTATTTCTCTCATAATCTATAACAAAGATATGAGATCCAAAGATTATAGTAATATCAAAGATAAGTTCAGACCAGGTCATGCAGATTTTACTTATTTTAAAAAATATGGAATTAGAGATTACAGAGGTGGTGGCAGATCTTCTGCTAGAGAGACTGCAGCACGTGTTGCAGCTGGTGCAATAGCAAAAATTGTACTACAGAAAAAATTAGGTAAAAAATTTAAAGTAATTGGTGCCGTAACACAGCTAGGAATTCTTGGTTGTGATACAAACCAATGGAACGATAAAGTAATTTCAAAAAATCCATTTTTTTGTCCAGATAAATCGATGATTAAATTATGGGAAAAATATTTGCTTGGTGTAAGAAAATCAGGATCCTCATGTGGGGCAGTGATTGAAATAAGAGCTAAGGGTATCCCAGTTGGTTTAGGTGCTCCAATTTACTCAAAATTGGATACTGACATTGCTTCAGGTCTTATGAGTATCAATGCAGTTAAAGGTGTAAATATTGGAGCAGGAATGAACTCTGCACAATTGAGTGGAGAACAAAATTCAGATGAAATTTCTTCAAAAGGAAAAAAATTAAAATTCAATTCAAATAACGCTGGTGGAATCCTTGGTGGAATTTCTACGGGCCAAGAAATTATTGCATCGTTTGCTGTCAAACCAACATCATCAATTTTAACTAGTAGAAAAACTATAAATAAATTTGGTAAAAATACTTCTATATCTGTGAAAGGGAGACACGATCCTTGTGTTGGAATTAGAGCTGTTCCAATTGGTGAAGCTATGATGAACTGTGTTTTACTTGACCACTACTTAATGAATAAAGCTCAGTGTAGTTAGTCTAAATTAATTTTTTACAACTCTTATTGTCTCTTTTTTGAAAAAAATACTTAATATTTTCTTAGAAATTTGAGAACTATTCAATCCCGCTTTATCATACATTTTTTTTGGATCATCTTGTTCAATAAATTCATCTGGTAAAGTCATTGATCTAAATTTTAAACCTTTATCAAATACTCCTTTTTCAGCTAATAAATTTTTTACATGAGAACCAAAACCACCTATTGATCCTTCTTCAACAGTAATCATAAGCTCATGTTCTTTAGCAGATTTTAGTATAAGTTCTTCGTCTAAAGGCTTAGCAAATCTAGCATCAATTAAAGTTGTTGAAACTCCTTTTGCTTTTAATTCCTCTACAGCTAACTTACACTCTTCAAGTCGAGTACCGAGGTTTAAAATACATACCTGCGTTCCTTGTTGAACAATTCTCCCTTTGCCAATTTCAATTTTTTCATCAATTGATGGAAGATCAACACCTACTCCTGTTCCTCTTGGATATCTTATTGCAGAAGGTCTATCATTTATATCTACTGAAGTATTAATCATTTTAACTAGTTCAGCTTCATCACTTGCCGCCATTACTACAAAGTTAGGCAAAGTTGATAAATAAGTTATATCAAATGAACCAGCATGTGTTGATCCATCAGCACCAACTAATCCTGCTCTATCTATCGCAAATCTAACAGGTAAACTTTGGATGGCAACATCATGTACCACTTGATCATACGCTCTCTGTAAAAAGGTAGAATAAATTGCAGCATATGGTTTATAACCCTCGGTTGCTAAACCAGCAGCAAAAGTTACAGCATGTTGTTCTGCTATTCCTACATCAAACATTCTATTTGGAAACTCCTTTCCAAAAATATCCATACCAGTCCCTCCTGGCATGGCCGCTGTTATTCCAACTATTTTGCTATCTTTTTTTGCATGTTTAACTAACGTGTTAGCAAAAACTTTTGTATAAGCTGGAAGATTAGATTTACTCTTTAACTGCTCTCCAGTCTCAACATTAAATTTTGACACTCCATGATAATGGTCATTTGCTTTTTCTGCATAAGAATAACCCTTCCCTTTTTGAGTTTTAACATGGATCATTATAGGACCCTCATGTCTTGAGTCTTTTGCATTTTTTAGTATTGGAACTAGGCTTGATAAATCATGACCATCTATAGGACCTGCATAATAAAAACCAAGTGAACTAAACAATGTACCTCCTGTAACTGCTGAACGGAAAAAATCCTCGGCTTTACCTGCTTTAGCACTAAATCTTTTTGAAAATGCAGATGTAATTAACTTTAAGGTTTCTCTAAGACTAAAATATATTTTACCAGTAAATAATTTTGCTAAGTAAGTTCTCATTGCACCAACAGGCTTTGCAATTGACATATCGTTATCATTTAAAATAACAATCATTTTTGTCTTGGATGCACCAGCATTATTCATGGCTTCGTAAGCCATACCTGCGCTAATTGCTCCATCACCTATAACGGCTATTACATTAGAAGATTTATTTTCTAATTTATTTGCTTCAGCAATTCCTAATGCAGATGAAATAGATGTTGAACTATGGGCCGCTCCAAATGGATCATATTCACTTTCAGATCTTTTAGTAAAACCTGATAAACCATCACCCTGTCGTAAAGTTCTAATTTTATCTTTTCTGCCGGTTAAAATTTTATGTGGGTAAGATTGATGGCCCACATCCCATATTAATTTATCATTTGGAGTGTCAAAAACATAATGTAGTGCGACTGTCAATTCAACTACTCCCAAACCAGCACCAAGGTGACCTCCTGTTTCTGAAACAGCACTTATCATTTCCTCCCTCACCTCATCTGCAATTTTTTGTAAATTATTTTCAGAAACTTTTCTTAAATCAGATGGAAAGTTGATATCATTTAAAAATTGATAATTTTTTTTCATTTTTTTCTATTCAATATATAATCTAATGTTTCATTTATTTTTTCAGATCTTGAACCATATTTTCTTAAATTCTTATCAATATCTATTATTATCTTATCACAATACTTAAGTGAGTCATCATAGCCTATTAAATTTATAAGTGTTGCCTTGCCTTTTTTTTGATCTTTTCCTGTTTTTTTCCCAGCTTCCTTAGAATTGCTTTTCAGATCTATTAAATCATCAGCTATTTGGAATAAAAGACCAATTTTTGATCCAATATTTTCAAAAAATTTAATTTCTTGGATTGTTTTTTTCTTAATTATTGCTGGAGCTGCACAACAAAAACTAAATAACATTCCAGTTTTTTTTATTTCCATTTCTAATATTTTATTCCTTGATATTTTTTTTCTCTCATAACTTAAATCCAAATATTGCCCACCAGCTATTCCTAAATGACCTGAGCATTCTGTTAATTTTTTGATTAAGTTGATTTTTATCTTTTCATTTAATTTCAATTTAGGACTTGATAAAATTTCAAAAGCTAAAGTCAGTAATGAATTTCCTGCTAGAACTGCTGTAGACTCACCAAATTTAATGTGTGTTGAAGGTTTTCCTCTTCTTATATCATCATCATCCATGCAGGGTAGATCGTCATGAATAAGTGAATAAGCATGAATACATTCAACAGCCGACCCAACTATTATCAATGTCTTATAGTCAATTGAAAATAATGACCCTAAGTCTAGTAAGATTTTAGATCTTATTTTTTTACCACCTGGGAATAAACCATACTTCATGGGTGACATTAGCTGAGAATATTTCTGTGAATTGATATATTTTTTAAGAAATATATTTGTATCCTTGGCTATTTTATTAAGCTGTTTTTTCATTCTTTTTAGTTATCTCTTTAATCTTTTTATTTGTCTCTTCCCCAATAGATTTAAGATTTTTATTAAATTTCTTTTCAATAATATTATTCAATTTTAGAAGTTCTTGATAACTGTCAACTGAATTGTTTAAATCATTTTCCTTCTCTAGAGACTCTATAATCTTATTTGCTTTTTCTGTAAGCTGCTCAACTGAGTACTGATCATATTCAAGTGGTAATATTTTATCTTTCATATAATAATAATTATTAATACATGAAATCTATTCAATCAAATATCAAAAAAGCAAAAAAATATTTAGATAATAATCATTGTATTGCGGTGCCAACAGAAACTGTTTATGGACTAGCTGCAAACGCGTACTCGAATAGTGCAGTTAAGAAAATATTTAGTCTTAAAAAAAGACCATTAAACAATCCGCTTATTGTCCATTATTACGATATTCGAAGACTTAAAGAGGACTGTGATATAAATGATAATTTAGTAAAACTTTACAAAACATTTTCTCCAGGTCCAATAACTTATGTTTTGAATTTAAAAAATAACTCAAAAATATCAAAATTTGTAACTAATAAAAAAAAAAGTATTGCCGTACGTTTTCCTAAACATAAATTGTTCAGAAATTTATTAAAAAATTTAAATTATCCATTAGCTGCGCCTAGCGCAAATATATCCTCAAGATTAAGTTCAGTTAAACCATCCGATGTAAAAGAAGAATTTGGTTCAAAAATAAAATATATTTTAAATGGAGGAAAATGTAAAATTGGAGTTGAGTCCACAATATTAAATCTTTTAGAAAAGCCCTCACTTTTAAGATATGGAGGCCTAGACACTAAAAAAATTGAAAATATTTTAAAAAAAAAATTATTAATTAATACAAATGAAAAAAAAAAATTATCCCCTGGTTTATTTCCGTTACATTACTCACCTGGGATACCTTTAAGAATTAATGTTAAAAAACCAAAAAAAGATGAGGCTTATTTATTAATAAAAAAAAGAAAATTAAAATTAAAAAACTATTATTATTTATCCAAAGTAAAAAACCTAGATGAGGCTGGAAAGAATTTATATTCAACTTTAAGAAAAATTAAAAACGATGGTTTTAAAAAGATTGCGGTTGAGACGATACCAAACAAAGGTCTTGGCAAAACAATTAACGACAGATTAAAGAGAGCATCAAAATACAAATGACTAATTCTATTGAAGTAATCAATCTATCAAAAAAATATAAAGATAAAGAAGCGGTAGCTAATATAAATTTTAAAATTAATGAAAATGAAATGGTTGGTCTATTGGGACCCAATGGATGCGGAAAAACTACAACTATTGGAATGATTTTAGGATTATTAAAACCAAGTAGTGGCAAGGTTTTAATCAACGGAGAGAATATTGAAAAAAATAAAATTTCACTTCTCCATAAAATGAATTTTATTTCACCCTACATTGAATTGCCTAAAAAACTTAAGGTTAAACAAAATTTAATTGTTTATGGAAAATTATATAATATTCAAAATTTATATGACCGAATTGATTACCTTGCAAATAAACTTAGATTAAAAGATCTTTTAAACAAAATTACTGGAGAACTTTCCTCTGGACAAAAAAATAGGGTAAGTCTTGCTAAAGCTCTAATAAATGATCCAACGGTACTTTTGTTGGATGAACCAACTGCTTCATTAGATCCTGAAACTGGTGATTTTGTAAGATCGTTTTTAGAAGATTACAAAAAGGAAAAAAAAATATCAGTTTTGCTTGCCTCTCATAATATGGAAGAAGTAAAAAGATTATGTGGTTCTGTTTTAATGATGAAAGATGGTTTAATAGTTGATAGAGGAACTCCTGAAGAGCTAATAACAAAATATGGAAGAAGAAATTTAGAGGAAGTATTTTTAGAAATTGCGAGAAAATAAAAATGAATTTAATTAGAATTTACGGTCTTTTTTTAAGACACTTTTATTTAATAACTAGATCATTCCCAAGAATATTAGATTTAATTTATTGGCCTTCAATTCAAATTACTCTTTGGGGATTTATTTCTAATTTTTTTGCAGCTCATAGTTCTTATTACAGTGGTGCAGTAGGAGTTATTCTTTCATGTGCAATTTTATATGATTTTTTATTCAGAACCAGTATTGGCTTTAATATGTTATTTTTGGAGGAAATTTGGAGTAGAAATTTTACTAACCTGTTTATTGCGCCAATGAAAATTAGTGAGATAATTATCTCTCTAGTTTTTACTGCTTTAATAAGAGCATTAATTGGTTTGATCCCAGCTATACTATTAACTTCTCCGTTGTTTGGTATATCTTTGCTAAAACTTGGTCTTCCTCTAGCATTTCTTTTCTTAAGTCTATATTTATTTGGAATTACGCTTGGTCTATTTGTTTCAGCAGGATTGTTAAGATTTGGACCATCTTTTGAGAATATCGCATGGTCAACCATGTTTTTATTAGCACCTTTTGGCTGTATTTACTATCCAGTTGAAACACTGCCAGGAATCTTCCAATCAATCGCTTTCGCACTTCCATTGGTTTATATTTTTGAAGAGACTAGAAATATCTTGGTCAATGGAATGGTAAATTATGAAAATATCATTAATGCAATCTATCTGAACGGTTTTTATTTAATTTTATCAATATTTGTATTTTATTACTCTTTCGACAAAGCAAGAGATAAAGGAACTTTAATAAATATAGGTGAATAAACTGGTGCGCCTGCTAGGAGTCGAACCCAGAACCTCCTGATCCGAAGTCAGGCGCTCTATCCAGTTGAGCTACAAGCGCATATAGTATTAATATTATATTTTATGGAAAAAAACATTAATTTTATAGTCAAAGAGGATGAGAAGAATTTAAGGGTTGATGTTTTAATTAACAAAAGAGAGGAATTAATTAGCAGAACTAGAATTAAAAATTTAATTTTGAAAGAAAAGTTAACACTAAATAATGAAATAATTAAAAGTCCGTCAAAAAAAGTCTCAATTGGTGATGCTATAAATCTTAAGATTCCAGAGCCTGAAATAGCATCCCTTAAACCTTACGAATTTAAATTAGAAATAATATACGAGGATAATGATCTATTAGTAATTAATAAACCTGCAGGAATAATCATGCATCCAGGAGCTGGAAATTATGATAAAACAATTGTTAATGCATTGATGCATTATGATAAATATTCTTTATCAAATATAGGTGATGAGTTAAGACCTGGTATTGTTCATAGAATTGATAAAAACACATCTGGTTTAGTTGTAATTGCAAAAAACAATGAAACTCATGAAAATTTATCAAAACAATTTAGTGATCATACAATCATAAGAGAGTACCAACTTTTAATATGGGGAAAATTAAGACCATCTTCAGGAAGGATTGAAACATTTATAACTCGTAGTTCAAAAAATAGACAACTTATGGAAGTTAACAGTTCTAAAGGTAAGAAAGCTATAACAAATTATAAAACACTTGAAATTTTTGAAAATCAGAAAACACCAACTTTAAGTTTAGTTGAATGTAAATTAGAAACAGGAAGAACACATCAAATTAGAGTTCATATGAATTATAAAGGTAATAGTCTAGTTGGAGATGATAAATATAAAAAAAAATATAAAAAATTAAAAAATATTAATTTAGATATCCAAAATTCAATTACTAAATTAAATAGACAATTCCTGCATGCAAAAACTTTAGGCATTATACATCCACGTACTAAGAAAGAGATGATTTTTTCCTCACTTTTGCCACAAGATCTAAATAATATTCTAAAAATGCTTAGAAACACTGAATAATAAATTATTGAAAATTAGGTATAATTAATTAAATAAACACTGCTATGAGCACAACAATGAGCAACAATCTGCCAACCCTTTCTAATGAAGGTGGGCTATCTGCGTATTTAGAGCAGATTAAAAAATTTCCGATGTTAGCTGCAGAAGAGGAATATATGCTGGCAAAAAATTGGAAAACGACTGGAAATATTAAAGCTGCAGAAAAACTAGTCACTAGTCACTTAAGATTAGTTGCAAAGATTGCTATGGGCTACAAAGGATATGGTTTGCCTATTAATGAAATGATTTCAGAAGGAAATGTAGGTCTTATGCAAGCGGTTAAGAAATTTGAACCAGAAAAAGGTTTTAGATTGGCAACTTATGCAATGTGGTGGATTAAGGCTTCTATTCAAGAATATATTTTAAGATCTTGGAGTCTTGTCAAAATTGGAACTACTACTGCTCAAAAAAAATTATTTTTTAATTTAAAGAAAATTAAAAATCAAATTTCTCCAGAAACTGAAGGAGACTTAAGAGATGAACACGTTGATCATATAGCTAATAAGCTCGATGTAAGTAAAGAAGAAGTCGTTTCAATGAATAGAAGACTTTCTGGAAAGGAGTTCTCGTTAAATGCTCAAGTTGGGGAAGATGGCGATGAATGGCAAGACTGGTTAGTTGATAAAGAACTTGATCATGACTTAAAATTTGCTCACCATGAGGAAATGGAGCAAAGAAAAGATTTATTAAAAGACTCAATTAAAGTTCTTAACGATAGAGAAAGAGAAATTTTGTACTCAAGAAGATTAAATGATGACCCAACTACATTAGAAGATTTAAGTAAAAAATATAAAATTAGCAGAGAAAGAGTTAGACAAATAGAAAATAAAGCATTTGAAAAACTGCAAAAGCATATGCTTCTATTAGCTAAATCAAAAAATCTTTTACCCGCAAATTAAACTTCAAAAGGGTTTTCAATTAAAATAGTATCATCTCTTTCTGGACTAGTTGAGATACTTGATACTTTTGCACCAATAAAATCTTCAACGGCAAAAATATATTTTTTTGCATTTTCAGGTAATGAGTCCATATTTTTGATTCCACTTGTAGAAATTTTCCAACCTGGAAAAGTTTCATAAATTGGTTTTATTTTTATCTGGTCTTCTACAGCGGCAGGTAAATAATCTAAACTTTTTCCATCAAGGTCATAAGCAACACACATTTTAATTTCATCTAATTCGTCAAGTACATCTAATTTCGTTAAAGCGATACCATTAATACCTGAGACTTTAATAGTTTGCCTCACTAAAACACCATCGAACCATCCACATCTTCTTTTTCTACTTGTGACAGTTCCAAATTCCTTTCCGCGTGTTCCTAAAAGTTCACCGATATTATCTGTTAACTCAGTAGGGAAAGGTCCCTCTCCAACTCTTGTTGTATAAGCTTTTGTAATGCCAAGAACATAATTTATCGAATTAAGGCCACAACCAGTTCCTGTTGCTGCGCTTGAAGCAACAGTATTAGATGAGGTTACAAAAGGATAAGTTCCATGATCTACATCAAGTAAAATACCTTGTGCTCCCTCGAATAAAATTTTCTTTTTTTGTTTTTTAAATTGATCAATTTTTAGCCAAACTGGCTGAGAGAATTCTAATATTTTGGGTGCTATTTTAAGCAAATCAGATTTAAGCTGATCTTTTTCAAAAATTTTTTTTTCTAGGCCTTTTCTAATCGCATTATGATGAACTAATACAGAGTCGAGTCTTTGATCTAAATTTTTTTCAGATCTTAGATCCATAACTCTTATAGATCTTCTTCCAACTTTATCTTCGTATGCTGGTCCAATTCCACGTCTTGTAGTTCCTATTTTACCTTTTCCTGCTGCATCCTCTCTAATCTCATCCATTTCTCTATGGAAAGGCAAAATTAAATTTGCAGACTCCGAAATAATAAAATTATTTACATTTACTTCTACGCCTTTAGATTTTATTTCTTCTATTTCCTCTAATAAAGCCCATGGATCTACGACAACACCGTTGCCAATAATTGATATTTTACCTTTTCTAACTATTCCAGATGGCAGTAATCTCAATTTATATGTAACGCCATCAATCACTAAAGTATGGCCAGCGTTGTGACCTCCCTGGAATCTTATTACTACATCAGCCTGTTCAGATAACCAATCAACAATTTTTCCTTTACCTTCGTCACCCCATTGAGATCCAACAACGACTATATTTTTCATTATTTAAATTTTCTGTTTACTTTTAAGGAAGTGAGATGGTTAATTGGGCCATGACCTTTTCCATATTTAGGGTTTGATTTAATTGCAGAATTTACATACTTAATTCCAAGCTCACAAGATTTCTTTACTGTTTTTCCACATGATAAAAAAGTTGTAACTGAGCTAGATAAAGTACAACCTGTACCATGAGTATTCTTTGTTTTGTGACGCTCGCTTTTGAAGATCTTTATATCTTTTGAGTTTATTAAAATATCTATTACATCTTTATGTTTTAAATGGCCACCTTTTATAAATACATTTTTAGCTCCTAAACCTATGAGTTTATTTGCTGCAAAAATCATATCCTCTTTTGTTATAATTTTTGTTTTAGTCAAGATTTCTGCCTCAGGGATATTGGGTGTAATAAGTGATACTTTTTTAATTAATTTAAATTTTAACAATTGAATAGCTTTACCATCTATCAGTTTAGCCCCTCCTTTAGCAACCATCACTGGATCTAACACGATTTTTTTAACTTTGATTACATCTAACGCTTTTAGTACCATTCTAATAACCTCTGAAGAATGCAGCATACCAATTTTTATTGCATCAGGTCTTATATCTTTACAACTATAAATAATTTGATTAAAAATTTCTTTTGAATTAATCCCAACAATTGATTTTACACCTGTAGTATTTTGTGATGTAACTGCAGTTATTGCTGTCATTGCATAAGAACCAAGAGCAGTGATAGTTTTTATATCAGCTTGAATACCTGCTCCACCAGATGAGTCAGAACCTGCAATAATTAAAATTTTAGAATTAGGTTTCAATTTATTTAATTTTTTTTGTAATCATTTTCACGCATTTATGTAGAAGAGCTTTGTTTTCACTTTCTCCCATTACTCTTATTTTAGATTCTGTTCCTGATTTTCTTACTAAAATTCTTCCTTTACCTTTAATTAATTTATCTGCATTTTTTATAATTTTTTTTATCTCTGGTTTATTAATAATATTTTTATCTTTTACTTGGATATTTTCTAAGAGCTGAGGTGTTTTCTTAAATTGTTCAAAAAATTCACTTGCCTTTTTTCCTTTTCTTAAAGCAAAAAGAGCTTCTAAAGCTACTAGCAAACCATCTCCTGTAGTTGCAAATTTACCTAAAATAATATGTCCCGATTGTTCACCACCTAAATTAAAATTATATTTTTGCATTTTTTCTTTCACATATCTATCTCCAACATTTGCCCTTAAAAATTTTATTCCTTTTGATTTAAAATATTTTTCTAACCCATAATTTGACATTAATGTTCCAACAACTCCCCCTTTTAACATTTTTTTATTTTTCCATCTTGTTGCTAAAGCAGCTATAATTTGATCTCCATCTATTATATTGCTTTTTTCATCACACATTATAATTCTGTCAGCATCTCCATCTAAAGATATTCCGATGTGTGCTTTATATTTTTTTACAGCAGATTTAATTTTTCTTGGGAAAGTTGATCCACATTTTTTATTAATATTTAAACCATTTGGTTTTACACCTATTGCTATGACTTTAGCTCCTAATGATTTCAATAATTCAGGACCTGCCTTATAACCAGCGCCATTTGCACAATCGATTACTATTCTTAGTCCTCTTAAATTAAACTCTTTTGTAAAATTTTTTTTTAATATTTTAATATAATTTTTAGTACCTGTTTCTAATCTTTTAACTCTTCCTAATTTTTCAGAATGCGAGAGATTTTTTGAGATTTCCTTATCTATAATTCCCTCAATTTTTTTTTCTATTTTATCTGATAATTTCATTCCGTCAGGACCAAATAATTTTAAACCATTGTCAAAATGTGGATTATGAGAGGCGGTGATCATGATACCCATGTTAGCCTTCATTTCTTTTGTTAGCATAGCCAGCCCATTAGTTGGTAAGGGTCCTAAGGTGTAAACATGCATACCAGCTGAAGCCAAACCTGAAACAAGAGCTGGCTCAAGTGTATATCCTGACAGTCTCGTATCTTTTGCAATTATTGCTGTTTGCTTTCTTTTTTTTTGTGATTTAAAGTATGTTCCACTAGCAAGTCCAAATTTAAAGAACATGTCTCCATTTATAAATTTACTATTAACTGCTCCCCTTATTCCATCTGTTCCAAAATATTTTTTTGTCATTAATTTTTGACTATTTCATTAAAAACTTTAATACCTTGCTTAACTTCATTAACATCATGAATTCTTAAAATCTGAATTCCTTGCATTAAAAGATATATTGAAGAGGCCATAGTTCCACCGATCCTTGTTTTGCTATCATTTTTTTTTGATATATCTTTAATAAATCTTTTTCTTGAATTCCCTACTAGTATAGGAAAACCTAATGAATGAAAAATAGAAACACCTCTTATAAGATTCATATTATGTTTCAAATTTTTTCCAAATCCAATTCCAGGATCTAAAATTATATTATTGTGTTTAATACCCTTAGACCTTATTAACTTAATCTTATCTTCAAAATAATCATATATATCTAATAATTCATTTTTATATTTCGCTTTCTTTTGCATATTTTCTGGTGTCCCAACTGAATGCTGTATTACAAATGGAATTTTATACTTTTTTAAAATATTTATTGTTTTGGGGTCATAACTTAATCCTGAAACATCATTAATAAGTTTAACTCCCATTCTAATACCATTTTCCATAATTCTGGACTTTCTTGTGTCTAATGATATTGGTATTTTTTTTACAATTAATTTTAATATCTTATTAATTCTATTCCATTCTTGTTTTTCATTTACAGGCTTCGATCCTGGTCTAGTGGACTCGCCACCAACATCTATTATAGATGCACCACTTTTATATAAACTAATAGCACGACCAATGCCTTTACTTTTTTTATTAAATTTTCCTCCATCCGAAAAACTGTCAGGAGTAAGATTTAATACTCCTAATATATTTGGAATTTTTTTAAAATTCAAATTTGAAAAATTTATTTTCTTTGATTTAATTTTATTTAGATCTGTATTTATTTTTTTCTTTAAATTTTTTGGTAATTGCTTAATTTGATCTATGGAAATTATTTTTTTTGATTTTCTTGTAATAATCTCAACATGATCGAATGATATTTCTTTAATCTGATGTAAAGGAATTGCTTTTTTTTTATTTACTAAAATTTTTGATTGATTACCAAAATAGAAATTACACGCTCTTGTGTAATATCTTTTCATTATTAATTAATGAACAATTTTTGGTTTTAAACCCATAGCACCTAGAGCTGAATCTTGATCATCTTTTGACTCTGGATTTTCTAATATCTTATCTTTAGGATATAAATTCTTATTAATTATATTCTCTATTTCTTCACCAGTTAACGTTTCGTAAGTTATAAGAGCCTTAGCGATTTTGTGTAAGTCATCTATTTTATCTGTCAAAATTTTCTTAGCTTGGTTATATCCCTCATCAACAAGCTTTCTTATTTCTTTATCAATTTTTTGAGCAACTTCCTCTGAAACAGATTGGGTTTGTGTTACAGATCTCCCTAAAAATACCTCTTCCTGGTTTTCTCCATATTCTACTGGGCCCATTTCCTCGCTCATGCCATACTTTGTCACCATAGCTCTAGCTAATTGTGTGGCTTGGTTGATATCTGAACCACTTCCACCACCTGCTCCTGTAGATATATTATCTTTTCCAAAAATTAATTCTTCAGCAACTCTACCTCCAAAACAAACTGCAAGCCTTGCCTTAAGATATTTTATTGAATAACCATGTTTATCTCTCTCAGGTAAATTCATTACCATTCCAAGAGCTCTTCCTCTTGGTATAATAGTTGCTTTATGTATTGGGTCATAGCTCGGCATATTAAATGAAACTAAAGCATGTCCTCCTTCATGGTATGCTGTAAGTTTTTTCTCATCTTCCGTCATGACCATTGAACGTCTTTCAGCACCCATCATAACTTTATCTTTTGCCTCTTCAAATTCTAACAAAGTAACTATCCTTTTATTTTTTCTAGCCGCTAATAAAGCTGCTTCATTAACAAGATTTGCAAGATCAGCTCCTGAAAAACCTGGTGTACCTCTTGCAATTGTTCTCAAATTAACATCTGGTGACATTTTTATCTTTTTTACATGAACTTTTAAAATTTTTTCCCTTCCAATAATATCTGGGTTTGAAACTACTACCTGTCTATCAAATCTTCCTGGTCTCAGCAAAGCTGGATCAAGCACATCTGGTCTGTTTGTTGCAGCAATAATAATGACACCTTCATTTGTGTCAAAACCATCCATTTCAACTAGCAACTGGTTTAAAGTTTGTTCTCTCTCATCATTACCTCCGCCTAAACCAGCACCTCTACTTCTTCCAACTGCATCAATTTCATCAATAAAAATTATACATGGAGAATTTTTTTTACCTTGTTCAAACATATCTCTTACTCTAGATGCTCCAACACCAACAAACATTTCAACAAAATCAGATCCAGAAATAGTGAAGAATGGAACTCCTGCCTCGCCTGCAATTGCTCTTGCCAATAAAGTTTTTCCAGTTCCTGGAGGACCCACAAGTAAAGCTCCTCTTGGAATTTTTCCACCTAATCTACTAAATTTTTTTGGATCTTTTAAAAATTCTACTATTTCTTCTACTTCTTCTTTAGCTTCCTCTACACCTGCAACATCATTAAAAGTAACTTTGCCTTTTAATTCGTTCATCATTTTCGCTTTTGATTTTCCAAATCCCATTGCACCACCCTTGCCACCTTGCATTTGTCTCATAAAGAAAATCCAAACCGCAATAAGCAATAACATCGGGAACCAAGAGAGAAGCACACCAAATAATGAAGGCATTTTTTCTTCCAAAGGTGCTGCTGAAATACTAACACCTTTCTCAGATAGTTTTTCTATAAGATTAGGATCATTAGGAGCATAGGTTGAAAAAGAATTTCCATTTGAATAAACACCTTTTATGTTATTTCCCTGTATTTCAACTTTAAGAACCTCTCCATTTTCAACTGAATTTAGAAAATCTGAAAATATTATTTGATTTCCTCCTCTTATATTGGACTGAGGATTTTTAAACATATTATAAAGCCCTATAGTTAAAAAAACTATAATTCCCCACATTGCTAGATTTTTTAAATTCATAATATTAAAATAATAATTATTATTAAATTAACAAGTGACAAAATATCAATAATTTCATCAACTTTAACGCTCTTTTGACACTATAGTAGTGTTATTTGTCTTCTTAATTATACAATTCCCTAAGGTAGTTTTAAAAGCATTTTCATTTTTTATTTGATCAACTAATTTATCAATTTTTTTTCCTCTTGCTGGGTAATAATTTTTACCAACTATGTTTATAACTTTTGTTAAAGACCTAAAAACTACCTCCTCTGGTTGATAAAAAAAATTTTTATTTAAAATCACAAACTTATTAATATTTAAAATTGTTGCATTATCTTTTATATTTTTTTCTACAGAATATTTAATAGACTCATTGGCAAATCTTAAGTTGTTAATAGTTAAATCAAATTTATCTTTATCTAGTCCCTCTAATTCCAAATTCTTTATAAAATTTCTAATTTTTACCCGTTTAAAGTCATCATTTTTATTCGAAGGATCTTCAACATAATTTTTAAAAACATTTTTGGTAATATATTCTAAATTTTTTTTAGAAAATTTTAACAAAGGTCTAATCAAATTAATATTTTGTAGATTAGTTTTTTGATCAAATGACACCATACCATTTAAACCGCTGCCCCTCAAAATTCTGATAAAAAAATTCTCTATTAAATCATCCTTGTGATGACCTAATAAAATATTATTTATTTTTAACTTTTTTGCCTTTTTGATCATGAGCTCATATCTTTTAGCTCTTGCAATAGATTGAATATTGCTTTTAGGTTTTTTTCCAAACCAGGTTAAAACCTCAAGATTAGTAGACAATTTTTTTAGAAGTAATTTTACAAATTTTGCCTCTTTTGTTGAATTATTTCTAAGTTTATGATCAACGTGCAAAAATTTTACTTTTAGATATTTTTTGATCGAATAAATTTTTGATAAAAAACACAAAGCTAGGCTGTCTGATCCACCAGAAACTGCAACAATAAAATTCTCATTTAATTTAAGATTTTTTTCAAATTTTTTATAAATTTTAAAAGTTTTTTTATCTTTTAATTGATTTAATAAAAACTTATGAGTCTTGTTTGATGCATTCAAATTTTTTGGACTCATATTTTGCTTTTTGTATTACAGACTGATTTGCATTAGGATATTGCAATTCTACACCATTTATCATTTTACACCCTTGGTCTTTTTCACCGATTTGAACCATTGATACTCCAAGTTTTAATAGATTAATTGGAGCTTTTTTTCCTTTAGGATATTTTTGGTAACCTTCTAAATAAGCAGAAGCTGCATCAGTATATAATTGTCTAATTCTGAAAGTTTCTGCATACCAGTATTGTGCACTACCCGCTAACTCATGATCAGGGTTAGATATAACAAATTCTCTAAAAGCTCTTTCCGCTGTACTGTAATCCCCAACTTTTAAAAAACTCGTTGCAAATTCATATTGCTCCACCAGATTTAAGTCTTGAGGAAGTATTTTTTCTTCAGATTGAAAAGTTTCTGTTACAATTGAAGCTGTAGTATCTACAGATTGAATTTGTTGTGAAGTTTCGTTTGTCTCTGTATCCTTATATGAAATTGTTCCTAAATCTTGGGGCTGTGAACTACCAGGTAAAACTTTTTGCTCATCAGTCTTTGGTTTTGAACTTAATTGGTTTTCTGTATTACCAACAATTTCAGAACTAATATTATTTTCTATGTCTTGAAATCTTATTTGATTATCTGCTTGAATTTTTGAAACACGGGAAGATAATTTATCCAACTTAAAATTTATTTCTTCAAATTTATTAGTGAGTTCTCTAAACTGATCCTCAACTTCAGATAATTTTAATAAATGTCTAGTTAAAACATCTTCTGAGTTTTGATCCAAGTTTGAAACCGAACTATCATTATTACCTGCTTTAACTTCTATAGATCCAGAATAAACTGCTCTTTCAAGAGTTTTAAGATCATTTTTTATTATTTCTAATGTTTCATAAATATTATGGTTATCTGCATAAGAAATATTAACAAAAACCAAATTTAAGATTAAAAATAATTTTAAAATTACTAATTTAAATAAGAGCATAATTTAAATTAGATTTATGATTATAAAAATGGCAAAAAAAAGACCCTAAATCCAACAAAGGTTTTAGGGTCTTAAATTTTAAATAATTAATTTGCTTTAACAGTTACTGATCTTCTGTTTTTTGACCAAGCTAATGGGTTTGAACCAGAATCAACTGGTCTCTCCTTACCATAACTTAATACCGTAATTCTGTCAGAAGATATTCCGTAAGTCATTAAATAGTCTTTAGCTGCGTTTGCTCTTCTTTCACCAAGAGCCAAGTTGTATTCTCTTGTTCCTCTTTCGTCAGCATGACCTTCAAGAACTACATTTATTTTTGGATTCTTTCTTAACCAGGCTGCTTGGGCTCTTAAGGTTTCTCTTGATGCAGTTGTTAATATCGACTCATTTGTTGCAAAGAAAACTCTGTCTGGAACACCATCAGCTAAATATTTAACTGTGTCTGTTCCTGTGTAAACATCACCTTGCATTTGACCTTGAGCTTCTGTTGCCACTTCTTTTTTAGTTGCACATGCAGATAGCACTAGGCAAGCTGTTAATATTAAAAGTGTGTTTTTCAAAATTTTGTTTAATCTCATTAAATTGCTCCTTGCTGCTAATTTCAATTTCTTGACTTTTTCACAACTAGATAGAGGTTTCAAGTCTAAAAATCAAGAAATTTACAAAAATTAATCTCTTAATTACTTAATAAAGATGACCATGATGGGTCTGAGGCATCTGTTGGTGTCTTTATTTGCCGCTCATTATAACCCGTTAAATCTATAGACCACAATTTTGCGGAAAAGCCTTCTCCTTTGGAGTTAGTTTTTGTCTCTCTATAAAATATTAATACCCTTCCATTTGGAGACCAAGATGGTGCCTCTTGATAATAATTTTCAGTTAACAATCTTTCACCACTACCATCAGTTCTCATTACGCCTATATAAAATTTACCTTTATGTAATTTTGTAAATGCAATTAAATCTCCCCTCGGAGACCATACTGGTGTTCCATATAAACCGTTACTAAAAGAAATTCTTTTTACATCACTTCCATCATTCTTCATTACATAAATTTGCTGATAACCACTTCTATCAGAATTAAATGTAATATATTTTCCATCAGGAGAATAAGATGGGGAAGTGTCAATTGATGGATGATTAGTAATTTTTTCAACAATTCTATTTTCTAAATCCATAGTGTAAATATCTGACTTTCCATCTTTAGCAAAACTCATTATTATTTTTTTACCATCAGGAGAAAAACGTGGCGCAAATGTCATTCCGGGAAAATCTCCAACTACTTCTTGTGTGCCAGTTTCTATATCTAATAAATAAACCCTTGGCATATTTTTAAAATAAGACAAATAAGTTACCATTTGACTTGCTGGATTAAATCGTGGTGTTAAAACTAACTCATTGCCTAATGTCAAAAATTTATTATTAGCTCCGTCTTGATCCATGATTGCTAATTTTTTTATTCTTCGTGTTTTTGGTCCTTCTTCTGAGACATAAATTATTCTTGTATCAAAATAACCTTTTTCTCCCGTCAGCCTTTCGTAAACTTTATCAGAAATAATATGCCCTACTCTTCTCCAATTGTTAGGGACTGTGGTAAAAGCTAAAGCCATCATTTCTTTAGCAGCTAAAACGTCCCATAATCGAAACTCAACTCTTAATTTATCGTCAACATAATTCACTTTACCAGTAATAAGTGCTTGAGCTTTAATTAAATTCCAATCTTCAAATCTTGGTTTTAAATTTGCAATGTCAGGAGCTTGTAAAAAAGCCTTTTTGTCTAGAGGGTTAAATAATCCCGAGGTTCTCAAGTTATTCTCAACAACATTTGATATCTCGGAGCCAATATTTTCTTTTTTAAGTATTTTTTCAAAACCTTTTTTAGACTCTTCGTCAATTGACAGGGGAGAAACTGCTAATGGAAGTGGATTTAAATTTCCCCTAGTTATATCAACTTCTATTAAAGCATTTGCATTGATAGGTATTAATATAAATAATAAAATTAGAATTTTTTTTGTCATTTAAATATACTACCCTTCTAACATCTCTCTTGCATCAAAATTTAATTGTAATTCTTTCCATCTTTCATATCCAGTTGTTGGAACTCTTAATGGTTGGCATAACTTGACAGCTCTCAAAGCACTTTCTGCTAAAACCTTATAAAATCCTTGGCCTGGTTTATTCATTCTTGCATGGTCCAAAATTTCTGTTTTTGATACTGTTCCATCAGGTTTTAATTTTAACTTTATTCTTACCAATAAATTTTCATTGTATGGTAATCCTAATGGAATACTCCAACACCCAAATATTTGGGCCTTAAGAGCATCCTCTTCGCTTAGTGTAAGACCTGTATTTTCTACATTTCTTTCTTGATCTTGAGTAATGTCGTCATTTGTTTTTAAAACTTCTACACTCTCTTCTTTTGATTTATCAATTAAAGCAGCAATATTATTTGGATCAAACAAATCTTTTTTTTCAAATTCTGATACTTGCTTAACTTCATCATCTACTTTTTCAGGATTTTGTTTTTTTTCCTCTTTTGTTTCAATTTTTTTTAGAGTTTTATCTGGAAGTGGAATTGCTTCAGGTGTTTCATTCTCTATTTTTTTATTATTTTGATCAGGAGCCAGAACAGTTTTTGTTTTAGTTTTTTCTACTTTTTTTGGTGGAGCTTGTTCTGAAACAAGTTTCTTTTCTTTCTCTTTTACTTTCTCAATTATTTTTTTAGCCTTAGGTGCAAATGGAATATTAGTTTTTTCTGCTATTTGAATTAACTCAACTGATACAACTGGCGGAATATCAAGTGGTTTCTTTGCCAAAAAAGGTAAGCTCATAGCTGTAATGAAAATTAACAAAGCATGTAAAGCAGAAGAAATAATTAAACTTCTATTCACTTTATTTACCTTTGTTTATATGGTTCTGAAATCAATGCTACTTTAGTAAAACCAGATCCTGATAGTAATCCCATTATTTCTAAAACTCTTCCATAATTTATAGTTTTATCACCTCTAACATAAATTCTGGTATCAGTTCTATTTTTTGAAACCGCTAATACCTTTGCAATAATATTATCATATTCAACTTTTGCTTCTTGAATAAAAATTTCACCTTTTGCATTAATTGAAAGTGTTAAAGGTTCTGTCTCTTCTGGCAAAGAGTCTGCTGAACTTTCCGGTAAATCAACTTGAACGCCAACAGTTAACAATGGTGCTGTAACCATAAAAATTATTAACAATACAAGCATTACATCCACAAAAGGTGTAACATTTATTTCACTCATTGGTTCTTTAGAAGAACGATTTAATTTAAATGCCATTTAAACAATTGTTAAAAATCTTTTTGAAAAATTTTCTAATTTTTCTGAATATTTTTTGGCATCATTATTGAATTTATTGTATGCCACTACTGCTGGTATTGCAGCCAATAAACCAAGTGCAGTTGCAAATAAAGCTTCTGCTATTCCCGGTGCAACTATCGCAAGACTTGTGTTTCTTGAAATAGCTATAGATTGAAAAGAATTCATAATTCCCCACACAGTTCCAAACAATCCAATAAATGGTGCTGTTGAACCTACTGTTGCTAAAAAAGTAAAACCTTTTTCAATTTTTGTCATTTGTTTTTCAATTCCTGACTCTAGAAATGCATTCATTCTTTCACTAATATTAGTTCTTGTTTTTTTTTTAAGTAATCCTTCCATTGCATCTTGAAACACAATTGACATTGGATCTTCAAGTTTACTAGGTAAACTATTGTAAAAAGTTTCAGCAGATTTAGAATTCCAGAATTTTTCTTCAAATTCTTCTGAAGATTTATTTATTTTTTTAAATAAACGAAACTTTTCAATAATTACAGCCCAAGAATATATTGAACACAATATTAATATAATCATTACAGACTTAACAATTATGTCTGCTCTAAAAAATAAACTAAATAATGAAAAATCGGTATTTGTTCCTAATTCAACTGCTTTTGCTGCTATATCTGCTTCCATTCTTACTCATCACACGTAAATGTGTCATGATTTTGTCTATTAATTTAAATTGATTACTCTTCTTTTTGATAAGTTTCGAAGAAAAAACTAGCTATTAGAATAGCATCTGCCTTGTTATTATCTTTCTTTTTTGACAATTGTGATGAAAAATATGGAAAAATTTCAATAGCTCTTGTTCTGCTCGCATCTTTTTCTGAATTAATAAGATTAAAGTATTTTTTCCACTTAGCAGGCCTAACATAATAAACAGATAAATGCATTGCGCTGCATATCCCCTTTAAAATACCGAAAGATTGACCAAAATTAAACATACTGGTAACGCCTTGGCCAGGCATTGCAGAAACTTGTTCAATGACAACCTTTATATTTTTTTTATCAAATTTGTCTATCCTTTTGCTAATTTCATTAAATATTTGAGCACCATTTACTTGTCGCTTATTCTTCTTACCATCTGTCATGGTTGGCATTTCAATTACATCTTTTATTATACCGTCCTGAAAAAAACAGATTGAACCTGAGATGCCTGGGTCAATTCCAATAATCATCATTAAATACCACCTAAATTAACGTTAGAATAAACGTTCTGAACATCGTCATCTTCCTCAAGAGTTTCTAAAAAATCTAAAACACTATCTTTATTATCTTTATTTACTTCAACACCATTTAACGGGACCCATTCAATTTCTGTAGAAATAAAATTCACAATAATTTTCTCAAGATTTTTTTTTACATTATATATCTCGCTCATTTGACACTGGACCTCATGATAATCATCATACGACAAACATTCATCAGCTCCAGACTCAATCGCTAAATCTAAAATTGTTTCATCAGATATCTCTTTTTTATCAATTTTGATTATACCCAATTGTTGAAAATTATGAGATGCTGAACCTTGAGTTCCTAAGCTCCCACCACTTTTTTGAAAAATAGTTCTAATATTTGATGCGGTCCTATTTTTGTTATCTGTCAAAGTTTCAACTATAACAGCAATCTTTTCTGGTCCAAACCCCTCATATCTTAAATTTTCAAAATTTGATCCTGTAGCTGCAGAAGATTTGTCTATTGCTCTTTCAATATTATCTTTAGGCATATTTGCAGATCTAGCAGCCTGTACTGCAGATCTTAGTCTGGGGTTCATTGCTGGATCTTTGTCACCAAGTTTTGCAGCAACAGTAATCTCTTTAGATAATTTTGAAAATATCTTTGATCTTTGCTTATCAGCCTTACCTTTTTTATGTTTTATTCCTGCCCAATGTGAATGTCCTGCCATGATCTTTAAATATTTTTTAGTTGATTTCCATATACATAGCTTTTGATGCCTATTGCTAAACCTGTTTTTATATCACAATCTACTATAACACCACACAAAGTAGCATCTCCAGTAGCAGGAAAGTGTTTCACTGAATTCTTTTTTAAAAATCTATTTAAAGAATTTTCTTTATTCATTCCAATCACTGAATCATAATCCCCACACATGCCTGCATCGGTTTGATATCCAGTGCCATTATTGAGTATTCTGGCATCATTTGTTGGAATATGAGTATGAGTTCCAACCACGAGAGTTGCCTTTCCATCAAATAGATGTCCTATAGCATTTTTTTCACTAGTAATTTCCCCATGGAAGTCAACTACAAGTAAATCAAAATCCTTTTTCATCTCATTTTCTTTTAAAAATTTTTGAGAAGCTTCAAAAACATCTTCACACTTTTTCATAAAAACATTGCCCATCAAATTAAGAACTCCAATTTTAATATCATTCTTTGTTTTATAAATCTGAAAACCTTTTCCTGGTGCAGGTTCAAATAAATTGTTGGGTCTTAATAATCTTTCTTCTTTATCAATAAATTCCATTATTTCTTTTTGATCCCAAACATGATTGCCGGTTGTGATAACATCAACTCCACTATTAAAAAAATCCTTACATATTTCTTTAGTTAGCCCCACACCTTGAATTGCAGCATTTTCACCGTTAACAATTACAAAATCAATTTTCTTTTTATCAATTTCATTTAATAAATTGCTTGTTAATTTAGAACATCCAGAAATTCCAACAACATCTCCTAAAAATAAAATTCTCATTGTATAATTTTTTTCTCGGTTACTATTAAATCAAGTTTCTTATCATACTTGTTGATAGGAATTTTTTTTATTTCCTGGTATGAAAATCCTAATCCAATTTTAAAAATTTTTTTAATTTTAGATATTTTTTCTAAATAACGATCATAAAATCCTCCGCCATAGCCTAATCTATTCAAATCATCATCATAAGCTACTAAAGGAACAAATATTATATCTGGGTAAATTTTCTTTCCTAAAGTTGGCTCAGCAATTCCATACTTGTTAATTTTTAAAGGATCTTTATTTGTCCACTCAAAAAAATCCATTTGATTATTTTCTCTAATTATTGGTAAGGAAATATTTGATCTTTTGTTTCTTAAAAAATTAAGCATATCTAAGTCATCAATCTCATGATTATAAGGATAATACCCTCCTACATTTTTGAAATTAATTTTATTTTTTTTTAAAAATTGATAAATTCTGTAAGGATGGAGACTAAGTTTTTTATACGAATTTTTTTTTCTAAGATTTAAAATTTTAATTCTTAGCTTGAATTTACTCACAAACCTACTTTGATATGTTTTCTAATTTTGCTTTTTTTACAAAATTTGATATTTGATCAGCAGCCTCGTCAATTAAATTTTCGTATTTTTTTTGATTATCATCAATTTCTTGTTTTAAATTTTCATGATCAAGATTTAGTTTTTCAATTTCAGTTTCTTTTTTGTCCTTGTAATCATAAATTAGAGATTTTAGTTCTTTAAATTTGTTTGATAGATCGTTTAATTCTTCTTTTTTTTGATCTACTTTTTTCTTAGTTTCGTAATATTCATCCATTATTTTTACAGCTGTAATTAATAAAAGTTTATTTTCACCTAGATTTCCCAAATCATTTTTTAAATTATTAAACTTTTTGTTAATCTGAATTAATAATTCTTCTAAGTGCTCCTCTTGTCCATCTTCACAAGCAAGCAAAAACTCTTTATTATTAAATTTTATACTTACATTTGCCATTTATCTATTTCATCCAATAGTGTGTCGGTTTCTTGATTAAGTTCATCAATTTTTTCAGAAAATTCTATTTGTTTTCTTTCTTCGAGCTTTTCTTTACTTTTTAAATCCTCAAGTTTTTTTGAAAGATTTTCATGTTCCTCGAGCAAAGTTTTATATTTTTCTTCAATTTGTGTTTTTTCAATTTCTAATTGATTTTGTTTTGTGCTTAAATTTTCAATATTTTTTTGTAATTCAGGATTTGTTAGATCTAAATTTTTTAATTCTTCTAATGCTATGTTTAATTTTTTTTCTTTTTCGTCTATAGAATTCATATATATATGTTTATATTATTAAATAGATTCTTCTTAGTCTAGTCAGGATAATTTTGAGCAAACTACACAACGATTTAGCTAATTGCATCAGATTTTTATCAATTGATGCTGTTCAAAAGGCAAATTCAGGTCACCCAGGAATGCCTATGGGTATGGCAGATGTTGCAACAGTGCTATTTAAAAAATTTTTGAGATTTAATCCAAAGAATCCAGATTGGTTAAATAGAGATAGATTTGTTTTGTCTGCTGGTCATGGTTCTATGCTTTTATATTCTTTGCTCTACCTAACGGGGTATAAAAGCATATCAATTAATAATATTAAAAAATTTAGGCAGCTAAATTCTATTTGTGCTGGACACCCTGAATATCATCCGAAAACAGGTATTGAAACTACAACAGGTCCTCTTGGACAAGGTATATCTAATGCAGTTGGTTTTGCAATCGCTGAGGAAATTTTAAAAAATAAAATAGGTAAAGATTTAATTAATCACAAAACTTACGTTTTAGCTGGTGATGGATGCTTAATGGAAGGAATAAGTCATGAAGCGATGAGTTTAGCGGGACATTTGAAACTTAAAAATTTAGTTATGCTATTTGATAACAATTCAATTTCAATTGATGGTCCAACAAGTCTCGCAGTTTCAGATAATTTTAAAAAAAGATTTGAAGGATATGGTTGGGACTATATTTCTATCAATGGTCATAATGAAAAAGAAATTTTTAAAGCACTAAAAAAAGTTCAGAGAGCTAAAAAACCTACTGTGATTTCTTGTAAAACAAAAATTGGATATGGTTCACCTAATAAATCAGGAAAAGCATCATCCCATGGAAGTCCATTGGGAGCAGATGAAATCAAGCTTGTAAGAAAAGGCTTAAATTGGAAAAGTAAACCTTTTGAAATACCAAATCAAATTTTAAAAGATTGGAGAAAAATTGGTCAAAAAGGCGAAATATTAGAAAAAAAATGGAGCAAAATATTTAAAAGAAAAAAAATAAAATTTAATCAAACTTTAAAAAACAACTTTACTATAGCGCTCAAGAAAGAAAAAGAAAATGCAATTAAGCAACCAAAAAGTTTAGCTACTAGAAAATGTTCAGAAATGACATTGAGTGCATTAACAAAAGAAAAAAATAATTTAATTGGTGGCTCTGCTGATTTAGCGGGATCAAACAATACTAAAACCAAAAACCATAAAATAATTAAACCTGGAGATTTTACTGGAGACTACATTCACTACGGGGTGAGAGAACATGCAATGAGTGGCATTATGAATGGTATTGCACTTCACAGCAATCTAATTCCTTATGGAGGTACTTTTTTAATATTTTCTGATTATTGTAAACCTTCGATTAGATTATCAGCATTAATGAAAAAAAGAGTCATTTATGTAATGACTCATGATTCTATTGGTCTCGGAGAAGATGGCCCTACTCATCAACCTATAGAACAGCTTTCAGGCTTACGTGCTATACCTAACTTAAATGTATTTAGGCCAGCAGATAGAATTGAGACTATAGAATGTTGGGAGCATGCCTTAAAAAGCTCAAAAACACCTAGCGTGCTATCTTTAACAAGACAAAATTTAAATCCAGTAAGAAAAACATACTCAAATAAAAACTTTTGCTCATTGGGGGCTTACGAGGTTTTACGAACAAATAAAAAAATTAGTCTAACAATATTAGCTAGTGGATCTGAAGTTAATCTAGCAATCGAGGCTAGCCATAAATTAGCCAAAGATAAAATATATTCCAAAGTGATATCAATGCCTTGTATGGAGCTTTTCGAATTACAATCAAAATCTTATAAAAATAAAATTTTAGAAGAAACAAAATTTAAAATATCGATTGAAGCTGGATCAAGTGATTGTTGGAAAAAATATGTAGGTGATAACGGTATTATTTTTGGAATTAATGAATTTGGTAAAAGTGCACCCTATAAAGACATTTATAAATATTTTGGACTAGAGAGCACAAACATTAAAAATATTACTAAAAAATTTTTAAAAAAAATAAAATGACAATTAAAATTGGAATTAACGGAATGGGACGGATTGGTCGTATGGTTGTTAGATCAATTGTCGAAAGTAAAAATAAAAATTTAAAAATTAATCATATAAACAACAGATCAAATTCAGAAGCTACATCTAAATTAATCAAATACGATTCTATACATGGAAAATTAAATGCTGATATAAATTTTGATCCAAATCATTTAATAATTAATAAAAATAAAATTACATTTTCTCAAGAAACAAAAATTGAAAATATTAATTGGAAAAAACGTGATGTTGATTTTGTATTTGAATGTACTGGAAAATTTAATTCAAAAGAAAAACTTGATACACATATAGAAAATGGTGCAAAGAAAGTGATCGTTTCTGCTCCATGTAAAAATGCTGATAAAACAATAGTGTTTGGTGTTAATGAAAATATAATTACTAAAGAAGATAAAATAATATCTGCAGCGTCATGCACTACCAATTGCCTAGCACCAGTAACCAGTGTTCTTGATGAAAATTTTGAAATCGAAAAAGGTTTTATGACTACAATTCATGCATTTACTAGCGATCAGAGAATTTTAGATAATTCTCACGAAGATCCAAGAAGAGCAAGATCTGCGAGTCAATCAATAGTTCCTACCTCAACAGGAGCTTCGAAAGCAATAGGAGAAATAATACCAAACCTCAAAGGGAAACTAGAAGGTGTTGCGATGAGAGTACCTACTCCTAATGTTTCTCTTGTTGAATTAGTTTTTTGTACAAAAAAAGATATTAATATAAAAAAAATTAATGATGCCTTTGAACAAGCGTCAAAAAATAAATTAAAAAATATATTAGAAGTTACTTATGAAAAATTAGTATCTATAGATTTCAATCATCATTCTGCTTCTGCAATAGTAGATGCTTCTTTAACAAATGTAGTTGGAAGTAATATGGGTAAAGTATCAGCCTGGTATGATAATGAATGGGGCTTTTCTAACAGAATGTGCGATATTGCTGAAACTTTGCATAAAATCTCTTAATGAGAAGTATTATAAACGAAAAAAATCTAAACAATAAAAAAATATTATTAAGACTAGACTTAAATGTTCCTTTGGAAAAAGATAAGATAACGGACACAACAAGAATAGATAAAATTCTTCCTACTTTAAATTTTTTGATCAAGGAAAATGCAAAAATTATAATTTTATCTCATGTGGGGAGACCTAAAGGTGAAATTGTTAAGGAACTCTCCCTAGAACCAATTTGTAAAGAATTACAAAATAAATTAGGAAAAAAAGTAAAACTTATTACTGAAAATATTAAAGAAATAAAAAATAAAAATTTATTAAATAATTATAATGATGAAATTTTAATTTTAGAAAATATTAGATTTTATTCTGAGGAAGAACAAAATGATAATAAATTTGCCGAACTTTTATCAAATCTTGGAGATATATATGTAAATGATGCTTTTTCTTGTTCACATAGAGCTCATGCTTCAATTAATGAGATTCCAAAATTCTTGCCCTCGTTTTCTGGATTACAGCTAGACTTAGAAGTGAATGCGCTAAATAAAATAACTTCTGAAATTACCAGACCAATTACTTGCATTATTGGAGGGTCTAAAATTTCAACTAAGATTAATGTTATTAAAAATTTAATTACTAAATTTGATAATATTATAATTGTTGGGGGTATGGCTAATAATTTTATAGAATATTTTGGAAATAGTGTTGGAAAATCTATCAAAGAAAAAAATTGTAATAAAATAGTTGAAGAAATTATTTCTTTTTCAAACAAAAAAAAATGTAAAATTATCTATCCAGAAGATGTGGTTGTATCTAAAGATTTAAATGGATCTCCTCAAAAGAAAGAATTGAGCGAAATATTATCTGATGAAATGATATTGGATATTGGTCCAAAAACTATAGAAAAAATAACAAGAGTTATTGATAGTAGTAAAACAATACTTTGGAATGGACCTGCAGGATATTTTGAAAATCCAAATTTTGCTTATGGAAGTATTCAAATAGCAAAAAAAATAATTGAAAATAATAAATCAAACAAAATTTTTTCAGTTGCTGGTGGTGGGGACACAGTTTCTTTATTAAATAATTTAAACGCTGTTAATGAGTTTAATTTTGTTTCAACTGCAGGTGGAGCTTTTTTAGAATATCTTGAAGGTAAAAACCTTCCTGGTATAACCGCACTAAATTAAAATGTCTGAATTAAATAAAATTGCACTTAAAATAATTTCCAATGGCAAAGGTATACTTGCTGCTGATGAAAGTAATGGAACTATGACAAAAAGACTTGAAGCAGTAAATGTCAAATCAACCAAAGAAAATAGGCTTTCCTTCAGAGAAATTCTTTTTTCATCAGACGGAATGAAAGATTACATAGGTGGTGTTATTCTTTTCGATGAAACCATAAATCAAATTTCAAGTGCAGGAAAATCAATACCTGATTTAATATCTAGTTCAGGTGCAGTTCCTGGAATTAAAGTTGATACTGGTGCCAAAGATTTGGCAAATTCCCCTGAAGAAAAGATTACAGAAGGATTAGATGGCCTTAGGGATAGATTAAAAAAATATTATGAACTTGGGGCAAGATTTACAAAATGGAGAGGTGTCTATTGTATTAGTGAAAAATATCCAAGTAAGCTAGCAATCAGTAGTAATGCTCATGCACTTGCTAGGTACTCTGCACTAGTTCAAGAAAGCGGGATGGTTCCAATAGTAGAACCCGAGGTATTGATGGATGGAAACCATTCAGCTGATGATTGTTATAGTAAAACATCAGAAGTAATTAAAAAGTGTTTTGAGGAACTAATTTTACACAAAGTTGATCTCTCAGGAATAATATTAAAACCAAATATGATTTTGTCAGGAAACCTATCAGAAGAAAAAAATTCTAGTGAAGAAGTTTCCATTAAAACTTTAGAATGCCTTAAAGATTCTGTACCCAATGAAGTTCCTGGAATGGCATTTTTATCTGGAGGGCAATCTGAAATAGAGGCTACAGAAAATTTAAATTTAATAAATAAAAATAATAATACAAATTTTATAATGACATATTCATATGGAAGAGCTCTTCAACAAAGCGCTTTAAAAGTTTGGTCTAATGATATTAAAAATGTAGAGGCTACTCAAACTATATTTAATCATAGAGCTAAAATGTGTACCTTAGCTGCTCAAGGAAAATGGTCTAACGAACTTGAAAATAAATAAAAAAAAATTTATTTATCTTATTTCTCCTAACAAAATACCTAGTGCTTTCTATAAAAATTTAAATTTAGTTTTAAAAACCGGAAAAGTAAGTTTTTTTCAGCTTAGACTGAAAAATTACTCTCAGATTAAGAAAATGATAATTGGAGAAAAAATTAAAAATATTTGTAAAAAAAATAAAGTAAAATTTATAATTAATGATGACCCTTTGCTTGCTTTAAAATTAGATGCAGATGGTTGCCATCTAGGTCAAAAAGATATGAATATTAAGATAGCAAGGAATACACTTGGTAAAAAAATTATAGGAATTACTTGTCATAATTCTGTAAATCTGGCAAAAAAAGCAATTAAAGCTAAAGCTGATTACATTGCCTTTGGTGCTTTTAATCAATCTAAAACCAAAAAAACTAAGTATGTAGCCTCTGTAAAGATTTTAAATAAAGTTAAAAAATTTACAAAAACTCCAATTGTAGCTATTGGAGGAATTAATTCTGAAAATTATAAAAATCTATTATTGAACAATGCTAATTTTTTAGCTATTTCAGGCTACATTTGGAATAATAAAAAATACAAACCTTTGCAAGCAATAGAAAGGCTTAAATGAAAATAAATGCTGGAGAAATTAGAGTAGGAATGCTTTTGGAATACAAAAATGATTTATGGCAAGTTTTAAAAACTCAACACGTAAAACCTGGAAAAGGTGGTGCATTTGCACAGGTTGAAATGAAAAGTGTAAATAAAAATACAAAGTTAAATGAAAGATTTAGATCGAGTGAAACAGTTGAAAAAGCTTCTTTAGAAGAAACAACTTTTAATTATCTTTATAGTGATGAAAATAATTTTTTTTTTATGAATCCTCAATCATTTGAACAAATAGAAATCAAAAAAGAACTTGTTGGAGAAAAAGGAAAACTTTTGTCAGAAAATTTAGAGGTTTCTGTAAGTTTTTATAATGATAGTCCTATTTCAATTGAACTACCTAACCAAGTAAAATGTAAAATTGATTCAACTGATGCTGCTCTAAAAGGACAGACCGTGTCCTCATCTTATAAGCCAGCCACTCTTGATAATGGTTTAAACATTCAAGTGCCTCCATTTATAGAGTCAGGTGATGAGGTTATAGTTGATACTAGAAATTTAGAGTACGTAAAAAAAATATAAAAAATGATCTCAATATCATCTAACTTAAATATAATGATCAAAGCTGCTGAAAAAGCTTCAAAATCAATAATTAGAGATTTCGGTGAAGTTGAAAAATTACAGGTATCTAAAAAAGGACCATATGATTTTGTTACAAAAACTGACAAGCAAGTTGAGAAAGTTTTAATTGAAGAACTGTCTAAAATTAAAAAAAATTATTCCTTTCTTTCAGAAGAAGTAGGAACAATAAAAAATAGAGATAAAGAAAATGTTTGGATAATTGATCCTATTGATGGAACTACAAACTTTCTTCATGGAATCCCACATTTTGCAATTTGTATTGCTCTCCAATCTAAAGGAGAAATAGTAAGTGGTTTAATTTTTGATCCTATTAAAGATGAAATGTATTATTCAGAAAAAAATAAAGGAGCTTTTTTAAATAATCAAAGATTGAGAGTGTCTAAAAAAAGCTCATTAGATGATTGTTTGTTTTCTAGCAACCATGAAGGAGTAAAATTTAGCGATTTTAACATGAGATATTCTGGATGTGCTGCATTAGATTTGGCTTATGTAGCTTCAGGAAGATTGGATGGTTTTTTTCATAACAAAATTAATCTTTGGGATGTTGCTGCAGGAGCTTTGATGGTTGAAGAAGCTGGAGGGGTTGTAAATGATTTAAATAAATTTAATAACAATAACATAAATATTAGGGCTTCTAGTGGAGTAATTAGTGATAAAATGCTTGAAAAATTAAAGAACTTTTAATTGTGTTCTAAAAATCTTTTGCTATAAGTCTCGATATGAAAAAAGACATCCATCCAAACTACCATACTATCAAAGTAGAAATGACAGACGGTACTCAGTTTGAAACTAAATCAACTTGGGGTAAAGAAGGCGAAGTATTAAAATTAGAGATTGATCCAAAATCACATGCGGCATGGACAGGTGGAAAACAAAAGCTAATGGATAAAGGCAGAATAAGTAAATTCAATAAAAAATTCCAAAATTTTAAATCAGAAAAGAAAAATTAAATGTCAAATGCACCATTAATGCCAATGGCTACTGCTGTTTGGCTAGTTGAAAACACAAGTTTAACATTTAAACAAATCGCTGATTTTTGTAAATTGCATGAGGTTGAAATTCAAGGAATTGCAGATGGTGAGGTTGCTAAAGGTATAAAAGCCTATGATCCAATTATATCAGGTCAATTATCTAGAGAGGAAATTAAATTATCATCTAAAGATGAAAATAGGCCACTTCAAATCAAAAGTAGTGATATTGAAATTTCAAACAATGAAAAAAAAATTAAAAAATATATACCTCTTTCAAAAAGACAGGATAAACCAGACTCAGCCTTGTGGCTTATAAAACAGCACAATATTTTAAAAGACTCTCAAATTGCAAAATTAGTTGGCATAACGAAGAACTCTGTTACATCAATAAGAAATAAAAGTTACTGGAACTTTAACAATCTAAATGCTAAAGATCCCGTGGCACTAAACTTATTTACTCAAAAAGAATTAGTGGAAGCGATAGAGAAAGCAGAACGTAGGATAAAAAGAGAGAAAAAAGAAAAAGAAAAACAAAATAAAACTAATCAAACGACAATTTAGTGAATGAATTAAATAGACATAAATTTATAAAAGTGATAATTAACCACTTTTTTTGGAGGTAGTTATTAAAATAGAAGTTAAAGATAATAATGTAGAACAAGCTTTAAGAGTTTTGAAGAGGAAACTTCAAAGAGATGGTTTTTTTAAAATAATTAAATTAAAAAATACTTATGAAAAACCCTCGGAAAAGAAAAAAAGAATTCTCCAAGAGAACATTAAAAGAGTTAAAAAATTAAAAAAACTCAAAAATAGGATATAAAAAAATATCGCGGGGTGGAGCAGTCTGGTAGCTCGTCAGGCTCATAACCTGAAGGTCGGCGGTTCAAATCCGTCCCCCGCAACCAAAAAATTAATAATAATAAAAGCCTTTTGATCGTTTAATAGAAGGAATTCCAGTTCTCTTATATTTAATTAACTAAAATTTTTACTTTTCTAATCAGTGTTGTATTAATTAAAATATTATTAAAATAAATATTTTTTTAAAAAATTGATAAAAAAAAAAATTCATTATTGTCTTCCTTCTATCACGTCTATTGAAAGGAAATATGTGGCTGATGCAGCAAAAAATAGCTGGGGGCAAAATTGTTATAATTACATCAATAAGTTTGAAAATATTTTCAAAAAATATCTAGGTGTAAAATTTGCAATAGCTACATCTAGCTGTACAGGAGCTATACAAATGGGTCTTCATGCTTTAAAAATCAAAAAAGGAGATGAGGTTATATTGGCTGACTCTAATTGGGTGGCTACACTTGCACCTATTATTCATTTAGGGGCGACACCTGTGTTTGTGGATATTCTTGAAGATACTTGGTGTATAGATCCTGATTTAGTAGAAAAATCTATAACTAAAAAAACAAAAGCAATAATCGCTGTTCACTTGTACGGAAACTTATGCGATATGGATAAATTAATTAAAATTGGAAAAAAATACAATATTCCAATCATTGAAGACTCTGCTGAAGCTCTTGGAAGTATTTATAAAAAAAAAAAAGCAGGAACCATAGGA
>QCMQ01000006.1 GCA_003213615.1 Pelagibacteraceae bacterium AG-422-D23 | reverse complement strand
GTAAATTTAGAAATAACGGTCAGGTCTGTATTTCACCTAACAGATTTTATATCCAAGAAAACAGAAAAGAAGATTTTGTTAATGCTTTTATTGAAAGGGCAAAAAAATTAAAAATTGGAAATGGTATGGACGAAGGAGTGGATCTTGGACCTTTGACTACAGCTAAAAGATTGGAAGAAATAGAAAAACTAGTTGAAACTACTAAAAAAGAAGGAGCTAAAGTGTTAATGGGTGGACAAAGACCTTCTGGTTTCAACAAGGGATACTATTATGAACCAACAGTTTTTGATGATGTTAAAGATAATTTTACAATAATGAAAGAAGAGCCTTTCGGTCCACTAGTTCCAATTTTAACTTTTAAAACTTTTGATGAAGTAATTGAAAGAGCAAATGATAATGACTTAGGATTATGTAGTTATTTATACACTAACTCTATGGATAAAGCTCATATTGGATCTGAGAAATTAGAGTCAGGTTGTGTTGCAGTTAATACTGGAGTTGTTGCTATTGCTGAGGCACCTTTTGGAGGAATAAAACAAACTGGTTATGGTCGTGAAGGTGGTTCAGGCGCGATAAAAGATTATCTAAATGTGAAATACACTCACATGGGATTAAAAATCTAGAAAATGAGAAAAAATAAAATCAAACAAATGATGAAGGAAGGTAAGCCTGTTATTAACGGCTGGTGTGCAATTCCAAGCACAGCCTCTGTTGAAGCAATGGCTCATCAAGGTTGGGACTCTTTAACTATTGATATGCAGCATGGTTTAGTTGACTACAGTAATGCGCTTCCCATGCTTCAGACAATATCAACAACAGATGTAACTCCTTTAGCTAGAGTTAACTGGAATGAACCAGGTCAAATTATGAAAATCTTAGATGCTGGTTGTTATGGAATTGTTTGTCCAATGGTAAGTAATAAAAAAGAGGCAGAAAATTTTGTTCAAGCTTGCATGTACCCACCTGATGGATACAGAAGTTTCGGTCCAGTAAGAGGGTTAATTTATGGTGGCGCAGATTATGCAGATCACGCTAATGAAGAAATTCTTAAATTAGCAATGATAGAAACAAAAGAGTCTTTAGAAAATTTAGATGAGATAATGTCTACACCAGGTGTTGATGGAATTTATATTGGACCAGCAGACTTAAGTTTAGCAATAGGTGAAAAACCTGGATTTGATAGAGCTGAAACAACAAAAGCTTATTCTGAAATTTTGAGAATTTTAGAACATGCAAAGAAAAATAATATTTTCGCAGGAATTCATAACGGTACTACAGAATATGCTACTAAAATGATCGAAAAAGGTTTTGATTTTGTAACAATAGCATCTGATTTAAGAGCTTTAAGCGCCGGCGCAAAAGCAACTGTAGATAAGATGAAAGGTTCTTTGTCTAAAAAAGACGACGACGCTACTTATTAATCAAGTTGATTTAAAAATTCTTCAAACTGATTTTTATCTAAATTAGAAGATTGTTTCTTACCTGGAAACTTTCCAGACATCGAATCTTTTTTAAATGCTTTAAGCGCTTTAACTCTTTCAACTTTAATTTCATTTCTTAGTTTTAATAAGTTTCCATAAGCTTTGGAATGTCTTGGCGGATTTTCAGTATCACCACAAATATCTTCCATAAATAAATACATCACATCTGCATTTCTTCCAGATCCTAAAGAGACGGTAACAATATCTGTTCGTTTAGAAATTTCTCCCATTACGTTTTCAGGTATTACTTCACACTCAGCAGAAAAAGCTCCTGCATCTTCTAGCCTTTTAAATTTTTGAAATAACTCATAAGCTTCATTTGCTGTTTTACCAACTGCTCTTAGTCCACCTATCCAAGTAGATTTTCTTGGAACTAAACCTAAATGCCCCATTACTGGAACATCTTCCTTAGCCAGCATTTCTACTATGTCCATACTTCTTGGTGTCATAACTGCATCAGCACCATTCTCTAATGCTTTAAAAGCTCCACGCATAATATCCTCTGCAGTTACAAACTCATTTAGTACTAAAGCAGCTGTTAAAAATAATTTTTTTGAACCTTCTCTTACAGGAATTACATTTTTTGCATTTGATATAATCATATCAAAGCCTGCTTTTTCAGCTGCTTCAGCTTCTTCAACGCTATTCGCTGTAACTTGTGTAAATTTTCTTTTTCCTTTTGCTGCTTTTAAATCCCCAACAGTCAAAGTTCGTTTTGCCGGTTTAGCAGCCCAAGTATAGACATTCTTCATTATTTAACACCTTTATAAAGAATATCTCTCCTATCAATAAATTCCTCAAAGGTTTTAATGGTAATTACTGAAGGTAATATAAATATAGATCTTTTGTCTCTCTCATTTCTTATAATTCTAAAATAACCTTTTTTAATTGCTGTATCGATATAAACGTTTGAGGTTAAATATGATTTCTCGATTACTTTAAGTAATTGATTTTTAGTAATTGATTTATTTTTGTAATAAGCAAGCATAACCATATGCAACATTATCCAATGTTGTGGGGTTAAAGAAAACCAATTCAATAACTCGTTAGCTAATCTTCCCTCAAAATCTCCAAGTGATATTTCTGCTAATTGAATTCTTTTTTGAGTAAGTTTTGGAATTTTTTTTTGTTCTTCAAAGTGCTTGGGATACTTGAACTGTCTTTTCATTTAAATAAATTTAAACTCATTGAGTTTTCTATTCAATACTATTTTTACTTAATAGTTCTTTATAAATGTTATTAACTCTATGTACTTCTGTTGCGGTATTAAAATAACCTTCATATTCTATTTCTTCAGGTGATACATCAAAATGATAATGTCCTGCATCTCTGTCATGCTCGTAAGAATGAAAATGAGTATGTTCACCAGACTCTCTTAGATTTAATTCTCCTCCAGTAGGATCACCAGTCCAAAGAACTGTATAGCATTGTAATTTTGGTCCAACTGGTTCGTAAAATTGAAGAAAATCTTTTACACATTTCATTTGTTTTGGATCGTAATACTCGTGTTTAATATCTTTATAATCAGGTTGTACATGCGATCTTATTTTTCCATTTAATACTCTAAATACACCAGCGAGAGACATATGTTCATTATTTTTAATGCTTAAATTTTTTGATAAAGAAGACCTCATTGCTTGAGGCAAAGAACCTTGTTCTCCGTTTCTACCTTTGATTTTTATTTTAATAACTTTTCCCTGTTTACCATCTGTATAATAAATGTTTCCAAGTCCACCATGTTTTTTTGCAGAATACTTTTCAACAATACATTTTTTGTCTGGACTTACTCTTGCTATTATTGACTTAGACTCATCAGTTATTAAGTTTTCATTAATAACTAATTCTCCACAATGACCATCTAAACATGACATTGCACCTGATCCGGCTCCTAAGGCATAGGATTGTTCAGAATCAATCATTTTAGATATTTCTTGATAGTCAAACTCTGCACCAATAAATTTTGGATCATGCATATAAGGCTCTCCACCAACGTCTATTATTTTTTGATTTCCACTTATTCCTTCTGATGGACAATCCCAATCTCTAAGATTAGGGCAGTCAACCACTTCAACTTCAACGTTTTTGAAATTTTCAGACAATCCTTTTCTTAATGCATCTGAAATATCTTCTAATGAATAATCTTTAAAAATTCCTTTTTCTATTTTTAATTGCATGATGTTAATAAGCTATAATTTATTTTGCATAATGTCTATAGATAATATATATAATTTCTATACATAAATAATTTTAAATAAGGTAACGATGATTAATAAAGATTTAAAAGTAGCTGTTCTTGGCGCAGGCGCGATGGGTTGCTTGTTTGGCGGTTTGCTTGCAGAAAAAGGTTTAAATGTAATTTTAATTGATGTTTGGAAAGAGCATGTAGATGCAATTAATAAAGATGGTTTAAAAATGGATGGACATGGCGGTGATCGAGTAATAAAAGTTAAAGCCACTTCAGATCCATCCTCGTTAGATAAAGTAGATGCTGTAATAGTTATGTGTAAAGCTACAGCTTTAGAGCCAGCATTAAACAGTATTAAAAATATCATAGGAGATAAAACAGTATTTATGTCTTTTCAAAATGGTATTGGTCATGAAGCAATTATTCAAGGTATTGTGGGTAATGAAAAAGTAATTGGTGGGACAACTACTCAAGCTTCAAATATTTTAGGACCAGGTCATATTATGAATCATGGTTCGTTACCATCTTGGATTGGTGAGTACGAAGGAGGAATTACTGATCGAATTAAAGAAATAGCAGATACTTTTACAGCACATAATCTTGAAATGATTGCTGCGGAAGATGTAAAGAAAAGAAAATGGATGAAGCTTTTTGCTTTAACGGCAATTGGACCATTATCTGCAATTTTTGATCTTCATCATACAGATTTATATATAAATAATAAAGCAAACGAGGTATCTCGAGGTTTGGGTAAGGAAATAATTTTAGAGACGAGAAAAGTGGCACTTGCAGATGGAGTTAATGTTTCTGAAGATGAATGTCTATTCATGTTCAATAAAATTGTAGATTCTATGCAAACCAACAAATCTTCAATGGCTTTTGATGTTCAATATAAAAGAAAAACTGAAATTGATTTTATTAGTGGTGCTGTTTCAAAAATAGGTAAAAAACATGGTGTTAAGACACCTTTAAATGATCTTATGTATAAAATGATTAAAGTGAAAGAAGGTATGTACAGCTAAATGCTCATTACAAATAAACTAAAAAAAATCAAAAGTAACTTTCCTGTTTTAGTTGGAGATAACGTTGTTTCAAAAAATATCTGTAATTTATTAATTAAAGAAATAAGCAACTCAAAATCATTTGATGATATGATTATGGGGGGTAGAAGCAGGATTAATAAAGGTTCTAAAAATTTTAATTTATATATTAAAAATTCAGTTAACTCTGCAAAACTTTTTAAGCTTTTTAATAGTAAGTCTTTTTATAAAAAAATTGAAAATCTTTTTACAAAAAATTTTAAGGATGGATCATGGGTAAATTTAAATAAACCAAAATCATTTAATCCTAAAAAGTTCACTATTAAAAAAAAATTAAATTCTAGTGAATTAAAAAAAATGTTGGGTAACAATTATACTGATCCTAAAGTAAATTTAGATATAGACTTTTCGGTATCAAAGGGAGGGTATAGATTAAGACCTCATCGAGATGATATAACTAGGTTATATAATTTCTTAATTTATTTAACAGATATTCCAAAAAAAAATGGAGGCTCACTTACAATTTACAGAAAAAAATCTAAAAAAAATTTAAGGAAAAGTTTCAGAAGATTTCCAAAAATGAGTGAACTTGAAATAGTTAAATCTTTTACACCCAAAAAAGGAACTGTTGTTTTTTTCCAATCTACTCCAAATTCCTATCATGGTGTGAAGCGGTTTGTAGAAAAAAATTGTCCAAAGCGTTTTTTTATTTATGGTAGTTATGCATTAAATAAACCTGTTATATGGAATTACAGAGGTATCTCATATTATCCGCATATAATTAGTACAAAAAAAAGAATGTTAACCTCTTTTCATGATGCGAACTATTTAACCACAACACCAAAACATTGAAATTATTTGAATGATAAAATAAATTTTAATAATGACAAATAGCTTTCAAAAAAAATTATATGAGAATGGGTACTTGATTGTTAAAAATGTTCTTAACTTTAGAAGAGACTTAAAACCAATTCTAAATGATATGGAATTTGTTATGGATTGTCTCATACAAAAATATGCAAAAAAAAGAGACGCTAAAAAAGTTCTTAATTTCAATTTTAAAAAAAAATACTCATATATTTCAAAACTAAATATTTATGATCTGGATCAATATTTTAACACAAGATTACCAAGAGACCATGTAAAGCGAGATAGTGATTATTTTGCTACTCAATCATTATGGAATTTAATTACTAATAAAAAAATTTTAGATGTTGTAGAAAAAATTTTGGGTAAAGAAATAATGTCTAACCCTGTTCAAAATACTAGAATTAAACAACCTGAAAAAAAATTACCAGAAGGATCAATTTATGATGGTTTGAGTGGTAGAACACCCTGGCATCAAGATGCTGCTGTACTAAATACAAGAGGACAAAAATTAACTGACATGGTTACTGTATGGATCCCTTTTACTAAAACTACTAAGAAAAATGGATGTATGATTACAGTTAAAAAAATAAATAAAATGGGATTATTAAATCATGTATCAGGATACAGAGGGCAAGTAGAATTAAAAAATAGTAAATTACTTGACGATATGGAGCACATTTATTTAGAAGCAAATGTGGGTGATGTAATATTATTGCATAAACATTCTATTCATTGTTCTTTACCAAATAGATCAAATGATTTTAGAATAAGCGCTGATCTTAGATATAACGTTGCTGGACAACCTTCGGGGAGAGAACCTCTTCCAAATTTCTATGTGAGAAGTAAAAATAAAAAAAATATTCAAATAAAAAATTTCAAACAGTGGTTGGCTCTTTGGGAAAAGGCTAAAGAAAGTCGTGTTGGGAAATATGCTTTTAAATATCCACTCCCAACCTATAAAACAAATAAAAGAGACTTATCAAAATTAATTTAATTTTATTTATTAAACTGAATCCATTTACTGTTGTTTTTGCTTGAGTCTAAAGCAGTCTCTATAAACTTCATACCTTCGACTCCATCATAAATAGTTGGGTAACAGTCATCTAAATCGTCATATTTTTCATTATTTATTTGAGCATTTAATCTTTTAGAAACATCAGTATAAATATTTGCAAAACCTTCCAAATATCCCTCAGGATGACCTGGTGGAATTCTTGTAGCATCGTTAGCCTCTTTTTTTGCGCTTCCACTACCTCTTGTTATTTTTTCAGTAGGTTTTCCAAATTTTGTATAATACAAATAATTTGGATCTTCTTGTTTCCACTCTAACCCACCATTTTCACCATACACTCTTATTTTAAGATTATTTTCATTACCAACTGCAACTTGACTAGACCATATCGAACCTTTTGCACCGCCTTTAAATCTAAGCATGATTTGTGCGTTATCATCTAGTTTTCGACCCTTCACAAAAGTATGAATGTCAGCTGATAACTCATCCAATTGTAACTCAGTTATAAACCTAATAAGATTAAATGCATGAGTTCCTATATCTCCTATACAACCTCCTCCTCCTGATCTTTTAGGGTCAGTTCTCCACTCAGCTTGTTTTAAACCAGTATCCTCAACTTTTATAGTTAACCAATCTTGAGGATATTCTGCTTGTATAACTCTTATTTTTCCAAGATCACCTTCTTTAACCATAGATCTTGCATGTCTTACCATTGGATATCCAGTATAATTATGTGTTAAGGCAAAAATTATCTTTTCATTTTCTATGATATCTTTAAGAGAGTTTGCTTCTTCACTTGAAAAAGCAAGAGGCTTATCACAAATAATGTGAATGCCTTTTTCAGCAAAAATTTTTGCCACTGGCACATGAAGATGATTAGGGGTTACTATAGAAACAACATCTATCCCATCGGAACGCGTAGACTCTTTTTCAGCCATTTCTTGATAAGTTTCATAGATACGTTCTTCCGACAATCCAAGTTTTCTTCCAGTTTCTTTTGAGTTATCAAAATTAGATGAAAAACATCCAGCTACTAATTCGTAATGACCATCAAGTCTTAAGGCTATTCTGTGAACTCCCCCAATAAAAGCGCCTTCTCCTCCACCGACCATTCCAATACGGATTTTTCTTTGCACTAATTTATACCCAGCATTTTTTTATTTGCTTCAATATCAGCACCACTTCCTGCAAAATCATCAAACGCTTTTTCTGTAGTGTTAATAATATGATTTTTGATAAATTCAGCTCCTTCTCTTGCTCCATCCTCTGGGTGTTTAAGACAACACTCCCACTCTAGAACTGCCCAACCATCATAACCATAAGTGGTAAACTTTGAAAAGATTGACTTAAAATCTACCTGTCCATCGCCAAGAGATCTAAATCGACCTGCTCTGTTAACCCAAGATTGGAAACCACCATACACCCCTTGTTTTCCTGTAGGATTTAACTCTGCATCTTTAACATGAAACATTTTTATTTTTTCATGATAAATATCTATGTGAGCCAAGTAATCTAAATTCTGTAAAACATAATGGCTAGGATCATAAAGCATATTACATCTTTTGTGATTACCGACTTTTTCTAAAAACATTTCAAATGTAATACCATCGTGAAGATCTTCACCTGGATGTATCTCGTAACAGAGATCAACTCCATTTTGATCAAATTGATCGAGAATTGGTTTCCATCGATTTGAAAGTTCTTTAAATGCGTTTTCGATTAGTCCTTCTGGTCTTTGCGGCCAAGGATAAACATAAGGCCAAGCTAGTGCTCCTGAAAAAGTAACATGCCTATCTAGTCCAAGATTTTTTGATGCCTTAGCTGCCATCATCAATTGATTTACAGCCCACTCTTGTCTTGCTTTTGGATTTCCTCTAACCTCAGGTGCCGCAAATCCATCAAATGCTGTGTCATATGCTGGGTGTACTGCAACCAACTGTCCTTGAAGATGTGTTGATAGTTCTGTGATTTCGAGATTATATTTTTTTGTTACACCTTTAATTTCATCGCAATAATCTTTGCTCTCAGATGCTTTCTTTAGATCAATTAATCTAGCATCCCAACTTGGAATTTGAACACCTTTATAACCTAATGAAGATACCCACTTACAAATATTATCTAAAGAATTGAATGGTGCATCTTCACCTACAAATTGTGCTAAGAAAATTGCAGGACCTTTTATATTGTTCATTATCTCCCCTTCCTCTTTAAATTTATCAACAATTTATTTTATATAAAAAAAATACTAGCAGGCACAAAACATTTTGGATAGATTATAATTAGAATAATTAAACTAAGAGGAGATAAAATGAAAAAAATAATGATTTTATTGTTTGTTTCTCTATTTTCGTTCTCTGTAAATTCAAATGCTAAATCTATAACATTAGGATGGGCCGCTTGGGACCCTGCTAATGCTTTACAAGAATTAACTAAAGAATTTACTTCTGAAACTGGAATAGAAGTTAACTTTGAGTTTGTACCTTGGCCAAATTTTGCTGACCGTATGTTAAATGAACTTAACAACAAAGGTAAAACTTTTGACTTATTAATAGGTGACTCGCAGTGGATTGGTGCTGGAGCTGTTTATGGGCATTACGTAAAATTGAATGACTTCTTTGATAAAGAAGGAATTTCAATGAGCGATTTCTCGCCAGCCACAGTTTATGCATATTCTACTTGGCCTAAAGGTAGTGAAAACTATTATGCATTACCTGCTATGGGAGATGCTTTGGCTTGGGCTTACAGAAAAGACTGGTTTGATAGACCAGAACTTAAATCTGAGTTCAAAAAGAAACATGGTTATGATCTAGGTGTACCTGCTGACTGGAATCAATTGCACGATATGTGTAGTTTTTTCCAAGGAAGAGAAATTGATGGTCAAAAAAGATATGGGGCTGCAATTAACACAGAACGAGGATCAGAAGGTATAACAATGGGTGTTACAGCTGCAATGTATGCATGGGGTATGGAATATGAAAATCCAAACAAACCATATGATATGGAGGGATATTTCAATTCACCACAAGCTGTAGAAGCGGTTGAGTTCTATAGAAAGTTATATGAAGATTGTGCACCTCCAGGACACTCTGATGCTTACATGGTTGCAAACTTAGATGCTTACAAATCAGGACAAGTTGCATTCCAAATGAACTGGTATGCTTTCTGGCCTGGTGTTTCTAAAGAAGACAGTGGTGGAAGAGTTAGTGGATTCTTTGCAAATCCAAAACAAAATGTTGCAGCAGCAACATTAGGTGGACAAGGGATATCTGTTGTTAAATACTCAGATAAACAAGATCTTGCTCTTGAATACATTAAATGGTTTGCAAGACCAGATGTACAGCAAAAATGGTGGGATCTAGGTGGTTACTCATGTCATAATGATGTTTTAAATTCACCATCATTTCCAACATCTACTGTTTATGCACAAGGATTCTTGGACTCAATGGGAATTGTTAAAGATTTTTGGCAAGAACCAACATTCGTTGAGTTAATGCTTCCTATGCAAGAAGCAATTCATGACTATGTTGTTAATGGAAAAGGAACTGCTAAAGGCGCTCTAGATAAAATTATCGAAGAGTGGGTTGAAGTGTTCGAAGCAGACGGAAAACTTTAACATTAATAGTTAAGAAATTAAAAATTAGGGGGGGTTAAACCTCCCCTTTTTTTATTAAAAATTCATATGAGCGTTAAAAAAAAATTCAAGGGACTTTCTGATAAAGCTGTGGGTTGGCTTTTTATTGGACCAACTGTACTTCTGCTACTGGCTATAAATATTTATCCATTGGTCTATGCAATCAAAATGTCTTTTACAAATTTTTACGCAAATAAAATTGGAAGAGAACCTCAGTTTGTTGGTTTAAAAAATTATATTAAAGTTCTTAATAAAGAAGCTATATGGGAAAAAATGCAAGTTACAGCAAGCTTTATGTTTTGGACTTTGTTACTTCAAGCAATTATAGGTTTGGGTTTAGCTTTACTTCTAAACAGGAAATTTAAAGGTAATGAACTACTAACCACATTAATTGTTTTACCTATGATGTTATCACCTGCAGTAGTAGGGGTATTTTGGACTTATCTTTATAATCCTCAAGTAGGTCTATTTAATTACGTGGTAAATTTTTTCTATGATTTAGGAAGCTTTGACATGATTGGTTCAAGTACGCTTGCTCCTTGGGCTATTGTTATTGTTGATACATGGATGTGGACGCCTTTTACAATGTTAATTTGCTTGGCAGGTCTAAGATCTGTTCCAAATTATTTATATGAAGCTGCAGAGGTTGATAGAGCCAGTAAATGGCAGCAATTCATATATATTACTTTACCTTCCGTTTTACCATTTTTATTACTAGCTCTACTTTTTAGAGGGATTGAGAATTTCAAAATGTTTGACATGGTTGTTGAGCTCACCTCTGGTGGACCTGGCTCTGCTACTGAGCTTGCTTCAATTAACCTAAAAAGAGAGGCTTTTGAGAAATGGAAAACTGGTTACAGCTCAGCATTTGCTGTTATTCTCTTTGTTACCATATTTGGTTTTGGGAATGTCTACGTAAAAGTAATGAATAAAATAAAGGAACGCTGATGGATACCTCTAGATCATATTTGGAACCTTCATCTTTTTCAAAAAAAATGGCAGCTGCTATTATCATAGTTTATGCTGTAATTACTTTGATACCAATATCTTGGATGGTTATGACAAGTTTTAAAAATGTTGATAGTGCTATTTCGTATCCACCTGAAGTATTGTTTGAACCTTCACTAGAGGGATATGTTAACTTATTTACTAATAGGTCAAGACAATCTCAAGAATACCTTGATTCATTGCCTGCCCCAGAAAATTGGTATGAAGAACTGGTTAGAAGCAGAGAGATGGTTATAACAGGACCATCTAAATTTTTGGGGAGATACTCAAATTCAATGATAATTGGATTTGGTTCAACTTTTGCATCCGTATTTTTAGGAGCATTGGCTGCATATGCATTTTCAAGATTTAGAGTTCCTTTAAAAGATGATTTATTATTTTTTATTCTTTCGACCAGGATGTTTCCCCCAATAGCAGTGGCCGTTCCAATATTTATTATGTATAGAAAACTAGGTCTTGGGGATACTCACCTTGGAATGATCATATTGTATACCGTTGTAAACTTAAGTTTAGCAGTATGGTTATTAAAAGGATTTATGGATGAAATTCCTAAAGAATATGAAGAAGCAGCTATGATCGATGGATATTCTAGACTTCAAGCTTTCTTTAAGGTTGTTCTTCCACAAGCAATGACTGGTATAGCTGCAACCGCAATTTTTTGTATGATTTTTTCATGGAATGAATACGCTTTTGCTGTTTTGCTAACTCAATTCAATGCACAAACAGCTCCACCATTTATTCCTACAATCATTGGTGAAGGTGGTCTTGATTGGCCAGCAATTGGTGCGGGAACAACTTTGTTTCTATTACCTGTTATGATTTTTACAATAATTTTAAGAAAACATCTTCTTAGAGGTATTACCTTTGGAGCAGTAAGAAAATAATGAAAGAAGAAAAATCATTAATTAGAAAAATATTTAGAAGAGTTTACTGGGAAAACTTATCGACGATATTAATTTTAATTGGAGTTTTCATGTTGTTACAACCATTTGCAATGTGGATGTTTACTTATTCTTTTATTGTAATTTTGGTAGGAACTATAGGTTTCATAATCACAAGCCACTTTCCGGATTAATATGTCTCAAATTAAAATAGTAAATTTACAAAAATCATTTGGTGATTTTACTGCAGTTAAAAATTCTAATTTAACGATTAATGATAAAGAGTTCTTTGTTTTACTTGGACCCTCAGGTTGTGGAAAAACTACAACACTTCGAATGATTGCAGGATTAGAATTACCTACATCTGGTGAGATATATCTTGGAGATGAAGAGGTTGGAATGTTAAGAGCATCAGAAAGAGATATTGCTTTTGTTTTTCAATTATTTGCCCTCTATCCACACATGAATGTAAGAAACAACTTATCATTTCCTCTAAAAATGCAAGGTTATAAAAAAAGTGATATCAAAAGTAGAGTTGAAGAAGCAGCAAAACTTTTAAGAATTGATCATATTTTAAATTCTAACATTTCCTCTCTTTCAGGTGGAGATAGACAACGAGTAGCTTTAGGTAGAGCACTAGTTAGAAGACCAAAAGCATTTTTAATGGACGAACCATTGGGAACTTTGGATGCTGAATTTAGAGAATTAATGTGTCTAGAATTAAAAAAACTACATTTAGATATAGGAGCAACTACAGTTTATGTAACACATGATCAGTTAGAAGCAATGTCATTAGCTGACCGAATTGCAGTTATGGACGGTGGTGAAATATTACAAGCTGATGAACCTAATATTATTTACAATAAACCAAAAACTAAATTTGTAGCCTCATTTATAGGATCTCCAGGTATGAACTTTTTTGAAGTTGATGAAGGAATTTCTAAAGATCAATCTTTTGTAAACATCGAAGGAACTAAATTTAATATTCCCAAACAACTTGAAGAGTCAAAAGGAAGTAAAAATTTCTTTGGTATACGTCCAGAAAATTTAACTCTTAGTAATAATGAAGGTCTCAAAGGTTCAGTTTTTGGAGTTGAGTATTTAGGATCAAGAAAAATAATCACGATTAAAACAAGTTTAGGTGAAATTAAAGTTAAAACAGATATCTCTGTTAACGCTAAATTGAATGAAAATGTTCAGGTTAAACCATTAAATAATAATATTATTATTTTTGACGGTGAAACAGACAAATCTTTAAACAGCGAGTTTATAAATTAATGGCAAAAGTAGAATTAAAAAAATTATTTAAAACTTATAATAAAAAAATTAAAGCTTTGGAGGATATAAATCTCACAATTGAAGATGGTCAATTTTTTGTATTGCTAGGTCCATCTGGTGCTGGAAAAACTACGACACTTAGATGTATAGCCGGTTTAGAAAAAATTGATTCTGGAGATGTATTATTTAATGATGAAAATATAACTCATGATCAACCTGCTTCAAGAGATGTGACTTTTGTTTTTCAACAATACTCTCTTTATCCTCATTATACTGTTTATGAAAATCTTGCTTTTCCATTAAGGTCACCAATGAGAAAACTTCCTGAGGAAGAAATAAAAAATAAAGTTGAGAAAATTGCTGAAATGCTGAAAATTACAAACAAATTAAAAAATAAAGCAACTCAACTTTCTGGTGGAGAAATGCAAAGAGTGGCTATTGGTAGAGCTCTTGTTCGTGAACCAAATATTTATTTAATGGACGAGCCACTATCCTCATTAGATGCTAAACTAAGAGAAACCCTTAGAGTTGAATTAAAAAATATTCAATTAAATCTAAACGCTACTATTTTGTATGTTACGCATGATCAGGCTGAAGCAACAACGTTGGCAGACAAAATTGGAGTTTTAAAAGAAGGAAAAATTGTTCAAATTGGAACTCCTGAAGAGATTTATGAAAATCCAAATTCAATTTATGTATCTCAAAGATTAGGGTCACCAAAAATAAATATTTTACCTGGTTCTTTATTTAAACTAGATAATAACATACCAAAAATTGGACTTAGACCAGAAAATATAGAGCTAGGTGATGGACCATACGAAGGAAAGGTTATTTCTATAGAAAATTTAGGATCAGAGACTGTTGTGGCTATTAATTTTAAAGACAATGAAATATTAGCTTCAATTCAGGGTAGCTATAAATCATCAATTAACGAAAAAATAAATTTTGACATTAATACAAATAAAGTTTTAAAATTTGATAACGGAGACCAGAGGATAAATGAGCGTTAATTTTTTAATTTCTCAAGCAAAAAATATTCAAATAGTCATTGATGAAAATGCAGCAGAAATTGAAGCACTAGATCAAAATATTGGAGATGGGGATCATATATTTAATGTGCAAAGAGGTCTTAAGTTAGTAGTTGAGCTTGAAAATGATATTAAAAACCTTCCTTTGCAAAAAAGTTTAAATATGATTGCTATGAAAGTCTTGTCAGGTATTGGTGGCTCTTCTGGAGCTTTATTTGGAACTTTCTTTATGTCTATGGCTAAAACACCAGATCTAGATAAAAATATAGATTTTAACAAAGCATGTGAAATGGTTATAACAGGAATTAATGCAATGAAGGAAAGAGGAAAAGCTGATGTTGGAGAAAAAACAATGATGGATGTTTTAATTCCAGTATCAGAAAAACTTAATGAATTAAAAAGTGGCAATATGGATATGAAAAAAGGGTTAAGTGAGATAATAAAAATTGCCGAAGATAGAATGTTAGGAACAAAAGACATGCTTGCTACCAAAGGTAGAGCTTCATTTTTAGGAGAACGAGCTAAAGGTCATATAGATCCAGGTGCTCGTTCATCACAACTTATAATCGATACAATTTGCAAATCACTAATTAATAAATAGGAGGAAATATGAAAAAATTTATAAATAATGTTGATGATTTTTTAAAAGAAAGTCTTAATGGATTTGGTAAAGCGCATAGTGATATAATTAAAGTAAATTTTGAGCCAAACTTCATTTATAGAAAGACAAAAACTAAAGAGGGAAAAGTATCTTTAATTTCAGGCGGAGGAAGTGGACATGAACCGATGCACGGTGGTTTTGTTGGTCATGGAATGCTAGATGCAGCATGTCCAGGTTTTGTTTTTTCAGCACCTACACCAGATCAAATGCAAGCTGCTGCTGAACATGTGGATAGCGGAGCTGGTGTTTTGTTCATAGTTAAAAATTATTCTGGAGATATTATGAATTTTCAAATGGGTGCAGAAATGTACTCAGGTAAAAATGATAGTATAATTACTAATGACGATGTAGCTGTTGAAGATTCTACGTTCACAACTGGTAGAAGAGGTGTAGCTGCAACAGTTTTGGTAGAAAAGATTGTTGGATCACTTGCTGAGAATGGAGGTTCGCTAGAAGAATGTAAAAAACTTGGTGAAAAAGTAAACAAAAACTCAGGAACTATGGGCGTTGCTTTTACCAGCTGCACAGTTCCTGCAGCAGGAAAACCAACTTTTGATATTGGAAATGATGAAATGGAATTTGGAGTTGGTATACACGGTGAACCTGGAAGAAAGAGAGAAAAAATTCAAGCATCAAAAACAATAGTCAATAACATGTTAGAAGCTATACTTGATGACCTAAAACCTCAAAAAAATGAAAAAACACTTCTTTTCGTGAATGGTATGGGTGGAACTCCTCTTACTGAATTATATTTAGTTTATGATGACGCATGTGAAACTTTAAAATCTAAAGGAGTTGAAATCACAAGAAGTTTAGTTGGTAATTATTGTACTTCACTTGAAATGCAGGGAGCATCTATAACGCTTTTAAAATGTGATGATGATATTTTAAAAAATTGGGATTCACCAGTTCATACGGCAGCTATACGTTGGGGTATGTAAAAATTATTTTTGTTTTTTGTTTATTTTCATTTTAAAGGATTTTATTAAATAGGTATATGAATAATAAAAAAATCTTAATAACAGAATTCATTAATCAAAGCAGTTTAGATAATTTAAATAAAAAATTTGATGTAAATTACGATGAAAAATTATTTGAAAATGAAGAAAAATTAAAAAAAATAATTAAATTCTATGATGGTCTAATTGTAAGAAATAAAACTCATGTAAATTCAGATGTTTTAAAAAATGCAATAAAATTAAAATTTATTGGAAGGCTGGGTGTTGGTTTAGACAATATTGATACAGAATATTGCAAAAATAAAAATATTTATGTTCAACCAGCTACAGGAATGAATGCAGACTCCGTTGCTGAATATGTTGTTTCTTCATCAATGTCTCTTATTAAAAAAATTCCAATGTTTCATAATGGAACTATCAAGGGTGAATGGCCAAGAACAACCATTAAATCTATAGAAATAAATCAAAAGTATTTAGCAATAATAGGATTTGGCACAATTGGAAAAAAAGTTGCAGAGTATTCTTCAAAAATTGGTTTAAAGATTTTAGCTTACGATCCTTATGTTAAGGAAATAAATAATAAAGAAATTGATGCTAAATTATCAAGTTTAAATGTGATATATGAAAAATCTGATATAATTTCAATACATCTGCCTCTAACAGATGAAACCAAAAATATGATAAATAAATCATCATTTTCTCAAATGAAAAATAAACCGATTATAATAAATACCTCTAGAGGGAGTATTATAAATGAGAGTGATTTAATTGAAGCTTACCATAAAAATATTATTTCTGGCTTTGCTCTAGACGTGTTTGAAAACGAACCAATAGAAAGTCAATTTTATAACAAAATAAAACCAGGTATGAATTGTATTTTAACACCTCATATCTCTGGAGTAACAACAGAGTCAAACATTAGAGTAAGTGACTTTATAGTTAATAAAATTACAGATTTTTTTAACTAATTATTTCTTCTAGATTTATTAATCGACCTTGTTTTATTGATTGCTCTGCAGCCTCTCCCACAGCAACAGCAATTAAACCATCTTCTAATGAAACCTCTGGATCTGAATCACTTTCAATTGCTTTCAAAAAAGCTAAGTGTTCGTAGTAAGTAGATCCATGATGGTGACCGGCCTCAAGAATTTTTTTATCTACTTCAATATTTTCGATTTGTGTTTTACCATCTCTCATTCCAATTCTTATATTTGATGAGGTTTTACCTGAATCATTAGAGGGGACTGAAGTTTCAATTTTTCCTTTATTTCCTGTGGCTACAAGCTCTTCTTGCATGTCAGAATTTTCTGCAAACATACAAAGCTCAAGCAAACTTCTTGCTCCATTTTCAAAGTTTACAATCACATAAGCATTATCAATGATGTCTGGCTTTTTTCCATTATACACTTCATCTAAATGGTTAACGTCTTGACCACCACTTGCATAAACACTGAGTGGCTTACTTTGGATAATCAATCTCATTAAATCAAAGAAATGGCAGCATTTTTCAACAAGTGTACCACCAGTATTTTCTTCAAAACGATTCCAATCATTTACTTTTTTTAAAAAAGGAAATCTATGTTCCTTTATGGTTAAAGTTTTTAAATCACCAATTTTGTTATTATGAATTTCATTAATAAACTTTGAAACTGGCGGCATATATCTATACTCCATCGCAGTCCAAAATACTGAAGGATAATCTTTTGTAAGTTTTCTTATTTCTAAACAATCTTTTGTATTAGTGCATAATGGTTTTTCTACTAATATGTGTTTTTTAGTTTTGATTACATCTTTCAAGATTTCTATATGAGTAAAGTTAGGAGATGAAATTAAGTATACATCAACAATATTTTTTTCAATCATTTCTAAATGATTTTTAAAACATAAAACTTTTGTTTTTAGAATTTCTTTACACTGATTTAATGAATCTTCATGAGGATCAGCAAGTGCAACTACTTCAGTATTATCAATTAATGATATATTTAAAATATGTTCTCGAGCCATTGTCCCTGCTCCAATAATTCCATATTTTATTTTTTTCATATTCTGTTTGTATCAGTTTAATTTAAAAACTTAATCAATACTTAGCCCGCTTGGCACTTTATCTGGTTTACCTAGCGGTCTCTGATTTCCACTTCTGCCAGTTAAAGATTCGAGAAAAGAAACAAGTTCATTAATTTCTTTATCATTCAATTCTATAGGCTGTATGTCAATGCTTGATAGAATTCTGTCTTGTTCCCTTTTGTCTGAAAAAGTTACGAAATCAATTTCTTCTAACCATGGTGCCTTAGGTAAATTTGCATATTCAGGTTTCCAATTCTTATTCATTTTTATTGGATTTAAATGATGCTTAATTATTGATTTTAAAGTTGGATAAGCACCATTATGTCCGTAAGGAGCTGTTAAAGAAACGTTTCTTAATGCTGGAGTTTTAAATTTATACATATCGTTTATATTATCCGTTTCGACCATTCGTCCAACATCACGTGAATAAGGATCAAAAGGTCGTGTCCTTCCAGGACCAAATTGGGGAATTCCTATTGAATGAAATTTTTGATCTGACAACAAAGATCCTGAATGACAAGAACTGCAGTTTGCTTTTCCATAAAATAAGTTCATCCCATTTACTTGCTTTAAAGTTAAAGCTTGTTTATCTCCATTTAAATATTCGTCAAAAGGAGAGTCGAAAGATGTCCATTCATGAATTTCAAATGCAGCAATCGAATTAACAATATGTGTAATGTTAATATCTAGAGGACTGTTTACATCATCAAAAGCATTTTTAAATAATTCAACATATTCTGGAATTCCTCTGATCCTGTGGGTAATTACAGGCCAAACTCTATCGATTCTCATACTATCTTTTCCAACTTTTGAGACTAAACCTATAATTTCATTTTCACCTGGATTTCCTGCCATCTCAAACTGTCTTGTCATTGGAAATAAAGCTTGAACTGCAACTATATTATCAAGTCCTTTAGGAAGAGCTTCTTGAGCAGGTGTATTAAAACTGTTACCAAATATATTCGATTTAGTTACTCTTCCATCATGCAACAAGGTAGTTATGTCTTTAAATCCTAAATTCCATAAAGCTAAAGCATTTCTTGGAATTCGTTTTTTTATTTTGTCATCACCCTCACCTGCAATTCTCTCTAGCCCTATACCTTGACCTCCTTCACCAATGCCTAAAGAAAGTCCATCTGAACCACCCAGATCATGACTATGGCAGGTTGCGCAAGCAATATTTCGATTTGCAGATAAAATTTTATCATGAAATAAAAGTCTTCCAATTTTAACTTTTTCTATATCAACTTCATGGAAATCTTCGCTCTTTAATGGTTTTGGTAAATCAGTTGCGTAAGTTTTATTTACTGAAATTAAAAATGGAATTATAAATATTAATATTTTTAAATGATTAAATATCTTTTTATACTTTTGTTTCTTCCATCCATAGTTTTTGCAGAAATAGAAAATGCTCGAGATTTGATGGAAGAAGGAAAATTTAAAGAAGCTATGGAAGAACTTATGCCAGCGGCTAGATCTGGTAATGCTGATGCTGAAGAGCTTATTGGTATTATGTACGCTATGGGTCTTGGTGTTGAAAGAGATGATGTTAGAGCTTTTGAATGGTATCTCAGATCCTCTATGAAAGGTCATCCTGGTGCTCAATCTGGTGTTGGGTGGTATTACGAAATTGGCAGAGGACTTCCTGCTCCCGATCTTGTTAGAGCTTATATGTGGTACGGTTTGTCTGCTATTGGTGGAGATCCTGACGCTGCAATTTCTCAGGAAGAAGTTGTTAAAAAAATGAGTCCTGAACAAATTGAAAAAGCTCATATTCTCATAAAAGATTATAAATCTTGGATATATCCTTTTAGATAATGAGGCGAACTAAAATCCGCCCCATTATATTAATTTGAAATTACAAATCTTTTTTGTATGCGCTCGATGCTCTTTTCTCTGCACTCGCTACAGCTTTTGTTAAAGCGTTAAAAATTTCTTTTCCACCTTTAACATTAGCTTTAAACCAATCATACACTGGGCTAGCTTCTTTTTTAAAACTAGCTTTTTGATCAGGCGTAGGAACGTATAAATCTCCACCACCTGCTACAAAGTCTTCATAAGCTTTGATTGATTTTCTCTTAGGAGAAGCAAAAGTTGCTTGTTGCAAAGCATAGAAACCATCAGTCACAACTTTTTTAAGATCTGTTGACATTGATTGATATTTTGCATTATTCATCCACCATAATGCTCCCATGTATGCATGACCATCTAAAGTAACATATTTTAGACCTGCATCAGGAAACTTCATGTTCATAATGTCAGTTATTCCATTTTTAGATCCTTCAACTACACCAGTTTGAAATGATGTAAACAATTCAGGCCATGGAATAGGAGTTGGAGATGCACCTAATGCTCTTACAAGTTCCTGAGGTAAATCAGCTACAACTGTTCTGATTTTTAAACCTTTCATGTCAGATGGATTTGCAACTCTTCTTTTTGTGTTAGCAAAATTTCTCCATCCTCCAGTATTTCCAATTGTCATCAATCTAATTGAGTCATTAGAATCTTTTAGAGCCATTTTTCTCATTGTTCTTACAAAATCACCTTGCATTACATCTTCAGCAATTCTGTCATCAGCCATTAGATAAGGTAAATCTAAAACTTGAACATATGGGAATACACCTGCGGCACCTCCAGAAGTAGAAATGTAAATATCTATACTTCCATCAGATACACCTTGTAAACACTCAGCACCTTTTGAACAAAGCTGCGTACCTACAAATAGTTCTACAGCTATTTTTCCATTTGAAGCTGCTTCTACGTAGTTTTTAAATACTACAGCACCATCATAATCTTCATCTTGATCATTAGAGTTCATTGTCATTCTCAAGTTATAATCTGCAGCTGAAACAGATGCAGTAAAACTAATTAAGAATAATAATGAAAAAAATGATTTTATTATTTTACTCATAATTATTTCCCTCTCTTTAAATATTTATGTATATAAACTATACATAAATTGATTTAGAGAGTCTATCGATAGTAAAAAAAAATTATATTTATTTTGCGAATCCAGTAAGTAAAGGAATAGTCATCGAGATTGATGGAAAATAGGTTATTAAGAAAATAACTATAGCTTCTACTGCTAAGAATGGCAATATAGCTTTTGCTATTGTTTCAACTCTTTCCCCAGATACAGAGGATGCAACAAATAAAACAAGGCCCATTGGTGGAGTTGCTAAACCAACAGTTAAATTAACAGACATTATAATTGCAAAGTGCACTGGATGAACTCCAAGTTCAACAAATACTGGTCCAAGAATTGGTCCCAAGATAATTATGGCTGGACCTGCATCTAAAAACATTCCAACAACAAATAATAAAATATTTATAAGAAATAGTAAAACATATGGATTATCAGTTAATCCCAAAACAAATGCAGCAAGATGCTCTGGAGCATGTGATAAACTTACAACTGTTTTAAAAGCCATTGCAGCACCAACTAAAAGAAGAACTACTGAAGATACCATTGCTGCTTTTGTCATAACCTTAGGAACATCTTTCCATTTTAATGATTTCAAAACAAATAGACCAATAAACATTGCATAAGCAGCAGCTACAGCTGATGCTTCGGTTGGTGTAAAAATTCCTCCAAGTATTCCACCTAAAATTATTACAGGTGTCATTAAAGGGAAAAAAGCTTTAAGAGATGCCTTACCTCTTTGGCCCCAAGTTGTTTTTTCAGTTACTGCTGGAAAATTATATCTCTTGGCCATAAATTTTATTGTGACCATCAAACTTACTCCTACTAAAATACCAGGAACAATACCTGCTAAAAATAATGCTGCAACACTCTCACCCATTACATACGCATAAATAATCATTATCCCTGAGGGTGGAATTATAGGTCCTATCACAGAACTTGCTGCTGTAATTGCAGCAGCAAATTTTTTTGTATATCCTTGCTTTTCCATTGCAGGAATAAGCATTGACCCAATTGCAGAAGTATCAGCTACAGCTGAACCAGATAAACCTGCAAACAACATTGAAGTCAATACGTTGACATGAGCCAAACCACCTTTTAAATGACCCATCATCGCTTGACTAAATTCAACAAGTCGATGGGTTATTCCTCCTCTGTTCATTAACTCCCCTGCTAACATAAAAAATGGGATTGCCATCAAAGGGAAGCTATCTATTCCATTATAAATATTTCTATACAACATTGCGCCATCTCTAGCCTGGTCATTTAACCAAAGTAAAATTCCTGGTGCTGCTAACAAGCCAAAAAATACTGGTAAGCCAATTAGTAAAAATAATAAAAACAAAGGAAGAAACCAAACTAACATTATTGAGTCTCCAACTTTTGTTTATCGTAATCTTCAGGCAAATCTAACTTTATAAAATTAGTAAGAATATTTCTTAAGATTAATTCTATGTTCACAGCTATTAAAAAAATAATACCAACAGGTAATGACATATACATCCAAGCTAATTTTATTGGTTCAGCTTTTCCACCGATTAAATGAAAAGGAATCTTTATTGAAGATGAATTAAATATCCATCCAACATTAATATGTTTAAAACCTAATTCTAGACCTATAACTAAGACAAAAAGAGATACAATTAATAAAAACAAAGTTAAAAATGTAGAGATAATTTTTGGTAAAAATCTCTCTAATAAATCAATAGAAACAAATCCACCCCATCTATATGCTGAGGGTGCGATCAATCCTGTCATCCATAACATCAAAAATCTAGCAACCTCATCAGGCCATGGCAGCGCATTATTTAATACATATCTAAAAAATACTTGTACCAAGATGACAATCACCATCAAAAGTATTGCTATCCATGCAAACTGTCTTCCAATTCTTAAAAAAAAAGTATTTATTTTCTCAAGGGTCTTAAAAAAAGACAGGAGAATATTAATTGTCAAATTCACAGCTAAATTTATTTTAAATATTTAATAAATACAACTTTAATCAAAAAACTAATTTACTTTATAGAATAATTCTCGTATTAAAAATGCTCTCTAAAAAATTGATATATAATTATGAGTAATAAAAAAAAGATATTAATTATTCAAAAAGTCCATGAAAAAGGTATGGAATTAATAAATAACCATCCTAATTTTGATGTTGAAGTAACTGATGACACTTCAATAGAAAATTTAAAATCAAAATTAAAAGATTGCGATGGTGCATCAATAAGAATTGCAAAGCTTCCTGGCGAAACCTTTGAAGAAGCAAAAAATTTAAAAATTATTTCAAGACATGGTGTTGGTTACGATAATATCGATTTAAAAAAAGCTAAAGAAAAAGATATAAAAATAGCAATAACAGCTAATGCTAATGCTGTTACAGTTGCAGAGCATGTAATGTTTGTTTTGTTAAATATTGCAAAAAGAAAAGACTTATTTGACAAAACAGTAAGAGATGGAAATTTTAAAGACAGAAATAAATTACCGAAAACAATAGAAGTTTGGAAAAAAAATTTTTTGATAATGGGTTTTGGAAGAATAGGAAAAGCTTTAATTAAAAGATGTCTTGGGTTTGAAATGAATGTATTCGTTTATGATCCATTTGTAGACAAAGATAAAATTGAAGAATTAGGAGGAAAAAAAGTAGAAGATCTATCCGAAGCAGTAAAAACTATGGATGTTATTTCACTCCATATGCCTTTGACAGAAAAAACCGAAAATTTAATTAATTATGATTTATTAAAAACAATGAAAAAAACTTGCATTATTATTAATGCAGCTAGAGGTGGAATTATTCATGAAGAAGATCTTGATAAAGCACTAAATGAAAATTTAATTTTTGGAGCTGGTATTGATGTTTTTAAAAAAGAACCACCTGATGATAATAATCCACTTCTAAAAAATGAAAAAGTTTACTTAAGTCCGCATACTGCGGCTTTTACCGATGAATGTATGACAAGAATGGGTAAAGAGACAATTCAAAATATTATTGATTTTTTTGAGGAAAAGTTAGAAAAATCTAAAATTGTAAAACTTTAATATGAAAATTAATTTCAAAAATTTTGGATTTTTAGAATTTTTAGTATCAGTATCTGCAATCTTTGTAGTTGGTATGTTGATTTGGACAGCAAGTACAAGACCAGCAGTTGAAGCTAAAGCTAATTTAGTAAAAGAAAATCATAACAAAGTCGTTGATTTAATTAATGATGAAATTAACAAATGTGGTAACAATGATGAAGGTAAATTTACTGTTTGGGGTGATCCATGTAATGGCGAATGGATAGCTGATAAAGTTGTTAACTATATTAATGAAAATTTAAAAATTGAAAATCCATTTTCTGATGACTCAAAAGTTAAAACTGATCCTGATCCAAGAATAAAGGCTGAAGGTAAAGCTGGTCAAGCGGTTGAAATGGGAGTGATCTTTGTTATGTCTTCAAATTTTTTGCCTGATCCTGGTTCTGAATGGATTGTTGGTACTTGTTTTAAATCACCTTGTGTTGCTGCAGGAAATAACGAACTTACTTCAGTTTACAGATAATCAATTTTTATAGATCTCTATATTGCTACTATCTAAAGTCTCCGTTAAATACTTATAGCCAATTTTTGCATATTCAAAAGGATTTGCTTTTGATGGGTCTTGCTCTGCTTCAACCACTAACCAGCCAGAATAATTTTTTTCTTTTAATACATTAAACAATGGTTTGTAATCAATACAGCCATCTCCTGGCACCGTAAAGGCACCCTCTAAAAATGCTCCTCTAAAACTTAAATCCTCTTTCAAAGATTTTTCTAAAACATCTTTTCTAATATCTTTGCAGTGCATATGAATAAGTCTTTCACTGAAATCTTTTAATATTTTAAGAGAATTGCCCTGAGCAAAGAGCATATGGCCAGTGTCTAAAGTAAGTTTAACGCTATCATCAGTATTTTCTAACAATCTTATGGTATCTTCCTCAGTTTCTATAACTGTTCCCATATGATGATGGTAAGCAAGAGGCATTCCTTCGTCTTCTAAATATTTTCCCAATTCAGAAATTTTTGCATAGTATTCTTTAGCTTCATCAAGATCCATTTTTGGTCTTGTAGAAAGTTTTCTGTTTGGATCTCCTTGAATTGAACCTGAAACCTCTGCAAAAACCATGCAAGGTGAGTTACAATCTTTAAATAATTTTAGCTGATCTTGTATTAAATTTTTTTCCTCTGAAATGCTATTTTTTCTTAAATTTGCTCCATACCAACCTGAGCAAAGATTTAAATTAAACTCTTTTAATTTAGGAATTAACTCTTCAGATGTTTTGGGAAATTTTCCTCCAGACTCAATTCCAATAAAGCCTGCTTGACTTGCTTCTGATAAGCATTGCTCTAAAGGAGTATCGCCTCCTAGTTCTGGCATGTCATCATTACTCCATGCAATCGGCGCTATTCCTAATTTTACTGACATAAATAAGTCTTATATATATAAGTTTTAAAAATGAAATCTAAAAAATTAAAACTAGGTATCATTGGAGGTGGACCTAATTCTTGGATTGGTCACGTACATAGAATTTCATCAAGGTTTGATGACAAATATGAAATTGTAGCAGGAGTTTTTTCAAGAAATTCAAAACAATCAACTTCGTTTGGAAAAAGCATAGGTGTTAATGAAGAGAGATGTTATTCAAATTATTTAACCATGGCCAACAAAGAAAGTCTTCGAAAAGATAAAATTGATGTTGTGTCAATAATGACTCCACCAGGAAGTCATCAAATCATTGCTGAAAAGTTTATCGATAAAAACATTCATATTATTTCTGATAAACCTTTTGCAGCCGATCTGAAACAAGCCAAAAGTTTATTTAATAAAATAAAAAAAAATAAAAAAATTAAATATGCTCTTACACATAATTATTCAGCCTACCCCATGGTTCGAGAAGCCAAAGTATTAATTGAAAAAGGAAAAATTGGAAAAGTAGAAGATATTAATTTTGAATATGTTCAAGACTGGAGTGAAGGAAAAACAATAAATAAAAAAAACTCTAGAAAAATGTTTCGTTGGAAACTTGAAAAAAAAATTGTAGGCGTCTCTACAGTTTTAAACGAGCTGGGGTCTCATGCTTGTCATCTTGCAAGTTATATGTCTGGATTAAAAACAAAAAAAGTTTTTGCAGATATTACTCAAGTATCAAAAACAGTTAAAATGGATAATAATGCTAAAGTATTAATTGAATTTAACAATGGTGCAAAAGGAATGTTTTGGACAAGTTGTACTGCAAGAGGTGGGGTTTATGGTTTAAGAATAAGAATTTTTGGATCTAAAGGAAGTTTGGAATGGGTACAAAATGATCCAACTTATTTAAAATTTAATCCATCAAAAGGAGCCGTTAGAATATTAGAAAGAGGATTTCATGACGCAAGTTTTTCAAAAAAATTTTCTAGAATAAAATTTGGTCATCCTGAAGGTTACTTGGATGCTTTTTCTAATATCTATAGAGAGTTTGCTGAATCATTAAAAACAAAAAAAAGAACTTTTTATCCTGATGAAGATGACGGATATGAAACTGCTAAATTTATTGATGCATGTAAAAAATCCAGTAAATCAAAAAAATGGATTAAACTATGATTAACGTAGCTTTAATTGGTCTTGGACGAATTGGTCAAATGCATGCAGAAAATTTATTTTCTCATAAAAGTTTTAAATTAAAATATACTTTTGATATCGATACAAAACTTAATCAAAAATTATCGAAAAAATTTAACTCTATATCTATTAATAATCCTCAAATCGCTTTCAAAGATAAAAATATAGATCTAATATTTATTGCATCAAGTACACCAACGCACATCAAATTAATAGAGGAAGCTGCTGAATATAAAAAAGTAATTTTTTGTGAAAAACCTTTAGATTTAAATATTGATAAAGTTAACAAATGCCTAAGAAAAATTAAAAAACTAAATCCAAAAATACAGTTGGGATTTAACAGAAGATATGACCCAGGTCATAGTTCGTTAAAAAAAGAACTTCAAAAAAGAAAAATAGGACGGCTAGAAAAAATTATAATTACTAGCAGAGATCCTGCACCTCCTCCTTTAAATTATTTAAAAGTTTCTGGAGGCATATTTAAAGATATGATGATACATGATTTTGATTTAGCTAGATTTTACTTAGAAAAAGATGAGATAGAGTCAATTTTTTCAACAGGAAGCAATATTTCAGACAAAAAATTTAATAAAATCAAAGATTATGAACTTGCCTCATGTATTTTAAGATCAAAAAAAGGTGTACAATGCATAATCACCAATTCAAGACATTGTAGTTTTGGCTATGATCAAAGAGTGGAGTTATTTGGATCTAAAGGAATGTTGATTTCTGGAAATAAAAAAGAAAACGAGACAGAAACATTTACTAAAAACAAAACTTCTCAAAAAAAACCTCTTCTTAATTTTTTTATTGATAGATATGTTGATGCTTACAAGCTTCAGCTTGATGAACTAGCTAGGTTCACAATAAAAAAAAACAAACCTATATCTAGTTTTGAGGATGGAAGAAGAGCTCTTATCATTGCTAACGCTGCATCAAGTTCTTTGAAACAAAAAAAACAAACTAAAATAAAATTTTAGATTCAACTAAAAATTGAAAATCTAAAATAATTATAAACTGTGTATAAAACTTATACATTTTTAAGTTGTCATCTTTACAACTTAGTTTTTTCTGTGTTAACGTTCGCGCTTTAAAAGTTAACTTTTTAATAACGAGAGGGAAATATAATGAAAACATTATACAAATCACTATTAGCTTTTGTTGCTTGGGTTATGCTTTCAGTGTCTGCTTTAGCGGTAGACGTGATAGTTGTATCTCACGGACAAGCTAACGACCCGTTTTGGTCTGTTGCTAAGAATGGTGTAGATAAAGGATGTGCTGATATGGGAATATCTTGCAAGTACACTGCGCCTGCTACTTTCGACATGGTTGAAATGGCTAAACTAATTGACAACGCAGTTTCACAAAAACCAAAAGGTATTGTGATTACTCTTCCAGATGCTGCTGCTTTAGGAAAATCTGTTAAAGCTGCTATCGCTGCTGGTATCCCAGTAATTTCAATGAACTCTGGTTCAGATGACTTTGCATCACTAGGTATCAGTGCTCACGTTGGACAAACTGAGTTTGAAGCTGGTGTTGGTGGCGGACAAAAAATGAAAGCTGCTGGTGGTAAAAAAGCACTATGTGTTAACCACGAAGTTGGAAACGTTGCGCTAGACAGAAGATGTGCTGGGTTCAAAAAAGGTTTTGGTGGATCTGTTGACATCTTAGGAACTTCTAATGACCCAACAGAAATTCAAAAAGCTGTTGCTGCTAAATTAGGTGGTGGATATGACACTATCCTAACTTTAGGTGCTGGTCTTGCAGGTGAAGCTGCTCTTAAAGCTTTAGAAGCTGCAGGAAAAGTTGGTTCTGTTAAACTTGGTACATTCGATATGTCACCAGGAATGTTAAAAGCTGCTGCTGCAGGTAAAGTAGAGTTTTTAATTGACCAACAACAATACCTACAAGGTTACTTACCAATAGCTATCTTTGGTCAGTATATGAGATATGGAACAATGCCAGCTGGTGTGGTTATGACTGGTCCTGGTTTCGTAACTCCTGACAATGCTGCTAAAGTAATTAAGTGGGCAGCTCAAGGTTACAGATAATAAATACTTTAAAAGGCCTAGCTAACTTTTAGTTAGGCCTTTTTTCTAAACAAAATTCAAATTAATGTCTGATAAAGCAAAAAGCATTGCATCAAAAAAAACTTCTCGTCAAGACGAAAGGCTAAAAGAAGTTTCTAAATTAAGATTACTTTTAAATAGACCTGAATTAGGTGCTGTTGGTGGTGCAATTTTAGTATTCATATTTTTTGGAATAGTTGCAGGTGACACTGGAATGTTCAGTGCATATGGAACTCTAAATTTTTTAGATGTCTCTGCAAACTTAGGAATAATTGCAATTGCTGCAGCAATGCTAATGATTGGTGGAGAATTTGATTTATCAATTGGATCAATGATTGGTTTTGCGGGAATATGTATAGCAATTCCTGCTATTTATTGGGGTTGGCCTTTATGGATAAGTATAATTTTTGCTTTTGCAATGGCAGTATTAGTTGGTTATTTCAATGGTATCCTTGTTGTTAAAACAGGACTTCCATCTTTTATAGTAACTCTTGCTATGTTGTTTATTTTAAGAGGAGCAACTTTAGCGATTACAAGATTAATTACAGGAAGAACTCAAGTACCAGGTTTAAGAGTTTTAATAGAGAATGATCCAATTGCGTGGATGTTTGCAACTGATACATTTAAATGGTTATTTACTTGGTTGGGTTCAATGAATTTAATTGCTTTGAGAACTGACGGAACTCCATTAGCTACTGGTATTCCTCCCTCAGTAATATGGTTTATTGCAGCTACCCTTTTTGCAACATGGATTTTAATGAAGACTAGATATGGAAACTGGATATTTGCTTCTGGTGGAGACAAAAACGGTGCAACAAATGTAGGTGTGCCTGTTGGAAGAGTAAAAATAAGTTTATTTATAGGTACTGCTGTCGCAGCAACAATTTTTGCAACAATTCAGGTTTTAGATGCTGGTTCTGCGGATACTATGAGAGGAAATTTAAAAGAATTAGAGGCAATTGCAGCAGCTGTTGTTGGAGGCTGTTTATTAACAGGAGGGTATGGTTCAGCAATTGGTGCGGCTTTTGGAGCGTTAATATTTGGAACTGTATCTATGGGAATATTTTATACAGATGTTGATACTGATTGGTTTAAAGTATTTTTGGGAGCAATGATGTTGATTGCTGTGGTGTTTAATAATTATATAAGAAAAAGAGTAACAGAGAGTAAATAATGACAGAAAATTTAATAGAGTTTAATAATATTAGTAAATTTTTTGGAAAAGTAATTGCTCTTAAAGATGTCACTATGAAATTAAAAAAAGGTGAGATCATGTGTTTACTTGGGGATAATGGTGCTGGAAAATCTACGTTAATTAAAACTTTAGCTGGTGTTCATAAACCTGATGAAGGTGAAATAGTAATCGAAGGTAAAAAAACTGTTTTTGATTCACCAAAAGATGCTTTAGATATGGGAATTGGAACAGTTTACCAAGACTTAGCTTTGGTTCCATTAATGAGTGTTACAAGAAACTTTTTCATGGGAAGAGAACCATTAAAAGGACTACCTTTTTTAAAAACTTTCGATATTGAAAAAGCAAATCAAATTGCTGCTGAGAGAATGGGTCAAATCGGAATTGACGTAAGAGATCCATCTCAAGCAGTTGGAACAATGTCTGGAGGTGAAAGACAATGTTTAGCAATATCAAGAGCTATATATTTTGGTGCAAAAGTTTTAGTTTTAGATGAACCAACTTCTGCATTAGGTGTTCATCAAGCATCAATGGTTTTAAAATATGTTGTAAAAGCAGCCTCACAAGGATTAGCTGTAATTTTAATTACACATAACGTTCATCATGCATATCCAGTTGGAAATAGTTTTACGGTTCTAAATAGAGGTAAAAGTTTAGGAACTTTTAATAAAAAAGATATTAGTCGTGAAGAGCTTTTAGGAATGATGGCTGGAGGTGAAGAGCTTGATAAGCTTGAAGTTGAACTTGAAGAAATGAATAGAATTAACAATTAATCTAAAGCTTCATATAGTGTAGGGAACATTTCTCCCTCAACAGGATCTCCATTTTTATAACCTGCTTCTTGCATAGCTTTCCTATAATTAAAACTTGTCCAATCTCCATCATAACTTATTTTTGCATCCTCTTTGGAAACTCTTAATGTATATCGACTTAAAGTTTTATCAGGAATACTCTCATTCAGATTCCCATGAAGTGTTCTCATATCAAATACCACTGCATCTCCTAATTCGCAATCCCACTGTAAAAACTCATATTTATCTTTATTTCCTAAAATATCAGGAGGTAATTCATATTTTTTCCCATTAACAATACATTCATTGCCTTCAATTTTATGTCCATCCTTAAACAAAACTCTCAAAAAAAATTTATTCCATAAATGTGAGCCCCTCACCCAAACAACTCCCTCATTTTTTTTTGTTGGTTGAAGTGGAAGCCACAAAACACACATTGTGCCATCCATATCAAAATAACTAATATCGTGATGAAAAGGCGTTAAAGATTTTGAACCAGCTTCTCTTAAAAACCAATTATCCATTACTAAATTAATTTTTTTTGCAGACATCAATTCTGCAGCTATCTGTGCATATGGCGATTTATAAACAAATTCTTTAAATTCAGGAATTAGATGCCAAGTCCAGTAATCCTCTAGATAAGCTGGAACATTTTTTTTAGTTGTGTGAGATTTAAATCTAGGACTAGGATTAGAAATATCTTTTTCTATACCTGTCTTAAGTTTATTAATCCAATTAATATCGAATTTGTTTTTTAGAAATATTGCGCCATCTTCTTTGAATTTTTTTATTTCATTTTTGGTTAGAATTTTGTTCATAATAATAAAAGTTAAGTTTTATAGTATTTTAATGCATTAAAGTGTCTAGTAATAGTTGAAATTATTATATTTAAAATCCACATAGCTAATATTTGATTTTTTCATTAATTATTTTTCTTCTATAATGTTACTTTATAAGAAGGAGGTAACTATGGCTAAATTTATAGTAATGGGCAATTATACAGCTCAAGCTTTTAAAGGATTTATAGGTAATCCAGACCAAGACAGAGCCGCAGCAGCTACTGCTTTATCAGAGGCAGTAGGAGGAAAGATGGAATCTTTTATGATCACAAGAGGAGCTTATGATTTTGTAGGAGTTGTGAGTGGTAGTATTGGATTTGAAGGCGCAGCAGCAGTTAAGCTAGCAGTTGAAGCTTCTGGAGCTATAACAAACTTTACCATATTAGAGGAAATGGATATGGGTAAAGCTGCCGGCATGGCATCAAAAGCTATGGCTAATTATAAACCAGCAGGTTAAAGCTAGATTTTTAAGTTAATTCTATCATGATTAATTTTATTAATTATGATAGCTTTAACTTAAATGAAAATGTTAAGAGATACTTTTGGTAGGACTTTTCCATATATAAGACTTTCGATTACCGATGTATGTAATTTTAAGTGTGGGTATTGTTTACCTAATGGTTATCAAATTGATAAGAGCGATAACAGAAAATTTCTTCACTTAGAGGAAATTAGACGTCTAGCAAAAGTTTTTTCAAAATTGGGTGTATGTAAAATTAGACTTACTGGAGGTGAACCAACGGTAAGAAAAGATTTTTTTGATATAATCAAGATCTTAAAAAATGAAGCTGGAATAAAAAAAGTTGTAATTACCACAAACGGTTATCATTTAGATGAAAAAGCAAAGATGTTAGCGGATAGTGGCTTAAACGGCATTAATATTAGCATTGATAGTCTAGATAGAAATAAATTCAAAAATGTTACAGGTCATGATCGATTACCAGAGATTTTAAAAGGAATTAATATCCTACAAGATTTAAATTTTGAAAATATTAAGATTAATGCAGTTCTTTTAAATGGAATAAATGCATCAGACAAAGATTTTGAGTCTTGGGGAGAATTTATAAAAAAGAACAAAGTGGATTTTCGATATATAGAGCTAATGCAAACAGGTGATAACCTAGATTATTTTAAAAAATACCATGTATCTTCAAAAATCTTCAAAGAATACTTAAATAAAAATAATTGGATTTATCAAACCTTAGGTAAAGATGCTGGGCCGTCACTAAATTATATCAATCCAGAATATGAAGGGAAATTTGGAATCATAGCACCCTACTCTAAAGATTTTTGTAGAAGCTGTAATAGATTAAGAATCACATCAAGAGGAGATCTTAGATTATGCCTATTTGGAAATACTGGAATAAGTATAAGACATTTATTACAAAAAGATGATCAAATTGAAGAATTACAAAATCTTATAATGGGTCAAATGAAATTTAAAAAAGAATCTCACCATTTGGAACTTGGTGAAACTGGTTTAACTAAAAATTTATCTACCACAGGTGGCTAATGTCAAAATTAAAAATTATAAATCAAAGTGAGCTTAGAGATTGGGCGAAAGAAATATTTCAAAAAAATTCTTTCAATATGGTTGATGTTTCTTCAAAAAAAGAAACTTTTAGAAGAGCACTTGCGTCAGGTAAAATTTATGTTGGAAAAGAGGTTTTTGATCTAATTAAAAATAAGAAGATGCCTAAAGGAGATCCCATTACTTTAGCTGAGGTATCAGCTGTGTTGGGTGTAAAAAAAACAAGTGAACTTATTCCTCTATGTCACCCACTTCCAATTGACCATACGGCTACTAAAATAATTATGAATGAATTAGACAGTTCATTAGAAGTTTTTTGCGTAGTTTCTGCAGTAGCAAAAACAGGTGTTGAAATGGAAGCTATAATGGGTGTTAACTCTGCCTTAATCACAATTTATGATTTAAGCAAAATAGTAAATCCACATCTTAAAATTGATAACGTAAAATTATTAATTAAAGAAGGTGGAAAAAGTGGATTATGGAAAAACCCTGATGGCCTCCCAGATTTTTTAAAAAATATTTTTTAATGAAAATATCAGTTGAACTATTTGGCGCAGCTAGAGAATTTAGTACTAAATCCCATTTAGACTTTGAATTAATTGAGAATTCCTCAATAAAAGATCTTAGAAAACAAATGATAGAGTTTATTGATATGAAATTTAAAGGAAATGAAACTTTTAAAAAAATTATTAAATCATCAGCTTTTTGTTCGTCTGATGATAAAATTGTCTCAGACAATTATAAAATAGTTAAAAAACAAAACTTTAGCATTATACCTCCTATAGGAGGCGGTTAATGCTACATACTAAAATTATTGATGCTTCAAAAAAAGAGAAGATAGAAATATCAAAAGCAGAAAATTTTTTAAATCAATCGAAATTTGGCGCTGTAATATATTTTATTGGGACTGTAAGAGATTTAAATGAAAATAAAACAGTTACTGGTATTACCTATGATACCAAAGAAAGTATGGTTATAAAAAGTTTTGAAGAAATTTATGAAGAAGCCGATAACAAGCTAAATATTAAAGAAAAAGCAGTATTTATTGAGCATGTTAAAGGATATGTGGGTTTAAAGGAAAAAAGCATCATTATTGGCGTAGCTTGCAAACATAGAGATCAAGCTTTTGTGTTATCTAGATATATAATTGAAGAAATTAAAAAAGATCTCCTATTTGGAAAAAAGAACATTATGAAAATGAGGACAGTGAGTGGTTAAAAGGAATATCTCTAAATAATTAAAATGATAAAATTTAAAAATTCAGAAATTACACCAGAGAATATTTATAAAAAAAAGAAGATCTTTCATTAAATCTATAGGTCTTGGTGCAAGCACATTAGCAATGTCTACTATACCCTTTGTAAATAAATCTTTAGCAATTGAGAGAGATAAATTAACGACTTATAAAGATATTACGACTTATAATAATTATTATGAGTTTGGAACATCAAAGAGTGATCCTTATAGAAATTCTCAAATATTTAAAACAACTCCTTGGGATATAACTATTGAGGGTGAAGTTGAAAAACCAATAAAATTATCTATGGAAGAAATCTCAGAAATGTTTATTTCTGAAGAAAGAATATATCGATTAAGATGTGTTGAAGGTTGGTCTATGGTTATTCCTTGGATGGGTTTTTCTTTAAGCAAATTACTATCAAAAGTAAATCCAACTAATAAAGCAAAATTTGTTGAATTTGAATGTGTATATGACCCTGCACAAATGAAAGGTCAAAGATACCCTGTTTTAAACTGGCCTTACAATGAAGGTTTAAGAATTGATGAAGCCATGCATCCTTTGACAACAGTTGTGACAGGTTTATATGGTAAAAAACTCCCTAATCAAAACGGAGCACCACTAAGAATTTTTATTCCTTGGAAGTATGGTTTTAAAAGTGCAAAAGCTATTGTTAAAATTAAATTTGTCGAAAACATGCCTACCTCATCATGGATGTGGGCTTCGCCTAGAGAATATGGATTTTACTCAAATGTTAATCCCAATGTTGATCACCCAAGATGGTCTCAAGCAACTGAAAGAATAATAGGCGAAGGTGTTTGGGCACCTAGAGTAAAGACCTTAATGTTTAATGGTTATGGAGATGAAGTTGCAAGTCTTTATAGCGGTATGGATTTAAAAAAAAATTACTAAATTAAATTGAGAAGATATTATAAAACTCTAGTTTTTTTTCTCTCTCTTTGGCCACTTTATGTAATTTCTTATCAAATAATTTTTAATCAACTAGGTCCAGAGCCTGTTGATAGAATCATAAATCACTTTGGAGAATGGACTTTGATTTTTATTCTTTTAACTCTTTCAATGACACCACTTAGGAAAATCACAAAGTCAGTAGAGTGGATCAAGTTTAGAAGAATGCTTGGTTTGTTCACGTTTTCTTATGCATCTATTCATATGTTAAGTTATGTTGGTCTTGATTACAGATTTGATTTTGAGCCGCTAATAAATGATGTTTTAAAGAAGAAGTTTATCTTTATAGGATTTTCAGCTTGGCTATTATTAATTCCACTTGCTATAACCTCATCTGAGAGAATGGTTAGACTGTTAAAACAAAATTGGAAAAAAATTCATAGATTAATTTATATAATTGGGATTTTTGGCGTACTTCATTATATTTGGCTATCAAAAACAATATTTTTTAAACCACTAATATTTTTAATACTTTTAATTATTCTTTTACTTTTTAGGATTAAAATTACTAAATCAGCTTCTAAAATCTGAAACTTTATCAAAATCTTTAAAGGATTTAAGGCTGCTTGTATTAATAAAATTTGTTCTATTTTTAAGCCTTTTAACCATAAATTTTGCTCCAAACTGACCTTTAATATTTTTAAATTTTTTTATCAAAGAAATATCAAATCCAATGGGATTACCTAGTCTATTTTTATAATTTAATGCGTGGACTAAAAATTTTTTAGTTTGTATAGATCTGCAAATTTTATTTATATCTGATAGTTTAACAAATGGCATATCTGACTGAGCTACAATAAAGCCATCGTCGTTTTTAGATACTTTTTTTAATCCCACTTTTATAGAAGAGGCCATTCCTTTTTTGTAGTTTTTGTTATAGGTAAAAATAATCTTTTTATTTTTTTTAATTATTTTTTTAACTTCTTTAAATTGATGACCAAGAACTATAATAATTTTATTTGCTTTACTTTTTTTTAATACATTTAGTGAATAATTAATTAGAGGTTTTTTTTTATATAACTTAATAAGTTTATTTTCTGATTTCATTCTTTTAGATAGGCCAGCAGCAAGTAATATAACTTTAATCACTTTTTATAAGTTTCTGAAACTAATTGGGCTATAATAGATAAAGCGATTTCTGGAGCAGATTTACCACCGAGCTTAATACCAATTGGTCCGTGAATTGAATTAATTTCATCATTATTAAATCCAGCTTCGGCTAATCTTTGACATCTATTTTCGTGCGTTTTTTTACTACCAAGTGCTCCAATATAATAAAATTTATTTTTTAATGCGTATTGCAAAGCAGGATCATCTATTTTTGGATCATGTGTTAAAGCTATTAAGGCTGTACTTGAATTTGTTTCAATTTCTTCAAAAGCTTCTTTTGGCCATTTGTTAATAACTTTAATTTCAGGAAATCTTTGCTCAGATGCAAAATATCCTCTTGGATCTATGATGCTAATTTCAAAATTTAAACTTTTTGCAAAATCAACTAAATATTGTGCAATATGCACAGCCCCAACAATAATTACTTTTATTGGCTTTATATAAGTTTCAACAAATATCTCTGAATTTTCTATAACTCCGTTTTTTTTTGATTTAAAAAAATTTTCTATTTCATCAGTATATTTTGAAAATTCTCCTTTTGGAGAAGTGCCAGGTAAATAAATTTCACTATCACCATTTTCTAAATTTGTAAGAATTGCAAACTCAGTTTTTGATGATTTTTTTTTTAATATTTCTTCAAGTGTTTTAATTTTCATTAGTGTATCTGCTCAATATATACTGCTATCTCTCCGCCACATGCTAGACCCACTTCCCACGCACTCTCATTAGAAACTTTAAATTCTATTTTTTTACAAGGCTTGTTGTCTTTAATTAATGATAGACACTCACTTACAACTGCAGACTCCACACATCCACCAGAAACTGATCCTGAAAAATCTCCTTTTTCGTTCACAATCATTCTGCTACCAACCTGTCTAGGTGATGATCCCCAAGTTTGAATTACAGTTGCTAAAACTACTTTTTGATTAGCGTTGATCCAATCTTGAGCTTCGTCTAATATTTTCTCATCAAATGAATTTTTCATCTGATAAAATATAGTTTTTAACTAACAAGCATCAACGGCTTTTTTAGCCTGAGTGACAACTAAATTAGCTCTAAAATCTGCAGAAGCATGCATATCAGAGTTCATTTCTGAACTATCTAGATCCATACCATCTATTGAAGAAGAGGAAAAATTACCCGATAGAGCTTTAGACATTTCTTTATCATTATAAACGCATGATTTTGCGCCAGTAACTGCAACGTTTACGTCTCCTTTATGTTTAGCCACATACACTCCAACAATTGCATATCTAGATGCAGGATTAGGATGTTTTTGATAGCTAGATTTTTCTGGTATTTGAAATTCGATAGCTTCAATTAATTCACCCTTTTTTAAAGCTGTCTCAAACATTCCTTTAAAAAACTTTGCTGCTTCAATTTTTCTTTCGTTCGTATGTATTGTAGCGTTTAAAGCAATACAGGCTGATGGATAATCTGCTGATGGATCATTATTTGCTATTGACCCACCTATTGTTCCTCTATTTCTAACTTGAGGATCACCAATTCCTTCAGCCAAACTAGATAATGATGGAATTGCTTTTTTTACATCTTTAGAATTTGAAACTTCAACATGTTTAGTTGCAGCTCCTATTGTAACTGACTTCCCACTTACTTTTATACCACTTAATTTTTTAATATTTTTTATATCAATTAAATCTTTATAAGTAGCTAATCCTAACTTCATTGAAGGAATAGTAGTCATTCCTCCTGCTAAAAAAGCAGAACTAGATGAAGCTAATTTAGATGCCTCTTTACTATCTTTTGCTGAATGATAATTAAAATCTTTCATAAACCTCCTATGCTGCTTTTGAGTTAGATTTTTTTAGATTTTTACAAGCCTTCCACACTTTTTCAGCCGTAGCTGGCATAGTAACTTCCTGTCCACCTAAAGCATCGATTACAGCATTCATCACAGTAGGTGGTGCTGCTATTGCTCCTGCTTCTCCACAACCTTTAACTCCTAAAGGATTTGTAGTTGCGTGAGTGCAAGTATATCCAATGTTAAACTCAGGAAAATTATCTGCACGTGGCATCGTATAATCCATATAAGATCCTGTCATTAACTGACCTGTTTCATCATACTCTGCATTTTCATACAAAGCTTGACCTATACCTTGAGCAAGACCTCCATGAACTTGTCCCTCTACAACCATTGGATTAATTATTCTTCCAAAGTCATCACAAGCTGTATATTTTTCAAGCTTCACATGTCCTGTTTCAGGATCTATCTCAACTTCTGCAATATGTGTTCCTGCTGGGAATGAAAAGTTTGAAGGATCATAAAAAGAAGTTTCTTTTAAACCAGGTTCGTCACCTTCTGGCAATGGAGATTTCATTTCATCTCTAACACCAGGTAAATAACAAGCAAAAGCCACCTCTCCAATTGTTTTCTTTTTATTTGATTTAGAAACAATAAATTCACCATCTTTAAACTCAACATCTTCAGGATTTGCCTCTAACATTTTTGCTGTAACTCTTTTACCTTTTTCAACTATTTTTTTACAAGCATTAACAATAGCAATACCACCTACAGCTAAAGATCTGGAACCATAAGTTCCCATTCCAAATGTTCCTTTATCTGTATCTCCATGAACAATGTCTATATTTTCTATTGGTACGCCTAATTCATCTGCTGCTATTTGAGCAAAAGTTGTTTGGTGACTTTGTCCATGACTATGTGAGCCTGTGTAAACAGTCACTTGTCCAGTTGGATTAAATCTAACTTCTGCAGATTCCCATAATCCAACACCACATCCTAATGACATTACAGCAGCTGAAGGAGCAATTCCGCATGCTTCAAAATATGAAGTAACACCAATTCCTCTAAGTTTTCCTTTAGCTTCAGATTCTCTTCTTCTTGCCTCAAAACCTTTGTAGTCTGCCATCTGTTTAGCCTTTTCCATTCCAGCAACATAATCTCCAGAGTCTACTGTATGAACTAATGTTTGTTTAAAAGGGAATGCTGTAGGGAAATTTTTTATTCTAAGTTCAGTTTTATCTATCCCTAATTCCATGGAAGCTTTTTCAACCAATCTTTCAATTGTGTATGTAGCCTCTGGTCTTCCAGCACCTCTATAAGCATCTACTGGAGCTGTATTTGTATATACAGCTTTGACATTTGTATAAGCTGCTGGAATTTCATAAACTCCAGTAGCACAAGGTCCAAATAAATAAGTTGGTGTAACTGTGCCAAATACTCGAGCATAAGCTCCAAGGTTTGCTATAGTCTCATTTTTAAAACCAAGAAACTTTCCATCTTTAGTAACCGCTAATTCTGCATGAGTTACATGATCTCTTCCATGTATGTCAGTTAAAAAAGATTCTGATCTTTCTGCAACCCACTTAATAGCTCTATTAATTTTTTTAGCTGCCCAGCTACAAACAATATCTTCATTATAGACATTTATTTTAGAACCAAAACCACCCCCAACATCTGGCGCTACAACTCTTAACTTGTGTTCAGGAGCTACATTTCCAAAAGCAGACATTATCAATCTTGATAGATGTGGATTTTGACTTGTTGTATATAAAGTAATCTCTTCAGATGCTGCATTGTAATCAGCAACACATGCTCTTGGCTCCATTGCATTTGGAATTAATCTATTATTAATGATATCAATAGAAATTACTTTATCAGCCTTATCAAAAGCTTCTTTAACTTTTTGTCTATCACCTAATAACCAGTCGAAACAAAGATTTTTATCAATGCCTTCATGAATAGTATCTCCATCCATTGCATCAGCAGTACTTGTTACTGCTTTTAATACTTTGTAATCGACTTCAACTTTTTCTGCCGCTTCTTTTGCTTCTGCTAAACTTTCAGCAATTACAACAGCAACAGGATCTCCAACAAAATTTACATTATCTTTAGCTAGCGGAGGGTTTCCAGGACATTTCATTTCTGTTCCGTCCTCACTTCTTATTGCCCAACCCGCAATCAAACCTCCAATTTTATCATCTGCTATTTCTTTTCCAGTAAGTATGCTTACTACTCCTGATGATTTTAAAGCTTTATCGATATTTATTTTTTTAATAGATGCTCTTGCGTGTGGAGACCTAACAAAAATTGCGTAAGTTTGATTTGCTAAATTAATATCTGCTGTATATCTGCCTTTACCAGTTAAAAATCTTTTATCCTCTTTTCTCTCAACTCTAGAACCTACTAAACTTGCCATTTTTTTTCCTCCTTAAAATTACATTTTCGTTGCTGCTTCTTTAACTGCTGCAACAATATTTTGATAACCTGTACATCTACAAATATTTCCCTCTAACCAATCTCTAATTTCTGTATCTGATGGTTTTTTATTTTTTTGTAGAAGATCAATTGCACTCATAACCATTCCAGGTGTACAAAAACCACACTGTAAGCCATGAAGTTTTTTGAACGCCTCCTGCATTGGATGCATTTTTCCATTTGTTTCTAAACCTTCAATTGTTGTAACTTTTGATCCATTAACATCAGCTGCTAAAGCCGTACAACTTTTTAAAGAATTTCCATCAACATGAACTACACAAGCTCCACATTGGCTAGTGTCACATCCGATATGTGTACCTGTTAGCTGTAAATGCTCTCTTAAAAATGTAGATAGTAAAGTGTTATCAGGAGCTTCTTTTTCAACTTTTCTTCCATTAACTTCTAATGAAATTTTACCCATAATCTCTCCTTATAAATAATAATAAGATTTAATCATTTTGAGAATATGATAGCAAGTGTCAAATTAAACACTACTTGGACTAGAATTTTATTTTAAAAACATCCAATAAATTAAGAAAATTCCAAAAACTACTGCGGCAGTTAAATAACCATAATTAATTTTTGAATCAGAAGTTTTTTGTTCAACTGTTAATGGAGTTTCTTTTTCTTCAACTTTTTCAGAAGAAATTAATTCCGTAAATTTACCAAAAAAAATATCTGCCATTTTTTTTGCTGTCATATCAATAAGTCTTGAGCCTACTTGTGCAATTTTACCACCTACTTGTGCTTCAACAGAATAAATTAAATTTGTTCCGTTGTCTGTATCTTCAAGTTTAACTTCGGCTTCTCCTGAAGCAAAACCAACTAAAGAATTTCCAGATCCTGAAATCTTGTAACTGTTAGGAGGGTTTAAATCTTTTAACTCAATATCACCGGAAAATGTTGCATTAAAAGGTCCAATTTTATTTGTAGCTTTTGCAGAAAATTCAGTTTCAGAATTTTTATTAAACTCTTCACATCCAGGGATTGCTTGTTTTAGTATTTCTGGATCATTTAATGCTTCCCAAACTTTTTGTTTTTCTAAATTAATTTTATAAGATCCTGTTAATTTCATAAATTAAACATATAATAAATTATGGACGAAAATACAAAAAAAGAATTACAATCAGCAGCTTTTGAAAGATTAATTTCTCATCTTAGACAAAGAAAAGATGTGCAAAATATAGATCTAATGAATCTTGCAGGTTTTTGTAGAAACTGTCTTTCCAAGTGGTTCAGAGAAGAAGCAGAAAAAAAAGGGATTGTAATTTCTGACCCTGATGCAAGAGAACATGTTTATGGAATGCCATACTCTGAGTGGAAAGACAAATATCAAAAATAATTATTTCTCTTTAAGTCTGGGAAATAATTCTACAAAGTTACAAGGTTTGTGATTAATATCTAGTTGATGCTTTAATATCCCATCCCACGCATCAGTTACACCTCCAGAAGATCCAGGTAATGCAAATACATATTTTCCATTGGATAAAGCAGCACAAGCTCTAGATTGTATGGAAGATGTTCCGACTGTTTTAAGACTTATTGTTCTAAAAACCTCTCCAAAACCAGGTATATGTTTATCTGCAATTTCATCAATCGCTTCAGGAGTTATATCTCTACCTGTGAGACCTGTTCCCCCAGTAGTAATAATGACATCTATATTTTTTTGATTAGTCCATTCTTTTAAAATTTTTACAATATCTTCTTTATTGTCTTTGCAAATTTTTCTTTCAATTAATTTATGCTTAGCCTCTTTAATTTTTTCGACCAAGATTGCACCCGATTTATCATTATCAAATGTTCTTGTATCTGTTACAGTTAGTAAAGCTATATTTACATCCATAATTTAAAAATGATTATATTATCAATTCTTTTCTTTGTAACTGCATTAATATACTCAAGTGTTGGTTTTGGGGGAGGTTCAACATATCTTGCAATACTTTTAATTTGGGGTGTACCTTACACAATATTTCCTGTTATAGCTCTTGTATGTAATATTATTGTTGTATCTGGTAATTCTATTAATTTTATAAGATCTAAAAACATAAATTTTAATTTACTTTTTCCTTATTTAATTGGCTCTATTCCATTTGCATTTATTGGAGGATCAATAACCATTGAAAAAAGTTTATTTGAGATTTTATTATTTTGTGTTTTGTTGGTTGCAGGCATTTTTTTATTAATTGAGAGTAAATCTTTTAATAAAGAGAAAATTAAAATTAACAAAATACCAAGATTAATTTCAATTTCTATTGGATCGCTAATTGGCTTTATGTCAGGATTGGTAGGAATTGGAGGAGGAATTTTTTTAAGCCCCCTTCTATTTTTAATGAAAGCTGGATACCCTAGACATATCACCAGTAGTGCATCTTTATTTATTTTAATCAATTCTATCTTTGGAATAGCTGGACAGCTGACAAAAGATCAGGTTTTAGATCAGGTTACTAACTATTGGCCATTGTTTTTAACGGTGCTTATTGGAGGACAAATTGGTAGCTTATTAAACATTAAATTTTTATCGAACAAAATATTAGCTCTACTAACTTCTTTTCTTGTAATTTTTGTCGCAATAAGAATGGGAATTAAACTTATTGCTTAATATTGAATAAATTTGTTTTTAATATATTTAAAGCATTATGAAAAATATTAAGCCTTTTGGTCCATCAATAGGAAAAACAAAAATTTCAAAGAAATTTTTAAATATCTTGAACAAAGAGATTGATAATAAAGTTTTAACAAAAAATAACGATTATAGCTCTAAACTAGCTAGTCAAATTAAAAAAGAAATTAAAATTTCAAATAATTTTATAAAAAAAAATTTAGAGAGTGAAATAAAAAAAAATATCAAAGATTTTCTTAAAAATGAAAAAATTAAAAAAATTAAAAATATAAAAATATTAAATTTATGGGTAGTTAGTCAATTTAAAGATGAATATAACCCTATTCATTATCATGATGGAGATATATCTGGTGTAGGTTATTTAAAAGTCCCAAAAGATATGACTAAAAATAAACATTTAAAAAATAAAAAAGATAAGACTAATGGCACAATTGATTTAATAAACGGACAAAGGGGGTTTTTAAGCAGAAGTATTTTTAATATTGTACCTAAAGAAAGAGACTTTATAATTTTTCCAAACTATTTAATGCATACCGCATATCCATTTAATATTAATGCTGAAAGAAGATCTTTTTCTTTTAATGCTAAAATTATTTTAGATAAATAGTTTACAAACATTCATTTATCAATTAAAAGGTAATTGCCGATTTGATCCTATTGCGGGCATAAACTGCTAAAATGGAAATCCCAAAATAATCAAATAAGCAAGGTAGTTGAACTATATTGTGCACCTAGCATAAAGCTAAAGCACTAAAAAAGTGAGGACACAATGGATATTAATTTTTTTAAAGAGACGAGAATATTGGATGGTGGAATGGGTCAAGAGCTTTTGGCTCGAGGGATGAAGCCAAATGGAACTTTATGGAGTGCTAATGCGATACTAAATTCTGAATATCATAAATTGGTAGAGAATACTCACAAAGATTTTGTAAAAGCTGGTGCAGAAGTAATTGTTACAACAACTTTTACCACAAGAAGAAAAAGACTAAGTGAAAACAATATTGAAGATAAATTCGAATATCTTAATAAAAAAGCAGGAGAAATTGCTTTAAAAGTGAAAAATGAATATCCAAATATAATGATCGCTGGAGGTTTGCCGCCTCAACGTTTAACTTATGAAGAGGATATAAGAAGTGAGGCTGAAATCACTAAAGACTTTAATGAACAGGCTAAATTGTTAAATGAATATGTAGACTTTTATTACTTTGATGTTTGGAGCAGCATTAGAGAGTTTAAATGTGGTATTGAGGCAATTAAAGAATTCAAGAAACCTTATTTAATAGGAATTCATATTTCAGAAGGTACAAAGTTACCTAGTGGTGAAAAAATTTCAGATATTAAAAGTATTATTGATGAAAATCTTTTAGGCGTTATGTTGTCTTGTGTTTCACCTGAAAATTATGAGCGAAATCTTCAAGAAATAAAAAAATTAAACGTACCATTTGGATTTAAATTAAATGGATTTATGACCACTAAACCAAAAGACGGATATACGGCTAATTATTTAAAAACTAAGGGAAATCCAAATGAGTTTTTAGGCAAAAGACATGATCTTACACCAGATAAATTTCATGAAATTGCAAAAAAATTTAAAGAAAATGGAGCAACAATTATTGGAGGTTGTTGTGAAACAGGTCCTGCTCACATAAAAGCAATGGTAAAGCTTAAGTAACGTTCTTATAATCTGCTTTTCTTGCTAAATATATTCCAATAAATACAGCAATTAATGCAACTATAATTTTAGGGGTAATTATTTCATTGAGAAATATGTATCCTAAAATAATTCCAAATATTGGAATGATATATGAGACTTGTGAATGAAATATTAGACCATTTGTTTTTAAAATTCTGAATCTCAGTAACCATGCTATCCCAGTAGGAAAAATTCCTAAATATATTACCGATATAATAGAGTCTGTTGAAGGATTTAACATCCAAGGTTTTTCAAAAATTAAAGTGAATGGAAGAAGTATAATTGTAGACCAAATTAAAATTGAACCTGTAACATTTTCATTTTCTTTATTGCTTATTTTTAAGGTTATTACTCCTCCAATTACATAGCAAGTTGATCCAAGCAGAATTAAAAGTGCAGCAACAAAGTTGTTTTCATTAATTAAAAAGTCATCTGAAAACAAAAATACTATTCCTGAAAATCCTATTAATAAGCCAATAGTTTTTAGTAAGTTAAATTTTTCTCCTTTTAAAAAAAAGTGGGCTAGAACTGTTGAGCTTAATGGTGTTGTGGACATCAAGATAGCTGCTAAGTTACTTTGAACAAAATTCACTCCATAAGATATTAGTATGAATGGAATAACTAAATTTACCAATCCAATAATTGCAAACCACTTCCAGTCTTTTGAGAATGCTTCAATTTTTATATTTTTATAAAAACATAAAATTAAAACTGGTATAGCTCCTAAAAAAGATCTTAAAAAACCTATTGTAATAGGTCCAAATGAGTATGTGGCAATCTTTATATTAAAAAAAGCAGACGCCCATATTAATGACAACAATGTCAACAACATATAATCAACTAGTTGAGGTTTTCTCATTCTGTTATCTCTTTTGTTTCACCTGAAGTTAATGCAATTAAATTTTCAAAATTTATTTCAAAAACTGCATTAGGATGACCTGCGGCTGCAAAAATAGAAGAAAATCTGTTTAAAGTTTCATCAATAAAAATTTTTATTTTTGTTAAATGTCCTGTTGGAGATACTCCACCAATTGTATATCCAGTAATTTTTTTAACATCTTCTGGGTTCGCCATTGAAACATCTTTTTTATCTAAAATTTTTTTTAATTTATTTAATGAACACCTTTTATCTCCAGAAACTAAACATAAAACATAACTATCCCCTGCTCTAATAAGTAAGCTTTTAACAATAGCTCCAACTTTACAACCTAAAGCTGTAGCTGCATCGTCCGCAGTTCTAGCAGTTTGCTCCAAAACAATCACTTTGAGATCTGGGTTAAATTGTTTTAATGATTTTTCTGCTCTTAAAACTGGCTCTTTATTTAGTATTGAATTCACAAGTTTAATAAATTTATTATTTTAGTGACTAATTACACTACTTATGTGAAAATTGCATAGGTGTTATTTATTAAATAAGCAATATTTTTAAGTATTTTTTTGCTAATTAGGCCAAACAAAATTACATAGGAGACAAAATGAGTGCAGCGAACGTTTTAAAATTTATAAAAGAGAAAGACGCAGAGTTTGTGGATCTAAGATTCACTGATCCGAGAGGAAAACTTCAACATTTAACTATGGATGCTTCAATAGTTGATGAAGATATGTTGAATGAGGGTGTCTTTTTTGATGGTTCATCTATTGCTGGTTGGAAAGCAATTAATGAGTCTGACATGATTTTAAAACCTGATACTGCAAGAATGTTCATGGATCCTTTTACGTCTCATAATACTGTAGTTTTGTTTTGTGACATTCTAGATGCAATTAAAAAAGATCCTTATGAAAGAGATCCAAGAGGTGTTGCTAAAAAAGCTGAAGAATATTTAAAAGCTTCAGGTATTGGTGATAAGGCATTTTTTGGACCTGAACCTGAATTCTTTGTTTTTGATGATGTAAGAATTAAAAATGACATGAATGAATGTGGGTTTAAATTAGATAGTAAAGAAGGTCCTTACAACTCAGGAAAAGAATATGAAAATGGAAATATGGGTCATAGACCTCAAATTAAAGGAGGATATTTCCCAGTACCACCGGTTGATAGTGAACAAGACATGCGTGGTGAATATCTAAAAAATTTAAAAGAAGTTGGTATTAAAGTTGAGAAACATCACCATGAAGTGGCTCCTAGTCAGCACGAACTTGGAATGTATTTTGGAACTTTAGTTGATCAAGCAGATAACGTTCAGTTATACAAATATGTTGTGCAAATGGTTACACATTCATTTGGAAAAACTGCAACATTTATGCCAAAACCAGTCGCTGGTGATAATGGTTCAGGTATGCACATCCACCAATCAATTTGGAAAGGTGATACCCCGGTATTTTCAGGAGATGCGTATTCTGGATTAAGCGAAACCGCATTACATTATATTGGTGGAATTCTAAAACACGCTAAAGCAATAAATGCTTTTGCTAACTCTACAACAAACAGTTACAAAAGATTAATACCAGGTTTTGAAGCACCAGTTCTTCTTGCATATTCAGCAAGAAACAGATCTGCTTCTTGTAGAATACCAATTACATTAAGTAAAAAAGGTGCAAGATGTGAAATTAGATTCCCAGATGCTGCTGGAAACCCATATTTAACTTTTGCAGCAATGTTAATGGCTGGAATTGATGGAATTAAAAATAAAATTCATCCAGGTGAGTCTTTTGATAAAGATTTATATGAATTGCCACCAGAAGAAGTTAAAGCTATCCCAACAGTTTGTGGTTCTTTAAGAGAAGCGATGGAAAGTTTAGATAAAGACAGAGAGTTTTTAACTCAAGGTGGTGTCTTTACTGATGATCAGATTGATGCTTACATTGCTCTGAAGTTTGAAGAGATACACAAATTTGAACATGCACCTCATCCTGTAGAGTTTGAGATGTATTACAGTAGCTAATAAACTTATTTACTGTCTAGTTGTTGCAATTGTATCTTTGTTAACACCTTTTTTGACTACGTAATCTTGTGTTCCGTTAGCACCGGTTTCAACTTCTTTACGTAGTTCTTTAAAGAATGTTTTTTCCTTTAAAGAGTCTTTCAAGTTTTTAACAAGATTTTTAAACTCAAATTTGTTCATAAAGAATCTATATACTAGATATGCATATAATGCAACACAGATATGCAGGAAATGGGATAATACAACTTATGATATTTTAAAAGACTCTCCGCAACCACATCTCTCAGTTTCATTAGGATTATTAAATACAAATGACGAGGATAATTCCTCTTTTTTATAATCCATTTCAGTGCCAAGAAGATACATAATAGCACCTGAATCAACAAATACCTTCACACCCTTATCTTCAATAATTTCGTCATTAGGATTTAACTCCTTTGTATACTCCATTACATAAGACATCCCTGCACAACCACCTGACTTAACTGATACTCTAACACCAATAGAATCTTTTTCAGCATTAGCCATTATTTCTTTTATTCGTAATGCTGCGTTATCACTTAATTTAATTATAGGGTTCATTATAAATTCAATTCCAATTTTGCTGCTTCTGACATCATATCTTTATTCCAAGGCGGATCCCAAACTAACTCAAGATCAACATCCTCTATACCTTCAACTTGCATTGCACCATCTTTTACTTCTTTTGGTAAACTTTCTGCAACTGGGCAATTTGGTGTAGTCAAAGTCATTTTAATTTTAGCAAACTTATCGTCCTCAACCTTAATATCATAAATTAATCCTAATTCGTATATATTTACAGGTAGCTCAGGATCATAAATTTTTCTTATCTCCTCTATAATTTGCTCTTTTTTGGACATATTTTAATTCTCTGTTTTTACCTCTTCTTTATCTTCATCAAAAGCAGAAACTAAAGTATGCCATGATAGTGTTGCACACTTAACTCTCATTGGATACTGTTTTACTCCGGATAAACTCATCAACTTAGTTTTTTCATCTTCATCTAAATTTTCTGATTCTAATTGTGGATTTTCTTTAATCATGCCTAAAAAATCCTCAACTATCTCTTTAGCCTCATGCTCATTTTTTCCTTTAATTAAATCTGTCATTATGGAAGCTGATGCCATTGAAATTGCACATCCGCTACCTTCAAAAGAAATATCCTCTACAATTCTTTGTCCGTTTAATTTTAAATAAAGATGTACATTATCTCCACACAAAGGATTGTTTCCTTTAGCATCTTTATTAAAGCCTTCTGTCTTACGAAGATTTCTAGGGTTCTTGCCGTGTTCTAATATAATTTCTTGATAAAGTTCTTTTAAATTCATTATAGATTAAATATTTTTTTACAGTTGTTAATTGACTCATTTAACTGATCTAAATCTTCTTTTGTATTATATATACCAACTGATGCTCTTGCACTTGCTGGAATATTTAATTTATCATGAAGAATTTGACAACAATGGTGTCCTGCTCTTATCGCAACCCCGTCTTCATCTAAGATAGTTGCAATATCATGAGGGTGAACTCCTTCTATAGTGAAAGATAGAACCCCTCCTTTATTTTTTGGATTTCCAATGAGTTTAACTGAGTTATTTCTTTGTAATAGCTCTTGTCCGTATTCAACTAAGTCTGCTTCGTGTTTCATGACATTTTCGATACCAATACTTTCTAAAAATTTTATTGATTGATCAAAAGCAATTACTTGTGCTGTAGCCATAGTTCCAGCCTCGTATTTATTAGGTAATTCACCGTAGGATATCATATCTTTTTTAACTTCATTTATCATTCCTCCACCACCTTGGTATGGAGGTAATTCTTCTAACCATTTTTTCTTACCATACAAAACCCCTAAACCTGTAGGTCCATACATTTTGTGACATGAAATTGCATAGAAATCACAATCTAAATCTTGCATATCTAATTTTAAATGTGGCGCTCCCTGACATCCATCGACTACAACAATTATTCCTTTTGAATGTGCAAGCTGGGTAATTTCTTTTACAGGTAAAATTGCACCTGTTACATTCGACAGATGAGTAATAGAAATTAATTTTGTTTTTGGAGTTATTTTTTTTTCTATTTCCTCAAGAGTGATTTCACCTTCTTCATTTATTTCAGCAAAATTAATTTTTATATTTTTTGATTTCCTCAAGAAATGCCATGGTACATAATTTGAATGATGTTCTAATTCTGTAATTAATACTTCATCACCTTCCTGTAAGTAGCTTTGACCCAATGTATTAGAAACTAAATTTAATGCTTCAGTAGCACCTTTTGTAAAGACAATTTCATTTTTATCTTTAGCGTTAATATATTTTTGAACAGATGTTCTTGTATTTTCATACAAATTAGTAGCAGCAACTGCAAGATAATGAACACTTCTGCCAACATTTGAAAATTGTTTGGTATAAAATTCATTAATTCTATCCACAACTATCTTAGGTTTTTGAGATGAATTCGCACTATCTAAATAAACTAGATCATTATTTTGAATTTTTTCATCAAAAATAGGAAATTCTTTTTTTATCTGATCAATATTCATTCTTCAATTCCAATCATATTTTTTATTAAGTTTTTTATTTCTGAGTCAGTAATTTTTTCAACAACATCAAGCAAAAAACCATTGATTAATAGCTCTCTTGATTGTTGATAACTTAAACCTCTTGACATTAAATAAAATATCGAACCTTCATTCAAACTACCTGAAGCTGAACCATGCGAACATTTAACATCATCAGCATAAATTTCTAATTCGGGCTTAGCATTAAACTCTGACTCTTTATTTAGCAATATTGATTTACTCAATTGATATCCGTCAGTTTTCTGAGCATCTGAATTTACAAATATTTTTCCTTGATAAACTGCTTTAGAATTTTCATCTAAAACACTTTTGATTAGTTGATAACTTTTTGTATTTTCAGTTAAATGATTAATTACTGATCTGATTTCATGGTGTTTATCATTATTCAATGAAAAAACACCATTTACAAAAGCTGATGCGTAAACTCCATTTAAATTACAATTTATCTCATTTTTAGAAAAATTTGATCCAGAGGATAAAATAAATGTTTCAGAAATGCTGTTCTTATCTTGATCAATATTATTAAAAGAATACTTGATATTTTTATTTTCAAATTTATCTACTTTATAATTTTTTAAAACTGCATTTTCCTTTAATTCAAAGTTATAAAATATATTTAAAAAATTCTTTTCAGATGTATCATTAAACAAATCAATTAATCTTAATGAGCTATCTTTATCTAGTTCAAAATTAAGTCGTAAATTAATGTTTTTAGACCAAATTTTTGAATTTGTTGTATGATAAATAATTAGAGGTTTTACTAACTGATAACCTTTTTTTACCAATATTTTAAAACATTTATTAGTAAAAGCATTGTTCAAGTCAGATAATGAATTGCTATTTTTAAATTCATTAATAGTTTCTGATTGATCAATTATTTCTATTTGATCTTTTTTTTCATATTCAAAATCAATTTTTTCAATTCTACCATTTATAAAAACTATTTTATTATGCTCTAATCCATCTACAAATACAGATGTATCAACTTTACTAGTAGATGTTTGGTCATTATAAAAACTAAGTTCTCCAATATTATTTTTTATTATTTGATTCAAATCTGAAAATTTCCAATCTTCCTCTTTTCTATTTGGAAAACCTTTGTCTATGAAATTGTCTAAACAAAATTTTTTTATTTCAATATCTTTTTGAGATAAACTTAAATTTTTTATATTATTGTCAAAATCTTTTTGTAATTGTTCTTTCATTTAATTAAAGTTTTCATATCCTTTTTTTTCTAATTCTAAAGCTAAATCTGGACCACCAGATTTTACAATTTTTCCATTCATCAAAACGTGAACAAAGTCAGGTTTTATGTAATCAAGTAATCTCTGGTAGTGTGTGATAATTAAAAATGAATTGTTTTTATCTCTCAACGTGTTAACTCCATCTGCAACAATCTTTAAAGCATCAATATCTAAACCAGAATCAGTCTCATCTAAGATTGATAATTTTGGAGCTAACAACGACATTTGTAAAATTTCGTTTTTCTTTTTTTCTCCTCCAGAAAAACCAACATTTAATTGTCTGTTTAGTTTTTCTTCATCAAATTTTAGTTCTTTAGATTTTTCTTTAACTAATTTTAGAAATTCAATAGCATCTAACTCTTTCTCGCCTCTTGCTTTTCTTACAGCATTCAAAGAAGTTTTTAAAAATATATTTGTATTTACGCCAGGAATTTCTAAAGGATATTGGAAAGCTAAAAATATACCCTTGTGTGCTCTTTCCTCTGTTTCAAGTTCAAATAAATCTTTTTCTTCAAAAAGAACTTCCCCTGAAACTTCATAGCCTTTTTTTCCTGATAAAATGTTGGACAAAGTACTTTTTCCAGATCCATTAGGACCCATAATTGCATGAACCTCACCAGGATTTATATCTAAGGATAGCCCATTTAAAATAGACTTATTATCAATCGTTGCATTTAAATTATTTATTTTAAGCATTAGCCTACACTTCCTTCCAAACTGATACCTACAAGTTTTTGTGCTTCTACAGCAAATTCCATAGGCAGTTGTTGCAACACTTCCTTACAAAAACCGTTAACAATTAAGCCGACTGCTTCCTCTGGATTTAATCCTCTTTGTTGGCAATAATGTAACTGCTCTTCACTTATCTTGGATGTGGTTGCCTCGTGAGCAATATTTGACTCAGAATTTTTATTTTTAATATAAGGCACAGTGTGAGCTCCACATTTGTTACCCATTAATAAAGAGTCGCACTGAGTATAATTAGTTGAATTTTTGGCTTTTGATGAAATATCAACTAAACCTCTATAGGTCATATCTGAACTACCGGCTGATATTCCTTTCGAAATTATTTTACTTTTAGTATTTTTGCCTAAATGGATCATTTTGGTACCTGTATCTGCTTTCTGGTGGTTGTTAGTAATGGCTATTGAATAAAACTCACCAACAGAATTATCTCCTTTTAGAATACAACTTGGATACTTCCAGGTAATTGCGGAACCTGTTTCAACTTGAGTCCAGGAAATTTTAGAATTTTTTCCTTTGCACAAACCTCTTTTTGTTACAAAATTATAAATTCCACCTTTTCCATCTTTATCGCCTGGATACCAATTTTGTACTGTTGAATATTTTATTTCCGCGTCATCAAGTGCAATTAATTCTACATTAGCAGCATGTAATTGATTTTCATCTCTCATTGGAGCTGTGCATCCTTCTAAGTAACTAACATAACTTCCTTTGTCTGCAATAATTAAAGTTCTTTCAAATTGACCTGTATTAGAGGCATTAATTCTAAAATAGGTTGATAGTTCCATTGGACACCTAACACCCTCTGGAATGTATACAAAAGAACCATCTGTAAAAACTGCTGAATTTAATGTTGCAAAAAAATGATCACTTGTTGGAATTACAGATCCTAAATATTTTTTGACTAATTCAGGGTGATTTTGAATTGCCTCTGATATAGGGCAAAATATTATTCCTTGTTTAGTTAGTTCATCTTTAAAGGTGGTAGCTACAGAAACTGAATCAAATACAGCATCAACAGCTATTCCATTTAATCTCGCTTGTTCTTGCAAAGGAATTCCAAGTTTTTTATAAGTTTCTAGAAGTTTAGGATCCAGTTCATCTAAGCTTTTTGGCTTATCTTTCATGCTTTTAGGTGCAGAGTAATAATATAAATCTTGATAATCTATTTTTGGAAATTTAGGTTTCTGCCAATCTGGCTCTTTTAATACTTTAAATCTTTCAAAAGCTTTTAGTCTAAACTCAAGCATCCATGCAGGTTCTTTTTTAATATTAGATATAAATTTAATGACATCTTCATTCAAACCTTTTGGGGCTTGAATATTTTCTATGTCTGTCGAAAAACCATATTTATAGTCTTTTAAATTATTTATCTCTTTTTGTCTGTTATCCATTCTAAACTCTTGTTTCTTTATTGTTATTTAACAAATCTTTTAAGCTTTTATTTTCAAAGAATGTATTTATGTGAATCTCTAATTCATCCCAAAGATTGTGAGTTATACATTTTGTGGCTTTACCATTGCATCCTCTTTTTGATTCTTTTTTACATTGAACAGTTTTTACTTTCTCATCTACAGCATGGAAAATATTTGTTAATTTTATATCATTTGGATTTTTATTAAGAACGTACCCTCCCTGCGTTCCTCTTATACTTTTAACAATTTCGTTTTTTTTTAATTTAGAAAAAATTTGCTCTAGGTAATCTAAAGATATACCTTGTCTCAATGATATATCTCTTAGTGATACTGGATTGATGTTATCAAACCTAGCTAAATCAACTAATGCCATTACAGCATATCTTCCTTTTGATGTAAGTTTCATTTTTTACCCTTAAAATAAAGGTTTTTATACATACTTGACTAAAATGGTCAAGTTTAGAGTATAAAAAAAAACTAACATATTGTCGCTGACTTGTGATAAACGTACATTTTTTTTGAGAATAATAATCAATATCGCTTATGGATAATAAAATTTTAGAAATATTTATACCTGGTCCTGCAGGAAGACTTGAGGCTAAATATTATAAAAGTAAAAAAAATACTTCCCCAATTGCTTTGGTATTACAACCTCATCCTCAATATGGAGGAACTATGAATAATAAAGTAGTAGTAGATACTTTTCATACATTTATGGATAACGATTTTTCCGTTTGCAGAGTAAATTTTAGAGGTGTTGGAAAAAGCGATGGAGAATTTGATAATGGTCAAGGCGAACTTGCTGATGCAGCAGCGGCTTTAGATTGGTTAGAAAGAGAAAATTTTGACAATTCGCAATGTTGGGTTTCAGGATTTTCATTTGGATCTTTGATTGCAATGCAATTATTAATGAGAAGACCTGAAATAAACAGATTTATAGCTATTTCACCTCAACCTAATGTTTATGATTTTTCTTTTCTTTCTCCATGTCCGACTTCAGGCTTGGTTGCTTATGGTAAAAAAGATGAATTAGTACCATTAGAACATATTGTAGAATTAGATAAAAGATTAAGTGCTCAAAAAGGAATTAAGGTAGAATTTAATGCAATATCAGATGCTAATCATTTCTTTTCAAAAACAAGTGATGCTTTAGTTAAACATCTTGATAAATATATAAAAAAAGAAACAGCACTTTATTAAAAATTTTCTACCAGTTTTCCACCCACTGTAAATTCTTTACATCCAGTTGTTGTGCTAAAAGAAATTGGTAAATTTAAAAAAGACCTTATAGCTAAAAATCCAAATGCCTGAGATTCAATATAATCACCATTTAAATTATAATTATCTATAATTTCCAAAGTAATATCATTTTCATTTGATATATAATTTTTTATACGATTAATTAAATTACTATTTTTTCTACCACCACCACAAAGTAAAAATGTAATAATATTTTTTTGGCTAATATGTTTTAATCCTTCAGCGATCAAATATGCTGTAAAATCTGTTATAGTAGCACAACCATCTTCTAAAGATAAACCTCTTGCAAAAGATACATCAAAATTTTTAATATCCAATGACTGGGAGTAAGAATTTATTTTAAAATTATCTATTGCCTGATTTAGAATTAATTGATCAACTTTCCCTACTTTGGATAGTTCACCATTTTTATCAAGTTTTTTATTGGAATTATTTCTTACCCATTCATCAATTAAACAATTACCTGGACCTATATCAAAAGCAGAAAGGTTATTTTGAAAATTATCTGAATCATTAATAACTTTTGTAACATTTGCGATGCCACCAATATTTAAGAAACCTATTGGAAATTTAATATTAAAATTTTGATTAATTTTTTTTGATAAAATATGATGAAAAATTGGTGTTAAAGGAGCGCCTTGACCATTATTTTGTATATCAGCTTGTCTAAAATCATAAATGACTTTTTTTTTGACGATTTGAGATAACAATTTCCCATCTCCTAATTGATTGGTAATTTTCTCATGTGGGTTATGAAAAATTGTTTGACCATGAAAACCTATCATATCAATAGGTTCTCTATATTTTTTTAATGATTGACTCACTGCATCAGCATGAAAAAGAGTTAAATTACGCTCTAATTCTCTTAATTTTTCTGAATTTTGTAAAAGATCTTTCTTTGTTAAGACTAAATCTCTTAATCGAATTAACTGTTCCTGAAGATTTTTATCATACTCATAATAATCATCTAAAATGTTTGAAAATTCATCGTATCCATCTGAACTAATTATAGATAAATCGATACCATCCATAGATGTTCCGCTCATTAGTCCAATTGCAGTATATAATTTTTTTTTCATTGATATGTTTTTTAAAAAAAATTTGTATATTGTAACTATAAACTTATGAATAAATTTTTAAAAGAATTTAAAGATAGAGGTTTTTTCTATCAGTGCACAAGTGAAGATGAATTATCTAAACAATTAGATGAAAAAAAGATCAAAGGTTATATAGGTTTTGATTGTACGGCTGAAAGCTTACATGTGGGCAGCTTATTGCAAATAATGTGTTTACGACTACTTCAAAAAAATGGGCATCGACCAATAGTTTTACTTGGTGGAGGAACTACAAGAATTGGTGATCCGTCTGGTAAAGACAAAACTAGAAAAATATTAAGTGAAGAAGAAATAGAAAAAAATATCAAAAATATCAAAAATATTTTAAAAAAATTTTTAGATAATGAAGACCCAAATACAAAACCAATATTTGTAAATAATTATACTTGGCTTAAAGATTTAAATTATATTTCATTTTTAAGAGATATTGGAAAACATTTCACTATAAATAGAATGCTAACATTTGATAGTGTAAAACTCAGATTAGATAGAGAACAATCTCTAAGCTATATGGAGTTTAATTATATGATTTTACAAGCATATGATTTTCTTGAATTAAATAAAAAAGAAAATTGTGTCTTACAAATCGGAGGTTCAGATCAATGGGGTAACATTGTTAATGGTGTCGAACTTATAAAAAGATATTCTAATAATCAAACCTTTGGTTTAACAACACCCTTAATTACACTAGCATCTGGTGCTAAAATGGGAAAAACTGAAAATGGGGCTATTTGGTTAGATAAAAAATACTTATCAGCTTATGATTATTGGCAGTTTTGGAGAAACGTAGATGATAGAGATGTAATTAATTTTTTAAAAATGTTTACTGAAATTGAAATTAAAGAAATAGAAACAATTAAAGATAAAGATATAAATGAATTAAAAATACTACTTGCTAATAAAACTACAGAAATGTTACATGGAAAAGAAGCAGCTAAAAATTCTGAACAGGCAGCAAAAGAAGCTTTTTCAGGAAACTCTCTTGGTTCAAACTTGCCAAAAGTAAATATTCAACTCAAGAAAATAGAGGAAAAAATCAATATAGTAGACCTTGTTTTGTTAACTAAATTAGAAAACTCAAAAAGCGAAATCAGAAGACTTTTAAAAGGGAATGCGGTTAAAATAAATGACAATGTTATTTCAGATGAAAAATTTAAAATTAATAAAAATCTATTTAAAGATAATTATCTTAAACTTTCCCTCGGAAAAAAAAGACATATTAAAATAGAATTAAATTAACTATTTTTTAATTTTTTCTAAAGTTCTAGTAATAAATCTGGGTGTTAAAGTTTTTATAGGGTTTACTGTAGTTTCTAATTTTTTAGGGAGACCTTTAATTTTAAAGCTAACTCCAAAAACACCTTCACCAACCTTCTTTCCAATGAGTAAATCTCCTAATAAAGGTATTGAGGCGATAGATCTATTTATTGTGGTTGCAGGAACCAACGTGCCCCTTAAACTTACTAAATTATCTTCTGCAACATAGCCTTCCAGTAAAATAGATATTGCTGGTCCAATTGCATATAATTCTTCAATTGTCATAACTTTATTTTTGTTAGAAAAGGTCATTTCAAAATCTGTAAATCTTATCCCTTCTCCTGTAAGTAAGTCTGCTATTCCTTGAAGTGATGCAAGAGCCAACAACTTGGCTAGTGCTGGAATTTCTTTAACTTTAAAATTATCAATCACTAATTTAGAAGTTGAAACTCCATCTTTTTTCAGAGAATAAAAGTCTAAATATCCTTCGCTGTCATCTTTAAATCCTTTAATGAAATTATATCTATCTACTAAGGGTTTTGCCTTGGATGAGAAAAGAGTGGTAATTTTTTCACCTTGATCATTTGTTTTAATTGTAAATCTTATATTTTGTGATTTGTTATAAAAGGCCAAAATATCTGCTTCATCTACTTTATTATTAATAATGTTTATTTTTCCTTTTAGATTCTTAACAAAATACATTTTATCAAAATAAACTTCCTCAAAATTTAGGTCGAAACTTACGTTATTTTCAAAAAAATTATTTTCTTTTTTATCATTAGTATCCAGTAAATTCGAAATTAAAGAATTTGCATTAAATGAAGTGCCATCAATTAAATAATTTTGTCCTTCTATTTTTTTTATATTGTAATTATTTTTTTTATTTGCTGTATCTAAATAATTTAAATTCGCCTGATCA
>QCMQ01000005.1 GCA_003213615.1 Pelagibacteraceae bacterium AG-422-D23 | reverse complement strand
CATATCAGTTTCATGCATTTTACCATCTTTACCTTTGATATTTGCTGTCTTAGGTAACTCCAACATGTTCCAAAAATCTCTCGCCCAAGGACCTGCTCCAATAACGACTTGTTCACATTCAATTATACCTTTGTCTGTTTCTACTCCTGTAACAGCTTGACTATTACTTCCTTTTTTAAATCCTGTTACTTTTACACCTTTCATCACTTGCACACCATTAGATGTAGATTTACTTTCTAGTGCTTTAATTGAATCTTTATTAAAAGCGTATCCACCTTTTTTTTCATGTAGTACTGAAGTGATACCTTGTGCTTGCCAATCATCAAAAATACCCTTCATATAATTTGAACAATCTTTTTCACCTTCTATAAATACTGACTCGTATCCAATGGCTTTTTGTTGTTCATAAATAGTTGCAACATCTTCATGCATTACCTCTGGTGATATTTGCAAATAACCAACTGGATTGTATTTAAATGCTTTAGGATCACTCTCCCATACAGAAACTGAGTGAGCCATTAACTCTCTCATTGCTGGTTGGAAATAATTATTTCTTACAACACCACAAGCAATTCCACTTGCTCCAGCAGCAGTATCTTTTTTTTCTAAGACAACGATGTCACCAGGATTTTTGTAAGTTTCAGAAAGTTTCCAAGCAGTACTTAGACCGTGAATTCCACCGCCAATTATAACTACTTTAGCTTTCGAGGGTAATGTCGTCATATGAAAACATTATTTTTTGCAAATAGTAATTAATATAATTTTTTATAGAACTAAAAATTATATATATAATTTAGATATTTCAATTTTTGTGAAATTTATCGCTAATAACTTATATTTTTTAAGGTATCCAAGTATTCATTAAATTCTTTAATAAAAGACTCACTAGGTATTATATTTTTTATCCTTTGGTCAGTTGATGTTTTTTCAAGACGAAAGAATCCTTTTTCACAAGCTTCAGTAATAATTAATGCAGATTTTGGTCTAGATGTTTTAAATAATTTAGTTTTAAGTTCTTCTACAGATAGTTTTTTATTTTCTTTATGTGCAGACATTACTAATAACATCATATGATAGTGAGAAGGGGATTTTCTAAAAAAATAGTTACTAGCAGTATGAGACTGTCTCATTTGATCTTCCCAAAAATCTAATAAGGTCTTTTTTTCTTTTGGCATTTATCTTAAGCCCTAACTCTAGATTTAGTTGGATCGTAGAATGGAAAACCAACAACTTTAGCACCGATCCTTTTTTGATGACCATCGATTTTACCTATTTCAACTTCAGTACCGATTTCTGAGTATTGGACATCTATTCTGCAAAGAGCAATATTTTTATTCAAAGTAGAGGACAGGCATCCGCTTGTAACTATACCAACTTGTGATCTTCCAATATGAACACAGTCTCCGTGGCCTGCTATTTCTTTTCCATTAAGTTCTAATCCTACCAATTTCTTTTGAGGGTTAGCTTTTCTTTTAATTAATTCCTCTTTACCAATAAAATCTTCTTCTTTTGTTTTCAATGGAACAGCAAAACCAATCCCGGCTTCAAAAGGATCTTGCTCTCCATCAAACTCAGCGCCAAATAGAATTAAACCTGCCTCAATTCTTAGTTTGTCTAATGCAGCAAACCCAGCTGGTATCAATCCATCATCTTTACCTGCTTCCATCAATTTATCCCAAACTTCAGGAGCATGTTTTGGATGACACCAAACTTCATAACCTAATTCACCAGTATAACCTGTTCTAGAAACAATTAATGGGATACCTTGAAGTTCTTCTATTCTGCAAATTGTAAATCTGAACCAGCCCAACTCATCTATCGAAGGTTGTGTAGGCGGTGTAAAGATAATTTTTTTTAGAATTTCTCTACTTTTAGGACCTTGTAATGATACATTGCTTATTTGGTCAGTAGAGTTTTTAACAATAGCATTAAAATTCTTTTTCTTTGCAATTTCTTTTAGCCATTCTCCACCATACTCGTCTCCACATATCCATCTAAAACCTGTTTCACTTAATCTTAAAAGAGTTCCGTCATCGAACATCATTCCATTTTCGTAACACATTGCAGAATACACAACCTGTCCAACAGAAAGCTTTTTTATATTCCTTGTAAGAGTGTAGTTCATTAACTCTTCAGCATCAGGACCAATTATTTCAAATTTTCTAAGCGATGATAGATCAATTAATACAGCATCATTTCTGCAAGCATTGTATTCGTTAACTAAACCATGTTTGGTGTAGTCGTTTGGAAGCCAAAATCCTCTAGCATCAACAAAGTTTCTAGTTAATTTTGAAGTTCTTTCATAAAAGCCGGAATTTCTAGTAAGTTTATTTTCAGAGTCTGTTTTCATTCTAAAACCAAATGACTTTCTAAATTCTTTATTTTTGTCATAAGTTCTAACAAAAATATTTGTAGGATTCCATGAATTACAAGGATCTATATCACTTGGACATGCTGTTGTTCCTATTGTTAAATCTTTTAAAGCCTTAAACATTACATAATCACCAGGTCTTGAATAAGATTCATCAGAAATAACAGAGTTTAATCCACCAGCAGAAGTGTTAAAAAACAAATTAATTGCATGCCAACCTTTTTGTTTCTGAACACCGTATTTCGACATACTTTCAGTTAAATTATCTGAACAGTTTGGATGACCAAAGTATCCTGAGTCTTCATAATACTTTGAAGTACATGCAAGATTAAAAGTGTCGTGTTTTCCAACAGTATCTCTTATTACTTCAACAAGTGGCTCATGGTCTGTGTCATAAAATTTAGAGAACAAACCTGGTCCTGGGAAAGTATTACCCATGAATGTTCTTGTAGTTTGCCAGTCTAATCCCTTTTCTATTCCTTTTTCTAATTTTTTTGTATCGAATGCCACAAAGTCAGAACATTGTCTGCCAGTTGGACTTATTACTTGAATATAATCTCCTTCCTTAACCTCATAAGATATACAACTTTCTTTATTTATATTTTCTTCATATGCAGGTTCGAAAACAGGATCAGGAATTACGTTTAATTCCTTATCATTAACAATTTTAGCTCTTTTAACGAATATGGTTAAATCAGTTGGTGGATTTTGTTTTGTAACATCCATATCTTCGCCAGGAGCAGAAAATATTGTGTAACATTTATCCTTTGACTTTAATTTAATTTTTTCACCAGGCTTTGTGTCTAAATCAAATATAATTGAAGATTTTGAATTAGAAATTTTTAAATTTCTTTTTTTTAGTTGATAGTTGGTAGCTAAAATTGTTTCATCATTGCCACTAAGAATATTTCTAATGAAGTTTTTTTCATTATTTGAGTTAAGATTTAATATTCCAACATCTGAATTTCCATCTTTATCAAAACAAATAATCTCACATATTTGATTACCTTCATTATTGATTATTTCTATTTCATCATCAGGAAAAATTTGAAAACCAGTTAGACCCCCACCATTGACAATGTGTCTTTCAACCCCAGGTGGCAAAACATTTAAACCAGGATATTTAATTTCTTTACTTGTTCCTAACATTTTTAAAATTTATTATTGTTGCTTAGATTATCACCATTTTTATTGTTTAAATATATATATATTTTTTAGAACTAATTATCCTTTACCTACATGTTCTTTTTGTCATAGACTATTAATATTAATATTAATAGAGGGGTATACATGAAAAAAATAATATCATTACTATCTGCTCTAGTGATTTCTGTTGTAAGTTTTGCAGGAATTTCTAACGCTGATAGCAAAAAGCCTATCGTGATCCCAACTCATAACTGGTCAAGTCAAATTGTAATGGCTTACGTTATTGGTGGAATTTTCGAAAGTATGGGTAATAACGTTAAATACGTTAACGCTGACTCACAAGCAGTTTATGAGTCAATTAGAATTGGAGATGTAACTATATCTCACGAGGTATGGGAATCTGCATTTGGTAAATCTTTTACTACTGCTTTAGATAAAGGTGGTTTATTAGATTGGGGTGATCATGAAGCAAGAACTCTTGAGGATATGGGATATCCAAACTGGGTTGCTGAAAAAGGATTATGCCCAGGTTTACCAGACTGGACAGCTTTAAAAAATCCAGATTGTGCTAAAAACTTTACAACACCTGATTCACCAGATGGAAAAGGAAGAATGTTGGAAGGTCCACAAACTTGGCATGGTGACTTAATTCCACAAAGGGTTGATGCACTAGGTTTAGGTGATTTATGGTGGGTTAAATTTGCTGGAAGTGCTGATGCACTTTGGGCAGAATTAGCAGCAGCTGAAAAAGAAGGAAGAGGAACAATCATCTTCAACTGGACGCCTAACTTTACAGATGGTGCTGGTTTCACATTTATTGATTTCCCTCCATATACTGCTGGTTGCAGACCAGAAGATGGTGGTGATGGAAAATGTGGATCTCCAGATGGATACTTGAAAAAAGCAGTTCATGAAGATTTTCCAAAAACTCATCCTGATGCAGCAAAAGCATTCAAAAAAATGTCTTTCTCTACAAGTCAAATTGGTGCAATGGCCGCTTTAGTTGATATTGACAAAATGACTCACGAGGATGCTGCTAAAAAATGGTTAGCTGATAATAAGAAAGTGTGGGAAGAATTCACACACGATCATTAAGGTTAAACATAATATAAATTTAAAATCTCCCCCAACTTTGTTGGGGGGGATTTTTTTTTATATGATTTTGTGTAAAATAAATTCATGAAAAAATTTGTACTTTTTATATTATTAAGCTTTTTAATAAGCTCTTCTGCATTTGCACGTAGCACAGGCTGCAAAGAGGGTAATTGTGATAATGGCTACGGCAAGTGGGTTTACACTGATAAAACCACTTATGAAGGGGAGTGGGTTTCAACAAAAAAAGAAGGACAAGGTGTAGAGACTTGGCCAAATGGATATATTTATAAAGGAGAATTTAAAAATAGTGTTTGGAGCGGAATTGGAACATTAACATTTCCTGATGGCTCCACTTATGAAGGAGAGTGGGCGAACGGTTTTATGAATGGTCAAGGAACATTTACTTGGGCAGATGGAAAACAAAAAACAGGTATTTGGAAGAACGGTAAGTTACAAGAATAATGTCTAAAGAAAATTATATTAATAAAATAAAAGATTTACCTGAGTCTTTAAGACAATTTATTGGTCTTATATTTATTACTCTAATAGTAATTTTATCTTTTAGTATTTTAAATGGAATTTTTGGACAAGGTGATGATTTAGTAAAAAGAATGAAGTTAGAAGAAGAAAGAATTGCTGAAGAAAAAAAACTAAGTGAGTTAATATCTAAACTACCCTCTGGAATATTGGTCTCATTTGATGGAACTGATCACTATAAATTAACAGATGAAGTATATGAGCAGGTTTGTAAAGCTACAAAGCTAATTCCTCAAAGAGCAATAATGGGAGCTAATTTCTTAAATTTTAGAGCACATGAGCTTTATACAATTAATGGAAATAAAATTGATGAAACTTTTGTAGAGTGGGATCAAGAAAAAGGTAAATGTTTTGCAGGTTTTACGGTTAGTGGAAATAATGTAGGTGTTGATGAAAGTATTACTATAAGTGGAGAGGCTTTAAGTTTTTTAAGTACTGGAATTGATACGAGAGTTTATTTTATTAAAAATTTTTAATGAGGAAAGGCAACAATTATTAACATTTTAATTTTATAGAATTTAATATAACTTTAAAACAATTTATGTCTGAGACTGTAATCAAATGCGAGTCGGTTTATAAAATTTTTGGAGAAAATGCCAAAAAGATGCTTGAAGAATCTAATGGCAACGTAGATGCAAAAACCTTTCAAGAAAAAGGATGTATAGTAGGAGTTAATAACGCTTCTTTTGAAGTTGCCAAAGGAGAAATGTTAGTAGTGATGGGATTATCTGGTTCGGGTAAATCTACATTACTGAGATGTATATCAAGACTAACAGATGCAACAGGTGGAAAAATTTTCATAGAAGGTCAAGATTTACTTGAATTAAACAATAAAGAATTAATTGAACTTAGAAGAAGTAAAATGGGAATGGTATTTCAAAGTTTTGCTCTACTACCTCATAAAACTGTTGTTGAAAATATTGCTTTTCCTCTACAGATTAAAGGTACCAAGACTGAAGAAAGTATTAATAGAGCAATGGAGATGGTAAAATTAGTTGGGCTTGATGGAAGAGAAAACTATTTTCCTCGAGAACTTTCTGGCGGACAACAACAAAGAGTAGGAATTGCAAGATCATTAGCAGTGGAACCAGATATATGGTTTTTGGATGAACCTTTTTCTGCATTAGATCCATTGATTAGAAAAGAAATGCAAGATGAGTTTTTAAGACTTCAGGAAAAATTACAGAAAACAATAATGTTCATTACTCATGATTTTGATGAGGCGTTAAAGTTAGCTGATCGTATAGCAATTATGAAAGATGGTATAATTGAACAATTAGATACACCCGCAAATATTGTACTAAATCCAGCAACTGAATATGTAAGAAAGTTTACTGAAGAAGTACCGAGAGAGAAAGTTTTGATTATTGAGGATGTAATGGATGCTTCAAGTAAAGATAATTTAGGAGATTTAAAAGTATCAAAAGATGAAATTATAGAAAATGTTGCAGAAAAAATACTTACTCAAGAAAAAATAGTAGCAGTAGTTGATTCTGAAAATAATATTGTAGGATCAATTAAACCTTCAAAAATAATAGATACAGTTTTTGGAGGAAGAAAAAACGGTAGTTAAAACATGGAGTATTTAAAAAAATATCCAAAATTATTTCAATGGTTATTTTTGTTAATTGTATTTTTTGCTTTATGTTTTGCTATTGATGTTCCCGAAACTTATAAATTTATAAGAGGACAAGCAGAATTTGTAAAAGATCCAAACCAAAGTGTTTACTTTTTTCTAGGCAAAGAAGTTAGGTATTATGCTTTTGATGTATTTTGGAGATTGCCCCCGTTACTCGGTTGGCTGCCTATTTGGATAAACGATTCTTTATTTTTCTTAATGAATGAGTGGATGCCAATGGAGTTTTGGAATGAAGATACTCAAGAGTTTAAAACTCGACCAATACTTTTACAGATAAGTAGAAATTTAACTGCATTCATGACTTTTTTAATTGAATTAATTAGAGAAATTTTATTGGGGGGCTTAGAAACCATTGTTGCATTCACTAGTTGGGATTTTATTGATGCTTATCCTTGGTTAGAGTTACCAGGTTTGCCTTGGACCATTGTTGCAGCTGGTGCAGCGATACTTTCTTATAAATTAAGTGGAAAAGGATTAGCTTTGTTTGCAGGGTTAACAATGATCTATATTTCTATATTTGGTCAGTGGAAACCTTCAATGCAAACTCTTTCTTTTATACTTGTTGCAGCTCCGCTATCATTTATTTTTGGTTTAGGTCTAGGAATTGCTGCTTATAAAAGTAAACGCGTTGAGAAAGCCTTGTATCCAATTCTTTTAGTGATGCAAACTATGCCACAATACGCTGTATTAGTTCCAGCACTTGTTCTTTTTGGAGTTGGAGATCATGCTGCTGTAATTATTACTATGGTTGTTGCAGTTCCACCAATGATATTACTTACAATATTGGGTTTAAGAGCTATACCTCCAGAAGTTATTGAAGCAGGACGAATGAGTGGGTGTACAAATTGGCAACTAATGCTCAAGGTATTAATTCCTACAGCAAGACGAGATATTTTAATTGGAGTTAACCAAGTTATTATGGTTTGTTTTTCAATGGCAGTCATATCTGCTTTCATTGGTGCCAAAGGTTTAGGATTTAACTTATTATTAGCTTTGAACCAACTTAATATTGGATTAGCATTGGAAGCAGGATTGTGTATTAGTTTAATTGCAATTCTTCTTGATAAAATGTCTTTAGCTTGGGCAAATAAACAAACAGATTATTTTGGTAATCTGACATTTTTCCAAAGAAATAAAAACGTAATATTTTTTGCAGCTTCATTCGTAATTGGAATAATTCTTGCATATGTTGGTACTTTTATTTTCAAAGGTAGTTTTAATTACTTGTTTGAAATTCCACATAATAAAGGAATATCAACAGCAGATTTTTGGAATAAAGGAGTTGATTGGATTTTTGATACTTTCTTCGTGTATATTAAAGCATTTAATACATGGTTAATTCAAGATGTGCTTCAGCCGATGAGAGCTTTATATTTAAGAATGCCTGCAGTAGCTACATTAGTGTTAGCAGTTGGAGCGGGATATTTAATTGGAGGAATTCGTTCAGCGTTAGTTGTTGCTGCTTTGACTTTATTTATAGCACTAAGTCCATGGTGGGATAGAGCGCTAGTTACATTATATATGGCAACTTTTGGAGTAGTTATTTCTTGTTTAATAGGATTTACAGTTGGAACATTATGTTTTCAAAATAAAAAATCAGCAGCGTTTATGCTAGGTGTTTGTGATATATTTCAAACATTCCCATCATTTGTATATCTAATTCCAGTAATGATGCTTTTTGGGATTACAGATACTTCTGTATTAATTGCAGTAATTGTTTATGCAACAATTCCCGCAACAAGGTACACAATTGAAGGTTTAAGAAGTGTCCCTGTGGGCTTACATGAAGCCGCAACAATGTCTGGTGTAAATAAACTTCAAAGATTAACAAAAATTGAGTTTCCACTAGCATTTCCACACATGATGCTTGGTTTGAATCAAACAATAGTTTTTGCTTTATTTATGGTGATAATTGGTGCCTTCATTGGAACAGAAGATCTTGGTCAATACATTTTAAAAGCACTTTCAGATAAAAATGGAGCAGGAATTGGTTTAACTCTCGGTATCTGTGTTGCATTTATAGGATTGATTTTTGATAATTTGATTAGAACTTGGGTAGAAAAAAGAAAAAAACACTTAGGCATAGCGTAGTCCGTTGAAAAAATTTATAATTTCTATTGATCAAGGTACTACTTCTTCAAGAGTAATACTTTTTAACACCAAAGGAAAAATTGAATTTGTTTCACAGTATGAATTTAAACAATATTTCCCAAAAAATGGGTGGGTAGAACATAATCCAAATGAGATTTGGTCAACAACCCTTAAAGCACTTAAGAATGTTATTAATAGGGCCAATAAAATCAGAGGCCATATTATTAGTATTGGAATTACAAATCAAAGAGAAACAACTATTTTATGGAACAAAAAAACAGGAAAGCCAATTTATAATGCAATAGTTTGGCAAGATCGAAGAACTCAAGAATATTGTAAAAAACTTAAAAATAAAAAATATGAAAATGATTTTAGAAAGAAAACAGGATTATTTATTGATCCTTATTTTTCAGCAACAAAAGTAAGGTGGATTCTAGATAATGTTAAGCAGTCTAAAAAATTATTAAAGTCAAACAATTTATTATTTGGGACAGTTGATACTTTTTTAATTTGGAAATTAACTAAAGGAAAACAACATTTAACCGAAGCTACAAACGCAAGTAGGACAATGTTGTTTAATATTAATAACAATAAATGGGATCATGAGATTTTAAAAAAATTAAATATTCCAAAGAGTATTCTACCCGAAGTAAAAAATTCAGCTGATGACTTTGGCAAAACTGATAAAAAAATTATTGGAAAAGAGATACCAATATCTGCTGTTTTGGGTGATCAACAGGCTGCTGCGGTTGGTCAAACTTGTTTTGATAAAGGTTCAATCAAAAGCACTTATGGAACAGGGGCTTTTGTAATTATGAATACAGGCTCCAAGAAAATAAATTCCAAAAATAAATTGTTAACAACAATATGTTATCGATTGAATAATAAGACTACTTATGCTTTAGAGGGATCAATTTTCATAGCTGGCGCTGGCATACAATGGTTAAGAGATAAAATGAAATTGATAAAAAAAGCACCAGAAACAGAAAAAATAGCAAGATCATCAAATATAAATGATGGTATCTATGTTGTTCCCGCTTTTAGTGGCATGGGTGCACCTTATTGGAGACCAGATGCAAGAGGTTTAATTACAGGTTTAACTAGGGATAGTAATTGGCAAAGTTTAGTAAGAGCAACAGTAGAGTCAGTTGCTTATCAAAGTTATGATCTTTTTAACGCTATGAATAAAGACGGTTTAAAACCTAGAATAGTAAAAATTGATGGTGGTATGGTTGCAAACAATTGGTTTTCACAATTCTTGTCAGACACAATAAATTTAAAAGTAATTAGACCAAAAGTATTGGAAACTACCGCATTAGGAGTTGCGCTCTTTGCTGGATATCAAGTTGGTGAGTTTAAATCATTAAATCAAATTAAAAATATTTGGCAAAAAGATAAAGCTTTTTCACCAAAAATTAAGAATTCGTTGAGAAATCAATTATTACAAGGATGGAAACTAGCAATTAAAAAAACTTTGGCGTAGCTTTAGGTATGAAAAAAGTTTTAATTATTGGAGCTGGAGCAATGGGGGCAGCTTTTTCTTTTCCATTGTTAGACAATAACAATAAAGTAACTTTAACTGAGCCGTATAATGCAAAACTTTTAAATAAACTTCTTAAGAAAAAGAAATTTCATCCAAGTTTAAAAATTACTTTGCCAAAAAAATTACTAATTAAAAGATTTTCATCTCAATTACTATTTGAAAAATGGGATTTAATCGTAGTAGCCGTAAGTTCTGTTGGAATAGAATTGATAAAAAAATATTTAAAAAACTTAAATAAAAAAACTTATTTACTGATTTTAACTAAAGGACTTAAATATGATCGTAAAATAAAAAAAATAATTACAATGTCAGAACAATTAGATTTAAGAAATAAAAAATTAAATATTTCTGTATTAAAAGGACCTTGTTTGGCAAAAGAATTAGCAAGAAAAATAAAGAGCTATACAGTTATTGCAAATAAAAATATCAGGATAGCACAACAAATAGGAAAACTAGTTTCAGCAAAATATTATAAAACTGAATACTCATCAGATGTTCGAGGAATAGAATTCTCATCTGCAATTAAAAATATTTATTCTATGGTTATTGGATCGGGTGAAGGAAATAATACCTCTTCAGCATTATTTAGAAAATCTTTTGATGAAATGGAATATTTAATTCAACATTTTAAAGGTAAAAAAGAAACCGTAAGAGGCTTAGCAGGTTTAGGAGATTTGTATGTTAGTGCTGTGGGAGGCAGAAATAGTAAAATGGGTGAATACTTGGGTAAAGGGTTTTCTTTTAAAAATGCTAAAAATAGATTTATGACAAATGATACTGTTGAAGGAGCTGATTTAGCTTATGAAATTGCACCTTATATTTTAAATAAAATTAATAAAAAAAAAATTCCGTTGATGATCGCTTTATTAAATGCAATTACCAAAAACAAAAAATTAAATTTAAATTATTAATTTTTACTTATTTAAAAAAGTTTTCATTGAATCATCCATCGCTTTTTCCCATGGAGTATGGTGTACCGGCGCAACTGATCCAGTTACAGGAGACGAGAATGATTTATTTCTATATGTAAGAATATCCTCTACTTTATGATGCTCCCATTCTTTGAAATGTTTTCTAATTATTTCAAAATCAATTTTAGGATAATCAGACATATCATGAAGTTCTTTGGTATATTCTGTTTGAAAATCAATCATTTGATCAGGGTTTTCTAATTTTTCTTCCATTGAAACCCATTTATTAATGTCTTTATCTATTTCGTCATCACTTGGCATTTTGATTTTTCCCATAATTACATCTCTTGCGTACCACCCCTGACAATCAAACATATTAAATGTATGAAATTGATCCTGCATACCCAAGTATAAAAGTTTATGATTATCTTGCCACACAACACCTTTGTAAAGTTTTGGTGGATATAATCTGTTATGTGTTTTTAATTTTAAGCTTTCATCTAAAAATGGGAAATGATGCAGATATCCTGTACATAAAATAACCACATCAGCATCTTGTTCTGTTCCATCTTTAAAGATGGCTTTTTTTCCTTCTAACCTGTCTAAATAATGAACTTCTTTCATACCTTTTGGCCATTTGAAACCCATTGGGTTATGCCTGTAACCGATTGTTACACTTTTAGCGCCATACTTATTACATTGTAGAGCCACATCTTCAGCAGAATAACTGCTTCCTAAAACAATTACATCTTTTCCTCTGAATTCTTCAGCATCTCTAAAATCATGTGAGTGCATTATTCTTCCTGGAAAAGAATTCATTCCTTCGTATTCAGGAATAAAAGGCACAGAAAAATGACCTGTAGAGACTACAACATAATCAAACGTATCATTTAAAATTTTATTATTAACTTTATCTTGGTAGCTAATTTCAAACTTATCATTTTTATAAACAGTATTTGTAACTCTTGTATTAAATTTAATCTTATTTTTTATATTTCCTTTGCTCACTCTTCCTAAAATATAATCTTGCAGTACTTCTCTTGGAGGGAAAGAGGGAATTGGCTTTCCAAAATGTTCATCAAAAGAATAATCAGCAAATTCTAAACACTCTTTAGGTCCATTAGACCATAAGTATCTGTACATACTGTTAGGTACAGGATCTCCATATTGATCTGAACCAGTTCTCCAGTTGTAGTTCCATAAACCACCCCAACTTTCTTGTTTTTCAAAGCAAACTATTTCAGGAATTTTTTCTCCTTTTTTTTCTAAATGCTCAAATGCTCTTAAAATTGAAAGTCCACATGGACCAGCGCCTATGATTGCTACTTTTGACATAGAATTTTTCCTATCATTAATAAATTTATAAATATATCTTACTAACAATTTTTAAAAAAATAAAATTATATTTTGTTATGGGTATTAATTGGAATTATCCAACCACTATGTGGATAGGAGAAAATAGAATTGAAGATTTATCCTTGGCCTGTAAAGAGTTAAATATTTCAAACCCATTATTTGTAACAGACAAGGATTTAATTAACTTAGATTTAATAAAAAATATAATATTAAGATTAAAAAAAAATTTTAAAAATTTAGCTACCTTTTCTAATTTTACGGGAAATCCAATTGGAGAAAATGTAGAAGAAGGTGTTAAAGTTTATAATACTTTGGACTGTGACGGTGTAATAGCTTTAGGAGGCGGAAGTGGTTTAGATGTTGGAAAAGCTATAGCATTCATGTGCAATCAATCTCGACCGTTATGGGATTTTGAAGATATTGGTGATTACTGGACAAGAGCTGATAGTTCTAAAATTTCAAAAATTATTGCAGTTCCAACCACTGCTGGAACAGGATCTGAAACAGGTAGAGCATCTGCAATTATAAATAAAGAAACAGGTGCAAAAAAAATTATTTTTCACCCAAAAATGTTACCTTCGATTGTTATTTTGGATCCTTTACTTACATTAGATTTATCTCCAAGATTAACAGCAGCAACAGGAATGGATGCACTAGCTCATAATTTAGAAGCGTTTTGTGCACCAGGTTATCATCCAATGGCTGATGGTATGGCAATAGAAGGAATGAAGTTAATTAAAAATTCTTTAATTAAAGCATTTACAAATGGAAAAGATGTTAACGCTAGAATGGATTTACTTTCAGCTGCTTCAATGGGCTCGACTGCATTTCAGAAGGGTCTGGGAGCAATCCACTCATTGAGCCACCCTGTAAACGGCAAATTTAATGTTCATCATGGTTTATCTAATGCAATATTTATGCCTTATGTTTTAACATTTAATAAACCTTCAATCGAAAATAAAATAATATCGATTTGTGATTATCTTAATTTAAATAAAAATTTTGATAGTTTTTTAAATTGGATTTTAGAATTAAGAAAAAATTTAAATATTCCACACAAATTATCAGATGTGATGGATTGTAATAATATTGATTTAGATGAACTTTCTTTAATGGCATTTGAAGATCCATCTACAGGAGGAAATCCCAAAAAATTAAGTCAAAATGATCTAAAAGAAATGTATATAAAAAGCATTTCTGGAGAATTATTTTAATGAAAAAAATATTGATAGTAGAAGGAAACTTACGAGAGGAAAATCAAAGTTTTTCTGAGGCTGGAATTCAAACACATACAGAAAGTCTTAAAGATAGTTTGGCTTATTTCACTGATAAGTTAGAAACCCACGTGGTTAATCCTTCTTCAGATGAAAATATCGATAAAAATATTGATACACTCGAAAGTTACGATGGTCTTATTTGGGGTGGTAGTAGTTTAAATATTTATAACAATACTCCAGAAATAAATAGACAAATTGATTTTATGAAAGAGTGCCAAAAAAAAATTAAAAAAATCCTAGCAATTTGCTGGGGAATGCAAGTTGCAGTAACTGCAGCGGGAGGAGAGGTAAAAAAAGGTAATAAAGGATCTCATAGAGGAATTGCTCTAAATATAGAAATTAATGAAAATGGTTTAAATCATCCACTTTATAAAAATAAGGATAAAACTTTTAATACGCCAGCATTTAATTTTGATGAAGTTGTAACGATGCCAGAAAATTCAACTTTATTGGCCTCAAACTCAATAAACAATGTTCAAGGGATAACTTTTAAAGTTGGAGATTGTAATATTTGGGGACTTCAATATCACCCTGAAATTACTTACAATAAAATGATTAATTTAATTATTTTTAGAAAAGAAAAATTACTAGCAAGAGGTGCTTTTAAAGATCAAGAAGAGATTGATAACCATATTGAACATATTGAAATAGAAAATCAGAAACTAGATAAAATTTCAAGAATGAGAGAATTAGAAAATTGGTTAGATTATCTTAATTTAGAATAAACCTTCAATTTCGCCTTTGTCATTCAACTTAATGGAGTCAGCAGCAGGAACTCTAGGTAACCCTGGCATTGTCATGATTTCACCGCACACAACAACTATAAATTCAGCACCAGAAGAAAGTCTTACCTCTCTAACTGGTAAAACATGACCCGTGGGTGCACCCTTTAAATTTGGATCTGTTGAAAAACTATATTGAGTTTTTGCAATACAAACAGGCAACTTACCATAACCTTTTTCCTCAAAATCTTTTAATTGTTGTCTCACTTTTGTGTCTGCTACTACTTCAGAGGCACTATAAATTTCTTGTGCAATTTTTTCTATTTTTTTGAACAGCGGAAGATCGTCTTCATATAAAAATTTAAAAGTATCTTTTTTATCCTCACAAATTTCAGTAACATTTTTAGCTAATTCAATAGTTCCTTCACTTCCATTAGACCAATGAGTGCATTTAGAGGCTTTTACACCCTGCGTTTCACAAAAATCTAACAAGGTTTTCATTTCATCTTCTGTATCAGTAATAAAATGATTAACCGCAACAGTAACAGGTAATCCAAATTTTCTAATATTGTTTATATGTCTACGTAAATTTACCATTCCTTCTTTTAGTGCTGACACATTTTCTTTTTTTAAATCTTCTTTAGCAACACCTCCATGCATTTTCAGCGCTCTTATTGTTGCTACAATAACTACGCAATCTGGTTTTAGATTAGATTTTCTGCACTTAATATCTAAAAATTTTTCAGCTCCTAAATCAGCTCCAAATCCTGCCTCTGTTACAACATAGTCAGCTAATTTAAGTCCTGCTTTAGTTGCAATAACTGAATTACATCCATGAGCAATATTTGCAAAAGGGCCACCATGAATTATTGCAGGATTGTTTTCTAAAGTTTGAGTTACATTAGGTCTTATTGCTTCTTTAAGCAAAACTGTCATTGGACCTTGTGCATTTAAATCTTTTGCACAAATCGCCTGCTTATCCCTAGTATAACCAATTGTAATATTACCAATTCTATTTTCTAAATCTTTAAGGTCTGTTGCTAAACAAAAAATAGCCATTAGCTCAGATGCAACTGTAATATCAAAACTATCTTGCCTAGGGTAACCATTAGCCACTCCTCCCAGATCAACAATGATAGATCTTAAGGATCTATCATTCATATCCATTACTCTTCTCCAAACAATTCTTCTAACATCAATGTTAAGTTTGTTACCCCAATAAATATGATTATCAATTAACGCAGATAGTAAATTATGTGCAGATGTAATAGCATGAAAGTCACCTGTAAAATGAAGATTAATTTGTTCCATTGGTACTACCTGGGCATAACCACCACCAGCAGCTCCACCCTTCATTCCAAATGATGGACCAAGACTTGGTTCTCTTAAACAAACTATAGATTTTTTTCCGATTTTATTTAAACCGTCATTTAACCCAACTGAAGTTGTAGTTTTACCCTCACCAGCTGGAGTAGGAGTGATTGCAGTAACTAAAATTAATTTACCATTTTCTTTTTTAAGGGTATTCAAATATTCCAGATTTATTTTGGCAATGTGTCTGCCCATTGGACTGAAAGCAAAATTTTCATCTGGTACACCAATCCTTGAAAGAATATCTTTTATTGGTTGCATTTTAGCTTCTCTAGCTATTTGAATGTCTGATTTTACATCACTCATGAATAATCCTTTAAATTAAAAACTTTTCCTGTGACTTCTTATCCTTTTTTGAGATATTTGGAAACTTCTAAAAAATATATATAAAAAAAATAAGCACTATTTATATTCTTTGTTATAAAATTATTTGATGCAGAAGTATTCAATATTTAACCTGGTTAAAAACGCTTTTTCAAACCACCAAAATTGGGATCTAGCTTGGAAAGATCCAACACCTAAAGAGGAATATGATGTAGTGATTATTGGTGGGGGAGGTCACGGTTTAGCTACGGCATATTACCTTGCGAAAGAGCATAACATTACAAAAGTTGCAATTATCGAGAAAGGTTGGATTGGAGGAGGAAATGTAGGACGTAACACTACAATTATTAGATCCAATTATATGCACGATGAAAATGGTTTGTTCAGTGAGTTTGGAATGGATTTATGGAGAAAGATGAGTCAGGACCTGAACTATAATGTAATGTTTTCTCCAAGAGGTATTATTAATCTTGCTCATTCAGATGCTCAAATGAATGCTTATGCAAGAAGAGGAAATTCAATGAGATTAAATGGAATAGATGCAGTTCTTTTAAACAGAGAACAAGTTAAAGAAATTATTCCAATGGCTGATTTTTCAGACAACGTAAGATTTCCAATTTTTGGTGGCTTGATGCAACCAAGTGCAGGAACAGCAAGACATGATGCTGTTGCATGGGGTTATGCACGTCAGGCAGACTCAATGGGGGTGGATATAATTCAGAATTGTGAAGTAATTGGATTTGATATTTCAGCGGGAAAAATCAATGGTATTAGAACTTCACGTGGAAATATCAAAGCAAAAAAAGTTGGTTTATGTGTTGCTGGCAGTACAAATATTTTAGCTGAAAAATTAAACATGACCTTACCAATAGAAACTCATTTACTTCAAGCTTGTGTTTCTGAACCAATTAAACCAGTTCTGGACAATGTAGTTACATTTGGTGCAGGACATTTTTATGTAAGTCAGTCAGATAAAGGTGAAATGGTAATGGGTGGAGATTTAGATGGATACAATAGTTATGCACAAAAAGGAAACTTACCAACCTTACAACATGTATTGACAGAAGGGATTGCTATGATGCCATTTTTAAGCAAATTAAAAATGCTTAGAACGTGGGGTGGTATTATGGATATGTCAATGGATGGTTCACCAATTATTGATAAAACACATATTGAAGGATTGTATTTAAATTGTGGATGGTGCTACGGGGGATTTAAAGCCACGCCTGCATCAGGCTGGACATTTGCACACACTATTGCACAAGATAGAGTTCACGAATTAAACGCTGGTTACAGCTTAAATAGATTTAGTACTGGTCATCTAATTGATGAAAAGGGACTTGGAACAAAAACCTGGATATCATAAATGCTTTATATAAATTGCCCACACTGTGGAATGAGATCTCAAAATGAATTTTCATATGGTGGTGATGCAAGCGTTAAAAGACCGGAACTTAATAAAGAAGTTTCTGATCAAGAATGGGATAACTTTGTTTATAATAGAAAAAGTTTAAGAGGAAAGCATTTAGAGCTATGGCAACATATTTCTGGATGTAGACAATGGATAAAGGTTGAGAGAGATACCGCAACCCATGAAATTTTCAGAACCTTTAAGGCTGATGAGGAAGTTGCTTAATGACTCAAGCTTTTAGAATTGAAAATAGCGGGTTAATAAATAGAGATAAAAAATTATCTTTTAAATTTAATGGAAAAACTTACTTTGGTTATGAGGGTGACACATTAGCTTCAGCTTTATTAGCAAATGGAGTTCATTTAGTAGGAAGAAGTTTTAAATATCACAGACCCAGAGGTTTCTTTGGAGCAGGTGTGGATGAACCCTATGCAGTTGTTCAACTTTATAGAAATGGTGAAACAGAGCCAAATATTAAAGCTACAGAACAGGAATTGTTTGAGGGTTTAGAGGCTAAAAGTGTTAATTGTTGGCCAAGTGTTAATTTTGACATAGGTGCAATCAATAATTTTTTAAAAATTTTTTTACCAGCAGGTTTTTATTACAAAACTTTTATGTGGCCAAAAAGTTTTTGGTATCGAATTTATGAGCCTTTCATAAGAAAAGCAGCTGGTTTAGGTGTAGCTTCAACTAAACATGATAAAGAAAGGTATGAACATAAATACGAATATTGCGATTTATTAATTGCAGGTTCAGGACCTTCGGGATTAGCAGGTGCATATGCTGCAGCAAAAAATGGAGCTAAAGTAATTTTAGCTGAAGATAAACCAAGATTTGGTGGATCTTTATTAACTAGTGATGTCAATATTGGCAACCAATCAGGAAAAGACTGGGCTGAGGGGATAGTTGCTGAGCTAAAAACAATGCCAAATGTTGTTGTAAAAAATAGATCTCAAATTTTTGGATACTATGATCACAACATGCTTGTGATGTCAGAAAAGGTCAGTGATCATTTACCAGTAACTAAAAAATATCATCCAAATAAAAGATTATGGTACATACGTGCAAAAGAAGTTTTAATTTCCTCTGGATCAATTGAAAGACCAATAGTTTTTGGAAATAATGATACTCCAGGAGTTATGCTATCTTCAGCCGCTAAAGAATACCTAAAAGTATATGGTGTTTTAGTTGGAAGAAAACCACTAGTATTTACAAATAATGACAGTGGATATGAAACTGCAATTGAATTTAAAAAACATGGAGTAGATCCAGTTCTTTTAGACTCAAGAAAAAACCCTGAGTCAGAAATAATTGATGAAGCAAAAAATTTAGGAATTAATATTAAAAATTCATATGTTGTTGTTGCAGCACAAGGATACAAAAAAGTAAAATCGGCAGATATTGCAAGTATTTCTGAAGACAAAAAACAACTTGGTAAAATAGAAAATATACAATGTGATTGTATTTGCGTTTCAGGTTTTTGGACACCAACTATTCATTTAGCCTCACAATCAGGAAATAAAACAAAGTTTAAAGAAGAGATTGATGCATTTGTTCCTGGACAATCAAAACAAAATGAAATCACTTTAGGTGCAGCTAGTGGAGAATTTTCGCTTGAAGAAACTTTAAAAACGTCATTTACAGCAGGAAGTGAATTATCAAAAAAAATTACTGAAAATGATAATAAGATAGCTATTCCAAATGTTGTTGAAAAGAAATCTTCTCAGCATGATAAGTTTTGGTGTGTTCCATTGCCAAAAGGAAAAAATTATAAAAGATTTTTAGATTTTCAAAACGATGTAGCGGTATCTGATGTAGAAATAGCTTTAAGAGAAGGCTATCGATCAATTGAACACGTTAAAAGATATACCACTCTTGGAATGGCAACGGACCAAGGAAAAACAAGTAATTTAAATGGATTGCAATTAGTATCTGAAATCGAAAATAAAGTTGTTCCTGCAGTAGGTCATACGACTTTTAGGCCTCCATATACTCCTGTTTCTATTGGAGCAATAGTAGGAAGAGAGGTTGGAAAACATTCAAAACCAACAAGAAACTCTCCAATGCATTCATGGCATGAAAAAAATAATGCAGTCTTTGTTGATGCAGGTGTTTGGTTAAGACCCAGGTATTATAAAAGAGGAAATGAAAATTTATTTGAGGGATCAAAAAGAGAAGCAAAAAATGTGAGAACAAATGTAGGTGTTTGTGATGTAACTACATTAGGTAAAATAGATATTAAAGGGCCAGATGCAGCAGAGTTATTGAATAGAGTTTATACAAATGCATGGTTGAAGCTACCAGTCGGTAAAGCTAGATACGGAGTTATGCTAAGAGAGGATGGAATTGTTATGGATGACGGAACAACTACAAGAATTTCAGAAAATCATTATCATATGACTACTACTACAGCTCAAGCAGCAAACGTTCTTTCACATTTAGAATATTATTTGCAATTAGTTTGGCCTGAATTAAATGTGAATGTAGTTTCAACTACAGAGCAATGGGCTGGAGCAGCCATTGCTGGACCTAAATCTAGAGATTTATTACAAAAATTATTCCCAAATTCTGATGTATCAAATGAAGGCTTACCTTTCATGGGCTATATGGAAGGAGATTTATTTGGAACTAAAGCAAGAATATTTAGAATTTCATTTTCAGGAGAGCTTGCTTATGAAGTAAATGTTGAATCTAATTTTGGAAATTTTATGTGGGAAAAAATAATGGAAGTTGGTGAGGAATTTAACATTCAACCATATGGAACTGAAGCATTATCAACTCTTAGAATTGAAATGGGACATGTTGCTGGATCAGAACTTGATGGTAGAACAATTCCATTCGACAACGCCTTAGAAGGTCTTGTAAGTAAAAAGAAAGATTTTATTGGAAAAAGATCATTACAACGATCTGCATTTATAGCTGAAGATAGACAAAGAATAGTGGGCGTAGTTCCATTAGATAAACAAACAAGTATACCAGAAGGCTCTCACTTAGTTAAAGATGATAAAGCACCATTACCAAATCCAAAATTAGGTCATATCTCTGCATCTTGTTGGAGTGTTGAATATGACAATCCTTTTTCTTTGGCAATTTTGAAAGATGGAAAAAATATGATTGGTCAAAAGCTTTTTGCGATGTCGCCACTTAAAAATAAAGTAATACCAGTTGAGATAGTTTCGTCACATTATGTAGACCCAAAAGGGGAAAGAGTTAGATCATGAAATTAATTTCAGCTTTATCAAATGTTTATGCAAAAGGGCAATTTGGAGACTATGAAGGTAAAAAAGAGAATGACATACTTAAAATATCTGAAATCAAAAATTTACTAATAGTTCAAATAGTTCAGTACAAAAATTCTTCAGTGTCATTTGAGGGTATTGATATTGATGGTTTAAAATTAAAAAATGAACCTTTAACTGTAGTGTTTAATGAAACTACAAGGATTATGTGGAATGGACCAAAAAACTGGCTTTTAGTATCAACAAAAAAAGATATAATAAAAAAAGTAGATGATAAATTTAAAGATACAGACTTTGCTGTAACAGATCTATCTCATTCAAGAGCTATTATAGAAATCGAAGGAAATGATACGATAGAAGTTTTGAAAAAAGGATGTCCTTTTAATTTTAATACACTAGAAAACAATAATTCAATTAACTCAACTTATAATGGAATAGCTTTTACTGTAGATAGGTTGGGTGAAAATCCAAATAAAGTAAGGTTATTTGCGCTAAGAAGTTTTGGAGAATCTTTATATCATTCGATCACAGATGCATCTTTAGAGTTTGGTTTTGAATCTATGTAATCTTAAATTTTCAATCTCTTGTTGCAATATAAACACCTATAGAAGTAATCAGAAATCCAATTAGATCCAATCTAGTTAAACTTTCATTTAAGAAAAGCCATGCCATAAAAGCAGATGTTGCTGGAATTAAAAAAAATATAGAAACAGTTTTGCTTGCTGAGTTATGTTTTATTAAAAACATTAATATTGTAAATGCACCAAATGACACCAAAAATATTTGATGGCTCATTGCAATGATAAAAGTTTGTGAGAAATCAATATATGGATCATGAAATAAAATTATTATTAATAAATGAAATATACACCCACCAATAGCTTGATTCATATTGCTTACAGACAATGGTAAGTTGTTACTTAATTTTTTTTGCCATAAAGTTGAAAATGTAATTGCTAATAAAGCTATTATTGTTGCGATCAATCCTGCGGCCGGTATTTTTGAACCAACATCAAAACCCAATACAAGTCCTGCTCCAGCAAATCCTAACAAAACACCTATCCATTGTTTTACAGATACTTTCTCATTTAAAATAGGACCGCTTAATGCATTTGTGAGAATTGGTTGAAGGGTTACAATTAACGCTGCTATTGCCGTAGGCATGCCTATTGAAATTGAGTAAAAGACACCACCAAGATAAAAACCATGAAATAAGACACCACTAAAAAAAGATTCAAAAAAGTATCTTTTGCTTATTAGAATTTTTTGTTTTGAATAAATAGAAAATAAAAAAAACCCGAAAGCAACTATAGCAAATCTAAAAGCTAAAGCAGCAAAAGGATCACTGTTATCTACAATTGGTTTGGTGGTTATGAAAGCGGATGACCATAGAATTATAAATATAAAAGGAAAAATTTTAATCATTATATTCAATAAACAAATAAATTAAGTAAAATCAAATAAATCAATACCTATAATGAACAAATTAAATATAGAAACGAAATATCAAATCACCTATCATTCAGCTATGAGGTTTAAACTATTTAGAATTTTAACAATTACACTGTCTTTTTTCTTTTTGACGGGTTTTGTACCTATTCTTTCATTAGTCGGTCCAAGCGTAACAGCTATTACTTCAGGTAGTATTTATAAAGCTAGCGCACAATTTATAGTCAACAAACATATAGAAAAAGAAACTGGAAAAAATTCCTTTGCTTTAATTAAAGAAACTTTAGTCAATGAGGAAATAGATAAAAAAATTGAAAAAAATTCTTTTGACCAAGATTTAAGACAATTAGTTGAAACAAGAATTAAAATGACTAGAAAAAAACTAGATAATCAAAATTTACAAAAATTACTTAAAAAACGAATAAAGGTTACTAGATCAATACTTAATATAAAAGATATTACTCAATAATATTTAGATTTATCAAGTTTTCTTGCTTAGTTTCTTTGCACCACATTTCATAGCTCTCACAAACTCTCCATAAATGATCGAAAGCTCTTTGTGATATTTCTAATGGAAAATGACTTTTGGTATAATAAAGTTTCGGTATTTTTAGTAAAAATTTTACCATCGAGTCTTTTTGTAGTTCCAAAATTCTTAAAGTTTCTTCATTGATTTTTTTTTTGGTAACAGTATCAACAAATTTATTTTTCTTAAGTTCTAAAAACCATTTATTATGAAATTCTCCAGAACTTAAAGTTTCATATTCTTTAGTAGTCATAAAAATTTCAAATGCCTGTATATTGTTGATTTCAGGATTTTGTTTTTTTATTTTTATTATATTTGAATAAACAAATTCAGCAGCTCTCAACACATATGGCTTTTCAGTCTTGTTAGACATAAATTAGTTTTTATGCTTAACCATAGCTGAATGAGCCAAAATTAAGTTAGGATCTAAGAAAACTTTTGAGGATTTAACATTTTTAAATGATTTAAATGCAAAAATAGCAATAGGGAGTTCTGTACAGCCTAATATAATTTTTTTACACTTCATTTTAATTAAGGAATCAATTGCAGGTTTAATTGCTTTTGCTGCAGTCTTTACATTGCCCATTTTAACTAATTTAATTGCTTTATTAACTGAGAATTTTTGTATTTTTTGAGATGGCTCTATTAATTGATAATCTTTTTCAAAAAATTTTTTATAAACTCCAGTTTTAAGAGTACCCTCGGTTGCTAAGAGACCAACTTTGGAGTTTTTCTTACATTTTTTTTTTGTAAATTTGAAAACTTCTTTAGGCATATTGATTATAGGAATATTAATTTTATTTTGTAGATCATCGAACCAATAATGAGCTGTATTACAAGGTATAACTATAAATTTGCATTTATTCTTTTCCAGAAGTTTACAACCTTTAAGCAAACTCTTTAAAACTTTGGTATATTTTACTCTACTTGTTTTATTTGTAGATTTGTTTGAAAGATTTTTAGTTTGAGAGCCAATAGATTCAGGTCGGCCAGGAATATTTGATTTATTATAAAGTATAAATAATGGATACTCTTGATCAATTTTTCCTCTATTTAAAACTGCAAGTTTGTTACAAAAATCAAGACCTGCTTGAGTTCCCATTCCACCTAAAATTCCAATCATAATTTTGATTAATTTATTAATTTTTTATTTTAAATCTATAATTAATAATTGTGTTTAAAGATTGTTATTAAATAATGTATTGGCTGAATAATATATTTTTTAAAGTTAAATAAATTTTTCAGCCAATAGGAAGTGTGAAATTATGCAGTTTTTAAGTTAACTGCTGAAGGACCTTTGGGACCATCTTCAACATCGAAAGTCAAAGCTTGACCCTCATCTAAACCGTTCATACCAGCATCTCTTACCGCTGAAACATGTACAAACACATCTTTTTCTTTATCTTCTCTTTCAATAAAACCAAAACCTTTGGTTGGATTGAACCACTTTACTTTACCTTGTAGACTCATATTTTTCTTCTTACTTTTTGTTATGTTTAATTATTACTTATAATTAAGTAATATTGGATTTCTTTAGATTTTATTGGGTTTTGTCAACAAAATAGATCAATAATTAAAAATAATTTTTAAATATCGTCAATAAGCATAGTTAAATAAACAGAATTGATGTCTTTTTTATAGTGTGCAAAAGGTTCGCATACTGTGAAACCAGTTTTTTTAAAAAGTTTTCTTGCTGGTATAAAAAAATCACCTGCTCCTGTTTCAATACTTAATCTTTTTATTTTAAGCTTTTTAGCTTCATTAATTAAATGATTAATTACATTAATCCCTTGCCCTTGATTTCTAAAATTATCTTGAATTCTTATCGATTTAAATTCACCATGTTCTTTATCTAAAAATTTTAAAGCACCACAACCGATTAGTTTTTCATTATCCCACAAACTCCAAAATTTAATTGATGGTACTTTTAAACCTGAAATATCTAGGACATGAGCACTTCCCTCTGGAGAAGCAGCTCTAAGCTCAACAAAATGTTTAGTTAGAAGCTCATTAACTTCTGGATTATCAAAATTACCTTCTATTGATTTTAACATTTATACTAAAGTTGTGATATGACCCATTTTTCTTTTTTCTTTTATATCTTTTTTTAAATAATCAAAGAAAAATTCGTTATCATTAAACTTTTGCATGTTTCTATAATGAGTAATTTGATCGCCAAGCAAATTCATCATTTTAGCATTAGATATTTTTTTTAAAGGAATTTGTTCTAAACCACAGACAGCTCTTATATGATTTTCAAATTGACTCACATTAAAAGCATTTATTGTTAGATGCCCTGAGTTATGAACCCTTGGGGCAATCTCATTAACATAAAGATTATCATTTCTGTCAATAAAAAATTCTACACATAAAGTTCCTACATATTTAAGTTCTTCAGCAATTAACATTGCCCAATCTTTAGATTGATTAAAAATCTTTTCATTAATGTCAGCAGGTATTTTTGAATATTTTAAAATTTGATCTTCATGCGTATTTTCAATTGGTTCATAAATTTCATATTTATTATTACTAAATCTTGTGATTATAATTGAAATCTCTTTTTTTAATTTTACAAATTTTTCAAGAATATATCCTTTTGAAAAATCAATGTTCAATGAATTAAGATCATCACCTGATTTAATTGGATATTGACCTTTCCCATCATAACCAAGTGTTGTTGTTTTTAATATTCCTGGCAAAAAATCTTCTAAAGCATCTATGTCAGATTTTTTTTCGATTGAAACATATCTGGTTGTTCTAATATTTAATTTATTAACAAAATCTTTTTCAGCCAATCGATGTTGAATTAATCTGTTAACGGAAGGCTTTGGCAAAACAGATTTAAATTTGTTTATTTCATTTAATGTTTCAAATGGAATATTTTCAAATTCATAAGTTACCAAATCAACTTGATTTATAAATTCTGATATTTTTTCTTTATTATCATAACTTCCTGTAATAAATTGATTGCAAAAATTTTGTGCTGGCGCATCTATATCATCACAAAAAACAACAGTTTTAACATTTATTTTTTTAGCTGCTATTGCAAGCATACTTCCAAGTTGACCACCCCCAATGATACCAAGCGTAATTTCTGACATTTTATTTTGGAGATTTCTTTACAGATTTAGTTTGTGATGTTCTAAAATTTTTAAGTTTTTTTCGAACATTTGAATTATTATTAGCAATTATTGCTGCAGCTAATAAAGCAGCATTAATAGCACCATCCCCTCCTATAGCAAGCGTTCCTACAGGAATTCCTTTAGGCATTTGTGCAATTGATAACAAACTATCCAAACCTTTAAGTTTTTTACTTTCAACAGGAACACCAAGTACCGGCACATGTGTAAGTGCTGATATCATACCTGGAAGATGAGCAGATCCTCCAGCACCTGCAATTATTACTCCTATATTATTTTGCTCAACTTTTGCAGCATATTCATACATTCTTTGTGGTGTTCTGTGAGCAGATATAATTTTTGTTTCAAATGAAACTCCAATTTTTTTTAAGGTTTTTTCCGCTAGTTTCATTACTTTATAGTCAGATTGACTTCCCATTATGATTGAAACTTTTAATTTACTATTTTTTTTCATGAAAATTGATCAATCTGTTTATTTCAAAATTAACTTAAAATTTCAATAAAATTAATAGTATTTAAAATACATATTGATTAGAGTTAAGCATACTATGAATTATAAAATCGATAATCTTCAATATTGTAATTGGTCTAGGAAAATCTTTGAGATCAACAGATCTGCTGGATTAGATGCTGTCCATGTTACAATTGTCTACCATGAAGATTTTGATGAATTACAACTTGAAATAAAAAAATGGGAAAAATTATTTCATGAAAACTCTGATTTAATTTTTCCTGGTAAGAATTTTCACGATATTGATAAAGCTAACAAAGAAAACAAAACTGCGATATTCTTTGGTTTTCAAAATTGTTCGCCAATTGAAGATGATATAAAGTTAGTTGAAAAGGTTTATGAATTAGGATGTAGATTTATGCAACTTACTTATAATAACCAATCTTTGCTAGCAACAGGTTGTTATGAAAAAGTAGATAGCGGAGTTACAAATTTTGGACGTGAAGTTATAAGAGAAATGAATAGAGTTGGCCTTGTGGTTGACATGTCACATTCTGCAGAAAAAAGTACTCTAGATGCAATTGAATTAAGTGAAAAGCCAATTGCAATTACTCATGCAAATCCATCTTTTTGGCATCCAGCTAAAAGAAATAAATCTTCAGATTTATTGAAAACTTTAAGTGATAGTGGTGGTATGTTGGGTTTGTCATTATATCCTCATCACTTAAAAGATAATACAAATTGTACTCTAGATAGTTTTTGTGAAATGGTGGCAAAAACAGCTGAAATAATGGATGTAAAAAAAATAGGAATAGGATCAGATCTTTGTTTAGATCACCCAGATACTGTTGTTGAATGGATGAGAAATGGTTCTTGGTCTAAAAGTAAAAATTTTGGTGAAGGTTCGAAAAATAAACCAGGTTTTCCAAAACAACCTGATTGGTTTCTTGATGCAAGAGGGTTTTCAAATATTGAAAAAGGTCTTAAAAAAGTAGGTTTTTCAGATACCGAGACACATGGAATACTTGGAAATAACTGGTACAATTTTTATAAATCTATTTAATTATGAAAGTTGAATTAAGAGACCCGAATAAGATAATGAAATTATCAAGGCTAGGATCTTTTCATCAATCAAAATTATCTTTTTTAAGAAGTTTTCTTAATGAATTTAAAGAGTGGGAGTATAAAAGAGATTTATTTAATTTAAATAAAAATGGTTTTGGAGAAGCTGTTTATTCATTTAAAAAAAATAAAAGAGTTTATTCTTTAGTTTGTTTTGCAAATGAAATCAAAGATGAAGAAAGATCAGATAGAGTCATTGCAACAAAATGGGATGCAGCTTTTACATTGCATGATGGAGTTCCTACAAAAAAAGATATTGAAAGATTAAAAAATGAAGTTCCAAAACAAGAAGTAGGTAGACTTTCTTATAAAGAATTAACTTTATCGAGAGCAAACAAATCAGTAAGAATTTATAATCATGTAGTTGAAAGTTTGAGCAAAGGTCAACAGCCAGATTTAAACTTATTATCAAAAGTAGGCTATTTATATAGAACTACGGCAGTATATGGCTCTGGTAAGTTTGGTCTTGCAGATCGATTTAGAATTAAAAATCGTGAAGAAATTAATGGTCCATTCAGATTAGAAATGATGTTGGTTTATTTGGTAAGACAATTTACTTTTGATCAAGTTAATCATGTTGCTTATCATAAAAATCCAAAAACAGCTGTTAAATTACATGATAATATTTGTAAAAACTTGGGAATTGGTAATTCTACAGGTCTAGGTATGGCTCCTTTTATAGTTAATCACCCAACTCTACTAAATAATTGGATTTTAAGTAGAGAAAGGGCACTCAAAGAAATTAGAGAAATCAAGGATGTAAAAAGTCAAGATAGCGATTTATTTTTAGATTGTGTAAAAAAATCACTAAAAAACATTACAAGCTGGAATACTGATAGCGAATATCAGCAAAAAAAAATTTCTTCATTATTAAAGGATGTTGAAAAATTCTTAAATTTTATAGATAAAGATTTTAATTTTGAGAGCGAATATCCTTTTAACAAAATCTATCAATGGTTAGAAGATAATACTTGTGAAGAATGTATTGAATACATAGTGTCAATAATGATGGAACCTTATAATAATATTGTAAATCCTTTGGTAAAAGAAATGAGTTCAGATGAAGAAAAATATTTTAATATTCCAACTCATAGAAAAGTTGAAGAATTGCGTAATATCATCGAAGCAAAGTATCCAAACATTTTAGATATTAATTTTGAAGAAAAAGAAAATAATAAAAACTTTTGGTTTATTTCAAAAAATAAAGAGGAACCTAGATTAGCTGATCGTTTTGAGGAGTATGGATCAGAATTAGAACAGCCTTTAGCAATAGCAAGAGATATAAAAAAACTTTATGACAAATTATTAGTCTCAAAAAATAGTTTAACTATTGCTGAGTTTTTAACGTCAAATTCTGAATTAAGACATGTCGTGAGGAGGGCATTCATTGTAGAAAAATTTCCTTATTCAGAAATACAAGATAATACAATTGGTAAAGATTTAATGCCAATTGATATGCTTAGACTAAAATTGTCTTTCTTTGGGGCATTAAAATTTGATCCACGATCTGACAAATGGTTAAGAATTTGCATGTTTCAAGGAGCTCCACTTCCAAATGAGTTAAAAAGTTATGACGAGCAGTGGGTATATAAAACCAATATTTATTAATGAAATCACTGAGTGAAATTGAAACTACTGTTAAAAGAGCTTCGAAGGCAGCAGGTTATTCTTGGGGAGTTTCCGAGGAAACAGGAAAAAGTATAAGATTGTTAGAGCTATTAAGTTTACCGGGTATTAAGCACCTTAATGAATATTTAAATAAAAAAAATAAAAGTAAATTTGAAAATTTAAATTTAATTAGTGAAAATAATTCCTCATCAAATAATCCTTACTGTCCAATTACTTTAGGTGTTAGTTTTTTAGATCAAATAAATGTTTTAGAAAATTTAAAAAAAATTGAGTTTAAAAATGTTGCTTATCCAATAATTTTTATTTCATTCATAAGTCGTTCATCAGAAATTATTGGAAAAAAAATTAATGTAAAAATAGATGAAAAAAAAATGTTATTAAATCTAAATGTAAATATTATTTCAAATTTTATTGATCAAGAATTTCCAAAGATAGCAAATAAAATTGAGGTCAATCTACTTGAAAATGAAGATAACTTTACAGACGATGAATGGAATAATTTATACAAGTTATCCGAAGAAACTTTTGTTGAAGAGAGTGACAGTTTAAAAGAGGGTGCGGCAGGTGCAGGTTTGACAGATAATGATTGATAAAATAGATGAAAAAAATCTAAAGGTAGATACTGAAGAATTAAACAATATTTGTGATGAATGCAAAGAGGAAGACGAAAGTGTCACTCAAAATTTAATTCTTACTGGGTTTAAATTATGTAAATCTTGTAGAATATCTAAGACTATTTTTCCGCTTTAACTGATTTGACTTACTGGAAGCATATTCATTCTACTCATCACAAATGAGATAGATAAAAATGCAATAATTAAAAAGGATAAAAGTACAATCCCAAAAGATTTAAAATTAGATTTTAAACTCAATATTTGTTTAGTTGAAATTATTAAACCTGCAAAAATCCAGAACTGAGTAAGAAAAATTATTGGTATCATTAAATCTGGTGTGACCGCAAAAAATCTTAATAAACCAGGAGCATGTGCAAATCCAACAGCTGTTAAAACTTTTTTGAATGAAACTTTGGTTTGCTTATCAGGAAATAATTTAACTCCAATTACAAAAATAAAAATCGCCCATATTAGCCAAGTAACTATTGCAGTTAGACCAGACATTGCAATAGCTGTTTTAATAATGGTATTAGCTGCTACTGCTCCAGCAATACCATCTAGTATCATTATAATCCCAGCAAAGTAAATTGACGCTTCTCCAAAATTTTTATTATCTGAATAAAGAGTTTTGTCTAATTTAATTGACTTAAAAATTATATTTAAAAATTCAGCAAACATTAATTTTTTTTATTTTTATTTTTTTGAGCCTTATAAGAAACAATTAATGGAAATATTATTAAAGCAATAGCAATAATAATGCAAACTGCTATTAAAAAACTTTTGGTCATTAGAATTGAAAAGGGGAGCTGAAATTAGCTCCCCCATAGTAAATTTTAGCCTTTTACAACTTCTCTTGTATTTGCGTTAAAAGACTCTTTGAATGGTATATCCACAACTACAGCATCTACAGGTGTTCCTGGAGTGTCTGAGTATTTTTCAGGAAGATGAACTTTAAACTTAGTTCCAACTTTTCCTTTTGGAAATCCATTAGGATTTAAAGTTCCATCAAATGGAACATAACCCATTGCAATATTAGTTTTCTTTTCTGGATGCCACCATGGTGAAGTAACAAATCCAACTGGATCTCCACCACTTTCTGGCGATACCAACCAAAAATCAGGCGCATAATCATCAATAGGTTTACCACCCAACTCCATTCCAACTAATTGAAGTTTGTATGGTTTTTGACCAGCTTTTATATCTGCATTCATTTTCTCTAAAGCAGCTTTACCAACATAGTCAGCCTTTTTATTCCATTCACCTTTACCAGATAATGAAACTTGATAACCTAAATTACATTGAAACGGATTATGCTGTTGATCCATGTCTTGCCCCCAAGAAAGAATACCTGCTTGTATTCTTCTATGGTGTGCAGGCGCAATAACCATTAGGTTATGTTTTTTTCCTGCATCCAACACTGCATTCCACATATCTTCAGCATATAAAGTTGCATTTCTTAAATATATCTCATAACCAGCTTCTCCTGAAAAACCAGATTGAGAAATCACACAACTTCTTCCACCAATTTTTGCCTCTGCTAATCCATAGAAAGGCATATTATCAAAATCAACTTGATCTCCACAAAGATCTTTCATTAAAGCTTTTGATTTCGGACCTTGAATTTGTACTGGACATGCATCAATTTCTTCAATTGTACAATTAAATCTTCCATCTGCATTTACACCTTGTAAATACATTCCAATATCAGAGTCTGATAATGAAAACCAAAATTCATCTTCTGAAATTCTTAAAAGAATTGGATCATTTAAAACTCCTCCGTAAGCATTACACAAGATTACATATCTTGCTCTCATAGGAGAAATTTTTGTTGCATCTCTAGTTATAACGTAGTCAGTAAACTTTTCTGCATCAGGACCTTTAACTCTTATTTGTCTTTCAACAGCTACATTCCACATTGTTACATGGTTTACGATAGCATCGTATTCAACCATTGCTCCACCATCTTCAGGTTTTACATAACCTCTTGGGTGATAAATTCGATTGTATACAGTTGCTCTCCAACAACCTGCCTGCATTGATAAATGCCAATAAGGTGACTTTCTTACCCTTGTTGAAATTAATAATTCAACTTTAGTTGGCCCACTTTGTCTTAAATTGTATGGTACTTCTCTATCAGATTGATCAACAGAAGTAACATGTTGTACTTTAGTATAGTCAAATTCTTTAGACATAACTATTCTCCTTCAACCACTTGTTAGTTTCCTTCAAGCCGCCGAATGTATAAATGTGGAAGTTATCAGTGTGCGATTTAACTTTCCCAATTAAATCATTAGGGTCTTTAGGTTTCAATAAATCCAATGCCTTACTAAAATTAGATTTAAGAAAGTTTAAGGAATTTTTTGCACCAACAATATTAGCAAATTTAATTAGGCTAGATATTTTTAATGGCCCAGTAATTCCCACATGCACTGGTACGCTTTGCTTAGAAATAAAATCTATAATAGGCTGAGGATCAAGTAACCACTGTGTTACAATATAATCAGCGTAAGGCTTTTTATCTATCATAGCTTTTTCTAAATCTGAGTCGGATATATCAGGACTCCCCTCGGGATGTCCAGCAATTCCTATTTTCATTTTTTCAAAATAACCTGTCTCTAAAAGTTGAAAGGAACTATCAAACTTACCTGCCGGTTCTCTTCCACCTCCAATAATTAAGGCTTGCTTTACTCCTCCATCTTTGCATCTAGAAACATAATCTTTAAGTTCTTTTTCATCATGCATTGATCTAGCAGGAAAATGAGGTACAGGGTTAAATCCTTTTTTTACAAGCTCTACTGCTTTATCAGCAGTTTCTCTGTAATCACCTCCAGGTAGCATTGTAATGTAAACATCAGACAATGCTGGAACTGTATCAACCTCTGTTTTAGGTCCTATTTCCAATGAAAAATTCATAGTTAGGATATTTATTTATTTTGAAATATGAGTCTAGAAAATTCGATGCAACAAATAATCAATTATTTTATCTGGCCTCTATGCTTTTGGATCCTTCTTCCATATTCTTGAGTGACCCTATCAAAGACAATTGCGAGAGCAACTATTGCTAATCCATTCATCATACCAAGAGCTAAATATTGGTTAGAAACAGCTCTTAATATTGGCACACCCAGACCTTTTACGCCTATCATAGAAGCAATAACCACCATAGCTAAGGCCATCATTATGGTTTGGTTTACACCAGCAAAAACAGTGGGTAAAGCTAGTGGAATTTGAACAGATTTTAATTTTTGAGTTGTAGTTGCTCCAAAAGCTTCACTAGCCTCCAAAGTCTCTTTATCTACTTCTCTAATACCTAAATTAGTTAATCTAATAATTGGAGGAACTGCATAAACACAAACAGCGATTAATCCTGGAACCTTTCCTATACCTAACAACATTAAAATTGGTATCAAATAAACAAAACTTGGTATTGTTTGCATCATATCCAAAACAGGAAGTATTGTTTTTTCTGCTCTAGAGGATCTAGCCATTACAATTCCTATTGGAATACCAATAACAATACAAATGATTGTACATACAGTAATAATTGCAACTGTTGCCATACAATCTTCCCACATTCCAAAATAACCAATTAATAAAAAAGCAATTGCACTTCCTGTAACTAATTTCCAACTTTTTGAACCCAGCCATGCTAATCCACAAATTACTGCAATAATTATTATCCATGGTGTAGATAATAATAATTTTTCTAATGATACTAAAAAAAATAATAATGGATCAAAAAATGCCTCTATGTTGTCTCCATATTCTTTTGAAAAATTTCTAAAAGCTAAGTCTATACCTTTTCTTAGCTCCATTTGGGATCTTCTTCCCATTTCTGGAAATTCAGTAAAAAATTCCATAAATATTAAATTTTACGAGCCTATATTAAATAGGCTCGTAATTAAAAGTTAATTATAAACTTTTTTTGATTTTTTTTGCAGCATCTGAAGATACCCACTTAGTCCAAATATCTTCATGCTTTATTAAAAACTCAACAGCAGCATCAGAACCTTTTGCTTGGTTGTCAGCCATGTAAACTAACATTCCATTCATCACTGTGCCTGGGAAAGTTCTACTTTCAACATATTTAAGTACATCTTTTCCACCAGTTTTTGCAAAGTTAGCACTTACAATTGAGTTTACTTCAGATTTTGTCCAAGCTGTTGGCTTTGGATTTGCACAATCTTGTTCTGCAAGAGTAATACAATTGTCCCAATTATCTCTACCTGCAAAAGGAACACCAAAATCAACTGGCTGTAAATTATATTTTCCAACCATTGATGTAGGATTCCAGTAATATCCAAACCACGGCTCACCAGAATCTGATGCTTTAGCAATTGAACCATCTAAACCTGCAGCTGAACCTGGATCAATAAGTTTCCAACCTTTTTTTTCCATTTCAAATGCTCTGTACAAATTTGCATTAGCTAATTGACATCCCCAACCTGCTGGACATCCCATGAAAGCACCTTTTGATGAGTCTTCTTTATCAGGAAATAAATCTGGACGTTCTAAAATTTGAACAGCTGTCATTCCTTTAAGTTCTGGATGTTTTTTTAAAGCTGCTGGATTTAACCACCAACCTTCTCCTAGACCTGTAATTGGAGCTTTATTTGCAATAATTAATCTTTTTTCACTTACCGCTTTTTTTAAAGGAGTATAAACCGCATTCGCCCATTGCTCAGGGTTCATGTCAGGTGTTCCTTTATCATTCATAGATGTAAAAGTAGGCATAGTAGCACCAGGCACTAATTCTACGTCACATCCATATCCTTCTTCGAGGATGATTTTATCAACGTTTGCCATTAACTCGGCAGATGCCCAGTTTTGTTCGGCTATAACTAATTTTCCACAAGCATTTGCAAAAGAAGTCATGCCGAATGCTAAAAGCGCGGAAAATAGAATTGTTTTTAATTTTTTCATTGTATCTCCGTTAGTTAATTTTCGATTTAACACTACAACATATCAATGAAAGGATTGCAAATATCTTTCAACCTTTAGTTGAAGTCAAATTGTCTTTAAATACTATTTATTAGGAGATAATGTTTGACTATGAAATTTTCTGCAAATTTTTTTTTCAAAGAATTTGTTTATATTTTAAATTGTAAGACTGTATTTCAACAAATCATAATAAGAGAATCGTAAAAATTTAGCTTTAATTAATTCCAACTTAAACAAGGAGGTTTAATAAAAGTTGAAATGAAAAAGTTATCTCAAATAGTTGATTTAAAAAAAATAAAAGTTGTAAATAAAAATATTGATAAAGCTCATGGCTTACCAAATGAGTGTTACACCAATCCAGATTATTTAACTATTGAGAGAAAAAAAATTTTTGAAAATAAATGGGTCGTAATTGGTGTTGGTAGTTCCTTACCAAATATTGGAGACGCCAAACCATTTGATTTGCTAGGAATTCCATTAATTATATTGAGAGATAAAAATAATAAAATTAAAGTTTTTCATAATGTTTGTAGTCATCGAGGTTTTAAGATTCTTCAAGAAAAATGTAAAATTAAGAATGTAATAAGATGCCCTTATCATTCTTGGTCATATGACATGAGCGGCAAGTTAATAGCCACACCTCATATTGGTGGAATGAATAAACATAATTGTAATAAATTTAATAAATCAAAAAGTGGGCTTAAGGAAGTTAGATCTCATGTTTGGTTAGATTTAATTTTTGTAAATTTAAACAACAATGAAATCAATTTTGAAAAATACATTAAACCTTTAAGTGACAGATGGAAAAAATTCTGGCCGATAAAAGATAGAGACTTAATTGTTTATTCAAAAGATTATGGTTATTTTAATTTAAATGCTAAATGTAATTGGAAATTTGCAATAGAAAATTATTGTGAAAGTTATCATCTACCCTGGGTTCATCCTGGATTGAACTCTTACTCAAAAATTGATGATCATTATCATATTCAAGGTTTACCTAACCGTTTTGCTGGCCAAGGTACTATAGTTTATAACCCAAGGTTTAAAAGTAACTTAAAATTTCCAACATTCCCAAATTGGCCAAATGATCAAGAACATATTGCAGAATATGTTGCCCTTTTCCCAAATGTAATGCTTGGAATTCATAAAGATCATTTTTATGCTTACTGGCTAGAACCAGTAAATAATGAATATACAAAAGAACATATGGAAATTTATTATGTTGGTAATGAAGCAGCAAATTCGAAAAAATTTAAATCACTTAGAAAACAAAACTTTGAACTTTGGAAAGGAGTTCAAAGTGAAGATTTAAATATAATTGAGGGAATGCAGGATGGCAGAAAATCGCCATCTTATAATGGGGGAAATTTTTCACCTGTGATGGATAATCCCACCCATCATTTCCACAAATGGGTTGCAAACAATATAATGAAATGAAAGGATAAATTATGAAAAAAGATCTTATTTCTAGATTGAATGAGGGTCCAATAATGTGTGCTGAAGGATATCTTTTTGCAATGGAAAGAAGAGGATATTTATCAGCAGGTCCGTTTGTTCCAGAAGTAGTTTTAGAACATCCGGAGGTAGTAACTCAATTACATAGGGAGTTTATTCGTGCGGGATCTGATGTTGTTCAAGCATTTACTTATTATGGGCATAGAGAAAAACTGAGAATTATAGGTAAAGAAGACATGTTAGAGCCACTTCAAAAAAATGCTCTTAAGATAGCGAAAGATGCTGCGAATGAATTTAAAGATTTAGATTTAATGGTTTGTGGAGATGTAGCCAATACAAACGTATTTGATCCTGGTGATGCTAATACTCATAAACAATGTCAACAAATGTATGAAGAACAGATAGCTTGGGCAAAAGAAGCCGGTGTTGATTTTGTAATTGCAGAAACCATAAATTGGACAGAAGAAATGAAGATAGCATTAAAAGCTATCAAGGATGCAGGTCTTATTGCAGTTTGTAATTTTGCTATTCCTAGAGGAGACAAAACTAGAGAAGGCCACACTGCTGAAGATGCTTGCAAAATGATGGAAGATTTAGGTGCAGATGTAGTTGGTTTAAATTGTTATCGAGGACCTGAAATGACAATGAAATTATTAAAAAAGGTTAGAGAAAAAGTTTCATGTCATGTTGCTGGACTTCCTGTTCCTTATAGAACTACTGAAGAAGAACCTGGTTTCTTAAATATAACTGATCATGGTTGCAATTGTATTCCAGGGGGAAATGCATTCCCAGTAGCTTTAGATAATTTGTTTTGTAACAGATTTGAAATGGCAGAGTTTGCAAAAGAGTGCGTTCAGAATAAAATAAATTTTATTGGTATATGTTGTGGAGCAGAAGCACATCACGTAAGAGAAATGTCAGTTGCAATTGGAAAAAAACCAATTTCAATGAAATATATGCCTGATATGAGCAAACATTTCCATCATGGTACAGATAAATCTCTAAAAAAAGTGAATAAGGAAATTAAATACTAATGGAAAAGCATGCGAAGGTAGTAATTATAGGAGGTGGTGTAGTAGGGTGCTCTATTCTTTATCATTTATCTAAATTTGGATTAAAGGATTGTATCTTGCTTGAAAGAAATGAGCTTACTTCTGGTTCATCTTGGCATGCAGCAGGAAATGTTCATGTAATTTCATCTGATCCAAATATTTCAAAGATGATGGCTTATACAATAGGTTTATATAAAGAGATTGAAAAAGAGTCTGGTCATTCTGTTGGATTTAAACCAAGTGGAGGATTTTATTTAGCATCCAATGAAGTATGGGCTGATTATTTAAAAAGAGAAAGATCAAAAGCAAGATATATGGGGCTTGATCAAGAGTTTATTTCTCTAAAGGAAGTAAAAAAAAAACATCCTTTAATTGATCCGTCTAGATACTTGTTAGCTTTATGGGATCCTATTGATGGTGAAGTTGATCCATCAGGAGTTACTTACGCTTTTGCAAAAGCTGCAAAAGTTCATGGTGGTAAGTATTATACTCACACAGTAGTTAAAGATACTAAACAAAAAAAAGATGGGTCATGGGAAGTGTTTACCGACAAAGGAAACATTGATGCGGAAATAGTTATTAATGCAGGAGGACTTTGGGCAAGGGAAGTCGGGCAATTAGCTGGATTAAATCTTCCAGTTCAACCAATGGAGCACCATTATTTAATCACTGAACCTATTCCAGAAATTGAGGCAATGGGTGACCAAAGATTGCCAATTGGAACAGATTTTGAGGGAAATATTTACTTTAGACAAGAAGGTAAAGGAATGTTGCTTGGAACCTATGAGCCAAAATCAACACCTTGGAAAGTAGAAGGTACACCGATGAATTTTGGTCATGAGTTACTTGAGCCAAAGTTAGATAATATTGAAGATAGATTGGCAATTGGTTTTGAAAGAATGCCAGCACTAGAGCGTGCAGGTATAAAAAATATAGTTAATGGACCTTTTACTTTTGGTCCAGATGGAAGTCCTCTTATTGGTCCAGTGCCAGGAATGAAAAATTATTGGGTTGCTGTTGGTGTTATGGCTGGATTTTGCCAAGGTGGTGGTGTTGGAAAATGCATTGCTGAATGGATTATTGATGGAGAACCTTCTATTGATGTTTGGGCAATGGATGTTGCAAGATTTGGAGATTATGCATCACCTCAATATGGAACAATAAAATCCTCAGAAAATTATGAGCGAAGGTTTATTATGACTTTTCCAAATGAAACTTTACCAAAAGGAAGAAAACAAAAAACTACCGCCTTATATGATCGTTTTGTAAATCAAGGTGCTGTTATGGGAGATAGTTTTGGATTGGAAAATGTTTTGTGGTTTGCAAACAATAAAGAAGATGCTCACGAAGAGCCCACTATTAAAAGATCGAGATCACACGACTATGTTTCAAAAGAAGTTATTAATGTAAGAGAAAATGTTGGTTTAATTGAAGTTGCAAATTTTTCAAAGCATGAGTTCAAAGGTCCTGATGCTAGAAAATTTTTAGATCACATAATGGCTGGAACACTTCCAAAACCAGGAAGAATATCTTTATCTCCAATGTTGTCGTATAGAGGAAAATTATGTGGTGATCTAACTGTGGCTTGTTTAGATGAAAACGAATTCATGGTATTTGGATCTGGAGCTGCTCAAGAAATGCATAGACGTTGGTTTGAAAGTCATTTAGGAAAATTTAATTTAATTTACTCCAACAGATCTGATGAGTATCATGGATTGTCTATTGCAGGACCTAACTCAAGGAAAGTTTTAGAAAAAATTGTAAGAGACGATGTTTCAAATGAAAAATTTAAATTTAGAGATTCTAGAAGAATGTTTGTTGGGGGAGTTCCAGCAATAATAAATAGAATTTCATTTACTGGTGAACTCGGATATGAAATTTATGTAGCACCCCATTATCAATTAAAAATTTATGAAGAATTAATGGAAGCTGGTAAAGAATTTAATATTAAACCTTTTGGTGGAAGAGCATTAATGTCAATGAGGTTGGAGAAAAATTGGGGAGCTTGGACTTTAGATTATAGACCAGATTTTACAGCAAAAGAGACAGGCTTAGATGTTTTTATTAATTGGGATAAAGAGTTTATCGGTAAAGAAAGTGCACAAAATGAAAATTCTTCAAATAAACTTATACCATTAATTGTTGAAACAAATGACATTGATGTAACAAATAATGAAGCAGTCATGAATGGAGACCAAAGTATTGGATATGTAACCTCAGGTGGGTTTGCTCATTTTGTAAATAAAAGTGTAGCATTTACTTTTGTTGATCAAAAAAACATTAATTCTGAAAATAAAATTCAAGTAGAGATAAATGGAGATTTATTTAATTGTTCAATTATTAAAGAACCACTTTATGATCCAGGTGGTCAAAAAATGAGAAGCTAATGGCTCAAAAAGACGTAGGAAACAAAATTCCAATTTATAAACTTAAAACTACTGATGAAGTTATGAAGTACTACGATGAGTGGGGAGACGAAGATAAGTATAATAAAGATATGGTTGATTGGAATTATACAGGACCTAAAGAAACCGCTGTAATATTTAACAAATATGAAAAAAATAAAGATACTTTAATTTTTGATGCTGGATGCGGAACAGGTTTAGTTGGTTTGGAGCTTAAAAAATATAGTTTTAAAAATTTTCATGGAGCCGATTTATCTCAAACTTTGTTAGATACTGTTCCAAAAGATCTTTATCAAAAATTAGTAAAAGTCGACTTAAATCAGCCAATAGAAGTTGAGGACAATTTTTATGGTGGAGTTATGTGCGTTGGAACATTTACTTTTGGGCATGTAAAACCAAATGCATTAGATGAATTTATAAGATTAACAAAACCAGGGGGTTTAATTTGCTTCACAATTAATGAAGGAATTCATGAAGAGTATGGTTTTGATAAAAAAATTGATATACTGAAAGACAGCAAGAAGTGGGAAGAAGTAGAATTTTTTAAATCCGACTATATTGCAAGCAAAGATGTTAACGCGTGGTTAGGTTTGTATAGAGTATTATGAGGTTTAGTAGAAAAATAGCTCCAGAAATAAAACCAAGACAAAATTTTATTACTAAGAAAAGATTTAGAGAGGATGAGATTAATTTTGATAAATTAAGATCATATCGTTTGGATAGAGTTAGAAATGAATTAATAAAAAATAATATAGAAGCTTGTATATTGTTTGATCCAGTGAATGTTCGTTATGCTTTAGATACTGTAAACATGAGTGTCTATAATATGCATAATTTAACAAGATATTGTTTTGTTCCAGTTAATGGACCAACTATTCTTTATGAGTATTTTAATTGTAAAATATTATCTAGACATTTAAATCTAATTGATGAAATAAGACCTGCAATTACCTGGGATTATTTTAGCAATGGAGACCAAGCAAATTTACAATTATCGAAATGGATAAATGAAGTTAAAGATTTATCAAACAATTATTTTAAATCAAAAAAAATTGCAATCGATGTTCTAAATGGTCCTGCGGTTACATCTTTAAATAAAGAAGGTATTGAAGTTGTAGATGCAAAATTGATTTTAGAACAAGCAAGAGTAATAAAGTCACCCGACGAATTAATTTGTATGAAAGCAGCAGTAGAAGTTGCAGAAAAAGGTGTATCAAAGATGAGATCAGATCTTAAACCAGGAATGACTGAAGATGAATTATGGTCAATTTTACATAAAACGAATATTGAAAATGGAGGTGAGTGGATTGAGTGTAGAATTTTATCTTCTGGTGAAAGAACAAATCCATGGATGCAAGAGAGTAGTAATAAAGTTATGCAACAAGGAGAAATTGTTGCTTTTGATACAGATATGGTTGGTCCCTATGGATACTGTGCTGACATATCAAGAGCCTTTGTAGTTGGACATAAATTTAATGATGAGCAAAAAAAACTATATTCAATGGCTAGAAATCAAATTGATCATAATTTTAGATTAATAAAACCAGGAATGAGTTTTAAAGAATTTGTTAAAAAATCTTGGGTTTTGCCTGATGAATATTATGGAAATAGGTATTCATGTATGGTTCATGGAATTGGTTTGTGTGATGAGTGGCCTCAAATAAGATATCCAACTGATGGTGGAGAAGAGGGTGGAACTTTTGAGAAGAACATGACAATTACACTTGAGAGTTATATTGGTAAAGTTGGTGGTAAAGAAGGTGTAAAACTTGAACAACAGTATCTTGTTGGTGAAAATGGACTTGAATTAATGTCCCATCATCCGTTAGAAGATATTTAATGAAAATTATTTTAGTAATGGGTTTGCCTGGAGCTGGTAAAACAACTCTAGCAAATGAAATGGCACCACTCTTAAATGCAAAAAGATTAAATGCTGACGAAGTAAGAAAGGCTGCAAATGATTGGGATTTTTCAGAAGAAGGAAGGGTAAGACAAGCAAAAAGAATGGCTGAAGCAGCTTTAAAAATGCAAGCAGAAGGTCATTATGTAATTGCTGATTTCATTGCACCAACCCCTGAAGCAAGAAGCTTGTTTCCAGCAGATTTTAGGGTGTGGGTTGATACAATTAAAGAAGGAAGATTTGAAGACACAAATCAAATGTTTGTTAATCCCAAGAGTTTTGATTTTCATGTAACAACTCAGGATGCAAAAAATTGGGCACTAAAAATAATAGAGGAGATAAAAAAATGACACACCAATGGGACAACAAAAAACCAACAGCACAAATGCTAGGAAGATGGCAACCTTTTCACGATGGACATTATACTTTGTTTAAAGAAATTATTAAAAAAACTGGACAAGTTTGTATTCAAATTAGAGATGTGCAAGGTGTAGATGATAATCCTTTTGATTTTGAAACAGTAAAAAAAAACATTGAAGACAGATTAAATCCTGAGTTTGAAGGACAATTTAAAATAATGTTAGTACCTAATATTACAAATATTTGTTATGGTAGGGGAGTTGGATATAAGATTGAGGAAATTGTTTTGGATGAAGAAACTCAAAAAATATCAGCTACTAAAATAAGAGCAAAAATGAGAGAAGAGGGAAAGTTAAAATAAAATTAAATGAACGATAGACTTAAGACTATTGTAGATTTAGAAAAATATCCAATACACGAATTAAATTCACCAATAATTCAAAATTTAGTTAAAAAATGTAAAGAAGAACTTGATCAATATAGTTGTTCAAAAATTCCAAATTTTATTTTACCTAAATCACTTAAGGTAATGAATTCTGAGTTAGAAAAACAATTAGACGAAGTTTATATGTCTAAAGAGAGTATAAATGCTTACTTGTATGCAAAGGACGATACCTCATTACCAAAAGATCATCCAAAAAGAACTTTTATGAATAGATACAATGGATATTTAAATTCAGATTGTTTTCCAAAAGATTCCGAGATGAAATATCTATACGAAACTGAAGAACTATTAAAATTTGTATCTGCTTGTTTAGGTGTTTCACCTATTTACAGATGGGCAGATCCTTTAGCCTGTCATGCGTATAATGTAATGAAACCAGATGGAGTGCTTCCATGGCATTTTGATAGTTGTGAATTTACACTTAGTTTGATGATACAAAAACCTGAGAAGGGAGGTTTATTTGAGTACTGTCCAAATATTAGAGAACCTGGAAATGAAAATTTCGAAGAAGTTCAAAAAGTTATATCAGGAGATAGAACTAGAGTAAGACAATTGAAGTTAGAGCCAGGAGATTTACAAATATTTAAAGGAAGATTTACCTTACATAGAGTAACAAAAGTTGAAGGCCAAAAATCAAGATATATGTGTATTCCTGCTTATGTTTTGGATCCATGGAGAGTAAATACACCAGAACATTCCAAAGCTATTTATGGCAAAGTTTTGCCAATTCATATAGAAAGAAATCAGGCAAGATCTGACGGATTAACTGATTAAATGACAAGCAATATAAAAATTAAAAAAATTAATAAAGAAATTTCATCAATTATTATTGATGAACCAAAAACTTATAATTCTTTATCATTTAAAAACCTTTCTGATTTATTGAAAGCATTTAAGAAACTAGATTCTGATAAAAAAGTAAAAGTCATAATATTGGAGGGTGCTGGTAAAGGATTTAGTGCAGGACATAATTTAAAAGAAGTGAGAAGTTTAAAGAAGAGAGATAAATATTTAAAATTATTTAATCTTTGCTCAAAAGTAATGCTCCAAATTGTTGAAGGTAGAAAACCTGTAATTGCTAAAGTTCATGGAGCAGCATTTGCAGCTGGCTGCCAATTAGTTGCAAGCTGTGATTTAGCTTATAGCACTAACGATAGTATGTTTGCAACACCAGGAGTAAACATTGGTTTATTTTGTAGTACACCAATGGTTGCAGTGAGTAGAAAAATTAACAGGAAACCAATGATGAAAATGCTGTTAACTGGAGAACCAATTAAAGCAAACTATGCAAAGGAAATTGGTTTGATTAATGATAGTTTTTCAAAATCAAAATTAAATAAAGAAGTTTTAAAAGTTGCAAAAAAAATTGCATCAAAATCAAATCTAACAATTAAAATAGGTAAACAAGCTTTTTATAAGCAATTAGAAATGCCACTTAGAAAAGCATATGATTATACTAGTAAAATGATGACTATTAATATGATGGCAATGGATGCAAAAGAGGGTATTTCAGCTTTTCTAGAAAAAAGAAAACCTAATTGGAAAAATAAATAATGTTAAATAAAAAAAATATTTTAATTTTTATTTTTGTTATTTCAGGAATGTATTTTATTATGAGTTTTAATGATCATAATTTTAAAAGGGCAGTTGATGCATGTCTTGCTGGTAGCCAAAAGTTATCTGAATCAAAAATTACAGATTTAGAAGAAGCAAAAAAATTTTGTGAGGAACAAATTAAAAAAAATAAGTAAGGAGCAATATAAAAAGTATGGATAAATCATGTTGTGGTCCCGGTTATGCCAGTCCATCAGAAGCAATAAAGGCACCAAATGAAAAACTTTTATATACTATAGCTATATATACTGGTACGGGAATTCAAAAACCAGATTACCTTGCTACTATTGATGTTGATCCAAATAGTCCAAATTATTCAAAAGTTATTCACCGTCTAGAAATGCCGGGAATAGGAGACGAGCTTCATCATATGGGGTGGAATGCTTGTTCGTCATGTCATGGAGACTCTGGCATGAGTAGAAAATATCTTTTAGTACCCGGTGTAAGATCAAATAATATTCATATAATAGACACGGCAAGTGACCCACGCGCTCCTAAAATTCACAAAATAGTTAAAGGTTCAGAAATTAAATCAAAAACTAATTTGTCTGGGCCTCATACTGTTCATTGCTTAGGTTCAGAGATTATTATTTCTTTTTTAGGTAACGCTAGAGGTGAGGCACCAGGCGGATATTTACACTTAAATAAAGATTTTGAAATTGTTGGAAGGTGGGAAAACTCTATGGGCGATATTCCTTTTAGCTATGATTTTTGGTATCAACCAAGGCATAACGTGATGATAAGCTCAGAGTGGGCAGCACCAAATACTTTTATGCCAGGTTTTGATTTAGAAGAAGTAGGACATTTAAAGTATGGTCGTAGATTGCATGTTTGGGATTTCAAGAAAAAGGAACCAATAGAAACTATGTATCTTGGCGAAGATGGTCTTATTCCCTTAGAAGTAAAATTTATGCATAACCCAGATAGTAGTCATGGATTTTGTGGAGCAGCTTTAAGTGCAAATGTTATCCATTTTTGGAAATCTAAAGAAGGAAAATGGGAATGGGAAAAAATTATAGATGTTGCAAACGAACCACATCCCGAATGGCCTATTCCTGTACCAGGAGTAATGTCAGCCATACTTGTATCAATGGATGATAAATATCTTTATTTGAATAATTGGCTCCACGGAGATATGAGACAGTATGATATTTCAGATCCTCATAATCCTAAATTAACAGGCCAGGTATGGATGGGAGGTCTTTTGGGCAAGGCACCTGTTATAAATGGTGTAAAGATTGCAGGTGGTCCACAAATGTATCAGTTATCATTAGATGGAAAGCGTATGTATGTCACTACTTCATTATTTTCAACTTGGGATAATCAGTTTTATCCTGAAATTCGTAAACAAGGGGGTGTGATGATAATGATTGATTGCGATGTAGAAAATGGTGGGATGAAAATTAACAAAGATTTTATAGTTGATTTTGGCAAAGAACCAAATGGTCCAAGCAGGTGTCATGAAAGTAGATACCCAGGTGGAGATTGCACAAGCGATATATGGCTTTAATGCAGATTACAATTTCAAATCGTAAAAACAGTGTTTACAAAGTTTCAGGACGAATGCCTTTACTTAAAGAATTAAGAGACCAAGGAGTTGATTTGCCATATGGATGTGAGTATGGAGGATGTATCACATGTGCAGCAAAATTAATTAAAGGTGAAGTAGATCAGCGTTCACAAGTTGCACTTAACAACAGGCAAATTAATAATGGTTATATAATTTTATGTGTTGCCAGACCGAAAACTGATTGCACAATTGAAATTGGTGTCGAGAGTCATGATAAACTTTATCGCAATCCTTTTCTTGACCCACTTGCACCTCATGAGTTAAAAGCCGATATTGCTAGCAACAAAAATAAAAAAAAATAATAGAGATGAACCATAACGAACCTTATAGTGATGAGTATTTAAAAGACATACTGAGCTCAGTTAAGACTATTGCAATGGTAGGAGCAAGTCCTGACAAAACAAAGTTTAGCTATGGGGTGCTAAGAGTGTTGCATGAAACTGGTTATAATATGATTCCTGTAAATCCACGCCCAGGTATAATTGAAATTAGAGGATTAAAAGTTTATCCTGATCTAAAAGCAATTGATAAACCAGTTGATATGGTAGAGGTATTTAGAAAGTCAGAAGATCTATATTCTATTGCTGAAGAGGCAATTGCTATAAATGCAAAAGTTTTGTGGGGACAAATTGGAGTTATAAATCATGATGCTGCTAAGTTAGCTGAAGAAGCAGGTCTTAAGGTAGTTATGAATAGATGTCCAAAAATTGAGTTATTTAGACCCTTCTGGAAACCTCGACTTGATCTTAAAATTTAAAACTTCTAAATTTAGAGTTAAATATTTTTATGAATAAAGTATTTAAATTCTTAGATAATACTTTTTTAGATCTAGGTCGTCAGTTTAAATGGACTTATTTGCCACCATTAATGGTTTATATGGCTGCTGGTATTTCTGGATTGACTGGAATTGTTGGAACATTCTTTGTCAAAGATTATTTAAATTTATCAGCAGCTTTCCTTGCAGGATTAGGGTTTTGGGCAGGTATTCCATGGGCATTAAAAATGCCATTAGGTCATCTTGTTGATCTTATTTGGAAAAGAAAAAATATTATGGTGTACTTAGGAGCATCATTAATAGCTCTAAGTTTGCTAATTATGTATGGGCTTATTATTCATACAGAAGATATGTCCCAAGTTTTTTCGGTGGAAACTTGGTTTGTTATTAGTGTTATTTTAGCTCCAGTTGGTTATGTGGTTCAGGACGTTGTAGCTGATGCTATGACAGTTGAGGCAGTTCCTTTGGTTGATGAAACAGGAAATGATTATTCTAAAGATCAAATAAAAATAATGCATACAACTATGCAGACACTTGGAAGGTTTGCCATTATTGGCGGTACAGTACTTGTTGCATTAGTTAACGTAATTTTGTTTAGGGACGTGGAAAGCCTACAGCAGGCCGATAAGATAGATTTATACGGAACTATCTACATTTATGCTCTTGTAATACCTTTAGTTTCTATACTAGGTGTAATTTTAGCCAATTATTTAAGACATAAAAAAATACAAACTTTAAAATCTAAAGGTCTAGAATTTAAAGATGAAAGAGGTAACGAAAAAACAAAAATAAACTGGTGGATATTAGGAGGAAGTTTAGTTTTTGTTATTTTTACATTGTCTATTGGTTCCTTTAAAGTTCCATTTGCACAAGAAATTGTATTTATTGGATCAGTTATAATCATTTTGTTTTTAATGTTTAAACTTATTAAGGAATTGCCTCAGGAACTAAGATTAACAATTGTAGGTACAGCAGTAATTATTTTTGTATTTAGAGCCATGCCAGGTCCTGGTCCTGGTTTAACATGGTTCGAAATTGATGAACTAGGATTTAATGAACAGTTTTTTTCAATTCTATCATTACTTGCATCAATTTTAACATTAGCTGGTATTGTTTTATTAAGACCGTTTATGGCGAACAATTCAATAGCAAAAATAATTGTTGTTTTAAGTATTGCGGGTGCAATTTTGTTTTTACCAAGTGTTGGAATGTATTATGGTTTTCATAACTGGACAGCTTCGTTAACAGGTGGAGTAGTTGATGCTAAGTTTATTGCATTAATTAATACCGCATTAGAGTCTCCGCTTGGCCAAGTATCAATGATACCTCTACTAGCTTGGATAGCAAAAAATGCTCCAGCTCATTTAAAAGCAACTTTTTTTGCAGTTTTTGCATCTTTTACAAATTTAGCATTATCAGCGAGTGCGCTGGGAACAAAATATTTAAATGAAATATTTACTGTAACAAGGGAGGTTAAGGATAAAGTTTCTGGTGAAATACAAACTACAGCAGATTATTCTGAACTTGGAATTTTATTGATTGTTGTAACACTTTTAACTTTAATTCTTCCAATTCTATTTGTATTTATAATTAATAATAGTAAATACAAAACTACTGAATAAAAATTAATAAAATGAAGAAAATTTTCTTAGTGTATGGACACTATAATAACAATTCATTTAATGCAGCAATTCGAGATGAATTTGTTAAACAATCAAAGGTAAATGGAAATCAAATTGATGTTGTTGATTTATATAAAGAGAAATTTAATCCTGTTTTCGCTGGTGAGGAACCTGATCAAGAAGTTTTAGATCATAGAAAAAGAATCGAAGAATGTGATACAATTGTATTAATTGCTCCAATTTGGAATTTTAGAATGCCAGCGATAGTTGAGGGTTGGATAGATAAAGTTTTAGCTCCACCTTGGGCGTTTAGATTTAAACAGTTGGTTGGAAATTACGGTTATCCAATTGGAAACTTAAGAGATAAAAAAGCTATAATATTCTGCACATATGGTTCACCAAGATTAGCAATTACAACTTTTTTTTTAAACTTACCAATTAGAAGATTAAAAAGAGGAGTATTTCATATGTGTGGCATATATAACATTGTCTATAGAAGATATTTTGCAGTACCATTTGTTAGCGATGCAAAGAGACAAGAATTTTTAAATGATGTTAGAAAAACCGCTAATAATCTTTAAAGCAGTAGTTTTATTTTTTTCCTTTATTTCATTTTCTTACGCTGAATTATTAAACCCCAATAGCACTATAAGCCCCAAAGAAGTTATTAAAATTCAATTGAGTGGGCTTCAACAAAATGATCTTGAATATAAAGATAGTGGTATTGAACAAACTTGGAAATTTGCTCACCCAAATAATAAGAGAGTAACAGGACCATTAAGCAACTTTAAGATGATGATAAAAAGCGACTCTTATGGGATGATGATTAACCACCTAAGTCACACAATAACTGAACTTGGAAGTAGTGACAAATGGGCTCAATTTGAAGTTATCATTCTTGATAAGGACAAAATTTATCACAAATTCAATTGGCAAGTTGAAAAGTACACCTATGAGGGAACTTTGAAAGACTGTTGGTTAACCACAATGGTATCCAGTCCAATCCCTCTTGGAAGCTCAATTTGATTGTCCACATATAAATTTTTGTTTCGTAACAATTAAAAATTTAGTAGGAATCCCTGAATGAAAACAAAAACTAAAGTTGTAGTAGTTGGTGGAGGAGTTGTAGGGGTAAGTGCACTTTATCATTTAGCAAAAAAGGGCTGGTCTGATGTTGTTCTTGTTGAAAGAAAAGAGTTAACTTCGGGATCTACTTGGCACGCAGCAGGTTTGTTGCCTTTATTTAATATGAGTTATTCAGTTGGACAACTTCATAAATATGCAGTTAATCTTTACAAAACATTAGAGGAAGAAACTGGAAAAAATGTTGGCTTTAGTGTTGTTTCAAATATTCGTCTAGCAAGTACAAAAGATAGAATGGATGAATACCATCAATACGCAGGTGTCGCTCGAACTATCGGGGTAGATGTTAAATTTTTAAAACCAGAACAAGTAAAAGAAATTTGGCCATTATGTCATACAGATGATTTAGTTGGCGCAATACAACACCCTGAAGATGGATATATTCAACCAGCAGATTTAACACAAGCATTAGCAACAGGTGCAAGAAATAGAGGAGCAGAAATTTATAGAAACACAACTGTCCTATCAATGAAGCAAACTAAAGATGGATGGATTGTGGAAACAGATAAGGGATCAATAGAGTGCGAACATGTTATTTCTTGTTCTGGAAATTTTGCGAGACAAACAGGTGAAATGGTAGGATTAGATATTCCAGTAATACCTGTTGAACATCAATACATTGTTACAGAACCGCATCCAGCAATTCAAAAAAGAAAAAAAGATGGATTACCAGAAATGGGAGTCTTAAGAGATAGTGATAGTAGATGGTATATGAGAGAAGAAGCTGGAGGGTTAATTTTAGGCCCTTATGAAGATGGTGCACCAGCGTGTTATGTAGAGGGGCCATCAAAAAATTCAGAATATGAATTATTTCAAGAAGACTTAGACAGATTAGCTCCACACATAGAAGGAGCAATTCATAGAGTACCTGCGTTTGGAGAAGTTGGAGTAAAGAAAGTTTATAATGGAGCAATCTGTTATACTCCTGATGGAAATCCAATTGTTGGACCAGCTTGGGGGCTTAAGAATTTTTGGATTAATGAAGGACATAGTTTTGGAATAACTGCAGCAGGAGGTGCAGGCTGGCAATTAGCAGAGTGGATCGTTGATGGTGAACCTACAATTGATATGTTGGGAGTTGAACCAAGACGTTATGGAAACTATGCAACTAAATCTTATTTAAAAGCAAAAAATGAAGAAGCATATAGCCATGTATTTATTGTTCATTATCCAGATGAAGAAAGACCAGCGGCGAGACCATTAAGAGCAGCTCCTTGTTATGAACGAATGAAAAATTTAGGAGCAGTTTTTGGTCAGAAATTTGGTTGGGAAAGACCTAATTTTTTTGCAACAGATGGAATTGAGCAAAAAGATGATTGGTCATTTAGAAGATCAAAATGGTTTGATGCAATTAAAAAAGAATGTCAAAATGTAAAAGAAAACGTGGGTCTTTTAGATATGACTGCGTTTGCAAAATGTAGAATTAGAGGACCTAAAGCAGAGGAATTTTTAGATTATTTAGTTGCAAACAAACTTCCAAAGAAAATTGGAAGGATAAATTTATGTCATGCTTTGAACACTAAAGGCGGAGTGCATTCAGAATTTACAATAATGAAAGAAGCAGAAAATAGTTATTATCTAGTTTCTGCAGGAGCAAATTTAAGATTGGACCATGATTGGATACAAAAATGGATGCCAGATGATGGATCTGTAATTTTTGAGGATCTAACTAACAGTACAGGAGTTTTGGTAGTAGCTGGTCCAAAAGCTAGACAATTAATGCAAAAGGTTTCAACAGATGATTTTTCTAATGATAATTTCAAATGGCTGACTGCAAAAAATGTTAATGTTGGATACGCCCCAGTAAATGCGATGAGAGTAAACTTTGTTGGTGAGTTAGGATGGGAACTACATCATCCAATTGAATATCAAAATCATATTTTTGATAAATTAATGGAAGCTGGTAAAGATTTGGGAATAAAACCATTTGGAATTAGAGCTATGAATAGTTTAAGAGTTGAAAAATCTTACAAATTAGTTGGCACAGAATTATCAATTGAATACTCACCATATGAATCTGGTCTTGATAGATTTGTTCATCCAAACAAAGGTAACTTTATTGGTTTAGAAGCACTTAACAAATGGAGAGAAAAGGGCTTTGATAATAAATTAGTTACTTTAGAGGTTCATAATACTAAAGATGCTGATGTGTTAGGAAATAATCCTATTTTCAAAGATGGGAAAGTTGTTGGAAGAGCAACCGGAGGTGAATTTGGATTTAGATTAGATAAATCAATAGCTCTCGCAATGGTTAAGCCAGATTGTTCAAATGTGGGCGACAAATTACAAGTTGATATATTGGGTGAAATGTACGACGCTACTGTTTTAGATGAGAGTCCTTACGATTCAGAAAATAATTTATTGAGAGCTTAATGAAAATTTTAGTAGCTGTAAAAAGAGTTATTGATTACAACGTTCAAATCAGAGTTAAGGATGATGGAACCGGTGTAGTTACTGATAATGTTAAAATGTCAACCAATCCTCCAGATGATAATGCAATAGAAGAGGCTGTAAAAATTAAAGAGGGTGGAAAAGCTACAGAAGTAGTTGCAATAACTGTCGGAGAAGAAAAAGCTCAAGAAACTGTTAGGAAAGCTTTAGCTGTTGGTGCAGATAGAGGTATTCATGTAAAAGTGGATGGAATACTAGAACCACTCGCTGTTTCAAAAATTTTACAAAAAATAGTAGATAAAGAAAAACCAGATTTAGTATTTATGGGTAAACAAGCAATTGATGATGATTGTAATCAAACAGGTCAAATGTTGAGTGCTTTATTAAATTGGCCACAAGCAACATTTGCCTCAAAGATCGATGTAAAAGATAATAAATTAGAAGTAACTAGAGAAATAGACGAAGGTCTTGAAACAATTGAAATAAATGTTCCAGCTATTGTAACTTGTGATCTAAGGCTGAATGAACCAAGATACGCATCATTACCAAATATAATGAAGGCTAAGAAAAAACCTATAGAGGAAATTGCTGCTTCTGATTTAGGTGTAGATGTTTCGCCAAGATTAGAACAATTAAAAGTAGAGGAACCCCCAAAAAGAAAAGCAGGTATAAAAGTAGCAAATGTTGCTGAATTAGTTCAAAAATTAAAAAATGAGGCGAAAGTAATTTAATGGCAGTTTTACTTATAGCTGAGCACAGCAATAAAGAGTTAAGACCATTTACTCTTAATGCAGCTACAGCAGCATCTCAAATTGATTCAGATGTTCATGCTGTAATTATTGGTCAAAACTTTGCAGATGCTGCAAAACAATTATCTGAACTTCCAGTAGTTAAAAAAGTATTGAGTGTGGAAGGAACTCACTATGAAAACTTCACAGCAGAAAATTTTGCTCCAGTGATTGTTAAACTTGCAGAAAATTATTCTCACATTGTTTGTTCAGCAAATACATTTGGCAAAAATTTGATGCCACGAATTGCTGCTCATCTTGATACATCGCAAGTAAGCGACATTATTAAAGTAATATCACCAGATACTTTTTTAAGACCAATTTATGCAGGTAATGCTTTTGCAACAATTAAGAGTAATGATTCTAAAAAGTGCGTAACAATCAGACCTACTTCATTTGATCCATGTGAGAGCACAGGTGGATCAGCCCCAATTGAAAAAGTGGATCCTAGTGAAGAGTTTTCAAATACAAAATTTATTAAAAGAGAAGAAATTAAATCTGATCGACCTGAACTTGGAACAGCAAGAATTGTTGTATCAGGTGGCAGAGGAATGCAAAGTGGAGATAATTTTAAATTAATTACAGAAATTGCTGACAAACTAGGTGCAGCAATTGGAGCATCAAGAGCGGCAGTAGACGCTGGATACATAAGTAACGACCATCAAGTAGGGCAAACAGGAAAAGTAGTGGTGCCAGATCTATATATCGCTGTTGGAATTTCAGGTGCTATTCAGCATTTAGCAGGAATGAAGGAAAGTAAAGTTATAGTTGCAATTAATAAAGATGGAGAAGCGCCAATTTTTAGTGTTGCAGATTATGGACTTGAAGCTGATTTATTTGAGGCACTACCTCAGTTCATGGAAGAGCTGAACAAATTAAACACTATACAAAAATAATCCTTGCAGTTAAAAACTAGAGTATGTCTAGAGAATCGATGGAATATGATGTTGTAATTATTGGTGGAGGACCATCAGGATTATCAACTGCAATAAAGTTAAAACAACTAGATTCAAATTTAAATGTTTGTTTATTAGAAAAAGCATCAGAAATTGGAGCTCATATTTTAAGCGGCAATGTATTTGAAACACGTGCACTAGATGAACTGTTGCCAAACTGGAGAGAATTAAATTCTCCAATTAAAACAAAAGTAACTAAAGAAAAATTTTTATTTTTAGGAAAAACCAAATCTTTAAATTGGCCAACTTGGCTACTACCTGCTGTACAACAAAATCATAAAAATTATATTATCAGTTTAGCAAATTTGTGTAGATGGCTTGCTGAACAAGCTGAAGCATTAGGTGTAGAAATCTTTCCAGGATTTCCAGCAAGTGAAATTTTATATAACGAAGATGGATCTGTTAAAGGTGTTGCAACTCAGGATATGGGTATAGATAAAGATGGTAATAAAAAAGATAGTTTTGAACCAGGTATTGAGCTTTTAGGTAAAGCAACTGTATTTGCAGAAGGGTGCAGAGGTCATTTAGGAAAACAATTGATTGAAAAATTTGAATTAAATAAAGGTAAAGATCCTCAACAATACGGAATTGGTTTTAAAGAAATTTGGGAAATAGAGGATAAAAATCACGAAGAAGGCTTAGTTATGCATACTGCTGGTTGGCCATTAGATAACAATACATATGGTGGTAGTTTTATGTATCATGCAGAAAATAAACAAGTTTTTCTAGGGTATGTAATTGGTTTAGATTACAAAAATCCTCACTTATCTCCTTATGATGAATTTCAGAGATTTAAAACACATCCAGCAATTAAAAAAATTATAGAAGGTGGAAAAAGAATTTCTTACGGTGCAAGAGCCTTAATTGAAGGTGGATTTCAAAGTTTGCCAAAAATGTTTATGCCTGGAGCTTTACTAGTTGGTTGTGATGCAGGAACGTTGAATATGCCAAAAATTAAAGGCTCTCATACAGCGATGAAAAGTGGGATGATTGCAGCTGAAGCCATTAATGAACATTTAAAAGAGAACAAAGATTTATCAATTTATGAAAATAAATTTAAAAATAGTTGGTTATATAAAGAGCTTTATGAAGCTAGAAATGTAAAACCTAGTTTTAGTTGGGGGCTAATTTTAGGAATTATTTTTACTGGAATAGATCAAATTTTATTTAGAGGAAAACTTCCTTTTACTCTTAAACATAAACATGCTGATCACGAAACATTAAAACCAGCAAATCTAATGCCTAAAATAGATTATCCAAAGTATGATAATGTTATAACTTTTGATAAAACTAGCTCAGTTTATCTTACAGGAACAAATCATGCTGATAATCAACCTGTCCATTTGCAACTTAAAGATCCCGATTTACCAATTAAATACACTTTAGAAAAGTTTGATGAACCCGCACAAAGATATTGTCCCGCTGGAGTATATGAAGTTCAGAAAGAAAACGATGTTAATAAGTTTGTAATTAACTCACAAAATTGTATCCACTGTAAAACTTGCGATATTAAAGAACCTTCCCAAAACATAACTTGGGTGACACCAGAAGGAAGCGGTGGTCCAAGATATGGAAATATGTAATTAAGATAAGTCTATTGCAAATTTTTTTAACGTTTCGATAGGTAAATGTTTTAAAGTATTTTTATGAGTTCTTTTTAGAAATATTGGACATCCTTTACCAGCCTCAACTGCTTTTGCATACCAACTTGCACATACACACCATCCATCTCCATCTTTTAATCCTGGAAATCCAAATTCTGGGTGAGGAGTAATTAAATCATTTCCTGCTTCTTTTAACCATTCTAAAAATTCAGTTGTAACTTTTGCACAAACAGTATGTACACCATGATCATTTTCATCTGTATTGCAGCACCCATCTCTAAACCAACCTGTTAAAGGATCATTTGAGCATTCTTCAAGATCTTCTCCAAGAACATTTTTTTGAATATTATTATTGTCCATGTACATTAAAAATATTTTCATCAATTAATGCATTAAATGAAATTGATCTTCGTTCTTCATCCGAACCTTTAAAAGGATAAACGGTATGCATCAAATAATGAGGAAAAAAATATACATCACCCACTTTTGGAATAATTTTAAATTTTGAGTTTGATAGAAATTGTCTTGAACCATGTATCAAATTTAATGTACCTCCTAAATATTCAACATTTTCTTTTTTTTGGAAATGTTTTCCAAATGTGCTTGGAATTTTTAAAAAACCTGCTCCAGATATATGCCCACCATGCCAATGAACCGGGTTGTATTCATCTTTGAATTGTCTAACTACCCAAGAGTCAATTAAATTGAATTTTTTTATTTCTTTATTTATTGCAGCTTTAATCCATTCTTGAACACACTTAGCTAAAAAATTTAACCAACCACTCTCTGACATAAAATTTTGTTCTAATTTAAATTCCTGCGTGACATCACCAGCTAAGTTATTACCTAAATTTAAATTTATTGATTTTTGTTCATCCTCAACAATTTTATCAATGTAATTATTTAACTTTTGCAAAATCTCATCTGGAATTTCAGTTTTTAATATAGAAGGGCCAAAAGGTTTGATTAATTTTATTTCCACAATTAAAGTTTTGTTGGATTAGGTTGTCCTTTATAAACTTCTTCGGGGTCAAATTTTTTTTCTTTTTCAAGAAATTCCATTTCAACTTTTCTTCCATTCTCTATTGGTCCCATAGGAACTGATCTATAAAAACATGATCTATAACCAACATGACAACTTGCACCATCACCAATATCAACTGTTAACCATATTGAGTCTTGATCATCATCAATTCTTATTTCAGTGATTTTTTGGATAAATCCACTTGTTTTACCTTTATGCCAGATAGCTTTTCTCGAACGACTAAAATAGTGAGCTTCTTTTGTTTCAATTGTTTTTTTAAGAGCTTCTACATTCATATATCCATGCATCAAAATATCCTTAGTTTTTGAGCACATTGTAATGACAGGAATCAACCCGTCATTATCAAATTTAGGTGATAGAAGATTTCCTTCTTCAATATCATAGATATTTTCTCTTTTTTTGAACATACGAGGTGATTATGTAGCACATATATGAATATAATAAATATTTTTAAATCGAAGTAATTACTGTATAAAAAAGCGCTATGAAATTAGTAAAAGACACAGACAACAAAAATTTAGATATCAAGCAGGTTTCAGATAAAGAAGCTGAAGACGCTTTCAGAACTATATTGTCTTGGATGGGTGAAGACCCTAATAGAGAAGGTTTGTTAGAAACTCCTAAGAGAGTCGTTAAAGCTTTTAAAGAATATTTTAAAGGTTACCAGCAAGATCCAAATAAAATTTTGGATAAAACTTTTGGTGATGTTGAAGGTTATGATGACATGGTTGTACAAAAAAATATTTCAGTACAAAGTCACTGCGAACATCACATGGCTCCAATCATAGGAAAAGCACACGTAGCTTATATCCCAAAAGAAAGAGTTGTGGGATTAAGTAAGTTGGCAAGAGTAGTTGAAGTTTTTTCAAAAAGATTACAAACACAAGAGAGACTTACAATGCAGATAGCAAACACTTTAATGGAATCTTTAGATGCAAAAGGTGTTGCAGTCACTATTGATTCAACTCATCAGTGTATGACAATGAGAGGTATTAAAAAAGAACAAGCAACTACGGTTACTAATTACTACTTAGGGCAATTCAAAGAAGATTTAAGTTATCAAAATAGATATTTACGATTTATCAGCACTAAGTTAAAAGATTAGTGTGTCGGATCAATTCAAAGCAATAGTCCTTAACCAAGAAGGCGAAAACTTTTCGCGTGAAGTAAAATCTTTAGATAAGAGTTTCTTAAAACACGGAGATGTAACTGTAAAAGTAGATTATTCGGACTTAAACTTTAAAGATGGAATGATTCTAAAAAATGGAGGAAGATTAGTTAAAGAATATCCTCATATTCCAGGAATAGATTTTTCAGGAACTGTTCTTGAAAGCGATAATTCAAAATTTAAAGAAGGTGATGAAGTAATTCTTACTGGTTTTAGAGTGGGAGAAGTTTTTTTTGGAGGGTTTTCACAAATTGCAAAAGTAAGTGGAGATTTTTTAGTTAAAAAACCTGATAGTTTAACTAGCAAACAAGCAATGATTTTAGGAACAGCGGGTTTAACTTCTTTAATGAGTGCATTTGCTATTCAAGCAAGAGAAAGTATTTTGTTAGGAGAAAAAGTAAATGATGTTTTGGTAACTGGCGCAACAGGCGGAGTTGGTAGTTTAGCGGTTATGGCTTTAACTAAATTAGGTTACAACGTTACTGCAGTTACAGGAAAAGATTCTAAGTTAGACTATTTAAAATCGTTAGGTGCTAAAAACATTATAAATAGGGCTGAATTTGATAAAGATCCAAGACCAATAGATAAGGGTTTATGGGATGGAGTAGTTGATACTGTAGGTGGAAAAATTTTAGCAAACGCAATAGCTCAAACAAAATCAAATGGAATTATAGCAGTTTGCGGAAATGCAAACAGCAATGAGCTTAATACAAATTTACTTCCGTTTATGTTAAGAGGTATTAAAGTTTGGGGAATGGACTCCGCTAATTGTAGCATAAAGAGAAGAGATTTTATTTGGGGAGAAGCATCTAGATTAATTGATTTCGATTTAATTGAAAAATCAGTTTTAACTGTTAGCCTGGAGGAATTAGTTGAAACTTATCCAAAAATTTTAAAAGGTGAAATTGCTGGAAGAGTATTAGTTGATTTAAATAAATAATGGATTGGGATAAATTAAAAATTTTTCATGCTGTAGCAGAGGCTGGAAGCTTTACAAACGCTACTGTTAACTTAAATCTTAGCCAATCAGCTATAAGTAGGCAAATTCAATCATTAGAACAAGATTTAAAAGTACAATTGTTTGAAAGACACGCAAGAGGATTAACACTTACAGAAAATGGTGAATATGTATTTAAAACAGCTCATGAAGTAATTAGTAAACTTAAAGAAGTGGAAACTTCATTAGGGGACCAAAAAAATAAACCAACAGGAAAATTAACAATTACAACTGTAAGAAGTTTTGGAACTCACTGGTTAACTCCAAGAATTCAAGAATTTATGAGACTCAACCCTGAAATTGAAATCGAATTAGTTTTTGATGACAAAGAATTAGATTTAAGTACTCGACAAGCTGATATTGGAATTTTCATGAGAAGACCAAAACAGCTTAATTATATTCAAAAAAAATTAGTTGATATTAAGTACTATATTTATGGATCAAATAAGTATTTAGAAAAAAATGGAATGCCAAAAACAATAGGTGATTTAAATAAACATAAATTTATTTCTTTTGGAAAAGGTGCTCCTTCTCCAGTTTATAACCCTGATTGGGCGTTAAAAATTGGAATGCACGATGGAAAGAAAAGAAAAACAATTATGAGAGTAAATAGTGTTATGGGATTATTGTTAGCGGTTGAGTCTGGTGTAGGATTAGCTGCACTTCCAGAATATCTAGTATCAAATTCTAATAACGTTATTAAAGTGCTTCCAAAAGTAGAAGGACCAATAACAGAAGCTCACTTTGTTTACCCGCAATCATTAAAAAACACAGCTAGAGTTCAAGCTTTTAGAAATTTCTTATTCAGTAAAATTGGCGACTGGAAATAAAAATATCCTCTATAAATAATATCAAATAGTCCTTGTATTCTGCGACAAAATATGCGATTGATAATCATTCGCATTGAGAATAACTCTCATTCGCAAATCAATTAGGGTAAAGATAAGGATACAATGAAAAAAGTAACAATAATAAGTTTATTTATTTCTTTAATAATTTCGTCTTTTGCGATTGCAAATGAAGTAAATATCTTCAATGCAAGACATTACAAAGCAGATAATGAGCTTTATAGCAAATTTACCAACAAAACTGGAATTAAAGTAAACCTGATTAATGGAAAGGCTAGTGCATTAGAAAAAAGAATGATCGAAGAAGGCACCGATTCTTCTGCTGATCTATATATTACTGCTGATGCTGGAAGATGTGGAGCTTTCAAGGCTAAAGGAATGACACAAAGTGGTTTGGTGTCTCCAACAATTAAATATTCTGTTCCAAAAAATTTTAGAACTACACACTGGGTAGGGGTAGCTAAAAGAGCAAGAATAATTTACTATTCACCAGAAAGAGTAAGTGGCGCTGAATTATCAGGTCTTACATATGAAGGTCTAGCTGATCCAAAATGGAAAGGTAGATTAGTAATTAGAAAATCAAGCAACATTTATAACAAATCTCTTGTAGCTTCATTGATTGAGAATAATGGAAAGAAAGCTGCTGCTGAATGGTCTAAAGGAGTTGTTGCTAATATGGCAAGAACACCAAAAGGAAACGACAGAGCTCAAATTATGGCAGTTGCAGCTGGAGAAGCTGATATTGCTGTAGCAAATACTTATTACTTGGCACTTATGCTATCTGGTAATAAAGGAGCAGAACAACAATCGGCTGCTAAAAAAGTTAAGGCATTTTTTCCTAATCAAAATGATAGAGGAACACATATGAATATTAGTTGTGCAGCTTTAGTAAAAGGAGCACCTAATAAAGCAAATGCGATCGCTCTTGTTGACTTTTTATTATCACCAGAGGCTCAGGAACATTTTACAAATAATACTTTTGAGTTTCCAATGATAGCCGGGGTATCTCCAAATCCATTAGTAGTGAATAATTTAGGATTAGATTTTAAACAAGATTTAACAACTAAAGTTTCAAGCTATGGAAAAAATCAAGCTGCTGCATTAGAGGTAATGACAGCTGCTGGATGGAAGTAAGGAACAAGTGAGAAAAAATTTATTTAATTTTAATTTAGACATTTCTCCAGGCAAGAGTGGTTCTCTAGAGGGTCAGATAACTTGTGAGCCATGCTTGTCACAATGTGAAAAAATTAAAAAAAAAATAAATAATAGAAAATTATCTGAGATCAGAAATAATGATATTGATCGTGTCATTAATGTTTTTGATTTAAAAAGTTAATTTTCAAAAAGTGAACATAACTCAATAGTTATTTACCCTACTATTGATTATGTTCACTGAATAAAAGGGTAAAATGTATTTAAAAAAAATAAATTTTTGGTTTTTAAGTTCTTTATTGGTATCAATTTTTGTTGCTATACCAATTGTAACTGTATTTACTAGTTTTTTTGAGGAAACATCAAATTATTATCAAATTCTAAAAGATACTTTTTTGTTTGAATACATTTTTAATTCACTAGTTTTACTGATTAGTGTTTTGGTTTTAACTTTTTTCATTGGAACTAGTACGGCTTATTTAGTTTCTTTTTACAAATTCCCTTTAAGTAATTTTTTTAAATGGGCTCTTATATTATCTTTTGCTGTACCTCCTTATATTTACGCATATTCATTGACAGCTTTCTTTGAAAATTATGGAACTTTATATTCGATATTGAAAAATCTATTTGGAGAGGCAAATTATAATCAAAGCATTCCAAAGTTTGATGGTCTGATAGGGGCAGTACTTTCTCTATCTTTTTCACTATTTGCTTATGTTTATATTCTCTCAAGAGCATCATTCCAGTATCAATCTCAAAATTTAATTGATTTAGGGAGAAATTTAGGATTTTCAAAAGCAAAATCCTTTTATTCTTTAATTTTACCTGCCGCTAGGCCAGCAATTGTTGCAGGCCTTTCTCTAGTTGCGATGGAAACTTTAGCCGAATTTGGGGCGGTTGATTTCTTTTCTATAAATACTTTAACAACAGGTATTTACAATTCTTGGATTACATTTGATGACTTAGCTTTCTCAAACAGGATATCTTTTTTTCTTCTTTTATTCATTTTTGCAATATTTATTTTAGAAAATTTATCTAGGAAGAAGGCAAGGTATCACGCCAATACTAAAGGTGGATTTAAACAAAAAGAAAAAATTCAACTGTCAGGAACTAAAGCATTTTTTGCATTCTCAATTTGTTTCTTAGTTTTTTTCCTAAGTTTTTTATTTCCACTAAGTCAAATGCTTTATTGGACTTTAAAATTTCCAGAAAATCTTTTTGATATTTCAGTAGTAACTTTAACATTAAACACCCTATACTTGGTGTTATTATCAAGCTTAGTTTTAATAATTTTTTCTTTAATTTCTAATTATGGAAATAGAGTTTCTAAAAATAAAACTTTAAACGCTTTATCTACTTTATCTATTTCTGGTTATGCAATTCCAGGAGTAATTTTAGCAGTGGCATTTATAACTTTTATTGCTTGGTTTGATGACAATGTTGTTAAAGCACTAGGTTTTTTATCTATTAAAAAAATGTTTATTGGTTCTATTCTAGGACTTGTCTTAGTTTATTTTGTAAGATTCTATTCTTTAGCTTTTAATGGAATAAAATCTGGTTATGAAAAAATAAATATTTCTGTTGATGAAAGTTCATATTTACTTGGTTACTCTAAAAAGAAAACTTTTATGAATATTCATGTACCTTTCTTAAGAAACTCTCTTTTATTTGTTGGAATACTAATTTCTTTAGAAATAATAAGAGAATTGCCAATCACTTTGATTTTAAGACCTTTTAATTTTGAAACATTTGCAACTACGGCTTATATATCTGCCTCAGAAGACTTATTAGAAGCCGCAGCTGTTCCTTCATTATTTTTAATTTTGATTGCAACTCTATTTATAATGCTTACATCTAAATATATACTGAGGGAAAATGAGCGATAGTTATTTAGAGATTAAAAATGTTGATTTCACTATAGGTGGAAAGATCAAAATTAAGAATGCAACTTTTGCGATTGAAAATGAAGGGGATACTTTGTGTATTCTTGGTCCTTCAGGAATTGGAAAAACTACAATACTTAGAACTATAGCTGGATTAGAAAAAATTGATAAAGGTTCAATAAAATTAAACGGAAAATTATTATCGTCTAAAGATCAAAATGTAGAACCTGAAGATAGAAACGTATCTTTAGCTTTTCAGGACAACAGTTTATTTCCCCATTACACAGTTGAAAAAAATATTTTATTAGGCGCTGAGAGAAATAAAGGAAAAAGAAAGAAAAAACTTAGTTTTAAAGAGATTATAGATTTTCTTGATATAGAAAAAATATTACCAAAATTTCCTCATGAAATTAGCGCCGGTGAAGCACAAAGAGCCTCACTTGCAAGATCTTTACTCACACAACCTGATCTTTTGTTGTTAGATGAACCTTTATCGAATGTCGATCAAAGTTTTAAAGAAGAAATTCAAGTAAGATTAAAAAAAATATTAAGTAAATTAAAAATTACAACAATAATTGTTACTCATGACTCCTATGAAGCTTTTTATCTTGGCACCAAATGTGCAATTATATTAGATGGACAAATTAAACAGATTGATGATCCTTATAATGTTTATCATTTTCCAAACTCAGTCGAAGTAGTAAATTTTTTAAATCGTGGAATTTTAATTCCAGCAAAAGTAACAGGAGAAAATTCATTAGAAAATGACGATCTTGGAACAATTAAAGGTAATTTTATTAAGCATTATCCAAAAGGTTCAAATGTACAATTATTATTACAACCAGAAGACCTTGAGCATGACGATAAAAGCAATCTAAAGCTAGAAGTAGTAGATCGAAAATTTAGAGGAACAAACTTTATCTACACTTTGAAAACCAATAGCGATTTATTAATACCAGTTTTTGTTCATTCCCATCACGAACATCAACATGAAGCTGACGAAAAGTTTGGAATTAAAAGACCGATTAATATTGATCACATAGTTTGTTTTTAATAAAACAAGCAAATGCTTTCTAAAAAACAATTATTCACTAGAGGTATGCTGGATATTTCTCCACATATGCTTTCAGTAATTCCATTTGGAATAATTTGTGGAGCAATCGGGGTCGAACTTGGATTTCACCCATATTTAGTTTACGCAATGTCTTTCATAATTTTTGGAGGGGCTTCACAAATAGTTTTTCTGCAGTTGTTAGCAGGAGGTGCATCTAGTTTGGTTGCGGTTGCCTCTGTTGGAATTATAAATTCCAGACATTTATTATATGGAGCAGTTTTATCTGAATATTTAGAAAAATTATCTTTTATAAAAAAATTATTAATTTCTTATGTTGTTGTAGACCAAGGCTTTGCTGAGTCCAATAAATTTTTCAAAAAAAATAGAAATGAAGAATTTTTACATTATCATTTAATTGGTACTGGTTGCACAATGTGGGTATGTTGGCAAATTGCAACCTTATCAGGTATTGTTTTAGGTTCATTTGTTCCAGAGGAACTTGGGTTAAAATTTGCAATTCCTTTAACATTTATAGCAATTGTTGTTCAGGATTTAAAAAAATTAGATCATGTAATTGTTATGATTACTTGTGGCTTAAGTTCTTTATTATTTTTTGATGCTCCATTTAAATCTTACATAATTATTTCACCAGTAATTGCTTTGTTCGTTGCTGCACTATTATTGAGGCTGAAAAAATGACCTTAGCATCAATAATTTTTGCTGGAATCTTAACTTACTTTACTAGAATGACTATGATCGCTCTAATTAGTAGAGATATGTTAGGAGATAAAATTAAAGCTGTATTAGAATATGTTCCTTCTGCAGTATTTCCAGCAATAATATTTCCAGGAATATTTATAAATGATTTTGGAACTTTTATAGAAATGAATGATCCAAAAATTTTTGGAGCATTAGTTGCTGTAATTGTTGGTTATTTCTCAAAAAATATTATTGCAACTATTTCAGCTGGATTAGTTTCTTATTGGTTTTTAATATTTATAGTATTTAATTAGCACCTAATTTTATATTTCTACTTACATTGATATCTATTAATTTTGGTTTTGCTAAATTAAGATTTGACATAAGTTCTATATACTCATCAACATTTTTAACCTGCAATCTTGGATTAAATTTTTTTTCATTACCAATGGTACTAAATTCTTTACCGTTATAATCATGACCAGGATATAAAATGGTATCCTCGGGTAATTTTAATAATCTATTAAATATTGAATTATATGCATCTTTTGAACTACCATTTTGAAAATCAGTTCTACCGGTGCCATTAATTAAAAGAGTATCTCCTGAAAATAAACATTTATTCATTAAGAAACTATA
>QCMQ01000004.1 GCA_003213615.1 Pelagibacteraceae bacterium AG-422-D23 | reverse complement strand
GAGGTTTAAGCAGATGAAGATTACATATGATTGGTTAAAAGATCATTTAAAAATAAGTGCTAAAGAAGATAAACTTCTTGAGAAACTAACAGACATAGGTCTTGAGGTTGAGAGCATAGAAAACTTATCTGAGGGATTAGATTTATTTAAAGTAGCAAAAATTATAAAAACAGAAAAACATCCTAATGCAGACAGACTTAAAGTTTGTGATGTTGATGTTGGTAATAAAGAAATCAAAAAAGTTGTTTGTGGTGCTGCAAATGCAAGAAAGGGCCTTCTAACTGTATATGCCCCACCAGGTGCAATAATCCCAAAAAACAAAACTAAACTTGTTGTTGCTAAAATAAGAGATGTTACATCTTATGGAATGCTCTGTTCTGAATCTGAATTGAATTTATCAGATGAAAGTGATGGGATTACTGAACTGTCGTCACCCAAATATGCAAAAAACATTGGAAAAAGTTATTTTTCTAATCCAAGTTCTAATCTTATCGATTTATCAATTACACCAAATAGACCAGACTGTCTTGGTGTTCGAGGGATAGCGAGAGATTTATCAGCCGCAGGTTTTGGAAACTTAAAACCAGAAAAAGATAAAAAAATTAAATCTAAAAAAAAACAGACCTTAAAAGTAAAAATTACAAAAGAAAAAAATCAAGGCTGTTTATCTTTTGGTAGCTGCTTGATAACTAAAGTCAAAAATACTGAAAGTCCCCAATGGTTGAAAGATAAATTAATTTCCATAGGTCAAAAACCAATATCTGCAATTGTAGATATTACAAATTATGTCATGATTGATATTAATCGTCCTTTGCACGCATACGATGCAGACAAAATCGAGAAGGGAATAATTGTTAGAAATTCAAAATCAGGAGAAGAATTTACTGCTCTAGATAATAAAAATTACAAACTAGATGATGGAATGTGTATAATAAGTGACAACAAAGGGGTCTTAGGCCTAGGAGGAATTATTGGAGGAACAAGATCTGGTACAGAGTTAGATACAAAAAATGTTCTACTAGAATCGGCTTATTTTGATCCAAGATCAATTAGAAAAACTGCTAAAAAATTAAATATTGATACAGACGCTAAATTTAGATTTGAAAGAGGCATTGATCAGTTATCTATTGAAGATGGATTAAATAAAGCAGCTTTTTTAATTAAGGAAATTTGTGGTGGTGAAATAAGTAAAATAGATATTCAAAAAATTGAATCTTATAAAAACAAAATAATAAAATTTGAACCAAAAACATTTGAAAAAATTACCGGTTTTAAAATTTCAACCAAAGAAATGATAATCATTTTAGAAAAACTTGGTTTTAAATTAAAAAAAGAAAAAAAATTCTTTAAATTATCAGTTCCATCTTGGAGACCAGATATTGTTCAAGAAATTGATATAGTTGAGGAGCTTGTAAGAATTAGTGGCTATGAAAAAATTAAAATAGAAAATCCTATTAAAGAAAGATCAAAAAACACTTTAAATCCAACTCAAAAGTTATTTCATTTTCTTCAAAGGGCAGTAGCATCCAAAGGGTATTTGGAAACAATTACTTGGTCTTTTACAGATGCTAAATTTAATGATCACTTTAAAGAAGCCAATAAAGAAATAAAAATTGTAAATCCAATTAGCTCTGAATTGGGAGTATTAAGAAATTCTATTTTTTCAAATTTAGTAATGTACATGAGCAAAAACTTAGATAGAGGAATTAAAGATTTATCAATATTTGAAATAGGGCCAATATTTTATGGATCACAACCTGGAGAACAGAATACTGTTGTTTGTGGTTTGTCAGCTGGAAAAAAATCTAGACTTTCATGGATTGAAAAAGATAGAAATATAGATGTTTTTGATATTAAAAGAGATGTTATACAAACGTTAGTAGAAGCTGGTTATGACTCAGAAAAATTTTATATTGATGATGAAAGCCCCAATTATTATCATCCAGGAAAATCAGGCAGAGTATTTTTAAATAAGGGAAAAGATAAGGTAGCTGCTTATTTTGGTGAAATTCATCCAAACATTATCAAAACGCTAGATATTAAAACAGAGTCTTTATTAGGTTTCGAAATATTTCTAGATAATTTAAAACTACCAAAAAAACCTTTAAAAGATCAAAAATCAAAATATTCAGTATCCGACTTTCAAAAATCCGAAAGAGATTTTGCATTTATTGTTGATAGAAAAGTAAAAGTACAAGATTTAGTAAGTGCAATATCTAGTATTGATAAAAATTTAATTTCAAACATTAAAGTATTTGATGTTTACGAAGGAGACAATATTCCTGAAAATCAAAAATCAGTTGCTATAAGCGTTACTATTCAATCATTGGAAAAAACATTAACGGATAACGATTTAGAAAAAACTAATAATTTGATAATAGAAACAGTTGAAAATAAAACTGGTGCTAAAATTCGTTCCTAAAATAATTAATGAGTTCAATTGATAATATAAGAAATTTTGCAATAATTGCACATATTGATCATGGAAAATCTACTATAGCCGATAGAATTATTCATAGTTGTGGTGGATTAACTGAAAGAGAAATGAAAGCTCAAGTTTTAGACTCTATGGATATTGAGCGCGAAAGAGGAATTACAATAAAAGCTCAAACTGTAAAATTAAATTATAAAGCTAAAAATGGAAAAAATTATATTTTAAATATTATTGATACCCCGGGTCATGTAGATTTCAGTTATGAAGTAAGTAGATCTTTATATGCATGTGAAGGTTCAATTTTGATCGTAGATAGTACACAAGGTGTAGAAGCTCAAACTTTAGCAAATGTTTACCAAGCTTTGGATACCAACCATGAGATAGTACCAGTTTTAAATAAGGTTGACCTACCTGCATCAGATTTAGATAGAACAAAAAAACAAATTGAGGAAGTTATAGGAATTGATACCGAAAATGCAATTCCGTGTTCAGGTAAAACTGGAGAAGGAATAGAAGATATTTTAGAGCAAATTATCACAACATTACCAGCTCCAAAAGGAGAAAGTTCTGCAGATTTAAAATGTTTATTGGTTGATAGTTGGTATGATACATACCTAGGTGTAGTGATTTTAGTTAGAGTGATAGATGGTAAACTTTCAAAACACATGAAAATAAAAATGATGTCTACCAATCAGGAGTATATTGTTGAAAAAGTTGGAGTTTTTACTCCAAAGCCAGCAGACATAAATGAACTTAAAACAGGTGAAATTGGATTTATTACTACAGGAATTAAAGTTTTGTCTGAAACAAAAGTAGGAGATACAATTTGTGATGCTTCGAAACCATTGGATGAAGCTTTGCCAGGATTTAAACCAAGTAAACCGGTAGTGTTCTGCGGGTTATTTCCAGTAGATAGTTCTGAGTTTCAAAAACTTAAAGACGGATTAGCTAAATTACAATTAAATGATGCAAGTTTCTCATTTGAACCCGAGTCATCATCTGCTTTAGGATTAGGTTTTAGATGTGGTTTTTTAGGTTTACTTCATTTGGAAATTGTAACAGAAAGATTAGAAAGAGAATTTGATGTTAATTTATTAACAACAACACCTGGTGTTGTTTACAAAATTCATCTTAATAACGGAAACATAATTGATCTTCAAAATCCATCAAGTTTACCTGATCCAACTGTAATAAAATATATCGAAGAGCCATGGATAAAGGCAACAATCATTACTCCTGACCAATATTTAGGCTCAATTATAAAAATGTGTCAGGATAAAAGAGGAATTCAGACTAATTTAAGTTATTCAGGTAATAGAGCTGTAGTGAATTATGAGTTACCATTGAATGAAGTTGTTTTTGATTTTAATGATAGACTAAAATCTATGACTAGTGGTTATGCTAGTTTTGACTATGAAATTATTGAGCATAGGGAAGGAGATTTGGTAAAACTTGGTATTCTAGTTAATGGAGAACCAGTTGATGCTTTAGCGATGATGATACATAAAGATTTTGCACAAAAAACTGGGAGAGAGGTTTGTGAAAAATTAAAAGATTTAATACCTCGACATAATTTTATGATTCCAGTGCAAGCTGCGATAGGAGGTAAAATTATTGCCAGAGAAACAATTAAAGGGTTTAAAAAAGATGTTTTAACCAAAATTCACGGCGGTGGAGCAACTGATAGAAAAAGAAAACTTTTAGAAAAACAGAAAAAAGGTAAAGCTAGATCTAAACAGTTTGGTAGAGTGGAAATCCCTCAAGAAGCATTTATAGGTGTTTTAAAGATAAGCAAAGAAAAATAAGAAAATAATTATAAAAGCAATTAGTTAAGTTTATAATTAAATATAACTTCAAATAAACTCAATTTATATTTGTTACGCTACGGTGATCATCACAACAAATAATCTTTTTCCCATTTTGAAATATAATTTTTTTAAAATTCTCTTTGAACACCTCAGGCGACAAGTTTAGATTATAATATTCTTGTACTTTTGACCTCATATTAATTATTTTGTCTTCATCCATTTTAAGAGCTTCATATATTTTTTCTATAAGTTGATTAAGATTTGAGTATTGCAAAGAAATATCTTTACTTAAGTTTGGAAAAAGTAATTTTTCGCAATTAGTTATTGGTATAGATCCAACTTTTATTCCTTCAATTAGATGATGACATAGTGGCATTACTACTCCTGGACAACTTAAATTAAAACATGAATTACTCAATAATTTAAAATTATTCTTAAAATTTAAAGTGTAGGAAGTTTTTTTAATCATTTTATCATGTAGACAAAAAATTATTTTTTTTTTAAAAAGATTATTTGTTTTTAAATCTTTTTTTGATTTTATAAAAAAGATATCTTCTTTAAACTCTTTTATTATTTTATTAATTACACTTATCCTGTCTGGAAATTTCTCAGGCTCATTCTCCCATCTAAATGAGCTATATCCTTCTTCTACAACAGATCCAGAAAAAAATACTCTTAAATTAAATTCAGGTTTTTTTATTATATTTATTTTTTTATAATACGAATTATATATTCTTGGATACATAAAATATGGCATAATTAATTCATTACTATTTTTAGTATTTTCTAAAAATTTAAAATAGTTTGTATCGATCAATATTTCGTTTTCATTTTTATCTTCTTTATCAGGTTTCATGTTAATCTTAATTTTTGATTTTTTATTAACATCTAAGTTTGAGATGGTATGCTTAAAAAAGTTTATTAAACCAATTCTTTTGAATAATTTTTTAGTATGTTTATCTCTGTTATAAGAAAATAAAAATTCATCTTTTAGTGAATAAATCAAAAAATTGATGTAGCTATTGTCACTGTAAGATCCTATATCAATTACTGCACGGGTATCAAATTTTGATTTAAATTTATTTAGATTGATAACTAAATCAATAGTTAAATTTTTAAATTTATATTCTATAAATCTAACTATTATTTTCCATAATTTGTATTTCTTATATTTAAGACTTTTCTTAAATTCTCCAAAGTTCATGTTATTATTGTTTAATTATATTATTATAAATAAGCAATTAATAATGGAGAGGTGGCCGAGTGGTTGAAGGCGCACGCTTGGAAAGCGTGTAAAGGAGCAATCCTTTCATGGGTTCGAATCCCATTCTCTCCGCCATCAAATAAGCTTTATTTTTCAGGTATAATTTAACCAAATTATCTTTTTTTAAAGAAGATAAATCAGCAATTTTTCAAAAAAATGTTATAATTTTTCTTTTCCAAAATTTAAAAAATGACAAATAAAAATACATATCAGGCAGACTCTATAAAAGTTTTAAAGGGTCTTGAAGCGGTTAGAAAAAGACCAGGTATGTATATTGGAGATACAGATGATGGAACTGGTTTACATCATATGGTCTATGAAGTTGTTGATAACTCTATTGATGAGGCATTAGCAGGATATTGTAAAAATATTAATGTAAAAATTAACTCTGATGGAACAATTACAGTAAATGATGATGGAAGAGGTATTCCTGTTGATATCCATAAAGGAGAAAAAAAATCAGCAGCAGAAGTAATTATGACCCAACTTCATGCTGGTGGTAAGTTTGATCATGATTCTTATAAAGTTTCAGGGGGATTGCATGGTGTTGGTGTTTCAGTTGTCAATGCACTTTCAGAAAAATTACAGTTAGAGATATATAGAGATGGAAAAAAACACTACATAGAATTTCAAAATGGTGAAGCCAAAGCTCCTTTAAAGGTAGTAGGAAAAGTAAAGCAAACTGGTACACAAATTACTTTTTTACCTTCAAAAGAAATTTTTTCTTCAACGAAATTTAGTGCAAATATTCTTATTAAAAGAATGCGAGAATTAGCATTTTTAAATAAAGGAATTAAAATAATATTTACTGATGCAAGTCAAAAGAAAGAGAAAACATCTGAGTTTAAATTTGATGGTGGTGTTCTAGAATTTGTAGATTTTTTAGATGAAAAAAGAGAAAAATTACAAAACAAAAATGGAAATGATTTATTTAGAAAACCAATATATATTGAAGGAAAAAAAAATAATATTGAATTAGAGTGTTCATTAAAATGGAATGCAGGATATACGGAAGATATATTTCCATATACGAATAATATTTATCAAAAAGATGGTGGAACCCACTTGTTGGGATTTAGAAGTGCATTAACTAGGGTAGTTAATAAATATGCTAATGAAAATAATTTACTTAAGAAAAATAAACTAGCAATCTCAGGTGATGATATCAAAGAAGGATTAACTTGTGTACTTTCAACTAAAATTCCTGATCCAAAATTTTCATCTCAGACAAAAGATAAGTTAGTTTCATCAGAAGTAAGGATGATTGTAGAAACATTAATAAATGAAAAATTATCTATTTGGTTTGATCAAAATCCGTCTATTGCAAAAATTATTTTAGCTAAAGTTATTCAAGCTGCAATGGCCAGAGATGTTGCTAGAAAAGCAAGAGAAAATGTACGAAGAAAAGGAGCCCTTGAATTAAGTGGTCTTCCTGGAAAATTAGCTGATTGTCAAATTGGTAAACAAGAAGGAACTGAATTGTTTATTGTAGAGGGAGATTCGGCTGGTGGATCTGCCAAACAAGGAAGAAATAGAGCAAATCAAGCAGTTTTACCACTTAGAGGAAAAATACTTAATACTTATGTAGAAGATTTTAATTTAAAAAAAAATGGTAACAGTAATGGAAATGGTTCTGATCAAAGAACAAAGGCTTTGTCTAAAATGATTTCTTCAAATGAGATCGTTACCTTGATAAATGCTCTAGGATTGGACCCAAAAGCGCAAGAAATTGATTTAAAGGATTTAAGATATGGAAAAATAATAATCATGACGGACGCTGATGTAGATGGTTCTCATATAAGAGCCCTTCTTTTAACTTTTTTTAATAATAAGCCATTTAATAAGTTAATTGAAAATGGTCATGTTTATTTAGCGCAACCACCGCTATTTAAAATTAACAAAGGCTCAAAAGGAATTTATATAAAAGATGAGAAGGAGTTAGAAGACTACATTATAAATAATAATAAGGAGTTAAAAAAAATTAAAAATAGATCTAAAGATTATTTGAAAAAAATTGATGAGGAAAAATCAAAAATGAATATCCAAAGATTCAAAGGTCTTGGGGAAATGAACCCAGAGGAATTATGGAGCACTACATTAGATCCAGAAACAAGAAATTTACTACAAGTAGAATACTCAAAAGATTTGAAAAAAGATCAAAGTTTAATTCATACTTTAATGGGTAACGATGTATCATTAAGAAAAGATTTTATAGTTTCTAATGCTATAAATGTTAGAAATCTTGATATTTAAAAATGAAGTTCTTTGAAACTTCAAAATATCATTCTTTTAAAAAATCAACTTATATAACTCTAAGATGGATCGGAATTATTGGACAATTAATTGCAGTTAATTTTGTATATTTATTTCTAAATCCTAGTTTTGATTTTATTACCTCAAATTTAGTTATATTTTTAGGGATATTAAGTAATCTATATTTAATTTTTATTTATAAAAAAACACAACTTTCAGATAGATCTGCTTTTATCTTCCTACTCATAGATATTTTGCAATTAGGCTTCCTTCTTTATTTGTCAGGGGGAATAACCAATCCATTTGTTATTTTTATATTAATACCAAGTGTTTTTTCTTCATCAAATTTAAGTTTGAGAACTAATACTTTGTTAGTAATCTTAACAACAATTGTAATTGTGTTTTTAACTTTTATTTATAAAGATTTGCCAATTAACTTAAATAGTGATTTTCATAATAATCATTATTTTTATTATTCTATTCCACTTTCTTTGATTATTGCTTTAGTATTTTTAAACTATTTTGCAATGTCATTTGGTACACAATCTAGATTAAGAAAAGAGGCATTAGGAAAAATGGAGGAGGTAATGGCTAAAGAACATGAGCTTTTATCTTTAGGTGGTCAAGCTGCTGCAGCTGCACATTCTTTAGGCACACCACTTTCCACAATAACAATAATTGCACATGATTTAATGAAGCAATTTAAAGGGCAAAAAGATTTAGAAAAAGACATAGAGTTGTTGAATAGCCAAGTTGAGCGATGCAATGAAATTTTAAAGAGATTAACTTTAAACCCTGTAGAAGAGGATGAATTTTTTGATAAAGATATTAATATTAGAGATTATTTGCATGAAATTATAACTTCATTTAGGGAAATAAGTAAAAAGGAATTTGTATTCAATTTTGATCAAGACTCAAACCCAAAAAAAATAACTAAATCTATTGAAATAGTTTATGGATTAAGAAATTTTATAGGGAACGCCAATAAATTTTCCAAAAATTCTATTTTTATTAATTTAAAAAGTGATAGTGAGTTTACAGAAATTACAGTAGAAGATGATGGCAAAGGTTATCCACGAGATATTATATCAAAAATTGGAGAACCATATTTAAAATCAAATTTTTCTAATGACAAGTCAAAGCAAGGTCTTGGTCTTGGATTATTTATTGGAAAAACTTTATTAGAGAAAAATTTTGCATCAGTAAATTGTAGAAATTCTAAAACACGCAGTGGAGCTGAAGTTGTTATTAGATGGAAGAATAGAGAATTATTTAATATTTAGTGGTATTTGTTCTTTGTTTCAAATAATGAGCTTAATTGAGATATCATAACATCTCCTAATTCATTTACGTCAGTAATTTTAATAGCCTTATTATAGTACCTTGAAACATCGTGACCAATTCCTATAGCCAAAACTTCAATATCTGATTTATTTTCAATAAACTTCACAATCTTTTTTAAATGTTTTTCCAAAAAATCACCTGAATTTACAGAAAGAGTTGAGTCATCTACCGGCGCTCCATCAGAAATTACCATCAAAATTTTTCGTTCCTCTTTTCTTTTTTTAATTCTATTGTATGCCCATGATATTGCTTCTCCATCAATGTTCTCTTTTAGCAATCCTTCTTTAAGCATTAGTCCTAAATTATTTTTTGCTTGTCTCCAATGGGTATCTGCTCCTTTGTAAATTATATGTCTTAGGTCGTTCAATCTTCCTGGTGTTTTAGGTTTAGAATTTTTGGTCCATAATTCTCTACTCTGTCCACCCTTCCAATTTTTAGTTGTGAAACCTAAAATTTCAACTTTAACAGAGCACCTTTCTAATGTTCTGGATAAAATATCTGCACAAATGGCTGCAATAGTGATTGGTCTTCCTCTCATGGATCCAGAATTATCGATCAATAAAGTTACTACTGTATCTTTAAAATCTAAATCTTTTTCTTTTTTAAAAGATAAAGAATTATAAGGGTCCATTATAATTCTTGGAAGTTTTGAACTGTCTAATAATCCTTCCTCTAAATCAAATTCCCATGCTCTATTTTGTTTTGCAAGTAATTGTCTTTGAAGTTTATTTGCAAGCTTTGTTATAATATCTTGAAAGCCAATTAATTGTTGATCTAAATTTCTTCTTAGTTTTGTTGCCTCATCTGCATTTTCTAGATTTTCAGCTTTTACAACCTCATCAAATTGAGTTGTAAATATTTTATAATCTAAATTGACATTATCTATTTTTTTTTGAGCTACTTGTTCTGAACTTTGTTCATCTGAATCTGTGTCCGACAGTTGTTCGTCAAAGTTAAATTCATCAACACTATAATCAGCATCTAGTGAAGCCTCTGATACATTTTCATCTTTTTCATCTTTATTATCTTCTTTGTCATTATTTTCATCTTCATTTGATGGATTATCTTGTCCTTGATCTTGATTTTCTTCTTTTCTTTCGTCATCATCTTCACTTTGAAAAATATCCATTTCTTCCAATATTTCTGAAAACTTTGAACTATAAATATTTTGATCTTCAAGATTTTTAAGTAAAAATTCTTTATGTTTTTCTATAGCGTTCTCAAAGTCTTTTTCCCAAAAATTAAGCATTTTTGTTGTTAAAGGATTTAGCTTAATTTTATGAAAATTCTTAAGCATATATAGCTCGAATGCTTCTGAAACAGTTACATCCTCTTTAGTTTTTAGTTGATCTTTTCTTTTACGATTTATTATTTGATGATAATTTTCTTGAAAATTTTTCTCAATTCCTTTCAGCATTTTTCCTCCCAGTGTCTCATAACGTATTTTTTCTGCAATATTATAAAGAGATCTAGAAGAAGTATTTGAGGGAAGGTTTTTTTTGTAAATTGTTTCATTACAAAATTTTTTTTTCAATGCAGAGGAATCTGTTTCTGCACGCAATCTTATAAAATCAGCTGGACTAGTTAAATTATCAATCTCTAGAAAATTAAATTCTTTTATTTTTTTTTCCTCAGAATTTCTTTTTTTCAGATCAAAATCATCAGCAATTACTTTTGCCGTAGAAGTTAAAGCAATTTTGAATTTTTCTTTTAAATTATTTTCTTTAGAGCTCATTAGATTTGAATATTAATCAAAGATTCTGGCAACTCTTCACCAAAACATCTTTGATAATATTCTGCGATAGTATTTTTTTCAATATCATCACATTTATTAAGAAATGTAACTCTAAAAGCGTAACCAGTGTCTTTAAATATCTCTGCATTTTCTGCCCAATGTAACACCGTTCTTGGGCTCATTACTGTTGAAATATCTCCTGCAACAAATCCTTTACGTGTTAAAGATGCTACTTTTATCATATTAGCAACCTTCTCTTTTCCCTTTGTGTTATTTAAGTTTTTATTTTTAGACAAAACAATGTCCATTTCTCTATCTAGGCTAAGATAGTTTAACGTCGTAACTATATTCCATCTATCCATCTGGCCTTGGTTAATTTGCTGCGTACCATGATAAAGACCTGTCGTATCACCAAGTCCAACAGTATTTGAAGTAGCAAATAATCTAAAAAATTTATTTTGTTTAATTACTTTGTTTTTATCTAGTAATGTAAAATTTCCCTCAGCTTCTAAAACTCTTTGAATTACAAACATTACATCAGGTCTACCAGCATCATATTCATCAAAAACAAGTGCTACTGGATTTTGTATAGACCATGGTAAAATTCCCTCGTTAAATTGAGTTACTTGTTTACCATCTTTAAGAACGATCGCATCTTTTCCAATCAAATCAATTCTACTTACATGGCTATCTAAATTTACACGGATACAAGGCCAATTTAATCTTGCAGCAATTTGCTCAATGTGAGTAGATTTTCCAGTGCCATGATATCCTTGAACTAAAACTCTTTTATTAAAAGCAAATCCTGAAATAATTGCTAAAGTAGTATCTCTATCGAACTTGTAGTTTTTATCAATTTCAGGAACATATTCATTCTTTTTCGAAAATGCGTCTACTTCCATTTCTGAATCAATTCCAAAAGTTTGTTTTAATGAAACTTTAATATCTGGTTCTGTATTAAGATTTGGTGTCAATTTTTTCTCTATAAGTATTTTTTAATTGAGTGTAAGCTAATGTTATAAGTTTAAGTTTTTCTTCGTATTTTTTATTACCAGAATTCATATCAGGGTGAAATTTTTTCACAAGTAATTTGAATTTATCTTGTATTTTCTTCCACTTTAAACCCACAGAAACCCCCAATATTCCAAAAGCTTTTATATCTTTATGATCAAATTTAAATTGACGCATATGATTATAATCTCCATTTATTTTTTCCTTGTCGAGTTCATCTCTCAAAGTTGTATTCCACAATACTTTGAAAAAATTATCTGAGGAGCTAAAACTTTGAGTGGGTTTGTGCCAAGTCATATCAGACTTTAAAAAATCCATTACTTGGTCATCATTCATTCCTGAAAAATAGTTCCAATTTTTATTAAATTCTTTTACGTGTTCAAGGCAAAGCATTCTAAATTTTCTACTATTATCTTTTTCAACTGGTGCCTTATATTCACCTATTTCATTACAATTATTCCAGTCACAAATATTTTTCATGATATATAATAACATATATGGATATAAATGAGTTAATTACAATTGTAAAAAATAAATTATTAAATCAAATAAATATTGAAAGTATAAATATTGAAGATAAATCTTTTCTTCATAAAAATCATGAAGGAAATCAAGAAGGAAAATATCATTTAAAATTAATTATTGTTTCTGAAGAACTAAAAAAAATGAGTAAAATTGAAAGTAATAAAAAAATTTACAAGATTTTAGATCAAGAATTAAAAGAATTCATTCATTCAATCCAAATTTTAATTACTTAAAATTTTTTTTAGAAATAAACTTAAGTTTTTTTTTGAGTATTCTTTGTTGAAAATTGGCTTACCAATTTTTTTTAATAAAACTAAATTAATTTTTTCAGAATTATTTTTTTTATCTTTAGTCATAAAAGATAAAATCTTATTTAAATCTTTTATAGAAAAATATTTTTTTATTGAAGAAGGCAGACCAGAATTATAAATATGATTTATAATTAAATTATATTCATTTTTACTGAGCATATTTTCACTTAAACTAAAATTAAGTGCTGTTTTAATTCCAAGTATCACAGCTTCACCATGATTTAGTTTATAGCTGTACCCTAAGCTTGCTTCATAAGCATGGGCAAATGTATGACCAAAATTCAACACTTTTCTTAATGCAATTTCTTTTTCATCTCTTTCAACTATTTTTTTTTTAATTTTACAACTTTCATAAATTGCTTTTTCAATAAATGGAGATGAAAGACTTAAAATCTTTTTAAGATTTTTATTTAAGAAATTAAAAAAATTTTTATTATCAATTAATGAATGCTTCAATATTTCTCCATATCCACAAATTATCTCTCTTTTTGATAAAGATTTAAGAAATTGAATATCTGAGAGAACCAATGATGGTTGATAAAAACTTCCTATTAAATTTTTACCATACTTAGAATTAACTCCAGTTTTTCCGCCTATTGATGAATCGACTTGAGCTAAAAGAGTTGTTGGAATATTTGCAAACTTTAGGCCTCTTTTAAAAAGACTAGCAGCAAAACCACTTACATCACCTGTAATTCCTCCGCCTAAAGAAATTAAAACATCATTTCTTGTAAAGTTTTTATTTAACAAAACTTCTAGAATTTTATTAACACTATTAATATTTTTATTTTTTTCATTGGCATTAAAAAATAACACATAAATACTTTTATTTTTTAAAGATCTTTTAATATTTGAGATAAATTTTTTTGGAACATTTTTATCAATGACAATTAAACATTTATCAAAATCAATTGAATTTAATTTAAAAATTTTTGATACACTCGATGTTAAATTTGATCCAATAATTATTGGATATTTTTCAGTTTTGGTTACTATGTTTAATTTAGCTTGTTTCATAAATTTCTACAATTTTATTTACTATTTCACTTTTAGTAAGATTATCACACTTTATCTCATATAAAGCTTTAGAATAAATGTTAGACCGTTTCTTAATTAAATCAATTAATTCAGTATCTGAAGCATTAATCGCTAATGGTCTTTTTCTGCTATTTTTAATTCTATTTAATAATATATTATCATCCCAATTTAGCCAAAAAGATAAATGATTTTTTAAAATTTCTTTCCTAATATTATTGTTTACAAAAGCTCCTCCACCAAGTGAAATCACAGTAGAATTTAATTTAAGTTTTTTTAAAGTTGTCTGTTCCTCAATTTTTCTAAAATAATCCTCACCTTTAACTTCAAAGATTTTTTTAATTGTAATGTTTAAATTTTTTTCAATTTCTTTATCGATATCTATAAAATTTAATTTTAATTTCTTTGCTACCAAGGAACCAATAGAGCTTTTACCTGAACCCATCATCCCTAAAAAAACTAGATTTTCTTTTGATTTCATAAGTTTCTTTATTGAAAAAACATAAATATGTCTTAATTTGAAATTATCTAAAAGTATATGCAATTTATTAAAAACACAAGTTCAGGCAAAGCAAGTATCATAGGACTTGTTATTAAATCTATAATAGGATTAGGGGTTATTTTAGGTATTATTTTTTTTCTAAGTACAATTGATTTTCCTGCACCTAAAAAAGAAATTGAAAAAATTATTCCAAATGAAAATTTCAAAATTGTTAAATAAAAAAATTCTTACAATTAAATTATTTTGTCTTATTTTTTTTACACCTGTGTTTGCTGAGGAAAAAACAATTGATATTTGGAATATAGAAAAAAAGGATAATCAAGTTATTTCAGAAACAAATATTTCAAGTGAAAACGCTGTAAACACTACTCAGAATAGTGTTTATGAACTACAAACAAATAAACAAACTGATACAATTAAACTTGATAAAGAATTTTCTTCAAAAGAAATTAAAATTGTTGGGTTATACGATCCAAGTGAATACGGCCTGAGTATGGATATGTGGTCAAATTCAGATGGAACCAAATTAAAAAATTTATTTCAGAATATTAATAAGTTTAAACTTTCAGAAGATGCATCTGACATAATGCACATATCTTTATTAACCAATGCTTATTCCCCAAACCAAAATATTACAGAGCAAGAATTTATGAGCTTTAAATCTGATTGGTTAATAAAATATGCAAACTTAGAATTAATAGAAGAATATTTAATTAAAAATCAAATAATAAATTTGCATCCAAATTTAGCAAAATATTTGGTAGATACTTATTTATCAGAATCAAATGTAAAAAAATCATGTGAGATTTTCTCTAAAAATACAGAACCTATCCAAGATGAATATCTATCTAAATTTAATTTATATTGTTTAATCAATTATGGAAAAAATGAAGAGGCACAACTAATCTTAGATTTAAAAAAAGAGTTAGGTTTCGAAGATAGTTATTTCGAAAACAAAATAAATTATTTATTTGGATATCTAGATGAGGCAGATAAAGACATATCAATAAATTCAATTTTAGATTTTCATTTAGCTCATAGAACTAACCCTGAGTTTTCTTATGAACCAGGTGAAGATACACCTAAAACAATTTGGAAATATCTTTCAGCTGCCAATTTACTTTTTAAAATTCAAGACATAGAAATTACCGATGTAGAAAAAATTTCTACAATAGAAAAAGCTGTTAATGATAAAAATTATTCTGAGGTGGAGTTATTTGAATTTTATAAAAAATTCCAATTTAATATTAATCAATTTTTAAACGCAAAAGAGGCATATAAATCTCTATCTTCAATCGAGGGACGCGCTCTTTTATATCAAAGAACTCTTTTAACAGAAGAACCAAAAATTAAGTTAGAATTTATTAAGATATTAAAGGATCTATTTATATCTGATGATATTGGTGATGCCTTTGATTTGGAATTAAAAAATTTTTTAGGTGAAATTAATGTTGAGGATGTGCCCTCAAATTTTACAACATTTTATAATAATAATTTAAACAAGAAAGAGACAACAGATAAAAAGATTAAATATAATAGTAAAATTTTACATCAATCAAAACTTATAAATTATTTCAATGGAGACTATGCAAAATCTAAAATTGAAGAGGATCTAGATAAATTTTTAAAGAAAATTAAAAAAGATAAAAAATATTTTTTATCAAAAAAAGATATAATTTTTTTAGAGGCGCTTAAGTCTGATGGAGTTGAAATTTCAAAAAAATATGACGGTCTATATGAGGTAAAGCAATCAGAAATGCCTGCCGATATTCAAACAATGATAGATAATAATGAGATTGGTGCTGCATTATTGAGAATAATTGAGGTAATTGGACCTGACAAAATTGAAAATATTGATGAAGATACAATTTATTTTATTATCAACACTTTAAATCAATTAAATGTTGATTTAATTAGAAATAAACTATTGTTAAAAGTTCTTCCTTTAAAAGTATAAAAATTATAATAAAATCAAGTTATGGCTATCAGAACTATAATAACAGAACCTAATAAATTACTTAGACAAATTTCTAAACCAGTCAATACTGTTGGCAAAGAAGAGCAAAAATTGATGGATGATATGCTTGAGACAATGTATGAAGCAAACGGAATTGGTCTCGCGGCGATACAAGTTGGCGTGCCAAAGAGAATTATTGTAATGGATATAAGTAAAGATGAGAATAAAAAAAAACCAAGATATTTCGTAAATCCAGTTATTAAAAATAAAGATCCAGAAAAAGCAACTTATGAGGAAGGATGTCTTTCTGTGCCAAATCAGTTTGCAGAAATTGATAGACCTAGTAAGTGTGAAGTAGAATATCTTGATTATGATGGAGAAAAGAAATTGCTAAAGGCAGATGGTCTTCTTGCAACATGTATTCAGCATGAAATGGACCATTTAGAGGGGATACTATTTATTGATTATCTTTCAAAATTAAAAAGATCAATGATAATTAAAAAATTATCAAAATTAAAATCTACCTCCGCAGAAGTTTAATCAATGCTAAAAAAAATAGTTTTTATGGGTACACCCATGTTCGCTGTTCCAATTTTAAAATCACTTTATCAAAATGGATATCCTATTTCTTGTGTTTATACACAACCACCTCAAAAATCTAAAAGAGGTCAAAAAATTAACAAGTCACCAATTCAATTAATTTCAGAAACTTTAAATATAGAATTTAGAACACCAAATTCATTAAAAGAAAATTTAGAGGAATTAGAATATTTTACATCTTTAGAAGCAGATTTGGCAATAGTTGTTGCTTATGGTCAAATTATACCAAAGTCATATTTAAATTTAACTAAAAAAGGATTTATTAATATACATGCATCTATTCTTCCAAAGTGGAGAGGTGCCGCTCCGATTCAAAGATCAATTATGAATTTAGATAAAGAGACAGGAATTAGTATTATGAAAATAGGAGAAGAACTAGATACAGGACCGGTATGTAACGTTTATAAAATTAATATAGAAAATAATTTTAATGCCGAAGATATTAATGAAAAGCTATCAAGTTTAGCTGCAGAGAAAATTTTAGATAATATAGATGATATATATGAGGATAAAGTAAACTTTATAGAACAAGATCACTCATCAGCGACATATGCATCAAAAATTCAAAAATTAGAGGGGCAGATTAATTGGAAAGAGGATGCTAAAATTATAATTGGCAAAATAAATGGACTTTATCCAGTTCCAGGAGCTTATTTCATGTTTAACGGTGAGAGATATAAAATATTAAAAGCAGAAATTGGACAAGCACAAGGAAAACCAGGTGAGGTTTTGTCTGACTATCTAGAAATTTCATGTGGAGACAAAAAATCAATAAAAGTTAAAGAAATACAAAGACAAGGAAAAAAGTCCCAAAGTATTGGAGAATTTGTTTTAGGAACACAAATTAAAAAGGGTTCATTTTTATAATGAATAGATACCAAATACTTATTGAGTATGCAGGTACAAATTTTAGAGGATGGCAAATTCAAAAAAAAGGTCCAACAATTCAAGGATTAATTCAAGAAAAATTATCAAAGTTATTAAAAGAAAAGATTATTTTACATGGTCAAGGAAGAACTGATGCAGGAGTTCATGCATTTGAGCAATCTGCGCACTTTGATTGTAAAAATAAAATAACTGATAAAATTAAATTTTTAAAATCCATAAATCATTTTTTAAATTTAAAAGATATTGCAATTAAAAACATAAAAAAAAGAAACAATAAATTTCATGCTAGATTTTCAGCAAAGGAAAGAATTTATAAATATTTTATTTTTAATCAAATAAGCCAACCCATAATTGAAAAAAATAGAGCATGGCATATTCGAAGACCTTTAAATTTAGAATTAATGAAAAAGGGTGCTAAAAAGTTATTAGGAACTCATGATTATTCAATTTTTAGATCTTCAAGCTGTAATGCAAAAAGCCCAATTAAAACTATTAAATCAATAAATATTAAATCATCAAAAAATAAAATTGAATTTCAATTTAGTTCTCAATCATTTTTACAACATCAGGTTAGATCTATGGTTGGTTGTTTAAAATACTTGGGAGAAAAGAAATGGGATTTGAAAACATTTGAAAAGAGATTTAAGTCGAAAAAAAGAACACTGTGCGCCCCTCCAGCACCACCGGGTGGTTTATTTTTATTTAGAGTTCTTTATTAATTTATTTTTATTGCTCATAGCAAACTTTTTATTTATTCGCCATCTAGATTCAGCTCTTACAATATAGCCACAACAGTTTTTTGATTTACATTTACAAGGAAATTGTTTGTAGTTTTCATCATAACCAAATCCATAATCACAGGTAAACTCCTCACCTTTTTTAATGTCTTTAATTGCTTTGACCCAAATTTTCAGTCCCTTTCCATCGTAATCACAATTATTATCACAAGAATGATTAATTAAACCCGCAGTATTCCATGGAAAATCTCCATCTAGGTCGTATCTTTTATTTATCGTAAATAAATAAATGGGTTTATTATTATCGTATTTATCAGAATCTTGTGTTTGTTTTTTTGTTATAAGTTTACCAACATAGTCAATTATTTTGGTTCCCTGTTTAATGTCACGAGTTGCATAAAGTCCTCTACCTTTATTATCAATTCCAGATTTTTTTATTTTATATAATTTCATGAAGATTTTTATTTAGAGTTTTCTTAAGAATTATCAATTAAATTCTAAAAGAGCATCAACGTGTCTTTTAGTGCTGTCTCTAAGTGCATTTAGGTCATAACCGCCCTCTAAAATTGAAACAACTTTTCCATTACAAAATTTTTTAGATGCCTCTAATATTCTTTTGGTAATAGTAAAATAATCCTCTGTTTTTAAATTAAATTGAGCAAGAGGATCATCCTCATGGGCGTCAAAACCAGCGCTTATTAATATAAATTTTGGATTAAATTCTTCTAATTTTTTTAAGACACGGTCAAAAACGTTTAAATATTCTTCTGAACTTATGCCAGCTGGCAAAGGTATATTAAAGATATTGTTAAATTTACCTCTTTCATGTTCTGAACCAGTTCCTGGGTAGTAGGGATATTGGTGAGTAGATATAAAAAGAACATTTTCATTTTCATAAAAAATATCCTGTGTTCCATTACCGTGATGGACATCAAAATCAATTATTGCAACTTTCTTATATTTATATTTTTTCAACAAATAATTTGCTCCAATACTCACTGAATTTAAAATGCAAAAACCAGCGGCCTTATTTTGTGAGCTATGATGTCCAGGAGGTCTAACACCACAAAATGCATTTCTAAATTCTTTTTTTTCTACTCCATCAATTGCGGTAATTATTGATCCAACTGCATCGAAGGTTGCGTCTTTGCTTCCAGGTGAAATGATTGTATCACCATCAAGTGAAGAAAAACCATTTTTTGGAAAAGAACTTTTTACTAAATTTAAATAATTCTTTTCATGTGTAGTTAATAGAATATCATCTGAAACTTTAGATGGTTTCTTCCATATAAGATTTTTATTTTTAAGTTTTTTAAAATTTTCTATTATGACTGATACTCTTGCTATTTGTTCTGGATGCCCAGGACCTGTATCATGATTTTGAGATGTGTCTGATGTAATTAAACCAGTTTTCACTTAAAGTAGTTATCTAAGATTTTAGTATAAATTAAAGTTAATCTTTTTAAATCAGATAAGGACACACATTCTCCCACCTTATGCATAGTTTTTCCTACTAACCCAAATTCTAAACATGGAGCTATTTTTCTTATGAATCTAGCATCCGATGTACCACCGGTTGTAGATAGTTTTGGTTTAATTTTAGTAATTCTCTTAATTGTATTTTGTATCATAAATGTAGTTCTGTTAGGCTTAGTTAAAAAGGCCTCACCAGAAACACTATATTCGATTTTATATTTTGATTTATTTTTATTACAAATTTTTTTAATTATTTTATTTATTTTATTCTTTAATTTGTAAGATGTGTGTTTGTTATTAAATCTAATATTAAAGGATGCACCAGCCAATCCTGGAATTACATTATCAGCTGAATTATCAATGTTAATTTTTGTTATTTCTAAATTTGTAGGTTGAAAATCTTTTGTTCCTTTATCAAATTTAATTTCTTTTAACTCTTTAAGTATTTGGACTAAAGCTGTTGACGGATTGTTAGCTCTATTTGGGTAAGCGACATGTCCCTGAATTCCAATGACAGATAATTTTCCAGTCATACTACCTCTACGACCAATTTTTATCATTTCTCCTAATTTATTTGGATTCGTAGGCTCTCCGACCAAGCAAAAATCTATTTTTTCTTTTCTTTTCCTCAAATACTCAACAACTTTTTTTGTTCCATTAATTGCAATTCCTTCTTCGTCTCCAGTAATTAGAAGACTAATAGACCCACCAAATTTTTTATTTTCCCTAGAAAAATTACTTACTGCAGTAACAAATGCAGCTATTGAGCTTTTCATATCATTTGCACCTCTGCCAATTAAGTATCCTTTTTTAATAGCTGGTTTAAAGGGATTAACAGTCCAATCATTTAAATTACCAGGTGGCACCACATCCAAATGACCTGCATAACAAAAATTTGGACCTGCGGTACCAAGTCTTGCATAAAGATTTTTTACAGGATAACTATTTTTATCTTTGAATTCGAGAATTTTAGTTTTAAAGCCGATTTTTTTTAATTTTTTTTCTAAAAATTTAATTACACCAGCATCAGTTTTTGTAACTGATGGAAATCTAATTAGCTCTTTAGCTAATTGTAATTCATTTATTGTTGGCATGTTTAATCTCTTAAAAGATCGTTAACTGATGTTTTTGATCTTGTTTTTTCATCAACTTGTTTAATAATTACTGCACAGCTTAAAGATGGTGCTGATGGATTATTTTTATCTGGTAATGAACCTGGTACAACAACTGAGTATGGAGGAATTTTTCCATAAGTAATTTCGCCTGTTGACCGCGTTACTATTTTAGTGCTTTGCGTAATTAGCATTCCCATACTTAATACTGAGCCTTCACCAACTATCACACCTTCGACAACCTCTGACATCGCCCCAACAAAAACATTATCTTCAATAATTGTTGGTAATGCTTGAGCGGGTTCCAAAACACCCCCAATTCCAGAACCTGCAGAGATATGACAATTTTTTCCAATCTGACAACAACTTCCTGCACGACTAAATGTATCCATCATTGTTCCTTCATCAATATATGCACCAATATTTACATAACATGGCATCAAAACTGCATTCTTTCCTACAAATGATCCTTTTCTTACTGGTGAATTAGGCACCATTCTAAAACCAGCTTTTTCATGATCTTCTTTTGTCCATCCAGCTGTTTTTCCTTTAAGTAAATGAGCTTTATCATACCAGCTACTATAAGGACCATTTAAATTTTCCATTGGATACATTCTAAAACTTAACATGATAGCTTTTTTAAGATGTTGATGAGTAACCCATTCACCATTGATTTTCTCAGCTACTCTTGATTTTCCACTATCTAAATCATCAATAATTTGATTAATAGCATCCTTCAAAGATTTATCTGAATTTTGATTTACTTGGTCTTTATTTTCCCAAGCTTCATTTATAATATTTTCAATACTCATAATTTTATGAGTTTTTTAATAACCTTATTTCTTTTAAAAATAAAGAAAGATTTTCTATTTTGTAATCAATATACTCTTCATCAGACTCTTTTTTACCCCAGTATTCATCATTGATTAACCAAACTGTTTTTGCTCCTCTTTCTTTTCCAATAGATAAGTTTTTTGCGATATCTTCGATATAAAGTGTCTCGGTTGGATCGATTTGAAATTTTTTGACCATAAGGTCAAATGCTTTTGCCGTAGGTTTTGGACTGTATTCAGCATCGACAATATCAAAAACACCATCAAATTGATCATCAATTCCTAAGTGAGTAGTAATATTCTTAACATGTTCTTTGCTACCATTTGTAAACACAAATTTGTTTAGATTAGTATTTTCTAGCTCATTCCTCAAAACAGTATCTTTTTCTAAAAAATCTAAATTAATATCATGTACGTAGTCTAAAAATTCTTTTGGAGGTATATCATGATGGATCATTAAACCATTAAGGCTAGTGTTATATTTATGAAAATAATTTGTTTGCAATTCTTTTGCTTTTTTTAAATCTACATTCAATTTATTTGAAATATATTGGGTCATTTTTTTACTGACCTGTCCAAATACTCCTTCAAGATCAGCATACAGCACACCGTCACAATCAAACAAAATGTTCTTAATATTTTTTAATTCTTTCATTGTCTTATTAGGGTCCCAGAGCCCTTGTCAGAGAATATTTCCCATAAACATGAATGTGGTTTTGTACCGTTAATTATACCAACTGCTGTAACACCATTGTTCACTGCGTCTAAGCAAGCATTTATTTTAGGTATCATACCTTCTGTAATAGTTTCATCTTTGATCATTTCCATAATCTCAGATGAAGAAATTTCTTCTATTAATTTTTTATTTTTATCTAGAACACCATCCACATTCGTCATCAACAAAAGTCTTCTAGATTTTAAAGATTTTGCTATGGCCATTGCTGCTGTGTCTCCATTAATATTATATGTTTGGTTTTCTTCACCTAATCCTAATGGAGAAATTATAGGAATTTTATTTTGACTAATTATATTTAATATTTGTTCATTATTAATCTCATTTGGTATTCCTACAAATCCTAGTTCTTCTGCTTCTGGTATAGTTTTTATAATATTATTATTTTTTGTGTGAATAGAGATTGCTTCTGTTTCTTTGTCTTTTAAGGAATTAACAATGTCATCATTAAAATCAATCAAAACAGACTCAACAATATCAATTATATGTTTATCAGTTACTCTTAATCCTCTTATAAATTTTGATTTAATATTTGATTTTTCTAGCTCTCTTTTAATTCTAGGTCCACCACCATGAATTACCACAGTTGCAAGGCCTAATTTATTTAAAACACTAAGATCAGTTATAAAATTATTAAATACGTTTCTATCAATTAAAACGTTTCCACCGTATTTAATTACTATTAAATCATTTTTGTATTTTTCAATATACTTAGTTACTTCATTAATTGGTGGCCCATCTTTGGGTAATATCTTTTCAAGTTCCATTTATTATTTTTTAATTAGGTTACAGTTTTAACTGTTGTACGTTTCATTATTACAACCTGCTGAGCCATTGTTAAAATGTTATTAACTGTCCAATAAATTACTAGCCCACTTGGGAATGGTGCAAGAATTACTGTTAAAAATAAAGGGAAGAACATAAATATTTTTGCTTGCATTGGGTCTGTTGGAGCTGGATTTAACTTTTGTTGTATCCACATTGATACCCCCATAGCAACTGGCCATGCTCCTATTACAAGAAAAGAAGGTACGTCATATGGAATCAATCCAAATAAATTAAATATAGAAGTAGGATCCTTAGCACTTAAATCTTGGATCCAACCATAAAAAGGCATATGACGCATTTCTATCGTAACAAATAAAACTTTATACAAAGCAAAAAATACAGGTATTTGAATTAGAATTGGCAAACATCCAGACATGGGATTTACTTTTTCCTTCTTGTAAAGAGCCATCATTGCTTGTTGCAATTTCATCTTGTCATCTTTGTGTACTTCCTTAAGTCTTGCCATCTCAGGCTGAAGAGCTTTCATTTTAGCCATGCTTCTGAATGAAAAATTAGCAAGTGGAAAAAATGCTACACGAATACAAACAGTAACAGCAATAATTGCCAATCCATAATTACCAAATATTTTAAAGAAATATTCTAAAGCAGTGAACAAAGGACGTGTTAAAAAGTATAAGAATCCCCAATCAATCGTAAGATCAAATTTATCAATTTTTAATGATTCTGCGTACCCATCAATTACATCAACTCTTTTTGCAGCTACTATTACTTGCAATTTTTCTTCTATAGAGGAGTTTCCATTTAACTCCAATGGTTCTGTTGTAACAAAGTTTATTCTGTACTTGTTTTTGTAATCCATCGTAGTTTTAAATTCTTTTTCTCTTGGGGGAATTAGAGTTGATATGTAATATTTATCTCCTAGACCTAACCATCCTTTTTGAGCAATTCTTGAAAATTTTTTCTCTTCAATATCGTCATAATCTTCCTCAATTAATTCTTCATCTAATGTAGCGATAGGGCCTTCATGAAGAATATAAAAATCGGTTAAACCATCAGGGATTTGATTTCTTATAATTTGTCCATAAGAATAGAAGTCATAGTTTTTATCAGTAGAATTTATAATTCTTTGTTTTATTGTGAATAAAAACTTATCATCTAATGCAATTTCTTTTTCATAAGTGATGCCTTGATTATTAGTCCAACTTAGTTTTATAGGAGATTGATCAGTTAATTTATTATTTCCAGTAACTGACCAAATAGAATCTGCATTTGGAATATCTATATTTTTATCAGTAGTTATAAAACCACTTTCTATTATATACCCTTCTTTAGAGCTTCGTGGTGCAAGAAATTTTACTTTTTCATCGCTTTCCAAACTAACATTATATTCTTTGAAAGTTAGATCGTCTATTGCGGCCCCCTTTAATGAAATAGATCCAACAATACTTTGGTTCTCAAATTGAATTCTTTCACTTTGTTGTAAAGCTTCTTCTCGTGAAATTTCAGTTACATTCTCTTTTTGATCAAGACTAGGTGCGTCTGAATTCTGTTCAGTCTTAGTTTTTTCAGCTAAATTTTCTTTCGTTACAGGAGGTGGTGCAAAAAATAGCGAGTATAATATAATTACAGCAGCTGATAAACTTATGGCAGCAATTATATTTCTAGTTTCCATTATTTATTGTCCTTTATTTCTTTTTTAACTGGATCAAACCCTTCGCCACCCCCTAAAAATTTTATTGGATGGCAGGATAAAATTCTTTTTATACTAATTAATAAACCTTTAAAAAAACCGTACTCTTTTAAAGCATCTATGCTGTATTCAGAACATGTTGGCAAATATCTACAAGAATGACCCAATAATGGACTAATCAAATATTTATAGCCTTTGATAAATTTAATTAAAATTAAAGTAAATATATTCATTATTTTATTTTTGCAAAATCCTGAAAAAGAGTTTCTTTTATAATTTTGTATTCATTATTTAGCATAGAAGACTTAGCTATAACAAGAAATGAATAATCAAAGTTTATCTCTACTTTTTTAACAGCTTCATTCATAATGTTTCTTAATCTTCTTTTAATTTTATTTCTCTTTACTGCATTACCAATTTTTTTTTTAGTCACAAAACTGATATTTAGTCTTTTTTTATCTTTATTTAATAATTTTCCAAAAAAAATACTTACGTATTTATTGGTAATCTTTTTTTGTTTAAGTAAATTTTTAAATTCTTCGTTTTTTGAAAGAGCAAGTATTTTGCTTTTCATTATTCTATACAGAAACAGTTAGTGATTTTCTTCCTCTTGCTCTTCTTCTAGCCAAAAGCTTTTTACCACCTTTAGTTTTCATTTTTGAACGAAAGCCGTGTTTTCGAGCTCTTTTTTTATTTGAGGGTTGATAAGTTCTTTTCATAATTAGATTTGATATAGTTTTTTATAATTTTGCACCTTTATATTAGTAATAATTAAAATAGCAAATAGAAGATTAAGCATTAAAATAAGAAGAATCATGGAAAATACAAAAAAAATTAAATTATTTATTGGATTGTCTTATTTATTAATTGTTTGCTTATTTTTGTATTTCTTTTTTTCAAAATTTAGTCTCTCAGAAATTACATCTTATGATTTTCTAAGAGATAACCAATCTTATTTTTTTGAACTTAAAAAATCTAACTTATTTTTAATTTCTATTATTTTTTTAGCATTAACTATTCTTTGGGTTTTCCCTTTTTTAGGATTTGGATCTCCAGTTGCTTTAATGGGTGGTTTTATATTTGGAAAATGGATAGGTACACTTGTTGTTGTTTTAGGCTTGAGTATTGGTGCTACTTTTTTGTATATTTTTGGAAACTATTTTTTAAAACAGCTTATTAGAGAAAAGTTTTTAAATAAGTTTCAAAACTTGGAAATAAAATTTAAACAATCCGAATTTATTTATTTATTAATTTACCGTTTTATAGGTGGTATACCTTGGCAGCTGAGCTGTCTCTTACCAACCCTATTTAATGTTAAGGTTATAAATTTTTTCTTTGCTACATTGATTGGAATAATCCCTCAAATTTTTTTGGCAGTTTCTATTGGGAATGGATTAGAAAAAATTATAGATCAAAATGCTGAAGTACCAGGAATAACTGATATAATATTTTCACCTGATATATATCTTCCTATTATAGCTTTCTTTATTTTAATTCTGATTACGATATTTTTGAGAAATTTTTTTTATAGAAATTAGTGGTGCTCCCACCCTGTACTGACCAGGGAACTAGTCATTACCAATGACTTGTTATACCATTTAACTACAGGAGCTTAGAGGCAAATTGTATTTTATTGATAATAAAGCATTTTTTTCAAATTATTGCCTTAATTTTTTGATGAATATGATTTATATCTATTTTAGGAAAATGTTATGGGAATTCATTACGATTACAAATCAACTAAAGGTAATAAGCTTATGGAAAAGCAAGCTAAAAGAGAGAAAAAGCTTGCTGAAAAAAAAGCTAAACGTTTAGCTAAAGAAGGCCCAAAAAAAGAAGAGGAAAAAACACCTACAATAGATCCCAATAAACCAATTTCTTTAGATTTTCTGACTAACCCAAACAAAGAATGAGTTCAAAAGAAAAAAATGAGCGTTTAAGCTTGGCGCTTAGAAAAAATTTGAAGAAAAGAAAAATTTTCCAAAAAAAAAATAAAAAGAAAAATAAATAATGTCAATTCAACCTGATTCTTGGATTAAAAAAATGTGCAAGGAGCACAATATGATAGAGCCATTTTTGGATCATCAAGTTTCTGAAGGAAAAATTTCTTATGGATTAAGTAGTATGGGATACGATGTAAGAATCTCTGATGAGTATAGAATATTTACTAATGTAAATAGTTCTTTGGTTGATCCAAAGAATTTTTCTGATGATAACTTTATAGAACGAAAAGGACCACACTGTATTATCCCACCAAATTCATTCGTTTTAGCTAAAACAGTAGAATATTTTAGAATACCAAAAGATGTTTTATGTATTTGTGTTGGAAAAAGTACTTATGCAAGAATAGGAATTATTTGTAATGTTACACCAATTGAAAATGAATTTGAGGGCAATATTGTAATTGAGCTAAGTAATACAACACCTAATCCTGCAAAAATTTATTCAAACGAGGGAATAGCACAATTTTTATTTTTTAAATCAGATACTCAGCCAGAAACAACTTATAAATCAAAGAACGGTAAATATCAGGGTCAAACCACAATTCAAGTTGCTAAGATTAAAAAGTAATTTATGGATAAATTTCTGATCAACGGCCCTTGTAAAATCAAGGGTAATGTTTCAATTTCAGGTTCGAAGAATGCGTCACTACCAATATTAGCTGCAACATTATTATTTGATAAACCTGTAGTTATCAAAAATTTACCAAGAGTTAGAGACATTAATACAATGTTAAATTTATTAAAGTCTCTTGGTTCTAAAATAATTTTATCAAAAGATAAAAAAACAGCAAAAATTATAAATAAAAAAAATATGAAAACTTTTGCTAGTTATTCTTTAGTCAAAACAATGCGTGGTTCTATTTTAGTTTTAGGTCCACTTATTTCAAAATACCATAAATCTAAAATCTCTTTACCCGGCGGATGTTTAATTGGCGCTAGACCAGTTAATTATCATCTAACTGCATTAAAAAAACTTTGTATGAAATATGAATTAAAAGATGGATATATTCTTGCTAAATCAAAAGGAAAACTTATCGGAACAACTATAAATTTTCCAAAGATAAGTGTTGGGGCAACTGAAAATTCTATAATAGCAGCATGTTTAGCAAAAGGAAAAACTGTTTTAAAAAATTGTGCAATAGAACCTGAGATTAAAGATCTTACAAATTTTTTAAATAAAGCAGGAGCGAAAATAAAATGGAAAGGAAGAGTTTGTAAAATCATAGGTGTAAATTCTTTAAATGAAACTGAATATTCTGTAATGGCTGACAGAATAGAAGCAGGCACATTTTGTGTAGCTGCAACACTTGCAAATGGCAATTTACAAATAAATAATTTAAATCCTAAAATTATTAATACAGAAATAAAATTACTAAAAAAAGTTGGTGCTAAAATTAAAACTAGTGAAAATAAAATCTTAATTAAAGGACCTGAAAAAATAAAATCAATAAAAAGTATTAAAACTAAAGAGTTTCCAGGCATTCCTACAGACCTTCAAGCACAATTGATGGTTTTGATGTGCAAAGCAGTTGGTAAAAGTTCAATAACTGAAAGTATTTTTGAAAATAGATTTATGCATGTTGCAGAATTGCAAAGACTTGGAGCTAAAATAAATATTAAAAATAATACTGCTACAATAGAAGGAAATACTAAATTCATTGGTGCTGAATTAATGTCTAGTGATTTAAGAGCTTCTGTTGCTTTGGTTCTAGCGGCTGTAGTTTCTACTGGTAAATCATATATTAACAGAATTTACCACTTAGATAGAGGTTATGAAAAAATAGAAAATAAATTAAAAAAAATAGGTGTTAAAATTAAAAGATTAAAATAGTGAATAAATATTTAGCAAAAATAATAGCAAGCGACCAAGAAGGTTTACAAATGATTTCAGCTTGTAGTTCAGGGGCTAAGGTTAAAATTGCGGATATAAAATATCTCGCATCCAATAAGGTTTTTTTATTATCAATTGAAAGAACCAAGGTTGAAAGTGAACAGGAAGATAAAAAAATCAATAGCATTTGTAGGTTTGATTTTGTTGATAAAGTAAGATCAAAAAACATTGATCAATCAAATCAAGAAACAGTTTTAGAACTAATAGGTATAGATTATTTGAAAAATAATGATGTTTGTGAAATAAATCTTATTTTTAATAACAATGCTCATATTGCTTTAACTACAGAAACTATTGAAGCAAGATTAGAGGATCAAAGTGAAATTAAATAGTTATGAAGATATTAAATAGTAAAAGTAAAAATTTTGATAAATTATTAGAGAATTTGCTTATACAGAGAGAAAAAAAAATTCAATCAGACTCAGTTTCTGTAACAAATATAATTAAAGATGTTAAAAAAAATGGAGATAAAGCATTATTAAAATACGAGAAAAGATTCAATCAAAATAAAATAATCATTCCAAGCACAAAACAAATAAAAAAATCTATAAATTCACTTGATAAAAAAGTAAAGAAAGCAATCGATACGGCTTATAGTAGAATTTATAAATTTCATTCACTTCAAAAATTTAAAAATATTTCTTATACAGATAAATTAAAAAACAAACTTGAATATAAATATGTGCCTTTAGAGTCTGTTGCAATTTATGTTCCTGGCTCTACTGCTTCATACCCATCAAGTGTGTTGATGAACGCTATTCCAGCAATTGTTGCAGGCGTTAAGAGAATAGTTATGATTAATCCAGGCTATAAAGGAAAACAAAATCCAGCCGTATTATACGCTGCAAAAAAATGCAAAATAAAAGAAATTTATTCTATCGGGGGCCCTTCTGCTATTGCAGCAGTATCCTATGGGACTAAAAAAATTAAAAAAGTTCATAAAATAGTTGGTCCAGGAAACGCCTATGTTGCGGCTGCAAAAAAAGAAGTTTTTGGTGTTGTTGGAATTGAAGGTATGACCGCAGGTCCTTCAGAAGTGACTGTCGTTTGTGACAAATTCTCAAATCCTGAGTGGGTTGCAAGTGATTTAATTGGACAAGCTGAACATGATATTCTTGCACAATGTATTTTGATTTCAAAAGATAAAAATTTGCTAGATAAAGTAAAAATTGAAATTACTAAACAATTAAATGAAATTCCAAGAGCTTCTGTTGCAAGAAGAAGTTTAATTAATAATGGAATTCTTATGTATATTTCTTCAGACGCTAAAATAACAAGTGTTGTAAATAAAATTGCACCAGAACATTTAGAATTAAATATTAAAAATTATAAATCGTTAGTTCCAAAAATAAAAAATTCAGGATCAATATGTTTAGGAAAATATGCAGTGATGGCAATGACTGATTATAATGTTGGATCAAACCATGTGTTGCCAACTAATGGTTCTGCAAAATACTCAAGCGGTATAAGTGTAAATGAATTTTATAAAAGGATTTCATACATAAACTTATCAAAAAAGGGTATTGAAAGTCTTGGACCATCAGTTATAACACTTGCAAATTACGAAGGGTTGGTTGGACACGCTCAATCTGTAGTAAAACGAATAAGGAGAAAATAAATTTGTCAAAACAAGACTTACTGGAATTTAAAGGTACAGTGATAGACCTACTTCCTAACGCTATGTTTAGAGTAAAATTAGAAAATGGACATACTGTTACTGCCCATACGGCTGGTAAGTTAAGAAAAAACAGAATTAGAGTTCTCCAAGGTGATAATGTGACAGTTGAAATGACACCTTACGATCTTACTAAAGGAAGAATTATCTTTAGGGGATAAATAAGGCTGAGTAGCTCAGGAGTAGAGCAGAGCCCTGAAAAGGCTTGTGTCGGAGGTGCGAATCCTTCCTCAGCCACCACCATAAAGTTTCATCTTGAAATAATCGTAAAAGAAATTAACTTTAAGATATAATAAATAACAAAAGGACTAAGAAATAAGATGAGTACACTACAAGGAAAAATTAAATGGTATAACGGTAAAAAGGGATATGGCTTCATTGAAAGAGATGATAAAGAAAAAGATGCCTTTGTTCACGCTTCAGCGGTAAAAGCTGCTGGTATGAGATATCTCAATGAAGGTGATAAACTTGAATTCACATTAGAAGATGGTCCCAAAGGTCCTTCTGCAGTTAATTTAAAAAAAATAGACTAATTTAGAAATTATTTAAAAGGGCGTTTTATCTATCAAATAGATAAACGTCCTTTTTCTATTTAGACCTTGAATATTAATTTTTTTTGTCTAAAAGACTGCTCATGAATATAAATATTACATACAGAAAGACTTTTAGAAGTACTCACAGAAACTGTTTCCATAGCCAGTAGGCTATTTATTTATATTATAATTTTAAATCCACATAAAATAAGATAAAAACAAAGAGGATAAGCCCGGGTGGTGTAATGGTTAGCACGGAAGTTTGTGGAACTTTAAGTTTGAGTTCGACTCTCAGCCCGGGTACCAAAAAATGAATAAAGAAAAAAAATTAATTCCTGGATTACCTTCAGGATTTGAAGATCGTTGGGATAAAAAACTTCTTCTCAAAAAAAAGCTTTTAAAAGCTATTGAGAATAATTTTATTAAATTTGGAGCAGAGGCTCTGGAAACCCCTTCGTTTGAGATAAGTGAAAATATAGGATCTTTTTTGGCAGAAGATGATGCTAATCCTATGTCTGATGTATTCTCATTTCAGGATGGAGAAAAAAGCATTACTCTTAGGTATGATCTTTCAAGCCCACTAGCTAGATTTGTTGCTCAAAATAATCAAGAGCTTCCATCAATTTTTAAAAGATATGCTATTCAAAATGTCTTTAGAAATGAAAAGGCTGGTAACGGAAGGTACAGGGAATTTATGCAAGCAGATTTTGATATTGTAGGCAATGTTAATCCTGCCCAGGCAAATGCTGAGCTTTGCAATTTAATATCAGGTACTTTGTTAGATTGTGGTCTAAAAAAAGATCAATTTACAATTAACATCAGTAACAGAAAAATAGTTCAAGGATTAATTGATAATTTAAAAATATCAGAAGAAAAGCAAGTAAAAGTAATTAGGGCAATTGATAAATTAGATAAACCAGGTTTTGGTTTAAAAGGTGTTGAAGATCTGCTTAAAAACGAGAGAAAAGATATAAGTGGTGCAATCACTAAGGGTGCAGATTTAAACGATGAACAAGCTTCCGAAATACTTAATTTTCTAAAAATTAAAGATTTAAAAGAATTAAAAGAAACATTAAAAAATCCATTGTCTCAAGAAGGTATAAAAGAATTAGAAAAAGTATTTGAAGTATTGGGTTACAGTTCAAATTTAAATCAGGTCAAAACAAATTTTACAATTGTTAGGGGATTAGCTTATTATTCAGATTTCATTGTTGAAACAAACCTAAATTTTAAAGTTACAAATAACAAAGGTAAAGAGGTTGATATAGGCAGTATTTGTTCTGGAGGAGCCTATGCAAAATTAATCTCAAGATTTAAAGGTGTGGATATTCCAGGCACCGGAATTAGTTTTGGAGTTGATCGATTGTTATTTGCTTTAATGCAATTAGATCAAATAAAAATAGATGGTCAAAAACCAGTTTTAGTTTGTGTAATGGATGAAAAATATCTTAAAAATTACTATGAAATTTTAGATCTATTAAGAAATAATAATATCAATGCTGAAATTTTTTTAGATACAAAGAAAAATTTAGGAAAGCAATTAACCTTAGCAAATAAACGTGAGTTGGATGTTGCAATAATATGTGGTGAAAATGAATTTAATGAAAATACAGTCACTATAAAAAGCCTTAAGGGTGTAAAGGGTGAAAACAATAAAACATTTCCAAAAGAAAATTTAATCGATGAAGTCAAAAAACTTATCTGAAAATATCCTTAGATCGGTAAAATCTAAGGGTTTTAAATATATTGATTTACCCTCAGTAATTGAGGCTAATCATATCGTTCAAAGATCAGGAGAAAACTTTAGAAAATTTATCTTTTCTTTTACGGATCAAAATGGAAGTGAGTTGTGTCTTAGACCAGATTTAACAATTGCATCTTGTTTAAGATATTTGGAAAATAATTTAAAAGGTAAGGAAAAAATTTTCTACAGTGGTCAAGCTTATCGAAAATCACAAAATAAAAAAGACTCAATTATTAGAAATCAAATTGGATTTGAAATTTTAGGATCTAAGGATGAGAAAAATGATGATAAAGAAATTATAAATACATCCCTTAAATCACTTCAAAATATCAAATATTCTTCAGGAACGCTCACGATTGGAAATGTTGAAATATTTAATTTGTTAATATCAAAATTGGATATTCCAAAGAGATGGAAGCTAAGATTATCTAGGCACTTCTGGAGAGAAGAATATTTTAATGATTTGTTAAAAAGATTAGAAACTAATTCAGATGTTGATCCAACAATTGTCGAAATAGATAAAAAGCGTTACGTGAAAATGCTTAAAGAAGATTTATCAAATGTTGTTGCAGGACGAACAATTAATGAAATATTAAAAAGATTTGATCAGAAAATAAAAGATCCTAGAAGAGCTAGTAAAGGAAAAAATGTTTCAAAAATAATAAAAGATTTCTTAAAAATTAAATGTCCGATAAATAAAGCAGCAATTGAGTTAAATAAATTTTTTAAAAAAAACAGAATAAATTTAGCTGTAGATCAAAAATATTTTCCAATCTCTGATAAAAAGATTTCAAAATTAAATGTAGTATTTTCAGCATCCTTTGGAAGGCAGTTAGAATATTACACCGGAATGGTTTTTAAAATTGATATTAAATCTAAAAACTCATTAAAAAATATTATTAATGGGGGCCGTTATGATGGTCTAATCTCAGACTTGGGATCAAAAAAACAAACTCCAGCAGTTGGTGCTGCTTTAAATTTAAATTATTAATGACAAAAAATATTTTAAAAATTGGAATTCCAAGCAAAGGCAGACTTAGAAAAGATGTTTTAAATATTTTTAAAAAAAATAAATTAACTCTTATTTCTGAAAGAGGAGAGAGAGATCTTTTAGGGTCAATAAAGCAATATAAAAATATTAAGATTTTATATCTTCATGCAAGAGAGATCATCGAAAGACTTGGAGATGAATCTTTGGATATAGGTTTTTCTGGTTTTGATTTATTTAAAGAGAGTGAAATAAACACTCAAAAAAAAATTAATGTTTTACAAAGATATAATTTTGGTAAGGCCACATTAGTAGTTGCAATTCCTGATCCATGGATAGATGTACAAACAGTTGCAGATTTAGAGGAAATTGCATTTGAATTTAAGGATAAGAAAAAGAAAAGATTAAGAGTGGCAACAAAATATCCAAATTTAACAAGGGAATTTTTGTTTTCAAAGGGTGTTACTCAATTTAAATTAATTGATAGTTTGGGTGCAACTGAAGCTTATCCTTTCACAGGCTCTTCGGAGATAATTACAGATATCACGTCAACTGGAGAAACTTTAAAAGCAAATAATCTACGTATTTTAAAGGATGGAGAGATACTTAGATCAGAGGCTTGTATGATGATTTCTAAGTCATCAAATAACAAAACAGGCCTAAGAAAAATATTAAAATTACTTTTTAAAAATTAAGTCTTTCCAATAAATTAGTATAATTTTGATAATATCAAGATTTCTAATAATTGCATAAAGCGCAACAATAACACAAATAATGAAGAATATTTTTAATACTAAAATTAGTTCCATAAAGTATTTTTAAATATTTAAATACATTAATCAAATATTTACTATAAAATAAAAGAATTAGAATCATGGATACTATATTATTAATTTTGCTAGTTTTATTGTTAGGAGGTGTTTTAGCTATTCTTTATCTAAATTTAAAAACTAAGCCTAATCAGGAAAACGAAAATAAAGAGGCTGAAGAAATAGCTAATTTAAAATCTGAAATTTCAAGTTTAAAAGATACCTTAAATACTACGATCAACAGCTCACTTGGTGCAATGTCGACTTCATTTAACAACCTATCAACTGGGGTTACTAAAGATATGACTGAAACTTTAACTAAGGTAGAGGAAAAGGTTGGTAATTTTAACCAACAAGTACAATTGTTAAATCAAAGCCAAGAGGGGATAACAAAAATTTTAGCTGGAGTTAAGAAATATGGAACTCTTGCAGAATTTAGCCTAGATGCACTTATCAAAGATTTGCTGCCAGCCTCTCAATTCATGACGAATGTAAAAATGAAGGAAGATACAAGTGAAAATGTGGAATTTGCAATAAAGCTTCAAGGAGATGTTTTGGTTCCTGTAGATAGTCATTTTCCAGTAGAAAAATTTAAAGCAATTACCGATGGTCATGACGCGGAAGACAAAAGGGCTGTTGCAGATGCTAGAGCAAAATTAGCCTCAGCATTTAAAGCAAAAGCTAAAAGTGTTAATGAAAAATATATTGTGCCACCAAAAACTACCGATTTTGCAATTGTGTATGCTCCTACAGAAAGTTTATATAAAGAGCTTACTGAATACCAAGATCCAAGTACAAAAGAATTATTAACTCAAGAGTTAATGAAAAAATATAAAGTTGTGATATGTGGGCCTAATACTCTTTCTGCTTACTTACAGTCTTTACATATGGGCTTTCAATCATTGAAAGTACAAAAAGGAGCAACAGAAATTTATAATCATTTAAAAACAATCAGTACAAGATTTTCTAAACATTTTGACAACATTATAGTTCTTAGAAAAAAATTAGAAGATGCTATGGGTGTTGTTGATAAATTTGGAACGGATGCAAGATCAATTTCAAGAACTTTAGAAAACATTAAAGATCCCGAGCAAGTTGAGAAGGCTGTACAAACTGAAAACGTGGAAAAATTTGTTGAACGAAATAGGCAGCTTAAAAATTAATTTCTTTTTTTCCGTAATAACGTCTATAAGAAATCTCATGCAGTGGAATAAAAAGTATGATTATCCTAAATCCATTAGATCGACAGAGGATGGTATAAGAAGATACCTTATAGGTGAAAAAAAATTACCAAGCGTCACCTCAATTTTAGATGCAACAAAGTCAGAAGAAGATAAAGCAGCATTAGCTAATTGGAGAGAAAGAACTGGCCAGAAAGAAGCTGAAGCAATTACAAAAGCAGCAAGCAGCAGAGGTTCAAAGATGCACGCTTATCTTGAGTCCTATCTTTTAGGACGTGAAAATATGAGTTTTTTTGATGATGATGAAAAATATAAAATCATGGCAAAACAAATTATAGAAAAAGGATTGAAAAATAGATTTGAGGAAATTTGGGGTGTAGAATGCACTTTGTATAAAGAAAACTCTTATTCTGGAACTTGTGATGCTGTTGGTATTTTTGATGGTAAGGAATCGATTATTGATTTTAAACAAGCCAACAAACCTAAAAAGGCAGAATATATAGACTCATGGCTTCTGCAAACAGCTGCTTATGCATTAGCACACAACAGTGTTTATAACTCTAATATAACATCTTGTGTAATTCTAGTTTGCACAGTAGATAATTTGTTCCAAGAGTTTAAAATTCAAGGTCACGATTTGATTATTTATCAAAACTTATTTTTAGGAAGATTAAAAAAATTTAATGAACTTTATAATTTAACTTAGGATTTTATGGATAAAATAGTAATTTACGATACAGAAACAACAAATAGCACAATTTGGGGCTCAATAATTGAAGTAGGTGCTGTAGTTGTAGATAAAAACTTAAAAGAAGTTGGTAAGCTTAATATTCGTGGAAGAATGCCTGAAGGTGAAGTTCCAAGCGCAAAAGCCCTGTTGGTTAATTCAACAAGTATTGATTTACTTACTAAAGGTAATTACTCACATTATGATTTTTTAGGAGCTGTAGAAAACTTTTTCTCTAAGGCTGGCCCAGCATTGTTTATGGGTTGGAGTAACTTAAATTTTGATAGGCGTATGTTTCATTTTAATTTTTTTAAAGGAAACAGATATCCATATATTACACACTCATCACCTAATAAAGAACACGATGGTTTACATGTTGCAAGAGTTGCTCAAACTTTAAATCCTGAAACATTAAAGACTGAATTAACTGAAGCAGGAAATGAAAGTCTTGCTCTAGAAGGTTTAGCTAGACAACAAGGATTTGATACCTCTCAACAACACACAGCCTATCATGACGCGTTCACAAGCTTAAAAATTCTTCGAATTATAAAAGATAAACATAAGGACAATTGGGAAAATTTTTTAAGCACATCCACAAAAAATAGCGTTGAAACTATTTTAAAAAGTGAGGGGATTTATTCAATATTTGAAAATGTTAAAGGAAAAAACATGATGTACCTTGTCTCTACACTGCATCCAGACCACTGTTTTCATCCATCATACGCATCGTGGGGATATTTATTTGATTTAAGAAGAGATCCCGAACCATTATTAAACTTGTCAGTAAATGATCTTAAGGTCTATTTAAAAAAGTTTAGTCCAAAAGCACTTAGAGTGATCAAAACCAACAAAGCTCCTGTTGTGCTAGATAAAAAGTTTGCATTAAAGGAAAAGGCATATGCAGAATTAGATTTAGAAACCATTCAAAAAAGAGCAAAAATGGTTAGAAATAGTGAAAATTTTTGTAAAAATATTCAAATCATTAATAGAGAAGCAGCTGAAGAAAAAGCTCAAACTCAAACACAAGAAGATTTATTACCAGAGGAAACTTTATATGAAAAATTTATTCCCAACAAAGACACCCAGTTATTTAAAACTTGGCACAGTTCTTCTTGGGAAGATAAACTAAGAATGTTGGATAAGTTTCAAGATAAAAGATGTAGTTGGTTTGGTCAAAAAATTATCTATCAAGAAGCACCACAAATTTTGCCACCAGATTTATATAAAAATATTAAAAGTGAAATCGCCAGAAGAATTTTAAGTAAAAATAGAGAAAAATGGCAAACTATAGGAATGGCCTACCAAGAAATTGACACCTTAAGAGATCAAGCATCAAATCGAGATGATGAAGAGGAACTAAAAAAATTAGATGAAATAAATGAATTTATTATGTCTATAGAAAAAAAATATGAAATTGCCTAGTTGACTTTAAGACTGCAATTTATAGAAAGGATATATGCTTACAAATTTTAAAGACGAAGATTTTGATACTAAAATTAAAAATGAAGATGTTTCAGTAATTCAGTTTTCAGCCGAGTGGTGTGGACCATGTAAGGCACTAAAACCAGTAATGGATAAATTATCTGATGAATATAAAGATAAAGCTGGTTTTTATTATGCGGATGTTGAAGATGGTGGAATAAATACTGGAAGTGCAGCAGGGATTAGAGGTGTACCAACAGTTATTATCTATAAAAAAGGTGTTGAAGTAGATAGAAAAGTTGGAGGCGTTTCAGAAAGCCATATGAAAGAATTTTTAGATAAAAATATTTAATTTAAACTTAATACTTCAGCAGCCCCATACAAAGATCCTGTAATTAATAAAAGATCACCTTCTTTTAGATCAATTGATTTAATCGCTTGCTTAATATCAGGTTGATATTGAACATTGGTTATACTTTTAAATTTTTCTCTCAAATCTTTTCCACTAATAGAGTTAGGCTGAGTTTTTAAATCTATAGTGGTTATGGAAGAAATATCTTTGAAGTAACTGATATATTTTTCATGTTCTTTATTTGCCATCATTCCAATTATAATATGTTTGTTACAATCCAAGCTTTGAAGATATTCATTTAATGCTTTAGCACCACCTTCGTTGTGGCTTCCATCTACTATAAATCTATTATTTTTAACTAATTCTTTTAATTTACCAGATTTAATTTCCTGAAGTCTAGCTAAGCTAGATATATTTTTAATACCTTTTTTTATGTGTTCATCCCTAATCTCAAGATCTAAAGTTCTAAGAGTTGCAATTGCAGTAGATATATTTTCTAATTGATATTGACCAAGCACATTAGGCATAGGAAGTTTTAATCCACCAAATTTATCTTCATAGTAGAAGAAATCATTTTCATTAACTGAGTAACTAAAATCATCATTAAAAAATATTTTATTTGATTTATTTTGAGAGATATTTTTTTTAATACAATCCATCGTCTTTTTAGTGCTTTGTTTGGCTACAATAATGTTTGACTTTAAAAGTGTAGATGTTTTTTCAAATACAATTTGTTCGATTGTCTGTTTATCTTTTGGAAGCCAATCTAGATGATCTTTGCTTATCGATGTAACAATACTTGCCAGATTAGTTTCTAGAACATTGACAGCATCAAAACGATGAAACAAGCCGCTTTCTATTAAGTTAATGTTACCTGGATATTGTGCTGCTTTATAAAAAAAGCAAGCTGATAACATCTCAAACACTGTGATTGATTGATTATTATTAATTTTTTCAACTTCTTCCAATAAATCAGCTAACTCATCATCATTTAATTCCTGGTTGCTGAAAATAAACCTTTCATTAATTTTTTGAATATGCGGGCTTGTGTAAACATTACATTTGAAACTTGCTTCTTTAAGAATTGAATAAGCAGCTTGAATTGTAGAATTTTTACCATTAGTTCCTACAATTGATATTGCATTAATTTTGTTTTGTGGATTTCCTAGTTTTTCACAAAGATTTTTAATTCTATCAAGTGATAGGTCTATTTCTTTAGGATGCAACTTTTGAAAGTTGCTGAGAATCTTCTGAAGTTTCATTTTGTTTAGCACTTATATCAGAATTCTTCTTTAACAATATTGATAATAAAGTTCCAATTTTAGATGTAAGATCTTTACGCTCAACGATTAAATCGACAAAACCAGTTTTTTCAACATATTCACTTTTTTGAAAACCTTCAGGAAGTTCTTCTTTAACAGTTCCTTGAATTACTCGTGAACCTGCAAATGCAATTAAAGCTCCTGGTTCTGCAATATGAATATCACCTAACATAGCGTATGATGCAGTAATACCCCCTGCTGTTGGATCAGTGATACAAACTAAATATGGAAGTCCATTTTTCTTCAATTCATTAATTGCAAGAGTTGTTCTTGTCATTTGAGATAATGAAATTAAACTTTCCATCATTCTCATTCCTCCACCTGCACTAATACATAAAAAAGGTGTTTGATTTTCTATGGCATGTTGTATTCCATATAAAAAAGCCTCACCTTCTGCAGCTGCCATTGAAGCTCCTAAAAAATCAAAATCAGAAGCTACAGCTGTAATTTTAATATTATTTATAGCTCCAGAGGCAACCATCATTCCACATTCTAATCCTGTTTTTTTTCGTGCACCTTTTAATCTTTCTTTGTAAGGTTTGGAGTCTGTCCAATTTAGTGGATCGTCTTTTGGTATTGGAGTTTTGAAAATTTCATAATTGTTTTTTCCAAACAATATATCAAATCTTTGATGTGGTTTTATTCTATGATGACGCTTACAATCTGGACATACCCACAAGTTTTCCTCTAAATCTTTTTTTAAAATTGGACCCTTACAACATGATGTCCAATCACTTTTTGCAATATCCTCTTTTGTAGCTCTTTCACGTATAGCAGTTTTAATTTTTTCACCTGCTTTTATAATTTTAGTTATCCAGTTCATTGAATTTTATTTTTTAATCTCTTAACGATATTAGTAACATTTGTGACAGCATTTTGTCTCTTTTCAATTGATTTAGAGATTTCCTTACAAATTGCGCTTCCAACCACTAAACCATCAGCTTTTTTAAGAGATTGGATGGTTTTTTCTGTAATTCCAAAGCCAATAACAACATTTTTTGATTTGTTTAGTTTTTTTATCTTGTTGTATTTTTCTAATATTTTCTTTGGGGATACTTTAAGCTTTCCACCTGTTGTTGATAACATACTTATATAATAAATCATGTCGTGAGAATCTTTTATAATTTTTTTTAATCTTATCTGGGAAGTAGTTGGTGAAACTAATTGAATAAAACTAATTCCTTTTTTTTTACATTTATAGGCAAAATTTTTATTTTCGGGATAGGGTAAATCAACAACAATTAAACCATCAACTTTTGATTTTTTACATTTTTCTAAAAATTTATTTTCATTATATTGATAGATCATGTTGTAATAGCCCATCAGTATAATTGGTTTGTTTTTTTTTATTTTTTTAAAATTTTTTACAATTGAAAATACATCATTAATTTTAATACCATTTTTAATTGCCCGGTAAGCACTTGTTTGTATTTGTCCTCCATCAGCTATTGGAGTGTTATGTGGAAAACCTAATTCACAAATATCTGCGTAATTAGAAATTGATTTTAATATTTCTAAGGATTTATTTTTAGTATTATCTCCAGCAACTGTATAAGTAAGTAATGCAGGCCTGTTTTCATTCTTAGCATTTGAGAAAGCCTCGTTAATTAATGAACTCATTAATTTTTACCCAGTCTCTCTCTTAAGATATCTCTATCTTTTTTTGCATCGCCACAAGAGTTAACAATTATTATGTTATCTTTACTTAATTTTGGAGCAATTTTTATTGCTTCTGCAAATGCGTGACTAGGTTCTAAACTTGGGTTAAGTTTTTCAAATTTAGTTACCATTACATGTGCTTTAAGTGCTTCTTCATCAGTTGCATAAGTGTATCTTGCTCGTTTTGTATCTTTTAAAAAACAATGTATTGGACTTACGCCTGGGTAATCCAATCCAGCACTAATTGATTCTGTATCATTAATTTGACCTTCATTGTTTTGACAAACATAAGAAGCTGCACCATGTAAAATTCCAATTTTAGCATTTCTACTTAAAGGAGCGGCATGGAGTTTAGATTTTTTTGGACCTCCAGCCTCTACACCAACTAACTCTATTTGCGATTTATTAAAATCTATAAATTCACTCCAAAAACCATATGCTGAACTCCCACCACCCACACAATTGATTAATTTAATTTTTTTTGGAATTTTTTTGAATTCTTGTTTAATTTGTATTTTTAATTCTCTTGAAATTTGTGCTGTACTCCATCCACAAATTTTTACAAATATATTTGGACCAACTGTACTTCCAACACACATATGTGTAGTGTCACAATTTGATACCCAATATCTCATACACTCACTGACTGCATCGACTAATGTTTGACTGCCTGAATATACAGGAATTATTTCAGCACCATTTTTTCTCATAGCATCACAGTTTGGTTTTTGTCTTTTGATGTCTTTTGCACCCATGAAAATTTTACATTTCAGACCAAATTTCTTAGCAGCCATACTTAACATTTTACCAGCATAACCTGCACCTGTATCTCCAACGATATATTTCTTACCCATTGCCTTACAAATTAAAGCATGAACAGTTGCATTATATATTTTGTGTGCTCCACCATTAGCTTCCGATACAACTTTGGCCCATATTTGAGCACCACCTAAGTGATTAGACAAATTTTCTAATTTTAAAAATGATGTGGGCGACCCTATATAATTCTTAAAATAATAATCTCTCTTTTTTAAAAATTTCTTATTATTTCTTAATTTTGAAAACTCCTGTGTTAGATCTTCTACAGGTTTTTTTAAAGTTTCAGGAATAAAACTTCCTCCAAATTTACCACCCCAAAAACCGTAACGATCATGCTGGTCAATTAGAGGAATTTTTTTTTTAAGTTTCATTTATTAATTTATTTAAATTGTTTAAAAAAATATTTATTTTGGATTTATCTTTTAATCCAGAAGTTTCCAAGCCTCCAGATAAATCTAAGTAATTAGCAATTTTCTTATAATTTTTTAAGTTATCATCGAATTTTATATTACCAGCTAGCATTAATTCCTTGTTTAGTTTGATATTTTTAATCAAGTTATGATCAAAGCTATGACTTTTCTCATAACCTTTGCTATCAAATAAATATACATCTGTTACGTCAACAAATGATTTATACCTAAGAACATCAGTTTCATCTTTTATTGTTAGAGCAGTAATAATTTTTTTTTGATATTTTTGTTTTATAATTTTGATTTCATCTGGAGTACAGTCATACAATTGATAATAATCAAAAGGTAAACTTTTTATTTCTTCTAAAATTTTATTGTTAGGTTTTACTAAAACAGCAACAAATTCACTTTTGTTTTTTTTTAAGTTTAACAATTTGTTTAGAGAGTTAAGCTCAACATATCTTGAGCTTTTTGGGTAATTACAGATAAAGCCAATAAATTTTGGGGGATGAGTATGATTAATTATATAATTTAAAGTATCAGAATCTTTTACACCACAAATCTTGCAACCTTTGATCATTTGTTTAAATGATCAATGAGTTTTATGGTGTTATTTTTTATATTACCTTTTGTAAGAGATCTTCCTATAACAATACCAGAAACCTTATTTTTAAAAGCCTGTTTAGGTGTCATAATTCTCATTTGATCATTTGAACTATCACCAGGCAATCTTATTCCTGGAGTTATAATTAATAAATTTTTGTATCTTTTACGAACCATCAAAGCTTCTTGAGCAGAGCAAACTATACCATCGCATCTTGATTTTTTAATTAATGCAGCTTGTTTTAAAACCAATTGTTTTACGTTTTTTGTATGACCTATCTCTTTAAGAGATTTAGTATTAAGACTTGTTAAGATTGTAACTCCCAAAACTTTTAAATTTTTATTTATTTTCTTTGTCTTTTTTTTTATTGATTTAAGCATCTCCAAACCACCATTTGCATGTACGGTTATATATTTACATTTTTTTAAATCTTTTAAGCTATCAATAGCAGATAATGCTGTTTGGGGTATATCATTTATCTTTAAATCTAACCAAAAATCTTGTTTAAATTTTTCTAAAAATTTTCTTCCATTCTTAGAGTAAAAGAATTGAAGACCAAATTTGGGGATTATTTTTAATTTATTTGAATTAGTTTGATTAATTATTTTTTTTATTTCATTTAAATTGGAAGTGTCACAGGCAACAAAAATACTTTTATTCTTCATTATTCAGTTTTTTAAACAAGTCTTTAGACATTTTAAAGTGAATAGTTTTTTTTTCTGGTGTGTTAACTTTCTCCCCTGTTTTTGGGTTTCTTGATATTCTAGCTTTTTGTATATTTGTATAGAAAACCCCAAAACCTCTGAGCTCTACTCTATCACCTTTTTTAAGAGTACGTTTAATTTCACTTAAAATTATATTGGTAAATTTCTCTAGATCTTTTTTTAAAAAATTTGGGTAATTATAAGAAAGTTGTTTTAAGAGCTTTGATTTTACAATAGCCAAATTTATTCTACTTTTAATCTTTATTGTTATCTTCTTTTTTTTTCAAGCTGTCTGCTAGATTGCTAAAAGGAAGTGATCTTCCAGATCCTTCTGTTGTACCATATTTTTCCAATGCCTCTGCTTTCTCGAGAGTTTCTAATAACTTAATTGAAAGAACAATTTTTCTTTTTTTTAAATCTTTTTCAGCCAAACAAACATCAACAGTTTCCCCACCTGTCCATCTTTCAACTCTGGCATCAGCAGGATTGGCACTTATGGCTGATTTCTTTATAATAAAGTCCATCTCACAACCTAACGGTCTCACTTTTAAGCCTTCCTTTCTTTCAGCCGATATTACTTTACATGAAATCCGATCATTTAATTTTTTGTCTTCAAAAAATAAAATTGGATCATTTCCCTGAGCTTCTCTTAAACCAACTCTAATTTTTTGATCTTCTATATTACATTCAAGAATTTTTACTTTAAGACTATCCCCAACTTTGTATTTAGATAATTCTTCTTCTGGTTTTCCCTGATAAGATAAATTATTAGCATGACAGAAAAGTTCAAGGTCATTTATTGCTTCAACTTTGACAAATAATGAGTACTCATTTTTTGCTACAATCTTAGTTTCTATAACATCTCCAATTTTATAATTTTTTTTAAAAACTTCATAAGGGTTTTCTTGAGTAAGTTTGTAACTTAAAGATATCCTTCTTTGATCTTTATCAATTTCTTTTAAAACTACATTAATTTCTTGACCCACTAAAAATCCCAACTTTTTTGCTGATATATTTTTTCTTGTGTGAGAAAATTCAGATGAGTGACATAAACAAACTAAGCCTTTTTCAAGTTCAGCAAAAAAACCAAAATCGGTTATTTTTAATATTTTAACTTTATAAATTTTACCAGCTTGATATTGATCAATATTATCAAATGGATCAGGCATTAATCTTTTTAAACTTGTACTTAACTGAAGTTTCTCTAAATCTACACCAATAATTTTCAAATCTTTTTTGTCTCCTTCTGATAGAATCTCATCAGGATGACCAACTCTTGAATAGGATAGTTCGGAAGTATGACACAAAACATCAATTCCATTATCTAATCTAAAAAATGCACCAAATGTTGTTAATTGTTTACATGTTCCTTTTACAATGTCGCCTTCTTTAAATCCTTCAATTATTTTTTTTTTATCTGCAACTTTAAATGATGTGATTATATGTTTTCTTGATACAACAACATTTCCTCTTTGCATATCTAATTTTACAATTGCAAACTTTTGAGTTTCTCCAATAAGATGATCAAAGTTTTTTAGAGGCACCTCATCAATCATGCTTCCAGGAAGAAAAGCTAAAAGACCAAGATCAATAATTGAAACTTCTGCTCCACCTTTACATTTTCTTAAAATTTTGCCAATTACCGGCTCTTCATTTTTATACATTTCAACAATTTTTTTCCAGCCTTCAAGCTTAATTGCTTTTTCAGCAGAAACAACTATTTCACCAGTTTTTGGGTGTTCTAATTTTTCTAGTAGTACATTTAATTTACTTCCTTCTTTAATTTTATCAATTAACCCAAGATTTTTTAATTCATTGACGTCTAATATTGGCTCCTGCTTCAAACCATCTGATGAAAGATAACAATAGTTATTGGTAATTTTAGTTACTTTACACTCAATTACCTTACCCTCTTCTATGTTTTTATTTTTTGAAAATTCTGACTTTAATAACTCTTTGAACTCTTCTTGTGACGAATTTGTTGAATTTGAATAAACTTCAATTTCCATTAAATACTTATCTTCCTATCTATTATTTTTTTAATTTTCATAAAGCAGGTGCTTATAGATTCAGAAGATGAATTTATCAAGTACATATCTTTTGTTTTTTTTAAGGGTGAAATCTTCCTATTTTTATCACTTTTATCACGTTTTCTGATACTTTTTAGAACCTCTTTATAGGATATTTTTTTGTTTTTTGCTCTTAACTCTTTAAAACGTCTCATAGCACGAATTTCAACTTTAGCTGTTATGAACAGTTTAACGTCAGCATCTTTTACGATTACGGAACCTATATCTCGTCCATCCAAACATGAACCATCATACTTTTTTGGAGGATTATATGCACACTCTAATTGAAAAGCGTGAGCTAATTTTCTTATCTTTTTATCTTTTGCAATAATTGAAGCAATAGTAGCTACTTTATCAGATGACAACTTTTTGTTTTGAAGATCTTTTATTTTTAATTTATTCATTTTATTTTTTATATATTTATAATTAAATTTAAAAGGGTCTGTCATTTTAATATACGCTATGAATCTGTAAATACGTCCACTGTCAAGATGCAAAAGATTAAAGTGTTTAGAAATAAGTTTTGCCTGTGTGCCTGCACCCGCAGCTGCAGGACTATCAATACTTACCTTTAATATATTTTTTCGTTTTTTCATTATTTTTTCAATTCATTTATAATTTTTAAAAAAGTAGGAAATGATGTTTGTATGGAATCTTTATCATGTATATGCCATTTACCCCCAAAAGATAGTGCAGCAATTACACTTGTCATAAAAACTCTGTGGTCTTTAAGATAATTTTTGATTATAATTTTTTTACTAATTTTTAAGTTTGGATTACCATAAATTTTTATCGAGTCTTTCGTCGTATTTGTTTTAACACCCATCATATTTAAAATTTTAGAGCCCCATATAAGTCTTGGACTTTCTTTTTTGTTCAATTCTTCTAAATTTTTAAAATAAGATATTCCTTTAGCTTTAGCAGCTAATAAAAAAATAACTAAAAATTCGTCTATTGCACTAGCATTTAACTTAACAGGACAATTAATTGGTTTAATTGATTTTACACTTTTAATTTTTATATCTGCAATTTTTTCACCTCTATAATTTTTTTTGTTTTGAAAGTTTATTTTTACCCCCATTTTTTTTAGAATTGTTATAACGCCTATTCTTGATGGGTTAATATTTACATTTTTAATAAGTAACTCACTGTTTTTAGAAAGGGCAGTTAAAATCATAAAAAAAGCACCAGAGCTAATATCAGAAGGAATATTGTAGTTTAAACATTTAATTTTTTTTACTTTTGTTATAGAAATTTCATCATAATTTTTTTTGCTTTTCACTTTTAAAGGTAAATTTAGATATCTACACATAGTTTCAGTATGATTTCTAGATTTTTTTGCCCTCAGGGTTGTACAACCGTTTGTTTTCATGCCAGCAAAAATTATTGAACTTTTGATTTGTGCAGAACCTTTTTTTTCAGTAAATTTTATAGGCTTTGGTTTTTTTGTACCCAAAATAGTTAAAGGTAAATTTTTATTATTTTTTAAATTAAATTTTGCACCAAACCTGGTTAAAGGGTCAGCAATTCTTTTAAAATCTCTTTTTGATAAACTATTATCGCCAATTATTTTTATTGGTTTTGGGGAATTAATTAATAAACCCAGTATAAGCCTGCCTAGAGTTCCAGAATTTTCAGCGTTAATTGTGAGATTTTTTTTATATTTGTAACCATTAATTCCTTTTCCATAAATTTTACATGTACTATTTTTTATTTCTGATTTAATTCCTAATTTTCTAATAGCTTTTATTGCTGCCAAAACATCTTCAGAAATTAATAAATTTCTTGCTTTTGAAACTCCATTTGCAAGAGATGAAAATAATACCCACCTTATACTTATGCTTTTATCACCACTAACAGAAATTATTCTATTAAAATTATTTATCTTTTTTTTTAAAACTAATATTTTAGGCATTGACTTAGTTAAATTTAAAACTTTCACCAAAATAAGCGTTTTTAGCTTCTATGTTTTTAACCAAGTTTGATGGTGTATCCTGAGCTACAATTTTTCCATTACTTAAAATCATAGCTAAATCACAGCAAGCAAGAAGATCTCTAGCTTGGTGATCACAAATTATAACAGTAATTCTATTTTCTTGTTGCAAATTGACAATTATCTCTTGCAACATTTTTATAGTAAGAACATCAAGAGCTGCGAAAGGCTCATCTAAAAGTAAAACACGAGGTTCTGCTAATAAAGCAAGTGCAATTACCAACTTTCGCCGCTGGCCACCTGATAAAAATTTAGCTTTAATATCTTTTAAATTTTCTAATTCAAATCTAGATAACAAATAATTAATTCTCTCAGTTCTAATTTTTTTATTTTCAATCACTATTTCACTTATTGCTTTTAGATTATCTAGAAGTGTTAAATCGCTAAAATATCCACCATATTGAGGACAATATGATAATTTAAATTTTCTTGTTCTTAAATACACAGGGTAATTCGTTGCATCAATATTGTTAATTTTAATATTGCCTTGATTTGGAGCAATTAATCCTGTCATCAGGTTAAAAATAGTACTTTTACCTACACCATTAGGTCCCAACATTCCAAAAATTGTATTTTCAGATATTTTAAAGCTAATGTTATCCAATATTAATCTATTACCATATGAAAGTGAAACATTATTAAAATCTATAATGAAATTTTTTTGTTTAAAGGATTTGATCCTAAATTTTTTTATTATTCCCATCCTAATTCTTGCTTTTTATATTAACTTTTTTACTTGTGTCATACATAAATATTTTTGTATCTTTAGTTTGTATATTCATTTCTATAACATCTGCTTTAAGAATATTCTTTAAATTAGTATATATTACATTTTTGGACATAATTAGTGTATTTCTATTAATAGAGACATCTAGATACTGACCAATAATATTATTATCTAAATAATCTACATTTACATCTAAATTAAAAATAGTGTCATAATTATCTATATTATACTTTCCATATTTAGAACTTATTGTAATTTTATTTCCATTTGTCAATTTGATTAATCCTTTAACATTTTTTAGATAAATAATATTTGGATCTGAAATATCAATTTCACCTTCATCTGCATTAATAATGTATTGATTGCCATTTAGATCTTTAGATGAATAATTTACATTTTTAATTATATTTGAATTATATACATCATTATCTTCCAATATTTTTTCTGTAGTATCTTGAGTTTTATTAATTGATTTATCTAAATAAAAGTAAATTAAAATTAGGCTAACTGATAAAATTATTAGTGCAATTATCTTTTTTACCATCTAAGAAATATTAGATCTTAAAATATCGTGGATATGCAATACTCCAATAGTTTTAAATTTATTTTTACCACTAAATACGTGGAGAGAAGTAATTTTCTTACTATTCATTAATGAAAGAGCTTTTGCCGCTAGTTCATTTTTTTCCACTCCAATTGGGTTTTTTGTCATTATTTGTTTTACCTTCATTGGCTGAATATTCAAATTTTTCTTATTAAATCTTCTTATTTGCCCATCTGTTATTATGCCTCTTGTAATTTTTTTTTTATTTTGGACAATTAAGATTCCAAGTTTTTTTTCGTTAAGTATATTTAATGCTTTTGACATTAGTGTATTTTCATTAACAAATGGAATTTTTTTCCCAGTGATCATTATGTCTTCAACTGTCCTTAATTGAGAACCTAAATTGCCAGCAGGATGTAATTTTTTGAAATCAAGCTTACCAAATTTTTTATATTGCATAGTTACTATTGCTAAAGCATCTCCAACTGCAAGCTGAACTGTTGTGCTTGATGTAGGAACAATTCCTCCAGCTTCAATAACTTTTGGTATTAAAATTTTTATATCTGAAGCTTTATAAAGAACTGAATTTTTTTTTGAGACGATTCCAATTAACAAAATTTTATTTCTATTCGCATATTGAATAATATTTTTTAATTCTATAGTTTCCCCAGAATTACTAATTAGGATTAAAATATCTTTTTTAGAAATCATTCCGAGGTCTCCATGAGAAGCTTCACTAGCTGAAAGATAAAAAGAAGGAGTTCCTACTGACGCTAAAGTTGCAGCAATTTTAGATGCGATAAGCCCACTTTTTCCCACTCCACATAATATTACTTTTGACTGACATCTCGCTATCTCAATTATTGCTTTGTTAAAAGAGTTATTTAGATTTTTTTTTAATTGTTGAAGACCTTTAATTTCAAGATTAATTACATCTTTTGCAGCAGTTATAAATTTCATTTTATTCATTAATGTGCCCAGATATCTTCCTTAAATAAAGCTAAATCAAGATCAACTCTTGTTTTTAAAAATTTTAAACAATCGTTATAGAGTTTAACTCTATTTTCTCTTTCAAGTATTTTATAAAGTTCATCATGAATTTTATGAAGATATATCACATCATTCGCGCAGTATTTTAACTGTGCTGGAGATAACTCACCTCCAAAATCTGAGCTTTGAAATTGCTTACTGATATCTATGTTAACAAATTCTTTTATTAAAGTTTTTAAGGAGTGGTTATCAGAATAAGATCTTGCTAGCTTCGAGGCTATTTTGGTGTCAAGAACGTTATTTGTTTCAGTTTTTAAATAATATTTAATATGGGCCAAATCTGCACGCGAAAAGTGGAAAAGCTTTTCAATTTTTTCATCACTTAATATTTTTACAAGATTTGGAGCATCATAATTATTTCTATCGAATTGAACAATATGAGCGTCTGAATTACCTGACGATAGTTGAATTAGACATAAAGGATCACGTCTTACATTTAGACCCATAAACTCACCATCTACGGCAATTCTGTTGCCCAAATTTAGGTTTTCAGGTATATCCCCTTTGTGAAGTTGAATATTATTATTCATTTTAAACATATATATATGAAAGCAAAAAATTGTCTATGAAAGCTAAGAACGTATTGATTTTTGGATGTTCGGGGCAGATAGGTCGCTCAATTGTTAGAAAATTGACAAAAGAAAACTATACAGTAACTGCTGTAACTAGAAATATTCACCAAAAAGGCATAGTTCTCAAAACTCTTGGCAATGCAGGATTTATTAACATTGTTGAGTCAAATATATTTGATGAACAAAAAATCAGAAAACTTTTTAGAGAGGCAGATATTTGTATTAACTTGGTAGGAATTTTACATGAGCAAAAAAAAGGTAATACATTTAAAAATATTCATACAATTTTTCCATCTCTTCTAGCTAATTTATGCAAAGAATATAATCTTAAACATTTTATTCATCTTTCAGCATTAGGAATTAACGATGCAGTAGATTCAGATTATGCTAAAAGTAAACTTGATGGAGAAAATGAGATAGTAAAAAACTTTCCTTTAGCTACAATTTTTAGACCTTCAATTGTCTACAGTGTAGAAGATGGCTTCACGAACTCTCAATTAAATTTATTAAATATACTCCCTGTATTTCCTCTTTTTTATGGAGGTAGCACAAAATTTGCCCCTATACATTGTTCTGATTTGACTGATACGATTTATCATGTGATTTCAAATAATATTTACTCAAAAATTATAGAGTGTGTTGGACCAGAGATAATTACTTTTAAAGAGATATTACAAAGGTTATTAAATCTTATTGATAAAAAAAGATTTTTGCTCCCTTTCCCCTTAAAATTAGCAGAACTATCAGCTAGTTTTTTTGAGATATTACCTAATCCTTTGCTCACACGAGATCAGTTAAGACTTTTGAAGTATGATAATATCGCATCAGGTAAATACAAGACTAATTTTGATATAGGTATTCCTAGTAAAAGATATTTTAATGATGAAGTTAAAAAATATTGTTATATGTGGAGAGAAGGTGGACAGTTTTCTACAAAAAAATATACCTCTAATAAAATTTAGAAAACAAGTTTAGTAAAAATTAAGCTGATTTAATTTTCTTTTCGATAAAATCTGGTATATCCTCTTTTTCTACCGTTTCATCTTTTTCTTTTTTATCTGATTTTGTCTGGTACGCGTAGAGCAAATGGAGCCGGCAGTAAGAAAATTCTTTTAAAGAAGATCTCCCGCAAAAGTAAAATGATTTTTCATCTGGATGACCAATTGGCCATTTGCACGTATTTTCATCAAGCTCTTCAAGTTGCTTGGGATTTTCTGGCTCAAAGTCTTTTTCTATAATTAATGATCTGAATTTGCTTTTACGACCTTTTCTTGATTTTTGAATAATTTTTTCACTAGTTGAGTTGTCAAAATTTTGGCTTGATGTAGCTGCTCTAGTTTTTATTTTTGCTGAAAGGTTCAGCCTATGAGCTTTACCTATAACTGCATTTCTGCTTATGCCTCCAATTATTTCAGCAATTTGACTTGCAGTTTTGCCAGATCCCCATAATTTTTTAAGAGATTCAACTTTTTCATCTGTCCAGCTCATAATCAATATCTTGTATGTTATTAATATAAAATAACAATATAATGATACAAAATTAATTTAAACAATTAAAATATTAGAGTTATCAACAAAAATTAAAAACTTCGTTTGTAAATATTTTCAATCCCAACTTGTATTAATAATTAAAATTTATAAAACAAAAAGTAATTATGAGTTATTTAGTAAAAAATTATAAAAGGAAAAAAATTGCCTTTAAGTATGGAAAAGGAAGTTATTTATATTCTACTGATAACAAAAAATATTTAGATTTTGTACAAGGGATAGCGGTTAATTCTTTAGGCCATGCACATCCTAAATTAGTAAATACTATAAAATATCAATCAAAAAAATTATGGCATGTATCTAATGCATTTCAAATTCCAGAGGGAGAAGCATTGGCTAAAAAGTTATGTAAAAAAACTTTTGCCAATTATGTAATGTTTCAAAATAGTGGGGCTGAAGCTACGGAAGCAGCAATCAAAGTTGCTAGAAGATATTTTTACTCTATAGGCAAACCACATAAAAATAGAATTTTGTGTATTAAAAACTCATTCCATGGAAGAACTTTAGCAGCAATTTTTGCTAGTGGATCAAAGAAAATGACAGAGGGATTTGGTCCAAAAGTAACAGGTTTTGATCACTTTAGTTTTGGAGATCATAATTCTCTTAAAAAGAAAATTAACAAAAACACAGCTGCTATCATGATTGAAACAATTATGGGTGAAGGTGGCATAAAAGTGATTCCAGATTGGTGCTTAAAAGAATTAAGAATATTATGTAGCAAGAAAAAAATATTATTAATTCTTGATGAAGTTCAGTGCGGAATAGGAAGATCTGGTGACTTTTTTGCTTTTGAAAAATCTAAAGTAAAACCTGATATTGTACCTATTGCAAAAGGAATAGGTGGAGGATTTCCTATTGGAGCAGTTTTAATGAATAAAAAAGTAGCCTTGGGCATGACACCAGGTACTCATGGATCAACATTTGGAGGAAACCCTTTGGCTATGTCTATCGGAAATACTGTAATGGATATTATATCAAATAAGAAATTTTTAAATAATGTAAAAAGTTTATCAAAATATTTTTTATTAAAGCTTAATAAAATTAAAGAAAAATATCCAAATGTTATTAAGCAAATAAGAGGAAAAGGATTTTTGATTGGGATACAGTTATATAAAGATCAAACTGAATTTATAAATAAATTGATAAACAACAAGCTACTGACCATTAGAGCTGCAGAAAATGTTGTTCGGATTTTACCTCCATTAAATGTTAAAAAGAATGAACTAGATTTAGCATTAAAAATTATTGAAAAGGTCTGTTCGCAGATAAAATAATATGAAACATTTCATCAATTTAAAAGATATACCCGCAAAAGATCTTAGAAAGATTATTATTGATGCTAAGAAAAGAAAAAGTTTAAGAGAAAAACTAAGTACATTAGAGGTTGATAAGGGTGCACCCTTAAAAGGAAAATTATTGATTCAAATGTTTGAAAAATCTAGTTTGAGAACAAGATTAAGCTTTTATTTAGCTATCAAACAATTAGGCGGTGGAACTTTGACTTTAAGATCTAATGAGCTGCATTTGGGTCAAGGTGGAGAGAGCATTGCTGATACGGCTAAAATTCTTTCGACTTATGGTGATGGATTTATGCTTAGAACTGATAGTGATAAAAAAGTTGAAAATTTTGAAAAATATTTATCCATACCTGTCATCAATGGCTTAAGTCCTTCGTCTCATCCAACGCAGGTTTTATCAGATGTTTTTACTGTTGAGGAAATAATGAAGAAATCTATTTCTAATTTAAATATTTGCTGGATAGGTGACTCCAACAATGTTTTAGATAGTTTAATAGCTGCATCAGTAAAATTTTCTTTCAAGTTAAGTATTGGTTGTCCAAAAAAATTTGAACCAGGAAAAGAAGTAAGAGCTTGGGTCAAAAAAAATAATAAACAAATTTACATTTATAATGATGCAAAAAAAGCAGTTTCTGGTGCAGATGTAATTTTTTCCGATAAAGTTATTTCTTTAAATGACAAAGTTAATAAGAAGAAAAAAATAAAAGCGTTCAAAAATTTTAAAATTGATAAAAAATTAATGAGTTACGCAAAAAAAAGTTGCATTTTTTTACATAATTTACCTAGAGGAGACGAAGTGAGTGACGATGTTTTTTTGGGAAAAAAATCTCACGTATGGCAACAAGCACTCAATAGAGTTCACGTACAAAAAAGTATTTTATTATATTGTTTTGGAAAATTAAGGTAGCGGTAAAGGGCTGTCTGAATTCTCATTTAGATATTTTATTACAGAGGCTCTATCTTTTTCTTTTCTAAGACCTGCATATGCCATCTTTGTTCCCTTTATCCATTTTGAGGGTTTAATTAAAAATCCATTCAATTCTTCAAAAGTCCAATTCTTATCATATGCAGCTAATGCTTTAGAATATTTATAGTCTTCAATAGCTCCAACTTTTCTTCCTACAACATTATATAGCGCTGGGCCTATAGCATTCTTTCCTCCTTTAACAATTGAATGACAAGCTGCACATTTTTTAAAAACTTTTTCACCATGAGCAACATCTCCCGTTGCCATTAATGCTGATATATCAATTTTGTCTGATGTAGTGCTTGAGCTGGTTGTGGATACAGTAGTGGCAGCTTCTACTTCAACTGAATAACCAGGTGTCTCAGGTTTCTCTACATGGAATATAACATCAGATAATTTTCCAATACCGATAACAAGCAGGGCAACCATTAAGACTGCAGCAACTATTTTATTTATTTCGAAAGAATCCATTTTTTTCTAAATTTTGTAGTGAACGTATAACACGATAAATTAAAAAAAAGCTAAAATTTAATGTATAAATTTGCCTCTATAGTTGTTTAATGAGTATAATAATTTTAAAATATAATGAAAACTTTAGTAATTATACCTTCTAGAATGTCTGCTACTAGGCTGCCAGGCAAACCTTTGCTAAGAATAAATGGTTTATCAATTATTTCACATGTAGCTAAAAAAGCAGAGGAGGCCAATATTGGAGATGTAATTGTAGCCACAGAGGACCAGGAAATTATTGACGATGTAAGAAACAATGGTTTCAATGCTATTTTAACTAGCAATAAACATAAGACAGGTACAGATAGAATTCATGAGGCACTTAAAAAATCAAATATTAGAGATGTTGATTTCATTATGAATTTACAAGGTGATGAACCAGCAATCAACATTCAAGATATAGTAAAATTGAATGATAAAATGTTACAAAATCCTTCTAATATAGGAACTATTGCTGCAACAATAAAAGACAATAAAAACTTGAGAAATGAAAATATTGTAAAGGTCATTACTGAAAATACTCTGGGGGAGAACAATTTTCCAAAGGGCATATCTTTTTTACGAAAGTCTGAGCAGATAGATAATATTTATCATCATATTGGAGTTTATTGTTATTCAAAAGACTCACTCGAAAAATTTGTTCAATTAAGCCAATCTAAAAATGAAATAGAAAATCGGTTAGAGCAATTAAGAGCATTAGATAATAATATTGATATCAATGTTTCACTTGCCAAATCATCTCCAATAGGAGTGGATACAGAGGAAGATTATCTAGCCTTGAAAAAAATAATGGAATATAAGAATTAATGAGTAAAATTTATTTTCAAGGAACCTTTGGTGCATATTCTCATTTAGCAGCGCTATCAATCGATCCTAAAGCTGAAATCTTGCCTTGCAAAACTTTTGATGATTGTTTTAACAATGCATCTGAAGAACCAGATAGCAGAATTATAATTCCAGAGTCGAATAGAATTACTGGTAACATTGGAATTGAATATTTAATTTTTAAACATAGGCTAAATATTTATAAAGAGCATTTTCAAAAAATTGAGCATAATTTATTAGGACAGCCTGGGGCAAAATTAAAAGATATCAAAGAAGTATATTCACACGCACAAGGATTATCTCAATGTTCAAAGTTTATAAAAGAAAATAATTTAGCAGAACATATTAGAGCGGATACAGCTGGATCTGCTGAAATGATTTCTAAAACAAAAGATGTTAAGCAATCAGCTATAGCGTCCTCATTGAGTGCCGAAATTTATGGCTTAGAAGTAATTAAAAAAAATATCGAAAACGAAAGTGGAAATTTGACAAGATTTTTAGTTATGGGAAAAAATATTTCTCAACCAGAATTTAAAGATAAAACTTATATAACTTCTTTTTTATTTAAATTGAAAAGTAAACCAGCTGCCCTCTATCAATCATTAGGAGGTTTCGCAATTAATGGTGTTAATTTAACTAAACTACAAAGTTATCCAGAAAAAAATAGTTTCGATTCATATTTTTTTTTATGTGATTTGGATGGACACATAGAAGATACAAAAGTTCAGAAATCTCTTGAAGAGCTAGGCCTACATTGTGAGGATTTTCACGTTCTGGGTGTTTTTGAAGCAGACAACTTAAGACAAAAAAAATAAGAATCTTTTCTTGTAGATTAGAAATTTAAACTGCTATAATGGTCTTGGAGGCTAGAGGTGGATGCTGCTTGAACCCGACCAGATCTTAACGGAAGCAGTCGTAGAGACAGTTATTCAGGTTCTAGTCTCCTTATATATATATGAATAATAACTCAAAGGTATTAGCATTAAAATATAGACCACAAACTTTTGATGATCTTATAGGTCAAGAGGTTGTTGCGGAAACAATCACCAATTCGATTAAAGCTAACAAAATACCTAATGCATATTTGTTCACTGGAATAAGGGGAATAGGAAAAACTACTACTGCAAGAATTGTTGCAAAAGCACTTAATTGCTCAAATGGAATAGAAAATAAATGTAAAATTAAATGTGATAATTGTGATGCGATTACAAACTCAAATCATATCGATGTTCTTGAGATGGATGCCGCAAGTAAAACAGGCGTAGATGACGTAAGAGATTTGATTGAATTTTCTAGATATGGGCCAACATCTGCAAAATATAAAATTTTCATAATTGATGAAGTTCATATGCTTAGCAAGCAAGCATTTAATGCATTATTAAAAACTTTAGAAGAGCCACCAGAATATTTAAAATTTATTTTTGCAACAACAGAAATAAAAAAAATTCCTATTACTGTTGTTTCTAGATGTCAAAGATTTGATTTGTCTAGAATTAAATCCTCAGAATTATTAGAATATATAAAATTAATTAAAGATAAGGAAAATGGAAAAATAACAGAAGATGCTTTAAAGCTTATAGTAAAAATTTCGGAAGGTTCTGTTAGAGATGCTTTATCATTATTAGATAGAGCATTATTAAGCTTGGATGATGGAAAGGAATTGGATTTAAATTCAGCTCAGAAAATTTTTGGATATTTCGATAAATCTCAATTAATTGATTTATTTGAGCTGATTTTAAAAGGTGAAGAAACAAAAGTAATAAATATTTATAGAAAAATTTATGACCAAGGTGTTGAACCAAAAGTTTTTATTAATGACTTCTTAGAGTTACTTTATTATTTTAAAAATATTAATTCTTTAACTTTAGAAAGCACAAACTTTTCATTAAATGATGAAGAATTTTCTAAAATTAAAAATTTATCAAATCAAATAGATTCAGAGGTATTGATATTATTTTGGCAATTTGCCATTTCTTCCCTTGAAGAAATTGATATTGTTTCTAACCAGCACCTTTCAATTGAAATGTTCTTAATAAGACTAATGCATTTAAGTTCTGTAAAATCTAAAAATAAAGTTGAAAAAGTTGAGATTGATTTGAAGAGTGAAAATTTAGTTAACAATAAAGAAACTGAATTAACTCCTAAAACAATCAACCAAATTAAGAATGTTGCACAAGAAGAAAAAACTAAACCAGAAATACAAACAGATATTAAAGGAGAAAAGAAAATCAATATAAATGCATTTGAGGACTTAATTGAAATCTGTTCAAAAAAAAAGGAGATCAAACTAAAATACGAATTAGAAAAAAATGTTAATCTCGTAAAATTCGAAAAAAATAGAATTGAAATATCTTTTAATGAAAGTTTAGACAAAGATTTTGTAAAAGATTTATCATCAAAACTTTTCGAATGGACTGATGAGAGATGGATTATTACATTTAGTAAATTAAAAGGGCAAATGTCAGTAAAAGATAAAGAAAAAAATGAAAAAAAACAATTAATAGATGAAATGAAAAATTCAGAAATATTTAAAAGTGTTTTGGATAGATTTCCTGATGCAGAATTAATAGATGTAAATTCAAAAAAAGATGGAGCTGATAATGACTGATTTTAGTAAAATTTTAGATAAAGCAAAAGAACTTGAGGCCAAAATGAAAGAAAGCCAACAAAAGATTAAGGAAATTAGAGTTGAAGGAGTTTCAGGCTCAAATTCTGTAAAGATAACTTTGGATGGAGAGGGAGAGATGCAAACAATAAAGTTATCTGATGAAATTATGAAAGAAGACAAAACCATAATTGAAGATTTAATTGTTGCAGCACATAATAGTGCCAAATCTCAACTTAAATCAAAAACAACTGAGGAAATTTCAAAAGCAACAGGTGGGTTTGGAATTCCAGGTTTCAAATGGCCCTTATAAAATATGGAAAATGGTAATGAGATAGATGATTTAATTAAACTGATATCAAAATTGCCTGGCTTGGGTCCTAAATCAGCAAAGCGGATTGTATTAAAGTTAATTAATAATAGAGATGAACTAGTAAAACCTTTAGCAAAATCATTAGCGGATGTTTATAAAAATATTTCTAGATGCAAAATTTGTGGGGCTCTAAAATCTATTTCAATAGAGTGTGATTATGAAAATTGTAAAATTGTAGATAAAAAATATGAAAAAATTTGTGTAGTAGAAAATATATCTGACCAGTGGAGTATAGAAAGTTCAAATATATATAAAGGTTATTTTCACATTTTAGGAGGCACTATTTCATCAGCTGGACAAAAAAAAGAGGATTTATTAATTAATTCTTTAGTGCAAAGAGTTAAAAAAGATAAGATAGAAGAAGTCATACTCGCAACTAGTGCAACTGTTGAAGGTCAAACAACTGCATATTATATTCAAGATAGTTTAAAAAATTTGAATGTTAAGATTACTAAATTAGCACAAGGATTACCTGTTGGTGGAGAAATTGAAAGTTTAGATGATGGAACTTTATTTTCTGCTTTTAAAAATAGGTCTAATTTGGTTTCGAACTCAGATTAGATTTTTTTTTCAATCTATTTAAATGAAGTAATGGTTCAGTATAACCTGAAGGTTGTTCTTTACCTTTAAACACTAAATCACACGCAGTTTGAAATGCTATAGAGTTTTCATAATCACTGCTCATTTTAACATATAGCGGATCATCTTTGTTCTGGTCGTCTACTATTTTTGCCATCTCTTTCATTATTTCAGTTACTTGTATTTTGGTTGTAATACCATGATGTATCCAGTTTGCGATATGCTGAGATGAAATTCTAAGAGTGGCCCTGTCTTCCATCAAACCTACATTGTTAATATCTGGCACTTTAGAACAACCTACACCCTGATCGACCCATCTCACAACATACCCTAATAGAGTTTGTGCAGAATTGGAAATTTCTTTATTTATATCTTCTACAGACCAATTAGGTCTATCTGCTGTTGGGATGGTTAAGAGATCATCAAGCTTAGCTGGTTCTCTATCAATTAATTTTTTTTGTTCGTTAAAAATATTTATTTCATGATAATGTAAAGCATGTAAAGCAGCTGCTGTTGGAGAAGGAACCCATGCGCAGTTTGCACCTGCTTTTAAGTGTCCTGCTTTTTGCTCCATCATATCTTTCATTTTGTCTGGCATTGCCCACATTCCTTTTCCAATTTGAGCTTTACCAGAAAACCCACAACTTAAACCAATATCAACATTGTTATTTTCGTATGCATTAATCCATTTAGATGATTTCATATCACCTTTTTTAATCATAGGACCAGCTTCCATTGATGTATGCATTTCATCACCAGTTCTATCTAAGAAACCAGTATTGATAAAAAAAACTCTATTTTTAAGACTTCTAATACATTCTTTTAAATTTGCTGATGTTCTTCGCTCTTCATCCATAATCCCAATCTTACATGTGTACTTAGGTAAATTTAGAACTTCCTCAACTTTGGAAAAAATTAAATCTGTAAATGCTGTCTCGTCTGGACCATGCATTTTAGGTTTTACAATATAAACTGATCCAGTTCTTGAATTATTTTTATTTTTAATATCATGAAGCGCAGCTGCTGTAGTTATAAAAGCATCCATAATTCCTTCAGGTATTTCACTTCCATCATTTAATAAAATTGAAGGGTTAGTCATCAGATGACCAACATTTCTTACTAGCAAAAGACTTCTTCCATGTAATTTTAAACCTTTACCATCTTTTGAGATATAACTTCTATGTGGATTTAATTTTCTCTCAAATAATTTTCCTTCTTTTTCAAATTTTGACTTAAGGTCTCCTTTCATTAGGCCAAGCCAATTTCGATAACAAATAATTTTATCTTCTGAGTCAACAGCTGCTACACTATCTTCATTATCACAAATTGTTGAAACTGCTGATTCTAGTATAATATCACTAATACCTGCATGATCTTGTTGAGCAGCAAAAGCTCTTGAGTCTTTTAGAATTTCAATATGTAAATTATTATTTTTTAAAATAATTGCAGAAGGATTATCACTTTCGCCTCTGTGCCCAACAAATTTATTTTCGTCCTCCAAATCAAAAATATCAGCACCTTTCAAAACTTTTAATTTTCCATATTTTACAGCAAAGCTTGTAATTTTATTCCAGTTTAGTCCAGCTAATGGAAAGTACTTATCTAAAAAATCCCTTCCATATTTTATAACCATTTCACCTCTTAAAGGATCATATCTTTCAGATACGCTATCTTCAGATTGTTCAATTACATCTGTACCATAAAGACTATCATATAAACTCATCCATCTTGCATTCGCGGCATTTAATGCATACCTTGCATTCATGACAGGCACAACTAACTGAGGCCCAGCTATACTTGCAATTTCTTCATCAACATTTTCAGTTTCTATTTTAAAATCAGGTCCTTCATTTTTTAAATAACCAATTTCTAATAAAAATTTTTTGTACTCATCTAAATTAAATTCTTTACCTTTATTTTTGATATGCCAATCATCTATTTTCTTCTGTAAATCTTCCCTAAATTTAATTAATTCTTTATTTTTTGGCGCAAGTTCATCGAGTGTTTTTTCTAGACCTGACCAAAAATTTTCTGAAGATACATTTGTATTTTTTAATAATTCATCATTTACAAAGTTTGATAGCTTTTCAGATACTTGAAGATTATTAATTTTAATGTATTTTTCTTGCATAGCACTTAATTCGTACCCCATCTGTATTTTTGCCTGAGAGCTTTACTCCTTCGGCGGAAATCAATCTCTTTCCAGAGTGTTATGCTTTAATCGGTCCTTTTGCCTGAGAGTTTCCGGGGTGGTTGCTCCTTCGGCGCTATAAATAGTCTCTCCCGATAATGAATTTGTATCTGTTAAATGATTTAAGTCAATTAATAAGAATTACACCTTATTTAATATCATTTTATTGCCTTTTTTGTATTTTAACCATCCACTATAAATAAAAAATGAAAAATTATCTAAATTTTGAAACAGAAATTAAAGATCTAGAAAACGAACTAGAAAAATTGAAAGATCCTTACAATCAAGAGGGATTAACAGAAGTCGATACTCAAAAAATTTCAAGCACTCAAACAGAAATAGATGAAAAATTAAAAAATATTTATTCTAATTTAGATCCTTGGCAGACTACTATGGTTGCTCGTCATGAAGATAGGCCTAAAGCAAAATTTTTTATTGATAATTTGTTTGAAGACTTCATTTCATTATCTGGAGATAGATATTATGGAGAGGATAAATCAGTATTAACTGGATTTGCAAAGTTCAATGGAAAATCTGTTTTAGTTATAGGTCAAGAAAAAGGAGAAGATTTAGATAGTAGGATTGAGAGAAATTTTGGAATGATGAGACCAGAGGGTTATAGAAAAACTATAAGATTAATGAACTTAGCAAACAAATTTAATATTCCCATAATCTCTTTTATTGATACTCCAGGAGCATATCCAGGAGTAGGAGCAGAAGAGAGAGGACAAGCCGAAGCAATTGCAAAATCAATTGAATGCTGTATGGAGCTTAAAGTTCCAACAATTGCAATAATTATAGGCGAGGGTGGTTCTGGTGGAGCAATTGCATTAGCTTCATCAAATAAAGTCCTTATGTTAGAAAATGCAATTTATTCAGTAATATCCCCTGAGGGATGTGCGACTATTCTATGGAGAGATCCAAAAAAAATGCTTGATGCTGCGAAAGCTATGAAGCTTTCAGCTAAAGATTTACTTAAGTTAAAAGTTATTGATGAAATAATTGACGAACCATTAGGTGGTGCCCACAGAGATAGAGATATAATATTAAACAATGTTAGACAAACTTTAACAAAAAATTTAAATTATTTTGACGAATTATCCTCAGAAGAAATAATGACTGAGAGAAAAAATAAATTTCTAAAAATTGGAAGGAATGATGGTTTTATGACTAGTACTGACGATCTAAGCACATTAACAATTAAGAAAAATAATTTAGATCAAATTTTTAAATCAAAAAAAATATTACTAGCGATTATTGGTGGATTAATTTTAGTTTCTTCAATCTTTTTACTAATTTAAATTTTATAAAGCTCCACAACAGTTTTTAAATTTTTTTCCTGTAGCCTCACATCTATCGTTTCTAGAAATTTTTTCATTTTTTTTTATTAACAATAAACATTTTGGATTATCAGATGGATTTATTTTCTTAGAATTTTTTTCTTCGTTATTTGGCTCCATTACTACCTTTAAGTTCATTAAAATAGTTACATAATCTAATTTTAATTTTTCTAAAAGATTTGAAAATAATTCAAATGCTTCTTTTTTATATTCAACTAATGGATCTCTTTGACCATAAGATCTTAACCCTATAACTTGTCTTAATTGCTCCAAATATTGAATGTGTGATTTCCAGTTTAAATCAATTGATTGAAGAAAAATTCTTTTTTCAATTTCTTTTGCATGATCTTCACCTAGAAGTTTAATCCGTTCGTTTCTAGTTTCTTGAAATTTATTAGAAATCTTTTCTGTAAAATCTTTATCTTTTGAAACAATTAAATCCTTAAATTCAGTTTCTTCAAAGCTTTTTCCAACTATTTGCTTAGTTTTATTATTAAATTCGTTACTTTTAGGATTGGATAAATTTGAAATTTTTAACTTTATTAAATCATCAGATATTTCTTTTAAAAATTCATCTGAATAATCAAAGATATTTTCACTATTCATCGCATTTTTTCTTTGTGAAAATACAACATGCCTTTGATCATTAAGAACATTATCAAATTTGATAAGCGTTTTTCTTATATCAAAATTTCTTGCTTCCACTTTCTGCTGCGCTCTCTCTAAAGCTTTATTAATCCATGGATGATCAATACTTTCACCGTCTTTAAGTCCAAGTTTTTCAAGCATACTATTCATAGACTCTGATCCAAAAATTCTCATCAAATCATCCTCTAGACTAACGTAAAATACAGAACTACCTTCATCTCCTTGTCTTCCAGATCTTCCTCTGGCCTGGTTATCCACCCTTCTAGATTCCATTCTTTCTGTGCCAATAACAAATAAACCACCTAAGGATTTAATTTTATCTTTATTTATTTTAAGTTGCTCTTCTGGAATAGAACCTTTTTTACCACCAAGTTGAATATCAACTCCTCTTCCAGATATACTTGTTGTAATAATTAATGAATTTTCTTTTCCTGCATTTGCAATTATTTCAGCTTCATTTTCATGGTTTTTTGCGTTTAACACTACATGTTTTATATTTTTTTGATTTAATAAATTTGAATAAACTTCAGATTTATTAATACTCGAAGTAAATACTAAAATAGGCTGACCTAATTTATTTCTTTCAATTATTTTTTCTATAATTGCGTCATTCTTTTCTTTTTCTGTTCTAAAAATTAAATCGTTAAAATCCTTTCGGATCATTTCTTTATTTGTTGGAATAACAACAACAGGAAGATTGTAAATTTCAAAAAACTCTTCAGACTCTGTAGCAGCCGTACCAGTACAACCAGATATTTTTTTATAAAGTTTAAAATAATTTTGATAAGTTATTGAAGCTAAGGTTTGATTTTCAGCTTGTACTTGAATTTTTTCTTTAGCTTCTAATGCTTGATGTAAACCATCTCCAAAACGTCTACCCTCTAAAATTCTTCCTGTAAGTTCATCAATAATTTTAAGACTTCCATCTCTAACTATATAGTCTCTACCCTTTTCGAATAAATGATTTGCTCGTAAAGCTTGATTAACATGGTGAACTAAATGTAAATTTTCTGGATCATAAAAATTATTATTTTTTAAAATTCCAGCGTCAGAAAAAAGTTTTTCAACATTATTTATTCCATCATTTGTTAATAAAATACTCTTTTCTTTTTCATCTATTTCAAAATCTTTATTATTTAAGATTCTAATTAATTTATTAATTGCTAGATATTGAGCTGTTTTATCTTCAGCTGCCCCAGAAATTATCAAAGGTGTTCTAGCCTCATCAATCAAACATGAATCAATTTCATCTACTATTGAAAAATTATGATCTCTCTGAACCATTTGCTCTTCAGAAAATTTCATATTATCCCTTAAGTAATCAAAACCTAATTCACTATTAGTTGCATAAGTGATATCACAATTATAATTTCTTTTACGTTCAGCATCATCTTGATAGTTGTTAATAAATCCCGATGAAAGACCAAGAAAATTATAAATTTGCCCCATTTCAATCGAGTCTCTTTTTGCAAGATAATCATTTACAGTTACTATATGAACACCTTTACCGCTCAATGCATTTAAATAGGCAGCAAGTGTTATGGTTAAAGTTTTTCCTTCTCCAGTTCTCATTTCAGCAATTTTGCCTTCATGTAGAGCTACACCTCCTATTAACTGAACGTTAAAATGTTTTTCTTTTCGTGTTCGTTTTGCAGCCTCTCTGACTAAAGCAAAAGCTTCTGGGAGTAACTCATCTAAAGTTTTTCCATCTTTTATCTGATTTTTAAATTCATTAGTTTTATTTGGAAATTCATCGTCATTTAAATTTTTAAAATCTTCCTCATGTAAGTTTATTTTTTCAACAATTTTACTAATTCTATCGAGCTCTTTTTGATTACTAGATTTGATAAATTTTGTGATTAAATTTAATGGGTTAAACATGACTATTTGATTTATTCTTTCCTTATATTGTTTAATATATGTATTAAATAAATAATTTAAACAATATGGGAATTAATTTAACAAATTTTTTATCATCTCAATCAAAAAATACTAAAATGATTGATTTTCAAGACCTCGATCATTTAGATGGTCTTTCAATTTCAGTTGTTTCAGCAAATTTATATAAAGATATCAGAGATGATTTAACAATGTTCTATTTCAGAGCAGGTGCTAATTATGCTTCTGTTTATACCCAATCAAAAATAGTATCTGAAAATATAAAATGGAATATAAACCAAAGACCAAAAAAAATATATTCTCTCATTGTAAATACAAGAAACGCTAATGCTTTCACTGGAAAGCAAGGATATGAAAGTTTAAAAAAAATAGCAGATTTAACTGCTAAAGAACTAAATAAAAAACAAAAGGAAGATGAGGATAATCCTAAAAAAATTTCTTCAAAAAATATAATTTTTGGTTGCACTGGTACTATTGGAGAAATTTTTCCATATGAAAAAATTTCCAATAATATTCCAAATTTAATCAAAAAAATTCGTTATACCCAGAATAAATTTAATTGGATGAAGGCAGCACTCGCAATCATGACCACAGATACGAAGCCAAAATTAGCTATGGAGGAATGTCATATTGGAAGTGAAAAAGTAAAAATATATGGAATAGCCAAAGGATCAGGAATGATACATCCAAATATGGCTACGACACTTTCATATATATTTACTGATGCAACTTTATCTAATGATATTTTAGGAAAGTTATTAAAAAAGAATATAACTAATACATTTAACGCTATTTCTTGTGATGGGGATACTAGCACAAATGACATGGCAACTATTTTTGCAACTAATGAAGTAAAAAATTATCAAGTGAAAAGTATAAATGAAAATAAAATTAAAAATTTTGACAAAGCCCTAAATAATGTTCTTTTAAATTTAGCTAAAAGAGTTGTTTCAGATGGTGAAGGAGCATCAAAATTCATAACAATTAATGTTAGTAAGTGTAAAAATGAAATAGATGCAAAAAAAATTGCTTTCTCAGTTGCAAATTCTCCATTAGTAAAAACTGCAATTGCTGGAGAAGATCCAAATTGGGGACGAGTTATAATGGCAATCGGTAAAGCAGGACCTAAAATTAATCTAAATAAATTATTAATTAAATTTGGAAATATATTAATTGTAGAAGGTGGAAAATTAAATCAAAGTTACGATGAAAAGCAAACAGCAAACTACATGAAATCTGAGAATATAGAAATAAATATTGAAACCTTTACAGGAAACAAAAACTTTACAGCTTATACAATGGATTTAACGAAAAAATATATCGAAATTAATGCAGACTATAGAAGTTAACTTATTGAAAATCCAAATTGTATGATTAACTAACAATTATGATTAAATATAAACTTTTTTGTAAAGAATGTGATTTAAAATTTGATAGTTGGTTTGCATCTTCAAACGAGTATGAAAGATTAAAAAAGAAAAAACTTTTGAATTGTCATAATTGCAATTCAGTAAAAGTTGAAAAAACAATTATGGCACCTCAGCTAATAAATCATAAACCAAAAACTGATGAAAAAATAAATTTAGAAAAATATAATAAAGTAAAAAAAACTATAAAAGATTATCAAAAATTTATTAAAGATAATTTTAATTATGTTGGTGATAATTTTGCTTATGAGGCAAGATCAATTCATTATAATGGTAAAAAAAAATCAAAGGGTATCTACGGTAGTGCATCAAAGGAAGATTTAAAAGAATTAAAAGAAGAAGGTATAGACGCTCAAATGATCCCTTGGATAGATGAAAAGGAAAATTAGTTTTTAATAAACTTTGCTATATAGTTTACAGACAAATCCTTAGAAATACTCCATTCATCCTTAATAATGTTAAAATTCATACCCTCTAATTTATTGAGAGATAAATCATATTTCATTAAAATTTTTTTAAGATCCTCAGGTTTAACAAATTTTTCCCATTCGTGTGTTCCAATTGGAAGCCATCTCAAAACATACTCTGCTCCAACAATTGCAAAAATATAAGATTTTAAAGTTTTATTTATTGTTGCAACAAACATTAGTCCATTTTTTTTTAAAAGTCTTGAGCAAGACTTTAAAAAAAAATCTATATCCTCTACATGTTCAACAATTTCCATATTTAAAATAACATCAAATTTTTTTGTAATTTTAAGTTTTTCAGGTGACGAACATAAATAATTAATTTTAAGTTTATTTTTTTCTGAATGAAGTTTTGCAATTTTTATATTTTTATCAGATGCATCGATACCTGTTACATTTGCTCCCATTCTTGACATTGGTTCAGATAGTAACCCTCCACCACATCCAATATCTAAAATATTTATTCCCGATAAAGGTCTAATTTTATTTTTTAATTTGAAATTATTAACAATATTTTCCTTTATATATTTTATTCTTGTTGGATTAAATTTATGAAGTGGTTTGAATTTACCCTCGGGATCCCACCATTCATCGGCCATTTTAGAAAATTTATCTATTTCTTTTTTATTTACGCTAGTCATTGTGATAAATAGTTGACATAATAATTTAGATGTATTTTATCCATTATTTATTAAATATTAATAATTAAAGCTAGCATGAAAACTATTGTATTAAAATTTGGTGGAACATCTGTAGGAACTATAGATAGAATTAAAAAGGTATGCAAAATTATTGCTTTTTACAAAAAGAAAAAAAATAAGGTAGTAGTTGTTTCATCAGCAATGAGTGGTGTGACAAATGAGTTAGTTAATAAATCTAAACTGGTAAGTAGCAATTTTGACAGAGCAGAATATGATGCATTAGTTTCGACTGGAGAACAGGCATCATGCGCACTTATTGCTGGTAGACTAAAACATAATGGGTTTAAATCAAGATCTTGGACATCATGGCAATTACCCATTTTAACAGATGGTCCTCACTCAAGTGCGAGGATTAGTTCAGTAGGTATTAAAGAACTAAATAAATATATAAATTCAGGTGGAATACCCATAATCACTGGTTTTCAAGGTGTTGGCAATGATTTTAGAATTACTACTATAGGAAGAAGTGGATCTGATGCAACTGCAATTATGCTTGCAAAATTTATTAAAGCTGATGAGTGTATAATTTATACTGATGTAGATGGGGTTTATACAACGGATCCAAGGCAATATAAGAAAGCAAAAAAAATTAAAAAAATTTTTTATGATGAGATGTTAGAAATGGCATCACTTGGGTCAAAAGTAATGCAGCCTACTTCAGTTCAGGATGCAAAGTTAAATAAAATTGATATCAAAGTTAAATCCTCTTTTGTTTCAAAAAGTGGAACTTTAATAACAGGTTCAAAAAAGAATTTTAGTAATCAAATTATAACCGGAATATCTTCAACAAAAAATGATGCTAAAATAACAATTATAGGCGTTAAGGATAGACCTGGAGTAGCAGCATCAATTTTTAGACCATTATCTAAGAATTTAATTAATGTTGATATGGTTGTTCAAAATATCTCTCAAAATGGAAAAGAAACAGATTTAACATTTACAATTAAGTCTGAAGATTTGAAAAAAACGGAGAGATTAATAAAAAAAAATAAGTCAATATCATATAAAAATTTGTCTTTTGATAAAGATTTATCAAAAGTTTCTATTATTGGAGTAGGAATGATAACTACACCTGGAATAACTTATAGGATGTTTCAAGCGTTAGCTTCGAAAAAAATAAATATACTTGTTATATCTACCTCTGAGATAAAAATTTCGGTACTTATTTCTTCTAAGAGTGTTAAAAAAGCTGTAGCGGTCTTACACAAAGAATTTAAACTAGACTAATTTTATGAGCCTTAGGCCTTTTAGAAATATTGATAGAAAAAAAACTAAAGTAATTAATGTAGGTGATGTAAAAGTTGGAGGAGATAATCCAATTTCAGTTCAATCTATGACCAACACATTGACAACTGATGTGTCAGCAACAATAAAACAAATTCAAGAAATTCATGAGGAAGGTGCTGATATCGTAAGAGTGTCTTGTCCAGATGAAGATTCATCAAAAGCTTTAAAAGAAATTACTAAAAATGTTCAAATCCCTATAATCGCCGATATACATTTTCATTATAAGAGAGCTATTGAAGCCGCAGAAAATGGTGCAAAGTGTTTAAGAATTAATCCAGGAAATATTGGTGATAAAAAAAAAATTTATGATGTTTTAAAAGCTGCAAAAGATAATGATTGTTCAATTAGAATAGGCGTTAATGCCGGATCTTTAGAAAGAGATATTCTTGAAAAATATAAAGAACCTTGTCCAGAAGCATTGGTAGAAAGTGCTTTGAGAAATATAAAAATTTTAGAGGATGAAGATTTTTTTAATTTTAAAGTAAGTGTTAAATCTTCTGATGTATTTTTATCAATTGCAGCTTACAGACAGCTTTCTAAGGCCATGAATTACCCATTACACTTGGGAATAACAGAAGCAGGAGGTTTTGTTACAGGCAGTGTTAAGTCTGCTATAGGTCTTGGATCACTTCTCTTGGATGGTATTGGTGACACCATAAGAGTATCTTTATCTGATGACCCTGTAAAAGAAGTTAAAATTGGAAATGAAATTTTAAAGTCTCTAGGATTAAGAAACAGAGGGGTAAAAATCATATCTTGCCCATCATGTGCAAGGCAAGCTTTTCAAGTAATTGATACAGTGAAAATATTAGAGGAAAAATTATCCCATATAAAAACCCCAATAACACTGTCTATTATAGGTTGTGTTGTGAATGGCCCAGGCGAAGCTGCTTTGACAGATATTGGTATAACTGGCGGAGGAAAAGGAAATAATATGCTTTATTTGTCAGGTGTTCAAAGTGAGAAAGTTTTAACAACTGATATTATTAAAAAAGTGGTTTCAGAAGTTGAAAAAAAAGCCACAGAGTTAGAAAAAAATTAAAATAATGATTCCGATAAAAACAGTTGAGGAGTTAATTGCAAAACATTCAAATTTAGAAAAAGAGCTTTCTACTGGCAATATTGACAAAAAATTATTTGCAGAAAAGTCTAAAGAATATTCTGATATTAATGAAATTATAGACATTGCCAAAAAACATATATCATTTGAGAACGATAAAAAAGAATTAGAAAAACTTTTAGAAGACCAGTCATCAGATGAAGAGCTTAAAAAAATGGTAGAGTTTGAATTGATAGAGTTAAGAACACAATATGAAACTAATGAAAAAAAATTAAAACTATTTTTGTTACCAAAAGATGAAGCAGATAAAAAAAATGCGATTATTGAGATAAGAGCAGGCACAGGTGGATTAGAAGCAAGTTTATTTGCATCAGATTTATTTAAAATGTATGAAAAAGTAAGTCATAAAAAGAAATGGTCTTTAGAATTAATTTCAATCTCAAGAAGTGACGCGGGAGGTTTAAAAGAAGTTATAGCTTCTATAAAGGGTAGCAATATTTATTCTACATTGAAGTATGAAAGTGGAGTTCATAGGGTACAAAGGGTTCCAGATACAGAGACACAGGGTAGAGTTCATACATCTGCAGCAACAGTTGCTGTTTTGCCTGAAGCAGAGGAGGTAGATTTAAAAATAAACGATACAGACTTAAGAATTGATGTTTTTAGAGCAGGTGGACCAGGAGGACAATCTGTTAATACGACAGATAGTGCTGTAAGAATTACACATATTCCAACAGGTTTATCTGTATCCCAACAAGATGAAAAATCACAACACAAGAATAAAGCCAAAGGAATGAAAATTTTGAGAGCACGCCTTTATGAACTAGAAAGATCAAGAATAGACCAAGAAAGATCTCAAGATCGTAAAACAAAAATTGGTACAGGAGATAGATCTGAAAGAATAAGAACTTATAATTTCCCTCAAGGAAGAGTAACAGATCATAGAATAAATTTAACACTTCATAAATTAGATGAATTTCTAGAGGGAGAAGCATTTGATGAAATGATTGAATCTTTAACTTTGCAAGCACAAGAAGAAAGTCTTAGTAATTTAAAATAAAATATGAATATAAATCTAGCTATTAACGAAGGCTCAAAATTTTTGAGTAGTAACTTCATACCAAACTCATATTTAGACTCTGAAATATTAATGGCAAAAACAATTAACAAGGATAGAAATTATATATTATTAAACCCCACTAAAATTCTTAAAAAAATTGAATTGATTAATTTCTCTAACTTGATTAAGCTCAGGTCTTCGGGTAATCCAATAGCTTATTTAACAAATAAGAAGTTTTTTTGGAATTCAGAGTTTATTGTCAATCAAGATACATTGATACCCAGACCTGATACTGAATTGGCTGTAGAAAATATATTAAATTTAACAAAACAAAAAAATAAAATTAACATTTTGGATATAGGTATTGGTTCAGGATGTATTCTTTTATCAATTTTAAAAGAGAGAAAAAGTTTTTATGGCACAGGTATAGATATTAGTAAAAAATGTCTAAATATAAGTAAAATGAACGCTATTAATCTAAAAGTAAGTTCTAGATTAAAATTATTTAAATCAGATGTTGACAAATTCAATTTAGGAAAATATGATTTAGTTGTTTCTAATCCTCCTTATATTAAAAAATGTAAACTTAAATATTTGGATAGGGATGTTATTGGTTTTGAACCAAAACAAGCACTAGATGGTGGATTAGATGGTTTATCAGAAATCAGAAAAGTAATTAAAAAATCATCTGAACTGATAAAAAAAAATGGAAAATTTATTTTAGAGATTGGCTTTGATCAAAAAAATAAAGTAATTAATTTATTAAAAAGAGAAGGTTTTTATATAAATAGTACTCAAAAAGATCTTGCAAATAATGATAGGTGCATTGTTAGTACAAAAATATAACTAGTTTAATCATGGTAACATTTAGAAACAATAGTAATAATAGAAGGAATAATTTCAGAAGAAATGATAGAAACTTTAAGTCTAATGGTGAAAGACAAAAATTTAGCTCAAATTTTTCTAACAATGAAAATTTTAAAAGAAAAGCACCAGGAAGAAACAATCATAATGCTCCGAAGTTAATTGAGAAGTATAATGATTTGGCTAGAGAAGCTTTATCAAATGGTGATAAAATTCTATCAGAAAACTACCTGCAACATGCTGATCATTTCACAAGAATTCTAAATGAAAGGGAAACTACGAAAAGAGAGAGATTTTTAGAAAATAAATCTGAAATTAACGTTGATACCAAAAGAGAAAACATTGAAGATTCTGAAGAAAATGTACAAAAAGATTTACTTAATTCATCAACTGAGGAAACAGAAGAAAAAAAAAGTAATAAATCTCAATTAGAGGTAAATTAGTTTAATCCAAAAATTTTTTCAGATTTTAAAACATCTAATTTAATTTTTTTAGTTTCAAATAGCTTTCTTTCATCACCTTTTAAAATTTTTCCCGATGGAAGTTTTAGTTTTTGAGAATTAACTTTTTTACCGTTTACAATCACTTCATAATGTAAATGTGGACCTGTAGATTTACCAGTTGAACCAACATAACCTATAGTTTGTCCTTGCTTAACTCTTACGCCAGATTTAATTCCTCGTGCAAATTTTGACATATGAGCATAAATTGTTTGATAGGTTGAATTGTGTTTAATTTTAACACAATTTCCTCCTCCTCCACACCACCCAGCTTTTTGAACAACACCATCACCGGAAGCCATAATTGGTGTTCCCATAGGTGCTGCAAAATCTGTACCTCTATGCATTTTATTAAAACCATCAATAGGATGTTTTCTCATACCAAATGGAGAAGAAAGTCTCGCACCATTTATGGGAGTTTTCATTAATGCTTTTTTTACACTCTTTCCATTTTTATCATAGTGTCCTTCACTTCCTTCCTCGTCGAAATAATATAAACTATTTTCTTGACCACTTAATTGTAAATTTGCGAAAAGTATTTCGCCAGTTTCTGCAATTTCATTTTTTTCATTTAAAAAAATTTCATACATAATTTGAAATTTATCTTTTTTCCTAATATCTCTTTGAAAATCAACTTGAAATCCATAAATTCTTGCAAATTCTATTATTATATTTGCTGGTATACTTTCATCTGATGCAGATTTATAGAGACTTTGTAAAATTATATTTTCTTTATATAAAATCTTTTTTTCCAATTTTATCAACAAAACTTCATCGGTAAAATTATCATTATCAAGATTTCTTTTTAAAAATATTTTTTGCGTGTTAGAGACTTGATATGTGAAATAAATAATTTTGTTATTTGTTTTATCTAATGTAAACTGAATGATCTGGTTAGTGTTTAACTTGTTTAGATTAGTTTTTTTTTTAAGAGAATTTTTTATTTTGAATATTTCTTTTTTATTAATTGAATAAGCCTCTAAAATATTATCAAACGTTTCACCAGATTTAATTCTATGTTTAGTTTTTTTATATTTTGGTTCTAGATTTTCTACAATGTGTTTAAGTGTTTTCTTAAAGTAAATATTATCGACAAAATTATAATAAGTTTTATTGTTTAAATTTTTTTTATGGTTATAAAAAGTTGTTGAAATTGCAGTGATTGTTATTAAAATGATTAAAGCAGTTATCTCTAAATTTTTTTTGAATTTTACTTTTAAATTTTTAATCATTAAAATATTTTAGAGGGTCAATTAATAGATTAGAGGTCAGCAAAAATCAAAAAAAACCCTTAAAATTCAGGCTTTTTTATTAATTTTTTTAATCTTAAATGCTTGATTTCCTACAATTTTAGCCTATAAGCACTGAACTTTCTCAATAAGATTATTGTTTAAACAATAAATAAGTGAGGATTATTGAGCTTTTTTTGCTCAATTAGCTATTTAAAAAGTAAAAATTTAAGAAGAGAAGTGTGGACGGTTAAGGTTACCAAAAATTTGTCGTACACACTTCAAAATCATATAAATTTTATTCTTAGAATTTATATGGAAGCTAGTGTGCGCCGTTTTTAAACTTGAGAGTTTGATCATGGCTCAGAACGTACGCTGGCGGCACGCCTAACACATGCAAGTCGAACGAAGTAGCAATACTTAGTGGCAGACGGGTGAGTAACATGTAGGTATCTGCCCTTTGGCCTGGAATAACACGAGGAAACTTGTGCTAATACCGGATAAGTCTTTACAGAGAAAGCTTTATGCACCATTGGATGAGCCTGCACTTGATTAGTTTGTTGGTGGGGTAATGGCCTACCAAGACTGTGATCAATAGCTGATTTGAGAGGATGATCAGCCACATTGGGACTGAGACACGGCCCAAACTCCTACGGGAGGCAGCAGTGGGGAATCTTGCACAATGGAGGAAACTCTGATGCAGCGATGCCGCGTGAGTGAAGAAGGCCCTTGGGTTGTAAAGCTCTTTCGTCGGGGAAGAAAATGACTGTACCCGAATAAGAAGGTCCGGCTAACTTCGTGCCAGCAGCCGCGGTAATACGAAGGGACCTAGCGTAGTTCGGAATTACTGGGCTTAAAGAGTTCGTAGGTGGTTGAAAAAGTTAGTGGTGAAATCCCAGAGCTTAACTCTGGAACTGCCATTAAAACTTTTCAGCTAGAGTATGATAGAGGAAAGCAGAATTTCTAGTGTAGAGGTGAAATTCGTAGATATTAGAAAGAATACCAATTGCGAAGGCAGCTTTCTGGATCATTACTGACACTGAGGAACGAAAGCATGGGTAGCGAAGAGGATTAGATACCCTCGTAGTCCATGCCGTAAACGATGTGTGTTAGACGTTGGAAATTTATTTTCAGTGTCGCAGCGAAAGCGATAAACACACCGCCTGGGGAGTACGACCGCAAGGTTAAAACTCAAATGAATTGACGGGGACCCGCACAAGTAGTGGAGCATGTGGTTTAATTCGAAGATACGCGCAGAACCTTACCAACACTTGACATGTTCGTCGCAACTCTAAGAGATTAGAGTTTTCGGTTCGGCCGGACGAAACACAGGTGCTGCATGGCTGTCGTCAGCTCGTGTCGTGAGATGTTGGGTTAAGTCCCGCAACGAGCGCAACCCTCACTTTTAGTTGCCATCATTAAGTTGGGCACTCTGAAAGAACTGCCAGTGATAAGCTGGAGGAAGGTGGGGATGACGTCAAGTCCTCATGGCCCTTACGTGTTGGGCTACACACGTGCTACAATGGTATCTACAACAGGAAGCAAGACTGCGAAGTCAAGCAAATCCTTAAAAGATACCTCAGTTCGGATTGCACTCTGCAACTCGAGTGCATGAAGCTGGAATTACTAGTAATCGTGGATCAGCGTGCCACGGTGAATGCGTTCCCGGGTCTTGTACACACCGCCCGTCACACCATGGGAGTTGGTTCTACCTTAAGGCAAGGTTTAAAACCCTTGACCACGGTATAGTCAGCGACTGGGGTGAAGTCGTAACAAGGTAGCCGTAGGGGAACCTGCGGCTGGATTACCTCCTTTCTAAGGATGAATGAAAATAAAATTTCATTCTAAATAATATACAGGTAATGTTGACCGTCCTCATTTCTCTTCTTAAAGTAGTGTTTCTCTTTGCATAGGGGCCGGTAGCTCAGTTGGTTAGAGCACACCCTTGATAAGGGTGGGGTCGAAAGTTCGAGTCTTTCTCGGCCCACCAATTTTAAGATCATGGGGGATTAGCTCAGCTGGGAGAGCGCCTGATTTGCATTCAGGAGGTCAGCGGTTCGATCCCGCTATCCTCCACCAAAACACTTAGCTATAAAAAATTGTGAATAAAATAATAATTAATATCAATATCTATATCCGAACATTAGAAATGTTATTAGCTAATGTTCAAAATAAAAATTTGATTCAGTACAGAATTTTTTTCTGTGCATAAATCAAGCGTTTAAGGGCGTGTAGTGGATGCCTTGGCACTGAAAGCCGACGAAGGACGTGATATACTGCGATAAGTTTCGGGGAGCTGTATGTAAGTTTTGATCCGAAAATTTCCGAATGGGGAAACCCACCACTTTATGTGGTACTTTAAACTGAATACATAGGTTTAAAGAGACAACCTGGAGAACTGAAACATCTAAGTAACCAGAGGAAAAGAAATCAATTGAGATTCCGTTAGTAGTGGCGAGCGAACGCGGAACAGGCCAGTAGTTTTGTTAAAAAAATTTGAATAGTTTGGAAATGCTAACCATAGAGGGTGATAGTCCCGTATGAGTAACGTTTAACAAAATTCTTGAGTAAAGCGGGACACGTGAAATCCTGCTCGAATATAGGGGGACCACCCTCTAAGCCTAAATACTCTTCAGTGACCGATAGTGAACTAGTACCGTGAGGGAAAGGTGAAAAGAACCCCTATTAGGGGAGTGAAATAGAACCTGAAACCGCATGCCTACAATCAGTCGAAGCTCTTTTTAGAGTGACGGCGTACCTTTTGTATAATGGGTCAGTGACTTAATTTATAAAGCAAGCTTAAGCCATCTAGGTGTAGGCGTAGCGAAAGCAAGTCTTAATAGGGCGATTAGTTTTATGAATTAGACCCGAAAACGAATGAGCTTACCATGAGCAGGTTGAAAGTAAGGTAACACTTACCGGAGGACCGAACCAGTTGACGTTGAAAAGTCTTTGGATGACTTGTGGTAAGGGGTGAAAGGCCAACCAAATTCGTAGATAGCTGGTTTTCCGCGAAAACTATTTAGGTAGTGCGCTGAATAAATAGACATTTAGAGGTAGAGCACTAAATGGGCTAGGGGGAAGAGATTCTTACCAAACCTAATAAAACTCCGAATGCTAAATGTTGTTCTTCAGCAGACAGACTGTGGGTGCTAAGGTCCATGGTCGAGAGGGAAAGAGCCCAGACCACCAGATAAGGTCCCCAAATTATGATTAAGTGTGAAAGGATGTGGAAATTCCTTAACAGCCGGGAGGTTGGCTTAGAAGCAGCCATCCTTTAAAGATAGCGTAACAGCTCACCGGTCTAATAGAGTTTCTGCGCCGAAGATGTAACGGGGCTAAAATCATATACCGAATCTGTGGATTTATAATTTTTTCGAAAATTATAACTGGTAGCGGAACGTTCTGTAAGCCTGCGAAGGGATACCCGTGAGGGATCCTGGAGGTATCAGAAGTGCGAATGCTGACATAAGTAACGATAAAAGAAGTGAAAAACTTCTTCGCCGAAAATCCAAGGGTTTCTGCGCAAGGTTAATCCGCGCAGAGTTAGTCGGCACCTAAGGCGAGGGCGAAAGCCGTAGTCGATGGAAATAAGGTTAATATTCCTTAACCAGATGGTAGTGACGGATCTTGTAAGTTGTAAGTTCTTAATGGATTGAGCTTGCCGCGAAAAGGTTCCAAGAAATAGCTCCATCATTAGACCGTACCCTAAACCGACACAGGTGGATTAATAGAGTATATTTAGGCGCTTGAGAGAATGATGTTGAAGGAACTCGGCAAAATACTTCCGTAACTTCGGGATAAGGAAGACCTTCTTGTAGGCAACTATAGGAGGGTGGCACAAGCCAGGGAGAAGCGACTGTTTATCAAAAACACAGGGCTCTGCTAACACGTAAGTGGATGTATAGGGTCTGACGCCTGCCCGGTGCTGGAAGGTTAATGCGGTTGGTGCAAGCTAACTTCTGAAGCCCCAGTAAACGGCGGCCGTAACTATAACGGTCCTAAGGTAGCGAAATTCCTTGTCGGGTAAGTTCCGACCTGCATGAATGGCGTAACGATTTCTCCGCTGTCTCCAACATCAACTCAGTGAAATTGAATTCTCCGTGAAGATGCGGAGTTCGCGTAGTTAGACGGAAAGACCCCGTGCACCTTTACTGCAACTTTACATTGGTATTAGGAAAAACATATTTAGCATAGGAGGGAGACATTGATGCAAAGGCGTCAGCTTTTGTGGAGTCACCAGTGAAATACCTCTTTTGTTTTTCTTGGTATCTAACTGATTGCCGTTATCCGGCATCAAGACATTGTATGGTGGGTAGTTTGACTGGGGCGGTCGCCTCCCAAATAGTAACGGAGGCGTGCGAAGGTAGGCTCAGAACGGTCAGAAATCGTTCGTAGAGTGCAATGGCATAAGCCTGCCTGACTGTGAGACTGACAAGTCGAGCAGAGACGAAAGTCGGTCATAGTGATCCGGTGGTTCTGAGTGGAAGGGCCATCGCTCAACGGATAAAAGGTACGCCGGGGATAACAGGCTGATACTGCCCAAGAGCTCATATCGACGGCAGTGTTTGGCACCTCGATGTCGGCTCATCACATCCTGGGGCTGGAGCAGGTCCCAAGGGTTTGGCTGTTCGCCAATTAAAGTGGTACGTGAGCTGGGTTCAGAACGTCGTGAGACAGTTCGGTCCCTATCTGCTATGCGTGTAGAAGAATTGAGAGGAGTTGACCCTAGTACGAGAGGACCGGGTTGAACATACCACTGGTGGACCGGTTGTAGCGCCAGCTGCAGTGCCGGGTAGCTAAGTATGGACGAGATAACTGCTGAAAGCATCTAAGCGGGAAACTCACCTCAAAACTAGTTCTTCCTATAGAGCCGTGGTAGACCACCACGTTGATAGGCTGGATGTGGAAGCGCAGTAATGCGTGCAGCTGACCAGTACTAATAGCTCAATTGGCTTGATTTATGCACTGAAAAAAATTTTATAAGCTTAAAAAATAAAGATTTATAGGCTTAAAGATAAAGATATGTTGAAAATAATTTCTAAAAATTTCATAAAATAATTAGCTTATTAAAATGGCAAAAAATATTATTCTAGTTACTGGATGTGCAGGTTTTATAGGTTTTCATGTTGCAAAAAAATTACTTCAAAAAAAATATAAAATTATTGGAATTGATAACATAAATTCTTACTACTCGACAAAGTTAAAGAGAGACAGACTGTCAGAACTAAAAAAATTTAAGTATTTTAATTTTTTTAAAATAGATCTAGTTAACAAAAAAAAACTAGATCATATAGTGAAAAAATTTAAACCGAAGTACATAATTCATTTAGCTGCACAAGCAGGTGTAAGATATAGTATAAAAAACCCTTTTGCCTACGTTAGAAGTAATTTAATTGGATTTACAAATATTTTAGAGATTTCTAGAAACAATAAAATAAAGCATCTAATATATGCAAGTAGTAGTAGCGTTTATGGAGCTAGTAAAGAACAACCTTACAAAGAAGATGATCCTGTAGCCCATCCCCTAGCTTTTTATGGAGCAACAAAAAGATCAAATGAACTTATGGCTCATAGTTACAGTTATTTATATGGCTTACCAACAACAGGTTTAAGATTTTTCACTGTTTATGGTCCTTGGGGAAGACCTGATATGGCACTTTTTTTGTTTGTTAAAAATATTTTTCAAGGAAAAAAAATTAATGTTTTCAATCATGGAAACCATATTAGAGATTTCACTTATATAGATGATATTGTCAGTTGTGTTTGTAAATTGATATTTAAAATACCCAAAAGAAAAAAAAAGCATAAATTCAAAGATCCTTCAACAAGTATTGCTCCATTTGAAATTTTAAATATTGGAAATAATAATCCAACTAAACTAATGGATTATATTGATGAGATTGAAATTCAGCTTAAAAAAAAAGCGATTAAAAAATTTTTACCATTGCAAAAAGGAGATATAGGATCGACCTTTGCAAGTAAACAGAAATTATTCAAAGTAATTAAGTTTAGCCCAAAAACTTCAATCGAATTAGGTATAAAAAAATTTATAAATTGGTACTTGAATTATTATAATTTAAAAAAATAAATTTTAAATATTTAGAAAGTAAAAATTTAAAATGTGTGGATTTGCTGGTTCATTTGGAAATTTAAATTTCAAATTAAATGATAAAAAAATATTTTCTAGTTTGAAACATAGAGGCCCAGACTCCTTTGGAAAACGTAAAATTGGAATGTGTGTTATGTATCATTCAAGATTAACTATAATAGGTAATTCTAAGCATGGACTACAACCAATAACTAATGAAAAAAACACAACTACTTTAGTTTATAATGGAGAAATATATAACTGGAAAGAACTGAGAAATAATTTTTTTCCAAATGAAAAAAATAATATTAAGTCAGATACTCAAATCTTATTGAGACTATTTGAAAAATTTGGAATAAGTTTCGTAAATAAACTTAGAGGAATATTTTCTTTTGTAATTTACTCTAATAAAGATAAAAAAATTTACTTAGTAAGAGACAGATTTGGAGTTAAGCCATTATTTTATTATAAAAATAATAAAAATATTTTTTTTGCTACAGAAATTAAATCTTTGCTAGCAATGAATTTAAAAAAAAAACTAAATCTTTCTGTTTTTAAAACATATTTAATGGAAGCTAAGCTTTGTCAAAATAATAAAACTTTTTTTAAAAATATTAATAGTTTAGAACCGGCAACTATTTATGAGATTTCTAATTTTGGAGAAAAAAAAACTAAATATTGGAATTTAAAAAATAATGAAGATTATTTAGACCAAGATGAAACAGAAGATTTAGTTATAGATAGTATCAAGTCAAATTTTATTGCTGATACTGAGGTAAGTGTGGCGTTAAGCTCGGGAATGGACTCGTCAATAATTGCTTATGAGCTATTAAGTTCAAAGAAGAAATTAAGAAGTTATTCATTCGGATACATTAATAAAAAATACAATGAAATTGATGATATTAAAAAAAATTTTAAAAATAAAAAAAATTTGGTCCAAAGTTTTAAAATTATGAAATCAAAAGATATGTTAGATAAATTACAGAAGGCTATATATTTTTTTGAAACACCATTAGGTGGATTAGGGACGTTGTCATCTTTTGATTTATTTAGCAAAGTAAGACAAGATAATATTAAGGTGTCCTTATCCGGAGAAGGAGCAGATGAATTATTTGGGGGCTACAAATACTATTATCTTGCATGGTTAAAGAGTTTATTTCTCAAAAAAAAATTTTCTGAATTGAATGAGGAAATTAATAAATATAATAAAAATAATAATAAAAAATTAGTTAAAAAAAATTTAAATGATTTTTTTAATTTAAAAGGAGAAATGTATGCACCTGATGGAACTTCAATTTATACTCGGGATAATTTCTTTACAAAAGATTTTACAAATATTCAATCTTCAAGAAACTATAATATAAAACAGCAAGGGGAAAATTTAACAGACGAAATTTTTAAAGACATTTTTTGGAGAAAATTGCCAAAATTATTACATTTTCAGGATAGAGCTTCCATGGCAAACAGCGTAGAGTCCAGAGTTCCTTTTTTAGATCACTTATTATGGGATAAAGTATTTTCAACTAACCCTAAAAATTTATTTAGTAAACATCATACAAAAAAAGTAATTAGAGAAATTTATACTAAACGTTTTAAAACTCTAAATGCTGAAAAAAAATATGTATCAACCCCTCAAAGGGAGTGGTTAAAAAATGATTTAAAAGACAAAATTATTGAAATAATTAGATACGGGAAGTTAGTAGATAATAAAATAATCAATTTTAAGAATTGGAAAAATAATTATGATAAATACTCTACTTCAAAAGAACTTGGTAATTCTTTTTTTATTTGGAAAATTTTAAATGCAGAATTTTTATTTAAAGAATTTTTTTAAAGAAAAATATAAATTAATTAATGTTTTTTATTAAATTTTTAAGAGACTTTTTATCTTTCACCTCTGTCATACTCAAAGGATTCTCAACACAATAAAGATCAAAATTTTTATCTAAAAATTTTCCTGCTCTTAGTACATGTGCGTAAGTTAAGTGACCCAAACCTAATGGTACTATAAAAGACTCATTCTCCCTTAATTCACCAGGAATTATATTTTCCACAATATTTCTAAATTTTCTTTTTGAAACATCTCTTAGCCATATGCCAGCTTTTTCTTTTTTTGATGCAGCTATAGTTTCTAGTCCATTTTTTTTCAATTTATTTAACATCTTTGATAACAAATTTATTTCTCTTAAAGGAAAGCTTTCTGTTACAACATAAACTAAATCTGGAAGAATATTTTTTTTTTCAATTTTTTCTAAAGTATGTTTAGCAACAGATATTAAATCAGTTGATTTGTCAGCAAGATTTTTTGGCCTAATAAATGGGCATTTAGCACCTAACTTTTTTGCTATTTTTGCTGTTTCTTTATTGTCAGTTGAAACATAAATATCATCTACCAGTTTGTCATTTAAAATTTTTTTAATTGTAAACTCCATAAGATATTTATTTTGGTATTCAATTGCCTTACCCCTTATTGGAAGTATTGCTATAATTTTATTCTTTTTTAATAAATTTTTCTTCTTAATATCAAATGAAAGGTAATCTTTTTGCATAGTTTTTTCCATAATACTCACAACAGAGGCACACCTTTCAGGATCAAGATTTTGATGAACACCATGAAAATGAAATACGCTTGCTTTAGGTTCGTATAAAATTTTAAATCCTTGATTTATAACTTGGCTCGCCCATATCCTATCCTCAATATTTGTTGTGTTTTCATCAAAATTATTTTTCTTCCAAATTTTTTTTAGAAATGCACTATTTGCATTATGAAAAAAAGGATCTTTGGTTTGAACTTTTCTATCTAATCCAAAAAGTAATAATAAATCTCTTTTGTCATAAATACTGGAATAGGGCATAGGTTCTTGCCTTCCATAAACACCAGCAATCTTTTTATTTTTAAGTGGAGAAATAAGTTTTTCAAGCCAGTAATTATTTACTGGGATACAGTGAGCAGACAAACAAATGATTATTTCTCCAGATGAAACTTTAATTGCATCATTAATTGCTTTTCCTGGAAAAAATTTTGTAATTTTTATTAATTTTATTGGATATTTTTTAGCCTTAACTACAGTTTTGTCTGTTGAACAATTATCAGCAATAATAATTTCAAAATTTTTGTAAGTTTGGGAATATATTTTATCTAAACAACTTGCAATCCATCTCTCTTCATTTTTTGTTCTGATTATAATTGATACTTTTGGTAATTTTTTCATAAAATAATTGTAATAAATATTACTATTAGTATAGTTTGTTCAAATTAATGAAAAATCTTTAACTTATTGATTTGTATTGTCAATATTTAGTATCTAAGATTAAAAAAATCATGAAGTATTCTTGAAATAATGGAAAAAAATGAAAAAAAATATTATTTTTATACCTGCTAGAACAGGATCAACGAGAATTCCAAATAAAAATATTCAAAAGCTTGGTTCTGAAACATTGCTTTCTAGGAAAATTAAAACTTGTTTAAAAGCTCAAATAGGTGATGTCATAGTTTCTACTAACAGTAATAAAATAAAAAAATATGTTGAAAAGTTTGGAGCTAAATGCCCGTATCTTAGACCGTCAAAATATTCTACAAGTAGAGCCTCTATGGTTTCAGCTATACTTGATTATCTGAGATTTTTAAAAAAGAATAAATTAGAAATTCCATATTCTATTACTATTTGCCCAGTAACAAATCCTTTTCTTAAAACTGTAAGTATAAAATCTGCATATAAAAAATTCTTAAAATCTAAATTTACATCATTGAATGCTGTTACAAATCCAGAAGATCATCCTTTTTTATTTGTAAATATTAAAGATAAAATTAAATTTGATGTTGTAAAGGTTAATGGTTTAAAATGGACAGATGTAGAAAGAACGCAAGATTGGCCGGAGTCCTTTATATCTACTTCTGCACTGCGTATAACTAAAACATCTTATTTTTTAAAATTTCTTAATAATAAATCTATAAAGTTTAATAAAAAAACTTGCGATCCAAAATCTTCAACATTTTATAAAATAAAAAAAATTGAGTCTTTTGATATTAATGATAGTTTTGATATTAAATTAGCAAGATTTTTGCTTAATTTAAAAAAATGAAAAATTAAAATTTTACAAGTTTTCTTTTAATTTTATTTTCTGAAAATTTATTTTTTAAAACTTTTTTAATAGCTAAGATTGCTTGCATCTTATTCATTTCTAATCCATTTAAAAAATTCTTAGATCTTTTTTTGCCTAGTTTCAGAAAGGTTGATTCTAAAGGATTGTATATTACATCAAATAAATAGACATTATTTTTTATAAAGTAAAATTCTTTCTTTTTTAATGGAGATTTTCTATTTTTATTAAAACCTAAAGATGTACAATTTATTATAATATCCATTTTAGATAAAATAGTTGGAAACTTTTTCCATTCAATAAATTCTAAATTGTTTTTGCTAATGATATTCTTATTTATTTTAGTTCTATTAGAAATGATAATTTTTCTTTTTGTTGCATTATTAAAAAAAGCCGTAACTGCTTTACCAACTCCTCCATAACCTAAAATAAGACATTTTTTATTTTTTATATTACCAAATTTATTATTAAATACTTTAATAGCAGCCTCTCCATCTGTATTTGTTCCAAAAATTTTATTTTTATTTTTATAAATACAATTAACAGCTCCAATTTGTTGGGTAATTTTATCTAACGCTTTTTTTTTCAACAGTTCATGGTATATATTTTCTTTTAAAGGTACAGCTACACAGCCACCTAAAAATTTATTATCTTTTGATAAGATTTCTAAAATTTTTTTTATATTTTTTTTGTCTGTATCAAGTGGAATCATTTCTATATTTTGATTTGTCTTTTTAAAGAAATAATTCCATAGAATAGGTGATCTGGCTGTTTTAGATGGATTTGCACCAATAATTACTGTGTATTTTTTTTTTTTAAGAATAATTTTATTTTGAACTAGAGATTGTAATTCTTTTAAAATCATAAAAGAATTATAATATTTTTTTATTATAGACAGAAGTTGCTAGTACATCCATTTTTTTTATCAATTTGCTAAAATGATCATAATTTATTGGTTGTAATGGATCTACTGCTGAATTTTCAGGATCTGGGTGTACTTCTAGCATTATTCCATCTGCACCTGAAGCAACTGCTGCTAGACTCATTGAGTTTATCCAAGGTCTCCAAAAGGTTGCGTGAGATGGATCTACTACTATTGGCAAATGCGTAATTTCTTTTGCAGCAGGTACAACCTGTAAGTCAATTGCAAACCTTGAGGTACTTCTGTGTGTATGAGGTATTGATACACCTCTTTCACATAAAATTACTTTTTTATTACCTTCATATAAAATATATTCAGCAGCTCCCAACCAATCTCTTAAAGACGCACCATAATGCCTTTTTAACATTATAGGCTTGCCACTTCTTGCACAAGCCGTAAGAAATGGATAATTTTGCATGTTTCTAGATCCAATTTGCAAAATATCTGCAACACTTGAAACTAACTCGATATATTTTTCTTCCATGACCTCAGTGATTATTGGAATTTTAAACTCATTTTTAGCAATTTTAAGCCACTCTATCCCTTGCTCTCTTGTTTCATTAAATTTTTTACTACGATATGGAAAAGTTAACGGTTTAAAAGCTCCACCTCTTAAAAAATGAGCCCCTATTTTTTTTATATTATCTGCAACATCCAGTATTAGCTCTTTAGATTCAACCATGTTGGGGCCAGCCATTATTGGAATTTGATTTCCACCAAATTCTACTCCTGCTATTTCAAATTTCGAAAAATCATTTTCATTTTTTTTAACACATAACGGAAACTTTTCCTTCATATCATCTAGCGTAATATCTTTTCCTGGAAATTTATTTTCTAACATTTTACCTTCCTAGTCTACTTGATTTAACATTATTAGTAACTTTTACCCATTTTTTTCTTTCATCACTTTTATATAGAGAATGAATTAAATTTGCTGTTGCGTAGCCATCAGTTGCTGAAATTGGAAAACTTTTTTTATTATTTTTAATATTCTTAATTGCAATATCTATAATTTTACTATGGCTATTTCCATATCCATTTTCAACTTTTTCATTAGACTCCTCTATCATTTTTTTTTCTATTTTGGATATATCTTTAAAGTAAAAATTTTCAATTTTATTTAAAGCAACTCCACCTAAAACTATAAATCCTTTTTCTCCAATTACCTCTAAAGACGCTATTAGATCTGAGGGTCTTACAGCTGTAGTTACTTGGATTGATCCAGTAGCTCCGCTTTTAAACTTGATAATTGAATTATTAGTATCTTCCGCCTGTAATTTGTTAATTTGATTTGTCATCATAGAATTAACTTCTGATACAGGACCAAATATCCACCTAGCTACATCTATATGATGTATTGCTTGTTGATTTGTTACACCTCCATCTAACCTCCATCTGCCATGCCACTTATCATTATAATAACTTTGATTTCTTGACCAAAGCAACCTAACGTTAACTAAAAGTATTTTTCCAAATTTATTTTTTTTATATAATTTTTTTAATGTTATTACGGATTTATTAAACCTATTTTGAAAAGCTATTCCAAACATCAAATTTTTTCTCTTTGATAACTGTTCTATCTTAAGAGCATCACTTGCTAACATTGTGGCTGGTTTTTCACACAAGACATTAAAATTATTTTTAAGAGCAAGCATTGATTGTTCAAAATGTAATCCTGAAGGAGTAAGTATTATAATTAAATCTAATTTATTTTGAAATTTTTTTAGCATCAATGAAAAATTGTATATTTTTTGGCTTTTAAAAATTCTAGCTGCTCTATCTGCCCTTTTTTTTTCTTTGTCACAAACTACATGAACTTTAAAATCATTTGATTTTCTTCTATTAAAAATCTTAACATAATGGTCAAAAACTCTTCCACATCCTACAATGCCAATATTTATAATTTTTTTTTTCATTTTAAACTTTTCTAGATATTTTTTTTAATTCTAATTAATACAAATTCATCATTAAGTATGACAGAACAATAGCCCAGCATAATTTTTTCATCAATAGATAATTTATTAAAGATTGTTTTTGAAAGAGATTTTGTAATCTTCATAGATTGTTTAATATTTCAGAAATACTTTTTGAGTAATGGGCTATTTTTACTAATTTTTTTTTTAATTTTTTTACCAATTACTGAATAATATTCAGAAGCATCTATGCCATTGTTTGGTCTTATTGCTTTTATGTTCTTGTGGCTTAATTTTTCCCCTACATTTAAGTTTTCTGTAACAAAAATAGATCTTTGGAATTTTTTACCTGAATTTAATTTTGGGAGAACATAATTATTTTTTTTTTTTAAAAATCTAATTCTTTTCAAAGTTGAAATATAACTTTTAAGCTCATTTGTTTTTTTTGAAAATTCAGCATCAATTGAATTTTTATCTAAAGCAATATGTTTTTCGATAATCTCAGCCCCTTCATTTATTGCAATAAAACTTACAAAATCATCAACAGAATGATCAGAAAATCCCACAATTTTTTTAAATTTTTTCTTTAATATTGAAATATTTTTTAAATTAAAATCTTCAATTTTAGATGGATAATTACTTACACAGTATAGTAAGTGAATTTTTCCACTTCTATTCTTTTTTAAAAATTTTACAGATTTTTCAATTTCTTTAAGTGTGGCAATACCAGTAGACATAATTATTGGTTTTTTTGTTTTCGCAATTTTTTTTAATAAAGAGAAATGATTGTTTTCAAATGAAGCGATTTTATAAATTGGACATTTTAACCTCTCTAGCTGATCTACATTTTCTTCATCAAAAGGAGTGCTAAAACATAAAATACCTATTTTTTTTGAATAATCAAAAAGGGGTTTATGCCAACTCAATGGCGTTTTTGCCCTTTCATATAATTCCCATAAATAGTTTGATCCCCATTTTTTTTTATCAATTTTAAAAAATTTTTTTTTTGACTTCAAAGTCATATTTGAAGGTGAATACGTTTGTAATTTTACTGCATCTGCTCCAGAAACTTTAGCAAGCTTTATGAGTTTTTTTGCATGCGTAATAGAGCCTTTATGATTTGCAGAAATTTCAGCAATAAAAAAGGGTATTTTTTTTTTATTTATTTTTAATTTCATTCATAATGATTATTATATGAATATAATTAATAATCCTATGAATAAAAAAATCAATTATATTAAAATTCAAAAAAAACTTGAAAAAAATGGTTTTATAGTTTTAGAAAATTTTTTATCAAAATCTTATTGTAAAAAGTATTTAAATAAAATTTTATCAATGAAAAAGGATTTGTATTCTCGTTCTTCAGATAAATTTAAGAAAAAAAAAGATAATTTAGAATACATAGTGTGGAATCTTCAAAATAAAGACAAAATGTTTTTAGATTTAATTTTTAATAAAAAAATCAATAAAATTTGTGAAAATTATTTTTCTCAAGGGGCTTACAAAAATGATAGAGATATTTATCAATTTGAATTATTACACGCAAGAATATTAAAACAAAATGCTCCGTCGCAAAGACTACATTTAGACTCTAGAGTGTGTGCCATATATCCACCCACTCATTTACAATTTTTTTTTTATTTAGATAACTTAAATTCAGATGATGGCCCACTTCAATTAGTACCAAAATCACATAAAATTTTAAGATATCCATCAATTAGAGATAACAAAAAAGCAAAAAAAATTTTAGCTAAGGAAGGTAGCGTGATTGTTATGAATTCTAATGTTTGGCATGGATCTGCAGAAAAAAAATCTAAAAAATATAGAGTTAATATAACATTAGCTTTTAACAGATGGTTTTTGAAACAACAATTTGCAGTTCCATATGGTCTACCCCTGAAATTCCAAAAAAAATTAAATATTAAACAAAAAAAAATATTAGGTTACTTTAATTACCCACCACGGACAGAAGCTACAAGAAAATCAATGAGAGGTTCTCTGACAAATTATTTAGTAAAATGATAATCGTAGCAGCCTGGAAAAGTAATAAGTCAGGATTAGGTCATTATACCAGAGCAAAAAAATATTTTGAGTTTTTAAAAAGTAAAGATAAAAAAGTTAAGTTTATAATTTTTAGAAACTTAAACATTTTATTAAAGAAGATTAAGAAAAAAAAAGCTAATATAATTTTAATTGATACTTATATTTTTTCAAAAAAAATAGAAATATTTTTAAAAAAGAATTTTAATAAGATAATAATTATTAACGACTATCAATTTAAAATTCCAAAAGATTTTTATTTAATAGATACATTTAAATTTTAT
>QCMQ01000003.1 GCA_003213615.1 Pelagibacteraceae bacterium AG-422-D23 | reverse complement strand
GGCTTATATCAACATTATAAAGCAATTAATGACAAGTGTGGTATTCCAATTATAATTTATAATATTCCTGGTAGATCTGTGATTGATATGTCAGTGGATACAATGGCCAGACTGTATGAATTAAAAAATATAGTTGGTGTTAAAGATGCAACAGGTGATTTAGATAGAGTTAATCAGACACTTGAAAAAATGGGTAAAGATTTTATTCAATTAACAGGTAATGATGATAATGCTTTTGAATTTAATAAACGTGGTGGGGTAGGTACTATTAGTGTAACAGCTAATATTGCACCTAAACTTTGTTCAGATTTTCAAAAATTCTCCAAATCTGATAACGATAACGTAATGAAAGAAGCAGAAAGATTAGATAAAATATTACAACCAGTTCATCACTCAATGTTTGTTGAGAGCAATCCTAGTCCTGTAAAATATGCTGCAAAACTTTTAGGACTTTGTGATGACAATGTAAGACTGCCACTTGTAAAAGTAACAGACACAACAAAAGAAATTGTAAAAAAAGCTCTTCAGTCTGCTAAGTTAATTTAATGAACAAAAAAACCAATCCTGGTTTGAAAATCATTTGTTTAAACAGAAAAGCTAGTTTTAACTTTTTTTTTGAAGATCTTTTTGAAGCTGGAATTGTTTTAAAGGGATCAGAGATTAAATCAGTAAGAGAGGGCAAGGTGAATATCGCTGAGTCTTATGCTGTTGAAAAGGCAGGTGAAATTGTTTTAATTAATTCACATATATCTCCATACAAGCAAGCAAGTTACTCTAATCATAATCCAACCGATGATAGAAAATTGCTTCTTAATAAAAAAGAAATAAATAAATTAATAGGTAAAATGCAAAGAGATGGTTTCACATTAGTTCCAACAAAAATGTATTTTAAAAAAGGAAAGGCTAAAATAGAACTAGCTGTTGCAAAAGGGAAAAAGCAATATGATAAAAGAGCAACAAAAAAAAGTAGAGATTGGAACCGTGAAAAGGCAAGATATATTAGAAAATCAAGCTAAAATTGTTTTTTTAGGAATAGGTTCAAATTTAGGTATAAGAAAAAGAAATATAGAAAAAGCAAAATTTTTATTAGCAGAACATAACTTAGATTTTCTCTCGATATCTAGTTATTATGAAACCCCTTCGTGGCCTGATCGACGAAATCCTAAGTTCTTAAATATAATTTTAAAATTAAAATGTTATTACAGTCCTCAAGAATTATTAAAAATATGTAAATCTATAGAAAATCAATTAGGTAGAAAAAAAGCAAAAAAAAATGCTCCTCGTACATGTGATTTAGATATAATCGATTTTAATAAATTGGTATCAAAAAAAAATTCTAAAATTAATTTACCTCATAAAATGATGCATAAAAGAAACTTTGTATTATTTCCATTATTTGAGATTCAAAAGGATTGGATCCATCCTGATAAACAAATTGATGTTAAAACCTTGATTTCTCTGCTACCTGATAGAGACATTAGATCTATTAAACAATTTTGATTTAATGGTATAATATCAATTATGCTTAATTCAAATGAACTTATAAATAAAGTTAAGAATTATAATAAATTTCTTAATCCTGAAAAATTAGATAAAGCATATAATTTTGCCGTTAAAGCACATAAGAGTCAAAAAAGAGCTTCGGGTGATCCTTATTCTGTTCACCCAATTGAGGTTGCAAATATTTTAACTGAATTAAAATTAGATAGCGCTACAATTACAACAGGTCTATTGCATGACACTATAGAAGATACTTTTGCAACTTATGAAACTATCAAACAAGAATTTGGTGATGAGGTTGCTGATTTAGTGGACGGTGTAACGAAAATTTCAGTATTTGAAAATTCAGCTGGAGCTAACTCTAAAGTTGAGAATTTCAGAAAATTAATTTTAGCAACATCAAAAGACATAAGAGTTCTGCTAGTTAAAATTGCTGATCGACTTCATAACATGAGGACCATTAAAGCGATTACTAAAGAGGATAAAAGAAAAAGGATAGCTCAAGAAACTATGGAAATTTATGCGCCATTAGCTGATAGAATGGGAATGCACAGAATAAGAGACGAGCTTGAGGATTTGTCTTTTGAAATTTTAAATAACGACGCAAGAAAATTAATAAAAAAAAGGCTTGATGAAATAAAATTGGACAGAAAAGATTTATTTGAAGAACAATCTTTTGAGTTAAGTGAAATCTTGAATGATAATGAAATTAATGCCGAGATACATGGTAGAGAAAAAACACCTTTTTCAATTTGGAGAAAGGTCCAAAAAAAAAGAGTTTCTCTTGAACAAATAACAGACATTATTGGATTTAGGATAATTTTAAACAATGTAGACGATTGTTACAAAACTCTTGGTATTTTTCATAAAAAATGGAATTGCATACCGGGAAAATTTAAAGATTACATTTCATCTCCAAAAATCAATGGTTATAAATCTATTCATACTTCTGTAATAGGTTCAAATAAAAAACCAATAGAAATTCAAATTAGAACACACGAAATGCACGAATTTGCAGAAAGAGGTGTCGCATCTCATTGGCAATATAAATCTTCTGAAAAATTTAATTCTTTAAGCTGGAAAGAGTATGATTGGTTAAAAGATCTTGTTGAGATTATAGAAAAAAACGAAAACCCTGAAGACTCATATGAGTATACTAAACTACAAATGTTTCAAGAAAACGTATTTTGTTTCACACCAAAAGGTTCGGTAATTAAATTACCTAAAGACGCAACAGCCATAGATTTTGCATATGCTGTTCATACTAAAATTGGCAATTCAGCAGTTGGTTGTGAAATTAATGGAAACAAAAATGAACTACAAACCATTTTAAGAAATGGTGATCGTGTAAACATTATAACATCTAAAAATAATTCACCGTCACTTCATTGGATACCAACAACTAAAACAGGCAAAGCTAGAGCAGCAATAAGAAGATATTGGCATGATAAAGGAGAGCAAAAAGAGGAAAAAACAAAAAAATACAATACTACTCTATGGATGTCATTACCTGATAAGCCAGGTCAATTAGGAGATATAAGCTCACTAATTGGAAGTCATAAATTAAATATATCGAGCTTAGAAATGGTTGGTAAAAATCCCAATTATATTAATTTTAAATTTAAATTAATTATTAGAAACCTTAAGAATTTTACTAATTTTATTGCAGAGCTAAAACAAAAGAGTATAAAATTTAAGATAATTAGACACGAAGAAAAAAGAAATGCTTTCACACAAAAAATCCTTAAATATTTTAAAAAAAACTAATGCATTATTAGAAGGTCACTTTGTTCTATCCTCAGGTCTACATTCTTCAAAATATATTCAGTGTGCAAAACTTTTAAGTTTCCCTAATTTAGCTGATAAAATTTGTAAATCTTTAGCAAATAAAATTAAAAAAAAATTTAAAAAAATTGATTTAATACTAGCTCCTGCAATGGGAGGAGTAATTATTGGATATGAAATAGGAAAATTGTTAAAAAAAGAAACAATTTTTTGTGAAAGAGTAAATGGCAAATTTACTCTTAGAAGGGGATTTAATATTAAAAAAGGTTCAAGAGTATTGATTATAGAAGATGTAATCACTACAGGAAAATCAAGTTTAGAGTGTGTAAAATTAATTAAAAAATCAAAAGCAAAATTGATTGGATTTGCAACTATAATCGATCGATCAACTAAACAATCTTTAATAATAAAAACTGGAATAACATCTCATTTAAAAATAGAAGTTCCAACTTATAAAGCAAATAAATTACCACCTGAACTTAAATCAATACCAATAACAACTCCAGGAAGCAGATTTATTAAGTGAAAAGGTTAGGTGTAAATATAGATCATATTGCAACTTTACGAAACGCTCGTGGTGAGAAACATCCAGATCCAATATATGCAGCAAAAAAAGTTATTAGTTATGGGGCTGATTCTGTAACAATTCATTTAAGAGAAGATAGAAGACATATAAAGGATATCGATGCCAAAAAAATATGTGGTTTAAAAAATGTGCTTGTAAACCTAGAAATTTCTATGAATAAAGAAATTGTTAATAAAGCACTTAAGATAAAACCAAATTTTATTTGTTTAGTTCCAGAAAATAGAAAAGAAATTACTACTGAGGGAGGTTTAAATATAAAAAACAATCTTAATAAATTAGAGAAAATAATTAAAAAATTTAAAAAAGCAAAGATAAGAACAAGTTTGTTTATTAATCCTTCTCCAAATGATATTAGGCTATCTAAAAAATTAAATGCTGATTGTATTGAGATACATACTGGAAAATTAGCAAATCTAGTTAAATTAAAAAAAAATTATTCTAGTGAATTAAACAGAATTAAAAAAAGTGCAAAATTAGCATCAAGTTTAAATATAGAAGTTCATGCTGGTCATGGTTTAGATTATAAAACCACTAAAATGTTAACAAAAATAATAGATATTAAGGAGTATAATATTGGACATTTTATAATTGGAGAATCCATATTTGACGGACTTTCAAAAGTAATTAAAAATTTTAAAAAAATTTTAAAAAAATAAATGAAAATTCTTGGTATTGGTGTTGATATTGTTGAAAATAAAAGAATTCAAAAATCGATTAAAAATCCTTTATTTAAAAAAAGAATTTACTCATCTAAAGAATTGAAACAATCTAATGCTGCAAACAATAAAGTGGCTTATTTTTCAAAGAGATTTGCCGCAAAAGAAGCATTTTCTAAAGCTCTTGGCACAGGTTTTCGTATGAATTTAAATTTTAAAGATATAGAAGTTGTTAATAACAAAATGGGAAAGCCTTATTATGTTAAAAATAAAAAAATTACAAAAATCATTCAAAAGAACTTTAAAATCAAAAATTTTAAATGTTTTCTATCAATTTCGGATGAAAAAAATTATTCAACAGCATTTACTATTATTCAAACATCATGAAATTAGATAAAAATTTTTTTTCAGAAAATATAAAAACCTTAATTTATGCATTAATAATTGCAGTTATAATTAGATCGCTTTTAGTACAACCATTTTATATTCCATCTTCATCCATGGAGCCCACTTTATTAGTAGGTGATAGATTGTTTGTAACAAAATATACATATGGATACAGCAAACATTCATTTCCTTTTAGTCCACCCATATTAAACAAAAGAATTATGTTTAGTAGCCCAGAAAGAGGTGATGTAATTGTATTTAAAACACCAGCAGATAATAGAACAGACTACATTAAAAGATTAATTGGTTTACCTGGTGATAAAATTCAGTTTATAGACTCTAATTTATATTTAAATAATTCAGAAATTCTTAAATCTAAAATTAATAACAAAACTAGTATTTTCTGTGGAGACAAAAGTATTGATGTTTATAGATTTGAAGAAAAGCTTTCAAATGGTAAAAAATTTCATACTGTTTATTTAAAAGATTACACTTATCAAAATTCAGATGTGTTTACTGTACCTAAAGATCATTATTTCTTTTTAGGTGACAACAGGGATTGTTCTAAAGATAGCAGGTACTTAACAAGTGTTGGATATGTGCATAAAGATAATTTAGTAGGAAAAGCTCAATTTATATTTTTCTCATCTGATAAAAGAATAGGAGGTTTTATAGAATTTTGGAAATGGCATAGGTCAATAAGATTTAATAGAACATTTAATAAAATTAATTAATGAAAATTAACTATCAGAGCTTAGAAAAAAAAATTGATTTAAAATTTAAAAATAAAGATCTACTTATCCAATCCCTTACACATAAAAGCTTTAATCCAAATGAAAATAATGAAAAGATAGAGTTTCTAGGTGATAGAGTTCTTGGCTTGGTTATAGCAAAAAAACTTTTAGAAATTTATCCAGAGGAAAAAGAAGGTATTCTCGATAAAAAATTTGCATCTTTAGTAAATAAAAAAACCTGTTTGGAAATAGCAAAAAAAATCAACCTGGCTAGTTATGTTAAAACATTTAACCCTAACAATAAAAAAATTAAAATTGAGGACAAGATTATATCTGATAGCTGTGAAGCATTAATTGGTGCCATATATCTTGACAAAGGTTTTACAATTGTTGAAAAAACAATTTTAAACTTGTGGCAAGATCATATTGAAAAAAGTGTTGTAACTGAAATAGATGCTAAAACCAAATTACAGGAATTAACTTTAAAAAATTTTAAAAAATTACCCACTTATAAATTAATTTCAAACACAGGTCCAAGACACAAACCTATATTTAAAGTCGGTGTAAAATTACCCAATACAAAATATTTTATTGCTATTGGTAAATCGAAGAAGGAAGCTGAACAAAATGCTGCTATAGAATGTTTAAAAAATACAAATAAAAAATGAATTGGTCAGACGAGGGATTTTTAATAAGCAAAACAAGATATAATGAAAATTCATTAATTGCTGAATTATTTACAAAAGATAAAGGAAAAATATCCGGAATTATATTTGGTGGTACTTCAAAAAAAATTAAAAATTATCTTCAAGTCGGTAACAAACTTCATGTTAATTACAATTCTAAAAATGAAAACAAAATAGGTTATTTCAAAATTGAAATTTTAAATGCTTACACTCCACTATATTTTGATAACAAACAAAAGTTGTCTTGTATAACATCAGCAATGAATTTGATTAAAATATTAACAGCAGAGTCTCAATCTAATGATAAAGTTTATTTTATAATTCAAAATTTATTTTTAATTTTAAAAGAAAAAGACTGGTTAAAAAAATATATATTTTGGGAATTGGAGTTACTAAAAATATTAGGATATGACTTAGCGCTTGAAAATTTAGTTGAAAAAGATTTAGAAGGTAACAAGACCGTATATTATGCAAGTTCTTTAAATGAAAAAAAATATGTACCTAATTTTTTGATTGAAAAAGATATAGAAGTTAATGATCTTGCTACTTTATTGAATGGTTTGAAATTAGTAGGTGATTATTTAGATAAAACTATATTAAGACCAAATAATTTAAATTATCCAAATAGTAGGTTATTATTTTTAAATACCTTAAAATAATTATCTAATTATTTTATCAATTCTATCAGCATAATAACTTACTATAGCATTGGCACCAGCTCTCTTAAACGCAACTAAACTTTCATATATGGCGTCTTTATTTATTAATTTTTTCGCTATTGCTGTTTCAATCAAACTATATTCACCAGATACTTGATATGCAAAAACTGGTAATCTAAATTTTTCTTTTATTGATTTTATTATGTCTAAGTAGGGCATACCTGGTTTAACCATTACCATATCAGCACCTTCTTTAATATCTAATGCAACTTCTCTTAAAGCTTCATCAGAATTTCCATAATCCATCTGATAAGTTTTTTTGTCTCCTTTTAACGAACCTTTAGAACCGACTGCATCTCTAAAAGGTCCATAAAAGCTTGAAGCATATTTTGCAGCATAGGATAATATTTGAACGTTTTGGAATCTATTTTTATCTAAAGCTTTTCTTATTTTTCCTATTCTGCCATCCATCATATCTGAAGGAGCCAGTACATCACAACCCATCTCAGCCTGAAGTAATGATTGATTTATCAAAACATTAATAGTTTCATCATTTAGTATAGTGTTAGATTTGATTAAACCATCATGACCATGTGATGTATAAGGATCTAAAGCTACATCGCACATTATACCGACTTGATTTTTGTATCGTTTTTTAATTTCATGAATTGCTCTACAAACTAAATTTTTTTCATTAAGTGATTCTGTTCCTAACTCATCTTTCTTTGAATTTTTAGTTTTAGGGAAAAGAGCTATCATTGGTATTCCTAATTTTATAGCTCGATCTACTATTTGGCTTAATCTGTTAATTGTGTATCTGTACACGCCTGGCATAGTGGAGATTTCTTGTTTTTTATTAGAGCCTTCTATTAAAAAAATAGGCAATATAAAGTCGTTTGGACTCAATGTATTTTCTTGAATTAATCTTCTTGACCAAGATTCTTTCCTCCCTCTTCTAAGTCTCAGACTAGGATATTTTCCTGTAATCATGTTTTAATTCTCTTTAATTATGCGACAAATGTATTATACAAATATATAAAAAAATAAGTAAAAAACATTTTCGATGAGTATAAATAGCACAAAAGTTGTAGACCTAAACATAAAAAAAGAGGAAAGAATTTTAGATTTTAGCGATTTTCAAAAGCAAGATATAAAATTTGATATAGACAAACTTCAAGAGGCATATAATCAAATTGTTCAAATTAAAAAATTTGAAGATGCTGGTGTTACTCACTTTGGAGCTATATCATTAACCCAAATACCTGGTGATCCCGATTCAATAAAAGGCAATAAAGCACGTGGAGTATATTGGACTAAACCTGATAAATCAGGAAAAGAAGTTTCTAGAGACGAAATGATTGAAGAAGCATCTTACTCAGAATTTATAAAAGATTATGACAATACATACTTTAGAGAAGTTTATGATGCTCTTTCAAAAAAATATAAACTTGGCAGAGTAAGAATTCTTTTAAAAGAGCCAAGATCAACTTTAAGTTGGCATAGAGATCCTGAACCAAGATTACATATACCTATTATAACAAACCCAGGTTGTCTAATGGTAATTGATAATGTTGCAAAACATATGCCTGCTGATGGTTCAGTTTGGGTTACGAACAATACTAAGTATCACAATGCATTTAATGGTGGAGAAGAGAATAGAATACATTTAGTTGCTTGTGTTTTAGATTACAAATTTAATTAATTTGAAAAAAATATTTATTTCATCAGATCACGCTGGATTTAAATTAAAAGAAACAATCAAAGATTATTTAACAAACAAAAAAGTAAAATTTGAGGATCTTGGTCCTAAAGATGATAGCAGCGTTGATTATCCTGACTATGCTCATAAAGTTGCTAAAAAAGTTAAACTTAATAAGAATAATGTTGGTATTCTAGTGTGTGGATCTGGGACTGGTATGAATATTGCGGCAAATAAGCATAAAAATATTCGTGCCGCGCAATGTTTTAATCTAAAATCAACGAAATTATCAAGATTGCATAACGATGCAAACATCATTACATTAGGTTCAAGGTTGATAACCAAAAAAAATGCTTTGAAATTTTTAAGTGTTTTTTTAAAGACAAAATTTGATGGTGGTAGACACTTGAGAAGAATTAAGAAAATATAATTATGTCGAGCGAAAAAAGTTATTTAAACGATAGTTATAAAAGTTTTTTTGAGGATAGTTTATCTGTAAAAGATCCTGAACTTTATAAAGCAATTAAAGATGAATTAATTAGACAACAACAACATATAGAGTTAATTGCGTCTGAAAATATAGTCTCACAAGCAGTATTAGAGGCTCAAGGATCGGTTTTAACTAATAAATATGCAGAAGGTTACCCCGGTAAAAGATATTATAATGGTTGCGAGCACGTTGATGTGGCAGAAAACCTTGCCATTGAAAGATTAAAAAAATTATTTAATTGTAAATTTGCAAATGCACAACCGCACTCAGGTGCACAAGCTAATGGAGCAGTATTTTTAGCTTTGTTAAGCCCAGGTGATACATTTATGGGCATGAGTTTAAATTCAGGTGGTCATATTACTCATGGATTAAAAATTTCAATGTCTGGAAAATGGTTTAACGCAGTCGGCTATGATGTAGACATAGAATCTGAACTGATAGATTATGATAATGTTGAAAAACTTGCATTAGAACATAAACCAAAACTAATCATTGCAGGTGGAAGTGCTTATTCTAGAGTAATTGACTTTAAAAGATTTAGAGCGATTGCAGATAAAGTTGGAGCATACTTAATGGTTGATATGGCTCACTTCTCAGGATTAGTTGCTGGTAAAGGTTACCCTAATCCTTGTGATTATGCTCATGTGGTTACCTCAACAACCCATAAGGTATTTAGAAGTGCAAGAGGAGGAATAATTTTAACTAATCACGAAGATCTTGCTAAAAAATTTAATACAGCAGTTTTTCCTGGTTATCAAGGTGGACCTTTGATGCATATTATTGCTGCAAAGGCTGCTGGTTTCCTTGAAGCACTACAGCCAGAATTTCAAGATTATATTAAATCGGTTTTAGCAAACGCAAAGATGTTAGCAGAAACTTTAAAAAATAATGGATTTAAAATTTATTCAGATGGAACAGATACACATTTGATGTTAGTTGATTTGAGACCTTATAATGTAAAAGGAAATCTTGCGGCAGAGAGTTTGTCAAGAGCAAACATTACATGTAACAAAAATGGTATTCCATTTGATACAGAAAAACCCATGATAACATCCGGAATAAGATTAGGAACTCAAGCAGCTACGACTCGTGGATTTGGTTTAAATGAGTTTAAAACAGTAGGTGAATTAATAACAAAAACTCTTAAAGGTTTATCTGAAAACCCAACAGATAACAGTAAAATAGAAAACGAAGTAAAAAATGAAGTTATTTCTTTAACTTCTTCATTTCCGATATATAAGAACCTTTAGCAAATGATTTGTCCGTGCGAAAAAAAAGGTGATACATCTGTTGTAGATTCACGTCCAACAGAAGATGGTACTGCAATAAGAAGAAGAAGATTGTGTATATGTGGTGAAAGATTTACTACATTTGAGAGAATTCAATTTAGAGAGTTGATGGTTGTTAAAAAAAATGGGAGAAAATCATCATTTGATCGTGATAAATTATCTAAATCTATTTATATAGCTCTAAAAAAAAGACCAATAGATACTGCTACAATAGAAAAATTCATCAGCAATATTTCAAGATCTTTAGAAGAATTAGGACAAGGAGAGATATCAACAAATACAATTGGGACAATGGTTATGGATGGATTAAAAGATTTAGACCCAGTTGGATACGTAAGATTTGCATCTGTATACAGAAACTTTAGAGAAGAAAAAGATTTCGTACAATTCGTGGACAAGCTTGATGTCTACAAAAAAAGATAAATTTTCATTAAAAGATAAATTTTACATGGAATTAGCCTTAGACTTGGCTAAATCACGTCATGGACAGACTGGATCAAATCCTTCTGTAGGATGTGTTATTGTCAAAAATGATAAAATTATTTCCATAGGACAAACTTCATTTAATGGAAGACCACATGCTGAGTTTAATGCAATTAAAAATAGTTTTGAAAACTTAGAAGGTTCAAAAATGTATGTTACTTTAGAACCATGTTGTCATCATGGATTAACACCACCATGTACTGATTTGATAATAAAATCAAAAATTTCAGAGGTTATATATGCAGTTACTGACATTGATAAAAGAGTAAGAAATAAAAGTTTTAAAATTTTAAAGTCAAAAAAAATAATTGTAAAGAAAGGTTTATTAAAAAGTAGAATTGAAAGTTTTTATGTTCCTTATTTTTTTAATAGAAAAAAAAATTTACCCTTTGTTTCCGGTAAAATAGCTATTTCAAAAAATAATATCATTTACAGCATGATCCAAAAAAAAATTACAAATTTATATTCTGATCAGTTTACTCATCTATTAAGATATCAAAATGATAGTTTGATGATTACATATAAAACACTAAATAAAGACAATCCAAAATTAAATTGTCGTTTTAAAGGTTTAGAAAAATTTTCTCCAAAAAGAATTATTTTAGATAACAAGCTAAATTCTAAAATGAACAGTTATATAATTAAATCCTCTAATAACAAAAATACTTTAATTTTTTATAATAAAGCTGACAAATCAAAAATTTTAAAATTTAAAAGAAAAGGAATTCATCTAATTAAATCCAAAATTGACAGAAATAACAGATTTGACATTAAATTAATTTTAAAAAAATTACATAATTATGGATGTAGGAATTTACTAATTGAAGGAGGAGATAAATTAACAAATTCACTGATTAAGAATAGAATTTTTAATAAATTTTATTTGTATAAAAGTCCAAAAAACCTCTCTAAAAGCTCCGAATATTTGAAATTTAATAGTCAAAATATATTAAATAAAAAATACAAAACAAAGATTAATCTAAATCTCAATTTACGAAAAGACAGAATAACACTATATAGTTAGAAAAAATGTTTAATGGAATAATTTATAACCAAGGTACTATAACTAAAATTATTAAAAGACCTAAAGGTCTTAATATTTTTGTAAGAAGTAATATTAAAGTATCCAATAAAGACATGGGTTTATCTGTTGCCTGCGATGGTGTTTGTCTAACTTTGATTTCATATAAATCAAAAATTATGGAATTTTATCTTTCGAAAGAAACGATAATTCGTTCAAAATTTAAATTTTTAAAAATAAGAGATAAAATAAATTTAGAATTACCTTTAAAATATGGGACAAATATTTCAGGCCATATTTGTCAAGGACATGTTGATACTGTTGGTAAAGTATTAAGTATTAAAAAAATAGATAAATCATTTCTTTTTGATTTTGATTTACCTAAAAAGGAAAGAAAACATTTAATAGAAAAAGCATCAATCTGTGTAAATGGTATTTCTCTTACAATTTCAAAAGTAACTAAAAAAGGTTTCCAAATTTGGATTATCCCTCACACCTACAAGGAAACAAATTTATCTACTTTAAAAAAATCTAGTTTAGTAAACATAGAGATAGATATCTTGTCTAAATACGTTAGGAATTATTTTAATGGAAAAAAATAATTTTGCGTCAATAGAGTCAATCATAAGCGTTGCCAAAAAAGGCGGTATGTTTATTTTAGTTGATGATGAAAAAAGAGAAAATGAAGGAGATTTAGTTATTTCTACATCAGATTCAAATGCTAAGAATATTAACTTCATGGCAAAATATGGGCGAGGTTTAATTTGTTTAGCACTTGATTCACTTCAAGCAAAAAGATTAAATTTATCTTTAATGTCTCCAGTGAATCAATCAAGAAACAAGACAGCTTTTACAATTTCTATTGAAGCAAAAAAAGGAATAACAACAGGTATATCAGCTAAAGATAGAGCGAAAACAATTAAAATTGCATCAAAAAAAAATGTAAATAAAAATGAAATTGTTTCACCTGGTCATGTATTTCCAATTATTGCTAAAGATGGTGGCGTTCTTGTTCGAGCAGGGCACACTGAAGCTTCAGTTGATATATCTAAGTTAGCAAAAAAAAATAACTCTGCTGTAATTTGTGAAATTATGAATGAAGACGGAACAATGGCCAAAGGTCAGGGTTTATTCAATTTTGCAAAAAAACATAAATTAAAAATTGGAAAGATAGAAGATTTGATTGCATATAGACTAAAAAAAGAAAAGCTTATTAAACTTAAAAAGCAAAGTAAGATTAATGTAAAAAATCAAAAATATAACATTAGAATTTATGAGAATCTTTTAGATGGCTCAGAACATTTTGCATTAATAAAGGGTAAAATAAAAAAAGGTGTTACTCCAAGAGTAAGAGTAATTTCGTCTAATGTCGTCCAAAACTATCTAATAAATCAATCACTACCAAATTCATTTAACAAGACCTTAAATTATTTTAAAAAATATCAAAATTGTGTTTTAGTATTTATCAAAGACTTAAATTTAAAATCAGTAACTCAGACCTTAAAAGATTATAAAAACAAAGATTTTTATAAAAAGGGAAATGACAAGTTAATAAGAAATTATGGTATTGGAGCTCAAATTATTAAAGACTTAAAAATTAAAAACATGATATTAATTACCAAATCACCAAAAAAAGTTATTGGTCTTGATGGTTATGGTATAAAAATTGCAAAACAAGAACTAATTTGATGAAAAAAAAATATTTAATTGTTGTAGCAGATTATTATAAAGATATTGCTGAAGGCTTAACAAAAAGTGCTTTAAAAATAATTCCAAAAAAAAATATAATAAAAATTATTAAAGTACCTGGTGCTTTTGAAATTCCAGTTACAATCTCCAAAAATTTAAAAAAATTTGACGGTTTTTTAGCTTTAGGATGTGTAATTAAAGGTCAAACACCACACTTCGATTTTATTTCTCAAGCATCAACAGATGCCATAATGAAATTATCTATAGATAGTAAAAAACCTATTGGAAATGGAATAATTACTTGTCTTAATATGGCTCAAGCAAGAGCAAGAAGAAAAAAAGGTGCTGAAGCTGCAGAAGCTGTGATTTCAGTTTTGTCTCAAAAATGAGAACTCATTATAACCCAAAAAATAATTCTAGAGTTATAATTATTCAAAAATTATATGGTAAATTTTATAATGAAGACAATGACTTAGATTTTCCAAAACACAGATTTAGAAAGTTTATTAAGGATATCGTTTTAGGAACAATAGAAAGGAATGATCTTATTTTAGATGAATTAAACAACAAATTAGGTGATGAATTTGTATTTGAAAATTTAGATAAAGTTTTTCAAACTATCTTAAAAGCAGCAACCTATGAATTTATGTATAAACCAAATTTATCTATTAATATAATTATTAAAGAATATTTAAATTCATCTAATTTTTTTCTTGAAGATTCACAAACAAAGTATCTTAATGCTTTATTAGATAACGTTGGAAAAAAATTAAGATCTAACAATGCATGAATTTGAGCTTATAAATAATTATTTTTCAAAAATAGCTAAAAAAAATAAATATGCTCTTAATCTAAATGACGACGTTTTTTTTGATAAAAAAAAAGGTGTTGTTATATCTGTCGATACATACAATATTGGTACGCATTTTTATGATTTTAAATCCCCAGATCTAGTAATTAAAAAAATATTAAGGTCATCAATTTCTGATTTAATTTGTAAAGGTGTTAAACCAAAATTTTATTTTATTTCTGGTTCAGGTAATAAAAAAACGTTTACGAAAAACAATTTATACAAAATCTCAAAGTCACTTAAATCAGAACAAAATAAATTTAATATAAATTTATGTGGTGGTGACACAACCTTTTCAAGCAAACTAAGTTTCACAATTACCTCAATGGGGTATTCAAATAAAATAATTTATCGTAATAAAGCTAAATTAAATGACGATATTTACGTTACTGGAAATTTAGGTGATAGTTATTTAGGACTCAGATTATTAAAAAATAAAGCTAATATCAAAAAAAAAGATAAATTGTTCTTTATAAATAAATATTATAAACCAGACTTACCTTTAAATTTAACTCAGTATTTATCAAAATTTGCTAATAGCTCAATTGATGTTTCAGATGGATTAATTGACGATTTATCAAAATTGATTAATAGACAAAATTTATCATTTCACTTATTTGAAAAGAAAATACCTATTTCGAAAAAATTGGATAATTTTATTAAAAATCAAAAATTAAATAAAATTAATCTAATTTCTAATGGAGACGATTATCAGGTTTTATTTACTGCAGGTGTTAATAATGCTAGAATCATTCAAAACGCATCTAATATAACTGGAATTAAAATAACTAAAATTGGTAAAATTATATCTGGTAAAGATAGGTCTTTAATTTTTGGTCAAAAAGACAAGCAAATACAAGCTAAATCTAAAGGTTATATTCATAGGTTTTAGAAGTTAATCGTTGTCTTTTCTATCTTTTTTTGTATTGTGCGGGCTTAAAAATTTAACAACCAACAACTTAAGGTTAATATGAGCGGAACAGTCGAAACAATACTATTATACACAATCGGAGCTGGTTTATTATCAATCGTTTATGGATTTTTAACTGGTAAAAATATTCTTAATTCAAGTGCAGGAAATGCTAAAATGCAAGATATTGCATCAGCAATTCAAATTGGTGCAAAAGCATACTTGGCTAGACAGTATAAAACTATTGCTATTGTTGGTGCTGTAGTTTTAGTTATTGTAAGTATAGCATTTAGTCCATTAGTAGGTCTTGGTTACTTAATAGGTGCTGCTTTATCTGGTATTGCAGGATATGTAGGTATGTTAGTTTCTGTAGAGGCAAACGTAAGAACAGCTGAAGCATCCAGAAAAGGTTTAGCTCAAGGTCTTTCTGTTGCATTTAAATCAGGTGCTGTAACTGGAATGTTGGTTGCTGGTTTAGCACTATTATCTATTGCTGTTTATTATTATATATTATTAAAATCTGAAGTAGATGAAAGAGAAATAGTTAATGCTTTAGTTGCATTAGGTTTTGGCGCATCATTAATTTCAATTTTTGCAAGATTAGGTGGTGGAATTTTTACAAAAGGTGCAGACGTTGGTGCTGACTTAGTTGGAAAAGTTGAAGCTGGAATTCCAGAGGACGATCCTAGAAATCCTGCTGTGATAGCAGATAACGTTGGTGACAACGTAGGAGATTGTGCTGGTATGGCTGCTGATTTATTTGAAACATATGCTGTTACAATTGTTGCAACAATGGTTTTATCTTCAATTTTCTTTGTTGGTGATCTAAATATGATGATTTACCCTTTATCAATAGGTGCTGCATGCTTGTTAACATCTATTATTGGAACATTTTTCGTTAAACTTGGAAGAAGTAATAACGTTATGAATGCTTTGTATAAAGGATTTGTTGTCTCTGCAGTAGCATCTTTAGTAATACTATGGCCTGTTACAGATCATGTAATTGGTTTTACAAATGAGTACACAGTAAATGATAAAACATTTAATGGAATGGATCTATATTATTGTGGTGTCATAGGCTTAGTTATTACTGGATTATTAATTTGGATTACTGAATACTATACAGGAACAAGCTATAGACCGGTTAAATCTGTTGCATTATCATCTACCACTGGTCATGGTACAAACGTTATTCAAGGTTTAGCTGTTTCTATGGAGGCAACCGCTATTCCTGCATTAATAATTGTTGCTGGAATTCTTATTACAAATTCTATTGCTGGACTTTTTGGTATCGCTATTGCAGTAACTACTATGCTTGCTTTGGCAGGGATGGTAGTTGCTTTAGATGCATACGGGCCAGTTACTGATAATGCAGGTGGTATTGCTGAAATGTCTAATCTTGATAAGAAAGTTAGAAAAACAACAGATGCTCTAGATGCAGTAGGAAATACAACTAAAGCTGTTACAAAAGGTTATGCAATTGGTTCAGCTGGTTTAGGTGCTTTAGTTTTATTCGCTGCTTACACTGAAGACATTAAGCATTTTTCAAAAGAAGCAGGATCTGCATTAGAAGGTATCGTAGTAACATTTGATTTATCTAACCCTTATGTAGTTGTTGGTTTATTAATTGGTGGAATGTTACCTTATCTTTTTGGTTCAATGGGGATGCAAGCTGTAGGAAGAGCAGGTGGTGCAGTTGTAGTTGAAGTGAGAAGACAATTTAAAAAATTCCCTGGTATTATGAAAAGAAAACAAAAACCTGATTATGCTAAATTAGTAGATTTACTTACTGTAGCTGCTATTAAGGAAATGATTATACCATCATTGTTACCAGTTTTATCTCCTGTAGTTCTTTATTTTGTTATTTTGTCTATTGGTGGCCAAGTAGCTGCATTAGCTTCTGTAGGTGCTATGTTGCTTGGTGTCATTATTACGGGGCTATTTGTTGCAGTGTCAATGACAGCCGGAGGTGGTGCATGGGACAATGCAAAAAAATTCATCGAAGACGGTAATCATGGTGGCAAAGGCTCTGAGGCTCACAAAGCAGCTGTTACGGGTGATACGGTTGGAGATCCTTACAAAGACACTGCTGGGCCTGCTGTAAATCCAATGATTAAAATAACTAACATCGTAGCTTTACTATTGTTAGCTGTTATCGCTGGCTAATTTCTTCACGTTTTTTGGCCCTCTGACCAAGAGGGTCATTAATTTTTTGTCTCATACTAGACAAAAAGTCATAAATAAATGAATTTCTTCTAAATCCAGCTTCTGTTGTAGCGTCAACTATTTTGATATTTTCCATATCATCTTTATTATAAAATTCTTTTTTTTTTAAAATACCATAATCGTCAATCTCAAGAACTAAAACATCATTTTTAAAAATTTTCATTTTACCTAAATTTTTTAATTTAGATTGTGTTTGTTTTCTCTCAATATAAATCCATACATCGTTGTTGAATTTACTTGTAGTTGATGGGCTACCTAAAATCTTTCTAATATCATTTTTGTTACTTTTATTTACTTTTAGGCTTGCCTGTTTTTTTTCTAAAGATGGCACCCCATGATGTTGTACGACAGGTTTAATAGAGCAATTAGAAACTATGAAAGATAATAAAATTATATATAATATTTTTTTCATGAATTCTAAATATATACATGTTTATAACAATTTAATTAATTTCACTAGAAATAAAGATTTGTATAAATCTTTAAATCGCGAGGACAATTTTTCTGATCGTTTAACTATATTTTTATTACATTTTGCTTTTTTTTTAAAAAATTTTAAAAATCATGAAAATAAGAATATTTTACAAGAAATATATGATTTTAATTTTAGACAATTAGAACTTAGTATTAGAGAAATTGGTTATGGTGATCAATCAATCAATAAAAAAATGAAAGATTATATTAATTTATTTCACTCAATGGTTTCAGAGTTACATTTTTGGGAAGATTTATCAAAGCCAGACAAATTAAAAAAAATTTCAACTTTTTTGAGTGATTTTCAAAATAATGAGGAATTATTGGAATATTTCGATAATTTTAACTCAAATTTATCAAAAAAAACTTTGAATTCTTATTTAAAAAGTGTAAGTAACCCCTAATTATGGCTGTACCAAAACGTAAACAAACCCCTTCCAGAACTGGAATGAGAAGAGCCCAGAATATGAAGTTTTCAACTAAAAATATAGTTGAGGATAAAAAATCTGGAGAATATAGGCTTTCTCATCATCTTGACCTTAAAACAGGCATGTATAAGGGAAGACAAGTTTTAGACCCAAAAGAATAGTATATAATAATCAATTAAAATGTCAGATATGATTAAAATTGCAGTTGATGCAATGGGTGGTGATGGATCACCAAAGAAAATAATAGATGGTATTATTTTAAATCATTCTACAAATAAAAATAATTTTTTTAAAATATTTGGAGATAAAAATCAAATAAATCCATTAATTAAAGGAAAAATACCTACAGAATTTTTTGAATTAATTCATACAGAAAAAAAAATTGAAAGTACAGATAGTCCTCTAGAGGGTGCAAAAAGAGGTAAAGATACAAGTATGTGGCTTGCTATTCAAAGTGTTAAAAATAAAGAAACAGATATTGTTATATCGGCTGGGAATACTGGAGCTTTATTAGTTGTATCAAAATTAAATTTAAAAATGATAGAAAACATTGACAAACCAGCTTTATCTGCATTGTGGCCGAATAAAAAAGGTATGAGTGTTGTATTGGATTTAGGTGCCAACATTGAATGTAGTTCTAAAAATTTATCAGACTTTTCAATTATGGGAGCTTCTTTATATACCTCACTTTATCCGAATGACAAACCAAACGTTGCATTATTAAATATTGGTTCAGAAGAATTAAAAGGAAATGAGACTATCAAAGAAACCTATCAATTATTAAATGAAAAAAAATCAGATAATTATAACTTTGCTGGTTACATTGAGGGAAATCATCTTATGGATGGAGAGGTTAATGTAATAGTTTCAGACGGTTTTACAGGAAATGTTGCATTAAAAACAGCAGAGGGTACAGCGAATTTTATAACCAGTGAATTAAAAAATGCGATGACAGGTACATTAATAGGTAAAATTTCATCTTTATTAAATATAACAAACTTAAAGAAATTTAAGAAAAGACTAGATCCAAGACTATATAATGGAGCAATTTTTATTGGTTTAGACTCTCCAGTTGTTAAAAGTCATGGAGGAACTGATTATATTGGCTTTTCAAACTCTCTAGATGTTTGTCATAGAATTGTAAAAGGCAATTTGATAGAAAAGATTAAGCAAAATATTTAATATGAGAATTAATTTAACTAAAAAAGACTTAGTTAATTTGGTTTATATGCAGCTTGGTTTTTCAAAACAAATATCAGAAAATTTAATTGAGGATTTTTTATCAACTATAGTTACTAACATCAAAAACGAAAAAAAATTAAAATTATCTAAATTTGGAACTTTTTCTATTAGACAAAAAAAATCTAGGATCGGTAGAAACCCAAAAACTAAAGAAACAAAAGTAATTTCAAGCAGAGATGTCGTATTGTTTAAGCCATCAAAGGAATTTAAAGAATTTGTTAATTTAAAGGATAATGGATAAATCAAATAGCGCTTACAAAACTATAGGTGAAGTAGCTAGAATATTAAATCTTAAAGCAAATGATAAAGGAGCTTTACCGACACATGTCATTAGATTTTGGGAAACTCAATTTAAACAAATTAAACCAAAGATATTAAATTCTAATAGAAGATATTATGATGAAAAAACAATAAATCTTCTTAAAAAAGTTAAATTTTTACTTAAAGATCAAGGCATGACAATAAAGGGTGTAAAAAAAATATTAAATAATGAAGATTCTTTAAAGCTTGACGAAATTGCAGATAAATCTATAAGGACTGAAAATTTAAGAAATAAGTTATTAAAAATTTCTAATAAATTAAAAGAATTAAAAAATGGCAAAAAAAACGCACGTTAAAGTAAGAATGGTTCCAGAGGCTAAACCTGATAGCCCTTACTTCTATTATGTAAAAAAACCTGCTGGAGGTGAGAAGGCTAAAGTTAAACTTTCAGCGAAGAAATACAATCCTGATACTAGAAAACATGAAATGTTTGTGGAAAAAAAGCTTCCACCACACAGTAAGTAATTATTTTTTTTTAAAGTTTCTCTTTTCGTAATCGATATAAGACAAAATCATATTTTTCCATATACGATTAGTAATTTTAGGATCAATCTTTAGTTTTTTAGATTTTGAGTGAATTTTTTTAAGTATAAAATTGATACGCTTTTTATCTACTATTTCTTTTTTAAATTCTTTAAGTTTTAAAACTTCTTTTACTAGATTTGTTCTATATTTAATTAAAGATAACAACTTATTATCTAACTTATCCAATTTAGATCTTATTATTTCTAATTTTTTTTTGTTTTTAGGCGACATTTAATTTATTGGTTTAATTAATAATTATTATATTTATTTAATCATGTACAGTCAGAATTATTCTTTAAATTCTCAATTAAAAATATGGATGATCACTTTATTAGTGATGATCGTGCTTATTATTTTAGTAGGGGGTCTAACTAGATTAACAGACTCTGGACTATCTATTACTAGTTGGGAACTTTTTATTGGCTCATTACCCCCTTTAACAAATGATAAATGGATAGAATATTTTGATCTCTATAAAACAATACCTGAATTTAAAGAGCAAAATTTTAATATGACTTTAAATGAATTTAAAATTATTTTTTGGTGGGAATGGGCGCATCGTCAATTGGGGAGATTAATTGGTCTAACTGTTCTTTTTCCAATGATCTATTTTGCAATTAAAAATGGTTTTTGGATTTTAAAAGAATATTCAATTATTTTTTTCTTAGTGTGTTTTCAAGGATTTATTGGATGGTACATGGTATCAAGTGGATTAATTGATAGAATTGATGTTAGTCATTATAGATTATCACTGCACTTGGTTACAGCTTTTATCATTTTGTCTATAGTTTTTTGGAAATATTTAAATCTAACCGATATAAAAATTAATCATATTAATATTCAATTAAACCCAATTAAATTTTTTCTTTTCTTATTATTTTTACAATTAATAATTGGAGCATTTGTGTCAGGGATGGATGCAGGAAAAATTTATAATACTTGGCCTTTAATGGGCTCATCATATTTTCCGGATGACAGTGTAATCAATGATTTGTTTAATCTCACAGTATTTGATGATCAATCACTTGTTCAATTTATTCATAGAAATTTAGCATATTTAATTGTCATAATATATTTTTATATGCTTTATTTTGTTTTAAGAAATGGAAATATAAATTTAAGAATTCCAATTTTCATTATTGGAATTTCTTTATTGTTTCAAATTGTTTTGGGAGTTCTTACAATTTTATCTGGAGTAAAAATGATCTATGCATCTATACACCAGATAAATTCTATTTTAATAATACTTTCAACATTGTATTTTCTTTATATTGTAAAATATAAAGGGCCTAATTATTAGTTCCTATTTGTAGACATTAAAACTCAAATTAGCTTACAGCTTTTAAATTACTTTTTGAAGATTTATTCAATGCTTGATCAAGATCCTCAATAATATCATCGATGTGTTCAATACCGATACAAAGTCTTACATAACTTTGTGTAACACCTGATGCAGCTAGTTCTTTCTCATTTAATTGACTATGAGTTGTACTTGCTGGATGAATTGCTAAACTTCTAGCATCACCAATATTAGCTACGTGATAGAACATTTTTAAAGACTCGATAAATTTTTTACCAGCTTCAATTCCACCTTTAAGCTCGATACCAATCATTGGTCCATTTCCACCTTTAAGATATTTTTTTGCTCTATCAGCAATAGGTTTATCGTGTTCTGTAGAATAAATAACTTTTGTAACTTCTTTATGTTTTTTAAGAAAATCAACTACATACTCGGCGTTAGCACAATGTTGTCTCATTCTTAAAGCAACCGTTTCAAGTCCTTGAATTATTGCAAAAGCATTATCTGGAGCTAGAGCTGATCCTAAGTCTCTCAATAAACAAACTCTTGCTCTAACAGCGAAGGGAACATTAGCACCAGTTAATTCTGGTACAGCTTTTCCCCAAATAACACCACCATAACTTGCATCCGGTTCGTTAAATAATGGTTGTCTTTTTGGATCTGCGGTCCAATCAAAGTTACCACTATCAACGATACTACCCGCTACAGCTGTCCCATGACCACCTATATATTTTGTGAGTGAATGTATTACCACAGCAGCTCCATGTTCTATTGGTTTGCAAATCACAGGTGATGCAGTGTTATCCATTATTAATGGTATATTATATTTCCTTCCAATATCAGAAACTTCCTTAATTGGAAAAACTCTTAAATATGGATTGGGCAGTGTTTCACCATAAAAAGCTCTAGTTTTGTCATCTATTAACTTCTCAAAATTTTCAGGATTACTTGGGTCTGCATATCTTATTTCTATACCGAGCTTACTAAGTGTATGTGTGAATAAAGATACCGTTCCACCATAAAGGTCAGTTGAACTAACTATATTGTCTCCTGCTTGAGCAACATTTAGAACAGCAAAAGTTGAGGCAGTTTGCCCTGAAGAAACAGTTAAACATGCAAGTCCTCCCTCAAGTGCAGCTACTCTTTTTTCCAACACATCATTTGTTGGGTTCATTATACGAGTATAGATGTTACCAAATTCTTTAAGAGCAAAAAGGTTAGCAGCGTGCTCTGTGTTGTTAAATTGGTATGATGTTGTCCTATAAATTGGAACAGCTACGGCGTTCGTCGCTGGATCACTTCTATAGTCACCACCATGGATAGCTAAAGTTTCAGGGTTATTTCTTTTTTTTGTCATTTTACTCCTTTTTTAGTGCTTCAACATTATGTTAGGCGCACAATACAGTTCAAATGCCTACCGATTTTATTAATTTTATGAAATTTCCTTTTTAGCAGTTGTAAGCCCGCAATAGGATCAAATCGGCAACTAATTCTTAGCATATAAGCCACATATTTCAAGCTAAATATAAAATTGACTTTGTAATTATTAATAGTATTAATCCTCGCACAATGACAAAATTCACTAAAAAAGACCAATTAAATTCATCTTGGTATGAAATAGACGCTAAGAATGCAGTAGTTGGAAGATTAGCAACTGTAGTTTCAAATATCATAAGAGGCAAAAATAAAACTACATACACACCTCATATGGATGATGGTGATTTTGTTGTTGTCAAAAATATTGAACAAGCAAAATTTACTGGAAAAAAATTTCAAGATAAAAAATATTACAGACATACTGGTCACCCAGGTGGAATTAAAGTTACTACACCAGAAAAACTTCATAAAAAAAAACCAGGAGAAACTTTAAAAATGGCAGTTAAAAGAATGTTGCCAGGTGGAGTATTGGGTAGAAAACAATTAACAAAATTAAAAATTTATTCTGGTAATGATCATCCACATTCAGCACAAAATCCTACAGTTATTGAATTAGATAAATTAAACAGTAAAAATATAGCTAGAAACTAATATGGAAAATACTCAATCAGCATCAAAATCTCCTAAATTAAAGTTAGATTTTAAAGATAGCAAATATGCTACAGGAAGAAGAAAAACATCAATAGCTAAAGTTTGGTTAAAAAAAGGTTCTGGCAAAATTTATGTAAACGGTAAATTGTTCAATGAATATTTTGCAGATGAAACACATAAAATGCAAATTACAAGACCTTTTGAGATTATTAATCAGTCTACAGATTACGATGTAAGATGTAGTGTAAAAGGAGGAGGACCTACTGGCCAAGCAGGGGCTATGGTTCACGGTATTTCAAAAGCTTTAGTATTATTTGATGAAAATCTAAAAGCCACCTTAAAAACAGAGAAACTTACTACCAGAGACTCAAGAGCAGTTGAAAGAAAAAAGCCTGGTAGAAGAAAAGCTAGAAGAAGCTTCCAATTCTCTAAAAGATAATTTTTTTTTAATTTTTAACTGTTATAATAAAAAATGCCTAAGCTTAACGCATTAGTTGCTGGATCAACTGGATATATTGGTGTTCAATTAATTAAATTATTAGTTAAACACAAATATATTAATATTAAATACCTTTGTGGAAACTCTTCTGTGGGTAAACACGTTAAATTTTATGATAAATCTTTATCTAAATATAAATTACCAAAAATTTTAAAATTTAATAAAAAATTATTAAAAGACGTTAATGTTATTTTTACAGCACTTCCAAATGGGGAAGCACAGGATATATCTAAACATTTAAGCAAAAATCATACTCTAATCGATCTTGCTGCAGATTTTAGATTAGAAAAAGCTTCTGATTATTTAAAGTGGTATAAACAAAAACATCGAGCAACTAATTTAATAAAAAAAAGTATTTATTTACTTCCTGAAATTAATAGAAAAGAGATTAAAAAATATAATATTATTTCATGTCCAGGATGTTATCCAACATCAATATTGCTTCCTCTATTTCCTTTGTTTAAGAAAAATTTAATTAAATTTAATAATATTATAATTGATTCAAAATCTGGATATTCAGGTGCTGGTAGAGGAGTTCACAAAAAATATAAAGATAAAAATTTATATCAGTCTTTGAGTGCTTATGGGGTCGGTTTTCATCGTCACAATTCTGAAATAGATCAAATGTTAAGAAAATTTACTAAGAAAAAATTTCAATTTAGTTTTACTCCTCACTTATCACCAATGTTTAGAGGCATTCTGAGTACTATATATGTTGATATGGAAAATAATATTTCACAAACAAAAGTATTAAAAACATTAATTAGTTTTTATAAAAATGAAAGTTTTGTAAAAATATTAAAGTCTGACACATTGTTAAGCACCAATGACGTAATAAATACCAACAATTGTTATATTTCAGTGCACAAATCTAAATATAGTAATAAAATAATCATTCTATCTGCTATTGATAATTTGATTAAGGGTGGAGCAGGTCAAGCTGTACAAAATTTAAATAATAAATTTAATTTTCCTGAAAAGACTGGTTTAAAATGAGAAAATTTATAATAATTTTTTTTTCATTAATATTAGCCAATTGTTCTTTAAACAAAGATTCTCAATATTGGACAGAAAATTCTATTGAAAATAAAAATAATCAAAAAAAATTAAATCAAATATTAAAAAAGGCAGACGATATAACGTCAATGACATTAGAGGAATATGAGATTTATATAGATGACTATACAAAAAAAAGTAAATATCCAGATATAAGTAAATGAGTAAATTAATTAATATTGCAGTAGTAGGACTTGGTCAGGTCGGTAATTATTTGCTAAATGAACTAAATACAAAAAAGAAGGATATTGAGCTTAAAACAGGTAAGAAAATAAATGTGGTGGCTGTATCTGCAAGAAGTATTAATAAAAAACGAAAATTTAAAGTTAATAAAAAAATATTTTACAAAAATCCTTTAGAAATTTTTAAAAAAAATAACATTAATATATTGTTTGAAGCTATAGGTTTATCAGATGGAATTTCTAAAAAAGTTGTAGAAACTGCTTTAAAAAGTAAAATCCATGTTATTACACCTAATAAAGCTTTAATATCAAAACACGGTAATAGGTTAGCAAAACTTGCAGAAAAAAATAAAGTTAATCTGGAATTTGAAGCATCAGTTGCTGGAGGTATTCCGATATTAAGATCTATTAAAGAAGGATTAGCAACAAATAAAATATCAAAGGTTTATGGAATTCTGAATGGTACCTCAAATTATATTTTATCTGAAATGGAAAATTCAAATGAAAATTTTGCTGACGTTTTAAAAAAAGCACAGATACTTGGTTATGCCGAACCTGGTAATCCTAAGTTAGACTTAAATGGTTTTGACGCATTTGCAAAAGTTAGAATTTTGTCTGCTTTAGCCTTTAACAGTAAAATTTCAAAACATAAATGTTTAATGGAAGGAATAGAAAAAATTGAATTAAAAGATATTAAAATTGCAAATCAATTAGATTTAAGAATAAAGCTGTTGGGAATCTCTGAGTTAAAGAATAATCATCTTTTTGAAACCGTTCATCCATGTTTGGTTAGTAAAAAATCTTATATTGGTAATGTTAACGGTGTAATGAATGCAGTAATTCTCCAAGGTAAACCTGTTGGAGAGAGTGTATTGCAAGGAGAGGGAGCTGGACCAGGTCCTACTTCTTCATCATTACTTTCTGATTTATTATCAATTTTGCGTGGAAATATAAAAAAACCTTTCGGTGTTAGTGTTTCTAAGCTTAAATCTTTAAAGCCATATAATGTAAATAATTATGTAAATTCATTATATCTAAGATTTGAAGTAAAAGATAAGCCTGGTGTATTATCCAAAATAACTAATCGTTTAGCTAAATACAAAATTTCAGTTAAAAGGTTAATCCAGACACCTGATAAGAAAAACAATAAGGCAACAATAGTTATTATAACTCATAAAACAACTGAAACTAATATTCATAATTGCTTGTCTATTTTTAAAAAAAATAAAAATATTATAAAAACACCAACATTAATTAGATTGCTTGGTTAATGGAAATTTATTTAAAACTTTTTGAAGTTTTATTTCCAGTATTCCTAATAGTAGGTCTTGGATATCATTTGGGTAAAAAAAATCCCGATTTTGATACATCATTTATAACTACATACGCTGGTAATTTTGGAACTCCAGCATTAGTAATTTTTGCAATTACGGCAGGTGGTGTTACTTTTGACGTGTTTAGTGAATATTTTGGCTACGCAATAGTTTTATTAACTTTATTTGGTATTGTCGGTTTAATTTTTCTTTTTCTTATGAAGAAGGATTATATTCGTGAATTACCAACTTTTATCTTACCGAATACTGGAAATATGGGTATTCCGATTTGTTTATTTGCCTATGGAGAACTTGGAATGGGGATAGCAGCCGCTATATCATCTTTAATTGTTTTGCTCCATTTTACTTTAAATATTTTTTTAGCTAAACGAGCTTTTGATTTTAAAACAATATTAAAAAGTCCATCATTTTATGCAATTTTAATAACAGTACTCTTTTTGTATTTTGAAATTCCCTTTCCTCAATTTGTATTAAATACTGTAATGCTTTTAGCTTATGGTATGATTGTAATGATCCTTATGTCGCTAGGTGTTGCTCTGACACAGATGAAAATATTTTCTTTTAAAGATTCATTAATCACTTCTTTCGGAAGGGTAATATTAGGTCCTATTATAGGATTTGCTGTTATAAAATTTTTTAATTTATCTGGTATACCAGCTGGTGTTCTGTTAATTCAGTCTTGTATGCCTAGTGCAATTTTGTGTTATTTGATAGCGCACATGTATTCTCCAAAAGAAATTGTAGATAATATATCTAGCACAATTGTAGTATCTACAATCATGTCCTTATTCACTATTCCGATTACATTATTCTTTGCTTTAAAATACTTCTATTAAGAGATATCCTTCTTTTATGAAGGCTATAATTTTAAATGCATCTGCTTGGATGATTGTTCCTGTAATGGATGCTTTTGCTAAATATTTAAGCTCATCTATGGATGTTTTACAGATAACGTGGGCAAGATATTTTTTTACTGTAGTCTTTACATTATCCCTAATGCTTATCTTTTATAGGCATTCATTAGTTTGGACGAAAAAACCAGCCCTTCAATTAATTAGAGGATTAATTTTTGTTTTTTCTACTTATTTATTCTTTTATGCAATATCGGAAATTTCACTTCCTAAAGCCTTAACCTTAGCTTTTGTTGCTCCAATTTGTGTTACAGCCTTATCTCCATTTTTTTTAAATGAGAAAGTAGGGGTGAAGAGGTGGACTGCTGTATCATTAGGATTTATTGGAACTTTAATTGTAATCAGACCTGGCTTTATAGAAATTAATTTAGCTACCATGGCTGCTTTAGGTAATGGAATTTGCTATGGGTTTTATCTTATTATCACGAGGAAGCTCAGTACCTCTGATAATCCTCTTTTAACCCTTTTACTATCGGGTTTAATAGGAACCATAATAATTAGCCTATTTATGCCCTCAGTTTGGGTTAATCCTACGTCAAATCAGTGGATTTTAATGGCTTTAATCGGCCTTATAGCCTCTGTAGCACATCTTTTCCTAATATTATCACTCAAATACGCTGATGCCTCTAAATTAGCTCCTTTGGGCTATACAGAGATAATTACCAATATACTAATTAGTTACTATTTCTTTCACGAATTGCCTGATAACTGGACTTATTTAGGTTTATTTATTATTGTTCTGAGTGGTCTATATATTTCTAGAAGAGAATATTTGCTTACCCGCTCTAATTAATAGTAAATAAATAGTTACTAATATATAATCTAATACTTTAATATATATATTTAAATACTTGTAATTATTATTTTTTTTATTATCATATAAATAGATAAATTAATATAAATTATCCAATTAATTACTATTATTTTAAATGTATAAAGGAAAAATGGCAATATTAATAAAGAAAATAAACCATAATATTTAAAAGTGTTTAATACCAATGGTTTTATTAGCAAATTAAACACAAAATTCAAAATTCTTATTTTAATAAGTGGGTAGGGGAACAAAAATTTTTAAAAGTTCTATGAAATTTGACACTAAATTTAGCCTTGTTATCATTGAAAAGTAGAGCAATGCAGTTATAGAATATATGTTTTAAAGGGCCATAGAGGTGCTTTATTTTGTTATATCTCGATATATAGTGCAACTGAAGGGTGAATATTGCTATTCATGTTAAAATAAGTTTAAATATTGAAAAAACGTTGATTTTACAAGTGTTTTTGACTATAAAATAGGGTAAAAAAGCCACTAAATATCAACTTTTTCAGATTTCAATAAACGCATTTTTGTCTTAATTCCACCTCTCCCTGAGTATCCGCCAAGGCCTCCATCGGACCGAATTACTCTATGACAGGGTATTTTGGGTGCATAAGGGTTTTTTCCACACGCATTAGCAACAGCACGCGCTGATTCAGGGCTTTTTATAGCTATTGCTACCTGTTTATAGGTTTTAACAGTGCCTTTTGGTATAGTTTTAAGGTAATTCCAGACTTTTAATTGAAATTTAGTACCTTTCATCAATAAAAATTTAAAATAATGAAGCAGACTATAAAGAAAACAGTTAAAATTGAAAGATAAATAGTTTCCAGAGTTTTTCCAGATTTTCTATAATTAATAAAGCTTAATATTGCAAAACCAAATGACGTTATTAAAAAATATATCGGTTCAATTACTCCGTCTATGCCCATCTTTAAATAATATTTCATACTTATTGTTCACACAATGTCATTAATTGTCCTTTACAATTAATAAATTATTTTATTTGACATAATAAAATTCTTGATATATTACTAACGATAATTAATTGTTATCAATAGTAATTATATGAATGAACTAACAACTGATCTAAAATCTCTGCATGAGGCAACTTTAAATAACCTCAAAAGCTCTAAGGCAAATAATACTTTAAGAGCATATAAATCAGATTTTAGAGATTTTGAGACTTTTTGCACAAAACACGGTTTTAAATCTTTACCATCAGAACCAAAAATTGTTTCTTTATACATCACTCATCTATCTAAAAATTCAAAAATAAGCACTTTAAGAAGAAGACTGGTATCTATTAGTATGGTTCATAAGCTAAAAGGCCATTATTTAGATACAAAACATCCAATTATTGTTGAAAATTTAATGGGTATAAGAAGAATTAAAGGTAGCATTCAAATAGGTAAAAAACCTATATTAGTCAATCATTTAAAATTAATAATTAATGCAATAGATAGTCAAAAAATTGAGGAAATAAAGAAATTAAGAGATAAGTCAATGATCTTAATTGGTTTTGGTGGTGGTTTTAGAAGAACTGAACTTATATCAATTGATCATGAGGATCTGGAATTCGTTCCTGAGGGTCTAAAAATAATTATTAAAAAATCTAAAACGGATCAATTCGGAGAAGGAATGATTAAAGGACTACCCTACTTTAATAATGAAATTTATTGTCCCGTTAAAAACTTACAAAAATGGTTAGAAATATCTCAAATTAAATCTGGACCTATTTTTAGAAGATTTTCGAAAGGTTTATCACTAACAGACAAAAGACTAACTGACCAATCTGTAGTTTTATTAATTAAAGAATATTTAAATCTAGCAGGTATCGAAAATAAAAATTTTGCAGGCCATAGTCTAAGATCAGGATTTGCAACAGTAGCTGCAGAGTCAGGAGCTGATGAGAGAAGCATTATGTCTATGACTGGTCACAAATCAACACAAATGGTAAGAAGATATATTAAGGATGCAAATTTATTTAAAAACAATGCTTTAAATAAAATTAAAATATAAAAATATAAACAATTTAGAATGAGTTATATAAATAAAAAAATTAAAAATTTAGAAAGTTTTGGAGATCAAAAAAATTCTGAGTATATTCATTCTAAGCCTTTTCCACATATAGTAATAGAAGATTTATTTAATGAAAATTTTTTAAATAGAATTTTAGAAGAATTTCCAGAAAATATTCAGCAGATTGGAGATAATTTTGACAATAAGGCTGAAAGAAAATTATCCTTAAATGATACAAATAAATTCTCAAATGAAACCAATGATTTTATAAATTTTCTAAATTCTAAAATATTTATAAATTTTTTACAAAATATAACAGATGTAGAGGAAAAATTAATACCTGACCCCTACTTAATTGGAGGAGGACTACATGAATTGAAGGAAAAAGGATATTTAAATATTCATGCTGATTTTAATATGCACCCAACAATGAAACTTGATAGAAGGTTGAATATATTAATTTATCTAAATAAAGATTGGAAAAATGATTTTGGTGGAAGTTTAGAACTATGGGATAAAGATATGAAAAAGTGTGAAAAAAAAATAACTCCAACGTTTAATAAAACAGTTATTTTTTCAACAACGGATAATTCATATCATGGAAATCCAGAAAAAATAAATCACCCAAATAAAATATCTCGGAAATCAATAGCAATGTATTATTACACAAATGGACGTCCGCAACATGAAAAAGGTCTTGGTAATCATTCAACAATTTTTAGGAAGCGACCAAATACAGAAGACCCTGAAGGAAAAATAGAATTTAAAAAAATTTTTGGGAAAATATATTTAAGAAAAAAAAATAAAATTAAATAATTTTATTTATAAATTGTTAATTAAATAAAGATTTAACAGAGACTTTTATATTTTTTGCAAAATAGCTTAAAATATTCTTTTTTACTATAAATGGTTTATTTTTTATGATTTTCATTTTATAGTTTGCGTTTTTTTTTAAAGGTATATTCCAATCTTTACCATAAAGAAACTTACATAAAGCTAGGTCTTTATTAGGCATGTAAATACTTTTAAATTTTATATTTCTTTTTATCGGAAAAAAAAGTTTTTTGGGAATATGCAAAAAAAAATTTTTATTATAAATGTTTCCAAAAAAATTATGCCTATCTACTATAAAATTATTGTTTTTATTATTTGTATAAAAATATAAATCTATAAAGATCATAATTTTATCTACTCTAAAAAAAATTTGAACAAAATACTTATCAGAAATTTTCTCATTAATTTTGAATATTTTTTCTTTCTTTATGTCGTTTAAAATTTTTTTTTTAAATCTATAGTCTACGAGTAAATCAATATCGTCATCATTTTTAATTATAGAATTCTCACGAACAATACCAAGTAAAGTTCCATAGAATATAACGGGTTTATATTTTTTAAATTTTTTAGAAAAAAAAATCAGGTTTTTTAAATATATAGTTTGATGTTTAGTTTTATTCATTAGAATTTAAATATAACACGACTTAAATTAGGATTATCACCCTTAACAATGGATAAGTTTTTAGATGATTTGGTATAGAGATTCTTTGATTTTGTTTTATTTATAAAATTCTTTATAAAATATCTAGTATTGATAATTCGTCTAAAGTGACCTTTTCCAAAATTTACAAAATTATTATGTTTCTTATCTTTAACTTTCTTAAATATTTCATCATTAGAATTTCGAAATTCTAAAAAAACATAAGTATTTTTTTTTTTAATTTTCTTTATTAATTTAATCAATTTAATTTCACCCTTTTCAGTTAAAGCATGAATAAAAAATCTTGAATAAATAATATCAAATTTTTTTGTTGTAGTATCATTTTCGATATCAAACTTTGAAAAAGATAAATTTTTATTTTTCATAATTGAATTATTTGTTATTGCTGTCTTGGATATATCTATACCCGTAACAAAATATCCCTTTTTACTAAAAAAAATACTGTCTCTTCCATTACCACAACCAATATCAATCAATTTTTTATTTTTTGATTTACCTATATATTTAAAAACGAATCTTGCAAAACTTGATTCTTTAAATTTAATTTTTTTATTGTAATAACCATCCCAATAGGAAATTATATTTTTTTTTTTCATAATATGCTTTTGATTATAATCTTTTTCTTATTCTATTAATTTTTAAAAATTAGTTTAATAAATTTACTAAGAATATGTATATAATAAAAAATATATATCAAAACAATAAAGTTATTTATTAATGTCAAATTATAATGAAATCACGATTGTTATAGTATCTTACAAAAGCAAAAAAAAAATACTTAATTTTTTAAATAATATTAAAATTAATTTTAAAATTATAATTATCGAGAATTCATCTGATCAATCAATAAAAAATGAACTTATAAAATTTTCTGAAAATGTGGAAATTTTTTTTACAGGCAATATTGGTTATGGAAATTCAGCAAACTACGCGCGCGAAAGAATAAATACAAAATATTTTTTTTTACTAAATCCAGATTTAATTGGTATTGATAATAAAGTTATTGATTTTTTTTTAAATCAAGCAAATAAAATGAAAGATAATTTTTCTTGTCTCGGTCCAAGATATACAAATATTGACAAAAAAACTTTAAAACAATCTAATAAAAATTCTGACATAGGGTATGTTAAAGCTATTAGTGGTGCTGCAATGTTTTTTAAAACAAAAAATTTTGATTTAATCGGTGGTTTTGATAAAAATATTTTTTTGTATTTTGAGGAAAATGATTACTGTAAAAGAGGTAGAAAATTAAAATTATACTCTTATCAATTAAATTCAGTTGGTATATCACATAATATTGGAACTGCTGTAGAGTACGACAGTATTGACGAAGAAAACCAAATAAAAAAACTCTATAGCTGGCATTTTATTTGGTCAAAATATTATTTTTATAACAAACATTATGGACAAATATTAAGTATTTTATATTTTTTGCCTATAATAGCACGTTCATATATTAAAATTTTATTCTCTAAATTAATTAAGAATTCAGTAAATGAAGACAAATACAAAAACAGATTAGAAGCTATTTTTGCATCTATAAAGGGAGAAAAATCTTATAAACGGATTAATTAATATTTAGATTTATTCTAATGAAATGAAATAATTTAAAGTATAATAATTATAATTTTTAAAATGAAAATAATTAAAACAAAATTCAGAGACCTAAATATTTATGAAAAGAAAAGTTTTGCAGATAAAAGAGGTTATTTTAGAGAACTTTTCATACAAAAATATTTTAAAGAAAAATTTCCATTTGATGTAATGTCTTATTCAAAACAAAATGTTGTAAGAGGATTACATTTACAATTAAAAAATTCTCAATCAAAATTTATTACTGTTCTTAAAGGAAAAATTTTTGATGTTTGTCTTGATTGTCGCCTAAAATCTAAAACATTTGGTAAATATTTTTCTATTATTTTATCTGATACGGAAAATAAATCTCTTCTCATTCCCAAGGGTTTCGCTCATGGTTTTTGCACTTTAACAGATGATGTAATCCTTCATTATAAGTGTTCAAACTATAGAAATGAAAAAAGTGAAGTAGGAATTTTGTGGAATGATAAAGATTTAAAAATTAAATGGCCTGTAAAAAAACCTATTGTTTCAATTAAAGATCAAAACAATTTATCTTTTAAGGATTTCATTAAACAAATATAGTTATTTATATCTTATTATAAATAAATATAGTTTTAATAATTTACAAAGTGTTAATCCGAATAAATATCTTAGGCTGACGTCAGGTTTGGTAAGTACGCTCTTATATTCATTAAATATCAATTTTTTATTTTTATCATAACCAGATTTCAGATAGTGGTTTTCAAAAAAATTTATACTCATCCCCCATTTTTTTACAAATATCTTATTTGCTCTGCTGCCTAGATATGTGAAAAGTGATTTTGGTTTTTTTCTAGTTGTTATAGAACCAAAATGGTATGCCGAACACTTACCTATACCTTTGAAAATTCTAACATCAGAATTCCATAGTTTCAAAGCAAAATCTGTGTCATCTCCACCAGTAGGTGAAAATTCCTCACTCCAGCCCCCTACTTTATCCCAAATTTTTTTGTGAATAAGACCAGGACATTTTGTTGTTCCTTGGAAATTATAGGTTTGAATTTTTTTCAAATTTTTTAATAATTTATTCTCATTAAAATCTTCAATTGTTTTACCAGCATCAAATTCAACCTGACCCTCACCTACCATCGTTCCTGATAAATAAAAATTATTATGATTAATTAATTTTAATTCTTCTGATAAATACACATCCCAATCTGGGCAGTAATAAAAATCATCATGGGATATTAAAATATAATTAAATTTAGACAATTTTGCACTTCTATTTAATGCTTTTGGCATTCCAATATTGTTTTCACTATAAGTAAACTCATGGTTTGAGTTTTTTACAAATTCAAGTGTACCATCGCTACCCTCATTAACATGAATTATAATTTGATGTTCAAACTTTGAGTTTTTTTTAATACTTTCAATACACAGTTTTAGATAATCTAAATTATTAAATGTAGGTATTAAAATAGAAAACATTATTTATTAGAAACAATATTTTTAATATAATTTTTGATACTTTCCTTAGCATAATAACCTAAGATTTTTTGAGCATTATTATTTATCATAGTTGAGCCAAATCTATCACCTGGTCTTTGTGGCAAGAATTTAATTTTACCACCGAACATTCTAGCTATTTGTAAAATTGTATAAGTTTTTTTGGTACCTAGCATATATTCTTTTTGTTTACCTTTTTTCCATGCTAAATAACAACCTCTAACAATATCATTTATGTGAGTAAAATCTCTTTTTTGTGTTCCTGGTTTAACTACTGTTAATGACATATTATTATAAAACTGATTTTCAAAAATTCCAATTACGGCAGACATTGGAGACTTTGTTATTTGTCCGGGTCCATAAACGTTATAAAAATAAACTAATTCATATTTTAGTTTAAACCATCTATTATAATTTTTAATTAGCTCAATATTTTTAGATTTCGACCAAGCATAAGGAGATAAGTTTTCGTCTTTACCATTATTACCCAGGTTACTTGAAGTGGCTGAATAAATAATTTTAATTTTATAAGATTTTGCAAATTCAATAACTTCAAAAGAATTATTAATATTATATTCAAAACATTTTTTATAATTTTTAAAACTTTGATAAATTCTTGAAAATTCTCCAAAATGAAAAATAACTTTAATTTTATTTTTGTATGGATTTAAAAAATTAAAAATATTTTTATTATCACCTTTTATGTATTTGACATTAATATCTTTAACATGATTTTTTATCGAGCCAGAAGAATAATTATCAATACTTATTATTTTATATTTAGTTTTCTTTACTAAATATTTTATTAACGAAGAACCTATAAAACCAGCGCCACCAGTAACAATAATAATATTTTTTTTCATTTTTTCTACCAGAATGATTTATTTTTAATAAGAAATGTTTTTGAGATAATAAAATTAGCTACATTAGTTGAATTAAATATTTTTAAATATTTTATTTTTCCATTTCTTGCGATAATTCTTCTTTGTTTATCATCATTTTTATATTTTAGAATTTTCTCAATTAAATCATATACATTTTTGTAAGTTATTATTTCCCTTTTTGTAAAAAAATCAGAATATGATGTTTTTTCATCTATAAATGTTAACAAGCCGTTACCCATTAATTGAGCGATCCTATCGCTACTATAATATTTTAGCGGTTTACCTCTGCTAAGATTCAGTCCCATTTTTGAATTAGATAACTGATTTTTAAAATCTTCAGCCCATATAGGTTGTCTATTATTAAATCCGTAAAAATCAAATTTAATTTCCTTATTTTTAATCAATAATTCTTCAAGAATTTTTTCCCTGTTATCGAATTTATTTTTCTTCAAAATTCCCCTGTGTACTCCATGACTCATGGCAAAAAATAAATCATTTTCACAATCATGCTTATAATTTTCAAGGGTTTCAAAAGATTTGTCTGCAGGATTTGGAATGAAATATGAATTTTTAATATTAAAATTAAGAGAATTTGGATCCGTTGTTAAAAAATTAGCATCTATAAATTTTATATTTTTAATAAGTCTATTTTTATTTTTATCAAAATCTGGACCAAATTTTGATACTGGATCAAGAAACCATTGAGCAATTTTCAAAGATTTTTTTTTATTTTTTATAAATTCAAAAGTATCATGTGTAATATTATCTGCATGACCTGTAATAATCATATCTGGATTAAAATTATTAAATGAGTTTATAATTTTATTATTTAAAGTATTTATACCTTTTGGATCTTTTAAATTTTTATAATTAGACACTATATCTCTATCACTTATTGTTAAAACGTTATGACCCAAACGAATTAAGCCGTTGTTAATTCTTTTGCCTGTATTATAATGAAGTCTTCCATCAAATCTTTCATTAAAATTTGTTATATGAAGAATTTTTAATGGTTTTTTTATATCTTTAACTAAATTAATTTTTTTATTAACAAATAGTTCATTTCGTAATTTATCAATCTTACTAGCTGCATTTTGATTCGTAAGTGAAAAATCATTATATGTTTCCTTTTGAAGAGAATTTCTATATTTTTTATTTTTTATTAAATAATCAATTTTATTAAAAAGCTCATCTTCTGAAATTTTATTTAAAATTATAGCTTTATTTGTAGTTTCACTGAGTCCACCAGTATTAGATATTATTAAAGCACATCCTCTACTAGCTGCCTCTAAGCTTGATCTTCCAAATGGCTCATCCCAGCGAGAAGGAACAGTTGCTATACTTACTTCTTTTAATTTATTTAATATAAAAGAATTTTCTTTAAAACCTAAATGATTGAGATTCTCATGTTCAAAAAAGAATTTTTGTCTAGGTTCATCACCAATTACAATAGCATTCCAGTCTTTATATTTATTTAATATTTTTAATATTGCTTTTCCATAAATATCATATCCTTTGGATGAATTTAATTTTCCAATAAAAGATATAATTTTTTTTTTTTTTTTAAAATTTATTTTTGTTTTTGATGTTGATTGATGAATTACTTTAAGCTTATCATTATTAGCTGCGTATGGTAAATCAATTAAAAATCTTGATTTAGACCAATTACTATTAAAAATAATTTTATCTGTAATATCTAATAAATTTAATCTTTCTTTTACAGATACGGATCCCTGCATATTTAAAGGATCATTATGAAAAAATAATACTTTTTTATAATTTGAAAACTTATTTAAAAAATTAACATAATGAGGTCTATTATGAACTTCAAGAATATCTAATTTTTTATTTTTAACTTTATCTAAAAAACTTTTTAAATATTTATTGCTACTACTTTGATAAAATTTTTTTTGGAATTTAATATTTTTATAGTTATTTAAAACTTTTTTTGACTCTGTAGAGCCGTATACTTTTATACCCTTTTTAAAATTGCTTAATTTTGTTGTATCATTAACAAATATAGATACAGCTCCAGCATTTAGTCTTGAATAATTTTCTTTGTATGGGAGTAAAATAGCTATCTTCATTATATTAAATTATTTTTAATTAAATATTGCACTTTAATTTTTTCTCTTTTTTTTTTATTTTTTTTTAATTTATACTCATCTTTTAGTGCTTCTTGTTTTGTTTTGTGCTTTTTCTTATATATTAATTTCCACAATCTTCCTCTTGTAAATTTAGCTCCTTTGGAAGTATTGTGTAGGATTAGTCTTTTATTTAAGTTACTTGTGTAGCCAACATAAGTATAAAAAGGTTTTTCATCACTATTAATTAAAATATATACGTAATAGTTCATTTATGGCGGTCCCTAGGGGAATCGAACCCCTCTTTCGAGGATGAAAACCACGTGTCCTAACCGATAGACGAAGGGACCGAATTGCTGCTTTTTATTGTAAAATCACAAATTAATCAAGCCTATCATTTAATATTTTGTTTTATTTTTATCACTTTTTTAAAACCAGAAGATTTATGTGTGACAAATGTCTCTGAAATAAATTCGTTACCTAGAATTTTAACACCTTTAACTAAGTCACCTGAGGTTATACCTGTTGCGCAAAAAATAGAATCGCCAATTACTATTTCATTTAATTCATATTTTTTTGTTAAATCATTTATTCCCATTTTTTTTGCTCTTGCTTTATCCTCATCTGTTTTAAACAAAAATCTTCCTTGAAAATTACAATTATACGCATCTAAAGCAGCTGCTGCAAGAACACCTTCAGGGCCACCACCAATACCTAAAAAAATGTCGACATTATAATTTTCTTCAGTAACAAGTAGCGCCCCAGAAACATCACCGTCAGTAATTAATTTTAGATTAACTTTTAATTTAATTAACTCATCTATAATTTTTTTATGCCTTGGTCTATCAAGAATACATGCAGTTAAAGTTTCTGGCCTTTTGTTTAAGTAATCACTTAGATTAAAAATATTCTGTCTAACAGTATAATCTAAATCAATTACATTTTTTTCACTAACTCTAGCAGATATCTTTTCCATATAAGTTTCGGGTGCATTAAATAGACTATTTTTTTCTCCTATAGCAATTACAGATAAAGCTCCAGGAAGGTTGTTTGCTGCAAAATTAGTACCTTCTAATGGATCTACTGCTATATCAAATTCTGGACCTTTATTTGTTCCTAATTTTTCACCAATATATAACATTGGTGCATCATCCAACTCTCCCTCACCTATTACTATTTGGCCTTGAATATCTAAATTATTTAGATTAGATCTCATTGAATCTACAGCTGCTTTGTCTGCAGCAATTTTATCTTTTTTTCCAACTAGATAAGATGATGCTAAAGCTGCTTTTGATGTTACGGTAATTAATTGATCTACAAATTTTTTATCTATTGCCATTAAATTTTTTCATCGATTATATTTTCTTGTATAATCTTAGATTCAAATTCTCTTAAACGCTTATATACACTAGCAAGCTCTATAATTGTTGGCCATGCTTTTAATAGATATTGCATAGATCCTTCAACTCTACCAAATGCTCTTATAATTTGCTGCATAACTCCCAGTGTCACTACACCTGCTACAATAGCTGGGGCTAAAAAAACATAAGCAGACAAAACATTTGCCTGTAAATATGCAATACGACCAATATTAAAATATAGGTATCTTAAATAACTTAAAAAATGAATTTTACGAACATCATCAAATAGTTCATCTATTCTTTTTGGCCTTACGCTACCATCATCCTCTGCAATAACTAATATTTTTCTATATGCGGCTTCTTGTTTTTGTAAATCGTATTCAATACCAACTAATCTTAATATATAACCAAGTACAATTAAAAAAACAGTTCCACCTATAGTCCAAATTAAAGCTCCTACTATTAACCCATATTCCCATTCACCAAAAAAGAAAATAGGAATACCAATACTTAATCCGAACAATATTGGAATAAATTGTATTAAAATCATTATTGATTCGATTAAACTTGTACCTAATCCTTCCATGATTCTTGTAAATTTTATTGTATCTTCCTGCACTCTTTGGGATGCCCCTTCAATTTTTCGCGCTTTATCATAAACTGAGTGATACCATTCGACCATTGATGTTCTCCATCTGAATAGATAATGAGCTGTAAAGAAACTAATTGCTACATAAACGGCAATATACATACCTGCCAATGTAATAAATGAAAATAAACTTCCAAAATATTCCTCTATAGAAACAGCGTTTGGTTCTGCAAGTGCTTTTTGTATCATGTCATAAAATACACCAAACCATTCATTAATTTTTACATCTATTTCAACTTGAACCCAAAGCGATGAAAGAATTATGAATGAACCTATCCAAGACCAAATAAACCAGTGCTTTTCAGTGAAAAATCTAAACATTTTTTATTTAAGAAAATTATCTGCGTAGGACTTTTTTACAGTTTTTCTTTTTCTTGGTTGAATTAATTCAAAATCAATTTTTTTCTTTTTTGCATAATTAATTGCTAATTCTTTGGATGAAAATTGTAACTTTAGTTCTGTATAAGTATCAGATGAACTTTCCCAACCCATTAAAGGATTTTTTGTTGGATTTTTTGTCTTAAATTCTAAAATCCATTTATCATTTTTTGCTAATCCGGATTGCATTGGATTTTTATTTGGTATGTAAATAATTGCTTTTTTCATAATAGATGGTCGGAGTGGCAGGATTCGAACCTGCGACCCTCTGGTCCCAAACCAGATGCGCTACCAGGCTGCGCTACACTCCGATCCGAGTACTAATACAGCAGTTATTGATAATTTCAATGGATAATGATGCCAAAATTAAAAGAAATTTCAATAAAATCTGGTATATAACGAAGCATGATAATTACTTGTCCAAATTGTAACAAGCAATTTAAAATCGAAAATTATTTAATTCCTGATGATGGTAGAGATTTACAATGCGGATCTTGCGAAAATGTTTGGTTTTATAAGGCAAAAGATAAAAGCGAGACTCCATTAACATTAAAGAAAAATATTTCTGAAAACAAAATAGACACAGATATAGAGATAAAAGATAAAAATTTAAAATTTAGTAAAAAGTTACAGCAAGAAAAAATAATCAAACCTGAGATAAAAAAAGAATTTCCAGTGACTATCAAAAAGTCTTCAAGCAAAGGATCTAAATTTTTTTCTTATTTGATAGTATTTATTATATCTTTTGTAGCATTAATTATCTTGCTTGATACTCTAAAAGCTCCACTAATTAATGTATTTCCTGGATTAGAAATTATACTATTTAACCTTTTTGAAACATTGCAAGATATAAAACTATTTATTATAGACCTAACTTAATTTTTTTATGATAAATTATATATCCAAACCTTTTAGATGGTTCTTTAAATTAGAGGCTGCAAGTGGTCTTGTATTATTGTTTGCTGCAATAATTGCATTATTTATAAGTAATTCTGGACTAGCAGATTTATATTTTGCTACTCTAAATAAATATTTATTCATAGGTATTAATAATTTTGGATTAAAATTGTCAGTATTGCATTGGATTAATGATGCACTGATGGCAATTTTCTTTTTTTTTGTCACCTTAGAAATTAAAAGAGAATTTTTACAAGGAGAGCTTTCAAATATAAAGCAAGCTTTATTGCCAATAATAGCTGCAGTAGGAGGAATGTTGGTTCCAGCATTATTTTATGTTTTCATAAATTTAGGTGATGGTGAAACTTTAAATGGATGGGCTATCCCCTCAGCTACGGATATTGCTTTTTCTTTGGGAGTTTTATCTTTATTAGGTAAAAGAGTTCCTTTATCATTAAAAGTATTTTTAACTGCATTAGCTATAATAGATGATTTAGGAGCAATAGTAATTATCGCCCTATTCTACTCTGGAGATTTAAGTATTAAGTACTTAACTTTAATGTTGTTGGCTTTTATTGTTTTGTTATTAATTAACAAGTTTAATGTAAAAAAATTTCTTCCTTACTTAGTTGTGGGACTTTTTCTATGGGATTTTACGCATAACTCAGGGATACACGCTACTATTGCTGGAGTTTTGTTAGCTATGACAATTCCTCATAGAAAAAAAGAAAAAGATTTTTCTTTATTAATAAAAATTGAACATGCAATTAGTCCATATGTTGCTTTTGGAATAATGCCATTATTTGCATTCGCAAATGCTGGTGTGTCTTTAGAAGGGTTATCATTTGCTTCGTTACTTGATAAAGTTCCACTAGGCATTGTACTGGGGCTGTTTCTAGGTAAACAACTTGGTGTATTTATATTTTCTTATGTATCTATTAAATTAAAAGTAGCTCAAATGCCCAACGATACAAGTTGGTATAATTTTTATGGAGTGGGAGTTCTTACGGGCATTGGTTTTACAATGAGTTTATTTGTTGGAAATTTAGCTTTTGTTGAAAACATGCAATATATGGATGGTGTAAAAATTGGTGTATTAACTGGATCACTGTTGTCAACTTTATTTGGTTATTTTTTAATATTACTTACACCAAATAAACCAAATAAATGAGAAAAATAATATTTCTATTATCTATAGTTATGTTTTTTTTTAAAAACTCAGCAACTGCAAACTACGAAAAAAAAATTTATGATTTTAATATAGAAAGTATAACTGGTGAGAAAATTAATTTTAAAGATTACAAAAACAAAGTTATTTTAGTTGTAAATACAGCAAGTTATTGTGGATTTACAAAACAATATGAAGAATTACAAGAATTGTGGGATTTATATAAAGAGAAAGGTTTAATTGTTCTTGGTGTTCCCTCAAATTCATTTAATCAAGAAAAAAATAATAATGTAGATATTAAAGAATTTTGTGAAGTAAATTTTGATATTAACTTTCCTCTGACAACATTAACTGAGGTTAAAGGTGAAAATGCTCATGAACTATTTAAATGGGCAAAAAAAAATCATGGTAAATCAGCTGAACCAAAATGGAATTTTCATAAAATCTTGATTAATAAAGAAGGTAAAGTGCAAGACACATTTGCATCATTTACAAAACCAATGTCAAAAAAAGTAATTAAAGCTATAGAAAATAGCTTATAAGTTTATTGTTAATCCATCATGCGCTGGAATTATATTTTTGGGTAACTTTTTTTTAAGAACTTTATAATCTAGTACTGGTGATAAGTTTGTAAGAATAGCTTTTTTGGGTTTGAATTTTTTAATTACTTCTAGTGAAGTTTCTAAATTAAAGTGCGATGGATGAAAATTGTACCACAAACAATCAATGATTAAATATTGAAGATTTTTAAAATATTTATGATCTTTGTTATAAATTTTACTTACATCACTGATATAAGCTAGTTTTTTATTAATAATAAAGCAATTTGATTTTACTTTACCATGCTCAACCATAATTGATTGAATACCAATTTTTTTATTGTTATTTTTTGTAAAAATTTTTTTTGGTAGTTTATTAAGTTTTAGTGTTGCAGGATATTCTTTTGAAATGCTTTTAAATATATAAGAGAATGTAGAATTAAGATATTTAGAAGTAAATTTATCTGCATAAACATCAAGCTGTTTTCTGCTATTTATATAAAAGGATCTTAAATCATTTATCCCATGTGTTTGATCACCATGCATATGAGAATATAATACTTTATTAATTTTTTTTATTTTATGTCTTAAAAGTTGTTGTCGTAGATCAGGAGATGTATCAATAAGGATATTTTCATCTGTAGTTTTTATGAAAGCTGAACATCTTGTTCTGTAATTTTTTTTATTATCAGGATCACAATTTCCAAAGAAACCATCTGGTCTTGGTACACCCATTGAACTACCACATCCTAAAATAATAAATTTCATTAATTTCAATTAAAAAAAAGTTTATTAAAGTTATCTGTAGTTTTTTTAACAAGATCTTCTTTAGATAGATTTTTAATCTCAGCTAGCTTTGCAGCAGTAAAATCAATAAATGATGGTTCATTTTTTTTTCCTCTTTTAGGAACGGGTGCTAAAAAAGGACTATCAGTCTCAATTAAAATATTATTCATTGGAATAGATCTAAAAGTTTCTTGTAAATCTAATGAGTTTTTAAAAGTAATTATTCCACTTGCTGAAAAGAATGAATTCAAAGTTAATAATTTTTCAGAGAATTCTTTTGAACCAGTAAAACAATGCATCAAAATTTTAAGGTTTTCATTTTTATATTCATTTAAAATCTCAAAAGTCTCTTTTTCTGCATCTCTTGAATGAACAATTAATGGAGTATTGGTTTTTATGGATGCATCTATATGTTCTTTAAAACTTGCAATCTGTTTGTCTTTTTCGCTATTATTGTAATAAAAATCTAAACCAGTTTCTCCAATTCCAATAATTTTAGAATCCTCATTCAAACTTTCAATGATCTGTTTTGAAGTAATAATATTTGTAGAGCTTTCATGGGGATGAATACCAATAGTACCATAGATCATTTCATCTTTATTAATTAATTCTTTTACTCTAGAAAAACTTTCAAACGAAGTTGAGATAGTTAATAATTTTTCTATACCCACTTCTTTTGATCTTTGTATTACGTTAGACAAGTCACTTAATAATGGTTCATGATCTAGATGGCAATGCGAATCAATCATTGTTTTTTTCTATTTTTTTAAAAAGTATATCTATTTTATTTATATTATTACCTTTTGTTAAATAATCATTATTTGAAACTGTATCTAATTTTATATCTTTTTCTTCGATGTCAAAAATTTTTAATGCTTTAAGAGAAGATTCAGGAATGATTGGATACAACAAAAAACTTATTTTTCTGACAATTTCTAATGTAGTGTAAACAATAGTATTTAATCTAACTTTATCATTTTTCTTTTTCCATGGTTCTTGATCATTAAAATATTTGTTTGCTTCAAAAAGTGAATTTACAATATAATCGATGTAAAAATTAATATTTTGATTATTAATTTGCGACCTTATAATATCTAAATTATCTCTATACTTATCTAGTATTAATAAATCCTCATCATGAAATTTAATTTCTAATGGAATTTTTCCATCACAATTTTTTATTGAAAAAGCAGTTACACGCTGACACAAATTTCCATAATTGTTAGCTAAGTCACTGTTGATACAATCCTCTAGTCTTTCTTGAGATATATTTCCATCATTTCCAAAAGAAACTTCTTTAATTAAATAGTATCTCAAAGGATCTAAACCATACTCTTTAATTATCTCTAATGGATCTAATATATTTCCTTTTGATTTAGACATTTTTTCTTCCCCTGATAATATCCAGCCATGTCCATAAACTCTCTTTGGTAAATCAATTTTTGCTGCTAATAAAAAAGCAGGCCAATATACAGCATGAAATCTTAATATATCTTTTCCAATTAAATGTATTGAGGCTGGCCAAAATTTTTTAAACAAATCATTATCTTTATTGGGATAATTTAATGCACTTAAATAATTTGTTAAAGCATCAAGCCATACATATATCACATGGTTTTCATTATTTGGGACTGGTATACCCCATGAAAAACTTTTTCTACTAACAGAAAGATCTTCAAGACCACTTTTTACAAAGCTAATAACTTCATTTTTTCTAGATTGTGGAGAAATGAAGTCTGGATTAGCTTCATAATAATCTAATAACGGTTTTTCCCACTTTGAAAGTCTAAAAAAATAGGATTCTTCTTCAATCCATTCAACAGGAGATTTTGACGATATAGCAATTTTTTTTCCATCAATTTCCTCAATTTCGTTCTCGTTATAAAAAGCTTCATCTGATACCGAATACCATCCAGAATAATTTGATAAGTAAATATCATCATTTTTCTCAAGTTCATTCCAAAGATGTTGAACTGTATTTTTGTGTCTGGTTTCTGTAGTTCTAATAAAATCAGTATTTGATAAGTTCAAAGTATCTGAAAGATCTCTAAAGGTCTTACTAATTTGATCACAAAATATTTGAGGCTCCTTACCTGCTTTTTCTGCAGATCTTTGAATTTTTAAACCATGTTCGTCTGTACCTGTAAGAAAATGAACCTGATAATTATCAATTAATTTAAATCTTGCAAAAAAGTCTGCAATAATACTTGAATATGCATGACCCATATGAGGTTTTGCTGATGGATAGTATATTGGAGTGGTAATATAAAAAGTTTTATCCATTTAAAATTTTATCCTCAAATTCCATAAATAAAGCTTCCTCATCTAAATTATAAATTTTAATATTATTAATTTCTTCTAAAAAATAATGGTATGCCTTTATTAAGCTAATATTTTTACAAGATATATTGTTTCTAAAATAAAGTTCAATAAAAGAATAAATAATTTCAATTATAGATTTGTCTTTTTTATAAATTTTATCTTTAAATATAACTTTAAGAGTTGTGTTTAAGTCAAAATTAACAAAATCTAAGTTATATTCTTCAGATAACCTTATTAATTTAAATAATTTTCCAGGAGTGGTATAATAATCAAATAACCTATTGTTAATAAAACTATTTATATCATTGTTTAGTAATTGATTAACAATTCTAATAGACTGATCTCTAGTTAAAAAAACTTTAAAATTCAAACATCGTGATTTAAGAGTTGGTAGTACTCTTTTATTATTGTTAATTAAAATAAAATTTACATTATCATTAGGTTCTTCCAGAATTTTCAACAAAGCGTTAATTGAATTTAAGTTTAATAATTCAATATTATCAATTAAAACAAATCTTTTTTTTTTATTAAATGAAGATTTATTTAGATTTATTATCAATTCCCTAATTTGATTTATATCAATATTTTTTTTATCATCTTGAACATCAATTAGGTAAAAATTTGGGTTAGATTTATTTTGTATAAGTTTGTATGACTTATTTTCAGAATTAATTTTTTTATTTTCATAATCATAGGCGTGTTCTTCATTTTCTGACAATACAAAATTAATTAAATGATATGCTAATGTTGATTTTCCTATACCTTTTTCACCAGATAAAAGAATTTTATTAGGCAACGTGTCGTTTTTAGATAATTTATATAATTGATTAAAAATTTCTTGGTGCTCAAATAAATTTAATTGAGTTGAAGGATTTAAATTCATCTAATTAATTTTTTGAGTTGATTTATAATTAAATCTTCATTTTTTTTTATATCCAAATTTGAATCAATTATTTTGTATGATTTTTTATTCAATTTAGCTAATTTTAAAAAACCTTTTTGTACTTTATTGTAAAAATTCATATGAAACTGATCATATCGATTTAAAGATTTTCTTTTTTTTAATCTTTGAAATAGATTTTTTTTATTTACAACATTAAGAAAAGTAAAGTCTACTTTGATTTTTTTTAATAAAAATCTATTTATCCTATTTATAATTTTTAAATCAACACCCATACCATAATGTTGATAGGCAATAGTTGAGTCTACAAATCTGTCAATTAAAATTATTTTTTTTTTATAAAATTTTTTTATCAGATTTATATTTTCACTACGTGCTGCTAAATATAAAAGTAAATCAGTATGTATGTTAAAATTAGATTTTTTATTTAAAATTAATCTTCTTATTTTTTCAGAATTTAAACTACCACCTGGTTCTCTTATTTGTATATATTTTATTTTGTTTTTATCTAAAAAGCTTGAAACTTTTTTAATATGGTAGCTTTTACCACTGCCCTCTATACCTTCAAAGACAATGATGGGTTTTTTAGACATCACCCCAAATTAAATAATTAATTGATTTTATTAATCTTGTAAAAAAGTTAACTTTTTTAATCTCTTTTGATGAAAGCAAATCATACTCTCCGACAAGTTCTTGATCATAAACAACTCTTAGAGTGGCTATTTTTTGATCTTTTTTTATTGGAGCTTCGACTGGTCCATCATATTTAACAACAACTTTTAAAAGTTTTTTTTTTGCTTTTTTGATTGTTTTATAAATATCTTCATTTGTGTATGCTTCTACGCTGTTCTCTTTTCCCAACCATACATCTATTTTATGGAATGGTTTATTGGCTTTGGATATTTCAACAAGATCATAGTTGGTAAGACCAAATGTAAGTAATTTTGTACTTTCTTTAGATCTAGCATTTTTTGAATTAAAACCGCTTCCAACTGCAATTAATCTTCTGCCATTTCTATCAATTGAGGATGCTAAAGAATATTTTTCTACAGCCAAATAACCAGTTTTTATTCCATCTGCTCCAAGATTTTTATAAAGAAGTGGATTTCTGTTTCCTTGAGTTATTGGATCACCTCCTGTTCTATCCCAAGTAAATTTTTTTTCAGCAAACATTTTGTAAAATTTTGGATGTTCTTTAATTAAATATCTAGACATTTTTAAAATATCTCTGACAGTTGAATAATTATCAGGATCATTAATGCCTGATGAATTTGAAAAATTGGTATTATCCATACCTAATTCTTTTGCTTTGGCAGTCATTAAAATTGCAAATTCTTCCTCAGTACCAGCGATACCTTCAGCTAATGCAATGCATGCATCATTACCAGAAGCAACAATAATACCTCTTAATAAATTTTCTACAGAAACCTCGTCACCTACCATTATAAACATTGATGAATATCCAGATGTAGATAGTCTCCAAGCCCTCTCTGATATTATAAATTTTTCGTCTAAATTAAGATCACCAGATTTTATTAAATCAAAAGCAATAATTGCTGTCATTATTTTTGTCATTGAAGCTGGATAAATTGAAATATCTGGTTCTTTTTCATAAAGAATTTCTCCAGAATGGTAATCCTGTAATATTGCAGTTCTTGCCTTTACATCATAATTAGCATTTGAAATATTTACCAATGAAAAACTAAAAACAATTACGGCTAATAATATTCTAAACATCTTTTAATATTTCTATATTTTCAAAATTTAATACTTTTATTTCATTAAATGATTTTTTAAGTTTTTTTATATCATTAAATGGTCCTAATAGTACCCTATATTTGGTTTTAGATAATTTCTTAATTACAGAGTTTTTTATATTTGTCTCTTCCTTTATTCTATTAACCATATTTTCCGCTGAGTCTTTATAATAAAAATCTGCAATTTTTATTGAATATAAAAATTTATGTTTTTTTATTTTAATTTCATTATCTTTATTTTTGCCAAGATTATCGATGGTAATTCCGTCTACAGGAGCTTTTTCAGCTACATTTTTCTCTTCATCAAAAGTCTTTGCTTTTTTAGCAACAAAAGTTGAGTTCTTTGAGATTAAAACAAGATCAATATAAGGTTCTTTAGGATCAAGAGATAGTTCCTCAGCTATTCTCTTTGTAATTACTGAATTGTAAAAATTAGAAAAATTTACTTTATTAGAGATCACTTTAGCTATAACAGACTTATCGTTAACAGGATTAGTAATTTTAACAAATGAATTTTTTTTAATTTTATTATGAAAAATTAAAAGAGATCTATTATCAATTTTTTTAGATATGATTTTTTCATTTTTTAATTGATCGTCATAAATTAAAGCAAATCCAGTATTACTATATTTTTGATCACTTATATAAACTAAGGATTTATTGTTTTTATCAAATTGATTACATGCTGATAAAAAAAATACAGAAATAATTAATACAAATTTTTTAAAGCGCATTTTTAAATTTATCTTTTAATGTACAAACGGCTAAAGCAAATCGCAATGACCTATTCCATTTTAATATTATTTCATAATTATCAAATACAATGTAAGCTGGATTAAGAGTTTCAGCATCAGGTATAATGTCTTTATCTGGGGTTATAATCGCTACTTTTAAATTGTTATACTTGCTATCTATTTGATCATTATTTTTGATAAATTTTCTAAAATATTTTAATTTCTTTTTATCATGAAGTTTTTTAGCAGAAATGTTTAAATATTTGCCTGGTATATCATCTGATAAATTAATTCTATAAAAACAAGGACTCTCACTTTTCCAACCTATTTGATTTAAATAGTTTGATGCAGAAGCATAAGCATCATTATTATTTTTTAAATCTATATATCCATTGCCATCATGATCAATTGCATAATTTTTCATAGTTGAAGGCATAAATTGAAAAAAACCAAAAGCCCCTGCCCATGATCCATATAACGTTTTATGATCTATTTGTTCATTTTCTATTAATAGCAAAAGTATTAATAATTCATTTGTAAAAAATTCAGATCTTCTTTTATCAAAACTTAAAGTTGCTAAAGAGGATAAAATATCCATTTTGCCAACATATGTCCCAAAATTAGTCTCTATACCCATTAAAGCTAATAGCAATTCTTTTTCTATATCGAATTTGTTTTGAACAGAGTTTATTAATTTTGAATTTTTCTCATAAAATTTTTTTCCTTGAGAAACTTTTTTTGAAGATGTTCTTTTAGAAATATAGGTTTTAGTATCCTCATAAAATTCAGGTTGATATCTATCATATTTTATTACATCTGATAAAAATTTAGTGTCAGACATAACTATATTAAAAGTTTTTTCTGAAATATTATTATTAAGAGCTATTTTTTTGAAATTTAATTTCCAATTTTCAAATTCTTTATTAATATCAGCAAATGAGCTCTTAATAGCAATTAAGAGAATAAATAAAAATAAATTAATTAGTTTCATGTAAATCCTTCAAATATATAATTACAGCAATCCAAATAAAAATAAAACTAACTAATTTTGTGATTGAAAAAGGCTCGTTGTAATAAAAATATCCTAATAAAAACTGAAATGTAGGAGTTATGTAAAATATCATGCCAGCTGGTCCTAAACCACATAGCTCAACTCCTCTAACATATAAAAACAAAGGTATAACCGTCATAGGTCCAGCAAGGTAAATAAATAGCATCATTGAAGGATCTGATAATTGAAAATCATTATGCCCTTTGCTAGCTATTAAATAAAAAGCCAACAATGCAAATGGTAATATAAATAAACTTTCGATAAGAAGGCCCACATCAGTATCGACGTTAATTTTTTTTCTAACAAGATTGTAAAACCCCCAACTTAAAGCAACAATCAAACCAACCCATGGTAATGATTTCATACTTGCTATAATTAAATAAAGAATTGATAAAATTACTAATAAAATTGAAAAGACTCTTTTTTTATTAAGTTTTTCTTTAAAAAAGATATAACCAAGCATAACACTTAGAATAGGCATTATAAAATATCCAAAACTTGCATCTATAATCCTATTTGTTGCTATAGCGTATATCCATACACCCCAATTAATAAAAATTAAAAAACCAGAAATAAATAAATAAAATAAATTTGATTTATTTTTTATAATTTTAAAAAAAATACTCCATTTAGAGAAAAAAAAAGTAGTCAAAACTAACGTAAAAGCTGTCCATAAACATCTATGAACTACTAATTCGATATGCCCAATATAAGCAATGTATTTAAAATAAATTACACCAAAAAATCCCCACCAAAAAGAACCAAACCCAGCAAGTAATAAGCCTTTATTAAATTCTTTATTCATAGGAAATTTGGTATCTGTAATTAATAAGTTTATTAGACTATTTTATGGTTGAATTAAATAATTATAATTATAAAACCTTGCTCACGGAGAGATGGCTGAGCGGTTGAAAGCACCGGTCTTGAAAACCGGCAAAGGGGCAACTCTTTCCTGGGTTCGAATCCCAGTCTCTCCGCCACTATTTTTTAATGTATTTAAAATTTTTAAATAAATTAGTCACATTATTTTGTTCAATAACAAAATCCGTCTCTAAACCATTTAAAAAATTATATAAATTAGAATCATCAATATCTAATAATTTTTCTAATTTGACTAAATCATAATTACTTAAGTCATTAATGTATTTTTTAACAAAAGCTCCTAAAAGTTTATCCATTTCTTTAGTGCCCCTGTAAGTTGATCTATAAATAATTTTTTTTTTTAATTCGTCTATATTGATCATAATTATTAGAATATATTAGTAATTGATGAATAATAAAACAAATTATGAATACTTATTGTCAGATTTAAGTTCTTTAAAAGGTGTAGGTGAAAAAACAAAAAATTTATTAAAAAAGAAAAATATAAATAGTTTATTTGATTTATTATGGAAACTTCCAAAATCATACACAGATAGAAGCTTAACAGTAAAAATCAAAGATTTAAAAATTGGCGAAATACAAACAGTAACAATAGTTCCACAAAAGTATAACTTTCCTAGAGTAAGAAAATTACCAAACAGAGTTTTGTGCAATGATGAAACTGGTGAAATAGATTGTATTTTTTTTAATAGTTATGAAGGATATGTTAAAAAAATATTACCTTTAGGTAAAGAAATTACTGTTAGTGGTAAGATAGGACATTTTAGAAATAAATATCAAATTACAAATCCAAAATACATTTCTGAGGATTCTTCGATAGTAAAGAAAGCTTACAATACATACTCATTGACTGAAGGTATTACTGAAAAAATATATAATAAAATAATAAATCAAATTATTGAAAATTTGCCCGATTTTAATGAATGGCATTCAAAACATGTTTTATCAAAATTCAAGAATATAAGCTGGATCAATTCAATTAAAGAATTACATAAAGCTGAAAATATTGGAAATTTTAAAACAAATTTCTACCAAAGACTTGCCTTTGATGAAATATTTTCAACATTTCTTGTTAATTCAGAAATTAGAAAAAAAATAAGAAAAATTAAAAAAAAAAATAAAGTAATTAATTTAAATAAACAAAAATCAATAATAAAGAAATTAGATTTTTCACTAACAAATGATCAGATTAAATCACTTGATGAAATAAACACAGATTTAAGTTCTACTAATAAAATGTTTAGACTTTTACAGGGAGACGTTGGTAGTGGAAAAACAATAGTATCTCTTTTAGCGGCAATAAATACGATAAACTCTGGTTTTCAAGTTGCATTTATGGCGCCTACAGAAATTCTTGCAAGACAACATTTTAAACTAGCAAAAAAAATATTTCCACCCTTTGTCAATATAGAGTTAATTTCTGGTAAATCTATGTACAAGGAAAAAAAAGAAATACTCAAAAAATTAGAAAATTATAAAATTGATATAATATTTGGAACACATGCGATATTTCAAAAAAAAGTAATTTTTAATAAATTAGGATTAATAATCATAGATGAACAACATAAATTTGGTGTAAATCAAAGAAAAAAATTATCTGATAAAGGTGGAGTAGATTGTGATGTTCTTTTAATGACAGCAACACCTATACCAAGAACTTTGACGATGACTATTTACGGTGATATGGATATTTCTATAATTCGAGAAAAACCTAAAACCAGAATACCCATTAAAACTTACAGTAAATTAGAGGCTAAAATTGAAGACGTTTTAAAATTTATAAAAAAAGAAATTAAATTGAATAATCAAATTTTTTGGGTATGTCCGTTAATTGAAGAGTCAAAAAAGTTAGATCACGCTTCAGCAGTAAAAAAATTTGAATATCTCGAAAAAAAATTTCCTAATCAAGTATGTTTACTTCACGGTAAAACAGATATAGAGGAAAAAAATAAAATTCTTAATAATTTTTTACAAAATAAATTTAAAATTTTAGTTTCTACAACAATAATTGAGGTAGGAATTGATTTTCCTAATGCAAATGTAATTGTGGTTGAAAATGCAAATAAATTTGGTCTATCTCAACTTCATCAATTAAGAGGTAGAGTTGGACGTGGTAATAAAAACTCTACTTGCATATTGATGTTTAAATCAAATTTGAGCGATAATGCAAAAAAAAGGATTAAGATTTTGAAGGATACAAATGATGGTTTTTTAATTTCTGAAGAAGATATGAAATTAAGAGGTTTTGGCGATATTTTAGGTTTTAAACAAAGTGGAATTAAAAATTTTAAGTTAGCTGATCCAGTTCAAAATGCTGACCTTTTTCTTCTTGCTGAAAAAGAAATGAGAAGAATTGAAAATTCTGGTGAAGATATAGGAAAATTTAAACCTTTGATAAAATTATACGATAGAGCAGATATAATTAATGATATTGTTTAAGATTTTTTAGTAGAAGTGCCTGCTGAAACTATAAATTTAGATGCTTCCTCAAAAGACATATTTAAAAATATAACGTCTTCAATAGGAAACATTAATAAAAAACCACTTGTTGGATTTGGGGTTGTTGGTACAAATACGTTAATTAAGTTCTTGCCAGTTTTTTGTGCCATCTCACCTTTATTTTCTTTTGTAGCAAAACCAACTGCCCAAACTCCTTTTCTTGGATATTCAATTAAAACAACACTTTTTTTTCCATCATCTTTTTTTGAAAAAGTTTCGGTCATTTGAACAATTGCTGAATAAACTGTTCTTAAAAATGGAATTCTTTTGAATAGATCATCTATCAATTTAAGTATTCTTCTTCCAAAGAAAGACAAAGATAATCCACCAACAATGGTGATAAGTAAAATTGAAATAATAATTTCAACTCCAGGAATATTAAAAGGCAAATAACTGTTTGGATTAATATTTTTTGGGATTAAATTGGATGAAATACCAATTAAAATCTTAGTAAGATACAGGGTGAAACCAATTGGTATTAAAACAACAACGCCGGTAATAAAATAGTTTCTCAGAGTTAATGAAAATGATTTTTTTGCCCTTTTTTTCGTCATATTTAAAATTAACTATAACTAGCATATATAACAAAAACAATTGAAATGATAAATAATACAATTAAGATTTTGTTATTAAGATTCATTTAAAATATTAATATCAATTTTAAATAGATATGGATAGAAGAAAATTTTTAACATATGTGGGCTGTGGTTGTGGAAGTCTTCTTTTGCACTCTTGTTCTACAGCACCCATAACTGATAGAAAACAATTAAAAATTATTCCAGAAGCAAAATTAAATGCTCAAGCCGCTCAAATTTACGAAAAAGTAAAAAAAAAAGAAAAGATGAGTGATGATGCAAAAAAATTAAATGAAATAAAAGAAATTGGAAAAAGAATGGAAGACTCAATAAGTGAATATTTTTATAGAGCTAATTTAAACGATCCAACAGTAAATTTTGATTGGGAATATATTTTAATTGATAACAAAAAAGTTAGAAATGCATGGTGTATGCCCGGTGGCAAAATAGCTGTTTATACTGGTATTCTTGATGTTACAAAAAATACAAATGGTTTAGCTGCCGTTATGGGTCATGAGGTAGCTCATGCAGTTGCTAAACATTCTGTGGAAAGAGCAAGTCGAGGAGTATTGCTAAATACAGGAGCTCGAATAATTGATATAGCGAGTGGTGGTGTACTATCAGATATTAACAGAACAACAGGAATGGATACTGTTGGTTTGCTAGCTCAACTTGGAATAATGAATCCTTTTAATAGAAAACAAGAAAGTGAAGCTGATTATCTTGGTATGATTTTTTCATCACTTTCAGGGTATGATATTAGAGAAACTGTTAAAATCTGGGAAAGAATGAAAGAATTTAATAAAGGTAAAGAACCACCACAATTTATGAGTACACATCCGTCTTCTGATACACGAATTAGACAGTTGAATGAATGGATGAATGAGGTAATTCTGGATTATCCACCAATTGAGTTTAGTTAATTGAATAAGTGGTGAGCCCTGATGGACTCGAACCATCGACCCATTCCTTAAAAGGGAATTGCTCTACCAACTGAGCTAAGGGCCCCCAAATTATTCAAATTGAATAATTGTTATATACAGAATTATTAATTTTTTTCAAATGTCAATTTTAACTGAATCTCTATACGTTCTACAACTTATCAATGTATTTATCGTGAAATTGATCAAAAGTACCATCATTAATATTTTTTCTGATCGAGGCCATTAATTCTTGATAAAAATTAATATTATGAAGAGTGAGCAACATTGAAGCTAGAATTTCATTAGTATTGAATAAGTGATTTAAGTAGTTTTTTGAATATTTATTTAAATTAAGATTTTCACAATCTGGATCTAAAGAGGTGTTGTCATTTTGATATTTATTGTTTTTAATATTAATTCTTCCTTGCCAGGTAAATGCTAAACCTGTTCTTCCTGATCTAGTTGGCAAAACGCAATCAAACATATCTATACCTCTTTTTACAGAACCTAAAATATCGGATGGTGTTCCAACACCCATTAAGTAGTGTGGCTTTTCAATAGGTAAATATTGCTTAATATCATCTAAAACATTAAACATTTCATTTTGTGACTCACCTACAGCCAATCCGCCCAATGCATAACCGTCGAAACCAATTTTAATTAGTTCTTGAAGAGATTTTAATCTTAAATCTTTAAAAAGACCTCCTTGAACAATTCCAAACAAAGCTTTGTGAGGATTATCACCGAATGCTATTTTAGATCTTTCAGCCCAATAAAGTGAAAGATCCATTGATTTTTTTATAACATCATAATCATTTGTTTTTTTTGGACACTCATCCATTATCATTACTATGTCTGAATTTAAACCCAATTGTATCCTAATGCTTTCTTCTGGACTTAAATAAAATTTCTTTCCATCAACATGAGAATTAAAAATTGCCCCCTTCTCGCGATCAATCTTGTTTAATTTTGATAAAGACATTACTTGAAAGCCACCAGAATCGGTCAATATAGGTAGATCACAATTCATAAAATTATGAAGCCCCCCTGCAGATTGAATTCTTTCTACACCAGGTCTAATCATTAAATGATAAGTATTTGAAAGTATAATTTCAGAACCAGTTTTTTTTATATCATCTATAGTGCAAGCCTTTACAGTAGCCTGCGTTCCAACAGGCATAAATGCAGGAGTTTTTATATTTCCTCTGTGAGTTTCTATTAAACCACACCTGGCAAAATTATCTTTTTTTAAAACCTTAAAGGCAAATTTTTTTAATGCCATTAAAAAAAATTATTTGGATTTGAAACTAATAATTTTATCAGGATCTGTTACAGCGCCATTGTTGTTTTGGTCACCTCTTTTAATTTTATCTACAAATTCCATACCCTCGATTACTTTTCCAAAAACTGTATATTGTCTATCTAAAAATGGAGCTGCTTGAAAACAAATAAAAAATTGACTATTTGCACTATCAGGATCTTGGGATCTTGCCATAGATAAAGTTCCTCTATCATGTGGTAGGTTGTTAAATTCTTGTTCTAAATTAGGGAGATCTGAACCACCCATTCCAGCTCTTTTAAGATCAAATTCTTTAGATTCTGAATTTCCAAATTTTACATCGCCTGTTTGAGCCATAAATCCATCTATAACTCTATGAAAAACTACATTATCGTATTTACCACTATTTGCTAATTCTTTAATTCTTTTTACATGATTTGGTGCCACGTCTTCAAATAATTCAATTTTAACTTCTCCATCTTTTAATTTTAATATCATTATATTCTCCTCAGCTATTGATTGATTTGTAATTAAAAAAAACAAAATAAATATTTTAATAAAAATTTTATTCATATTTCTCTTTTAAAGATTTGATTGTACTTTTAGTAGTAAATTTTTTAATATTTCCTTTTAATTTAACAATTTCTTTTACAAATCTTGATGAAATAATTTGATTTTCTACATCAGACATTAAAAAAATTGTCTCTATATTTTGATTTAATTTTCTATTCATGCCAGCTAATTGAAATTCGTATTCAAAGTCAGATACAGCTCTCAAGCCTCTTAAAATAATATTTGATTTATATTTTTTACATAAATCAGTAGTTAAAGAGCCAAATGAAACAACTTTTATTTTTTTTTTATTAAGCTTTAGATCTTTAAATAAAGCTTTATTAACAATTTCTATTCTTTCTTCAGAGCTAAATAGGTAATTTTTATTACTTTCATCAGAGACCCCAACAACTATTTTATCAAATAATTTTAATGATTTTTTTATTACATCTATATGACCAAAAGTGATAGGATCAAAAGTTCCCGGATATATAGCTGTTTTATTCATTAAATCAAATTATCATCAATTTTGATCGAAGAAACTACTTTTTCCTCACCTGATAACTTAATTATTCTAACACCTTGTGTGTTTCTACCTGCGGTCCTAATTTCTTTAACTGCAACTCTTATAACTCTACCTTTATTAGTAGATATTAAAATCTCATCTCCCTCATAAACCGGAAATGATGAAGTGACATTACCATTCCTTGGTGAATTGACTATTCCAATTATTCCTTTCCCACCTCTATTCGTTACTCTATAATCCATATGTGATGTTTTTTTTCCATAACCATTTTCACTAATTGATAAAACAAATCTTTCTTTTGCTTTTATTTCAGATTTTTCATCTTTTGATTTTTTTCCATTTTTTTTAGTTTTATCATTATCAATTACTGATAAAGATACAATTTGGTCATTTGGCGCTAGTTCTATCCCTTTAATTCCTTTTGATGATCTGCCTTTAAAAACTCTTAATTTTTTAGCTTCGAATCTTATGCATTTGCCAAACTTTGTACTTAAAATTACATCTTGGTTATCTTTACATATTTTAACACCAACGATTTTATCATTATTATCTAATTTCATAGCAATTTTTCCAGATGCATTAATTGATGAAAAATCTTCTAAACTGTTTTTTCTTACTTTTCCTTGAGCAGTAGCAAAAATTATTTGATAATTTTTTAAGTCTGTTTCATCTTCAGGCATTGGCATAATTGAGCTTATTGCTTGATGGCTTTTTAAAGGTAAAATATTAAATAAAGACTTACCCTTGGATGATGATGAGCCCTCAGGAATTTTCCATGCTTTGATCTTATAAACTAAACCCTCAGTAGAAAAGAAAAGAACTGAAGTATGAGTATTTACAGATAGTGTTTGAACAACAGAATCTTGATCTCTAGTTGTTATTCCTGATTTACCTTTTCCACCTCTTTTTTGTTTTTTTACACCATCTAAAGAACCTCTCTTTATGTAGCCTTGCAATGTAACTGTAATTATTACTGATTGTTTTTGGATGGTTTCTTCAATATCGTAATTTAAAACAGCATCAATAATTTTAGTTCTTCTTGGAATAGCAAATTTCTCTTTAATATTTTTTAACTCTTCACTGATTACTTTTAAAAGTTCTTTTTTTGATGAAATAATCTTTTTATATTTGATGATCACTTCAGCTAATTTTTTAATTTCAACCTCGATTTCATTTATTCCTAATGCAGTTAATTTTTGAAGTCTTAATTCTAAAATAGCTAAAACTTGTGCTTCAGATAAAGAATAAAGATTTTTACCTTTTTTTCCCTCTACTAGAGAAATTAATTTTTGTGATTTGTTTATTTTCCATTTTGTTTTTTGAATTGATATTTTGGCATCATCAGGTGTCTTAGATGATCGAATAATTTTTATTATTTTATCTAGATTTTCAACTGACACCGATAACCCGATTAATATATGTGCTCGTTCTTCAGCTTTTTGAAGATCGAATTTAGTTTTCTTAATAACTACATCTTCTCTAAAAGTTAAAAAATTAGATAAAAAATCTTTTAAAGTACAAGTTTGAGGTTTTCCCTCAACAATAGCCAAAGTATTAAACCCAAAAGAGCTTTCGATTTGAGTATTTTTATATAATTGTCTCTTTATAGTCTCTGGCTCTACACCATTTCTTAAATCTATTGCTACCCTTATACCTTCTCTATTTGATTCATCTCTAATATCTCTTATTCCTTCAATCTTTTTTTCTCTTACTAATTGAGCAATTCTTTCGTTTAAAACAGATTTGTTAACTTGATAAGGTATAGAAGTTATTACAAGTCTTTCACGACCATTTTTTTGTTGTTCAATTAAGATTTCACCTCTAATCTTGAAGGACCCTCTTCCATTGTTATATCCTTGTTTAATTATATCTTTACCTATAATTACACCACCAGTTGGAAAATCTGGACCAGGTATATGTTTCATCAATTCTTTAATTTTAATATCTTTATTATCTATTAAGGCCAAAGTGCCATCTATAATTTCACCTAAATTGTGAGGAGGTATGCTTGTTGCCATACCGACAGCTATACCACCAGCTCCATTTACTAATAAATTTGGAAACTGTGCTGGTAAAACACTAGGTTCTTTCTCTGTTTCATCATAATTGCTTTTGAAAGTAATTGTATTTTTTTCAATATCATCAATTAAATATTGAGAAACTTTTGACAAACGAGTTTCGGTATACCTCATCGCAGCAGCAGGATCGCCATCTATAGAACCAAAATTTCCTTGACCTTGAATTAACGGTAAGCTCATAGAAAAATCTTGCACCATTCTAACTAAAGCATCATAAACAGACTGATCACCGTGAGGATGATATTTACCAATAACATCTCCAACTATTCTTGCAGATTTTCTAAATTGTTTAGACCAATCATATCCGCCCTTGTACATTGCATATAAAATTCTTCTATGAACTGGTTTTAATCCATCTCTTACATCAGGAAGAGCACGACTAACAATTACACTCATTGCATAAGAAAGATATGATGAGCTCATCTCATCATGCATTGAGATTAATTTTATATTTTTATCTTTAAACTCTTCAGTATTTTTCATAGAAATTAAAATGGAATTTCATCATCCATATCTGATACTTGTGAAGAATCCTCAATATTATTTTGTTGAGTTGTATCATTTTGAATTCCACCACCAGAATTACCTCCGCCTAACATTGTCAGTGAAGAATTATATCCTTGTATAACTATCTCAGTTGAGTATTTATCTTGTCCCGATTGTTCATCTTTCCATTTTCTTGTTGTAATTTGTCCCTCAACATAAACTTGAGCACCTTTTTTTAAATATTGTTGAACAACATTTACTAAACCTTCGTTGAATACAACTACACGGTGCCATTCAGTTTTTTCTTTTCTTTCTCCAGTGTTTTTATCTTTCCAGGATTGACTTGTTGCAAGGCTTAATCTAGCTACACTTTTGCCATTTACCATTTGCTTAATTTCAGGATCTGCGCCCAAACGACCAATTAATAATACTTTATTTAAACTTCCAGCCATAATATTTAATATTTGTTAAATTAGTTAATTAGAATTATATCACAATTCTTCTGAATATTAATTTTATTAACTCAAAGCAACTAAAATTATGATGAAAAAGATAGTTATTAAGGGCGCTAAAGAACATAATTTGAAGAATGTTACTGTAGAGATTCCAAAAGACAAATTTGTGGTCATAACGGGTCTGTCTGGGTCAGGAAAATCATCTTTAGCTTTTGATACTATCTATGCAGAAGGTCAGAGAAGGTATGTAGAAAGTTTATCTGCCTATGCACGTCAATTTTTAGATAAAATGAAAAAACCAAATGTTGATTTAATAGAGGGATTAAGTCCTGCTATTGCAATCGAGCAAAAAAATACCTCAAAAAACCCAAGATCTACTGTTGCAACTGTAACAGAAATTTATGATTACATGAGGGTTTTATATGCTAGAGCAGGTATCCCCTACTCACCATTTACAGGTAAACCAATAACCTCTCAAACCATTACACAAATAGTAGATTTAGTTAAAAAATTACCAAAAAAATCAACAATATATATTTACGCTCCAGTAGTAAGAGGTCGTAAGGGTGAATATAAAAAAGATATTTTAAGTTACAAAAGAAGAGGTTTTAGAAAAATTAAAATTGATAATATTTTATATGATATAGAAAAGTCACCCAATCTAGATAAAAAACTTAAACACGATATTTCAGTCTTAGTCGATAGAATAGTTTTAAATTCAAAACTTGGTAACAGGTTAGCTGAAAGTATTGAAACTGCGGTAAATTTAGCTAATGGTTTAGTTTTTGTAGAATATGAAGACGAAACACTTCCACAAAAATTTAGAAAAATTGAAAAATTAATTTACTCTACAAAATTTGCATGCCCTGAGAGCGGTTTTACAATTGAGGAAATTGAGCCAAGACTTTTTTCATTTAACAGTCCCTATGGAGCTTGTGAAGAGTGTGAAGGAATTGGTATGAAGTTAAATGTTGATCCAAATTTAGTTGTTCCTGATGAAAGAAAAAGTTTAGCAGATGGAGCAATAGAACCTTGGTCAAAATCAACCACATTATATTATGCTCAAACTTTAGCATCTTTAGCAAAACATTATGGTTTTTCTCTAGATGAAAAATGGAAAAAATTACCTAAAAAAATAAAAGATATCATTCTTTATGGTTCAGATGAAGATGAGATTAAATTTAATTATGACGATGGATACGAGAAATATTCTTATAAAAAAACTTTTGAAGGTGTAATTAATAATCTTGAAAGAAGATTTTTAGAGTCTGATAGCGAATGGAAAAGAGAAGCAATAGCTGAATATCAATCTGATACTGCCTGTGAAGCTTGTAATGGTGATAGATTAAAAGAAGAAGCATTATGTGTAAAAATTAATGATCTTAATATTAGTGAAGTAACAAAAAAATCTATTTTAGATGCAGCAGAATGGTTTAAAAAATTAGAAAATAACCTTGATAAAAGACAATTTAAAATAGCTGAACATGTTCTAAAAGAAATAAATGAAAGATTAAATTTTCTATTAAATGTTGGTCTAGATTATTTAACATTGTCTAGAGAGTCTGGAACTTTGTCAGGTGGTGAAGCTCAAAGAATAAGGCTGGCTTCACAGATTGGATCTGGGTTAACTGGTGTTTTATACGTTTTGGATGAACCTTCAATTGGATTACACCAAAAAGATAACGTTAAACTGATTAATGCACTAAAAAGATTACGAGATCTAGGTAATACTGTTATTGTTGTAGAACATGACACTGAGACAATGGAAAATGCAGATCATATTATTGATCTAGGTCCTGAAGCTGGAAGTAATGGTGGCGAGATAACAGCACAAGGATCATATGATGAGATTAAAAAAGATAAAAATAGTATTACAGGTCAATATCTTGCAAATAAAAAAACAATTGAAATTCCAAAATCGCGACGTTTAGCTAAAAATGGAAGATTTGTAGAAATCAATGGTGCAAGTGGAAATAATTTAAATAATGTAAATCTTAAAATTCCAACTGGAACATTTACCTGTGTTACTGGTGTTTCTGGAAGTGGAAAATCTACCCTAATATTACAAACATTGTATCATGCTTTAAATTTAACTTTAAATAATAAAGCAAGAAAAACACCTAAATCATTTAAAGGTTATAAGGGAGTAGAATTAATTGATAAAATAATTGACATTGACCAATCTCCTATTGGAAGAACCCCTAGATCAAATCCAGCAACTTATACAGGGGCCTTTGGACCTATTAGAGATTGGTTTACAAGCCTCCCAGAGTCCAAAACAAGAGGATATAAACCAGGAAGATTTTCTTTCAATGTTAAAGGAGGTAGATGTGAGGCTTGTGAGGGTGATGGTGTAATTACATATGAAATGCATTTTTTACCTGATGTTTATATACAGTGTGATGAATGTAAGGGTACCAGGTACAATAGAGAAACTTTAGAAATTAAATTTAAAGGTAAAAGTATTGCTGATGTTTTAGATATGTCTGTTGATGAGGGGTGTGAGTATTTTGAAAATATATCTAATATAAAAACAAAATTGTTAACTCTTAAAAAAGTTGGACTAGGCTATATAAAAATTGGTCAGCAAGCAACTACCTTATCAGGAGGTGAAGCACAACGAATTAAGCTTGCAAAAGAACTTTCAAAAAGATCAACAGGAAGAACTATGTATATACTAGATGAACCAACCACAGGTTTGCATCAACATGATATTAAAAAACTTTTAGAAATACTTCATACATTTGTAAAACTTGGGAACACAGTAGTTGTCATTGAACATAATTTAGATGTAATTAAAACAGCAGATTACATTGTGGATATGGGTCCTGAGGGTGGTGTAAAAGGTGGTAATATTGTCGCCGAAGGAAAACCTGAAGAAGTATGCAAAGTTAAGGATAGTTATACCGGTCAATTTTTAAAACCTCTATTAGCTTAGATTTAACAACTTAAAAATATCAAAAAATTAGTGTATAGTTATATAGAATCATGAGTAATTTATTATCATCATTATCAAAAACAATTCACACATCACTTGCGTTAGCAATAATACTGTTTTTGGGATTATTTTATTTAAACGACGGGATAGCTATTGATACATTATTCTGGAGCTGGCTGTTTAGATACATACATGTGATTGTTGCAATTATGTGGATTGGATTATTATGGTATTTCAATTTTGTTCAAATTCCAAACATGGGAAAAATTCCAGATGAACAAAAACCAGCAATTGGCAAAGTAATTGCTCCTGCTGCTTTATTTTATTTTAGATGGGCTGCAGCGTTTACTGTTCTTTCTGGTCTAATTCTAGCACATCTGAATGGTTATCTTCATGATGCAATGACTTTAAGTCTTGGGTCAGGTGTACCTAAGCACACTGCAATTGGAATTGGAATGTGGCTAGGAATTATAATGGCATTTAATGTATGGTTTGTAATTTGGCCAAATCAAAAAAGAGCTTTAGGAATAGTTGAGAGTGATCCAGAAATAAAAGCTAAATCAGCTAAAACTGCAATGCTATTTTCAAGAACAAATACTTTGTTATCCTTACCAATGTTACTTACAATGGTAATAGCTCAAAATTTATATTAAATTATTTTTTATCCTCTTCTTCTCTAAGAACAGTTTTTTGTGAAACTCTTAGTCTAACCAAAACAGTATTAGCTATATAAATTGAGGAATATGTCCCAAAAACAACACCGAGTATCATTGCAAGTGAAAATCCTTTTAATATTTCTCCACCAAAAAAGTAGATTGCTAATAAAGCAAGTAAAGTAGTTGCAGATGTTATAATAGTTCTTGATAACGTTTCATTGATTGAAATATTAGTTAATTCAAAAATTTTTATATCTGAATATTTTCTTAAATTTTCCCGCACACGGTCAAAAATAACGACCGTATCATTCATTGAATATCCAACAATTGTTAACACCGCTGCTATAATTGATAAATTAATTTCTAAACTAAATAGAGAAAAAACTCCTAGAGTTACAATTACGTCATGGAACAAAGCTAAAATTGCACCTAGACTAAACTGCCATTCAAATCTAATCCAAATGTAAATAAGCATTAATGCTAAAGACAAAGATATTGCTATAACTCCTGATTTTAATAATTCAGCACTAACTTTTGGACCAACATTTTCAACTCTTCTAAAATCATAATTGTTTCCAAAAGATTTATCCAAATTAACTTTAATTTCTTCAATGATGTTCTTTTTATTGTCTTTATTCTCAAATTTTACTAAAAAATCAGTATCATTTCCAAATTTTTTGACTGAAACATCTCCTAAATCCATTTGATTAAATCTATCTCTTAATGAACTAACATTTATTTTTGAATCTGAAGCTCTTAATTCAATTAATGTACCACCTTTAAAATCTATACCAAAATTAAGCCCTTTAAATATTAACAGTAATAATGAAACAACAATTAAAACTGATGAAAGTAAATTAAAGTGATTATAATATTTATTAAAAGCAACCATTAGATTAATTTTTCCTTATCTTTATTTCTTGATACATAAATACTAGTAAACAATCTTGCTATAAAATAAACTGAAAATAGTGTTGTAAATATTCCAACTCCTAAGGTTACAGCAAAACCCTTAACTGGACCTGAGCCCATGAAAAATAAAATAATCGCAGCTAATAATGTCGTAATATTAGCATCTAAAATTGCTGTTCTAGATTTAGTGTAACCACCATCAAAAGCCAAAATATTATTTGTCTCGTCTTTTAATTCTTCTTTAATCCTCTCAAAAATTAAAACATTTGCATCAACAGCCATACCTACAGTTAGGATAATTCCTGCAATACCAGGTAATGTCAAAGTAGCCTCAAATAAAGTTAAAACACCTAAAAGAATAAATAAATTAACTATCAGAGTTACATTGGTTATTAATCCAAAAATTTTATATTTTAAGAACATAAAAATTATCACCAACATAAAACCTATAGCTAATGCAATCATTCCTGCATTAATTGAGTCTTGTCCTAGATCTGGTCCTACAGTTCTTTCCTCAATTATTTCTAATGGAGCTGGTAATGCTCCTGATCTTAACAACAAAGCTAAATCAGTTGCAGTTTGAAAAGTAAAGCCACCACTTATCTGACCAGATCCACTGGCAATCGTATCTCTTACTACAGGTGCGCTAATAATTTTACCATCTAAAACAATTGCTAATTGCTTTCCAATTCCAGTTGAAGTTGCCTTACCAAATCTTTTTGCACCTACTCTATCTAATGTAAATGAAACAATCGTTTGATTAGCTTGAGTATCCATTTTTGGTTGAGCATCGAGTAAATTTTCACCACTTATTATAATTCTTTTACTAACTATGGCTTCTTCTAGTCCATTTTCAAATTTTAACTTTTCGACACCAAAACGATCATTTTCATCATTTGTTACAAATCGAAAAGTAAGGTTTGCAGTTTTGCCAAGTAATGATTTAATTCTCATTGGATCATCTAATCCAGGAAGCTCAACTAAAATACGGTTATTTCCTCTTTTAAGTATGTTAGGCTCATTAGTTCCAACCTCATCTACTCTTCTTCTAACTATTTCTATAGCTTGATCTTGAGAAGAAGTCTTAAGTTTAATTAAACCCTGTCTTGAAAAATTAACTTTAAAATTTATCCCTGTATCTTCAATTTCTAACTGATGTGATTTAAATCTTGGGTAATAAGGATTAAGATCACTATTTTCGTCCTGAAAAACATCTAAGACAGATTGTTTGTCATTATCTCTTACAGTAAAAAAAATATTCTGATTTTCTAACTTTATATTATTAATTTTAATATTTTTTTCTTTGAAATAATTTCTGATTGTTGTTGTTAGGTTTTGTAATTTTTGTTCAATTACAGGTTCATTATCAATTTCAAGTAATAGATATGATCCACCCTGGAGATCTAATCCTAGGTTAATTTTTTTATCAAAAAAGTTATCATCAAATTTGAAAAGATTTGAAGAAGCAATTAAAATAAATAAAACTGAAAAAAGAGTTATAAATAAAATTCTTAACTTAGAGAAATAAAGCACTTAACTAAAAATAATTATTTTTTAACTTCTTGAGTGTTTGTATTAACAAGACTTTGAATACCAGTAGATTTAACTATCTCAACTTTTACATTTTCAGCAATTTCTACTTCAACTTTATCATTGTCTATAAGTCTTTCCACAGTACCTGTAATACCGCCAGAAGTGACAACCTTGTCACCTCTTTTAAGGCTTTCAACCATAGCTTTATGCTCTTTAACTTTTTTTTGCTGTGGCCTGATTAAGAAAAAATAAAAAATAACAAAAATTAAAATTAACGGTATAAACTGTCCTATTCCTGAACCTTCCATAAATCTCCTTATAAATTATGTGAATACTTATACTATCTATGTAATTAAAACAACTTTATTTAGCTGAAATCAATTCCAAATTATTCATATACGGTCGCAGCACCTTAGGAACAATAATTGAACCATCTTTTTGTTGATAGTTTTCTAGCACAGCAATTAATGTTCTGCCCACAGCTAAACCACTGCCATTTAATGTTCCAACAAAAACAGTTTCTTTGTTTTTATTTTTATATCTTGATTTCATTCTTTGTGACTGAAATGTTGAACATGAAGAGCATGATGATATTTCTCGATATTTGTTTTCTGATGGTAACCACACCTCAATATCATAAGTTTTTTCTGCACTGAAACCCATATCCCCAGAGCATAAAATTATTTTTCTGTAAGGTAACTCTAACTTATCCAGAATATCTGTCGCGCAATTAGTCATTCGCTCTAATTCTTCAAGACAATTTTCTTTCTCAACGATACTGACCATCTCAACTTTATAAAATTGATGTTGTCTAATCATTCCTTTGGTGTCTTTTCCATAACTGCCTGCTTCTTTTCTAAAACATGGAGTTGAAGCAACAAATCTCATAGGTAATTCTTTTTGATCAATAATTTTATCTTTAACAATATTAGTTAATATTACTTCAGCTGTTGGAATTAAAAATTTTCTATCAGATCCTTGATCAAATTTTATCTCAAATTGATCGTTTTCAAATTTTGGTAATTGTCCAGTTCCATACATTGTATTGTCAGAAGCTATCAATGGAGGTGAGATTTCTTGATAGCCGTTTTGGATAATATGAGTATCCAGCATAAAATTAGATAAAGCTCGTTCTAGTAATGCTAACTCTTTTTTAACAAATACAAATCTTGATCCGGTTGTTTTTGTTGCTAGATCAAAATCAAGCATGCCTAAATTTTCACCAAGTTCATAATGAGATCTGGGTTTAAAATCAAATTCAGGAACTTTCCCAGCTTTTAAAACTTCCACATTATCATTTTCATCTTTTCCATTTGGAACGTCTTGATGCGGTATGTTTGGTATGCTTGATAAAATATTATCTAATTCAGTTTTGGTATTTTTTTGCTGCTCAGTAATCTTTTCTAATTCTGCAGATATTTCTTTAGATTTTTTAAATAAACTTTCATCTTTAGATTTTGAAATATCTTTTTTTTCTTTTTCTAAATTTTCTTTTTTTTGAATTAAATCTCTATTTAACTCATCAAGCTTTTTTAAATCATTAAAATCAATTTTAACTGAACGTTTTTCAAGCTCTTTTTCAAATTTTGAAAAATCCTTTCTAATTTCTTTTAAATTATGCATCAGTTTTTTCTAAATTTTTGTTTTCAATAAATTTTACTGAAAATATTGATAATTCATATAAAATTAATAATGGAATTGCTAAACCTATTTGAGTAATTGGATCTGGCGGTGTAAGTAATGCAGCAGCAGCAAATATAATTACTACTACATACTTTCTTCTCTCTTTTAAAAATTGACTGTCAACAACACCTATTCTTGCTAATAAACTTAAGACTATTGGTAGTTGGAAACTTATTCCAAATGCAAAAATTAACTTCATAACAAGTGACAAGTATTCATTTACTTTAGCTTCTAATTGGATTGGTAGACTTGTAGACATCCCTGTACTTTCAAATGATAAAAAGAATTTAATAGCAAGAGGCATTATTAAATAGTAAACAAGCATACCTCCTAAAAAGAACAGAATGGGTGTTAATATAAGATATGGAAGTATGGCAACTTTTTCATGTTTGTATAATCCCGGTGCAATAAATTTCCATATTTGCATAAGAATAAATGGACAAGTCACGAAGAAAGCTGTGAAAAAGGATACCTTAATATACGTTAAAAAAGTTTCTTGTAATGCTGTAAAAATAAGCCTTCTGTCAGACCCATCATCTTTTACAGCTTGAGCAAATGGATCAACTAAGAAACCGTATATGTGTTCAGCAAATACGTAACAAATAACAAAAAAGATTATTAAAAATATAAAACTATGTATTAATCTTTTTCTTAGTTCTGTTAGATGGCTAACAAATCCACCTTCATTTTCTTCATTGCTCATCTTTTTTTGTTTCTTTTTTTATTTCTTTATCAATTTTTTCTTCATCAATTTCTAAATTTGAAACTTCATTTTGAATATTGTTCACATATCTTTTTGCAGTCCCTATCCAAGAACCTGCTTTCTTTAACATGATTGGAAAATCTTTAGGACCAAGAACAACAATTGCAATGCCAACAACAATTAATATCTCAAACCAACCAATAGTAGGCATGTGATTTAATCTTTGTTTTCTGAGTCTTTATTTTCGTCGGATATATTTTTTGGCTCTGTATCGTCAGTAACATCTGACGCCATTCCTTTTTTGAAACTTTTAATTCCCTTAGCTACATCACCCATCAGACTAGAGATTTTACCTCGTCCAAATAATAAGACTACTAATATAACTACGATTGCTATTTGCCAAATTCCTATGCTCATGAAAAACTTATAACCTTTTTATGGTTAATTTAAAAGTTACTTTTTTGTTAATCTTTCTCTTCTGTATCAAGAGTGCTGTTTAACATCTCGTCAATATTAGAATAAATATCCTCTTTTTTTTCTTCTTGTTTTTCTTTGTAGAATTTTCCAGTTCCAAAAATTGCATTATCAATACTTGAACTGTCAATTAATCCAGCAGCACCTAATTCATCAATTGTTGGTAAATCAGACAATTTTTGAAGATTGAAATGACTTAAAAATTCATCAGTTGTAACATATTGAATTGGTCTACCTGGTACATCTTTACGACCACCTGGCTTTACCCAGTTTAGTTCCATTAGTATTTCAAGAGTATTCGTTCCAAATGCAACTCCTCTAATTTCTTCAATCTCAGCTCGGGTAACAGGCTGGTGGTAAACAATTATAGCTAAAGTCTCTACAGCAGCTCGTGAAAGTTTTTTTTCGACAGTCCTTTCTTGTGACATGATATTAGATAAGTTAGGTGAAGTTCTAAACGACCACTTTTCTTTTATACAAACAAGATTAATTCCACGTTTAGAGTATTCTTGCTGTAACTTTTCTAATGATTTAAAAACACTACCTTTTTTTGTTATTTTGCTTTCGATTGTATCAACATCTAATGGTTCAGCAGCAGCAAAAATAACTGCTTCAATTTCTTTTTCTAAATCAGACAACTTAGATGGAAATTTAACAATATTATCTTTTGAAATTTTTTCTTTTTTAATCATTATTTTCCTTCACATAAATATCGTCAAATAACTTATCTTGTTTCATAGTTAAATTACCTTCTTTAACTAACTCTAACGATCCAGCAAATATTCCTGCTTTTCCAGTGCGTTTAGATTTTGAACCACTTTTAAAATTTTTAGGAATTAAATCATCTAATTTTTTCCAATCAATCAATTTACCAAAAAATTCTCTTATTGTTTTAATTCCATCCTCAGCAGTGAATACTGGTAATTTTGGAATATTCATTTTTTGAAAGTCCTTTGTCATAATAATTGTTGAATATGACTTGAGAAGCTCAAATAAACTTAAATTATACTCAGTACTATAAATAGACCTTATATTTCCTTTCATTCCTCTTGATCTAATTTCTCTTCCTAATCTTTTTCTTTTAAGCATTTGTTCGGAAAGCAATCTTATTAATTCTAATTTTTTAAGCTGTAATTTTAATTTTTCAGCAACTTCTTGAACTTTAAATTCTTCTTCTGGTGTTCCTGGAAGTAATAATTTAGATTTTAAATAAGCTAACCAAGTTGCCATCAATAAATATTCTGATGCAATTTCTAAATTTAAATCTTTTTCTTTTGTAATATATTCATGAAACTGATCTGCTAATTTTGTTATTGATATCTCTTCAAGATCTACCTTTTGAGCTTTAGCTAAATCTAAAAGTACATCTAGGGGTCCATTATAATTATTTATATCAACATTAAATAATGCAGAATCAGAAATAGTCATGTTTTGATATTAGCCTAAAATTTTATAAAATAACGATGTTTTTTTTATAATAAAATTACTAACCTTTGGCGAATTATCGGCAACCACCTCCATTTCAGACAATTTGCCATTACAATGAAGTGCAAGATTACAACCTGCGCTAAATGTTTTGATTGTATTCTTTTTTAAATCATCTTTTAGACTTTTCATTGATAAGTCATCTGAAATTAGAATATTTTTAAAACCAATTTTATTTCTAATTAAATTTATAATTTTTTCAGAGTGTGTAGCCGTATTTAACTTATCAATACTTCGATAGATTACATGCGCTGTCATTGCAAAATAACTCTTTTTTTTCTTGAATGTAAAAAAATCGTTTTTATTCAAATAATTTAGGTTTTTGGTAACTACAGGGGTAAATTTATGACTGTCTACCTTGGCTAATCCATGTCCTGGTATATGTTTCATCACAGTTCCAATAGAATTTTCATGAAAATAATCGATACAGGTATCGCCAATTTTAGAAATATTTTTTTTATTTTTAGAAAAAGATCTATCTCCAATAATGTTGCTAGCTCCTTTAACTCGAAGATCTAAAACAGGAACAGTATTTATATTAACACCGATTGATTTAAGTAAATACGAAGTCTTATCAATAAATAACTTATAAATAATATTAAATTTTTTTTTATCTTTTGAGAATAAATTACCAAAATATTCAGAAGTCAAATTGTCAAATGATATAATTTTACTTAATCGATTTACTCGTCCACCTTCTTGATCAATTAATATTGGGTATTTTTTATCTTTAAATATCTTTTTTATTCTATCAGTTAGTTTTTTAGTCTGTTCAATTGATTGAATATTTCTCGAAAATAAAATAATTCCCCATGGTTTGTATTTTTTTAAAAAAAATATTTCTTTATTTGATAATTTCGATGATTTTAAACCAACTATAAAGGCTCTTCTATTCTTAATCATTCTCTAAAAGTTTCCAAAAATTAAACTTTTTTTTCTTTTTTTTATTTGTTTGCTTTACGTACTCTATTACATTTTGTGTGTCGTTTTCCAAAACAGGTAATTTTTTTGAATATAATTTAATTTTTTCATCGTTATTTTTATATGATCTGTATGATTTCTTCTTATTTTCATCTGAAAAATAATATCTACCAGTCAAAAAAATAAATAAAGCAATTATAACAATAAATATTAAATACTTAATTTCTTTTAGCATTACATTTTATCTGGTGTATCCACACCAACTATACTCATTCCTGATTTTACAACGTTAGATATTGCTTTTAAAAAAATTAATTTATCTGGCGAAACTGTTTTTTGATCATTAATAAATCTTTTTTCTGAGTTTTGTTTACCAAGATTCCAATATGAATGAAATTCCGAGGCTAGATCATATAAATAAACGGGTATTCTGTGTGGTTCTAGTTTTGAACTAGCTGCATCAATACATTTGGGCCATTCTGAAATCTTTTTTAAAATTTTAATTTCATCGTTTGAATATTCAAAACTAAAATCATTTAATTCAATACTTGAATTTAAATCTTTACCAATATGTCTAAACACAGATGAAATTCTAGCATAACAATATTGAACATAATACAATGGATTATCTTTTGATTTTTCTTTTACAGCATCAAAATCAAAATCTAGTTCTACATCACTACTTCTGTTGAGCATGATAAATCTAGTTGCATCTTTTCCAACTTCTTCAATTAAATCATCAACTGTAATGTAGTCACCCTTTCTTTTAGACATTTTAAATGGTTTGTTGTCTTTAATTAGTTTTACAAGCTGACTAATTTTACAAATCAATTTATCTTTTTTTCCCGACAAAGCTTCAACCGAAGATGAAATTCTTTTTATGTATCCAGCATGGTCTGCACCCAAGATATTAATTAAATAATCAAATTTACGATCTACTTTGTTTTTATGATAAGCAACATCACTTGCAAAATAAGTCCATGCTCCATCTGATTTTTGCAATGCTCTATCTTTATCATCACCAAAATCAGTAGATTTAAAAAGTAACTGTTCTCGTTCTACCCAGTTTTTATCATCTTCTCCAGCTGGAGCTTTAATTTTTCCTTTATATACAAATTTATTTTGTTCTAAAAATTTTATTACACTTTCTACTTCTTTGTTTAAAACAATGCTTTTTTCACTAACAAAATTATCATGGTTAATTCCTAAGCTATTAAGGTTTTTTTTAATTAAAAGCAGAGCCTGTTCTATAGATAAAGCTGTTAACTTATCGGTGATTTGATCATAATTATCAAAATTTAGATCTGAATTATTTGAAACTATATTTTTCGCAAAATCGATTAAGTAATCTCCTGGATACAAATCAGGATTATCTTGAGGAAAAGTTTCGTTAAACTTTACTTCTCTAATTCTAAAATATACAGATTTTGTAAAATTTATAATTTGATTACCATAATCATTTACATAATACTCTTTTGTAACCTTGTGCTTATTAAATATTAACACATTAGATATAACATCACCTAAAATAGCTCCTCTACAATGACCAACATGCAATGGTCCTGTTGGGTTGGCTGATACGAATTCAACTAAGTAATTATTTTTTTTCTCTTTCTCATTAATTCCAAACTTTTCAGCGTTATCAATAATTTCTTTAATAAAGTTTGACCAAAAAGATGGCTTAAATTTAATGTTTATGAAACCAGGTTTAGCAACGGATATATTGTCTATTTGATCATCGCTATTTTTTATTTCAGGTGCAAGTTTTTCTGCCAATTCTATTGCTGAGGTTTTATTTAGTTTAGATAAAACCATTGCAACATTAGTTGAAATATCACAATCAAATTTTGGAGGTGGTATTTCCGCATTAATACCATTGAAACTTTCTGGAATGATGATTTGATTTTTTTTACTAAGCTCAATAATAATAGATTTAATTTTATCTAGATATAATTCAAAAATGTTCATTTATTATCGTTATAAAGGTTAATTGCATATCTATCGGTCATACCAGATATAAAATCTGAAATAGCTCTATATTTGTCTTTAGTCAATTGCTCTTTAGTAAGAAATTTTCTAGGATTTGATTTAATTATTTTAAATAATTTCTTAATTATCCTTTTACCTCTTTGATTCTTATTAAGCACTGATTTATTGTCATACATTCTATGTCTTAAAAATGATCTGATTTCTTGTTCTGAATTTTCTATTTTATCTGAAAAAGAAACTATTAATTGATTTGATTTTGACACATCTTTTAATGACTTAATTTTAAATTTTTTAATATTTTTTTCTGTATTACTTAGTAAATCTCTTATCATAATATCTATTGAATCTCTGATAATTTGATAAATAGCTATTTTATAATTTTTTTTATTAATTTTGTTTTTATATTTTTGATAAATATTTTTGAAAAAATCTAATTCAACTAATTCCTCAAGTTTAAATAGGTTTGCTTTAATTCCATCCTGAATATCATGATTATTATAAGCAATATCATCTGATATAGCTGATATTTGAGCTTCTAATGATGGATAAGTATTAAAATTAATCTTATTTTTGAAAACTTTTGATCCAATTAGTTTGTTGATCATGCTTAGATCGTCTACTGGTCCGTTATGTTTTAAAAGTCCTTCTAAAGTTTCAAGGGTTAAATTTAGTCCATCAAATTTGAAATATTTATTTTCTAAAAACATTACGATTCTTAATGTCTGAAGATTATGATCAAAACCACCATAATTTTGCATACATTCATCTAAAGCATCCTCTCCTGCATGACCAAACGGAGTGTGACCTAAATCATGAGCAAGACTTAAAGTTTCTGCTAAATCTTCATTTAATTTAAGGTATTTTGCAATTGATCTTGCTATTTGAGCAACTTCAATTGAATGAGTGATCCTTGTCCTAAAATGATCCCCTTCTGTGTTAACAAAAACTTGGGTTTTATGCTTTAGTCTTCTAAATGATGCGCTGTGAATTATCCGATCTCTGTCACGTTGAAAAGGAGATCTATATTTTGAATTAGCCTCTTTATTAAGTCTACCTTTACTTTTAAATACGCCTAACAAAGTGTCTTTTTTCATCCTTTAATTTAAATAATTAAGTATTATATTAGTAATATCAGTGTTCAGACATGATTAAAGAAATTAAATTTACAGATAAAGCGTTAAAACAAATAGATAATTTGTTATCAAAAAAAGATAAAGGATCATTCTTTAGAATCGCTATCAAAGGTGGAGGTTGTTCTGGTTTTCAATATGAATTTACATTTGATAAATCAAAACAAGATGATGATTTAAATTATCAAAATATTTTAATTGATAAAACTTCAGCTGATTTGCTTAAAGGATCTGAAGTTGATTATGTTTCTGAACTTATAGGTGAACAATTCAAAATATCTAATCCACAAACCAAATCTTCATGTGGTTGTGGAGTTTCTTTCTCACTTTAATGCTCATTTCATCTTGGAATGTAAACTCGGTAAGAGCAAGAATTGAAAACATCAAAAGCTATTTATTAAAATACAAGCCTGATATATTAATGATGCAGGAAATCAAAACTGAAGATGTTAATTTTCCATATGATGATTTTTCGTCAATGGACTATGAAAGTCATGTATTTGGTCAAAAAAGTTACAATGGAGTAGCGATCATCTCAAAAAATAAATTAAAAAATGTCAAAACTGATTTAATTAAAGATAAATTAAAACAATCAAGAATAATTTCAGCTGAATTTGAACATAAGAAAAAAAATATACAATTAATTAATATTTACACCCCAAACGGTAATCCTGTAGATACAGAGAAATATGATTATAAAAAAGATTGGCTAGATCAATTAATAAAGCAATTAAAAACTTTATCTAAAAAAAATTCAAATATTATTTTAGCTGGTGATTTCAATATTATCCCTTCAGCTGAAGATGTTTATAATGTTAAAAGTTTTGAGGACGATGCTTTATATAGACTAGAAATAAGAAAAAAATTTAGAGAAATGATTAATCTTGGTTTTAATGATGTCTACAGACATTTTTATGAAGATAAAGAGGGATATACATTTTGGGATTATATGAGAGGTGCATGGCAAAAAAATAATGGTATGAGGATTGATCATTTTTTAGTTTCAAATTCTATAATTGATCAAATTAAGGACATTAATATAAATAAAGATCCACGTGGAAGAGAAAAACCCTCTGATCACACACCTATTGAGATTAATTTAGCTTAAAGATTTAATTTTATTAACCAATTCTTCGTTAATATTTCTTGGACCAGTGTCCATTCTATTCTTGTGACGTCTTTCTCCAGGTAATCTTACTTCACCCATTGATTTCATTTTTTCAAAAAATTCTTCAGCATGTTTTTGCCAATTAGTTCCTGATGTTTTATCTGGGTTAATTGCTAGTATAAATTCACCACCACTAGGAGGGCCTCCATCATTATTATCTTTAGCAGCTGTTTCGAAACTAAAATTATCTCCCACTAATGCTCCTGCCATTAATTCTACCATCATTGCAATTGCAGATCCTTTGTAACCACCAAAAGGTAACAAAACACCGCCGTCAGCAATTTCTGCTGGATCTGTTGTTTCTTTACCATCTTTAGTTAAACCAGTTCCAAGTGGAACTTTGTGCCCCTCTCTTTTAGCAACTTGAACTTCACCCATTGCCATTGAAGCAGTTGCCATATCATAAACAACTGGTGTTTTGCCTGGACGTGGCCAAGCAAAAGATATTGGGTTTGTTCCAAATAGTGGCTTTATTGCGCCAGCAGGTGCTACAGCTGGCTTATAAGATGTGCAAGCAAATGCAACAAGACCTTCCTCTGCTAACTTCTCTGTTTCGGGCCACATAGCAGCCATATGATGTGAATTATTTATTGCTAAGACTGCAACACCATTTACTTTTGCAGCTTTTGCTAATTCAGGCAATCCTTTATTTAATACAACAGGTGCTAAACAATTATTTCCTTCAACTTTAATTACAGATGGAGATATTTTTTTTACTTCAGGTTTCCCTTTTCCATTTATCTTTCCACCTTTAAGACCAGTCACGTATGCTGGTAATCTAAATAAACCATGTGATACCGAACCATCTCTTTCAGCGTTTCTAATTAGGTCTGATAAAATTGATGCTGTTTCATCATCACAACCATTTGCCAAAAGTGTTTTTTTGGCTAGTTCAAATATTTCGTCTAAAGTTAAAGATACAGTACTCATTATTTTGATTTACATTTTTTACATAAACCAAAAAATTCTAAATTATATTTGTTATATTTCATTCCTGACTCGTCAGCAAAGTTAGACAAATATTTTGAAAGTTTTGAATTACTTATTTCAGATACATTTTCGCAACTTTCACAAATTGAAAAGGCTGTTGCTTTTGAAATTTGACAACTAGAATTTTGACAAGCAATAAAAGCATTTCTGCTTTCAATTTTATGAATTTTTCCAATTTCAACTAACTTATCCAATGCTCTGTAAACTTGTAATGGAGCTTTGATTCCTTTTTTTTGCACATTAAAAAGAATTGAATATGCTTTTAAAGGTTCAGGAGATTTATCAATCAAATCAAAAATAATTTTTTGGTTTTTTGAAAGATTGTGTTGTTTTTCCATTTTTAAATTTCCTATTAGTTTTTTAATTTAATCGATTGTTTAATTTTAAACAAAGATAATATGAATAATATCAATGCTGCTGCTATAATTGAAGGTCCTGAAGATGTATTAAATTCTAATGAAGAATATAGTCCTAAGATAACTGATAATAACCCTCCAATTATAGAGAATAGAACCATTTTCTGAGGGCTATCAGAGATATTTCTCGCCATTGCTGCAGGGATAATTAACATTCCTGTAATCAATAATAATCCAACCATTTTAATTGAAATAGCAATAACAGCTGCCATTAATATTGTAAATATAGCTTTTGCTCTATCGGGGTTTAAACCTTCTGCCTCTGCTAATTCATAATTTACAGTTGATGCAAGTAAAGGTTTCCAAATTAACCTAAGTACTATTAAAATTAAAGCTCCACCTGTCCAAATCACAAACAAATCATCAGTATTTACCGCTAATATATCACCAAATAATAAACCCATAATATCGAATCTTATAAATGTTAGAAAACCAATAACTACTAATCCAACAGCTAATGATGAATGTGCTAAAAGACCTAACAATGCATCACCAGGAAGATTAGTTTTTTTCTGAAGCTGAATTAATATTAATGCAATGACTGATGAAATTAAAAATACTGAAATAGCAATGTTTAAATCAAATGTATAAGCCATCGTAACTCCAAGAAGAGCGGAGTGTGCAAGAGTATCCCCAAAATAAGACAATCTTCTCCACACAACAAAACATCCAAGTGGTCCAGTTACAAAAGCGATTCCAATACCTGCAAATAGTGCTCTTATAAAAAAATCATCAAACATTTAATTTTTCTTTATTTCCCCTTCATCAGAATGAACATGATCATGTTTATGCTCGTATGTTGTTAAAATTTGAGAAGCTTTTTCACCAAATAAAGCTTTGTATTCATTATTTTTCGCTACATACGATGGTGAACCTGAACAACAAACATGGCCATTTAAACATATTACATAATCCGTAGCTGACATCACCATATGCAGATCATGAGATATTAATAATATTCCACAATTTAAAGTATCAGATATTTTTTTAATTAATTCATACAAAGCAATTTCACCTGTATAATCAACTCCCTGTACTGGTTCATCTAACACTAATAATTCTGGTTTTTTAGAAATTGCTCTTGCAATTAAAACTCTTTGAAATTCACCACCAGATAAACTACCTAAATTTTTATTTTTAAGATGAATTACACCTGTTAGTGATAATGCTTCATCAATAGCACTATCTTCTATAGTTTCTGTTAAAAGCATAAAATCATAAACTCTAATAGGTAAAGTCCAATCAATTGAAATTTTTTGGGGAACATAACCAACTTTAGTTGTATATTTTTCAACACTGCCCTCAATATTTTTATAAATTCCTAAAGCAATTTTAGCAGTAGTACTTTTACCAGAACCATTTGGGCCAATGAGGGTTACAATTTTACCCTTTTCAACCGTAAGAGAAACACCTTCCACTAACCATTTTTCGCTTTGGCGAAAACCAGCATTATTTAATTTAACTAAAATATCATTATTAGAATTCATTTAACCCTTGACTTGTAAATGTTATATTATTACATAGTGTTATATTATAACAACCAATTAATAGTGTATTTATGAAAAATTTAAAAAAACTTCCAATAATCATATCAATTTTATCGTTATTTACTTTTTTTCTACCAGCTAATGCTGATATTAAAGTAGTTGCCTCAATTAAACCAATACATTCATTAGCTAGTTACCTTATGAATGGAGTGGCTAAACCTGATTTAATTGTAGATGGATATGCTTCCCCACACGGTTTTGCAATGAAACCGTCTCATGCAAAGATGCTACAAAATGCAGATATAATTTTTTGGGTTGGTGAGGATTTGGAAAATTTCCTAGAAAAACCATTAGGATCGATTGCTAAGAAAGCTGAAAAAATTGAATTAATGCAAGTTAAAGGTCTTCAAGTTTTAAAATTTAGAGAAAGAAATATTTTTGATGATCACGATGATCACGGACATGATGATCATGGTAAAAAAGACGATCATGATGATCACGACCACGATTCACATGCAAAGAAAGATGACCACGACGATCATGGACATGATGATCATGGTAAAAAAGACGATCATGATGATCACGACCACGACTCTCATGCTAAAAAGGATGATCATGATGATCACGATGATCATGATGGGCACGAAGGTCATAACCATGGTGAATTTGATCCACACATCTGGTTGGATCCTATTAATGCAAAAGTAATTCTATTCGAAATGTCTAAACATCTAATTGAGAATGACCCAAAAAATGAGTCAGTCTACAGATCTAATTTAAGTAAGGCATATAAAGATATTGATAAACTAACAAGTGATGTAACATCTGAATTAAATGAGAGTGTAGCTTCGATTGTTTTTCATGATGCTTATCAATATTTTGAAAAAAGATTTAATGTAAATATATTGGGTGCTTTTACAGTAAATACAGATGTAATGCCTGGTGCAGAACAATTAGCTGAAATCAGAGAAGTAATCGAGCATGATAATGTAGCTTGTGTATTTTCAGAACCTCAATTTAATCCTGATATTATTAAAGCTGTCGCAAAAGATATGAATATAAAAACTGGAGTAGTGGATCCTTTAGGAGCTACTTTAAATCCAGGAAAATCATTATACTTTGATTTAATAAGAAACATGTCTGCATCTTTCAAAGGTTGTTAATTAAAAATTAGGTTTAATCCGGGAATTTTTTTAAATTCTCGGATTAACAAATAGTTATTACTGAATTTTATCTCACAAAAAACATTGTATTTATTTTAAAGAAGATTTATTTTCATAATCTGACTTTATGAATGATTTAAATTTATTTAAAAAAAAAGGCTTTCTTGTTAAAGAAAATTTAATTTCTCAGGCAAAGATAAATAAAATAAATAAAATTGTTAATGAAGTAATTTCAAAAGAAAAAAAGAGAAAAAAAGAGAATGGTGCAAATGGAACTCAATCCTATAATAATTACCATTTTGTATACAATTCAGGTTCTTCAAAAAATAAAGAAATTTTAAGACTAAATAATCCTCAGAACAGACATAAAGTTTTCTATGAATTATCTAGAGATAAAAGGATTATATCCATAGCTAAAAAATTGTTAGGTGGAACAGTTAGATTTCATCTAGGTAAATTAAATTTTAAACTACCAAATAAAAAAAAAGGAAGTGAAATTGGATGGCATCAAGATTGGGCTTTTTACCCGCATACAAACGATGATTTAATTACAGTTGGCATATATTTAGATGATTGCTACGAAAAAAATGGGCCACTTAAAATAATAAAGAATTCACACAAAAAGAAATTGTACAGCCACCACAGCAAAGAAAATTATTTTGTTGGAAAAATAGACACTAAGAAAAATAAAATAGGAACTAAGGATAGTGTTTCCATAACTGGAACGGCTGGAACAGTAGTATTTTTTCATTGTAGATCAGTTCATGGGTCTGGGCACAATCAAATGAATAACTCAAGACCCTTAATTTTATTTGGTTATAGAGCTTGTGATGCATGGCCTCTAATTAATGATGGAAACCCTCATCCTGAGGTTGATTTGGAAAATTATGACAAAAATATCATTGTAGGAAATAAATCAATAAAACCAAGATTGACTAAAGTTCCAACCATAATCCCACTGCCTAAGAAGAAACACTACGTTTCTATCTATGAACTTCAAAAAAATTAAATCATATTAAAGTTTATTGTAATAAATCCTTAACAAAACATTCATATAAATTTTGAATGTCATTTTTAAAAAAATATCTAAAGTGGATCAGTACACTCTTAGTGTTAACTGGTATTTTACTTACAAATCTTAATATTTACCCGCTGAATATTTATTTTCATGGGCTTGGTGTTGTCGGATGGACAATTTCAGGTTTCTTATTAAAGGATAAGGCCATTTTAACTAACTTTGGATTACAAATTCCATTATTTGTAATCGGTATTTATAAAATTATTTTTTAATGAAAAATATTTTATTTGTATGCACAGGAAATTCAGCAAGAAGCATTATAGCTGAGAGTATTATTAATAACGAATACTCAAATAAATTTAAAGCTTTTAGCGCTGGTAGTAATCCATCAGGAAAAATCAATATTGATGTTAGAAGTTATTTAGAGAAAAATAAAAATTATGATCTAACTAATTATAGTTCTAAAAACTTTGAAGAGTTTATCAATAATGAAATAAAGATGGATCATGTAATAACGGTATGCAATAACGCAAATAATGAGGTATGTCCTATTTGGCCTGATAAAAATCAAATTATACACTGGGATATAGACGATCCAGTAACTAAACTTCAAAATGCTAATGACGAAGAAAAGCAAATAATCATTAGAAACACTTTCAATATTATAAGCAATAAAATTAAAGATTGGCTAAATGAAAAATAAAAATAAATATTTTCTTTCAGAATTTATTGGAAGTTGCTTTCTAGTAATGATCATAGTTGGGTCAGGTTTAATGGCAGAAAATCTTACCAATGATGCAGCAGTAATGCTAATTGCAAATACTATAGCAACTGGAGCTGGATTGTTTGTTTTAATAACAGTATTTGCTGATGTGTCTGGGGCTCATTTCAATCCATTTGTAAGTATTGCTATGACAATTACTGGAAAGTTAAAAAAACACCTTCTACCCTTTTATATTTGTGCTCAGATCCTTGGATGTTTACTAGGTGTAGCTTTAGCAAATTTCTTTTTTGAACATCAGATTTTTGAATTATCAACAAAATCAAGAGATGGAATCTATATTTTTGTATCAGAAATTATTGCAACATTAGGACTAATAATCATAATTTTTGGATCTATGAAGTCAGGTAAAATTACTGTAGCTGCATCTGTTGGGTTATATATTACAGCTGGTTATTGGTTTACTTCATCAACATCTTTTGCAAATCCTGCTGTAGCAATAGCAAGAACATTCACAGAATCGTTTACTGGTATAAGTTATTTAAACACTCCTTTTTATATAGTAGCTGAATTAATTGGTATGTTGATTGCTGTGTATTTTGTGAAAAAGATTTTCTTAAATAAGTGAATAACCAGAAGATCTAACTGTTCTAATTAATTCTTTTTTATTTTTTAAGTTAACTGATTGTCTCAATCTTCTAATGTGAACATCTATAGTTCTGCTCTCAACATTTACATTATTTGGCCAAACACTCTCTAGTATTTGATCTCGAGAATAAACTCTTTTAGGATTTGTTAAAAAAAACTCTAATAACCTAAACTCAGTTGGCCCAAGTTTAATTTCTTGATCGTCTCTAAAAACTCTTTTTTCAATTCTATCTAACATTAAGTCATCAAACTTTAAATTATCAGATACAGTATTTGGATTAGATCTTCTTAAAACAGCTTTAATTCTTGCCATAAGTTCATTGAAACTAAAAGGTTTAGTTAAATAATCATCTACGCCGCTATCTAAACCTTTTATTTTATCCTCTTCTTCACCTTTAGCCGTTAACATAATTACAGGTAAATTATTGTAATTAGTGTCTTTTCTAATATTTTTGCAAATTTCAACTCCTGAAAGATCAGGCAGCATCCAATCTAATAAAAGCAAATCTGGTTGAAACTTTTTCAATTCTTTTAAACCATCATTTCCATTTACTGATGATGAAACTATAAAACCGTTTTTTTCAAGATTATGTTGAACTAATTGAATTATTGAAGGTTCGTCCTCAATAATAAATATTTTACCATTCATTTTTATTTTTCAATAACTTTTCCTTTAGGTCTACTTCCTTTTAGATACTCGCCTTTAATTAAAAAACATATTGACTCAGCAATATTTGTTATATGATCACCTGCTCTTTCAAGATTTTTTGTAGCAAAAATTAAATGAGTAGAAAAATCTAAATTTTTTTTATCTTTTGAAAGAAAATCAATTACACTTTCCATGGCTATATAGGTAAGATCGTCTACTTGTTCGTCTTTTTCCCATACTTCTTTTGCTTTATCATAGTTTTTGTTAACGTAACTATCTAGTACGTCATTTAGTTGTTTAATTACTAATTCTCCTAGTCTTTTTAAATTTCCTAAAAGTTCCTCTGGCAAATCTAATGGAAGAGGCTTAACTTTTTTTGCGTTACTTTTAGATAAATCACCAATCCTTTCTAAATCTTGAGAAATTTTCAATGAGCTGATTGTTTCTCTTAAATCTATTGCCATTGGCGCTCGCTTTACTAACAAAGTCATTATTTGAGTATCAATCTTAGATCTAAACTTATTAATTTCATCATCGCTCTTAATAATTTTATCAATCGAGTCTTTATCTACTTTGATAATTGCATCCATAGAGTCAACCAATTGAGACTCGGTTAAACTTCCCATTTTTATTACAGAGTCTATTAAATATCTTAATTCTTCTTCATAAGATTTTACTGTATGCTCGTTGCTCATAATTTATCCAAATCTACCTGTAATATAGTCTTGTGTCATTTTATTGTCAGGATTTTTAAAAATTTTCTCTGTTTTGCCTACTTCAATTAGTTTACCAAGATGAAAAAACCCTGTTTTCTGTGAAACTCTAACTGCCTGTGCCATTGAATGAGTTACAATTACTATAGTATAGGTTTTTTTAAGTTCATCTATTAATTCCTCAATTTTTGCTGTTGCTATCGGGTCTAAAGCTGAACAAGGTTCATCCATCAATATAACCTCAGGATTTACAGAAATTGCTCTTGCAATACAAAGACGTTGCTGTTGACCACCTGATAGACCTGTACCTGGCTCATCAAGTCTATCTTTAACTTCTTCCCACAATGCAGCTTTCTTAAGACTATTTTCTACAATTTCATCTAATTCACTTTTAGTTTCACCTTTTCCATGAATTTTTGGACCATAAGAAATATTATCATATATGCTTTTTGGGAATGGGTTTGGTTTTTGAAAAACCATTCCTACCCTTTCTCTTAAAGATACTACATCTAAATTTTTGTCATTGATTTCAACACCGTCTATTTCAATGTTTCCAGACACTTTGCAAATATCGATTACATCGTTCATGCGGTTAATACATCTGATGAAAGTAGATTTCCCACATCCAGATGGACCAATTAAAGCTGTGACTTCTTTTTCGTTTAAATCCAAATTTACGTCGAATAAAGCTTGTTTTTCACCATAATAAACATTTAGATTTTTTGATTTTATTTTAATTTCGTTCATTAATTCCATCTCTTTTCAAACTTTTGTCTTAAGTATACTGCTAAGAAATTCATTACAATTAAAAAACTTAACAACATCATTATTGTTGCTGAAGTTTTTTCAACAAATCCTCTTTCAGCAGACTCTGACCATAAATATACTTGTACAGGTAAAGAAGAAGAAGGGTCAATTGGCGTTGATGGAATATCAACAACAAAAGCTACCATTCCTATTAAAATTAATGGGGCCGTTTCTCCTAAAGCCTGTGCTAATCCAATAATAGTACCTGACAAAGTGCCAGGTAATGCTAATGGAACTACATGATGAAAAACAGATTGAAATTTAGAAGCACCTACTGCTAAAGCACCTTCTCTTATTGATGGTGGTACTGCCTTCAAAGAAGCTCTACAAGGAATAATTATTCTGGGCAGGGTCATAAGCGCCAAAGTAATACCTGCTACTAACGGTGTAGATCTTGGTAATTGAATTGTAGCTAGAAGTATTTGAAGAGCCAATAAACCATAAACAATTGAAGGTACAGCAGCTAAGTTATTTATATTTATTTCTATAAAATCAGTAATTTTATTTTTTGGTGCAAACTCTTCTAAGTAAATCGAGGCTAATACTGCAACTGGAAATGCTAATAATAAACAAATAATTATACTATAGAATGATCCGATTAGAGCACCACCTATACCAGCAAGCTCAGGATCCCGAGAATCTCCATTTTTGAAAAAATAATTATTAAAATTTTTTACAATTTTTTGATTTTCAACTAAGTTATCGTAAATTACTAATTGGAAGTCAGAAATTCTTCTTCTATCTTCAGGTATATCTCTTGGATAATTTCCCTTATGTAATTGATCAATATCATCAGAAGCTGTGATTTCTAAATTAATTTTTTTTCCTATTAAATTATTATTTTCTAAAAATGCTCTCTTAATTTCAATTTCTGCATCTGTTGTAAAAAGTTCAATAATAGCATCTTCCTCTTCAACATTTTTTGCTGGATACACTTTTATTAAACTTTCTATAGTGATATCAAAAAAATCAGCTTCTAAAATTTCATCATCAGAGGCATCATTTTTAATTTCTAATAATTCCTGATCGAAGAAAACTTCTACATTTATAGCTGTTTTCATAAATGCTGAGCTACCTTTTGAAAAAATATTATGCACTAAGATTAATACAAATAATAAAGCAACAAAAATTGATGCTAGACCATAAAACCTAAATCTTTTTTCAGCACTATGTCTTTTTTTTAATCTTTCTTCTTTAGTCATATTTCTCACGATATTTTTTAACTGCTCTTTGAGCTATATAATTAAGAACAAGTGTGGCTATAAATAATGTTAAACCTAAAGCAAAAGCAGATTGAGTTTTTGGACTATCAAACTCTTGGTCACCAACTAAGATCATTACTATTTGTGTGGTTATAGTTGTTGTGGACTCTAAAGGATTAATTGTTAGATTTGCTGCAAGACCAGCTGCCATCACAACTATCATGGTTTCTCCTATAGCTCTCGAGACTGCTAACAAAACAGAACCAATAATTCCAGGTAATGCTGCAGGTATAACTACTTTTTTTATCGTTTCTGATTTAGTGGCTCCTACCGCATATGATCCATCTCTTAATGATTGAGGAACAGAGTTTATTACATCATCTGATAATGAAGAGACATATGGAATAATCATTATACCCATAATTAATCCAGCAGCTAAAGCACTCTCTGATGAAACAGTTAATCCTAAATTTTCTCCAATTTGTCTAAAGAAGGGTCCAACTGTTAAAGCTGCAAAAAATCCATAAACTACTGTTGGTATACCAGCTAAGATTTCAATAATTGGTTTTGAAATTCTTCTAATTTTTACTGATGCATATTCGGCCATATAAATTCCAGAAAACAGTCCAATTGGGACAGCAACTAGCATTGCGATAAAAGCAATAAAGGAAGTGCCGGCTATTAATGGAATAAAGCCAAATGCATCTTTTAATTCATCATACTCCTCTGCTGTAATTGCAGATGCATCTCTTACGAATGCTCTTTGAGGACTCCAATTGGTGCCGAATAAATAGTCAAATATATTTATTACTGAAAAGAACTTTATACTTTCAAATAAAAGAGAAAATATTATTCCTAAAGTTGTTAAAATTGCAATTAATGATGATGCAAATAATAATCCTTTTAAAATAACTTCAACATCGTCTCTTGCTTTATTGTTATTTTTTATTTTTTTTAACGAATAAATTACTGATGCAATAACAATAGCAAAAATTAATACTATTTTAGAATTAGTAAAAAGATTTATAAATTTTGCGTAGGAAAGCGCGCTTTCTTTTAAAATAGTGTCTATATCTCCAAAATAAGTTCCAGCATATATAGCTTTAATTTTTTCATAAATTAAGTTAGCTTCATTTTTATCATTAAAAATAGCTCCTTGATTAGCAGCAGTTTCAATAATAATTGATTTAATAATTACTGGTTCAAATAGTGTCCAAATTAAAAGAAATACCAATGAAGGTATCGAACACCATAGAACTAAATAATACCCATAAAATTTTGGAAGAGCATTTAATTTTATATTTTTTTCAATTGAAATACTTTTAGTCTTTGATCTACCGTAGAAAAATAATGATAATGAAAATATTGTTATTAAAAAGATTAATACGAAATTCATTCGCACAGATTGATATCTTTTAAATGTTACAATTTTGTTACAAATTAAAGCCTTGATTGAAATAAAAAAAAAGGCCAGTAAATACTGGCCTTTTTTTGTGGATAAGTTTTAATTTATTTAATCTTAATTGTATTTAGATCCAAAGCTGCAGTTCTAGTAACCTTGTACTTATCAGAAGCTAATGGAACTAATCCAATTTTTGCTAAATAACCTCTGTTACCCATAGATTTTTTAGAGGTAAATTCTTTTAAATATTCCTCAATACCTGGAATTACACCAATATGAGCTTTTTTAACGTAAAAGAATAATGGTCTAGCAATTGGATAAGAATAATCTTGAATACCTTCTAAAGATGGTTGCACACCTTCAACTGAAGCAGCTTTAACCTTATCTTTATTAGCAACTAGATAACTATAACCGAAGAAACCATAAGCATCTGGGTTTGAAGTTAGTTTTTGAACAATTAAAGTGTCATTTTCACCAGCTTCAACTGCATAACCATCTTCTCTCATTTTAGCACATTCTTTTTTTGCTTTTTTACCTGCAGCCTCATAAAGTGATTTTGCAGTTTTAGTGCATCCTTTACCCATAACTAAAGAATTCCACGCATCTCTAGTTCCTGATGTTGGGGGCGCTATTAAAATTTCAATTTTTTTGTTTGGAAGACTTGCATCTATATCACTCCATTTTTTGTATGGATTTTCAACAAGTTTGCCATCAACATCAACTTTAGCAGCTAAAGCTCTCCATAATTGCTCTTTTGTAAAATCTGCATCTGGAGCACTCACTGCATGTGCAAATGAAATTCCATCGTTACCTACTACTATTTCAATAATTTCAGAAACTCCATTTTTTTCACATAATGCTTTTTCTTTTGGCTTAATTGCTCTTGAAGCATTTGTTACATCTGGATGATTTACACCAACTCCAGCGCAGAATAATTTCATTCCACCACCAGTACCTGTACTTTCAATAACTGGAGTTTTAAATTTTCCACTTTTTCCAAATTTTTCAGCAACCACTGTTGCATAAGGGTAAACGGTTGACGACCCTACGATTTTGATTTGGTCTCTTGAGTAACTATTTGTTGTAAAACTTAATACTAAAAGAAATCCAAATATTATGCTTATTATTTTATTCATAATTCTCCTTTTTAGATTCATAATTCGATCTAAATAAAATTGATTCTTAAATATTTTATTAAAGGAAGGTTAAACTTTTGTTACAACGACTAACTTTTTAGTTGAATCATAGTGGATTAAATTTGATATCGATTGTGGTTCCTTCATTTTCTACACTATTAATATCCATCTCTGCTCTATGTTGTGACACCAAATGTTTTACAATGGCTAAACCTAGACCGGTACCTCCAACACTTCGGCTTTTACTTGGATCAACAGTAAAAAATCTCTCAGTGATTCTGTGTATCGATTCTTTTGGAATACCTATTCCTTGATCTGTTACTGATACAACGTTTAAACCACCATCTTTCTTAGCAGTGATTATAATTTCTTTATTTTTATCACTGTATTTGATTGAATTATCGATAAGATTAGTAAAAATTTCTATTAATTTATCTCTATCACCAACTATTTTAAAATTGTCAGTTCTATTAAATTTTAACTTAATATTATTTTTACTAATTATTTTTTCATATGTTTTTAAGACATAATCAATTAATTCAATCAGATCAATTTCATGGGTTGGACGTATATGTTCTTGTAATTCAATTTTTGACAATGATAATAAATCTCTAATTAAATTTTCCATTCTTTCAGATTGAGAAGTCATTACAGGTAACAAATTATTTACCTCTGAATTCTTTTTTAAATCTGAAATATTTTCAAATGTCTCTAGTCCCATTTTAATTGATTGAAGAGGAGTTCTTAATTCATGAGATACATTTGCAACAAAATCTGATTTCAGTTGTTGAAATTTATGAAACTCAGTTAAGTCTCTAATAAATAAAATACATGTTGTTTCATCAAAGAATAATTCATTTTTATCTAAATAAACTGTAACATTTAATCTTAAAATTGCTTGATTTCTAATTTCAATTTCAAGTCCTGTTATATTGTTTCCCTCAAAAGCTTTATCTATTGAATTTAATAAATCAGGGTTTCTTAAAAACGCACTAATGTTTTCGTTTAATTTTATTTGAAACCAATCTGTTGCAGAATTGTTACTAAATATAATTTTTTTGGCTTTGTCGATTACTATTACGGCTTCAGGAAAATAATTTAATAAATTATAAATATTGTTTCTATAATTTTTGTTTTCAATAACTTTGGTTTGTACTTGTTCTTTTTTATCTTCAACATTAATTCCTAATACTCTTTCTTTTTTTAGTAATAAATAAGTTAAAAACGCAACGATAATTATTAAAATTATGAGTAAAAGTTCCATTTTTTATATAGTAGTATGATTATACCATTAGTAAATAATCAAAAAATTTGAATTTTTCCATAAAATCATTAAAAGTATTTTTTTTATTATGAAAAAAAATCAAAAAAGGCACGGCTTCACAGAAAAAGAATGGAACAACATGAGTCCAATTAGAAAATTGGAGAGAAAACTAGATAGAGTTAATCATATAATGGAACTAATAAGAACTGTTGTCCCTATAATGCTGTTGCTTTTGAATACAATAATTATTCTTAAATTATTCAACTATATTTAAAATAGCTTAATCCCAATTACCCCAATAACTATAAGTACAATCGATATAATTTTTTTAAGATTGATAGTTTCTTT
>QCMQ01000002.1 GCA_003213615.1 Pelagibacteraceae bacterium AG-422-D23 | reverse complement strand
GTATCATTTAAAAAAACATTATTTTATTTTAGATTTTGGATTTTTGCATTAGCGGTATGGTACATATTCTCTCTTAAAAAAGAAGAGCTTTGTAATCGATTAATTATAACTTTTTCAATAGCTTTTATAGTTTTGATTGTTGATGGATATATTCAATTTTTTTTAAAAAAAAATATATTTGGCTGGCCTATGTATGGCACAAGATTAAGCAGTCTTTTTGGAGATGAATTAATTTTAGGTAGCTATTTATCAAGAATGCTTCCTTTATTTTTTGGTCTACTTGTTTATATAAATTTTAGTAAAAAAATTTACCATTACATAATATTTTTTATTATTTTTGTTGGTGTTGAAACATTAATATTTCTTTCGGGTGAAAGAGTAGCTTTCTTTTATGTAAATGCATCAACTTTAATGCTTATACTTACAATGAGAAATTTTAAATTATTTAGAATTTCAGCTTTCATAGTTTCAATTTTTATTATTTTTGCTTTGGTAAACATTTACCCGGACTCATCTAAAAGAATTGTTGACAAAACAGTAAAACAGTTAGGTTTTGAGCAAGAAGAAAAAACTAATACCAAAGAAACTATTCAAAACGAAAAAAAAACTTCGAAAAAATTTATTTTTTCAATCGAACATCAAAATCACTACATTTCATCAATCAGAATGTTTAAAGATAATGTTGTAAGTGGGATTGGTCCAAGAATGTTCAGATTTATTTGTGGTGAAGAAAAATATTATTTATGGGAAGGCTGTAGTACGCATCCACATAACTCCTATGTTCAACTTTTAGCTGAAACTGGATTAATTGGATTTATATTTGGCCTTACAATATTTGTATTAATTTTTTATAATATAATTAGACATTTCATGTTAAAATTTCTTAAAAAAAAATTTATTTATTCTGATTTTCAACTATGTCTTTTATCAGCAATTTTGATTTCAATTTGGCCTTTTGTTCCAACGGGTGATTTGTTTAATAATTGGTTAAGTATAATATATTTTTTTCCAGTAGGTTTTTATTTAAGTTCAATCAATTCAAAAATTAAAACTATAGAGCGGTAGAATATTCAATTAATACATAAAAATATAAAGTGGTTTCTCAGTTTGAATTAAAATTTGTTCATTTTAAGCATTGATTTATTTTGTCATTAAAAGTAAAAACACCAAAGTTAAATTATGCCCTTGTAGCTCAGCTGGTAGAGCAATTGATTTGTAATCAATAGGTATTTTAAAAAATCCGACAAAACTTAAGCAAAATTTTCTTATGGTATAAAAAAGGTATAGATAGTTTTCTAAGTTTAAGTTGGTATATGTAAACAAAATTATAATTTAATGATAATTTAGAGAGAATTCTATACCAGTTATCAAATACCTCTACTAATTTAATTTGTTTTTCTTTTTTTTAATTTCTTAATTATATCTTCAAGCTCTGGTTTCCCACTTATTTTACCTGCTTTTGCAATTTCATCTTCAGTAAAATCGTAATCTCTACAACCAAAAACTAATTTCCATTCATTAAATGATAATCCTGTTTGGTCAATATTAGCATATAGAAGTTTTGGTTTTTTATTTTCAAAAACTATTTTATTTTTATATTCATATTTAACTATATCTTTTTCTGTATCACCAGATAACTCTATTATATTTGTATATGTAAGACTATTCCCATTTTTATTGTATTTTTGTTTTTGATCAGGACCGTACATTCCACTTAAAACGTTCATTTCGCCATCTTCTGAAAAATCAGCAATTTCGTTTTTTAAATTAAATACAACAAGGCTAATTACCTTTCCTGCAAATCTAGGGAAATCACCTTCACCTATTCCACCCTTTTTTAAAGCGCCTGTTGTGACTAAACAATTTACATTTTGAATAGTTCGATCAGTAGTTATTCCCATGCCAAATGATCCATCAATAATATTTGTTAGTGTATAGATAGATTGATAATCATCTTGAACAAAATCATTATAAGTAAACCCATCATCAAAAACTATTGACTCAGATACTCCTTTTATAATTGAGTTATAATAATCAAAATAATCTTTTGTTTCGTTACCGTCACCGCTTGTTGCATAAGAAATATCAAAATAACCTTCTCTACCTAAAACTATTCCTTCATACTCATATCCAATACCACCATCCTTCCAATCAACTCTGTATCCATAAGTTGAAATTTTTTTTTCTGATAAACCTGGTTCTAATACCCAATTTACATCTGAAACAGATTCAGGTTTATTCTGCTTCATAGTATTCATTATATCTTTTGGTGTAAAATTCTTAAATCTGTCTGACGATATATACCCTGCATCAGAATATGAAATTTCAACTTCATAAAATTTCTCTTTGTCACTAATTATAAAAACTTGATCAATATCATCGATATTAACTTCGACACCTTTATTATACTCTAAATAGTTCTTAATATTTTCTTTTTGATCTAAATAAATTTCACTTTCTAATACTTCTAGAGTTGCATTAGTGTTTGGAATTGTAACGATTGATGTTTTTGAGTTTTGAAGGTTTTTCCAACCTAATTTATAAAAAGGGTCTTCAAGATCAATTTCGTTAGCTATTGAAATAGTTTGAAAACAAAAAAATACTAATAAAAAAATTCTTAACATAAAAAAATTTAGTTATTTTATTAACTTACTTTTTATTTTTTTTTTTATCTTTATATCTTTCTGGAACATCATCGTTTGTACCAAAATTGCTAAAGTTAGTACTAGCTAGAAAATATCCTATCCCACCAATAATAATTGGAGAAAAGGTAGCAATTTGATTAGGTAAAAATGGAGTTAAATTTATTCCCATATAAGACAAACCGAAATCTGCAACAGCAAAGATTATAAGTATGTAGCCAATTATTTGCATAATTAATCATTACTTAATACAGAGCTTCCATCAAGATAAAAATTATTATCATTTAATATATCCGTATTAAAATTCTCTTTACAACATAGACATTCTACAATTGGTTGTGTTTTTTTATCAATTGGCCAAATAGATATGAAAAATAATTTAAAATATTCCTGTTGAGTTTTTACCTCATATATTTCTTTTCTTTTACAATTAGGACAATTAAATTTACCTTTAGCTTCAATATAGGTTTTAAAACTATTACCAAATATAATGATCATAATTAACTATGACTTGTAATTAAGTTTTTTTTATTTTAGCATCTTAAATGACTACAGTCATCCTTACATTTGTTCCCTCAATTCTAATATTATTTTATTTTATCTTTAATGATAAATTTAAGGAGCCTATAGGGTCTATAATTTTAATATTTTTTTTAGGTTTTTTAATATGCCTACCAGCAGGGATATTAAATGAATTAAGTGATGATTTTTTTTTCAAAAAATTGAATTACTCTGAAGATTTAACTGTAAGTTTTTTAGGGCCAGCATGGGCTGAAGAATTATTAAAATTTTCAATCTTGTATTTTATTGTATTAAAAAGACATGAATTTAATGAACCAATGGATGGGCTAGTTTATGGTGTTACAGTATCACTTGGTTTTGCTACTTATGAAAATTATACATATGTTTATGAGTGGGCCGTTGCAATTGCAAAAGAAGAAAACTTTAGTGCTGAGGCTTTTTCATATTTAGTAGCTTTAGGCAGATCCTACTCAGCAATACCTTTGCATGGCTTTAATGGAGCGGTAATGGGCTATTATTTTGGCATGTATGCGTTTACTGGGAATAAAAACTATTTAGTACTTTCATTAGCTCTACCGTATTTATTTCATGGTTTCTACAATTACTTATTATTTCCAAATTCAATGATAATTATTGTAATTTTAGTTATCTTCTCACTTTATTTACACAAAGATTTAAGAAAAAAACAAGAATTAAAAAAGAAAGAAAAAGAACAAATTCAAATTTAATTAAAATGAGATTACTAAGATTTTCTTTATTAATTAATTTTTTTTCAAATAAAAAGAATTTAGATAAAGCTTTAAGATTAATTAATTTAGGAATTTTTTTATCTATATTTGCTGCTAGCACTGCAATTATTTCTTTTTATATTGAAAGAGAGATTAATGAGCTAGAATATGAATTGGTTGAATATAGACAGTCAAGACTAGATTCATCAAATTCAATAATGACTTTTGATGGAGAGTTAAGAAATATAACAAGAAGAACCAATCAAATTGCTAATAGATTGAGTTCATTATGGTTATTATCTTCAACAAAATTTGGAGATAAATCATTTAACATAATTGATTTTTATGCTCCAGAAATCTTTACATCTAGATTTGAGTGGGAAATTTCAAATTATGAAACACTTGGGTCAGATGATATGAGTATGTTGTCATTAATGCAAACTTTTAAAGATGACACAATTTTAGATTTTTACTCTTTAGAAGATATAGAAAAAAAAGAGTTTAAAGAAAAAATTAATGCAGCAATAGAGTCTATTAAAGAGTTTGAAAAAATTAATATCAAAGATTACGAAGAAATAATATTTATTAGTAATGAAGAGGATTTAATTAAACAAATTCAACAAAGTAAAGATTATTCTCTTTTGGAAGAAGGGAAAATCAATGAAGATTTTTTCATAAATTATACCTTATATTATAATATTATAGATGTATTTGAACAAATAATGGAATTAATAAAAAATTCAGAGTGGTCTGATGGTGAGTATATTAAAGAAAAAGAACAAAAAATTATTGATTTATCAAATAAAGAAAAAAACATTATTCTTCTTACTTTTATTTTCCAATTTATAATTTTTGTAATAATTCAATTGTTTGAAGTATCATCTGTAAATCAAGGTCAAATCAATATTCTTAAAAAAAATAGGAAAAAAATTTAATGAGAAGAAAAATTGATAATAGATCTGTAATTTTAATCATTTTAATTGCATCATTTACATTACTTTCATATGTTTTTGATCAACTTGTTATACGTAATGAGGATAAACTTAGAACCCAAGATATTAAATACCAAAATCTCTTCACAGAAAGGAAAAGTCTAGAATCGCTATCAACACAAATTATGAATTATAGTTCTGATATTTATATGCAATCAACTGATAAATTAGAACACAGAAATATATGGTTAAAGCAGTATATGTTATTAAACAATCAAAATCTTAAAAATAATAATTTTAAAGAAAATTTTATTGATGGGAATGACTTAAGTTTTTTTTCCAAAAAGAAAATTATTGAATACTTCAGAGATTGTTTAAAAATGTCAGGTTTAGCAGAATTGGAATTATCTAATATGTTTATGTATTATCAAAGAATTCTCCCTGAATTTGAAAATTGGTATTCAGATGGTACTCATTATTCAAATAATTATACAAATTGGAAAATGGTTTTTAATAACAATCTTAATATTTTTAATACAAAAGATTATGATTACTATATGAAAGCTACTGAAAATGATAATTTTGACAGCTTTACATTAAAAAATTGGATTGATTTAACCAATTTTGGAAATTTAATTCTAAAGAATATTTTTGATATCCAGTATAAAATTACAGATGATAATATTAAAGTTTTAAAAAAAATTTCAGAAATCGAAATACAAATGAATGATATTTTGACTGAAATTAAGAAAACTTCAGCCTTTAAAAACTATTATATATTATCTAGTATTTTTTCTCAGATTTTGTCTCTATTAATTTTATTAATACTTTTCAGACATTTGTTACTAAATATAAAGAAATAATTAAGAAAAACTAATAAACTAATTAAAAAATTTTATGAAATTTTCATATTTAATTTCTTTATTCATTTATATTTTTTTACTCATGTCACCTGCAAATGCAGGAAAAATTGATTTAATAATAAATCTTTTTAAAGGTGGAAAAAAATTAATTACTGGTGGAGCTGATGAGGCAAAGGATGTTGGTAAAGTACTTGAGGATTTTAAAGGTGGGAATGATGAAGTAAAAGATTTTAGTAAAGTGATAGAAGACTTAAAAGGTGGAGATAAAGTTGATGAAACATTTGGAATAAGTGGTCAATTAGATGAAAGTAGATATATTAAATATCAAGAGACAACTATTTCAGAATTTGAAAATCTTAGTGTCGAAGATTTGGTTAAAAAACATGGTATTAAAAATATAAAAAATGTAGACGGCTTACTTGATATAATTGACGGTGCAGAATTATCAAAAAACTTATTAGAGACAACATTAATACATCCTTACATAAAATATAATTGGCAAGGAAAAGTTTTTAAAAATTCTCTATTTTTTAATGACCCATCAATAAAGGATAAAATTTTAATTAAATGTGCATCAAATTTAGAGATGCTATATTTTACAGCTATTATAAATCAAGATCCTAGAAATTATCTTCTTTTAAGTGGAAATTTTATAAACAAAAAAAGAGTTTCAGGTAAAAAATCAATGAAAAGACAAGAAATGTTAGTTTTAGAAGATTTCAATGAATATATTGTGTTTTCAAATAAACCAAAGGAAATAAAAAAATTTCCCTCAAGGTATTTTTTAATTTCATCAAATAAAAAATTTCTTTATGAGATGAATTTTAGAGAAACAAATACACCTAAAGACTTTGCAAATAATATTAATACCAAAATGATTAAAACTAAATTTTTATGTGAGAGAATATTATAAATTTAATTAATTAATTTTATTATTATTGATCAATAGATTTATCCATTAAAAATTTTATTAGATAATAAAGCGCTAGTGTATCTTTTGCACAATAATTCAATAAATTTTTTATTTGTTCTTTTCTTTGGTCATTATTTGTTTTTGTGTCTGTATAAATAAACCAGGCTAATTGAGCTTCATCACCTCCCCCAATATTATCTTGTCCATCATAACTTACAGGACAATCTGGAATAGCTTTTATAATTGATTTTATTTTCCATTCACCATTCATTTTTGGAGAGTAAAAATTCATTCTTGATAGGATTAAACTATCCTCAACTCTATCTATAATTTTATCTATTTTGTTCGCTAAATCCTTACAGCTATCTTTATTTTTTAGTAAATTTAAAATTCTTATTTCTACCCATTTTGCGTTATGTGCAAATATAGTTCCATTGTCACCTACAGCTTCCAAAAGAGTTTCAACAAACTGTCTTTCAATATCTTGATCAGTAAACTTTAAAAATGATTTACCATCATCTATTTCTTTATCTATTGACTCCCACTTATGTACTGACCATTGAAAAGGTAAAGCCTCATAAGGCTGTGTATTTTCAATCAAAGGTACACCCTGTGTTATTGTTTCAAAGTCAATAAAATAAAAAGGGAAATTAAATTTTTTAAATACATTTTTTAAATTTGGATCAAACCAATCTTTATTATTTTTGTGAGCCTGTTGAATTATACCATGATAATTCTTAGCATAATCTTTTCTATCTTTAAAATATTTGGCTGGTACTTTTTGCAAATCATTACTTTTTATCTCATCCATATATGATTTTAAGTCCTTGTCGGAACCAATGTAAGGCAAAATTTTATAAGATGTTTCGTTTGACTTTGGTAACAAAGAAATACATCTATCTTGATAATCACATTCGTAAGGTTTTGTGCAATGAGTACCCATTGAAACTGAAGGGCAAGGGGTATTATTTTCAGCTAATGGAAGTAATTCATTAATATAACTTGGAATTTCTTTCTCAAACTCAACTATATTTTCAGAAATGTCATTTTCATCATTTATTAAATTTTTGTAATCTTTACTTTTATCCAAAGTAAAAGCTTTGTTGATATGTATTACTTTGCAACTAACTAATTCTTGACCAAACTCTCTCAAACATTTTCTTACAATAAAAGATTGGATGGATATATCTGGATAGTGTTCATCTTTAATTCTAGTAGATGATTTTGCTTCTAAAAGTTCCCATCCATTTTCTTTTCGAATGAGCACATCTGTTCTTACTTGTGTATCTAAATATTCAAAAGTGCCTTCATAAATTACGTTGATCTCTTTTGAGTTTATTGCGTCTTTTGTTTTAACAATTAAATCATCCCAAATACCTGTAAGATTTAACTCCTTACCATAAATTTTTGTATAATGTTTCCTTATAACTGCATTAAAACGCTCACCTCTTTCAAATGTAGCTTTCTTTACTTTTTTTGCTGGTTCATGAATGTCAAACCAAAGTTTTTTTTTACATTGTAATCCTCTAGCAATTTTACTTTTGGTAAGTTTGTAAGTTTTGGTCATCATGATTAATTGTCCATTGAGTAATACTTTTTGAATTTATTTTTGAATTTGTCATAAATTCTTTTATCAATTTCATTGTAATATTTTTTAGATTTGGGATCTACACCTTCAAACTCTACCAATTCCTTATGTATTTTAAATGCTGCATTTGTCATAAGCTCATCGTAGCCAAACCAACAATTATGTTTTGCCCACTTCTCAGCTTTAGGATCAATTTTAAATTGCTCTTTTTTATAATATTTCCAATCAATATTGCTGTAAATTTTGTGAGCAAAGCTTTTTAAGTGTTTAATAAAAAAACGAATTAAATTTAATGTTCCAACCAATAAGTAAGTTTTAATAATCTTAAGTTTCTTTTTTCTTCGCATATATCCTTTCGCAAACCTTAAGTTTGATAAGGATACATTAATCCTAAGTATAGATCTTCAAATCCAATACCAAACCAAACGGTTTTATATTGTTACAATTATTTATGTTGATTGGATAAAGTTAAAAAAAGTTAAAACATTTATATGGGAAGAGAAAATACACCGTTTAAGATCTATAAAGAAGAACGATAGTATTTACTCTTCCCAAAACGTTAATAATTAACCTAAACTACCAACATTATTAATATAATCATTATATTAACAAATTCAATTCATACTTAAGACATAATGTTCAATTAGGTTAATAATTGTTAAATAAAATTCTTATTTTTAAAATCTCTTATAAATGCATCAATTAGAACTGTTTGAATACAGAAGTGATTATCTTTTTGATTCTAAAAATCAGATAGCTCACTGGTATGACATACTTAAGGAAACTGAAGATGCTATCAGTTATGCAGAACACATTGACCCCAATAAAGGCTATGTAATTTGTGGTATGGAATATGAGGAATATGTTGATGTAAAAAAAGATAATCTAAAAGGACTAACTTATGATCAAATACTTAATTATCTTAAAGAAGCCAAAAAAGAAGATCGTTTAGAAAAATATAAAGCTTTATTAAAATTTAGAAATATTCCTTTTGAAGCTGATCTCTTTACCTGGCATAATGAAGATCTATAATTATTTATGACTGCTGATGAAGAATTTAAAATAATAAAAGAATTCGTTGACGAAAAGATAGGTCAATTTAAAAAACCACCAAAAAATTCAACGTATAAATATGGAGATGAAAAGCATTTATTATCATTAAAAAAATCTTTTATAAATTCAAGACAATCCAAGATTAATATTAATGAACCAAAAACAATTACAGATGATGCTCTATGGGAATATATAAAATTACAAAAAAATTTATCTCAAGATAAAGTGGATGAGTTTGCTAAATATCATAAGATAGCAATGTCTATAGAAACTAAATTGGGTAACTTATTAGAAAGTTTTATTTATAAATATATAAAAAATTTTGATTGGATCTGGTGCTCTGGAAACATTGTTCAAGATATTGATTTTATTAAAAAAGAGATAAAAGACGATAATTCAGTTAATTGGATAGCTTTACAAGTAAAAAATAGTGATAATTCTGAAAATGCTGCGTCATCAAGAGTGAGAGTTGGAACAAAAATTATTAAATGGTACAGAAGATTATCAAGAGTAGAAAGTAAAGATAATTGGGAAGAACTTATTAACCTTGTTGATGAAAATGATAAAGATTTAAAAGATCAATTAACTGAAAAAAATTATTTAACTTACCTTAAAAATTAAAAGATCTTTGATTTGAAGCAACCTTTTTAGTTAAACTATTTTGCCAATCTAAATCACTTGTATTTAAATATCTTGAATATTTAAAATTATTAATAACTTTTATTTTTTTTCTTAACATATGATTAATAATAAGTTTTCCTATCGCTTTACCAAGACTAACTGGAACTGCATTTCCTATTTGTTTGTATTGGTTCCTAATACTTCCACTTAATTTCCAGTTATCAGGAAATTCTTGTATCCTCATATATTCTTGAATTGATAACGGTCTATTTTTTTCAGGGTGAGCTAAATCAGTAGCAGGCATTGTGGGATCAGTAACTAAAGTTGGTGATGGTTTGTTCCAACCTAATCTTCTTAAAAAACCTGTCTTACCTCCACCAGCATAATATGAATTTCCCAAAGCTTCTTTTTGAAGTGCTTTAGGTAAGTTTTTCCAATTTTGTCCCTCTTTTAATTTTCTAAAATATTTCAATCTACTTTCTGGAAATTTAACAAAATCATGTTTTATATTGTGCAACCCTTTTGCTGCAGATTTGAATGTATTCCATTTCTTTAACCCAAATTCACCATGTTCAGAATGAGTTGGTGACAAATAAGGAAGTTTATCTTTTTTATTACCAATAATAACTACCCTTTCTCTTATCTGTGGTGTTCCAAAATTAGCAGAATTGTACAAGTTAAATGAAACTTTATATCCACATTTTTTCAAATAATTTAATATGTATTGAAGGGTTCCACCTTTCTCCTCAACTGTTTTTAGCTTTGATTTCCTATCACTGTGAGGCACATGTTTTAAAGGAACAGATAATAGTCCTCTCACATTTTCGATTACAAAATAAGTTGGATTTAACTCTCTAATAAGCTCAAGATATTTAATAAATACTACTCCTCTATTTTCATTAATTGATAATCTCTTACCTGCAGTACTAAATGCCTGGCATGGGGGGCCACCAACAATAAGATCTATCTTCTCATTCGTTTTCAGACCAGCTTCTTTTCGTATATCTTTAGCTGAATATAAATTTATATCTTTGAGAACTTTAAGTTTTGGATTGTTAAGTTTTATTGTTTCTCTAATAAACTTTTCACTTTCACAAGCTAGAATAATTTCTATCCCAGCTTTTTTAAGTCCTATGTCCAAGCCCATAGCGCCAGTAAAAAAACTTAAAGCTTTTAGATTCTTCATGATTCTTAGGTATAACAAATATACCTAAGTCTATCGATTGTTAAATTTGATCAATAATCAATTGGTAAATTTAGATCAATGTATGGAGTCAGTTGGTATAGGTATAAAAATGGTATAGATCGTAATCAAACTATTTTAAAAATTGCTGTTTTATCAAAGAAAATAAAATTTGAAAAAAATTGCTAATGGTATAAAAGCTTGAAATCTAAGTGCCCTTGTAGCTCAGCTGGTAGAGCAATTGATTTGTAATCAATAGGTCCGCGGTTCGAATCCGTGCGGGGGCACCATCACTCAATAAAATCAACACTAATTATTTTTGCAAAATTAAATTTTAATCAAATTTCAATTGTTAGTGTGACGTCAGTGTGACGTAGGTGTGACCTAATCAAGTAGTCGTACGGTTTTTAATTTTGATTTTCAATTTCTTCACAAGAATATCCTAAATCTTTGATTTTAAGTTTTTTGCAAGACTTTGCATATCTTATCTCGTCATAATAAGCTATTTGAGTTTTATCTGGTTCTGGAGTTCTAGAAATAAATGATCTGTAAATACCAACATGAAATTCTATTAGCTCTCCCTTTTCTTGAGTCATACCTTTGTGATGAAAAGCAAGTTTGCCGTTAATCCAAATTTTAAAAAAACCATCTTTCTTATGTGTCCATTTTGCATTAACTAAAATATCGTTCCATCTGCCAAGCATTTCTGAATGATCTAATAGTTTTTTTGGTACATTATTCCCACCAACATATTTATCTACTTCAATCCAATATCCACCACCTTCATTTGTTCTACGATCAGATTGATTTTCAAAAGCAAAAGCTGGAGGATTATCAGCATCATTATGGAATTGTGCTAACATAGTCTTAGCAGGAAATATTTTTTCATAATCATTAGGCAAATATAATGACCAAGCAGTCCAAGTGGTTTTTTTATTAACACAACAAATTAGTAGCTCAACTCTTTCTCTGTCATTTCTCGAATCCCACCCCCATCCATCTCCATCTCTAACTTCAAATCTTAAAGACTGTTTTCCAACCCTAACTGGATAATTATCAGATTTATCAACAATTTTAACGACATGTTCCCTGAGTGATTTATCACTTTTAAGTATTTCTTTATTTGTAACTCTCCATTTATTTTTTTTTTCGTATTCATAAACTTTATTAAAACCCTGAGCTATATCTTTATTTTTTTTGATTTCTTTAATAACTTCTTCAACCCCAGCAAAAACGTTTTCACATATTAACAAACCCAGAACCACAATTCCTAAAAGTTTTTTCATTGTTTAAATTTTGCCTCTACATCTCCAAATTCTGAAGAAGAAACTTTAATTAATGTATTGTTATTTATAGGAACTGGAAAACCGTACGCTCCAGTTAAAATTAAATCATCTTTTTTTAAAATAACATTTATTTTGGCTTGTTCTTTAACTAACCATTCTACTTCAGACAAAATATCAAATGGCCATTTTTTATCTGTCCACGTATCTATTGTTTTATTATCATAAATTAGTTTTAGATCTGTTATTTTTTGATCTTTTGAAAATTCATTTTTTGGTCCTAAAATAACGCCAGCGTGTAACGCATTATTAGCTAATAGTTCTGCACCATAAGGTTCTTCTCCGTTAAAAACTAAATTATGAATTTCTATTAAAGGATAAATTGAGTCGATTGAGTTGAGTATATAATCGAATGAAACAAGTTTTGGATCTATGTCACAATTTAACTTAACACCAAACTCAGCTTCCATAGCAGGATTAGAATAATTTTTTTTATTTAGCTCTACCCCACTTTTGTATAATTCACTTTTCCAAAGTGTTCCCAAAGCAGGCTGAGTGAAACCCATTTTTTTTTGGGTATCTTTAGAAACACAACCAATCTTATAGCCCATAACTTCTTCACCTCTATCAATTCTTAATTTTGAGATTTTTGACTGGATAAGTAACGCATCATTATTGCTTAATTTTATTTTTGTTTTAAAAATTGAGCTTGGGTTATTGCTATCATAATCATTTAGAATAGTACTTGCGTATTCGTTTAATTCTTTTTGATTTAATTTAATCATCCATAAACTTTTATCACTGTGTCGCTAGTGTGACTAGATGAAAGTTAAATATCAAATTTCGTTGAAAACAAATATCTATTTAAAATTTTATTCCTGATTTGTAATCAATAGGTCCGCGGTTCGAATCCGTGCGGGGGCACCATCACTAAATAAATTCAACTTTAAATTTTAAAATATTTATAAATTAATCAAATTTTATCACTAATTACAGTCATAGTGCTAGAATTTAAGTGTTTATTTAATTTATATATTAGGAGTAATTTTCAAAAGATTTTTAATTTTTTATAACCATTTTTTTGATAAATTTATAAATGGTAATAAAGAAAAAATTTCATGAATTACTCTTTTTTTATTAAAGAATAATTTCTTATAAAATTTATTGTATTTGAGTCCATAACTTGAACATGTTTCATATTTAAAAAAATCAATTAATTCATCAAACTGTATTTTATCATTTGGAAGATTATAAGAATTTTCTATACTTTTAATTGTATTTATTAAATCTGAATAGTTTTTTTTTGAACTAACTGATGAAATAGAGTATTTAAAATTTTTATTTTTTGTCAGTTTTAGAAAGAAAATTATATTTTTTTCTATTAAATTTTTAGAATCATAATTATTCTGCTTTACAATTACATTTTTATATTTGGTATTATGCCTGTGACCACCAGCCAACATTCCAAATGTAATAAATGGTTTTTGCATAAAACATTCATTTCTAATACCCCTAACTAAACCATTTATAAAAAAATATGATCCATCTACATAATTTGATTTTATAATTCTTGATGTATTTTTTTCCCATAAACTTTCAGTCTCAATAAAATAATTTAAATCACCGTAATTTTTCTTTGCTTTTTCTTTAAATAAAGCAAAGCTTTTATTATTAAATTCTTTAAAAGATGGATTTGCGCATATCTGAATATGCCAGCCTTTAGGAATAAATTTTAATCTATCTACAATTCTATGCATTTGGTCTAAAATTGTTAAATATCTAATTGGAATAGTGTTAAAGTTGAAATAAACTTTAGTTATTAATTTTGGAATAATTTTAATTTCTTCACTAGCTATTTTAATTACATCTAGAGCTTCATTATAATCGTAACAAGAGTGAAGTCTAAAATTATCTTTAATTTGTAGCTTTCTAAGTTCAATTGACTCACTGTTTAGTTTTCCCAAACCACCAAAGGTTAATTTGCTTAAACTTTTAGCATGATTAGATTGCTCCATTATTTTATAAATTTGTTTTCAATTTACAGTATTATCAATTTTTTTTTGATAAGCAGTATTTGCGAAAATTTCATATTTAAATTTTTTATCTAATTTACGTTGTTTTAAATAATATATAAAATTAAATAATGGGAAAAAATAATTAATACTATTTTTTAATCTACGATAAATTGGAGCTCTTTTAACTATATTTTTAATTGTTTTTATAATTTCATCTTCTGATCTTAAAAAGTTATAAGTTTTATCTTTATCAAAATAAAAATCAAAACCACTTAACTTAAAAAAATTATATTTTTTTTCATCATTTAAATTAAAAAACCTCATATGAAATTGTAATCTTTTGCGATTACAACTTCCTTTGTGATATAAAAAAGGATCAAATAGAAAAATTTCACCAGATTTAACACTCACAATATCATAAAATTTTTTATCTATTAAAGTTGGTAGAACATTCATACTACCATGAATTTTTAATTTTTTATCGAATTCATTGCTATAAAATTCATTTCGTTTTTCCTTTTTTAAAATATGAAATCCTTTTTCATCTTTTAAAATTATTGAGGCTTGAATCGCAGCTCCTTGATACTTCATAACTTTGTCATCATAATCTTGATGCCAATGACCTGAATAATTGTAATTACCCATACAAAAAAGTCTTATTAACGTACAGATAGCATTTTCCCAACCCATAATTTTATTCACAGCATTACCTATTTCTAATTTTTTAAAAAAATTTAAAACTTCATTATTACAAACTATTTTATTTAATGGAGCCTCGACTGCAGCAAGATTAAAGCTTTGAATGTAGTCATAATATATTCTTCCTGGTTTATAATTTATTTTTTTTGCTTGGACTTCAATTTCACCAACGTTTTTTTTATAATTTAATAATTCTTTATTATCAAACCCAGATTTTAGAATACACCAACCTTTTTCTCTAAAATTTTTAATATCTTGGGGGTTTACTTTAATCATGCTCTTTTTTTAAAATACTCTAAATCAAAAGTAAATAGAACATTCGCTGTAAGTAAGGAGTTAATTTTACGACTTAAAAGATTATATATCTACGTTTTGTATATAATGTGTCATAAATCATACACCAATAATCTATGTAATTTTATTATTTAGATCTAACTAGTTTCTTTTCTTAATTGTTCAATTTTAATTTTTTTTTGTAGGCTTCTGTTTTTATCATACAAAAGATTAAACTTAATTTTATTATTAATTTTTACAATGATTGATTTGGCATTTCTGACTTCTAAATTGTCCGCGACAGCACTTATTGGTCTTTTTGATGGATTTAAATTTGTTATAATAATTTTGGTTTTATCATTAACAATTTTACCTTTCCATCTTCTGGGTCTAAAGGCACTAATAGGTGAAATTGATAATTTTTTTGAATGAAGACTTAAGATTGGCCCATGAACAGAAAGATTATAAGCTGTGCTACCAGCAGGAGTAGATACTAATACCCCGTCAGAAACTAATTTTTTAATTATTTGTTTTGAACCTTGTTTAATAGACAATGAGGCGGCCTGCCTACTTTGCCTAAGCACAGAGACTTCATTTATTGCAATGGATCTTTTAGTTTGGTTATTTTTATTTTTAACAATCATTTCTAGAGGAGAAATTGAAACCAAATTTGCTTTTGACAAGTTTTTCAAAATATCTTTTGAAGAAAATTTATTCATAAGGAAACCATAATTTCCAGAATTAATCCCATAAAAATGTTTGTTAGAATTTTTATTTTTTTTTAGTGTTTGAAGCATAAAACCATCTCCACCAATAACGATAATAAGATTTTCTTTTTTAAACTGATTAGATTTTATTTTATTTAATAATAGATTTTTAATACTTGATGATTTTTTATTTTTATCTGAAATGATTTGAAATTTACTCATTTAGTGGTGCCCTCGGCCAGACTCGAACTGGCACTCCGCAAGCGGCAAGGATTTTAAGTCCTTTGTGTCTACCAATTTCACCACGAGGGCATTAATGAATTTCATGAGTGTTTATGCTAATATTTATAATTGAACAAGTGGAATAAGTAAAATTTTTTTATTTTATTTTTAACATGCGTCACCAGCAATTGATCTGCAAGCATTCATAGCCTCCTGCTCTGTTCCGCCTCTAGCTAATACTTCCATTACAGCTCTTACAGCTGCCTCTGCGGTAGCTTTAGAAATTCCATCGTTAATCGCTTCTTCAACTGCTTCATTCACTATTGAAGTAAACTCTGCTTCCATTCCATCAATTATAATAGAGTCAAATTCTTTTGCTATTTCCTCCCCAATAGTTGTTTCAATTTCTTTCGCAATTTGTTGATCTAATGAAGCTTGCAAAGTATCATCAACTGTTTGTTGGATTTCTTTATTTAAACTTTTTTCTAAAGCTTTTTTTTCTGCTTCAATAATTGCGTCTAATTTTTTATCTACCGCAAGTTGTTGTTTTTTTAAAATTAAATCAATTAATTCTGGAGTAATATTATATTTAGCAGCAAGTTTAATTTTTACTTTGCTTATTGCTTTAGCAATTTTATCATCAAAATTTTTCATATTAAGAGCAATCGGAGCTTTTCCGTTATTAAATTTAATATAATAATGAAATGGTTGATTTTGATATGAAATCAATTGAAAAAAATATGCATTATGTTTTGATATATATTTACCAGTCCAAGTAAAAAGCTTTATATCTTTTAATTTTATTGTGATATCATTTGTGTCTTTCTCAAGGTGGAAATCAAATAAATCACTGCCATCGTTATAAAATTTAATCTTATATTTGTCTGAAAAAACAACTAATTGCTTATTATCTGAAATTCTTCTGATTTTAATACCGCCAGGTCTATGAGTATAAATTTTATAGTCACCTATAGTCATTTCCATAGGCTCCCAAGAGGTAATATTTGACAATTTTTTAATCTTTATATTTTCTGAGAAACTTAGATTAAAATAAAAAAAACTTAGTAAAGTTAACAAGAAAAGATTTCTCATAAAGTTTATGATTTTAAAGCTTTAATTAAAAACTTTTTATCAAGATTGCAATCTCGATATCCCTTTTTTACAACATTCAAATATCTTTCAGTTGGAAATTTGAATGGAGATTTTTTAACCATTGTATAAGTCATCACTTTTTTTCCATAATAATAAAAATAATATTTTTTATATAGGATTGGAAAATCTTCATACACATCTAGTTTTTTTTCATCACTTTTAGAAATTTCAAATAAAGCACCGGGCACAATTGAATTTTTTTTTACCTCAATATCTGCAGCTCTATACTTGCTTCTAAAAGTTAATTTAAAATTTTTTAAATTTATTTTTTTTAAAAAAATACTATCTTTGCATCTGCGCTTCATTTGAAAATGATGAAGATTACTACCATAAGCAAAATACAGCATTATCTATCAACTACCTCAATTTTTTTCTCATTTACAAATTTTAAAATTTGGGAATTACAATTATCTATTTTATTTTGATCTTCTGATCTTATTACTATTGAGACACCTAATTTACCTGCGTGAAAAAAAGGATAACTTCCTATTTCTACATCTTTATTATCATTTTGAACTTTTGTTAAAGAGTTAGCTATTTCACTTTCAACAGTTTTTAAACTTATGGTAAGACTTTTAATAGGTTTACCCCCTACTATACTATTAGTTAAACCACCTAACATTGATTTCAAAATAGAAGGAACTCCAGGTAAAGAAAATACGTTTTCAACATTAAAACCTGGTGCGCCACTTGTTGGATTTAAAATTAAATTTGCATTCTCGGGCATCCAAGCCATTTTTTGTCTTCCCTCATTAAATTCACCTGGTTGGTAATAAGCTTCTAAAATTTTAAAAGCCTTTTTGTGAACTTCGTATTTAATTCCAAAAGCTTTTGAAACTGATTGAGCTGTAATGTCGTCATGAGTTGGTCCAATACCACCAGTTGTAAAAACATAGTCATAAGTTGATCTAAGAAAATTTAAAGTATCAACAATTGTCTCCTCAACGTCAGGTATAACTCTTACTTCTGCAACATTTACTCCAATTGAATTAAGCCAAATTGCTAAAGTTGAGGTATTTGTATCCTGAGTTCTGCCAGATAAAATTTCATTACCTATAATTAAAATTGATGCATTAACTTTTACTTTTTTATCCATATGAAATATATAATTTAGTAATGGAATTTACCAAGTCTTTGATAAAAGGCAAACTAATCAAACGATATAAAAGATTTTTTACTGACGTTAAGCTCGGTAAAGAAATTGTTACAGCTCACTGTCCTAACACGGGCTCAATGAAAGGTTTGTTGGATGAAGGTAATGAAGTTTATTTACTTCCTAATAACGATCCAAAACGTAAACTTAAATATGGATTAGAGATTATTAAATCTAGAAAAAATTTAGTAGGTGTAAATACTCACATGGCCAATAGAATAGTTGAACATGGTCTTAAAAATAATCTAGTAACCGAACTTAGGAATAATGACGTTATAAAACCTGAGGTTTTTTTCAACAAAGAAACAAGATTTGATTTTTTATTAGAAAAAAAAGATCAAAAAACCTTTGTTGAGGTTAAAAATGTTACTTTATTTAGAAATAAAGTTACTGCAGAATTTCCAGATGCACCGACAGCTCGAGGAACTAAGCATTTATTAACCCTTATTGATGCCATAAAAAAAAGTTATAAAACTTACTTAATATTTTTGGTTCAAATTCAAAATATGAAATATTTTAAAATAGCTAAAGATATAGATAGAGAATATTATAAAACCTATTTAATTGCTAAAAAAGCTGGTGTAAATTTTTTAGCATATAGATGTGATATAAGTTCTAAAAAAATTTTTATAGATAAAAAATTAAAAATTATAGATGACTGATTATAAAGAAAAATTTGAAAAAATGAGAGTTGCTGGAAATTTGGCTGCAAGAACTTTAGATATGTTGACAGAAAATATTAAAGAAGGCGTCTCAACAGATTATATTGATAAACTAGGATATGAATTTATAAGAGATAATGGTGGGTACTCTGCCCCACTTTATTATAGAGGGTTTACAAAATCTTTATGCACATCTTTAAACCATGTTGTGTGTCATGGAATACCTTCTGAAAGAATTTTACAAGAGGGTGAAGCTGTAAATGTTGATGTTACAGCAATTGTTGATGAATATTATGGTGATACAAGCAGAATGTTTTGTATTGGAAAAACTCCTGTTAAGTTAATCAATCTTATAGATGCTACTTACGAGTCTATGATGAGAGCTATAAAAATTTTAAAACCTGGAATAAAATTAGGAGATATTGGTTATGAAATTCAATCTTTTGTAGAAGAAAAAGGTTTTTCAGTTGTTAGAGATTTTTGTGGTCATGGGATTAGCACAACTTTTCATGAGCCACCAAATATTTTGCATTATGGTAATAAAAATTCAGGAATGGAGCTTAGACCTGGAATGACATTTACTATAGAACCAATGATTAATTCGGGTAAATATGATGTTAAAATGTTGAATGATGGCTGGACAGCTGTTACAAAAGATAAATCTTTATCTGCTCAATTTGAACATACGTTAGGAATTACTGAAAATGGTTATGAAATCTTTACAGAATCTGCTAAAGGTTATTCAAAGCCCCCATACTTATAATTAATGATTAAAAGATACTCTCGAAAAGAATTAACTGATATTTGGTCAGAAGAAAATAAATACAAAATCTGGCTAGATGTTGAAGTTGCAGCTGCAGAAGCAATGGAAAAACTTGGTCAAATACCAAAAGGTGTTGCTTCAGTTGTAAGAAAAAAAGCTAAGATTAATGTAAGCAGAATTCACAAAATAGAATCTGAGGTAAAACATGATGTAATAGCATTTCTTACTTCTGTAACTGAAAAAGCTGGAATTAAAGCAAGATACCTTCATCAAGGAATGACATCATCAGATATTTTGGATACTAGTTTTAATATTCAAATGATGCAATCAGGTAAAATCATTTTAAAAGATATAGATCAAATTTTAAAAGTTTTAAAAAGACAAGCCAAAAAGTATAAATTCACGCCATGTATGGGCAGAAGTCACGGTATCCATGCTGAGCCCATAACTTTTGGATTAAAATTAGCTTCATTTTATGAGGAGTTTAAAAGAAATAGAAAAAGACTTAAGGATGCTATTGATGAAGTTTCTACATGTGCAATTTCTGGTGCTGTTGGGACATTTGCTAACATTAATCCAAATGTTGAAAAACATGTGGCAAAAAAATTAGGTTTAAAAGTTGAACCAATTTCTACACAAGTAATTCCAAGAGATAGACATGCTTTTTATTTTTCTGTTTTAGGAATTATTGCAGGGTCAATAGAGAGAGTAGCAGTTGAAATAAGACACCTACAAAGAACTGAAGTTTATGAATTACAAGAATATTTCTCTAAAAATCAAAAAGGATCCTCAGCAATGCCACACAAAAAAAATCCTATTTTAAGTGAGAATCTTACTGGTTTAGCTAGGATAGTCAGAAGCGCAGTTGTACCAGCGCTTGAAAACATTGCTCTTTGGCATGAAAGAGATATTTCTCACTCAAGTGTGGAGAGAAATATTGGGCCTGATGCTAACATAACTACTGATTTTGCATTAGTGAGGCTTACAAATATTTTAGATAACATGATTGTTTACCCTAAAAAAATGATTGAAAACTTAAATTTAACAAAAGGTTTAATTTTTTCTCAAGAAGTTATGCTGGAGTTAACTAAAACAGGATTGAGCAGAGAAAAATCATACAAAATGGTACAATCTTATGCAAAAAAATGTTTTGCAGAAAATTTAAATTTAATTGATGTCATTTCATCTGATAAATTTATAATGAGTAAAATTTCACCAAAAAAACTAAAGTCTATATTTAATTATAGTAAACACTTTAAAAATGTAAATTTTATCTTTAGAAGAGTTTTTAAATAATGAAAAAGGGTAAAAAATTATATGAAGGAAAAGCTAAAATCATTTATGCAACAAATGATAAAAACTTAGTTATTCAATATTTTAAAGATGATGCAACTGCATTCAATAATCAAAAAAAAACTTCAATTGAAGGTAAAGGTGTTCTAAACAATAGAATTTCAGAACATATACTCTCAAATTTATCTGAAGTTGGAATTAAAAACCATTTAGTAAAAAGAATTAATATGAGGGAACAACTAGTTAAGCTAGTTGATATAATACCAATAGAATTTATAGTAAGAAATATTGCAACTGGATCATTAACTAAAAGATTAGGTATCGAGGAAGGAACTGTCCTTGAACGACCATTAATAGAATACTGTCTAAAAGATGATAAGCTTGGAGATCCAATAATTAGCCGCGAGCATATTTTAACTTTTAATTGGCTTAATGTAATGCAGCTTGATTGGATAGATCAAAATCTATCTAGACTAAATGATTTTTTATTGGGAATGTTTAGAGGTGTTGGAATAAAATTAGTAGATTTTAAAGTTGAATTTGGATTCACTCATGAAAGTGAAAAAACTAAAATTATATTGGCTGATGAGATAAGCCCTGATACATGTAGATTGTGGGATACTTTAACCGATAAAAAACTTGATAAAGACAGATTTAGAAAAGATTTAGGAGATCTTATTCCTGCATATACAGAAGTTGCTAAAAGACTTGGGATACTTCATGAACAATCAAATGTTTCTGCTGTTAATGTCACCCAGCTTTCATCAGTAAAAAGAAAGAAAAAATGAAAATTTCTGTAATTATAACTTTAAAAAAAGATGTTCTTGATCCACAAGGAAAAGTTATTCATCAAACTCTTGATGGAATGGGTTTTGATAATGTTAATGAAGTAAGACAAGGGAAGTATTTTGAAATAGACACTAAAGAAACTGATAACGACAAAGCAAAAGCAAAAGTTGAAGAAATGTGTAAAAAACTTTTGGCAAATCTTGTAATTGAAAATTATAAAATTATTGATCTAAAATAATTAATGAAATCATCGGTTATTACTTTTCCAGGTTCAAATTGCGACAGAGATATGGATGTTGCTTTGAAGAAATTTGGTTTTAAAAATAAAATGGTTTGGCATGATGATGCTGAATTACCAAAAAGTGATTTGGTTGTATTACCAGGTGGATTTTCGTATGGTGATTACTTGAGATGTGGAAGTATGGCATCTAAATCAAAAATAATGCAGTCTGTAGTTAATTTTGCAAGTTCTGGAGGTATGGTTATGGGTATCTGTAATGGATTTCAAATATTGGTTGAAACTGGTTTGGTTCCAGGTGTTTTGCTTAGAAACAAATATTTAGAATTTATTTGTAAAAATGTTTTTGTAAAAATTAATGATAAAAAAAATAAATATTTTAAAAATGTTAATAACGAAGTTTTAGAATTTCATATAGCTCATAATGAAGGAAATTATTTTTGTACTAATGATCAATTAAAAGAAATTGAAGATAATAATCAAATTGCAATTAATTATTGTGATGAAAATGGAAAAATAGAAGATCAATTTAATCCTAATGGATCAATTAAAAATATTGCTGGTATATTTAATAAAGAGAAAAATGTGCTAGGAATGATGCCCCACCCCGAAAGAATGATTGATACATCTCTATCTGGTGAGGATGGATCGTTATTTTTTAAAAACTTAATAAACAACTTAAAATGATTGTAAACGAACAAGTAGCAGTTGATCACGGTTTAAAGAAAGATGAATACGCTAAAATTTGTGAGCTATTAAAAAGAACTCCTAATATCACAGAACTAGGAATTTTTTCGGCAATGTGGAATGAGCATTGTTCATATAAATCATCAAGATTACATTTAAAAAAATTACCTACCAAAGGAAAGAAAGTTATCCAAGGTCCTGGGGAAAATGCTGGTGTTATCGATATTGAAGATAATGATGCGATAGTTTTTAAAATAGAAAGCCACAATCACCCCTCATTTATTGAACCTTATCAAGGTGCTGCAACTGGTGTTGGAGGTATAATGAGAGATGTATTTACAATGGGTGCAAGACCAATAGCTAATTTGAACTCTATACATTTTGGATCACCACAAAATAAAAAAACAAAAAATTTATTAAGAGGTGTTGTTCATGGCATAGGTGGGTATGGAAACTGTATGGGTGTGCCAACAATCGCTGGTCAAACAAGTTTTGATAGTTCCTATAATGGAAATATATTGGTTAATGCTATGACATTAGGATTAGTCAAAAAAGATAAGATTTTTTACTCTAAAGCTGCTGGACTAAACAAACCGGTTATATATGTAGGATCTAAAACTGGTAGAGATGGGATACATGGTGCTAGTATGGCTTCAGCTAGTTTTGATGAAAAAATAGAAGAAAAAAAACCAACAGTTCAAGTTGGTGATCCCTTTACTGAAAAACTATTACTTGAAGCCTGTTTAGAGTTAATGGCAGGAGATTCAATTATAGCTATACAAGATATGGGTGCCGCTGGTTTAACATCATCAAGTATTGAAATGGCATCTAAAGGAAACCTTGGAATTGAAATTAATCTAAATAAAGTTCCGTGCAGAGAATCTAAGATGACACCTTATGAAATCATGCTCTCTGAGAGTCAAGAAAGAATGTTGATTGTTTTAGAAAACGGCAAAGAAGAACAAGCAAAAAAAATATTTGATAAATGGAATTTAGATTTTGCAGTGATTGGAAAAACTACTAAGTCAAAAAAAATAGAACTTTATTTTGATGAAGAAAAAGTTGCAAACATTCCAGTTAATACCTTGGTTGAAAACTCTCCTATGTATGATCGTAAGTGGAAAAAAACAAAACTTCCTAAAAAGAATAAAATTAAAAAAGAAGTCATTAAACATTTAAAAATTATTAATGTATTAAAGAAAATTTTAGCCAATCCAAATATATGTAGCAAAGAATGGATTTGGCAACAGTATGATCATACAGTCATGGGAGATACAATACAAAAACCTGGTGGGGATGCTGGTGTTGTAAGAGTTCATGGAACGGATAAAGCTATAGCTGCTTCGGTAGACTCCTCTGCAGTTTATTGTTGGGCCCATCCTCTAACAGGTGGAAAACAAGTGGTTTGTGAGAGTTTTAGAAATCTTATATCTGTTGGAGCCAAGCCAATTGCTATAACTAATTGTTTAAATTTTGGTAGTCCTGAAAATGAGGAAAACATGGGGGAGTTTGTTGAATGTGTTCAAGGAATTGGCGAAGCAAGTGATTATTTAAATTTCCCAGTAGTTTCAGGAAATGTATCTTTTTATAACCAAACAAAAGATCAAGGTATAAAACCTACACCTGCAATTGGTGGAGTTGGTTTAATCAAAGATTATAAAAATATGATTACTATGGAATTTAAAGAAGTTGATAATTTAGTTTTGGTTATTGGAAAAACTGAGGGACACATTGATCAAAGTTTATTTTCAAGAACTATTTTAGATGAAAAAAATGGACCTCCCCCAGAAGTAAATTTATTTAACGAAAAAAATAATGGAGAAACATTACTGAAATTGATTGATGATAATTTAATAAAAAGTGCACATGATGTTTCATTAGGTGGCATAATTACTGGTGTTGCAAAAATGTGTATTAAAGGAAAAAAGGGAATAAATATTAACAAACCTAAATATTTAATTAACGAAATAGAATACTTGTTTGCTGAAGATCAAGGTAGATACATAGTAGAAATAAACAAAAAAGATTTTAAAAAAGTAGCGGATATATTGAATAAAAATGCAGTCCATTTTGATGAACTTGGCACTATTGCTGAAAATGAACTATATATTAATGATAAGACAAAAGTTACAATTGACGAATTATCAACTTGGAATAAAGGTTGGTTATTAAATTATATGAGTAAATAATGGCTATGGATTTAAAAGAAATTGAGAATTTTATAAAAGAGGCAATGCCAGATGCTATTGTAGAAATTCAAGATTTAGCCGGTGACGGAAATCATTATTCAGCTACCGTTACCTCGTCTCAATTTTCTGGAAAAAGTAAAATCGAGCAACATAAAATGGTTTACAACTCATTAAAAGGTAGAATGGGTAATGAACTGCATGCATTAGCAATTAAAACAAAGGAGAGTTAAAATGGATCAACAAACAAATGATTTAATAAAAAATGAAATTGAAAACAACGAAGTATGTTTGTTTATGAAAGGGACACCTGACGCTCCACAATGTGGATTTTCAATGGCAACTTCCAATATATTAAAAATTCTTGAAGTAAACTTCAAAGGTATAAATGTTTTAGAAAATCAAAACTTAAGAGAAGGAATTAAAGTTTTTAGTGACTGGCCTACTATACCTCAGCTATATATTAAAAATGAATTCGTGGGTGGATGTGATATTGTTAAAGAAATGTATGAAAATGGTGAGTTAACAAAACTCTTAGAAAGTAAAGGTGTTAACTTTAAATCAAAAAGTTAATAATAATTAAAATCAATACTGAAAATATAAAAATTGAAGCTAATTTGTTATTTCTAATATGGAAACTGAAGTATTTCTTAATAATAGAAATAAATAAAGGTTTTTTGGCAGGAATTGTAAAATTAAGAAATTTGTAATTAATTTCATTTTCCCAATAAAGTTCAATAACCAAGCTACTTCTAAAATTTTTTCTTAATGAACCAAACAATACACCGAATGTAATGAAGGGTTCTATTAATTGTTTTTTTGGTTCAGCTAGCAATATATTATTAACGTCATCAAATTGAAAAAACCATTTATGATCTTTACTATTGTTTTCTGATAAAACAATATTATCCTCCAACATAGATGGTAACTCAATATATCCTTTTTTTGATATTCTTTGTAACTCTTTAATAAAATAAGATACATCCTCAACATGTTCTATTACGTGACTAGCAAAAACAAAATCAAACTCATTATCTTCAAATGGTAAATCTTTACCCTCGATTAATACAAATTTTTTATCTTTATAAAAACTAGTTAGATCTTGTATATCTGCTGCTGTTTGAGCATATTGAACCGCATCTCTATTACAACCAATGTCTAGTATCTGCCAAGATTTATGATTTTTTTCTAAAATTTTAAGAACATGCTCTCTTGATGTTCTTTTGATCATTCAACTATCTTGAATAATATTCAATTACTAAATTAGGCTCCATTACTATTGGGTATGGAACTTCTTCAAATTTAGGGGTTCTAACAAATTTAAGTTTTTTGTTTTTCTCATCCATCTGGATGTATTCTGGAGTTTCTCTTTCTTTATTAGCAAGAGCAATATCAATAATAGCAAGTTGTTTAGATTTATCTCTTATCTCAATTAAATCTTCTTCTTTAACTAGGTAGCTTCCAATATTCACTTTTTTGCCATTTACTTTTACATGGCCATGATTAATTATTTGTCTAGCTGAAAAAATTGTTGTTGCAAATTTTGCTCTGTAGATCACAGCATCTAATCTTCTTTCAAGAAGGCCGATTAAGTTTTCACCAGTATCACCTTTTAGCATTACTGCTTTTTTGTAAATATTTCTAAATTGTCTCTCGTTAATATTACCATAATATGCTTTTAACTTTTGCTTCGCTTGAAGCTGAATTCCATAATCAGAGGGTTTTGATGTTTTGGTTTGACCATGTTGGCCTGGTCCATAAGCTCTAGTATTAAAAGGACTTTTAGGTCTTCCCCAAAGGTTAACTTTTAATCTTCTGTCTACTTTATGTTTAGAGTTTAATCTTTTTGTCATTTAATAGTGGGCTTTATAAACTTACTCATCATTTTGTCAATCAACGTTTTTTACCTAAACTCGCAAATACCCCTGATAAAATACGTGTTTCTTTGGTTGATAATTCCATCCTATAAAAAATATTCCTTAAGTTTTCAAGCATTATCGGTTTCTTCTCTTTTGATTTAAAGAAATTGATCTCTTCAAGATTCTTGATACATAAATTAGCCATATCAACTATCTCTTTTTTAGATGCTGATTTAACTTTATTTGATTTCTTAAAAGAGGATGCTTTTAAATTAATTATCCTTGATAGATATTGAGCAATTATTATTAGGCTGTGAGATAGATTTAATGATTTAAAATCAGGATTAGTTGGAATTTGAAGAGTATAATTTGCATAGCTTATTTCATTATTTGATAAACCAGATGCTTCTGAGCCAAATAAAAAAGCTATTTTTTTTCTATAATTAAATTTTTTTAAATCTTCTAACTGAATATGTTTAATATTTTTATTTCTAAATCGTGCTGATGTTGCAATTACAACATCAACATTTTTTAAGGATTTTTCTAAATTTTCAAAATTCTTTGCTTTATTAATTATATTTTTTGCTCCTACAGAAGTTGCTAAAATTTTATCATTTGGAAATATTGGTTTAGGATCAACAACAACAAGTTTATTAAAATTAAAATTTTTCATTCCCCTTGCACATGCTCCAATATTTTCTGAAAGCTGAGGTTTGTGTAAAATGAAAGAAATATTATTTACAGACATTAATCTAAGCCATGATTTCTTTTATAATTAGAAATATTTGATGGTTTGATATCATTTAGATATTTAGGATCTACTGTCCAAATAGAAACTTTTAAAGGATAGCATTTTGCAACATCAGATGAGTGTTCAGATCCACAATCACCTCCTGGACAAGCAGAAAGCGCACCTAATAAATCTGTTTCAGCAAAAAACTCTAAGTAATCACCAGGTCTTACAGGACTTGCTTTCATAAAGTATTGTTTAGTATCGTTGGTAAATCCAGTTAACATGAAAACATTTAATACATCATGAACTATTTTTTCTGCGTGGTCTAATTGAACATTTTTTTCTTTAACCAAAGCTCTTGTTAAATTTGAATGACAACAATAATGATAATCTTTATCGCTCAAAAGTTTTGATGTATACGGATCACATCTTGTGCCAATTACATCATGAACCGACCCTCCATCTTTATCATAATCATACCAATCTAAAGTATCCCATGTTATTGTTGCTAAAGATCTAAGATAGGGAAAACTACTAAACATTTTATCGCCAACAGAAAGATGAGTTCCATAGAGTGCTCTTGTTTTTCCTGAGTAAAATTTTTCCTCTAAATTATTTAAATTAAATAAATTTAAATCACCTACTTGAGGTCCCTCTACACTTTCAATTCGAAAAAACTCACCAAATTTAACTTCGAACGTTTTTGCATCTCTTGGAGGTATTATAACTTCCTCTTTTTTAACCAAGTGTTCTCGAGCAGAATGTAAAATACTTAAATTTTTTTCTTCAATATTGGTATTTGGGTAACAAACTATTGCTTTTGCTCCTATTCTATCTTTTAGATCAGATGGTTTTTCTGAAAATTTTTTAATTTTCATTCTTACGAACTTCCAGGAGCTTTATCCTTAAATAACTTATAATCTAAACTATCAACAAGAGCTTTGAAAGATGCATCAATGATATTCGGTGATACTCCAATAGTAAACCAATTAACACCCTTTGAATCTGTACTTTCAATACTAACTCTTGTTACAGCTTCTGTACCAGTGTTTAAAATTCTAACTTTGTAATCAACTAATCTTAAATCTTTTAAATATTCTGAATATTTAGCAAGCTTGTTAACATTCTTTCTAATTGCATTATCTAGAGCATTAACAGGTCCGTTTCCTTGTCCTTCACACAAAATTTTGTCTCCATCTACTTCTAATTGAGCTTTTGCATATGAAACTATTTCTCCTGCATTATCTTTCTTTACCGAAACATCATATTCATTAATAGAAATATATCTTGGTATCTCCCCCATTAATCTTCGAGCTAACAACTCAAAGGATGCGTCAGCACCATCATAACTATAACCAATAAATTCTCGATCTTTAACTTCATCTAAAAGTTTTTTAATTTTTGGATCACTTTTCTCAACTTTAATTCCTATTGAATTCAATCTCGACATTATATTAGATTGTCCCGATTGATCTGAAACAACTATATTTCTAGAGTTTCCAACTTCTTCTGGATTTATGTGCTCATAGGTTTTAGGATCTTTTTGAACTGCTGAAACATGCATTCCACCTTTGTGAGAAAAAGCAGAAGCCCCCACATATGGTAAATGTTTGTTTGGTTTTCTATTTAAAATCTCATCTAATAATCTTGAGCATTGAGTTAAATTTTTTAAATTTTCTCTTTTAATACTTAGTTCAAATTTATCTGAAAAATCATTCTTTAAAAAAAATGAAGGTATTAATGACATTAAATTAGCATTTCCACATCTTTCCCCCAAACCATTGATAGTGCCCTGGACTTGTCTAACACCTGCTTGAACAGCTGCAAGACTATTAGCTACTGCATTTTCAGTATCATTATGAGCATGTATTCCTAAATTTTTTCCAGGAATTTGCTTACTTACTTCAGAAACAATTTTTGTTATTTCGTGTGGAAGTGTACCGCCGTTAGTATCACATAAAATAATCCATCTAGCACCATTATCAAAAGCAGCTTTTAAACATGACATTGCATATTCTGGATTAGCTTTATATCCATCAAAAAAATGTTCAGCATCAAACATGAACTCTTTTCCAGATTTAACAATATGTTTTGTGCTTTCACTTATATTCATTAAATTCTGCTCATTACTTATTCCTAATGCGACATCCACTTGGAAATCCCATGATTTTCCAAACAAGCAAACAGAAGTACTTTTTGAATTAATTAATGATGAGAGCATAGGGTCATTTTCTGCGCTGTGTTCAGATTTTTTAGTCATTCCAAATGCAGTTAATTTCGTTTTTTTAAAATTATGATCCTTATTGAAAAACTCCGTGTCCGTTGGATTTGCACCTGGCCAACCTCCTTCAACATAATCCACACCCAATTTATCTAAAGCTGATGAGATTTTTTCTTTATCATCAATTGAAAAATCTACACCTTGGGTTTGTGCACCATCACGTAATGTTGTGTCAAATATAAATAGTTGTTCTTTGCTCATTTAAATTTCCAAATCGTTTTACCATCTTTATCTTCTATTAAAACACCTTTGTCTAAAAGCTCATTTCTTATTTTATCAGCTTCTTCGTAATTTTTGTTCTCTCTAGCCTTATTTCTATCCTGAATTTTTTGTAAAATTTCTTTTTCAGAAATTAAAGCTTTGCTAATTTTAAATTTAAGCCAATTTTCTTTACTTTCATTTAATAGTCCTACGAATTGACAAGCTGCAACAAACACAGATTTATCTTTATCATTACCTTTTTGGGCTTTTTCATAAAGTTGATGTAAATTAGCAATATATCCAGGTGTGTTTAAATCATCATAGAGTGGCTGAAGAATTTCATCAGAAACCTTAGGATTATTTTCAATTTCTAAATATGAATTGTACCATTTATTTATCGTGTTTTGACAGTCTTCCAGAAGTTTATCATTCCAATCTAATGGTTGTTTATAATGCGCACTCAGTAAAGCTAATCTCAAAACTTGACCGCTTATCTTATTTTTAAAATCTTTTATTTTTAAAATATTTCCCTGAGACTTAGCCATCTTTTCATTAGACATAGTGATGAATGCATTATGCATCCAAAATTTTGCAAATATTTTTGTATCATTTGCACATCTTGATTGAGCTATTTCATTTTCATGATGAGGAAATAATAAATCTATACCGCCACCATGAACATCAAATTCATCTCCTAAAAATTTCTTTGACATTGCCGAACACTCTAGATGCCATCCTGGTCTTCCTTTTCCCCATGGAGACTCCCATGATGGTTCGTGATCTTCTGAAGGTTTCCATAAAACAAAATCTTCTGAATTTTTTTTATTTTCACTGACTTCTACTCTTGATCCAGCAATAAGTTCATCTAATTTTTTATTTGATAGTTGACCATAATCCTTAAATTTTTTAACCTCAAAATAAACATGTTTATTATTTTCATAAGCAAATCCTTTTTTTATTAATTCAGAAATCATTTCAATCATCAAATCTATATTTTCTGTTGCTTTAGGTTGATGTGTTGGTTCTTCACAATTTAAGTAATTGCAATCTTCGCTAAAACTTTTAGTTACTTTGCTTGTTAATTCTGAAATTGAAATATTATTTTCATTTGAAGATTTAATAATTTTATCATCTACATCTGTAATATTTCGCACATAAGTAACTTTAGGATAATTTTTTTTAAAAATTTTAAATAAAATATCAAATACAACTATTGGTCTTGCATTTCCAATATGGGGATCGTCATAAACAGTTGGGCCACACACATACATTCTAATGTTACTTTTATCTAGTGGAACAAACTTCTCTTTTTTATTTGTTAGATTGTTTGTTAAAAAAATATCTTTAATCATTATTTTAGGAATATACTTAAAAAATAGATTTGTGAATCTATTTGATTAATTTGGAATTTTGCATACAGGAATTGGCTCCATTTTATGCAAATTTTGTTTTCTAATAGTTTCGTATTTAGCTCGATTAGCTGAATTAGGATTATCCATAGCTTCTTCTAATTCTTCGTATTTTAGTCCAAGTTGACCTTCATCAGTTCTTCCATCGTCCCATAGTCCATCCGTAGGGGCCGCATCTATAATTTCTTTTAAAATCCCAAGCTCTTTTCCAAGCTCCCAAACTTCAGTTTTATTACAATCAGCTATAGGAGATATATCTACCCCACCATCTCCGTATTTTGTGTAAAACCCGACACCAAAATCTTCAACTTTATTTCCGGTTCCAACTACTATTCCTTTATTCGCTGCAGCAACTTGATAAAGCGTTGTCATTCTCAATCTAGCTCTAGAATTCGCCATTCCATGTTCATTATCAAAATTTGATAAACTGGAACTAAAAGCCAAAAATAACTCATCTAAATTGATAGTATGTGCCTCAACATTTTTAAAATTTTTAACTAACCACTCTTGATGCTTTAAACTTAAATCATGTTGATGTGATTTCTGTTTAATTGGCATGGACAAAACAATAGTTTTTAAACCAGTCATTGCACTTAAAGTGCTAGATACAGAAGAATCTATTCCTCCAGAGATACCTATAACCAAAGACTCTGCCTTACTTGGCATATTATTTGCATAATCTTTAATCCAATTAGAAATAAATTTTACTTTTTCTGAAGCATTCATGATTTCAAAGTATTAAATATTTTAAATTTTACAATGTCTTAAGATGCCGCTCTATCTGCATTTTTAGAATAAGAGCTATTCTTTTTAATCTCATCTGAAATTAAGAAAGCTAATTCTAGAGCTTGGTTTGCATTAAGTCTTGGGTCACAATGGGTGTGATATCTTGATGATAAGTCTTTTTCAGATATCTTTTGTGCTCCACCAATACACTCTGTTACATCTTGGCCAGTCAATTCTATATGTAATCCACCAGCGTAACTTCCTTCGCTTTGATGGCATGCAAAAACATTTTTAACTTCTTTTAAAACACTATTGAAAGGTCTTGTTTTAAATCCAGTTGCAGCTTTTACTGTATTTCCATGACAAGGATCACATGACCAAATTACATTTATACCCTCTTTTTTTATCACTCTAATTAATTTTGGTAAAAATTTTGAGACATTATCTGCACCAAATCTTGATATTAATGTAATTTTACCTTTTTCATTCTTGGGATTTATTCTGTTGCAAAGATCGATTAAATCATCAGCCTTTAAAGTAGGTCCACATTTAATTCCTATTGGGTTTTCTATACCTCTACAAAACTCAACATGACCACCATCCAATTGTCTTGTCCTGTCTCCAATCCAAACAAAGTGAGCAGATGTGTCATGATTTTCTCCAGTTGTAGAGTCTGTTCTTGTCATTGTCTCTTCAAAAGGAAGTAGTAATGCTTCATGTGATGTCCAGAAATTAACTGTTTTTAATCTTCTATTAAAATCTGAATTAATTCCACAAGCATCCATAAACGCTAACGCATTAGCTATATTATCCTCTAACTCTTTAAATCTTTTTAACTCAGGCGAATTTTTAATAAAACCTAAATTCCAATTGTGGACATTCTTTAAATCTGCAAAACCTCCATGACAGAAAGCTCTTATAAGATTTAAAGTTGCAGCTGATTGCGAATATGCTTTAAATAATCTTTTAGGATCCGGAACTCTATCTTTTTCATTAAATTCCATTCCATTAATATTATCACCTAAATAACTTGGTAGCTCGACTCCATCTTTTATTTCTGTCGGTGCACTTCGAGGTTTTGAAAATTGTCCAGCTATTCTTCCAACTTTAACTACTGGTAACGAAGCTGAGTAGGTTAAAACTAGTGACATTTGCAACATTAGTTTAAATGTGTCTCTTATATTGTCTGGATTAAATTCTGCAAAACTCTCTGCACAATCTCCACCCTGAAGCAAAAATGCTTTACCATCAACAACATCCGCTAACTGACTTTTAAGATGTCTTGTTTCCCCAGCAAATACTAACGGAGGAAATGTTCCTATCTTATCCAGAACTTTATCCAGTTCTTTTTTATTTGGATATTCTGGAATATGTTTTACAGGATATTTTCTCCAACTATTTTTTTTCCAACTTTTCATATTCAACTCATGATTGTTTTAGCAAACATATGAAATTTTTCAACAAACTTAAATTAATAAAATAACTTAAATCCTAAAATACCCAATATTTCACTAACAAAGAAATTAAATTTGGTAAAATTATCTAATAAATCAAAACCTTGATAAATATTTAATATAGATGCTTTTTCATTTTTGTTTGATATTTGAGATGCATTAGATCTAAAGTCAACTGCGTAAGGAATAAAATTTATATCTAAATATTCTGCAATAATCATCGATCTTTTCATATGAAAAGCAGAAGTAATTAGAATATTTGTTTTGTTAAAATTGTTAGTATTTTTGAAAGCAATTAAATTTTCAATTGTATTTCTAGTTCCACCAATAAAGTTTACTCTACTTAAGTTAAAATCTATATCTTTATAAAAAATTTTTGCAACATAAGTTTCGTCATAATTTGTTTTTATTAATTTACCATCACCACCAATATAATATATCTCAGCAAAAGGATTTTCTAAAGCTAATTTAACACTGGCAATTAATCTCTCAGATCCATCGCCTAAATTTAGTTTTTGTGTTTTAAAAGTAGTAATTGGAACCTCAGGCCCAGCTAATATAATTATATTATCAACTTTATTAAATTTTTCTTGTTTAATATAATTTTTTTCAAGAAAAGAAATTCCCATTTGGCCAATAGGAAAAATAGATATTGATATAAATATTAAGATTAAAAAACTAATAATATATTTTAAAAATTTTTTTTTAAATTTTAAATTAATTAAGTATAAAGAAATAAGAAGAAAAATAATTAAATTAAATGGTTTTAAGAATGGAGATAAAATTTTTGAAAAAAAAAAATACAATCTTATTCTACTGTTACAGATTTGGCTAAGTTTCTTGGCTTATCAATGTCATAACCTTTTTTAAGAGCTGAATAATAAGCTAATTTTTGAAGAGGAATTGTTAATAGAAATGGGAGTAAATCTTCATTTGTATTTTCAACCTCAATTGTTTCCCAAATATTTTCTGAAAAAACTTCATCTTTACTCTTATTTGTTATTAACAATACTTTTGCTCCTCTGGCTATCACTTCTTGCATGTTTGAAATTGTTTTTTTGTAATAACTATCTCGAGGTGCTAAAACTACTACAGGCATACCTTCTTCAATAAGAGCTAAGGGGCCATGTTTCATTTCTCCTGCTGGATACCCTTCCGCATGAACGTAAGAAAGTTCTTTAAGTTTTAATGCTCCCTCTAATGCTATAGGATAAGAAAAGCCTCTTCCCAAAAACATTGAACCTTTAGCGTCGTTAAAAGTTGAGGATATTGCTTGAATTTCGTTATCATGTAGTAAAGTTTTTTCTATTAATTTAGGTAAATCTTTTAAGTCTTTAATTTTTTTTTGATATTCCTCTTTTTCAATTTCATTTCTCAACGACCCAAGTTTTAAAGTTAAAATATATAAAACAAGAATTTGTCCCAGAAATGCTTTTGTCGATGCAACTCCTATTTCAGGACCACAATGAATTGGTAAAACAAAATGAGAATCTCTTGCTATTGAGCTTTCAATTACATTAACAACTGCACATGTTTTCATGTAATTTTTGTTACAAAGATCCAGTGCAGCATAGGTATCTGCTGTTTCCCCTGATTGAGAAACAAATATATATAACGTATCTGTTTTAAATCTATTTTTTCTATATCTAAATTCAGATGCTATATCGATATTGACATCTAAATTTGTTAGTTCTTCGAACCAATATTTTGCCATCAAGCATGAATGGTAAGCAGTTCCACAGCCTATCAAGGTAATTGATTTAATCTCTTCTATTTTCCAAGGAAAATTAAAGATATTTATTTCTTTATTCACGCTATCTATATATTCTTTTATTCCAGTTTTTATTGTTACCGGTTGCTCTTCAATTTCTTTTGCCATGAAATGTTTAAAATCACCTTTTTCATAACTTGCTTCATTAGATGATAATTCTAATATTTTTTTATTTACTTTTTTGCCTTGTTCATCGAAAAAAAGAACTTGATCTTTTTTAACAACGCAAAATTCACCATCATCAAGATATGTAATTTTATTTGTCATAGATTTTAAAGCATATGAATCTGACCCCAAATAATTTTCATTTGGGCCATAACCTACAGCTAAAGGGGATCCTCTTCTAGCTCCAACGATTAGGTCTGGCATATCTTTAAAAACAATTCCAAGGGCAAAACTACCATGAAGTTGTTTCAATGTTCTTGTTATAGCTTCCTCTAGTTCTGAAGTTTTTAAATGTTCTGTTATTAAATGAACGATTACCTCTGTATCTGTCTGAGATTTGAAATTGTGGCCTTTGTTAATTAGATGTTTTTTTAATATTGTTGAATTTTCAATAATTCCATTGTGAACTACTGAAACGTTGTGAGAGGAATGAGGATGTGCATTTAAACTATTTGGAATTCCATGAGTTGCCCATCTTACGTGCCCTATACCAATATTTCCTCTTAAGTTTTTTAAATCAAAATTATTTTCTAAGTTATCTACTCTACCCTCTGATTTCACTTCATTGATTTCACCATCTGAAAGTGTAGCTATACCAGCTGAGTCATATCCCCTATATTCTAATTTTTTTAAAGAATTAATTATATTGGCTGAAACAGATTTGTTGCTAGATATTCCAATAATTCCACACATGTTTTATTTTTTCTTTATTTTGTAATTATTAACTTCTAATTGTGGCGATCTTGTTAATGCTAAAGATTTTTTTTTAACATTCTTTGTTATTACTGATCCGGCTCCAACAATACTATGTTTGTTTATAGTGATTGGAGCAACTAAAGAAGAGTTTGAGCCTATAAATACTTTATCTTTAATTTTTGTCTTATTTTTATTTACTCCATCATAATTACAAGTAATTGTTCCTGCTCCAATATTTACTGATTTTCCAATTTGAGCATCTCCCACATAAGATAAATGGTTAACTTTAGATTTGTTTCCTAAAGTACTTTTTTTAATCTCAACAAAATTACCTACTTTAGATCCTTCTTTTAAAATTGTATCAGGTCTTATTCTGGCATATGGACCAATCTCAACTTTGTTTTCAATTTTACACGACTCTAAATGTGAAAAAGATTTTATAATTACATTATCCCCAATTTTAACCTTAGATCCAATAACAACATAAGGTTCTATAGTTACATTACTTCCAATCTTGGTATCTTTTGAAAAAAAAATAGTCTCAGGACCCATCATCTTTACGCCTGATTTTATAAATTTTTCTCTTAGTTTTTTTTGATTTAAAACTTCCATTTAGAATTTATTTACATTAAGTATATATATTGATTAACTCACAATTTATTTCTTTAAAATACTTTTAAAATGAAACAAAAATTTACAATTTTATTTGATTTAGACGGTACATTAGTGGATACAGCTCCAGATTTAATCCGCGCCCATAACCATGTAATGAAAAAATTTGGTTATCCTACAAAAACTTTAGGAGAATTAAAAAATGCAGTTGGCAAAGGAGCAAAAGCTATGATGGCAAAGGCTAATGGTCAATGGAAATGGTTTGATGAAAAAATTCAAAATGAGATGACTGATGAATTTTTATCTTATTATGGAAAAAATATTTTACATGAAAGTAAATTAATCAATGGTGTAAAGGAATTTTTAAATTGGTGTAAAAATGAAAATATTTCTATGGCAGTATGTACTAATAAAACAGAACACTTAGCGGTTGATCTTTTAAAAAAAATTAGGATTTATGATTATTTTGAATATATTGCTGGTTATAATACTTTTGAATATTGCAAACCAGACCCTCGACATTTAACAACTACAATTGAAATTTTAGATGGTGATAAAAATAAATCGATTATGATTGGTGACAGTGAAACAGATGCTAATGCTGCTAAGGCTGCTGAAATTCCAATAATATTACTAAAATATGGATATACAGAAAAAAGATCTGAGGATATTTATCATAATCACATTATTAAAGACTTTGTAGGTATTGAAAAAATAATATCTGAATATCTTTAATATTGATTAATTTATTTTAACTATTAAAACAAAATCACAAAGAAGGAGTTATTTTGTTATTAAATACAGTTAAAGTATATCCATCAAAAATTAATCTGCCAAAGAAGAAACAGCTTGCATGGAAAATTTCAAAGATAGCAAGCGATAATGCTAAATTAGATAAAGATGTTATTGAGATGGTTATCAATAGAATTATTGATAATGCTTCAGTTGCGATCGCCTCTTTAAACAGAAAGCCAGTAATTTCATCTAGAGAAATGGCTTTAAGACACTCTAGAAAAAATGGTGCAACTTTATTTGGTGTAAACTCAAAATTAAAATTTGATTGTGAATGGGCAGCATGGTCAAATGGTACAGCAGTTAGAGAATTGGATTTTCATGATACTTTTTTAGCTGCTGATTATAGTCATCCAGGTGACAATATTCCTCCACTTATTAGTGTAGCACAACAAAATAAAAAGAGTGGATTAGATTTATTAAAGGGAATAATTACTGCATATGAGGTTCAGGTAAATTTAGTTAAAGGTATTTGTTTGCATAAACATAAAGTTGATCACATTGCTCATTTAGGTCCTAGTGTAGCTGCAGGATTAGGAACAATGTTAAAATTAAATACTGAAACTATTTATCAAGCTGTTCAACAGGCATTACATACAACAATATCTACAAGACAATCTAGAAAAGGTGAAATTTCAAGTTGGAAAGCTTATGCTCCTGCGCACGCAGGTAAGCTTGCTATCGAAGCTGTAGATAGAGCTATGAGAGGCGAAGGTGCTCCAAGTCCAATATATGAAGGTGAGGACAGTGTAATAGCAAGAATATTAGATGGGAAAAAAGCAAACTACAAAGTTCCTTTGCCAAAAAAAGGTGAAAGTAAAAAAGCTATTTTAGAGACATATACAAAAGAATATTCTGCAGAATATCAATCTCAAGCATTAATAGATCTAGCTAAAAAGCTAAAAACAAAAATTAACAATTTAAATTATATTAAAAAAATTGATATTTTTACAAGTCATCACACTCATTATGTGATTGGAACAGGTGCTAATGATCCACAAAAAATGGATCCCAAAGCTAGTAGAGAAACATTAGATCATTCTATAATGTATATATTTGCTGTAGCTTTAGAAGACGGAGATTGGCATCATGTTAAATCTTATACTAAAGCAAGAGCAAATAGAAAAAGTACAATTAAAATTTGGAGATCAATTAAAACATATGAAGATAAAAAATGGACAAAGAAATATCATGATCCAAATCCAAAAAATAAATCATTTGGAGCTAAAGTAGTTGTAACACTTAACAATGGAAAAAAAATAACAGAGGAACTAGATAGAGCAGACGCACATCCATATGGAGCTAGACCGTTTAAGAGAGAAAATTATATAAATAAATTTTTAACTTTAACTGAGGGTATTTTGGATAAAAAAGAAAGCAACCGTTTTTTAAAAACAGTACAAAATTTAAGAAATTTAAAATCTGGTCAACTTCATAAATTAAATATTGAAGTAAGAAAAAGCAAATTAAAACAAAATAATAAAAAAGGAATCTTTTAATGCACTTTTTAGAAAAAGAACCAAGTCAAAAAAGATTAGATTTTGATCAAAAATTAAAATCAAATAAAATATTAAGAGTTCCAGGCGCATACAATCCCCTAACAGCAAAATTAATAGAAGAAATTGGATATGATGCGGTTTATGTATCCGGTGGAGTAATGGCTAATGATCTTGGTTTTCCAGATATTGGTTTAACAACACTACAAGATGTTAGTACAAGATCTTATCTGATTTCGAGAGTAACTAATCTTCCAACAATAGTTGATATAGATACAGGGTTTAAATCATGTAAAGAAACAATAGAAACATTTGAGGAATTTGGAATAACAGGAGTTCATTTAGAGGATCAAATTGAGAGAAAAAGATGTGGGCATCTTGATAATAAAGAACTTATTTCAACTGATGCTATGGTTAAAAAAATTAAAGAATGTGTTGCGGCAAAAAAGGATCAAAATTTTAAAATTATTGCTCGTTCAGATGCTAAAAGCGTTGAAGGTCTCGATAAAATGATTGAAAGATGTAAAGCTTATATTGATGCTGGTGCTGAAATAATATTTCCAGAAGCTCTTCAAGATGAAAAAGATTTTGAAAAAGTTCGAAAAGAATTGTCTGGTTACTTGTTAGCTAATATGACTGAATTTGGTAAATCTAAATTATTCAACTACAAAGAATTAGAAAAATTTGGATATAATATTGTGATTTATCCTGTAACTACACAAAGATTAGCTATGAAAAATGTGGAAGATGGATTAAGAGACATTTATGCAAATGGACACCAGAACAATATTTTAGATAAAATGCAAACTAGAAAAAGACTTTATGAATTAGTCGATTACGAAAAATACAATTCATTAGATGAAAAAATTTATAATTTTAGTACGGAAGGACATGAGTAATGAGTGATGATATCAAAAAAGGTTTACTAGGTATTGTGGTAGATGAAACTGAAGTTTCAAAAGTTATGCCTGAAATTAATTCTCTTACTTACAGAGGATATGCTGCTCAAGATTTATGCGAATATTGTAGGTTTGAAGAAGTTGCATATTTAATATTGAATAAAGACCTTCCTAACTCAATTGAACTTAAAAATTTTGAAAAAGAGGAGAAAAACAATAGAGAGCTTACAAAAAATTTATATGAAATAATAAAACATATGCCAAAAAGATCCCATCCTATGGATGTAGCTCGGACTGCTGTAAGTGTGATGGGATTAGAAGATAAAGAAACTACAGACTCATCTCCCGAGGCCAATATGAGAAAAGCATTAAGAATTTTTGCTAAAACGCCTACTGCATTAGCTGCATTTTATAGAATTAGAAAAGGAAAAAAAATTATTAAACCTAAAAAAAATCTAACATTTGCTGAAAACTTTTTCTATATGTGCTTTGGAAAAGTTCCACAAAAAGAAATTGTAAAAGCTTTTGATGTATCTTTAATTTTATATGCAGAACATAGTTTTAATGTTTCAACTTTTACAGCAAGAACAATTACTAGTAGCTTATCTGATATACACGGAGCAATTACAGGTGCAATTGCAAGTTTAAAAGGCCCACTTCATGGTGGAGCCAATGAAGAAGTGATGCATATGATGAGCAAAATTAAAAAACCTGAAAATGCACTAAAATGGATAAATAATGCACTTAAAAATAAGGAAGTAGTTATGGGATTTGGTCATAGAGTTTATAAATCAGGCGACTCAAGGGTTCCAACAATGAGAAAATACTTTGGTAAAGTCGCTAAACTTAAGAAAGATAAAAAATTTGAAAAAATCTATGACATTGTTGAAAAAGTTATGATTAAACAGAAAAACATTCATCCCAACGTAGATTATCCAACAGGACCTACTTATCATCTAATGGGATTTGATACTGATTTTTTCACTCCAATATTTGTAATTTCTAGAATTACAGGTTGGTCTGCTCACATAATGGAGCAACACGCTGCGAATAAACTAATAAGACCTTTGGCTAGCTACAAAGGTAACAAGCACAGAAAAGTGATGCAGTTAAACCAAAGATAATTTTAAGATTAACTAAAAGCTTCTGCCCAAGTACCTTGAGTTGATGCTTTAGAGTATTCTGTTGCTCTACCTTCAAAGAAATTCATATGCTCAACAGCATTAAGCATTGTATCAAGCCAAGTCAAAGGATTTTTCTCAATATCATAAATTCCTTCTAGGCCTAACTGACTTAATCTTCTATTTGCAATGAAACGGATATATTTTTTTACATCCTCAGCAGTTAGTCCTTCCATTGGACCCATTTGAAATGCTAAATCTATAAAAGCATCTTCATGCTCAATTATAGTTCTGCAAGCCTCATAAATTTCTTTTTTTAATTGTGGAGTCCATGTTTCAGGATTTTCTTTAATGAAATCTTTAAATAATCTGATCATTGAATTGCAATGCAATGTCTCGTCTCTTACAGACCAAGTAACGATCTGACCCATACCTTTCATTTTGTTGTGTCTTGGAAAATTTAGTAAAATTGCAAAACTAGCAAACAATTGTAGACCTTCTGTAAACGCACTAAAGACTGCTATTGTTTTTGCAATGTCATGATTAGATTTAACATCAAAGCCTTGCATGTAATCGTATTTATCTTTCATTTCTTTATATTTCATAAAAGCTGAATATTCAGATTCAGGCATTCCAATTGTATCAAGCAAATGAGAATAAGCTGCAATGTGAACTGTTTCCATAGAAGCAAATGACGACATCATCATTAAAACTTCAGTTGGCTTAAACACATTCATGTAATGTCTTATGTAGCAATTACTTACTTCAACATCAGCTTGGGTGAAAAATCTAAAAATCTGAGTTAATAAATTTTTTTCAGAAGGGCTTAGATTTTTTTGCCAATCTCGTACATCATCTCCTAATGGTACTTCTTCAGGCAACCAGTGAATTCTTTGTTGTGTTAACCAAGCATCGTAACACCAAGGATATCTAAATGGTTTATAAACTGGATTAGCTACTAACAAACCATTATTGTTTTTTTTTGGTTGCACTGATTCCTTTTTTATATTTTCTGCTACTGACATGATAAACACTCCTCGTACTCTTGTTCTTGATTTTCGTTTGATTTATTTTTGTAAACATTTGCTAAGATATCTGTTGATTTTGAATCATTAACATTCTCGGCTCTTTGAATTGATTTTGATCTACAGTAATAAAGACTCTTCAAGCCTTTCTTCCAAGCATCAAAATGAATTTTGTGTAATTCTTTTTTGTGAACATCTGCTGGTAAAAATAAATTTACTGACTGTGCCTGTGAAATAAATGGCGTTCTATCACCACTTAATTCAATTATCCAATTTTGGTTCAGCTCAAATGCAGTTTTGAATACGTCTTTTTCTAAGTCAGTTAAGAAATCTAGATGATTAACAGATCCTTGATTTGTAGTAATACTAGACCATGTTTCTTCATCATTTTTTCCATGGGATTGGAGAATTTCTTCTAAATATCTATTTCTTACATTGAAAGATCCTGAAAGAGTTTTGTGTGTGTAGCTATTAGCAGCAATTGGCTCTACTCCTGGTGATGCTCCACCACATATAATTGAAATTGAAGCAGTCGGAGCTATTGCTGTCTTATTTGAAAACCTTTCTTTATAGCCATACTCAGCTGCATCTGGACATGCTCCTCTTTCTTCAGCTAAGTCCTTAGAAGCTTGATTAACTTTTTCATGTATATTTTTAAATATTTTTTTATTCCATGATTTTGCCATTACAGATTCAAGTGGAATTCTATTTTTTTGTAAAAATGAATGAAAGCCCATCACACCTAATCCAACACTTCTTTCTCTTTCCGCAGAATATTTTGCATCTTTAAATTGATCTGGTGCTTTATTAATGAAATCAGATAAGACATTATCTAAAAATCTCATAACATCACTAATCATGTCTGGATCATCTTTCCATTCATCGTATTTTTCTAGATTTAACGAAGATAAACAACATACTGCGGTTCTGTCTCTTCCATCCTTATCAATTCCTGTTGGCAAAGTTATTTCGCTACATAAGTTAGAAGTTTTAACAGTAAGATTTGCTAACTTGTGATGTTGAGGAATTTGTCTGTTAACAGTATCGATGAAAATTATATATGGCTCACCTGTTTCAATTCTTGCAGTTAATAATCTTATCCATAAATTTCTTGCTGAAATAGTTTGCTGAACACTACCATCAGCAGGACTTTTTAAAGCCCATTGTTCATCTGTTTCTACAGCTCTCATAAACGCATCAGAAACCAAAACGCCATGATGTAAATTTAATGCTTTTCTATTTGGATCACCACCAGTAGGTCTTCTCATTTCAATAAACTCTTCTATCTCAGGATGATCTATTGGAAGATAACATGCTGCAGAACCTCTTCTTAATGATCCTTGGCTGATAGCCATTGTTAAAGAGTCCATAACTTTAATAAAAGGAATTATTCCTGAAGTTTTTCCAACTCTTCCTATTTTTTCACCAATAGATCTTAGGTTACCCCAGTAACTTCCAATTCCTCCACCCTTTGCTGCTAACCAAACATTCTCACTCCATAAATCAAGAATGCCTCCTAAGCTATCAGATGCTTCATTTAAAAAACATGAAATTGGTAATCCTCTTTTTGTACCACCATTTGATAAAACTGGTGTTGCTGGCATAAACCAAAGATTGCTTATATAATTATAAATTCTTTGAGCATGCAAATTATCATCTGCATATGTGCTTGCTACTCTTGCAAATAAATCTTGATAAGATTCGTTTAAACCTAAGTATCTGTCTTTTAAAGTTGCTTTACCAAAATCAGTTAGATTTGCATCTTTAGAACGATCAATTTTAATTATGATACCTTTGTCATTTTGAAATAATTCTGTTTCATTATTTAGTGAAAAAAGATCAGGTTTATTTATTTTAGAAACTTCTTTAACTTCTGGGCTATATTCAGAGACAGCTTTTTTGAGGGCCTGAGAAAGAATCTTATTCATAAAAGTTTAATATATTTTGTTATTAGTACGAAAACAACTATATGTTGTAGGCGTTTGTCGTAAATATACTATATAATCATTTAAACAACAGAACATTTATAGAACGCGACAATATGATAATCAATAAAAAAATAAAAAATTTTTCAAGAAATTAACATAATAAACAGTAAGAAACTAACTGATGAGCCAAAATATAAAAATAGATCCCTATGGTTTTAGAGAATATGACGCCCGTTGGTTGTATGAAAAAGATATAAACCAAGAAGGAATAAAGAATCTTGGAAGAGGGCTTGGAACACAGGTAAAAATACATACCAAAAAAGATAATCCTAGAATCATAGTAGGCCATGATTATCGTTCTTATAGTGAAGAAATAAAAACAGCTCTTAAACAAGGATTATTGTCTACAGGATGCAATATAGAAGATATTGGTCTGTCATTATCTCCAATGGTTTATTTTGCACAATTTAATTTAGATGCAGATGCAGTTGCTATGGTTACAGCAAGTCATAATGAAAACGGTTGGACTGGTGTGAAAATGGGAATCAAAAAAGGACTAACTCATGCACCTGAAGAAATGAAGGAATTAAAAGAAATTACCTTAAATGAAAAATTTATTAAAGGTGATGGTAATGAAAAACAAATTAAAGATTTTGATAAAATTTATAAGTATGAATTAATCAATAAAAATAAAATTAAGAAAAAAATAAAAGCGGTAGTTGCTTGTGGGAATGGAACAGCAGGTGTTTTTGCTCCAGATATTTTAAGAGGAGTTGGGTGTGAAGTAATAGAACTAGATTGTAACCTAGATTGGAATTTTCCAAAATACAATCCAAATCCTGAAGATTTAGAAATGCTTCATGAAATTGCTAAAGTGGTGAAAGAAAATAATGCTGACATAGGGTTTGGATTTGATGGTGATGGAGATAGAGTCGGGGTTATTGATAATGAGGGTAATGAAATATTTTCAGACAAAATAGGTCTCTTAATAGCTAGAAATTTATCAAATAAACATAAAAATTCTAAATTTGTAGTAGATGTAAAATCAACGGGTTTATTTTCAAAAGATAAAATATTAATTAAAAACAATTGTGAAACAATTTATTGGAAAACAGGTCATTCTCACATTAAGAGAAAAGTAAACACTGAAAAAGCTTTAGCTGGATTTGAAAAAAGCGGACATTTTTTCTTCAATCAACCATTAGGTTTTGGATATGATGATGGTATCAATTCAGCAATTCAAGTTTGCCACTTATTAGATAATCAAAATAAAAAAATGAGTGAAATTATTAGTGAATTACCTAAAACATTTCAAACACCAACAATGGCACCATTTTGTAAAGATGAAGAAAAATATTTAGTTGTTCAGGAATTAGTTAAAAAAATTGAAAATTTAAAAAAAAATAAAATAGAAGTAGATGGTCAAATAATAATTGATATTTTAACTGTAAATGGAGTTAGGTTTTCATTTGAAGATGGTTCTTGGGGACTCATTAGAGCTTCTTCAAATAAACCATCATTAGTCATTGTTACAGAAAGCCCAACAACAAATTCTAGAAAAAAAAAAATTTTTGATTTTATTGACGATTTACTTCAAAAAACTGGAAAAGTTGGTGACTACGATCAAAAAATATAATTAAATAATAAATATAATAACTAATGAATTCTTGAGAATTTTGATTTTATTTAATATTTAGTTAATAAACTCATTAGAAGTTTATGCTGATATCTCCAGTTTCCCAGTATATTAAAAGAAATTGCACATTCGTAGGTACATGTACAGTTGGTATCACTTATAAATTTTTTAATATCTTTGTTTTTTTCACTATTCCAAACTTTCAAAAAATCAAAATCATTTTCTCTTAAATCACCAATCATTTTATCTTCTAATATTTCACAAGGGTAAACTTTACCATCTGCTGTAATAACACCAAATAATGATGAGGCATGACATGGGCTAATATAAGAATTATTCTTATATATTTTTTTTACCATTTCCCATGAAATATCATCTTTTTTATTATGAATTTTGCCTTGTATAGAATTATTATAATTTTTAATCTTATTACTTTTTTTTAATTTTCTAATTTCATTTGTTAACCAACTATATGCTTCAAGCATTGCATTTTTTTTTTCTAAGGGCATTTTATAAACACCCTCTTCTCTAACAATACAACATTTTATTGAGTCAATATTACAATCATTTACAAAATAATTAAAAATAGATTTTATATGAGAACAATTTTCTTCTGAAACTGTTATACTTACTGCAGACTTAATTTTATCATTATTTAATGCTTTAAGATCATTGTATGTTTTTAAACAACTTTCAAATAAATTTTTAATTTTTCTAACCGCATTATGTCTTTCAGGTAAATCGTCTATTGATATTTGAAAATTTAACTCAATATCAGAATTATAATCATTAATTTCTTTAGCAAAATTTAATACTCGATCAGGTAAACTTGCGTTTGTTGTTATATAGATTGACTGAATAGTTGTGTTATCAATATAAGTTTTTGCTATTTCCACAATATCTTTCCTCGCAAAAGGTTCACCACCAGTAAAATTAACATTTAACAGGGTATCACCCATATTTTTAGTAAGTTTTTCAATTTCTTTTAAGGATAACTCACCAGCAAAAGTTTTTGGATTATCAAAATCAATAAAACAAAAAGAACATCTTGCGTTACATCTATTGGTTAAAAAATGGATAAGACTTACGGGTGTTTTTTTTTTAATTAGAATATTATTTACGACAGTTCCAAATTTAGCTTTTTTAAAAATCATTATTTTTGAGTATATAAACCTTTAAATGTTTTATCTTTTAAAAAAAGTCTAGCAATAAGGCCAATTCCTGGCATAATAAAAATTATAACTGAAAGCTTTAGACTTTTAAAAAAATTATTTTTATAATTAATTTTATAACTATTCATTACTATTAAAAAAATTAACATCATAGTACCAATCAAATAAGTTAATTTTAAGATCTCATTAAAAAAAATTACTGGGAAACATAAACAAAATAATGTGGGTAAACTACCAAGTAGCAACATAAAACTCTCTTTACATGGATATTTCAAGAACTGCCATAAGCCTGTTGATCCATAAATAAATCTTTGTCTCGAAAAATGTTTAAAATCTCTATCCATATGAAAAACTGAAATTTTAGGATCAAAAAGCATTTTATAACCCAATTTATTTTGAAAAACATTTAAAGAAATTTCTTCACCAGAATAAAACTTCGAATCCATGCCTTTAGCTTTTTTATATACTGAAGTTTTAATTACTAAATTACAACTAGGTAAAAAATTTAAAAAATGTTTTTTAGTTTTTTTAGATTTCATTTTTGGATTTAGAGTAACAAAAGAAAACTTTCTGGATCTAGCCACAAGAATTTTCTCTATATTGTCTGTTTTTGGAGACAGGTTTGGACCACCAACAGATGATATTTCTTTATGATTTAATATATACAAACTTTCATTTAACCAATATGAATTAGGATAAGCATCGCTATCAATCAAGCATAACAACTTTGTTTTCACATGTTTTGCACCCATGTTTCTTTTAAAGCCAATAGTTTTATTTCCCGATATTAGTATTTGAATATTTTTATCAAATTTAATTTTTGAATATTTATCTAGAATTAAAATTATCTTAATTTTTTTATAAAATTTTCTAATTTTTTTAATACAGTTGTTAAGGTTGTAGTCAACTACTTTAGAAGGAATTAAAATTGTTATGTTTTTTTCTACACTTTTTATCATAAATTAAGTTAAATTGTTTATAATTAGTTTTTTGAATATGTTTATGTATTTTATCAAAATACACAATGAATTTATTAAAATTTAATTAGAAATAAATTATATTTTTTCAAAGAATTGATATTAAGGAATAATATTCATCTGGATTGAACCATCTTTAATTGTTGTAAGTAAAGACTTAACATAATAGTAAAGGGAAATTGAAAATTAATTTTATTAGTATTACAAAATTTACTAAAAAAAAATTACGCTCGTTTACTTATGAATTTAAATGAACTTATTTTAGGTATAATTGGTCTTCTAAAACTGCAAAAGTACTCAGATCAAATAGTAGCTTTATTAAATTCACAAAATTTATTATTAATAATAATTTATTTAATTTCATTATCTGGAATTTTATCTTTAGGCGTTTATAAAATTATTAAAAATAAATCAATATTATTAAATAAATTATTTAATTTAAATGATAACTTAAATTTATTAATTAGTACAATAATCAAACAAAAAATATATTTAATATTTATAATACCTGTAGCGCTAAATTTATTCTTAATATTTTACTTACCTCCAACATATGATGAGGCTTTTACTTTTTTAAATTTTATAGATAGAGGAATAATTATTTCAATGTCTTATTATCCATCACCTAACAATCATGTATTTTATTCGGTAATTGCATCATTTTTTAATTTTTTTAATTTTAAATCAATAATTCCTTTCAGAATTATTTCAGCTATTTTTTTTCTAGCATCATTGGTTGCCATCGTTAAAATTTTTTTAAAAGACTCCTTAAATTTAAAAAATTATTATTATATACTAATATCTGTATTTCCTTTAAGTCTTGTTTACATATATTCGTCTAGTTTAACCAGAGGTTATAGCCTGCTAATATTTTTAACATTAATAAATATTTATCTAATTCAAAAAATATTAAAAAATAAAAACAATGAATATTTAAAAACTTTTTCTCTTTTTACTAGTTTAGCTTTTTACACAATTCCAAGCTATTTTTACTGCCATGCTATATTTTGTATTATTATTTTTTTCTTTAAAAAAAATAGTTTTAAATATTTAATTAAATCAAACACTATAATTTTATTTATTACTTTAATATTATATTTTCCAATTATAATTTTCCAGGGGTATGATTTTATTTTTAATTCAAATTTACTTACCAGAATTGACTATAATCAATTCTTTTTTTATGTAAGTTCTTTAAAAGAAATATTGGAGCAAGAAGTTTTTGGTATATCAATTTTTATTATTCTGATCTTGTCATTTATAAGTTTATATTATTCAGTTAAGATTAAAAAATGGAAAGAATTTTTAGCACTTTTTTCTATAATCACATTTACTCTTTTTTTTCCTTATATAACAAAAGCTATCCCTCCCGGTAGAACCTTTCATTTAGTTTACATACTAACTTTAATAATGATTTTTTTACCTACAAAAATTTTAACGAAAAAAATGACTAAAAAAAATTTGATAATTTTATGTTTTTTAATTCAAGCAATACTTTCTGTTAATATACTTAGACACATTCCAGTTGAAAAATATTCAATAAATGCTGAAGAATACTCTAAAAATATTTTAGGACATAACAAAAGTTATTTTTTATGTTCATATCTTTATGACCCACTATTAATATATTTTAAAAATAAATATCAAGTCAAAGTTAATAAAATTTATTTATCAAAAAATATCTTTTGTGATGTGCAAAAAGTTGCTGGTTATGACTGGGTGGTTATCGATAAAAAGAGAGACCTTTCTATTATTAAACCTGATTTTAAAAGCTTATTATGGAATTTTTATAAAAAATAATTCCAATTAATTCCTTTTATTTTCCTCTAAGGATTTTATATTAATAAAATTATTAGATAATTTCTTATTATTATTTTTTATTTCATCAAAAAAATTCCAAGCTAAAACTAAAATTGTATTATTTGGATCTTTTAATTTTTTTTTTGAAAATATTGGAATTTTAACACCCGGTACAAATTTCCCATGCTTTAATTTATTGTCCTCGATAATATAATTAATTTCTTTAGTTATATTAAAATAATTTAATGCAGTTGTGGCTTTGGCAGGTGCTCCGTAACCAACTATTTGCTTTTTATCCTGCTTTAATTTTTTTATATTCTTGATTACATTTAACCTTATTTTATTTATCTTATCTCCAAAATCCTGATACGTTTTAAAATTTTTAATTCCAAATTTTTCTTCTTCGTTTATTAAATCTTTTACACTTTTTTGAATTTTAATATTTTTATCTTTTTTTATATAAATTCTCAATGAACCACCATGAGTATTTATTCTTTCTGCTTTAAATATCTTAACATCGAATTGATTAAAAAAATTATTTAAAGATGTTAGTGACCAATAATTGTAATGTTCATGATAAATATTGTCAAAAGTTAGATCTTTTAATGTATTAAGCAAATATTGAATTTCTATAATGATTGTTCCTTTTCTACTCAAAAGTTTTATCATACATTCTGCCATTTCTTTTAAGTTATCTGAATGAGCAAAAACATTTGAAGCAAGAATTAAATCTGCATTTTTTTTGATATTTTTAATGTTTTTTTTATTTAGAAATATATTTAAAGTTTTAATTTTATTTTTGTTTGCAAGTTTAGCTAAATTTTTAGCTGGCTCGATACCTAGTAGTTTTTTATAACCTAATTCTTTAAACGGTTTTAATGCAACACCATCATTACTGCCAATGTCAATTATATAAGATTTTTTAGGTTTTAACTTAAATTCTCTTATATATTTTTTTGCAGCTTTAGAAAAATGTTCTCTAAAACTTTTTGAGGTAGATGAAGTATACAAATAATTTGAAAACATTTTTTTTGGATCAATAGCAACAGAAAGTTGGCAGTTATGACATTTTGGACAATAATTTAGTTCTAATGGATAAAGATCAGTTTTTTCATTTTTCTTACTTAATAAATTATTTGCTAGCGGCTGGTAACCAAGTGATAAAACCCGTTTAAGCTTAGTTTCACCACATGATCTACAATCAAATTTATAATATTTTAAAAGCATATCTCTTTCTTTTTCATCTACGAACCAGTGCCTGATCGTATGAGATATCCCATAATTTTCATGATCTCTTTCACCCCTGACTAAATTTAAAAATGTAGTATCTTTAGTGAAAACCATTGTATGAGCAACATTTGGTTTTATTATTGATAATTGACCTGCGTTAACTACTTGAGTTATTTTTGGTGAATTAGGATTTAATATGTCTTGAAAAATTTCAATAATCTGACCTTTTGTAAATAAACACTTTTGTTCTTGTTGCGGGTGATAGTGATTTGCTCTAATAGTACCTTTTTTTGAGTCAATCAATCCAATTAAGTTAACAGGTTCAGTTAATTCGTGATTACTAATTTTTCCTCTCTCATCAATAAATTCATCGGTTCCATCTCTTACATGTTCTAAATCTTTAATTAAATCTTGTTTAGACCATTTCACTATCATTTCTTTTATACTTTCTTCTAGTGAGTATAAAAATTCAAAACCAGTATCTGCAATCTTTTGATTAGAAAGTGAAAAACCCATGTTAGGAACTTCATCATTTGTTTCTTTTAGTGTTATTTTTGGATTTATTTTTTTACAAATTTCAGCAACTTCCTTAACCGTAACTGTATCCTTTGTTAAATTAAATGTTTCTGACTTAAGATCTTCTCTTTCTTCCATGAACCTAAAACATCTTGCAACATCAATCAAAGGAACTAGACTTTTAACCTGTCTGCCTCCAGCAAAAAGTTTTAATGTACCATTTTGTGAAGCTACTTTTGAAAAAAAGTTAGCCATAATATCTATTCTTGCTGTGTCAGTAGAATATCCATAAACAGAACCTAATCTTAAAATAATATAATTCTTTCCTGAGGCTTTAAGTTGTTTTTCATTGTAATCTTTTGATTTACCATAAGATAATACAGGTGAAGTAGCTTCGTCTTCTCTAATATCATTTTTAACCCTCTCAATACCTTCATAAACTACATGACTTGAAGGCATTATAATTTTGCAGTCGTCATTAATGACATCTAATATATTTTGAGTTCCTTCCTCAGCAACTTCTCTTATTTTTTCATCATGCTTATCATTGCTTTCACTTTTAACCCTAGGAACATCAGTAATACCAGCTAAGTGATGAACAACATCTGCATCACTACAATATTTTTTTATCAACTGTTTGTCCAATATATCACCTTGAACAAATTCCATATTCCAATTTCTAATTTGATTTACTCGTTCTGATATGAAGCGATTATCAATTACAATGATTTTATCGTTCCAACTATAACCAGAGTATATCTTGCAAAGCTCTGTTCCAATATATCCAAGTCCACCAGTAATAACTATTTTTTTCATAATTATTTAAATCTTCCAATTATGATTTGAAATATAACAGCAAATATATGGTAAAATTTAATTTTTTTTCCTTCTTCATGTGATCTGCCATTATAATTTATTGGAACTTCATAATACTTTTTGCCATTTTTTACAACTTTAGTGAGTATCTCTGCATGTTGTTCAAAACCATCTGTTTTAATTTTTTCACCATTTAAAAGACTTTTTTTAAAACATGCATAACATGAATAAATATCTGTAAATGTAGTATTATAAAAAATATTAAACAAAAAAGTTAAAAACTTATTTCCAAATTTATTAAATAGATAATGTGATCTAGTGTAGTCTGCATAATTGAACCTAGATCCTATAATTAGATCTGGGGAAAACTTATTTATTAAATGTATAAATTTTAAAAAATCCATTGGATCATACTCTAAATCTGCATCTTGAAAAGTCACATACTCACCTTTTGATACCTCCAAACCTTTTCTTACAGCATTACCTTTTCCATTATTGGATGAATTAACAATAACATGATCATATAAATTTTTATTATTATCTAGTATCTCTTGAGATCTATCCGTTGAACCATCATTAACAACTACAATCTGAATAAAGTCATGATAGTCTTTTAATTTAGAAAGATTTTTTAAAATATCTAACAAGGTTTTTTCCTCATTATAAAGTGGTACGATTATAGAAAGTAATATTTTTTTCTCGCTCATTTTAATTTATTTTATATATAATTTTTTATACAATAAAAATGAAATTCTAGTATTTGTTGTTACTAAATTTAAGTAGTATCGCGTTTTGTTTATTAAAGGTGAAAAATAGAGACTGAAGTTACCTCTTTATTTTTACTACTACAATTTTAAATGATGAATTAAAATTTAATTTTTTATATCATCAATCTTAGTTTCTGGATTATTGTTGCTTTGATAGTTTTCTTCTTTAAGAGTTTCATCACTGTAAAATTTTCTAACGAGCTCTTCTTCTTTTAGTCGCTGTTCCTCGTCAAATTTTTTTTCCCATTCTTTCATTCGCCTATTTTCCTCTTCAACTCTCTCTTTTTGAGCTATTTCACCTAATCGAACTCTTTCGTTTTCTTCTTCAATTCTTTTTTGTCTTTCCTCTTCTATTTTCAGCTCTCTTTCTCTTTGACGCCTTTCATTTTCCCGATTTATTCTTTCACGTTCTGCTTCTTTAAGTTCTTTTTCTTTAATTCTTAATTCCTCTTCCTTAGCCCTTTGTTCAGCCTCTTCTTTTAAAATCTGTCTTTGAATTTCTTGCTGTCTTTCGGTTTCTAGATCTCTTAATCTTTCTTCCATTTCTTTAAGTTTTTCTTGCTCATATTTCAGCTTCCTTGCTGCCTCTCTTAATCTTTGTTCTTCTTCAAGTCTATTTTTCCTTTCAATTTCTTTTAATCTTATTTTTTCTTGTCTTTCTTTTTCTTTTTCATCTCTTCTCTTTTGAGCTTCAATTTCTTTATTTTTTAATTCTTCCTCTTTAATCTTAAAATTTTCTTCTCTAATTCTTTGTCTCTCTAACATTTTTAGCCTTAAATCTTCCTGTTTAAGCTTTCTTGCTTCTTCTCTGAGTTTTCTCGTTTCTTCGTCTTTAATTTTTTTCTGTTCTATTTTGATTCTTTGAGCTTCTATTTTTTGTCTTTTTTCTTCATTCTTTTTTTCTTGTTTTTCATTTTCAATGATTAATTTTTTTTGAAAAAGGATTTTTTTTCTCTCTTCTTTTAGTTCGTCTTGTTTAGCTTTTTTTGCTAATTTTTTTTCTAAAATTAATTCTCTTTTTTTTTCCTTTTCTAATTGTTTTTGTAATGCTAAATCTTTTTTAACTTTGTTTTTTTGAAAATCATTTAAAATTGAGGAAAACTTATTTTTTGTTTTATCGATTGGATCAAATAAATTTTTTTTAATATTTTTATTAATGTCTTTTATTGAAACCATTTTTAAAAGTATCAATTAGAATAATAACACTAAATATTATGTATGGCTAAATTGAGTTTTTTTTAAAACTAAATACAACTTAAGATTGTTAGAGTTAATATTGGTTGATAATGTTTATTTTCAACTAATAAGTGTTCATGAATATTTAAAGAATCAACTAGTGTAAATTGTGAGGTGATGGAGGGAGACTGAAGTCACCTCTTTTTTTTGCTTGTTATAATTTTAAGTATTCGTAAAAAAATTTAATCGAAACCACTAAGAGAAAAATTCCAAAAAATTTACTAATTTTATTCTTATCAATACTATGAACTGTTTTAGCTCCTATCCGTGCCATAAAAGTTGTAATCGGTATGAAAATTAAAAAAGCAGGGATATTTATAAAACCAATACTTAATGGAAGACTTGAGTTTAAATAATTTCCTGAAATCAAAAAACCTATTGCTCCAAATAGAGCAATTAAAAAACCTATAGCTGCTGCACTACCTATAGCTTTATTTATTGAATAACCAAAAAACTTAAGGATAGGAACATTCATTACGGCTCCTCCTATACCCATAGGAGCAGATATAAACCCAACAAAAAAACCAAGAATTACTTTTAGATGTAATTTCATTTTAACAATTATATTTTGTTCCTTTTCTTTTATTAACAATAAGTAAATTCCTAAAAATAAAATCATAATTGAAAAAAATAAAACTAAAGATTTAGTTTTTAAAGAAGCTGCAAAAGCAGTACCAACAACAACACCTAGTACAACAAACAAACCATAGTTTTTAACAATATCGAAATCAACAGCTTTAAATTTGTGATGTGTTAAAACTGAAACTGTAGATGTTGGTATTATAATTGCAAAGGAAGTTCCAACGGCAAGGTGCATAACATATTGAGGATCAATTTCTAAAGAACCAAAAATAAAATATAAAAAGGGAACAGTTATTAACCCTCCGCCAATACCAAATAATCCAGCAACAAAACCAACTGGTATCGCTGTTAAAACCATTAATAAAATAATATAACTGTATTCGTTTGTTAAAATTGAATTAAGCAGACTGGCCTACTCTAGTATCTACATTATTGTATTTAATTTTATCCATAATGTGATCAATTTTTTTCACATCAGCATCTCTTACACACATGTTTTCACTTAAATATCTTTTCCAATAACTTGCACCTGTTTGACCATGAAATAAACCAAGAGTATGTCTCATGATTTGATTTAATCTTGTTCCTTTTTTTAATTCTTCTTTAACATAAGGAATAAGCTGTTCAATTACATCTTGTCTGCTTGGAACATCGTCATTATTAAATATTTCTCTTTCAATATCTGCTAATAAATAAGGGGTATGATACGCAGCTCTTCCTATCATTACACCATCAGTTTTTTCTAAATGAGGTTTTATTTCATCTACTGAAGTTATTCCTCCATTGATAATAATCTCTTCATTTGGAAAATCTTTTTTTAATTTATAAACATATTCGTATTTTAGAGGAGGAATATTTAAATTTTGCTTAGGTGTAAATTTACCTAACATTGCTTTTCTTGCATGTATGATAAAAGTTTTAACCCCTGTTGCTTTTAGAGTAGAAATAAAACTGTGTAAATTTTCATAATCTTCCACATCATCATAACCAATTCTTGTTTTTATAGTTACTGGTAGTTTTGTAACTGATTGCATTTTACTTAAACAATCTGCCACTAAATTTGGCTCTTTCATTAAACAAGCACCAAATCTATTTTTTTCAACTTTTTTACTAGGACAACCTAAGTTAAGATTGATTTCATCATAACCAAAATCTTCACCTATTTTAGTGGCTTCAGCTAAAAGTTTTGGAGAAGATCCTCCTAATTGAAGTGCTACAGGTTTCTCATTAATATTAAACTCTAATAACTTTTTTTTATCTCCTCTATTTATGGCTTCATCGACTATCATCTCAGTATAAAGAAGAGTGTTTTTAGATATTAATCTAAGAAAAAATCGTTCATGACGATCTGTACAATCCATCATAGGAGCAACTGACACTTTCCTATTCATGATATAACTTTATATTATTTTTTTATGAGTTTGAAGCTTCAGTGTCGTCTGAAGATACATCTGCTTCTTGATTTTCTGATTCTGAAACTTCATCTAAAGAAACTTCTCCTTGCTCATTCATCGTTTCTTCTCCTACTGAATTATCAACGTCTGCTGTAGCTGTTTCAGATAGCTCAGCCAAATCTTCTTTTGTTACTTGAATTTTTTCAGGTGTTTTTCTTGCTCTTTTAGATGGTAAAATTGGGGTACCACTTTTTGAAATTTCACCTTTATATAGATTTTCAAAATCATCACCTATTTCTTCATCATCCTCTGCAGTATCATCAACTTGTTCCACATGTTTTCTAAGTTTGTAAACAGCACTATCTGTTAAATCTGAAACTTTAATTTTTTCCTCTGCAATTTCTCTTAATGAAATAACGGTATTTTTATCGTTATCTCTATCAATTGTTGGTTCTATTCCTGAATTTAATTGAGTAGCTCTTTCTTTAGCAACAAGTACTAATTCGTAAGGACTCTCTACTTTATCTATACAATCTTCTACTGTAACTCTAGCCATGCGGAGTATCTACACAGTGAGTCTTTAAAAATCAAGGGCTATTTTTTATGAATAATGAGGATTTAACTTATTTTTAACCAAATAAAGAAGAATAATTGAGCCAAAGATATAAGTTCCTGAAACAACGGCTATGTCTTCAATTGAAAAACCAATATCAATAAGAAAGCCAAAAAGAGCTGTACCAAATGCTGTTGAAAATACCATCAATGCAGTTGTTAAGGCTTTTATTGACCCAATATATTTAACACCATAAATCTCAGCCCAAGTTGAGGAACCAAGCACGTTTGCCAAACCATTGGTTACCCCCACTAAACCAAAAAATACAAAAGAAGACAGCGGTGCATCAAAATAGTAGAGAACTATAGTGCCAAAAAGAAGTGGGATATTCATATAGATTAATAATTTTCTACTTGAAAATTTATCAATTAAAAAACCAGATATAAACAGAGTAATCACTGATAAAATAGAGTAAGCCATAAATGATTGTGCAATCACATAAGGTCCCCACTCTTTAGAAGAAGATATAAAAGACTGATAGACAAAAGATCCTGTTGCAATCCATGGCATTGCTAACATCGTCATACACATAATGTAAAATCTATAATCTTTTAAAACCTCTATTCTTTTCCATTGTTTAATTTCTTTATTATTCTCTTCTACTTTAGACTCTTCTCTAGTATCAAGCTTAACCTCTTTTACTAAAATAAAAGTTGCAACAGGCAAAACAAGTATAACTAAAATAGAAATTGAAACCCAAATATCTCTCCATTCTATAAAAGTTAATAAAAAAACAATTAAAACTGGCATTATAAATTCAGCTAAAGACAAACCTAACCAACCTGTGCTTAAAGCTCTACCTCGATTTTTTTCAAAGAAACGAGATATGGTTGTTGTAGCTGTGTGACTTGATAAACCTTGTCCAGCTAAACGCATTAAAAAAATTCCTATAAATAAAAAAATAACAGATGAAATCTTTGAAAATATAAAACAGGAAGCTGATAAAAAAATTATTACATAAGATGCAAATTTTAAAATATTTACATCATCAATTTTTTTTCCAATCCAAACTAAAACGATACTACTTAATAAGGTGGCTGATGCATAAATTGAGCCAAATTGTCCATGTGTAATTGATAAGGCGTCTCTAATACTAGAATTAAATAGGCCAAGAAAAAAACTCTGTCCAAAACTTGAAAAAAATGTAAAAATAAATCCAAATACAATTACTTTTAAACTTAAACTTTTAAACATAGAAAAAAATTATGACTTGTAATGTTGCTTTCATAGGTCTTGGGGTCATGGGCTACCCAATGGCTGGTTATATATCAAAAGCCGGACACAATGTAACTGTTTTTAATAGAACTAAATCTAAAGCTGAAAAATGGATTGGTGAATATAAAGGTAAAATGGCGAATACACCTGCGGAGGCTGCAGATGGTGCTGATTTTATTTTTACATGTGTTGGTAATGATGATGATTTAAGAGAAGTAGCAACTGGAGAAAATGGATTATTTAACACAGCAAAAGCTGGGTCTATTTTTATTGATAACTCAACTGTATCTGCAGAAGTATCAAGAGAATTAAATAAAAAAGCAAATGATAAAGGGTTTAGTTTTTTAGATGCCCCTATTTCCGGTGGACAAGCTGGTGCTGAGGGTGGAATACTAACAGTTATGGTTGGTGGTGATGAAGAAGTGTTTAAAAAAGCTGAACCTGTAATTGATTGCTACAGTAAAAAAGTAAAATTAATTGGTCCTTGTGGAAGTGGTCAGTTAACAAAAATGATGAACCAAATGTGTATTGCTGGAACAGTCCAAGGTTTATCTGAAGCAATCAATTTTGGAATAAATGCTGGTTTAGATATGGATAAAGTTATGGAAACTATTTCTAAAGGTGCAGCACAATCTTGGCAAATGGAAAATAGATACCGAACTATGACTGATGATAAATTTGATTATGGTTTTGCTATTGATTGGATGAGAAAAGATTTAAAAATTGCAATCGAAGAAGCTAAAAAAAATGGCTCGCCTGTTCCTATAACAGAAATTATTGATGGTTATTATGCTGAGGTTCAAGAAATGGGTGGAAATCGTTGGGATAGTTCAGGTTTGATTGCTAGATTAAAAAAGAAAAAATAATATTTGTGACAGATACAGTTCCTTATTACGAGGACTTTGCAGAGATCAAAAAGAAAATTTGGTTAATGCTGGATAATGCTGTGAAAGACAGAGGTTCTCCTTTTAGAATACCGGTATTCATTTGTGGTGATCAATCAGATTTTGATGGAAGAATTGTAGTGCTAAGAAAATCTGATCAATCAAATAATTTAGTACAATATCATAGCGATATTAGATCAGATAAAATTGAAAAATTGAAAGCGAATAAAAATGCAGCAATGTTATTTTATGATAAAGACGAAAAAATACAGGTAAGATTGAAAGTAGAATGCATTATTAATCACAATAATGATGTAACAAAAGAATCTTGGTCTAAAACCCAACATATTAGTAGAAAATGTTATTTAGTTGATAATGGACCTGGAACTGAATCAGATCTTCCTACCTCTGGACTAAAACCAGAACTGGATAATTTTGATTATACAAAAGAACAAAGTGAAGAAGGTTATAAAAACTTTACTGTTATTCAATGTAAAATCAAATCTATTGAATGGCTTTATTTAGCAGCTAAAGGCCACAGAAGAGCAAAGTTTAATTTAGAAAATAAAAAAGATACCTGGTTAGTTCCATAGATGGTTACTGGATATATATTTACAGCATTTCTTATAATTTTAGGATTAGCTGTAATGAGATTTGGGAGTATCCATTTTAAAAAATTTAAAGAGGGTAAAACCAAAATTAAATCTAAGTTAAGTGGGCAATTATCTTTCTTAATTTTATTTATAGTAATAATTGGATTGATCATTTATTCGGTGAACGATCTATTATTTAACTAAACCAATTATTCTTTCAAATACCTTTAATAATTATATTTGTACCTTCGGAATTATCTAATCTTATTTGTTTTATTGGTTTGTATTCTTCAGAATTGTACCATTCTAATGCTTTTTCATATGTAGGAAATTTAAGAATAATAATTCTTGGAAATTTTGTTTCTCCGTCAAATATTTGAAATTCACCAGCTCTTACTAAAAATTCTCCACCAAATTTTTTTACAAGTGGGGTTACTTTTTCAACATACTCTTTATAATTCTCAGGATTAGTTATTTTCAATTGTGCTATTACATAACCTGCTGGCATATTTTCCTCCTAAAATTCTAATTTAGCTAAACAATTTAAAGAATTTTCGTGACTATATTTACTTAATCTTTTTGTTATGACACAACCTTTTAAATAAGGAAGTAATTGAGGGTCTAATTCTGTTGGAGTTAAGTAGGCACTTTTCTTTAAATCCATGGGACAATTTGGATTGGAATGACCATAATATTCAGTATTTTTTTTGTCAATATTATTTGCGTCACCTCCCATGTCACTCATAATATCTCCACTATACTTTAAGTGATCATTTTTCCCCCATCTACTATTTTCATCTGTTACTGCTCCAGGTGCACATAACTGTACAAAACCTAAGGCATGAAATATCTCATGAAGATGAATTTTCCATGAGTCTTTTGTGCCGTAACCCAAGTATGTAACACCAGATACAATTTCCACATTTCCTTTGTCTCCAATTAGCATTGCTTGCCCAACTTGTCCTCCTTCATCTCTGTATTTATCTTGATAAAAAATAGTATAAATTTTTTTAGGATTATAAAAACCATTCTTGACTGCCATTCCTGTTAGATAAGTAGCTGCATCATCAACATTTATTTGTTTTTTTGTTCTGTCTACTCTTAAAAAACTTACATCAAGTTTACCATCTTTAGTTAAATCTAATCTTAATTCTTTTCCTTTTGTTTTCTTTTTCATATGTTTATTGGCCTTAAAAACAATTTTTTCGATTATTCCTTTTGTATCAAATTTTTTATCTTTAGAGTCGGCGGCTAAAATATATATTGCGTGAACTTGATAGTCATCTGTGACATCCTCCTGATCAAATAAATAACGTCCTGGAATCTCGTCTTCTCTCTTTTTAAATTTTAGCTCATTTTTTTGATTTTTAAATTTTACAAAATCATTTTCACTTGATTTTACATTCCATGCTCCAGCATGAGTAAAATTAACATCTTTTTCTATAGGTTCATTATTTTGTTTTTTTGCTAATGTTTTTTTAAACATTTCCATTCTTCTCTCAGATAATTGCCAAACTATTTTATTATTTTCTGCAAATAAAAAACACTCTCCTGTTCCACGACTGTTAGAATTTTTTGTACAATTTTTAAAAGCTTTTGTGTGAGCTTTTTCAATATTTTTAGATGATTGCCATGTCCATGAATATTCTCCACTCGAGGTATCACATGCTAAATATACTACACCTTTATATTTCGGTTTTTTTTCTAAGTATTCTTGAAGCTCAAAGTAAGCATCTAGTGCACCTACTGCACACTTCAAACTATTTATTTTTCCTGGTTCTTTGATTTCTGCTTGAGAATAACTAAAAAATGAAAAAAATAAAAATATTAAGAATAAAAATATTTTCATTTAAAATATTGATTTAGAATATTTTTTCCAATTATCTTGATATTGTTTTGTATTTTCAAAGACTGCTTTTTTTTCTTCTTCTGTAACTTCTCTAATAATTTTACCTGGTGAACCAACAACCAAGGAATTATCTGGTATGACTTTATTTTCTGTTATTAAAGCTTTAGCTCCAATAATACAATTCTTTCCAATGTTAGCTTTATTTAAGATAACAGCTCCAATACCAATTAAACTATTATCTCCAATGGTACATCCATGAAGCATAACTAAATGGCCAACAGTAACATTTTTTCCTACCTTTAAAGGACATCCAGGATCTGTGTGCAATACGCTCCCATCTTGTACATTAGATCCTTCACCAATATGAATATTTTCAATATCGCCTCTAAGCACTGCATTAAACCAAATACTTGTATTTTTTTCTAAAGTAACATCCCCTATTATTGTAGCATTTGGAGCTACCCAATTTTCGCCAGAGTTTTTTGGTTTTTTATCTTTTAAATCATAAAACATAATCTATATATTTTACATTATGCCTATTCAAACTCCAATATGTGATTTTGGTCAAAAAGCTATTCCATTTGAATTAAAATCTACTGATAATAAAATTCTGTCTTTAAATGATATCAAAGGTGAAAATGGAACTTTGATAATGTTCATTTGTAATCATTGCCCATATGTAAAAGCTATCACAAAAGAATTAGTTGAAGATTGTAGTGAATTAAACAAAATTGGTATCAACTCAGTTGCTATCTGCTCAAATGACTTTGTTAATTATCCAGATGACTCGTTTGATAACATGATTAAATTTTCTAATGAAAATCATTTCAATTTTCCTTACTTACATGATGATACTCAAGAAATTGCTAAAGCATATGATGCTGTATGTACTCCAGATTTCTTTGGCTATAATAAAAATCTAGAACTTCAATACAGAGGACGATTAAGAGAACTTAAAAAGTTTATTCCAGTTAAACACGGAGAAAGTGATCTGCTTAGAGCTATGAGACAAATAGCTGAAACTGGAAAAGGTCCTGAAGAGCAAATACCAAGTGCGGGCTGTGGTATTAAATGGAAGTATGATTAATGTATCTAATTGTAACTAGATCATTCCCACCTGAGCTTGGTGGAATGCAAAATTTAATGTGGGGTCTTTCAAGAGAACTATCTAAAAACTTTATGATTAAAGTTTTTGCAGATTATATAGAAGGTCATAAAGATTTTGATGAACAAGCTTCTTTTTCAATAGAAAGAGTTGGTGGAATTAAATTATTAAGAAAATATAGAAAAGCACAATTAATAAATGAATATATCAAAGAAAATAAAATTGATGGTGTTATTGCTGATCATTGGAAAAGTTTAGAGCTTATTAAAACTTCTAAGAAAAAATACTGTTTAATTCATAGTAAAGAAATCAACCATCCAAAGGGTTCTGGTCAAAATAAAAGAGTAGTTAGCGTTTTAAATAATGTTGAAAAAGTTATAGCAAATTCTCAGTTTACAAAAAATCTAGCTATAGAGCTTGGGGTTAATGCAAATAAAGTAATAGTAATAAATCCAGGTGTGGATCCTGCCAAGGAATTAAACAAAAAAAATTTAGATAAAGTTGAAAGTATACTTAAAGTTAAAAATCCAAGACTAATCACTGTTTCAAGATTTGATAAACGTAAAAATCACGAAAAAATAGTAATGGCTTTAAGAAATTTAAAACAAATTTATCCTGACATTGTTTACATATGTGTTGGATATGGAGAAGAAGAAGAAAATATTAAGAAGCTGGTGAAAGAACTAGATCTTGAAGCACAAGTTATGTTTTTTAAAGATATTAGTAACGATTTAAAAAATGCATTAGTTTCAAAATCAAATATCTTTGTAATGCCATCCATAATCTATAAAAAATCAGTTGAAGGTTTTGGTATTGTATATGTTGAAGCTGCACAATACGGTATTCCATCAATTGGTGGTAAAGATGGCGGTGCCGCAGACGCAATTGATCATGAAAAAACTGGTTTAATATGTGATGGAAATAATCTTGATGACATTTATTCTTCTATTAATTCATTGTTGGAAAATAAAAAATATTTAAACCTTGGGAAAAATGCAAAAGAGTTTGTATCTAAATTTCAATGGTCAAAAATAATTGAAGAATACAAAAAGATATTAAATTGATTTCAAATAATAAATTAGCAATTTTTTTAATTATAATCTCAGTGTTTTGTGGAACATTAATGTTAACTTTTTTAAAATTAGCACAAGAAGAAGTTAATGTTTATGTTGCAGGGTTTTTTAGATTTTTATTTGGTTTACTGATTATTTTTCCATATATGTTAAAATCTAAATTTACAGTTTTTAAAACCAATCATCACAAGAAACATTTTTTAAGAGCAGTTTTAAATTTACCTTCAATGCTATTATATTTTTCAGCTTTAGTAATGATGCCAATTGAAAAAGCTACAGCAATATCTTTTGTTGTTCCTTTCATAGTAACTATTTTGGCTGTTTTGTTCCTTGGAGAAAAAATTTACATATACAGGAGTTTTGCACTGGTTTTAGGATTTATAGGAATGTTAATAATTTTAAGACCAGGAATAATTGAAATCTCTCTTGGAGTTTATATGGCACTGGCATCGTCTTTTATGTGGTCAATAGTGATTATAATTACAAAAACTATCGCAAAAGATGATAGTTCGATTACGATTTTATCTTATGGATACACGTATATGACAATTTTTAGTTTCATTATTGCGTTGTTTTATTGGCAAACACCTAGTTTTCAAACTTTGATTTATTTATTTTTTGCAGGTTTATTTGGTACATTGTTACATCTTTGCATTAATCACGCATATAAATTAGTAGATGTTAGTATGACACAACCATACTCATTTCTAAGTTTAGTGTTTGCTTCTTTAATTGGATATTATGTTTTTAGTGAAACACCCGACCTCTTCACCTGGATTGGTGCAAGTGTGATATTTATAGGGGTTATCATTATGTCATATCGTGAAATGAAGCTTGATAAAGAAATCATTAGAAAACGTATAGATATAAAATCTTAATTTTTCTTCTTAAAGGTTTTGTAGATATGCCAAATTACAATTAAAATTGTAGTTGCTAGTATACATGCGGTTAGTGTTCTGTCCCACAAAAATTCCCACGAACCATTACTTAATAATAAAGATCGTCTCAAGTTTTCTTCCATCAATCCACCAAGTACAAAAGCTAATATCAAGGGTGGCATCGGGAAATCATATAATCTTAAAAAAGTTGCTACTACAGCTATCCCAATCATTAAATAAATATCAAAATTATTAAATGACATTACGTAAATCCCAGTAACAGAAAAAAATAAAATTAAAGGAATTAAATAATTTTTAGGAACAGCAAGAATTCTAGCTATATAAGGAATAAGTGGTAAATTTAATATCAGCAAGATTACCATTCCAATATACATAGACATAATTATTGACCAAAAAATCTCTGGATTCGTCATATAAAGTCTAGGACCAGGCTGAACACCAAAACCTAAAAGAGCCCCTAACATTACAGCTGTAGTTCCACTCCCGGGAATTCCTAAAGTGAGCATTGGCACAAAAGAACCTGAACAAGCAGCATTATTTGCAGTTTCTGGTGCAGATAAACCATTTACACTTCCTTTACCAAATTTTTCTTTTTCTTCATCACTAACTACGTTTCGTTCCATGCCATAAGCCAAAAAAGATGCAATTGTTGCACCAGCTCCAGGTAAAACACCAATTAAAAAACCAATTACTGATGATCTTGGAATTGTTTTATACATTTTAGTTCGTTCTTCTTTATTAATCTTAATCGAGCCTAATTCAGTTAATGAAACTTGTTTAGCAGCACTAGTTGGATCATTTCTTTTTAAAATAATTGTTAATGCTTCACTCATTGCAAAAGTTGCCATCACAACTAGTACAAAACTAATTCCGTCAGTTAAATTCATATTATTAAATGTAAATCTTGTAATATCAGACAAACTATCTTGGCCAACAGATGCCAACATCAATCCAAGTACTACCATCATCATTGCTTTTAAAAATTGTCCTTTAGAAGAAAAAGCAGCAATCGCTGTTAAACCTAAAATCATTAAAGCAAAGTAATCTGGTGATCTAAAAGATAAACTTACTTTTGATAAACTTGGTGCCATAAATAATAAATAAATTGCAGATAATGTTCCACCTGCAAACGAACTCCATGCTGCAATCGCTAAAGCCTTACCCGCTTTACCTTGTTGTGCCATAGGATAACCATCAAATGAAGTTGCAACTGTTCCAGGAACACCGGGCGCATTTAATAATATAGAAGAAGTAGAACCACCAAATACTGCTCCATAATAAACACCAGCCATCAAAATTAATCCTGTTGCAGGATCAAAACCATAGGTAATTGGTATCATCAATGCGATAGCTGTCATTGGCCCAAGACCAGGTAGCATTCCAATGATTGTTCCAAAAAAACAACCAACCATTACCATTAATATATTTTGAAAAGTAAGTGCTGTTGTTAAACCAATTAATATTCCCTCAATCACCCCATAACTCCTATTGATTGTAAGAACGGATCTCTCAAATATATATCAAGTATACCGTGTAGGAGATACATAAAGGCTGCAACAAATGGAAAGGATAATAAAAACATTAAAATCCATCTTCGTTCTCCTAAAAAGTAATATGACGCAAATAAAAATAAAGATGTAGTTAAAAAATATCCAACTTTTAAAATTGTAGCTCCATAAATAATAGCAATAAGTATAAGTATGCCTGTATTCTTATATTCTAAATTTTTATGATCAACTTTAATAGTATTTGGATCTGGTAAAATAAGTTTTAATCCAGAAAAAAATAATCCTGCATAACCTAAATAAATTGGAAATGTTCGTGCATTAAACGGTGCATTTTCATCAAATGCAAATACTTGAATCTGGTAAGCAGTATATAAATAAAATGCTGAAAAAATAAAAAAGAGCAGTGATATAATTTTTGTAGTATTTATATTCACTGCTCTAATTTCAAATAATCCTAAGGATTATATAACTCCTAATTTTTTCATAAGAGCTGTCATTTCTTGAGTTTGTTTTTCTAAGAAAGAAACAAACTTACCTTCTGGATTATAAATATTAACCCAAGCATTTCTTGCTCTGACAGTTTCCCATTCAGGAGTTTTTTGTACATCGCCAAGCATTTTTGCAATAGCTGATCTATCAGCATTGCTCATACCTGGAGGGCCAAAGAAACCTCTCCAGTTAACGAATTGTACATCATATCCTTGTTCTTTAAGAGTTGGTGCATCTGGTGCATCAGAAACTCTTGAAGGCGCAGTGATGCCAATAATTCTTACTTGGTCTCTTGCGCCCATCAATTCACCTAAACCAGTTGAAATGATTTGAGTTTCTCCAGACAAAAGTCCAGCTAAAGCTTTTCCACCAGCATCATATGGAATGTATTGAACAGCATTCGGGTCTGCACCTGCAGCTTGGAAAGCTAAAGCACCAATCAAGTGGTCCATACTTCCTCTTACCGATCCACCAGCCATTTTAACTGAATTTGGATCTTTTTTGTAAGCATCAACTACATCTTTAAAATTTTTAAAAGATGAGCTTTTTGCAACTGCAATTGCTCCATAGTCACCGATTACACCAGCGATTGGAACAACATCTTTGTAAGATAAAGTTCCGCTACCTTTTACATAACCTTTGTGTCTAGTGATTGATCTTAAAACTAATGGTGTTGATTGAACTAAAACTGTATTAGCAGGTTTAGTATTGATCATATAAGCCAAAGCTTTACCACCACCACCACCTGACATATTTTCAAATGATGCACTACTTAACATACCAGCTTTTGTTAAAGCTTCTCCAGTACCTCTAGCTGTTCCATCCCAACCACCACCAGCACCACCACCAATCACAAAGTGCAATTTGTCAATTGCTACTGAGCTTGTAGTTGTTGCTGAGAATAATAGGATTGCTGAGAATAATACTGAAACTATTTTTTTTAAGTTTTTCATTATTTATTCCTCTCTAATTTAAAAACGCTAGTTAATTATAGTCTTAACGTTTATTCAACCTGTAATTAAGTAACACAACTTTTAATTGAAACTCATTTAACAAAAAAAATATCGATCAAATATGATGTTTTATTTTTTTTACAGATTAAAGTTTCACTTAATTGACTAATTTTAATTTCTTTTTTCTTATCTTTTAAAAAGTTGATGATAGAAGCTTAATGAATGATTAATCATCAAATCACATTTTACCTTAATAATGCAAAACAAGTTTTTTCAATTAAATTTGTTACTGTTCTAATAATTTCTATTCCTAGCGCAATTATTGCTGACTATTTTAATATTCCCCTAGCTTGGTTTTTAGGACCTATGATTATCACATCAATTGCTGCTTTATTAGGTCTAAAAATCATTATGCCTAAAATTGTATTAAGTTTTATCTTGATAATTTTAGGTCTGCATATTGGAAATTACATAGACCAAAATCTATTTAATCAAATGCTTGATTGGATTTGGACTTCATTAATTATGTTATTCTACATAATAATTTGTATTTTAGTTGTCGCTAAATACCTCCAAAAATTTGCAAGTTATGGAGAAAAAGCCTCAATATTTTCAGCAGCACCTGGTGCACTGGGTCCTTTAATGATTTTAGCAGAAAATGAAAAAACTGATTTATCTCAAGTTGCAACTTCTCACTTAATTAGATTAATCATAATAATAACTGTCATCCCATTTATTATAGTTAATAACACTGACAACAATGTTTTGTTAAATGATGAATTCAATTATTTAGCTCAAAATCATTTAAATTTAATTTTACTTATTATTGCATCTTTATTTTTTATTTTTGTTTTTGATAAAATTAGAATTCCTGCAGCTTTATTATCTGGAACATTATTTGCGAGTGGTTTGTTGCAAATTACAGATATTGCCTCATATAAATTACCAGATGAAACAATAAATTTTTGTCTGCTAATTCTTGGTTCTTCAGTTGGTTGTAGGTTTGCAGAAAAAACTGTTAAAGAGATAGCTAATAATTCTCTTCATAGTATTGTAGCTACTACTATTTTGGTAATACTAGGTTTAGTTGCAGCGTATATTGCAACATTTTTTGTTGAAACAAATATTTTAACTTTAATATTATCTTTTAGTCCTGGGGGAATTTATGAGGTAGCAGTTATAGCAATTGCCTTTGATTTAGACCCAGACTTTGTTGCTTTTCACCATATAATAAGATTGCTTTTCATACTTTTCACTGTTCCTATATTTTTAAGAGTATTAGAAAAAATTAAGAAATAATTTCAGAAAGTCTCTCAAAAACTTTTTCTGCAGAGAGTTTAGATAATTCAGGAGCTTGTATTGCTTTAAAGTTTTCTCTTTCAATACTTACTTTAAAAGGAGTTGTGTGAGATCCAAATAAAGCAATTCCTTTTGATCCTAAGTGTGCTGTCATATGTGCTGGTCCAGTATCGTTTGCAACAACAAATGAGCTATCTTTAATTAATGTTGCTAACTGGGAAATATCTAAAGCTTTACCATTATCTAAAACACAGAGTGCATTGATATTTGATGCTTCTTTAATTTCACTCGGTCCAGGTGCAATTACTACTTTAAATTTTTTCTTAGACTTTTCATTAATCATGGAAATTAATTCATTATAATAAGGCCATTTTTTTGAAGTTAAATGAGGCGAACAAAAAGGAAAAAGAAGAATATATTTATCTAATTGATTATAATTTTTTATTTGAGATATATCTGTTGTACTCCAAGAAAAATCAGGGCTCAAAGTATGATTTGTATTAATACCTGAACTTTTTAATTGATATTCAAATCTAGATAAAACAGAGTCTTTATCAAAATCTTGTTTTGTAGTTCCTTCTGGTAAAGTGGTTTCTGATGATGACCAAATATTTTTTGTTACTTTTGGAAATAAAATTTTTTTATAAAAAGCTGTTCTACTTGAGTTCTGTAGATCATAAACTTTAGAAAAATTATATTTTTTTATGTTTTTCATTAATGAATATAAATAAATTAGGTTGAGTCTTGATAATCGCTTATCTAAAATGACATTAGAAATATGTGGATTTTTTTTAAATAAATCAAAGTATGGTTTAGTTGTGAGCAAATGAATTTCATCTCCTTTATGATTCTCAGAAATATCTTGAATTGCACCACAAGCTTGAGCTATATCACCCAAAGATCCATGTTTAATGATTAAAATATTAGACATATTTTTAACAATTTAACATAGTATAAAATTTAATGAATAAAATTATAGTAGAAGTATCTGTTGGTGAGCTTTTTGACAAAATTTCAATATTAGAAATTAAAAAAGAAAAAATTAAGGATCCTGAAAAACTTAAATTTATATCGAATGAACATTCGATTCTTAAAGATCAGTTAGAAAAAAATGTTAAATCTGACGATAAACTAAATAAATTATTCCAAGATTTAAAAGAAATTAATGCCAAGTTGTGGGTTATAGAAGATGACAAAAGAGATTGTGAAAAAAATAAAGACTTTGGTGATAAATTTATAAAATTATCTAGAGATGTCCATTTTTTAAATGATGACCGTGCAAAAATTAAATTAGAAATGAATAATCATACAGGATCAAGTATTAAAGAAATTAAAGAATATACTAGCTACTAAAAACTTTAGGAAACCAATCATCTCTCATCAAATCTCCAGTTTTTAAATTAATCCCATCAAATGGAGGTGAAGTTGGCCCTCCTCTATCAATATATTTTACATCATCTCCTATAAATCTCATCGAAAATGCTCTTCTTGATTTAGAAGAATTGTTTCCTGTTGAACCATGTATAGTTTTAAAATTAAATAAAACAGCATCCCCTAAACTTAGTTCAGGAATTAAAATATTTTTTTCAAATTCATTTAATGGTGGTAAATCCACAAAAGCACTATCATCATCATACCAAGATTGGTTATTTGACCATTTTGTGGGTCTAATTAACTTTGACCATTTGTGAGAACCTAAAATTAATTTAAGATTATTTTTATGATCAACCTCATCTAATGGTATCCAAAAACTTCCAGTATCGTTACCATCAACACAATAATAAGGCATATCTTGATGCCATGGTGTTTCTTTACTAGTACCTGGATCCTTTATAAAAATATGTTCATGAAAAATTTGGGTAGATTTAGAATTAGTTGCCTCTGCAACTATTTGAGCTCCAGGTGAATAATATAAACATTCCTTAAATTCTTCTATCCTCTCCCAGTTACAATAATCCTCAAAAAATCTTCCATTATCGTCAGTTACATTTTCTCTTCCGTGCTTACTTGGGCTATCTAAAACCTTTTGAAATCCTTTTCTAAGTGGTTCAATCCAATCTTTAAATGCATCTTTAATTATTATTACACCATCGTTTTGATAATCATTGATTTGTTTCTCTGATAAAAACATTTTTATTGTTGAAAGCTGTACTTTTTCTCTAAATATTTAATCACATTATGAATGATAAAAGTCATGAACAAATAAATTCCACCAGCAACAATAAATACTTCGATTGGTTTAAAAGTTGTTGAAATTATATATTTAGCAACACCAGTTAAATCCATCAAAGTTACTGTACTTGCTAAAGAAGTCCCTTTCATCATTAGTATTATTTCATTTCCATATGCTGGTAATGATTGTCGTATGGCGATTGGAATTTGAATTTTATAAAAAATTATTTTGTTTGATATTCCTAAACTTTTTCCAGCTTCAATAATACCTGGTTTTATTGTCTGAAATGCAGATCTTAAAATTTCTGAGGTATAAGCACCAGTATTTAAAGTAAAAGCTATAATTGCGCACCAATAAGGTTCTTTCAAAATAACCCATAAAAAAGATGTTCTTAGATATTCAATTTGAGCCAATCCAAAATAAATAATAAAAATTTGAACTAGTAGTGGTGTGCCCCTGAATACATATGAGTATCCATAGGCAAATTTATTAATTAAAATATTTTTATTTAGTCTCAAAATTGCAAATAACAAACCAATAAATAATCCAAAAAATAACGATGCAAATAAGAGTTTTAATGTAATTACAGCAGCACTTAAAAGTTTTGGAAAACTATTAAACATTAGTTCTATATCCATTAATAACCTCTACTATATTTTACTTCTAATTTATTAATTAACTTCATACTTAAATATGTGAGTATTAAATATAAAACAGCTGCACATGAATAAAAGAATAGAGGATCTCTTGTGGATCCTGCTGCAATATAAGATTGTCTCATAATTTCTACCAATCCTGTTACAGAAATCAAAGATGTGTCTTTAAGTGTTATTTGCCAAACATTACTCAAATTCGGGATAGCTAATCTTAACATTTGAGGTAAGATAATTTTATAAAATTGAGTAAATTTACTTACACCAAGTACTTTGGCAGCTTCAAACTGACCTTTATCTATTGACTGAATTGCACCTCTAAAAACTTCTGTAGAATAAGCTCCTGATATTATTCCAATAGAAAATGAACCTGTTATAAATGCATTGATTTCTATATAGTCATTATAACCAAAAATAGAAGCAACATACATAATTGCTCCACTGCCACCAAAAAAAAATAGATATATAACTAATAGCTCAGGCACACCTCTGATAACTGTTGTGTAAGAGTTAGATATTAAATTGAAATATTTTCTTTTTGATAATTTTAAAGGTGTGAATATTGCTGCAAAAACAAACCCTATGACCATAGCTGTAATTGAAACAGCAATTGTCATTAATGTTGCAATTGCTAGTTCGTCGCCCCAACCGCTATCACCAAAATATAAAAGCTCCATAATATAGGTGGCTTATTAAGCCACCTATTTAATATTATTTGAAATATTAGGTACTTTACATTGAAGCATCAAAACCAAAGTGTTTGATTGCCAATCTACTAATAATACCTTCGTCTCTAGCTTTATCTATCGCTGCATTAAAATCATTAAGAAGCTCTGAATCTCCTTTTCTAATACCAACGCCAACTCCATTACCAAAATCACCTCCAGCAAAAGTAGGTCCAGTCAGAACTACTGCTTTACCAGATTTTTCAGCATAGTCAGTAAACGCCACAGCTGCAGCAAGCGCAGCATCAATTCTGCCAGCCGCTAAATCAAGGTTTACTTCATCTTGTGTTTTGTAAGTTCTCACTTTTACTTTACCCATTAATCCAGAGTCTAAAAAGTTTTGGTGAATTGTTGCAGTTTGAACTCCAATTGTTTTACCTTTGAAAGCTTTAGTTAAAGTATCCAGTGTTGCTTGTTCATCTGCACTAATATCAGTTAAATTTATAGCTGATAAAGTTTTTAAACCCTCATTTTTAGATCCTTTCATAACAGCTAGTGAAGCAACTTCATCTGCATATCCTTGTGAAAAATTAATAGTTTTTTTTCTTTCATCAGTAATAGACATGCCAGCCATGATAGCATCAAACTTTCTTGATACTAATGCAGGAATCATTCCATCCCAATCTTGTTCAACGATAGTACAATTGTGTTTCATAATTTTACAAAGTTCATTCGCTAATTCAACTTCAAAACCAATAAGATTTCCAGCTGCATCTTTTGAGTTCCAGGGTGGATAAGCTCCTTCAGTTCCAATCTTAATATTGTCAGCATTTACATTAGCAACCAACAACAAAGAAGCAAGAACTGTTAAAATAGTTTTTTTAAATATATTCATTATTTTCTCCTTTAATTAATAATAATTATTTCACAAATTTAATTAATAAAAAAGAAAAATTAATGATTAATCGATGAAGAAAAGTTCCAAGAGCAATCAAAGCTTGGTATGTAAACTCTTGCTAATTTCGCGTTTCCAAAATTTTGGTTAAAAACATTTAACCAATTTTCAACCTGTTGTGGTTTTTTGTCCTGACTCCCTACTTGAGCTGTAATAACTCCTTTTGGTTTTAATATTCTAACTAATGAGTCCATATTTTTTGCAGCTAAATCTATACAAAATTGATCATCATTTAAATCAACAAAAATATGATCATAAGTATCATCACTTACTAATTTAATGCTTTCGAAAGCATCGCCCCAAACACATTTTACAGAATTTTTTTCAGTAGCTTTTTTTCCAATATCTCCAAGATGTTTATTACAAACATCTACAACTTCAGGATCCAATTCGTACCAATCGATAAAGTTAAAATTTTTTGAAATACATTCTCTAGCAACACCACCATCACCACCCCCAATAATTGCAGCTCTTTCATTATCTTTATTTAAATCTAAACCTGAGCCTACAAATGTTGAGCTATATAAATGCTCATCAGTCGAAGCGACTTGTATTTCACCATCAATAAATAAAGATTTACCAAATTGTTCTAAGTCTAAAATTTCTATATGTTGACCAACTTTAGATTTAAAATCTTCTAAAACATCATTCACTACATATGATTTTTGTAAGCCTGGTGAACTATAGATGTCATGATAAAGAGATTTGGTATCTCTATTAAATTCTTTTTTAACTATTCTTTTATGTTCAAATTCTTTCTTTATTATTTCTATTGCAACCGATGGACTAACATTTCCACATGTAAAAAAATCAAAGCTTATAATTCCTTTTTCTGGAAATGTATGAAAACTAATATGACTTTCAGCTAATAAAGCAAGAATTGTAAAACCTTGAGGTTCAAATTTGTATTTTGAAATATTTAAAATTGTTACCTTTGAAGCTTTTGCAATATCATGGATTACTTTTTCAAAAACAGAAGGATCATACTCTTTAGAAGTTCCAATAATGTCTAGAGTGATATGTTCCCCAACTTTTGTCATTAAACTAGCTACTTTTATAATTTTTAACTTTTTCCAAGATTTTTTTCATTTCTGCTAAAGAAAGATTCTTGGGTTCACCCATCTTTAAAGCAATAATATATTGATGGCAAATATTTTCTACCTCTTGAGCAAGTTCGAACGCTTTAGATAAATTTTCTCCAAATGCTACCTGTCCATGGTTCGCCATAAGACATGCCTTTCTATCTTTCAAGGCTTTGATCATATTCATTGAGAGTTCATGAGTACCAAAAGTTGCATACTCAGAACATCTAATATTTTCACCGCCTGCAAGTGCAATCATATAATGAAATGGAGGAATAGATTTTCCATGGGTAGATACTGCAGTAGCGTGAGGTGAATGAGTATGGACTATTGCTTTTGCTTCCCACTTATTTTTATAAATATCTTGATGAAAACGCCATTCTGATGATGGATTTTTTCCAGAATTAAACCAAGATAAAAAATCTTTTTCTTCAGTTAAAGATAAAAAAACAATATCATCTGGTTTTAATAACTCGTATTTTTTTCCTGAAGGAGTGATGAAAAAACCCTCTATTCCTTCCTCAACACCTCTAACTGAAATATTTCCTGATCTCAAAGGAGATAAATTTGTTGTATTGAGTTTAATAGAATACTCAATTACCTCTTCTCTTTCCTTTAAATTCTTCATTTAAATAAATCTTTTAATCCTTGTGTTGATGCTTCGCATGTTCCTTTTTCTGTAATCAAGCCTGTAACATATTTTGCAGGCGTTACGTCAAATGCTAAATTCATGGCTTTACTTTTATAAGGATATATCAAAACTTTCTTGACTTGGTTATTTTGATCAACACCCTCAACATGGGATAATTCTTCTGAGTTTCTTTCTTCAATAGGAATTTCTTTTGAATCTTTAATTTCCCAATCAATTGTTGAGCTTGGAAGGGCTACATAAAAAGGAACATTATTATCATAAGCGGCTAATGCTTTAAGATAAGTTCCAATTTTATTGCAAACGTCTCCGTTGGATAAAGTTCTATCAGTACCAACGATACACATATCAACCTCGCCTCTCTGCATTAAAATACCACCAGTGTTATCAGCAATGATAGTGTTTGGAACTTCTTCCTCATTTAATTCATATGAAGTTAAATTTGCACCTTGGTTTCTTGGTCTTGTTTCATCTACCCATACATGAACTGGTATTCCTTTTTTATGAGCATGGTAGATTGGTGATGTTGCTGTACCCCAATTAATAGTTGCTAACCAACCCGCATTACAATGTGTTAATATGTTTACTGTATCTTTCTTTTTATTGTAAATTTTTTCAATTATTTTTAATCCATTAATACCAATATTTTCACAAAACTTTTCATCTTCATCACATATTTCTTTTGCCTCATTTAAAGCTATGCTTAATATTTGCTTGCTGTTAATTCCTGCTAATTTTTTTATCATTCGGTCTACAGCCCACTTTAAATTAATAGCAGTAGGTCTTGATTGAATTAATTCTTTTGCACTTTTTTTTATAAATTCTGGGTCATTATTTTCTTGAACTGCCAAAGTTAGACCATAAGCAGCTGTTCCTCCAATTAGAGGTGCACCTCTTACCTCCATTATTTTAATTGCATTTATTGCATCATCCACAGTTCTAAGTTCTTTAATTATAAATTGGTGAGGAAGTTTTGTTTGATCAATAATCTTAACAACATTATTTTCAAACCAAATAGTTCGATACTCTTTTCCCTCTATTCTCATTTATTTAAAACTCTACCTGCTACAGTTTTTAATTTATCTATAGTCTTTTTTGTTCTTTTTTCTGGAGCAGTAATAATTGCTACATCTAAACAATTATTAGTGGGATCATTTGGATCAATGTGACTTTCAAAATTATCAATTAAATTTTTAATCATAATTTTTGCTTTTTTAGCATTTCCTAACAAAACTTTTATTACTTGTTGAACATCAACATTTTCATGATCTGGGTGCCAACAATCAAAATCTGTAACCATTGAAACTGAAGCATATCTAATTTCTGCCTCTCTTGCGAGTTTTGCTTCAGGCATGTTAGTCATTCCAATAACATCTGCTTTCCACGATCTGTATAAATTAGATTCTGCCAATGTAGAAAATTGAGGTCCTTCCATAACAACATAAGTTCCATTTCTTTGATAATCAATGTTAGATTTTTGAATTGCATCTTCACAAGCATTCATTAATCCATTTGATGTAGGATGTGCCATCGATACATGAGCAACAATTTCTTCATCAAAAAAAGTTTTTATACGTGCAAAAGTTCTATCAATAAATTGATTAACAATAACAAATTTACCAGGTGGCAAGTCTTCTTTTAAAGATCCAACAGCTGAAACTGAAACAATATCTGTTACACCTAGCTGTTTAAGAGCATCAATATTTGCTCTAAAATTAATATTTGAAGGAGAGATAAAATGACCTCTTCCATGTCTTGGTAAAAAATAAACTTCTTTATCATTATAGCTTGTTTTTAAAATTTGATCTGATGGTTTTCCCCATGGTGTATTTAAGTTAAGTAATTCCCTATTTTTAAACTCTTCTACATCATATAGACCGCTTCCACCAATTACTGCCAGTTTATTTTCATTCATAATTTTATTAATTCAGGAAATTTTTAATTTTTTTTAATAAATTTAAATATTTTTCAAGTAATTTTGGTGACTTAGAGAAAAATTTGTAAATATTTAACTTTAATGTCCATATACTTTTTTCAAAAAAATTAGGGTATTTTTTATATTGAATATTACGCATTAAATCATATGCGGGTATAATCAATATTTCATTTCTCATTTCAATAAGATTATATTTTAAATCAATAAATGATTTAGAAAAAGCTATTTCTCCATTGGAAATTGAGTTGATATGGTTGATATCTTTTTTGTTATGCGGAATGCATCCATGTTTATGATAAATTTCATTTAATATTTTTTTACTAGTTAAACCACAGCCACTATATGCGCCAAATGCATTTTTCTCATTTAAACCTGCAATCTTCCACCAACTTTTTGGTATTTTACTTACTCCATAATATGCTAAAAAGCCTGTATTAGTATTTTCTTTAAATTTCTCTAATCCAATTTTTAAATAATTTTTTTTTGCAGTAATAAGATCATCTTCTACAAAAAGAAAATAATCATAACTATCCCTAAATTTTATAAAAGCATCATTATAAGCACCATACGACAAACCAAAATTTTCTCGCGTAAAAGTAATAATTTTACCATTATTTATTTTTTTGTTATTCAATTTTTTAATATATGAATTACCTTCCTCAGAACCTACATCGCTATTTACAATTATTATATCTCTGTTAATTCCAGGAGGATATTTTTCCTCCATTGAAATTTGAAAATTTAAAAGATGGATAGTATCCTTAACTGTTGTAAAGTTTTGACTATGTGAAAAAAAACCTATTGGCTCACCAATCAATAAGGTTTTTTCTCTAACCCTTCCTCGTTTGAAACATGTGGATACAACCTTAGCAATTCGCATTACATTTGATTTTCTATATTATTTTTAAAAATAAATCTTAATTTTTTTAAAGACCACATTTTTTTAATTCAAACTAAAATACTCATCTATTTGATCTAAACTAATCTTTAATTTAGTTTTATTAGAACAATTATCCCATTCAATTATTTTGAGAATAGCCTCATCCAAAAACCACTTTGGTTTCCAATTCAAATATTTTTTAGATTTATTATTATTTAATTTTAAATATGAATTTTCTTTAACCTGGTTATTTTTTAAAAATTTAATTTTAAGAGATAATTTTTTGTTAAATTTTTTTGTAATAAAATTGACCGACTTACAACTGTCTTTGTCAGGACCAAAATTCCAATTAGGCTCTTTACTTTTTAGATTATTTTTGTAAATTTTTTGAGCAAGTAAAATATAACCATTAAGAGGCTCAAATACGTGTTGCCAAGGTCGTATATGATTTGGGTTTCTAATTAATAGTTTTTTTTTGTTTCTTGCAGCATTTAAAATATCAGGTACAAGTCTGTTTTTTGAATAATCTCCCCCACCTATTACGTTACCAGCTCTTGCTGTTACAAGAATCTTGCCTATATCTTTAAAAGATTTGATATAGGACTCACAAACAAGTTCACAGCATGCTTTTGAAGTGCTGTAGGGGTCACTGGCACCCAATTTATCTGACTCTGTATAAGTTTTTTTATTAGAAGTATCATAAACTTTATCTGTAGTAATTATTATTAACGATTTTACTTTTAATTTTAAATTATTTCTTATTGAATCTATAAGATTGGCAGTACCAATTATATTTGTATCAAATGTTTCAATAGGTTTTTTATAAGATTCAATTACTAAAGGTTGTGCTGCTAGATGAAAAATTACATCTGGATTAAATTTAACAACAGATTTTTTTAGTGCAGAATAATTTTTAATATTATTATAATAAGACTTACTAACAAATTTATTAACTTTTAATTGATTGTACAAACTTTTTCTTTTTGGTTTTAAAGAATATCCAACAATTTTAGCCCCTAGTTTATGGAGGATCAAACATAACCATGCTCCCTTAAAACCAGTATGTCCAGTAATAAAAACTTTTTTATTCTTCCAAAATTTAGTTTGCAAGGTGTTTTTCATAAATTTATAATTCTTCGATTCCATTTATTGCTGTAAAAAAAATTATACCTCTTTTTTTTAAATGAGAATATTTTTTTAATATTTCGTTTTTTATATTCCAAGGTAAAATTAATAAATAATCAAATTTATCTTCCTCTAAATATTTTGGATTTTTTATTTCTAAATGATTACCAGGCATAAATTTATTCTGTTTAGATTTTGCCGCGTCACATACATATTTAATTAAAGAATTATCTATATCACAATAATTTAAAAAAGTATTTCCTTTAGCAGCTGCACCATAAGCAACTACTGTTTTATTTTCATTCTTTATTTTTTTTAAAAAAATATTAAATTCTTTTTTTACTTTAGAAGCATTATTGGAAAGTTTTAAATATGATTTTTTATCTAAAAGACCATTCTTTAATTCTTCATCTAAAATTAATTCTATATTTTTTGAAATTTTTTTTGCTTTACAATGTTTGTGACAACCAAAAACTCTTAAACTTCCACCATGTGTATTAATTTTATGCACATCGTAAATTTTAAGTCCATATTTTTCAAAAATATTTATTAAAAAAGACAATGAAATATAAGAAAAATGTTCATGATAAATTGTATCGAATTGATTAAATTTTAATAAATTTAATAAATGAGGAAATTCAAGTGTAATAGTTCCATCCTCTTTTAAGAAATTTTTAAGTGCTTGAGTGAAATTTTTAATGTTTGGAACATGTGCATATACATTATTTGCTATAATTAAATCTGCTTTATTATGTTTTTGTAATAGTTTATTCACTAAATCCACACCAAAAAATTTGTTTATTGTAGGAATTTTTAAATCAATGGATTTTTGATAAGTACTCTTTGTCGGTTCAATTCCAAGAATAGGTATTTTTTTTTCTTTAAAATTTTTTAGTAAATATCCATCGTTACTTGCTATTTCGACTACAAAACTCTCATTATTTAATTTAAGTTTTTTAATTATTTTATCTGAGTATTTTTTTGCATGATTTAGAAAAAAATCTGAAGTGCTTGAGAAGTATGCATAATCATCAGTAAAGAGTTCCTCTGGTTTATTATAATCTTCGGTTTGTAATAAATAACAATTTTCACAAAATAATAATTTTAATGGAAATTTTTTCTCTTTTCTTGCTTGATTTAAATCTTTTAAATAAGCATTGGATGGTGGCGCCAATCCTAAATTTATTACACTATCATCTAATTTATTATCACAAAATCTACACTTCATTTAATTTCAATACCTTTAAAATCATTATCTAGTAATGGAAAATTTTTGTCTCTTTCAGAAATATATTTAGGTTTAAGTTTTAATTTAAATTTTAATATTGGATCCTTAAAATTAATACCTCTTTCATATTTAGGTCTGTAATTAGCAGTATGAAAGTATAAAAGTTTACAATTATCTACTAAAGTCAAAAACCCATGAGCAAATCCTTTTGGAATTAAAATAGTTTTGCTATCATCTTCTTTGATTATTTCTGAGTGATATTTTAAAAATGTTTTAGATTTTTTTCTTAAATCAATCACTATATCTAAGACTTTACCTTTTACACATGTAACATATTTTGTTTCGCAGAAAGGCTTTATTTGATAATGAAAACCTCTTAAAGTATTTTTTTTAGCAGTGAGTGTTAAATTTATTTGTTTAATATTATTATTATATTTTTTTTTGTTTAATTCATCTTGGCAAAACAATCTTGTTAAATAACCTCGAGTATCATTTTTGTATTCTCTAGAAATTATTTTTAAATTACTTATAGAGGTTTTTGAAAATTTAAAATTAGTCATTATACTTACTTAAATCTTAAATTTTAACGCCATAATTTCCAAGATGCTTTGTTTTCGCGCCACATGTTTTCTAGATAATTTTTGTCTCTAAGTGTATCCATAGAATGCCAAAAACCTTTATGCTTGTAGACGACTAGTTGTTTTTTTTTAGCGAAATTTTTTAGAGGTTCTGCTTCCCAACTTGTGTTATCACCTTCTATATAATTCAATGCCTTAGTTGACATTACAAAAAAACCTCCATTAATATAAGAATTTTCTCCTTTAGGTTTTTCTACAAAATTTTTTACTAAATCACCATTACAATTCAATGAACCATATCTTCCTGGTACTTGTACACCAGTAAGGGTAACTAATTTTTTATTTTTTAAATGAAATTTAATTGCTTCAGAAATATTTACATCACTTAACCCATCTCCATAAGTAAAACAAAAATTTTTTTCATTTTTAAGATATTTAGCAACCCTTTTTAGCCTACCCCCTGTATTCGACTTCTCTCCAGTATCTACAAGTGTTATTTTCCAATTCTCAGCTTTTTTTTTATGAACTTTCATTGAATTTTTACTTATATCAAAAGTGACATCTGACATATGTAAAGAATAATTTTTAAAATATTCTTTAATCATATAGCCCTTATAACCACAGCAGATTATGAAATCATTAATTCCGTAATTTGAATATATTTTCATTATATGCCACAAAATCGGCATACCACCAATTTCCACCATTGGTTTGGGTTTTAGATATGTCTCCTCAGATATCCTAGTTCCATATCCACCTGCTAAAATTACTGCTTTCATTTTATTTCCTTTTTAATAAAAAATAATTAGAAATAGATTAATCTAAAATATAATTATACAAATATATAAAAATTATAGTTTATTCTATTTTGATTTATAATAACTGTAGATATATTATTATTTAATTTACTAAAGTAAAATGAACTTAAAAAAATACATTAGATCAATAAAAAACTACCCCAAAAAAGGTATATTATTTAGAGATATTACAACTCTGCTTGAAAACGAAAAGGCATATAATAGCTGTATAAATCAGCTCGTCAAATTATCAAAAAAATATCAAATTAACAAAATCGCAGCAATAGAATCAAGAGGCTTTGTGTTTGCCTCAGCTTTATCATATTTGCTTAAAAAACCCCTAGTTCTACTTAGAAAAAAAAATAAATTACCAGGAAAAAAAATTTCAATTAATTTTAAACTAGAATATGGAACTAGCACTATTGAAATGCATAAAAATTCTATAAAAAAAAATGATTCAATTTTAATTATTGATGATTTAATAGCTACAGGAGGAACTGCAGAAGCTTCTGCCAAACTAGTTGAAAAGTTAAAGGCAAATGTTGTGGCATTTATTTTTGTTATTGATCTTTATGATCTTGGGGGAAAAGATAGACTTCACAACAAGGGTTACAAGGTTGAAAGTTTAATTAAGTTTCCTGGGCATTAAATATATTTAAATAAATGAAAAAAATTCTTTTAACTGGTTCTAATGGATTTATAGGCTCCAATCTTCTAGAAGAGCTTTCAAAGAAATATAAAATTTATTGTGTTATTAGATCGAAAAAAAAAATTATAAATAAGCAAAATGTTGTTTATATTAATTCTAATGATTTAAAATATAATTTAGAAATAAATAAGTTTTATTCAATAATTCATTGCGCTACTCATTATAAAAAAACACACTCAATAAAAGATATTGATCAAATGATAAATTCAAATATTCATTTAGGGAATTTAATTCTTGAAAATAAGAATACAAAGTATTGTAAAAAATTTATTAATTTTACAACCGTTTGGGAAAACTATAATGGATTAAAAAACAACCCATTCAACCTTTACTCTGCATATAAACTTGCTTTTTCTAAAATTTTACAATTTTACATAAAAAAACTCAATAAAGTGAAATTCTATAATTTATATTTATCAGAAACTTTTGGTAAAAATGATAATAGAAAAAAATTATTCAGTACACTAAAAGAAAACTATAAGAAACAAAAAACCTTAATAATTGTATCCAAAAATTTAAAAATAAATGTTTTAAATGTAGTAGATATTATTTCAGCAGTTAATATTTTGCTTAAAAGAAATATAAAACCAAATAACTACTCTTTATTAAACACCAAAGATATTGATATTTTAAATTTAATTAAATTATTTAATAAGCAAAACAAAAATAAAATAATTTATAAGTATAATTCTTCAAAATTAATTAAAGAAAAATTATTTAAATATAAAAAAATTCCTGGCTGGAAACCAGATAATAGTTCTTTGAAAGATTTGTTAAATTACATAAAAAATTAAACAATATAAATTATTTGAAAGTTATTTGAGAATGTGAAGTTTAACAAATTATTAATTAAATTTATTCAAATTTAAAATCTTTTATATTTGTTGTTTCATATTTTTCAAATGGCATATGTATCCAAGGAGAGTCGTCTAAATAATCAACGCAATAATCAGGTTTAAATTTTGACGTCGATTTATGCCATATTACTGCAGTTTTAATTTTTTCCTCAAAATAAAATCCATAAAAATGTTCCAACCATTTAATACTTTTTGTTAGTGTTTTTCCTGAATCAGCAAGATCATCGACTAACAAAACGTGAGAACCTAAATTAGGTGTAGTTTTTGCTAAGTCTCTTGAAAAAGTAAATTGTCCTTGCTGATTTTTAATATCATCACTACTTCCATGATAAGATTCAACAGATAATATAGCTAATGGTATATTAAAAAGTCTACTAAAGACATCTCCGACTCTAAGACCACCTTTAGCGATACAAATAACCTGGTTAAATTTTAAATTATCTTGATAAACTTTTTTAGCTAAAAGCTCTATTTTGCTATGATAATCTTCCCAACTTATATAAATTTCTTTCATAATTGAATAACAATAAAACTAAATAATTCAAACTAAGCAATAAAAAAAATTGCCAAAGAACTTACTGAAAAAATTAATATTGTTGAAAAAATAATTCTTTTTTTTAAAACTTTTTTTTTATCTAATCTAACTCTATTAAGCAAAATATTTACATTAGTAGTTTTAACATTAAGCTCAATATTTTTATCTGGGTTAATATCTGAATTGAACAATGTATCTTGATAATTTTTTTTCACAATAATATTAAAACAGCTATTGAGTTCAAATACAATAAAATTAAAACAATTATAAATTTTTGAAATCTTTAGAATTTAATGGTTTTGAAAGAATATCAACAGGATATTTTATTTTTTCAACTTCGATAAACAAATTTTTACCTTTTAGTGTTTCTTTTATATTACCTGAGTTAACATAACCAAAAGAGAGATTTTTATTATAATAAAAAGAATAATTTCCTGATGTTGTTCTGCCAATAATTTTATCTTCTAGATAAATTGGTTCCTCATGTAATAATAATGGTTCGCCAGGTTTGCTATTTTTGAGAGTAAACATCATCATAACTTTATTTGGTATTTTTTCTCTTAATTTTAACAAAGCATCTTTCCCAATAAAATTTGTATTTTTTTTATAACTTATTGCAAAATCTATACCAGCTTGATACTGATTTTCTTCAGGCGATACATCATGACCCCAATGAACAAAGCCACTTTCCATTCTCATTATATCCATTGCATGCATACCACAATGAGATAAATTAAAATTTTTACCTTCATCAATCAAAATTTTATATAATTGAAGAGCCTTTTCTCTATCAATATATAATTCATATCCAAGTTCACCTACATAAGATATTCTTTGTGCCCAAATTTGAATATCTCTTATTTTTACATATTTACCTGAGCCAAATTTAAAATTCTTTGATGTAAAATCGTCATTGCTAATTTTCTGTATCATGTTCCGACTTTTGGGACCAAAAAGACCAAGGCAACAAATATTTTCAGTAACGTCAGAAAATTTAATATCTTTAGATAAATGTTTTAAAATATGAAATTTATCACGTTCTCTAGTTGCTGCAGAACTAACTATTCTAAAATAATTTTTATCTAAACACACAACCGTTAAATCTGTTTCTATACCACCATCTTCATTTAACATATGGGTATAAGTAGATTTTCCAACTTCATTTTTAATATTAGCTGTACAAATTTTTTGTAAATCACTATGAGTTTTTTCACCTTTCAATTCAAATTTTGAAAAAGTTGAAAAATCAAAAAGCCCAACATTTGTTCTTGCATTTATTGTTTCAAATTTTGCTGATGGATACCAATTTTGGTAATTAAAACTATGATTATATTTTGGTTCCTCACCATTTAATGAGTACCACATAGGCCTTTCAAAACCTCCGGCAACTCCAAAACAAGCACCTACTTTTTTTAATTCATCATGATAAGGTAATAATTTTTCATTTCTTGAAGTTGAATGTTGTTTAAAAGGCCAATGCATACCATATAAATCTCCTAAAGTTTCAGTAACCCTATCCATAATAAATTTTTTAGAGGAGTGAAACTTTTGGAATCTTTTTATATCTAGAGAAAATAAATCTTCATTTATATGTCCATTAATCATCCATTCAGCTGTAACTCTACCTGCGCCTCCGGAACTTGCTATTCCGATACTATTAAAACCACAACATGTATAAAGATTTTTTACTTCAGGTGTTTCTCCAAGTAAATACTGAGTGTCAGGTGTAAACGATTCAGGACCAGAAAAAAATTTTCTTATACCTGTGTTTTCTAACATTGGAAGTCTGTGAAAAGATTTTTCTAGATAAGGTTCAAAGTGATCAAAATCATCAGGAAATTCCCCAAACGAAAAATCATCAGGAACTCTACCACTATTTTGAAATGCAGGTTTTGCATTAGGTTCAAAAATTCCTACTAACATTTTTCCAGCATCTTCTTTTAAATAAAGACAAGCATTGTAATCCCTTAAAACAGGTAGATCTTTAGGAAGATCTTTCATTGGCTCTGTAATTACATAGAAGTGCTCATTAGGATATAGTGGAACACTAACACCAATATCTTCACCAATTTGTCTAGACCACATTCCTGAGGCTAAAACCACATATTCACAATCAATTTTCCCTTGGGTAGTTTCAACACCACATATTCTTTTATTTTTTACTAAAATTTTTTTTACTGGTAACTTCTCAAATATTTGAACACCCAACATTTTAGCAGCTTTAGCCAATACATTTGTAACCCCTACTGGATCTGCCTGACCATCTTTTGGCATATAAACACCTCCGATAAGATCTTCATTTTTTACAACTGGATATAATTCTTTTATTCTCTCTTTATTTAGAACTTCTACCTCAACATTAGAAAGTTGTGCTGTTGTAGCCTGCCTTAATAATTCCTGCATCCTTTCTTTAGAGGAAGCAACTGTTATTGCTCCGTTTTGTTTAAGACCAGTTGATAATCCTGTTGTTTTTTCTAGCTCTTTGTAAAGATCTAAAGAATATTTTCTTAATTTTGTAATTGTAGAAGTTGCTCCTAATTGTCCGATTAATCCTGCTGCATGCCAGGTTGTACCAGATGTTAATTGATCTCTCTCTAATAAAATAACATCTTTCCAACCAAATTTTGCTAAATGGTAAGCACAAGAGGTACCAGCTACTCCACCCCCTATTACAACTACCTTTGAGCTTGAAGGATAGTTTTTTTCCATTTCTAATGTTTGATAGCTTCTCCGGGTTCAACAAAATTATGCCCAAATACATCTGCAACTGCTTTGTAAGTTACTTGACCTTTGTGAACATTTAACCCTGCTAAAAAGTTTTTATCTTCACTTAATGCTTTTTGATAACCTTTATTAGCAAGCTTAACTAAGAAAGGTAAGGTTGCATTATTTAATGCCAATGTTGAAGTTCTAGGAACACCTCCTGGCATATTTGCTACACAGTAATGAACTACATCATCAACTATATAGGTTGGATTACCATGTGTTGTAGGTTTACTAGTTTCTACACAGCCTCCTTGATCTATAGCAACGTCAACTATTACTGATCCTCTTTTCATAGTTTTGATCATTTCTTTAGTAATTAATTTTGGTGCTTCTGCACCTGGAATTAACACTCCGCCAACTAATAAATCTGCTTCAGCAACTAATTTATCTAAATCTGTTTTATCACTTTGTTCAGGAATAATTTTATCTCCAAACATTTCAACAAGTTGTTTTAATCTAGCTTCAGATTTATCTACAATATGAACTTTTGCTTGCATACCAGTTGCAATCACTGCAGCATTCTCTCCAACAACTCCTCCACCCAATATAACCACAGTTCCACCTGTTACACCTGGTGCACCCCCTAAAAGCAAACCTCTACCACTTTGATTTTTCTCTAAACAATGAGCACCTGCTTGTACTGACATTCTTCCTGCAACAGCACTCATAGGTGCAAGTAAAGGCAATCTTCCATTGTCATCAGTAACAGTCTCATAAGCTATATTAATACTTTTAGATTTTATTAATCCTTCAGTTAATTCTTTTGCAGCAGCTAAATGCAGATAAGTATATACAATTTGATTTTCTCTAATCATATCAACTTCTATTTTTTGAGGTTCTTTTACTTTAACAATTATTTCTGCATCATTAAAAATGTCAGCTGCTGTTTCAGCAATTTTAGCTCCAGCTTTTATATATTGATCATTCTCAAAACCAGCTTCAAATCCACCATTGTTTTCAACCAATACCTCATGACCTTCTGAAACTAAAGTTTTCACACTTTCTGGAGTTAAACCAATTCTATTTTCTTGGGGCTTAATTTCCTTAGGTACGCCTATTTTCATAAACTCTCTATATATTTTTAACTAAATAAAAATTAATTTTTTTGATTTTTTTGATAGTTAGTAATACCTGTTCTTAGTTTATCAATAATCTCATCTATATGTTTTTCTTCACATATAAATTGCGGAGCTATGATTAAACAATCACCTGTTGCTTTAAAGTTAACACCTGCTTCGTAGCAAGCTTTAAAACATTCATAACCAGCTTTTCCAGGTTTGGTATTCATTTTCATGTCAATTCCACCCATCATTCCATAACCTCTAATATTTTCTACTGACTCTAAATCTTGAAGAGAGAACAAACCTTTTTGGAAATAAGGTGCTAAATTTTTAGCTCTATTAAAAATATCTTCTTTCTCAAAAATATCTTGGACTGCCAATCCAGCTGCAACAGCTACTGGAATTCCAGAATAAGTATAGCCATGGAATAATTCAACAGAACCCATTGGTGAAGCATCCATAACTGCATCATAGATTTCGTCTTTACATGCTACGACACCCATTGGAACAACTCCGTTAGTAGTTGCTTTTGCCATTGTCATTATATCTGGTGTTACACCAAATTCATGACTAGCAAATGCAGATCCTGTTCTTCCCCAACCTGTAATTACTTCATCAAAAATTAATAGAATTCCATGTTTGTCACAAATTTCTCTTAATCTTTGTAAATATCCTTTTGGAGGAACTAAAGTTCCAGTAGACCCTGCAATTGGTTCTACAATACAAGCTGCAATATTTTCAGGACCAAAGTTGCTAGCTATTCTTTCTAAATCATCAGCGAGATCTCCTCCTGTTTCTGGTTGACCGCTAACAAACTTATGTTCTGGCAAATGAGTGTGTCTCATGTGTTGCACACCTGGCATTAATATACTTGCAAATGTTTTTACATTGTTAATCATTCCACCTACTGAAACACATCCAATATTCATTCCGTGATATCCTCTTTCACGCCCAACAAATCTAAATCTATGTGCGTTTCCTTTAGCTCTATGATATGCGACTGCAATTTTAATTGCTGTTTCAACGGCAGTAGATCCACAAATCGTAAAAAACATTTTGTTTAGATCACCTGGAGTGTGTTTTGAAATCTTAGTTGCCAATTCAAATGATCCACCAAAACCTTGTTGAAAAGGTTGAGCGTAATCTAAAGTTTCTAACTGCTTGGTAACAGCTTCTGTAATTTCTTTTCTTCCATGACCTAATGGATTACAAAATAATCCTGAGCTTGCATCAATTTGAGTTTTTCCATGATGAGTTTTTAAGTAAACTCCTTTAGCTTCAGTTATTAATCTTGGATTAGCTTTAAAATCTTTGTTAGATGTAAACGGCATCCAATGTTCATTTAATGAATTTGGAACTGAAGTTCTGTTCTCTGAGCTCATAAATTTCTTTCTATAAATATGTTTTAATTTGTTTTTTAAACTCTAACACTAAGGCCTCTTTAGACTAAAATAAATAGATTAACTACCACATTATTGACACAACTATGGATTGTATATGTTTCTTTTTTTGTTTTACTTCGGAGACAATTTGAATTTAAATATCCAGAATTTAATTAATTAAACATAGGGGAATAAATGAAAAAAATACTAAGTTTTATTCTAGGATCTATTTTTGCACTTAACCTATCAATTTCAGTTGCTAATTCAGCTGCGAACGAGGTTAGAGTTGCATACTTTCTAGAATGGCCAAGCCCAAATCTAGAGGATATGCAGAAGAAAAATTTTGCTAAAGCTCTTGGTGTTCCAGTTAAATGGACAAACTTCACAAATGGTGGAGCTATGACTGATGCGATGTTAGCAGGAGATATTGATATTTCTTACTCTCAAGGATTAGTGCCTTTTATCAATGCTGTAAAATCTAATGCGCCTATCAAATTAGTTGATATTGCAATGGAATACGGAATGGGCGGAACTACATGTGTTACATCTAACGCTTCTGGAATTACAAAAGCAAACGCTACTGAATTAGAAGGTAAAAAAGTTGCTGTTCCATTAGGAACTATGGCTGAATACGTTTTTGATGAGAGTATGAAAGTTGTTGGTGCTGACAGAGGTAAAATGGACATTATTCAAATGGACCCTGAAGAAGGTGCTGCTGCATTAGTAAGTGGCGATGTTGTAATGGCATGTTTATTTGGTGGTAACTCTATCAAAGCAGCAACTGCAGTTGGATCAAGACTTTTAACTGTAGATGAAGCTAGAGCAGCTGGTATCTTAGGTATAGATATTACATCTGTTACAGATAAATTCATGAAAGAAAACCCAGGTATGTTAAGAACTTTCATCGAAGTAACTCATGAAGCTAATGCTAGATACAAATCTGGCAAAGCTGATATGAATTCGATGGCGAAAGCTTCTGAAATGACTGTTGCAGATATGAAGGACACTTTAAGTGGTTTCAAATTCTTAACTCCAGAAGAAACAAAAGCATCTATGGAAAGTGGTAATCTTGATGGTTTCCTAAAAGGTATGGGAACTCCAGGAGGAGCTGTAGATACAAGTTTCTTACCTTTATAATTTTAAGGGTTTAAAACTTTTAAATAGGCACTGATTTTATAATTGGTGCCTATTTTTTTTATAAAATTTCTAATATAAGGCACTAATGAGTGATCTGATTTCTCAAAATCTGAACATGATTTTCAAAACTCCAAAAGGAGAAACAGTTCATGCTTTAAAAGATGTAAGTTTTACTCTCAAGAAAGGAGAATTGCTTACAGTTCTTGGTCCCTCTGGTTGTGGAAAAACAACTTTATTAAATATAACTGCTGGATTTTTAAGACCTACCTCAGGAAAAATAACACTAAACAATAACGAAATTGATGGACCTGGTGTTGAAAGAGGAATGGTTTTTCAACAAGGAGCATTGTTTGAATGGTTAACTGTAGCTGAGAATGTAAATTTTGGACTAAGGATGAAGAAAGAAAATCCTGAAGTTACAGCTAAGAAAGTTGAAGAGTGGTTGGATATCGTTGGTCTTAAAGGTTTTGGTAACACACCAACTTATCAGTTATCAGGTGGTATGCAGCAAAGAGTTGCTCTTGCAAGATGTTTGATTAATGATCCTGATTTAATTTTAATGGATGAGCCATTAGGTGCTTTAGATGCATTAACAAGAGAAAAGATGCAGTCTTTAGTTCTAAAGATTTGGAAAGAAACAGGAAAAACAATTATCTTAATTACACACTCTGTTGAAGAAGCATTATTACTTGGAGAAAGATTATATGTAATGGCACCAAGACCAGGGCGAATACATAAAGAATATAATCTTCCATTTGCAGAAATGGGTCTTACTCAAGATTTAAGAGAAATTAAAAAAAATAAAGAATTTTCATCTACAAGAGAAGAAATTTTATCCATGATTTGGAATATGGAAGAAGAAATAATGGGGAAAGATAATTAATGTTAACCCAATTTGTAACAATATTAATTATCGTTTCTGTTATTGGCTGTATTCTTTATGGAAGAAGATTAATAAGAACTGAAAAGGTTGATGCCGTTTTTGGTAATCCTGAAAGAGCAAAAGGTGGAACCCACTGGGTAATAGTTGGAACTAGTGCAATTCTCATGTTGTGGCTTTATTATTCATGGGATATTGCAAAAGGTTTCTATCCAAAATCAGCAAATGAATTATGTCAAGTTGCTAAAATTAACGAGTCATTATTAGGTTTAAAGTACCAATTCCCTATTGAAGAAAGAGAATTTAAAAGCACATCTATTATTAAAATTGAAAATAAAAATCTTGTAAAAATTGCAAATGAAATAAAAGCATCTCCAGATCTAAATGATCAACATAAAACAATCCTTGTTAGCTACATTGATAGAACTTCTAAATTAATTCCATTTTTAACAAGTGAAGAGTTAATGGAAATGAATACCAAAATTAAACTTCAGGAAATGACAGAAGAAATAAAAATTCTAAGTTCTAATTTTCAAAAGAAAGATTATCCTTTCGAAACAGATACTCAGAAAACTGAAAGACAAAAACTTATTGATGAACAAGGTGGTTGGGGAATTACAACAATAGACTCTGGAACAGGTACAATTGAAAATACTATTGAGATACCAACTGCACCGCAAACAAATAGAGGTTTAAAATTTGCTGCAGCTGCGGCTGAACTAAAAATTATTGATGATAAATTTTTTAAACTAAGAAACCATAATCCACAGTTTAAAAATGCAATTAAACAACTTAAAGATGACATTAAAGCTTACAGAAAAGGTTTAAATGATAATGAAGAAATAGCATCAGATTATGCAAAAAATATTGTTAAAATTGCAAGAAGAATAGAGTTTGCAAGTATCTATCCACCTAATGCATTAAACGAAATGCAGGCTGCAATAATTGAATTTGACGAATTGCAAAATAAAGAACAAGGCGGATTAAGATTAATAGATATTCTTTTATTCCCTGCTGGAACAATTGTTGCAAGTGGACCTACATGTTCTGAACAAGGATCAGGAAGATGGCTACCAAAACCATCTGATACATTTAATAAATTTATCCTGATGTCAAAACCAAGTGTTGGCTACAAAAATATTCCTCTTTTATGGATTGAGATGGTTGATGTAAGTAAAATGATAGGATTTATTTTACCAGATTGGATTGCAGATATATTGCCTGGTGAATATCCGGTGCATACTAAAGATGGAATAGTAAAAGAAAACTTTAAAAGTAATGTCTTAAAAGTTGTTACAGGTGATTTTAAACTATTTAAAGTACCTGTTCCATACGGACATATTTGGGATTCTTTTTTAAGAGTATTTTTAGGATTAATCTTTGGTATCATAATTGGTGTACCTTTAGGGCTGTTTATGGGTCTAAACAGGTTTGCCAAAGGTTTCTTTGATCCGTTAATCGAACTTTATAGACCTGTTCCTCCTCTTGCATGGGCACCTTTGATTATTTCTGTACTTGGAATTGATAACTCGGGAAAAGTATTTCTATTATTTATGGTCTCTTTATCGATTATGATTATTTCTGCAAGAGCTGGTGCTTCAGGAACACAGCTTTCAAAAATCCATGCAGCCCACTCATTAGGAGCTACCAAAAAACAAATTTTAAGACATGTGATTTTCCCAAATTCACTTCCTGAAATTCTTACAGGAATTAGAGTGGCTGTTGGAATGTGTTGGGGAACTTTAGTTGCAGCTGAATTTTTAGCGGGTACAACAGGTATCGGTTTTGTTGAAAACGTTGCTAAAAAATACTTCCAGTATGAGGTTATTTGGATAACAATATTTATTATGGGTTTACTAGGTCTTTTATTTGATATCACATTAAGAAAAATAATTGATAAAACTATTCCTTGGCGTGGAAAAGGATAAATGTTAAGGGGATGAAATGAAGACCCCAGTTTTAAAAAAACAAGTCATTAAAATATTCCAAAAATTTGGTCTAAGTAAAGATCATGCTTTGATTTCTGCTAATGCATTAATCAATGCAGAATTAGTTGGTGCATATGGACATGGTTTATCAAGACTTAAAATGTACTGTGATCGAATTTCCAAAAAAGTAATTAATCCGAAACCAAAAATTAAAATTAAAAAAATATCTTCATCTATTTCTCACATAGATGCAAAAAATAGTATTGGTTTTGTTGCAGCTGATCTAGGTATTAAAACTGCAATTAAGCATGCACAAAAAACTGGTATAGGAATGGTGGCAGTTAAAAATAGTGGTCACTATGGCTTATCTGGTTATTACGCAGAACAAGCGGTAAAGAAAAATTTAATTACAATGATCTATACAAATGCTCCACCTGCTGTTGCTCCACATGGTGCTTTAAAATCTTTATTTGGCACAAATCCAATTTGTTTTGGATCCCCTACTGGTTCTAAAATTCCTTTTATTTTAGATACATCAATTTCAGTAATTAACAGAGGTAAAATTAGAGTTGCTGCAAGAAATAATCAATCAATTCCCATGGGAGTTGCTTTAGATAAATTTGGCAAAGCAACTACAGATGCAAAAAAAGCATTAGCTGGAGTTCAATTACCAATTGCAGGCTTTAGAGGCTCAGGACTTGCTTGGATGGTAGATATATTAAGTGGAGTTTTAACTGGAGGAAATCACGCAGGAAGAGTTAAAGATCCATTTGATGATTTTTCAGGTCCACAAAATATTGGACATTTATTTATTACTTTTAAAGCAAATTTATTTCAAAAAAATTACAACCAACGAATTAAAGATAATATTAAAACAATAAAAAAACTTCCTAAGATAAAAGGTTTTAAGGAAATAATGTATCCAGGACAAAATAAATATGCCCGGTATAAAAATAACTCAAAAAAAGAAATTTCTATACCGGATATAATAAAGAAAGATTTGGAAACCTTAATAAGTTAGCATCGTTAGAGCACCCAAAGAAACTATAACAGATGATAAAATTATTGTTCGTTTAACTTTTTCCTTCTTCTTTTCTTCTAGAAGTCTTTGCTTTAGAACATCCACGTTAACCCTTTTCGGAGCTTCAACATATTGAGAGGGGGTCTCTACAATCTCGGATGTTCTATTTAAGCTTTCTGTACTCATATTATTTTATAAGACTAATTTTAATCATTATAAGATCATTTATTACATACTAGGGTTGTCCATAATGGGTTGACTCTAAATATAAACTTGTTCATATTGGGTTTTTTTTAAAATATGAACACAATACCAAGCATATCTGAACATATTAATGAGAAGGTAATCAATAAAGTAATTCAAGATAATTTTGCCGCACTGGCACCCTCTTATTTTACTCTAACAAGCAACTGGTTTGTAAGAGCCTATGATCATTACAAAGACATAGATAAGTTTGTGCTCATTATATATTTGATACATCAAGACCTTATATATTTCAGACAAAATGGAGTAAAAATTAACTACGACACATTTTATAAGGATAAATCAATCGAAATTAATAAAATTAATATTTCAGACATTTCACAAGATTTAGGGGTACCAAAAGAGAGCATCAGAAGAAAAGTTTTAGAATTACAAGAACAAAGAATAATTAAAAGAATCGGTAAGAAAATATTTGTTGTTCGAGATACACTTTACTCAGCTAAAGCGGTCGATACTCTTACTGAGGTTGCAAATATGTTGCATGAATTTAATAAAATTTTAAAAAAAGAAAAATTAGTAAATGAAGTTTACTCTGTTAAAGAAATAATATTAGCAATAAAAGAAAATTTTTCTTACTGCTTATATCAGTTTAATAAATTTTGGTTTATTTTTATTAAAAGATGGAGAGAAGAATTGAAGGATTTAGAAGTTTTTGCAATCGGCATGGTTGTGCTAATAAATACAATAAAAAATCCAAAATTTACTCCAAAAAAACAACATTTAGATTCATATAGAAAAGAGATTCAGGGATCAGATAAAAGAGGAGTTAATGCCATGTCAATTTCTGAGATAACTGGTATTCCTAGACCTACAGTTGTTAGAAAAATAAAATATTTAGTTGATAAAAAATTTCTTCATATAAATGATAAAAAATTAATTACATACAATGCTAAAGATAGTGCTTTTGTAACAACAAAGGGAATGGTGAATAAAAATATGCTTAGCTTAAGCCATTTTATTTATAAAGTTTTTAATCAAATAAGAATAATCAATACTTAATTAGACTTTCTTAAAATAAAAATAAATATAAATCCAGTTATATACATGATTAGTGCATAAGCAGCTGTAGGTATTGCATATAATATATCGGTACCAAATATTTGTGTAGAAACGAATATAGCTAAAGTACCATTTTGTAATCCGCATTCTAAGGCAATACACCTCATTTGCTTAATCCCTGTGGTAAAAGCTTTTGCAATATAATATGAAATAACCATCATCGATATGTTTAATATTAAAGTAATTAAACCAGCTTGCATTATAAAACTAATTAAATTTTCTCTTTCTTCATAAAACGCTGCGAAGAAGAAAATTACAAATAAAACAATATTAAGTTTGTTAAATATTCCAACTTTAGATGCTATAAAATTTTCAGCAACTTTTCTGATAATCATTCCTAAAATTACAGGAACCGTCACCACTAAAAACATTTTTAGTGCTATTCCTGTCATTGAAATATTTTGTGATATTTCTGTTATTCCAAGGAAATCTGCAGATGTAAAAATTATCAACGGAACAGTAATTATACTTAATAAACTAATTACAGCAGTCAAAGATATTGATAATGCAACATCTCCATCAGCAAATTTTGTCATAATATTAGATGTAACTCCACCTGGAGCTGCAGCTATAATCATAACCCCTATTGCTATTTCTGGCGGTGCTCTAAAAATTAAAATTAATATGTATGCTACAATTGGAAGGATTATTAATTGAGAAACAAAGCCTACAATAAAATCTTTTGGTGTTTTTAATACTCTGCCAAAATCTTCTAGTTTTAATCCTAGACCTAAACCTAGCATTATCAAAGCCAAAATAATTGGCGCTATTTTAGTTACAATTTCCAAAGTCCCCTCTCAGGAGAAATTATACAATAATTTTTATCTATTTGATAAATAAAATAAATTTTAAACTTAGAAGTGAATTTTTTAATAAAACAGTAACAATTTATTAAAAAACATATTAACTTTATTAACAATATAACTTTAGAGAGAGGAAATAATGAAAAATCTAATAAAGATAGCATCTATTGTCCTTCTTTTTTCAATAACATTGTTTGGTCTTACAAACAAAGCTTCTGCTGCAAAATTAACCTTATATTGCAGTGTAGAAATTGATGTTTGTGAAATGCTTGAACAAGCTTATGAAAAAGAAACAGGCACAAAAGTTGCGATGACAAGAGCAAGTAGTGGTGAAACTTTTGCGAAAATTAAAGCAGAAGGATCTAATCCAAAAGGAGACGTTTGGTTTGGAGGAACTGGCGATCCACACTTAACAGCTGCTCAGGAAAATTTAACAGAAAAATATAAATCAAAACATTTTGATGATTTATTACCTGCAGCACAAAACCAAGCAAAAAATGCTGACTATAAATCTGTAGGGATTTATGTTGGTGCATTAGGTTTTGGATACAATAAAGATCTTTTAGCTAAAAAAGGTCTTCCAGCTCCAAAATCATGGATGGACTTAACTAAACCTATTTATAAAGGTGAAATCCAAGTAGCAAATCCAAATTCATCTGGAACTGCTTACACAACTTTAGCTACAATTCTTCAAATTTTTGGAGAAGATAAAGGTTGGGATTACATGAAAAAACTTCATGCAAACATAAATACTTATACAAAATCTGGTTCTGCTCCAATTAAAGCGACTGGAAGAGGTGAAAACTTAATTGGTATTTGTTTCCAACACGATGGTGTTAAACAAACTAAAAAAGGTTTGCCTGTTGTAACAGTATCTCCTGCTGAAGGGACTGGTTACGAAGTTGGATCAATGAGTATTATTGCTGGTGCAAGAAACATGAAGGAAGCTAAAAAGTTTTATGACTGGGCATTAAGTCCTGCTATACAAACTATGGTTTTCACTTCAGGAAAATCTTTGCAAGTACCATCAAATACTAAAGCAAAAGCTGATCCTGATGCTCCAGATTTATCTACAATTAACTTAATTGATTACAATTTTAAAGTTTATGGAGATAAAAGTACCAGAGCGAGCCTGTTATCCAAGTGGGATAACGATGTATCTGTAATTCCTAGATAATTTTAGGAATTAATGAGAGGACTCGTTATCTGTTGGATGCTCATAGGGGGATTGGGCTTCCTAGTCTTTCCTTGGTATGTAACAGGTGACGGGTTTTTCTCAATAAACTGGATATTAGAATATTCTTTAGAAGATTACGGTTCGATATTACCACAAGTATTTATAAATAAAAAGTATTGGCTTTTACCGATATTAGTTCCATTAATTTTTCCTTTAACAACATTAAAATTAAATCAGAACAATCCGATATATTCTAAAATTTTCTTATACTCAGGGTTAATTGGTTTTTTTTACTTTTTTCTTCAGGGATTTTCTATTGGTATAAGAGGGTGGAATTTTGAAATTTTACAATCTATTTTTGGTGATGTAGAAAACCAGTTTGGTGTTGGGTCAGGTGCAGTTTTAACTTGTTGTACATTTGTATTTTATATCACTCATGGTCTATCAGCACGTGGGTGGTTGAATGGGGATAATTTTATAGTTGGAAGTATAGGTAGTATTATAATTTTAGTTTCAACTTTTGTGTTTTTTCCAATTTTCAGAATGTTTGCAGTTGCTTTTAAAGGTACCGAAGGTGGATATGAAATAAGTAATTTTTCAGACAAAATATTTAACAAAGGAATTTGGGGGCTAGATTGCCTTTATAGTGATTATGCTTGTGGTGTTTTTTGGAATACCGTTACTATGGGTACACTTACTGCATTTTCATCAACAATTTTGGGGTTAGCTTTTGCTTTATTAGTTGCAAGAACTAGTTTCAGATTTAAAAAAACAATTAGAGTATTATCTGTATTACCAATAATTACTCCACCATTTGTAATTGGATTAGCGATAATAATTTTATTCGGAAGAACTGGTGTTGTTAGTTCGTTTCTTGAATGGGGATTTGACATTGAACCTTCTAGATGGATTTATGGTTTACCAGGAATATGGTTTGCCCAAACACTTGCTTTCACCCCTATTGCATTTTTAGTTTTAATTGGAGTTGTTGAAAGTGTTAGTCCATCTATGGAAGAAGCATCTCAAACATTGAGGGCTTCTAAATGGCAAGTTTTTAAAACAGTTACTTTACCATTAATGAGACCAGGAATTGCAAATGCATTTCTACTTGGTTTTATAGAAAGTTTGGCAGACTTTGGTAACCCTTTAGTACTAGGAGCAGAATACGATGTATTATCTACTGAAATATTTTTTGCAATTGTTGGTGCACAGTACGATGAAACTAAAGCAGCAATATTAGCTATGATTTTATTATCTGTTGTTCTAGTAGTATTTTATTTACAAAACCAATGGTTAGGAAAAAAATCCTATATTTCAATTTCAGGTAAAGGAGATAGTGGTGTTCATCCAGAACTTCCAAATAAAACAAAATGGGTAATTTATTCAACCGTGCTTCCGTGGGCTTTATTGACATTTATAATTTATGTAATGATCATGTTCGGTGGATTTGTAGAAATGTGGGGTGTTGATCATAGCTTTACGTTAAGACATTATATTGAAGCTTTTAGTGTTGATTGGGTAAAAGAGAGAGGTTTCTTATGGACAGGAACTGCGTGGAACTCCTTTAATACTACATTTACGATTGCTTTAATTTCATCATTACCGACTGCTGCAATAGGAATTTTAACTGCATATCTTCTAACAAGACACAAATTCAAAGGAAAAAATGCTTTTGAATTTGGTACGATGTTGAGCTTTGCAATACCTGGTAGTGTTATCGGTGTAAGTTACGTTTTTGCTTTTAATGTTCCTCCTCTTGAAATAACAGGAACTGGAATAATCTTAGTGATCGCTTTTGTATTTAGAAATATGCCTGTTGGAGTTAGAGCAGGAATAGCAGCTATGAACCAGCTTGATCCACACTTAGATGAAGCTTCATCAACTTTAAACGCTTCTAGCGCCCAAACATTTAGGAATATAATTCTTCCTTTACTTAAGCCTGCCATTACAGCATCTTTAGTTTTTAGTTTTGTAAGAGCAATGACAGCAATTAGTGCAGTTATCTTCTTGGTAAGTGCAAATTATGACTTAGCTGTTTCATACATACTTGGTCGATTAGAAAATAATGACTATGGCCTTGCAATAGTGTATTCATCTGCATTAATTGTAGTTATGCTGATTACAATTACTTTAATGCAATTAATAATAGGAAAACGTAAATTAGGAAGAAGAGATCAGGCAGCTGGAATTTTACAAGGAAATTTAGGATAATGAAAAAAGCAGAAGTTAAGTTTGAAAATATAACAAAAAAATTTAATGAAACTACAGCAGTAGATAATGTTAGCTGTAAATTTGAAGCAGGAACTTTAACTACTTTACTTGGTCCATCTGGTTGTGGAAAAACCACTTCACTAAGAATTATTGCAGGTCTAGAAAGAGCTACAAGCGGTAAAATATTAGTAGATGATGAAGACGTAACATTATTGCCTGCAACTGACAGAGATGTATCAATGGTATTTCAATCTTATGCTTTGTTTCCACACATGAGTGTAATTGAAAATGTTTCTTATGGCTTAAAAATGGTCAATGTAAATAAGGAAGAATATATTCAAAAATCTTTAGAAACTCTAAAATTGGTAAATTTAGAGGGGTATGAAAACAGGATGCCATCAGAACTATCTGGCGGACAGCAGCAAAGGGTTGCGGTTGCAAGAGCAATTGTGTTGGAACCAAAAGTACTGCTTTTCGATGAACCTCTTTCTAACTTAGATGCAAAATTAAGAAGACAAGTAAGAGAAGATATTAGAGAAATTCAACAAAAATTAGGAGTTACAACTATTTATGTAACCCATGACCAAGAAGAAGCGTTAGCTATTTCTGATAAAGTTATTGTGATGAATAATGCAGTCATCGCTCAAGAAGGTAGTCCAAAAGATCTTTATAATTTTCCACAAAATAAATTTGTAGCTAATTTTATAGGTGATGCAAATGTAGTAAAGGCTGAAATCTTAAATAAACAATCTAACTCTTATGATTTAAAAATAGCTGAAATGAATATTAAAGTGCAAAGTGATAAAGATTTTGAAAAAACTGTTTCTGTAGCGCTTAGACCTGAAAAAATTTTAATTAACAAAGATAAAAAAGAGAACTCAATCCATGCAACTGTAAATAATGCTTCATTTGTGGGAAGTAGCTATCAATACATATTAAATTCAAATGCTGGGAAACTGTTTGTAATTTCTGGAGAAACAAATGATATATTTAAAGTTGGAGAAGAAGTCTTTTTAAGTATAAATGACCAAGAAGTAAAAATTCTTAACGATTAAATATTATGCTATCAAGTAAAGAAATTATATGCCCAAATAACCTTCTGGATTTAGCTCATAAAAAAAAAGGTGTTAAAGTTGCTGTTGTAAATGCGGGAAAACCTTTACCAATGTTATCCATTCAAGATGCGGTAAATGAAAATCTAATTGAACCAATTTTTATTGGTCATGAAGTAGAAATACAAAAATGTGCTGAAGATATTAAATGGGATATCTCTAAATATGAACTTATTCATGAGCCTGTAGAGAATGATACGGCTAAAATTGCTTCTAAACTTGCAAGTGAAGATAAGGTTAAAATAATTGTCAAAGGACACATTCATACAGATGTTCTCATGAAAGAGGTTTTAAAACGTGAATACAATTTGTTAGGCAAAACAAGACTAAGTCATATTTGGCATATGAGTATTGGTAAAGATGATAAGCCTTTAATAATCACTGATGGAGCATTAAATGTATTGCCCAATGTAAAAACTAAAATGCATATCTTGAAAAATGTAATAAATTTTTCACACAGAATAGGAATAGAAAGACCAAAAATATCTGTTTTATCAGCAACAGAGGAAGTTTTAGAAAGTGTGCCAAGTTCAATTGAAGCTGCTGAAATTACAAAATTAGCAAAAGAGGAAAATTTAAATGCTGACGTATTTGGCCCTTTAGCATTTGACAATAGTATTTCAAAAAAATCAGCAGCAATAAAAGGAATTAAAAATTTGGTTGCTGGTGAAGCAGATGTATTATTGGTTCCTAGTGTAGAAACTGGAAATGCTTTGGTTAAAATGCTTATCTATTTTAGTGGTGCATGTGCCGCAGGAGTTGTAGTTGGTGGAAAAGTGCCAGTGGTAATAACAAGTAGATCTGATGAAGCGCAAGCGCGTTTAGCTTCTATTGCAGCTGCCGTTGTTGCATTAGACTAATTCTAAGTTAAGCAAACCTATTGAATTCGTAGCTTTTATACTCTATTAAAGAGGCTCAAAAAAAGGAAGCGATAATGGCAATACAATATTTAAAAAAATCACCAAAAACATCTTCAACAGATGACACCAAAACAAGAGAGATAGTTGAAAATATTTTAAAAGATATTGAAAAAACTAAAGAAGAAGGCTGTAAAGAACTTTCAAAAAAATTTGATAAATTTGAGGGTGATGTAATTGTTTCCAAAGAAAAAATTGAAGAAATAAAAAAAAGTTTAGATCAAAAAACTAAAGATGATGTTCAGTTTTCTCACGAAAGAGTTAGAAAATTTGCAGAAGCCCAATTAAAAAATTATGGACAAGATTTTGAAGTTGAACTTTCAGAAGGTTTGTATGCTGGTCAAAGATTAATTCCTGTAAATACTGCTGGATGTTATGTTCCTGCTGGTAGATACGCACATATTGCTTCTGCTGTGATGAGTGTAACAACTGCAAAAGTTGCTGGTGTTAAAAATATTCTTGTATGTAGCTCACCAAAACCAGGTGTTGGGGTTCATCCTACTATTGTTTATACAGCTGATCTTTGTGGAGCAGATGTAATAATGAACTTAGGTGGAGTGCAAGCAATTGCAGCTATGACAAATGGTTTATTTGGAAATGCGCCTGCTGACATTTTAGTAGGTCCAGGTAATCAATTTGTTGCTGAAGCAAAAAGAATTTTATTTGGTAAAGTTGGAATAGATTTGTTTGCAGGTCCAACTGAAATTGCAATAATCGCTGATGAAACTGCTGATCCAGAAATTGTAGCAGTAGATTTAGTTGGTCAAGCTGAGCATGGCTATAATTCACCTGCTTGGTTGTACACTACTAGTAAAGAACTAGCAGAAAAGGTAATGAAAAGAGTTCCAGAATTAATTGCTGAATTACCAGAATTACCAAGAACAAATGCTGAGGCAGCTTGGAGAGATTATGGTGAAGTAGTGTTATGTGATACTGATGAAGAGATGGCTAAAATTAGTGATGAATATGCACCTGAGCACTTAGAGGTACAAACAAAGAATTTAGATTGGTTCCACAACAGATTAAAAAATTATGGTTCTTTATTTGTTGGTGAAGAAACAACTGTTGCTTATGGAGATAAATGTTCAGGAACAAATCATATTTTACCTACAAAAGGAGCTGGAAGATACACAGGTGGTTTATTTGTAGGAAAATTTATCAAAACACTAAGTTTCCAAAGAATGACAAAAGAATCTACAGAATTAGTTGGAGCTGCAGCTGCAAGACTTTCAAGATACGAGGGTATGGAGGCACATGCAAGAACTGGTGACGTAAGATTGAAAAAATACGGATATACAGGTTAATTTTAATTTAACACTAAGTCTAAATAAAGAGCTGCTGACCAAGAAAAATTCTTGGCCCCCATAGGTTTAGCACTTTTTCGGGTATAATATTCATGAAAACCATTTGCCTCTATAATTTGTATCGTTTTTCTTTTAATTTTTTTTGAAAAAGAATTGTCTTTATTCATTAATCCTTTATAAATAAACCAATTACAGTTCACCCAAATCGGACCCCTCCAATACCTTTTTTCCTCAAAACTTTTATGATTGGGTTTGATTGAAGAAAAAAAATATTTATCATTTTTATTATGATTTTTAAGACTTTTAATTAATTTCTTATTAATTAAATCGTTATTTAAATCTGCAAAAAGGATAAAATAATTTGTAATCGAAGGTACATAAATTTTTTTCTTATTTCTTATATCCTTTGAAAAAAAAGTTTCTTTCTTTTTGTCATATAACTTTAAAATATTTTTTTCAGTAATTTTGACATAATTACTTATTTTAGAACTCTCTAGATTAAACTTATTTAATATTTGAATAAGATCTTTGTTAGCCTTTAAAAATAAAGAATTAAATCCAACATCTACAACATTAAATAAAGAAGATTTAAAAATTTTTTTAGGATTATATTTTTTTTTTCTTAATTTATTCTTAATAGATACATATCTATCATAGTCTATATTAAGAGGTCTATGATCTGGGTTAACAAGTTTATTATCTGCTCTTTTATATTTTAAATTTTTTTCAATAGTTACTTTTTCCATTGGTTCATCCCAAATAGGAGAATTATCATATCCACTTTCCCAAGGATGAAGAATTGAAACTAACCCAGTTTTCTTCGGATCTCTAAATTTAATAAACCATTCATGAAATCTAATTATTTTTTTTACAATTTTTTTTACTTCTTTAGTTTGTTTATTAGATATTTTGTTTTTATCTAAAATCAATTTCAAAATAGTTGATAAAATAGGTGGCTGAGTAATGCCAGATGAATGAATTTTATTACCACAATTCCAAGCAGTATAATTTGGATAATAGTTTGTATTCGTATCATGAAACAATATGTGAGGAACCATGCCATCTTTCCACTGACCATCTAGCAAAGTTGTAATTTCTTTAAGTGCATGGTTTAAATTAAAATAAGAATAACCTAGTGCTATAAACGCAGAGTCCCAATTCCATTGAGCTGGGTAAAGCTTATTATTTGTAGGTAAGGTGTACCCTTTTCTTCTGTTACCCAGTAAGGTCTTTTGAGCTTTATTAATTAAATTTCTCATTAACCTTTCACACTTCCTGCAGTCAGACCACTTACTAAATATTTTTCAAAATAAACAAATATAAATAGTACCGGTAATGTAACAACCACTGAGCCTGCCATTAAATATTGTCTTGGCGTTTCTGCATCTCCACTTAAATATTGGATAGCCCTTGATAATGTAAATGAATTAGGATTGTCCAAAAACATCAAAGAAAATAAAAACTCATTCCACGCAATCATAAAAACATACAAAGCTACAGATGAAATTGCAGGAATGCTCAAGGGAATTATAATTTTTGTTATAATTCCAAACCAACTTAATTTGTCTAAAATTGCAGCTTCCTCTAATTCTTTAGGTATGCTTTTAAAATATCCTTGTAACATATAAATAGCTACTGGAAGAGTTGTTGCTGTATACACAATTAATAAACCTTCTATAGAGTTACGTAAGCCCAATTGACTAAATATCGTATACAATGGAATAACAAGAACGATTGCAGGGAACATATATATTATAAGAATAGATGTAGACAAAAATGTTTTTCCAAAGAAATTTAATCTTGCAACTGCATAAGCAGCAGGTATTGCAAAAAGAAGAGTGATAATAACGGTACCAACAGAAACAATAGTACTTGTCACTATATATTTTCCAAATTTATAAGATTTAAAAATTACGAAATAAGATTTAAATAAGTCTTTTATATCTTGTCCGAAGTTTATACTAAAATCTAAAGGATTCACTAACAAAGCTATTTGTGTTTTGAAACTTGTGACTAACATC
>QCMQ01000001.1 GCA_003213615.1 Pelagibacteraceae bacterium AG-422-D23 | reverse complement strand
GTGTTTAGCTTTTTATTTGAAAATTCTAATTTAAATCTTTTCATAATATTATTTATAGTAATTTGCATGTTTACGGAGCTAAATTTATCTTTCCTTAAAAAAAATTTTTTAGGCAAAATTGGGGTATATTTTTTAATTAATAAAAGTTTATCTTTTGTTGAAACTAAAATTTGATTTTTAGATAATAATTTTCCATCAGGATATTTAAATAATATTTTTCCAGGAATCTCTCTTGTACTATAATTGGTGCGTATTGACTCTTTAATATAAATTATTCTTTTTCCTATATATGTCCTTGCATTTGGATATGGGTCAACCAAAGATCTTATAAGATTATGGATATCTAAAGCTGACATGTTCCAATCAATAAATCCATCGTCTGGTGTTCTTTTTGGAAAATACTTTGAGGGCCCAACCTGTTTTTTCGATTTAGATATTAATGACGGCCTTTTTAATATTTTTAATAAAATCTGCGCAACACAAGCTGACATTTTTTCATATGAAGTTTGAATAGTATCATTTGAATATAGTTTAAAGTTTTTAGAGGCAATTACATTTCCATCATCAATTCCTCTAGAAATTTTAAATACTGATATTTTAAAATTTGTTGCACCCATTAACAGTGCCCAATTTTGTGGGGATCTTCCTCTACCCAATCTAATACCATCTAAACTACCATGGGCTCCAATTGAGCAAATTTTTGGGAATGATATAAAATTTTCTGGGATTAATCTTTGCCAACCAGCAACCCAAAGAATATCTGCCTTACTAAATAATTTTTTAGGATTTATTTTTTTTAGGCTATATTTACTTACATACTCGTAGTCAATTTTATATTTTTTACAAAAATTTTTTATATCTATATACCCTGAAATACTTTTTTTATTTTGCAAATTTTTTGGATTTAGGCCAATTATTTTGTCTATAGATATACCTAGTTTAATTGCGTATTCTATAGCATTCAAACCAGTACTCAATGTACATAACGCGACTATTTTCACTTACTTAAAAATTCCTTACTAATACTAATTAATTCTTTTTCATCAATTTCTGATAATGGTTGTTCTAAAATTTTTAATAATTTATGGTATTTAGAGTAATTATTAAGTGTAATTGGATCATTATTAGCCACTATATCTTTTAGAAACGGTGTTAAATTTGAAATATTTGATCTAGCTTTTTCTTTCTTAAAAAGAGAAGTGTATGTATCTATTTCATTACAATAACGTAAAAAACAATTATGAATAATTGTTTCAAATGGTGGTAGGTTATTATCTTTTTTCCACCATATTGGATGCGTAAGTATCTGAATCATTTGATGTTTCTCTAAAAGTATTTCATTCCAGGTTCTAAATCTCCAATATCCATTACTATCACTTATGTACTCAACTTCATTTTGAAAAAAGTTAGAATAAGCGTTAATACAGCCTCCATATTTATAAGCATTACAATTTAATGAAAAATTTGTTGGCTGATGATATGAAAACATCTCTACTTTTGCCTCAATTAAATCCTCTATTAGATTTTTTTCATGCTTTACGTATAAATTTAGTTTTTTCTCAGTGTCAATTTCATAAACGGTAGGATCAAAATGCAATCCAACCTCATGGCCTAATGATTTTATTTTTTTAAATAAATTTCTATTTTCTTTTGTAAATGCATTATAGTATTTACTTGTTACTAGTATTGTATATGTAGAAACTATATTGTGCTTGTTCTCTAAAAGAGCAATATTTAATGCGTTTTCAGGACAAAAATCTATATCGTGTCTTAAAAAACAAATTTTATTATTTTTATTTTCTTTAAGAAAGTTATCTAAATTAAGATTGATTTTAGCAAATTTATAGTATTTTGAGGTTTCAATAACTAGCTTCTTATAATCTTCCAATTTCATTTTATTTTATCAATCTCATGGATGTTGTTTAAAGAGTTATTAAATTCATCGAAATTCTCTCTTAAAGATAAACTAGAAATTGAATAAATCATTACTAATAATAAAACCAATGGAATTGAGGTAATAATAGATGCATTACTTTTAATAAGCAAAATATAAATTACAATAAATAAAGCTGATCGGATTAAAACTGTTTTTCTAAAAACGCTAATAATTGATAAAGAATGTTTTAACAAATTAATAAAGCTCATTTGTGATGGACCATGGTATCTCGGGCCCCTTATTGAAGGTGAAGTCAATAAATTTTTTTCTACTTTTTTTAGAGAACCTGAAAAACTATTCCAAGTAGCTTTTTCTTCTAGCATTTTCTTTACTGTTGACTTTGAAAGGCATGTAAAATTTCCAAATTTAATTGTTTGGCCAGTAAATGCTAATGTTAAAAACTTGTGAAATTGATAGCATAGTTTAAAAAATACACTCTCTGATCTTTTTACTCTTTCACCAACTATAGATCTATCTCCTGCTTTTTTTGATAGCTCAACGAAATTTTTAATTTCTTCAGGCCTGTCCTCTCCATCACCATCCATAGGTATTACATAATCATAATCTTTATTTTCATTAATATATTTTAAACCTGCAGCAATACATCTAGTATGGCCTCTATTTTCCCTCATGTTAACAACCTCAATTGAATTAATATTTTCAATGCTTGGATAGATATCGATTATCTGTTGTGAAGACGCGTCATTAATAATGACAACAGATATTTTACAATTTAAATCTTTTACTTGATTATTAATATTTTCAATCAATAATTTTAAGGATGCCCTGTCATTATATATTGGAACTAAAATTACATATTTCATCTATCTTGATCCTACACAAATGTTATCAAGACATATATAATCTTTCAATTGATCAAGTTTTTTCCTATCAACAACACCTTCCCAAACTGGTCGTGATTTTAAATGATATGATAAGTTTCCAGCACTCCATTCATCTCCCAAAACAACATTGATAGTTGAATTAAATTGTTGATCCCAAGCATATTGGGTTTTTATTGCAATTTCTTTACCTGGATAATCAGTTCTCTTATCATCTTTTAAAATTGAAACACAAGCATAAAGCAATGGGGATAAAAAGAAAAAGAAAATAAATCCAATCATGAATGGTTTTAATTTTTTAATATTTATTTTTTTGTGCATTAAATAAACGAATAATGTACCAAAAAATAAATAAAATGGTGTCATCCACATTGTTCTAATTTTTGATCCAGTAATTAAAGATGTTAAAAGCATCAAAATAATTGGTAAAATATTAATGGCAATTAAAAAAAGTAAATTTTTATCTTTGAGGTTAATTTTAAAGTTAATTTTTTTAACTAATAACCAAATTAAAATAAAAAAAGGAATTAGGATCCCCACTTGTTTTAACAAAAAGATTACTGGAAATTTAATATGATCTACAAAACTGGATTGTTCTAAACCAGTTCTAGCTAATCCATATGTAATGGTAATAAATTCATTGTTGTTTAACCAAATTAAATGTGGAACTAAAACAACTAAAAAAACTTCAATAGTAATTAGGTATTTAAAGTCAAATTTTCTCTCTTTTTTAAGAAATATTAAATAAATAAAGAGTAGATCGATAGAAACTAGCAAATAAAGAAATAGATATTTTGATAAAAAACCAAAAGCAGCAAAAAGACCTACCAGAAAACAATCTAAAAACTTTATTTCTTTGCCGCTATATATTTTCCAGGAATAATAAACTGTTAAAGACCAGAAAGGTAATTGACAAACATTTACATTAAATTCTGGTGTAGTGAAATTATAAAAATAAATAGTTTCAATTAATAATACAGAAATTAAACCTAGTAATTTATTGTTAAATATTTCATTTGAAAATTTAAAAACATAATAAAAAGAAATAATTATAAAAACTTGACTTAACAAATAATATACCCAATCTTGTGATCCAAAAATTTGAAAAAATATTTCTGGAACAAAAGCACTCATCGGTGGATGTTTATTAAATCCCCAATCTAAATTACTTCCCCAAGCTAAAGCTTCGATTGTATCTAAAGGTAAATTATTATTTGTGATTGATGGAATCAATGTCCAAAAAATCAGATGAGCAATAACAAAAATATAAAAAACATTATCGATATTTTTGTTATTAATGGTCATTTATAAATATTTATATCAATTAAGCTTGCTTGACACCCCTAATTTGCTGAATATACTTCGAGCGATTAAAATTAAGCAATGCCAAAAATAGCTAAAGCCAAGAAAAAAGGATCAAAATCAAAAACTAAAGTTGTAAGTAAACCGAAATCAACTGCAACTAAAGTTGTCTCTAAAGGTCCTGTAAAAATTTCAAAAACTTACGTTCCAAAAGATACTGAAAAATATATGTGTGAAAAACATAAAGTATATTTCAGAATTAGACTAACGGAATGGAAAAAAGAATTAATCAAAGCTAATAATGAAGCTCTATATAATGGTGGGATGGATGACAATAATATTTCCGCTGATATTGTCGATCAAGCAAACTCCTATATTGATAGCAATGTAGAAATGAAAGCAATCAACAGACAAATTAAATTAATATCAGAAATAGATAAGGCATTGAGAAGAATTAGAGAAGATACTTATGGTTACTGTTTAGATACTGCAGAACCAATTGGATTAAAAAGATTAATGGCAAGACCAGTAGCAAAATACACTATTGCAGCACAAGAAAAGCATGAAAAAGACGAAAAAGTTCATGCAGATGATTAGCAATGAGAAAAAAATCATCTAAAAAAAACTCAATATCCTTTCTTTTTGCTAAGAAATATATTTATTTTTACTATCCTTTCTTCTGGATTGTGTTGTTGTTATATTTATTTTTAAAATGAATAAAAAATTAATATTAATTATTATTGTAATTGTTGCTATTGAATTTTCAGGTTATGGAATACTTAGTACTCTTTACAGACTGTTTGGATAATTTTTAAAGTTTAGGAATTTTTGCATCTCTATCCATAAAACTATAACCTTTAACTACAGCTTCGCGATTTGCTATTTCCAAATACCATCTAGCTAAATTTTTATAATTCTTCAACCCAATATCGTGCCATTCGTGTCTAGCCATCCATGGCCAAGTTGCAATATCTGCAATCGTATAATCAGAACCAGCAAGAAATTTAGATTCTTTTAATCTTGTATCTAATTCTCCATAAATTCTTTTGGTAATTTTAAAATATCTTTCTTCCCCAAATTCACTTTTACCTGGATTGTAATGATGAAACTGATGATGTTGCCCAATCATTGGGCCTACTGTTCCCATTTGAGCCATTAACCATTGATTAATTACAAGCCTATCCTTTTCATTGTAAAATCTTCCACTTTTATCGCCTAGATACATTAAGATTGCACCAGACTCGAATATACTTTTATTATTCTCATGATCAAAGATGACAGGAATTTTTCCAAATGGACTAATTTTTAAATACTCTGGTTTAAATTGTTCATCTTTACCTAAGTCAACTTTAGTAACCTTGTACTCATAACCAATTTCTTCAAGCATAATACTTATTTTCCATCCATTGGGAGTATTAGCAGAAAAAAGCTCTATCATTTTTTAATTCCGAGTCTTTCTTGTGCAGCTTTAGAAGTTGTTGTGAATTCAAATCTTAATTTCTGATCTGGCTTAGCATATTTAAAACAACCTCTTGCTGCCAATGCACCTTCATGAAATCCTGAAAGGATTAATTTTAGTTTTCCTGGATAAGAACAAATATCACCTATTGCAAAAATTCCCTTAACGTTTGTTTCAAAATTTTCAGTATTAACTTCAACAGTTTTTTTATTTATATTTAGTCCCCAATCTAAAATTGGACCTAGCTGCATGATTAAACCAAAAAAACCTAAAACATAATCAGATTTAATCTCTTTAATTTCACCTTCGTCATGTTTTATTTTAACAGATTCAATCTGTTTATCTCCACTTAGAGATTCCATTTGATACTTTGTATATAAATTTAATTTTCCTTGTTCATTAAGATTTTTTACTTTTTGAACATTGGATTCTACTCCACTAAAACCATCTCTTCTATGAATTAAATTTACTTTGGAAGTATTAGATAGTTCAATGGCCCAATCTAAAGCAGAGTCTCCTCCGCCAAATATTGAAATGATTTTGTTTTTAAAAATTGATTTATCTTTAATTGAATAAAATAAAGAATTTCCCTCAAATTTTTCACACTCCTTAACTGGAAACTTTCTTGGCTCAAAAGAACCAACACCACCAGCTATCACAATTGCTGCAACATCAAATTCTACTCCACCAGAGGTTTTAACATGCCATCTATTTTGATTGTTTTTTAATTTTTCTACTCTTTCGTTTAAATGAAATTTTATATTGAAAGGTTTAATTTGTTGTAAAAGATTATTAGTTAATTCCTCCCCAGTGCACTCAGGTACTGCTGGAATATCATAAATTGGCTTATCAGGATAAAGCTCAATACATTGACCGCCTGCTTTGTCGAGATTGTCCACTATTTCACAACTCAACCCTATAATACCAAGTTGATGAGCACAAAATAAACCTGTTGGTCCTGCTCCAATAATTAATACATCTGTTTTATTCATCTAGCCTTGCTTTGAAGGAATATTTACTTCTAATCCATCCAACTCATCAGAAACAATCAACTGACAACTCAACCTGCTATTATTTTTTGGCTCAAAAGCCATATCAAGCATATCTTCTTCACCATCCTCTTTTGTTGGAAGCTTATCTAACCATTCTTCTTTGACATAAACATGGCAAGTAGCACAAGCCATTCCCCCTCCACAATCTGCATCAATGCCTGGAATATCGTTTTGTATTGCACCTTCCATTACAGTTAAACCTTTTTGAACATCAATTGTGTGGGTTTTATTATCTTGAGTGTGGTATGTAATTTTTGCCATGCGTTATATATAGTTTCTTATCTAAATTGGACAAGTAAGTAAAATCATACTTAGTATATTTTTATATGTTTTGAGGTTGAGGTAGCTCTTTTTTTATAAAATAGCTTTTATCATCTTTTTGCTTCATTAAAGCTGGAATAATTTCTTTATAAGCATCAATTAATCCATCATTTGGCTTTGGCAATTGATCTTTTATATGATGATGCAATTTATCAAGATTATATGAAGGAACGGTTGGGAACATATGATGAGTTAAATGATATTCCATTTTCCAATATAAAAAACTTAGTATTGGATTTAAATACATTTCACGTGATGTAACTCTGTGGTCTTTTATATTTCTAGCTAAACCAGCGTGCTGAGTGAATGCAACAAGTTTATGTAAAGTTTTTCCATAAAATTGTGGTAACACAAAATATAATAAAGGCATCCAAGATGAAACTAGTATAGACCATAAAATAATTAAAAGCCAAATAGCAACATAAATTCTTGAAATAAAAATTGCCTTTGCTTGTGCATTTTCTGGAATGCTATCTTGCATAACTTTAGTTTTAATTCCTACAGCATGTTGAACAATTTCAAATGAAATATGTTTTTTAAAGAAAACTAAATCTAAAAATGGAATTATATTTATGATTAAGCGCTTTGGTGTTTCTTTTAAATCATTGCCATATTCAATTTCATGATCAAATGGATTTTCTGTTGAGTAAGTATTTCCATGATGAACAAAGTGTGTATATCTCCATCTTGTTGGTTCAAAGTTAGCCATGTAAGAAGATATGTAGTAAAAAAATTCGTTTAAAAATTTAGTTTGAAAAGCAGTTTTGTGACCTGTCTCATGCCATAATGGATTAGAGAAAGAATAAATATTTCCATAAATTAAAAACCAAAATACTGACCACCATGTGCCCCAAGTTTGATATGCAAGAATTCCGGTTACTAACAGTAGTCCAAAAAAAACTGAGATATGTTGAAGTCCTTTTATATCTGATTTCTTAGAAAGCCCTTTAAGAACTTCTTTATCAACTTGGCATTTGTGCCATTTTTCTAATTTAACATCCATAGATAAAAATTATGTATAGTTATTATACATAATTCTAATAAAGGTAAAAAAAAGGGCAAGTACAAAAATTGTACCTGCCCTTAATTTAAATTTTAGCTAATTACTTAGCTCTTCTTCCGCTTGAACTAGTTGCAGCAGCCCAGATTACTAGACCAAATGCAATTTTGTTAATGAAGTCAGCTAAGTTGTAAACAACGTTTAGTGAGTTAGCGTCTACACCACCAGTTAAGTAACCAAATACATAACCTAATGGGTAAATTGCCCAACCTACTGTAACGATCATTCTCATTGCTCCGAATGCAGTTACAAGAGCTTTGTTTCCACTCTTCTGTGCAGCTTTACCAGCTTCACCTGAGAATACTTCATAAAGAATGTATACCCAACCTGCCATTCCGATGATGAAACCTAGTGTAGCATTAATATATCCTGCTTCACCTAAGTATCCACCGATTAGCATTACTAATGAACCAATTAACAATCTCCAGAACATTCCAGAGTTTGCTTTACCAATAGCTGCTAGAATTAAATAGAATTCTACCATCTGTAATGGCACAGTGATTAACCAGTCAATGTATCTGTAAACAGTTGGTGAGTCTCCAGTAGCAACCCATACTTCTCTCATATACATGTAGTGTATGAATGCAATACCAGTTACTAGACCAGCAACAATAACTGATGTTCTCCAGCCTGATGCGACATTGCCTGCTTCCATGAAAAAGAAAGCAGTAGCTGCTAACATTCCCATAGAGATAACCCAGAATGAAATTCCTACGAAGTCATCTTGGCTCAACATCGTTGCGTCTGCTGCAATAGCTATACCTGAAAAACCTATCAAGGCCATAGCTGCTAAAGCAAACAGTTTAAGTTTTTTCATAAAAAACTCCCTCTTCGTTAGTTTTTATTTATTTAGTTTATATAAACTAGACTTAAGTTTCCTTAAGCCAATTTGGGGTTAGATAGCAAATTAAAATAGTTTTATGAAGACTTAATTGTCACTAATAAGCATTGATTTTACTCAATTTTTAAAATTAAATACAATTTATAAGTTAAAAACCAAAAAAATTAAGGAATTCGAATCAAATATCTATGTCTTCTAAGTTTGATAAAATTTACGAAAGTTCTATTAAAAATCCTAAAAAATTTTGGCAAGAAGCCTCTGAAGATATTTTTTGGTTTAAAAAACCAACAAAAATTTTAAATAAATCTAACCCGCCTTTCTACAAATGGTTCGAAGATGGTGACACAAACACCTGTTATAACGCTTTAGACATCCATATTGATCAAGGAAGAGGTCAAAAAACAGCTTTAATCTACGATAGTCCTATTACAGGCAACAAAAGTCAGTTCACTTATGATGAATTAAGATCAAAGGTCTCCAAGTTTGCGGGGGCATTGAAAGCTCAAGGTGCAAATAAGGGTGATCGAGTGATCATTTACATGCCAATGATTCCTGAAGCAGTAGTTGCCATGCTAGCTTGTGCAAGAATTGGGGCAATTCACTCGGTAGTTTTTGGTGGGTTTGCATCAAATGAACTAGCAAGCAGAATAGATGACAGTAAAGCAAAATTATTAGTAACTGCTTCGTGTGGTTTTGAACCTGGAAGAACAGTTGAATATAAACCTCTCGTTGATGAAGCCATAAAAATAGCCAATCACAAAATTGAAAAGATGATTTTGTTCCAAAGACCTGGTCATGAGGTTAAATTAAGTGCTCCAAATGAAGTTAGCTGGGAGGAAGTAGTTTCAAATGCTAAAGATGCTGACTGTGTTGAGATGAAGTCAAATGAGTTTGCTTATATTTTATATACGTCAGGTACAACTGGTACTCCGAAGGGGATAGTTAGAGATATCGGAGGCCATATTGTTGCTCTCAAATGGACTATGAAAAATATTTACAACATTGATACTGATGATATTTGGTGGTCCGCTAGTGATATTGGTTGGATTGTAGGGCACTCTTATATTGTCTACGCTCCTTTATTTAAAGGATGCACTACAGTTTTGTTTGAAGGTAAGCCTGTAGGAACTCCAGATGCTGGTGCATTTTGGAAAATAATATCTGACTATAAAGTAAAATCTCTTTTTACAGCTCCAACAGCTTTTAGAGCTATTAAAAAAGAAGATCCTGAAGGTAAATTTTTCTCAAAATATGATTTAAGTAGTTTTGAGAGTTTATTTCTTGCAGGAGAAAGAGCTGATCCAGATACTATAAAGTGGGCTGAGAATTTGCTTAAGGTTCCTGTAATAGATCATTGGTGGCAAACAGAGACTAGTTGGGCCATTAGCTCAAATTGTACTGGTATTGAAATGATGGAAACAAAGTATGGTTCAGCCTGTAAAGCTGTCCCTGGGTATGATGTAAAAATCATAAAGCCAGACCAGTCTTTAGCTAAACCAAACGAAATGGGAGACATTGTAGTAAAGCTTCCATTGCCTCCAGGTACATTTCCAACATTATGGAATGCGGATCAAAGATATAAAGAAAACTATATGTCTAATTACGATGGATATTACCAAACTTATGATGCAGGTCATATCGATGATGATGGTTATATCTGGATTATGTCTAGAACTGATGACATTATAAATGTTGCTGGTCATAGATTGTCAACTGGCGCAATCGAAGAAGTATTATCAGAACATCAATCTGTTGCTGAGTGTGCGGTACTAGGAGTAGCAGATAAATTAAAAGGTCAATTACCAATTGGATTAGTGGTTCTAAAATCAGGTGTTGATAAGGATAATGACACTATATCTAAAGAATGTGTTCAAATGGTAAGAGATAAAATTGGACCAGTTGCTGCTTTCAAAGTTGTAATTGTTATTAAAAGATTACCAAAAACAAGATCAGGAAAAATTTTAAGAGGTACAATAAGAAAAATTGCAGATAATGTGGAATATAAAGTACCTCCTACAATTGATGATCCAGCAATATTAACAGAAATAAAAGAAGATTTAATTAAAAATAAAATTTTAAACAATGGTTAAAACATATTTATTTCTTGCAGGTGCAGTATTTTTTGAAGTCGCTGGTACAATGTTATTGCCTGTAACTCAAAATTTTACAAAACTAATCCCAACAGCTGCTCTTGCATTCTTTTATCTTTGTGCTTTCTATTTATTAACTTTTGTAGCAGATAAAATTCCTATTGCTATTATGTATGCAACATGGAGTGGTCTTGGAATTTTTACAATTGCAATTCTAGGCTATATATTTTTTAAACAAACTTTGACTTGGCAAGCAATTTTAGGATTATTCTTAATCGTAATTGGTGTAATTTTAGTAAATAGTTTTACTGCAAAGCTTAGCTAAAATGTAAAGGTGTTCCATCAGGATCTCCTAAAATTTTTCCATCCTGCATTTTAATTTTACCTGCAATAATTGTGTGTGTTGGTGTTCCTTTAAATTTAAAACCATTAAATGGTGACCATTTGCATTTACTTTCAATATTTTCGTTTTTAATCTCAATTGTTTTGTTCATATCCACAATTGTAAAGTCTGCATCATAACCTTCTTTAATAAATCCTTTGTTTTTAATTCCAAAAATCTTTACTGGATTTTCACAAACAAAGTTCATCAATTGGTTAAGAGATAATTTTCCATCATTAATATGATTTAGCATTACAGGCATTAAAGTTTGTACACCTGGCATTCCTGAAGGTGTATTTGGATACACCTTATCTTTATTTTCTTTTAAATGAGGGGCATGATCAGATCCTATAGTATCGTTAAAGTTATTTCGCACGCCATACCACAATCTGTCATAATGAGATTTATCTCTTAATGGTGGGTTCATCTGAGCATAAGTTCCAAGCTTGTCATAACAATCTGGAGCATAAAGAGTTAAATGCTGAGGAGTAATTTCAAATGTAATATTTCCTTTATGTTGAGATAGAAAATCAATTTCTTCTTTTGTAGTAATATGAAGCACATGAGCTTTTTTGTTGTGCTTTTCTGCAATTCGAACAATTCGTCTTGTAGATGCTATTGCACATTCTGCACTTCTCCATATAGGATGCGTATGAACATCGCCCTCTTTTATTAATTTCTTGTTTAAATTTAAAATTGCCTCATCTTCAGAATGAACTGCAACTACTTTTGAGGCATTTTGAAAAACCTTATCTATATCGTCTTCTTCAGCAACCAATAAATTACCAGTTGAAGATCCTGCAAAAAGTTTAATACCACAACAACCTTCTAAACCCTCTAGACTTGCTAAATCATCCGCATTGTCTGCTGTTGCTCCAAAATAAAAAGCATAATTGGAATACATTCTGTTTTTAGCGAGATCTAGTTTTCTTTGAAATTCCTTCATGTTAGAAGTTGGTGGATTAGTGTTTGGCATTTCAAATACACTTGTAATACCTCCTGCTATTGCTGCTCTACTCCCTGAATGAAGATCCTCAGTATCTGTTGATCCTGGTTCTCTAAAATGTGTTTGGGTATCTATGCAACCAGGTAATACTGTATGGCCTTCTACATTAATTGTCTCTTTTGCTTCCTCTGAAATTTGTCCAATCTGTTGGATTTTTCCATCTTTTATAGCAACATCTACATCTTTTAATTCACTATCGATGTAACATTGTCCGTTTTTAATTATAAGATCTAACATTTTGAGAAATTGTTATTATATTACAATCTATAATTAATCAATTATGAATATAAAAAACGTTTACATTTTAGATGAAAGAGCAATTCTTTATATTAATGGAGAAGATGCAAAAGAGTTTCTTCAAAATCTCATTAGTAACGACATAAATAAAGTAAGCGATGTAAATAGCTGTTTTAGTTCATTACTTACACCACAAGGTAAATTTTTATATGAATTTATAATTGTAAAACATAAGTCTGGATATCTTTTGGATTGTGAAAGACCTCAGGCAGAGGAGTTATTCAAACAATTATCCCTATATAAGCTAAGATCAAAAGTTGAAATTCTCAATTTAAGTAATGAATTTGTTGTAGCAGCATTTTCTCATGAAAAATTCTTAACTTTTGATGAAGCAAAAGATCAACCTGGATGCACAATTAAATATAGAGAAGATCCAATATTTTTAGATCCAAGAAATAAAGAATTGGGTGCTAGATTAATTATTAATCTAGAAAAACTTTACTTATCTTTAAAAAAACTAGATCTTCACAATGCAAATCTGAAAGAATATTATTCATTAAGTCATAGCCTTGGAATTGTTCCAAAAGATTTAAATAAATTGAAAGACAAATTGTTTGGTATTGAATGTAATTTTGAAGAATTAAATGGAATCGATTTCAAAAAGGGCTGTTATGTTGGTCAAGAAAATACTGCACGAATTAAATTAAAGAACAAGCTTTCAAAAAGATTGTTTCCGATAAATTTAATTAATGGAAAACTACACGAAGGCGAAAGTATTTATAATAATGAAATTGAAATAGGCAAGGTTTTAATTGATAGCGACTACCCTTTTGCTTTAATTAAATACTTAGACGAAAATTTTGATGAAAAAGCAAATTTAAATACTAAAGAAGCTTCAATAAATGTCAATAAACCTGAGTGGATAAAAAACTAATTTTCTTATTTAAATAAATAAACAATCATTAAAATTATAAAAACTACAATAATCCAAATACTGAGATTTTTAAGAAATTGCTTTAATTGAGAATTTGATTGTAAAAAACTTGGAAGAACTAAAAGCAAAACACCCGCCATAAATATTACTGAAAGTAATTTATCCATCAAAAACTCCTATATAAAATCCACTTTGGTGCGGTCGGAGAGACTCGAACTCTCATGGACTAGGTCCACACGGCCCTCAACCGTGCCTGTCTACCAATTTCAGCACGACCGCGATATGTCCCATAATAAATGAATGACAATCATGATTCAAATTGGTAAAAATCCCCATGGAATTTACACAAGAAGTGCGTAAAGCAACAGATCCTATTTATCAAAAAATTTCAAAGTTTATGCCTGAAATTGAATGGTCAGTGCATGCCCCGTATATTCATAAAATCAATAAATTAAAAAAAGAAAAAAATGCTGTAATTCTTGCTCACAACTATCAAACACCAGAGATTTATCATGGTGTTGCAGATTTTTCTGCAGATTCTCTGGCTTTAGCAATTGAAGCTTCAAAAACTTCAGCTGATATTATTTTGATGGCTGGTGTACATTTTATGGCAGAGACTGCAAAATTAATGAGCCCAGATAAAAAAGTTATCCTACCAGATATGGATGCTGGTTGTTCTTTATCATCATCTATTACAGGTAAAGATGTTAGGATATTGAAAGAGAAATATCCCGGTGTTCCAGTTGTATCTTATGTAAACACTTCAGCAGAAGTTAAAGCAGAGACAGATGTTTGTTGTACTTCTGCTAATGCAGTTAAAATAGTTAAATCTCTTGGGGTAAAAAAAGTAATATTTTTACCTGATGATTATTTAGCAAAATATGTTGCTTCTCAAACTGATGTTGAAATTATTTCCTGGAAAGGAATTTGCATTGTTCATGATCAATTTAATAAAAAAGAAATAGATGACATTAGAAAAAATAATCCAGGGATTAAAATCATAGCTCACCCCGAATGTCCTCCAGATGTTATTAAAGCAAGTGATTTTGCAGGATCTACTTCTGGAATGATTAAATATGTAAAAGATAATCAACCAAAAAAAGTAATGATGGTTACTGAATGCTCAATGAGTGACAATATCCAGATAGAAAATCCAAATGTAGACTTTGTTAAACCATGTAATATGTGTCCTCATATGAAAAAAATTACACTTCCAAAAATATTAGATTGTTTAGAAAATGAGACTGGTGAAATTATTATGGACAAAGAAACAATTGAGAAAGCCAGAATATCTGTTGAGAGAATGGCAGCCATTGGCAGATAATTTAAGTGTCAAAAATTAAATTAAGCAAAGAATTTATCAAAAGTACTGTTAAGCTAGCATTAAATGAAGATCTTTATCCTTCGGGAGATATCACTTCAAGTCTAATCAATAATAATAAAATGGCAATAGTTAAACTAATATCAAATCAAAATGCAATTGTTGGAGGATTATTATTTGCTAAACATACTTTTTCATTAATTGATAATAAAATAAAATTTATAATTAAGAAAAAAGATGGTTCTAGTGTAAAAAAGGGAAATTTGGTTGCTATTATTAAAGGTAAAGCAAAAAATATTCTAATTGCTGAAAGGGTTGCGCTTAACTTTTTGTCTCATATTTCAGGAATAGCTACTAAAACAAATAAATTTGTTAAATTAGCTGGAAAAAAAACTAAAATTTGTTGCACTAGAAAAACTATTCCAAATTTAAGAGTTATCCAAAAATATGCTGTCAAATTAGGAGGTGGTACAAATCATAGATTTAATTTAAGTGATGAATATTTAATTAAAGATAATCATATTGCTAGCTCAGATTTAAAATCTTTAGTCCTTGAAGCAATTAAAAATAAAAAAGGAAAAAAAATTACTGTTGAAGTGGATACAGCTAAACAACTTAAATCAATTTTAGGACTAAAATTTAATACTGTTCTACTTGATAATATGAATATAAAAAATTTAAGAGATAGTGTTAAAATTGCTAAAAAGTATTATGAGACTGAGGCCTCTGGAAATGTCAGCTTAAAAACTGTTAAAGCTATTGCATCTACTGGGGTAAATAGAATTTCTGTTGGTAGTATTACTCATAGTGCTCCTGCAGTAGACTTTAAGTTAGAGATCTAGTTTACGAATTTGGAAAGATTTGGCTTAAAATAGTTTGGGCCTTTCATGACTTTTCCTGATTCATTGTAAATTGGTTTGCCGTTTTCATCTAACTTACTCATATTTGAGTTTTGGACCTCGTCAAAACATTTATCTAAATCTATTCCAAATGCATGCCCTGCCCCATAAGTTACATATAATATATCTGTAAGCGCATCAGCTACTTCCAATAAATCCTTGTTATTCATTGCTTCTGTAAGTTCCTCCAATTCCTCTTTAATTAGATCTATCCTTAAATTGTTTATTTTTTCAGTACTTAAAGATGGTTTGGTTTTAACTTCTTGACCAAAAGTTTTCATGAAAGTGCCTACTTTGCTAAAATTCGACATAATGCTCCTATATGTTTTTAAAAATTTATTGTATGTTAATAATTATTTGTTACTTAAAAATTAATCAATGAAATTAAGAAAAGAATTTGACAGCATTGGTGACATAAACGTTCCTAATGATAAATATTGGGGCGCATCTACTCAAAGATCTAATAAATTTTTTAATATTGGTAAAATTTTAGTCAATATTTCAATAATAAAATCAATTGCAATCATAAAGAGATCGGCTGCGATTGTACATGCAAAAGATAAACTTATAGATAGTAAAATTTCTAAAGCTATTATGAAAGCATCCGATGAAGTGATTAAAGGTAAATTAGATGAAAATTTTCCCTTGAAAGTCTGGCAAACAGGTTCGGGTACACAGACAAATATGAATGTAAATGAGGTTATTGCTAATAGAGCAATAGAGATTTTAGGTGGAAAAAAAGGAGCTAAAAAACCTGTTCATCCAAACGATCACGTAAACAAATCTCAATCTACCAACGATGTGTTTCCAACCGCAATGCATATTTCAGTGGCTAAAGAAACAATAAGTAAAATGCTACCTAGCTTAAAAATTTTAGAAAAAGAATTAAAAAGAAAATCCAATGAATTTAAAAGTATAGTAAAAATCGGAAGAACCCATTTACAAGATGCTACACCAATTTCTCTTGGACAAGAGTTTTCAGGATATCATTTTCAAATTAAAAAAAGTATTGAGAGAATAGAGTATGCTTTAAAAGAAATACTATTTCTTGCACAAGGTGGTACAGCTGTAGGTACAGGAATAAATTCTAAGAAAAATTTTGATAAAAAAATTGTAAAAGAAATTTCTAAATTTACAAAAATTAAATTCAAACCAGCTCCAAATAAATTTGCTGAGCTTGCGGCTCATGATGCAATTGTAAATTTTTCTGGTGCATTAAATACTTGTGCGGTGGCATTGATGAAAATATCAAATGATATTCGATTTTTAGGTTCAGGTCCTAGGGCTGGATATGGAGAACTAATTTTGCCTGAAAACGAGCCAGGTTCATCTATTATGCCAGGAAAAGTAAATCCAACGCAATGTGAGGCTGTAACCATGGTTTGTGTTAAAGTAATTGGAAATCACAATGGTATAACTATGGCAGGATCTCATGGTCATTTTGAACTTAATGTTTTTAAACCTTTAATTGCTCATAATATCTTACAGTCAATTGACTTGATCGCTGATAGTACAAAAAATTTTGCTCTTTATTGTGTTAAGGGGATAAAAGCCAATAAAAAGAAAATACAAGAACATTTAGATAATTCATTAATGCTTGTTACAGCGCTAGCTCCACATATTGGTTATGACAATGCAGCAAAAATTGCAAAAACTGCTCTTAAAAATAATACTACTTTAAAATATGAGACTTTAAAAACAGGATTAATAAACGAAAGAGATTATAATAAAATTGTTGATCCTAAAAAAATGATTTATCCAGAGTAACTTTTAATTGCTTCATTTAATAAATTTTTAAAATAAATTTTGTTTTGTAAATCGTCTTTTTTTAAAATTACATTGTTTAAAATTTTATTAACATTCTGATTAATTTTCTTATCAATTTTAATATCTTTTAATTCAGCTATTTTTTGATCGAAATTATATGTAAAATTAAAATCAACTTGTTTAATTTCATTTCTATAATTCTTTGGAGTTAAAAGAAATTTATATATCTTATTAAAATCATTAACATTTATTTTTATTTTTCCATCCAAAACTAATTCTCCGTCTCTAACAAAAATTAGACTTTCTAATAGTTCAAAATCTGCAACATCTCTCCATTCAAATTTAGTATTGTCTGTATCGACTAAACCTTCTTGAATTTTTGAATTTAAGTTTATATTTTTAAAATTGGAATTATTGTAAACATTGACTGCATTTAGCTTTAATTTAAAGTCAATATTTTTATTATTAAATATTTCAGTTTTCAAAAGTTGAGCAATAATTGCATTGGAACCGAACAGGTGATTTAAATTTATTTCATCTAAATTTCCCTCTATATTTGCAAAAAAGGGCTTAAAATTTAAATTTCCTTTATAAGTAACATTTGGTTCATCTATTTTATCAAACAAATGAAAATTAAAAGAATTTTTTTCAATACTATATTCACCAATTCTTTTTAATTTATTTAGAGTAAACTGTGATTTGCCAATTTTTTTTTCATTTTCAAAGCTTAATTCATTTTCAATTTTTAGATTAAGTAAATTGAAATTAAATTGAGAAAAAATCTTATTATTATCTTCACCAAAAAAAGTTTTTATTGAAAAAGGCATATTAAACATTTCATTTTCTGAATATATAATATTTTTAAATTCTTTTGGTTCATGATAATATTTCATTTTAAAAATTTTGTTTATAAATAAAACTTCACTTTCACTATGTCTAAAAAAGACATTACTATCTTTAATTTTTAAATTTCCACTTTTGAAATTTTTACTTAACAGTTCTACAAAGAAATTATAATTTTTTGTATTAAGATTAAAATTGGCATTTTCTATAATAAGATCTCCTATTTTAATATTTTTTATTGAAAAGAGATTATCGAATGATATAAAAATTTTTAGTTTATTAATTTTTGAAATTTCAGTTTGATTATCAAAAATTGATGAGTCTAAAATTGTAAAATTTGGTCGTGGAAAAAAATTATATTTTATATTTTGTGAAAATTTAAAATCTAAATCAAATTTACTTTGAAGACCATTTTTCAATTCTTTAGAAATATCGTTTTGATTATAAAAAGTAGGTAATAATAAGTAGGATATAAAAATAACAAAAAGTGCGACAAAAGTTAAAATTATTTTATTATTTTTAAATAAAAAGCTTAGATTTTTAAAATTTAACTTGTTTAAATTTTTTTCTAAAAGATTATTAATTAAATTGCTTATGTTTTTTAGATATTTTACAAAAAAATTAGTTTTGCTCATAACAATCAAGAAAGCTTATAAAGTATTATTTTAAATGATAAACAAAGATTATTTAAAAAATTTAAATGATCCTCAAAAAGAGGCTGTTCTACATATGGATGGTCCTCTTCTAATTGTGGCTGGGGCTGGATCTGGAAAAACAAAAGTTTTAACCTCCAGAATTGCTAACATTATTAAAGAAAAAAAGGCGTTTCCAAGTCAAATCTTAGCAGTCACATTTACCAACAAGGCTGCTAAAGAAATGCAAAATAGAGTAAGCAAAATACTAGGTTCTTCAGCTATAGGACTTGCTTGGCTTGGCACATTTCACTCAATTTGTGCAAAATTTTTGAGAAAACATGCATCCGCGGCAAACCTTAATTCTAATTTCACAATTATTGATACAGATGATCAGATTAGACTTATAAAAAATATTTGCAAAGCTGAAAATATTGACATTAAACAACTATCTCCTCGATTTATACTGGCAATAATTGATCGTTGGAAAAATAAAGGATTTTATCCTAACGAAGTATTAATAAACAAAAAAGATCTTTATGAAAAAACAATTCTTCCACTTTATAAAATTTATCAACAAAAATTGACTGACTTAAATTCTTGTGACTTTGGTGATCTCATATTACATGCTGTAAAAATTTTAGAATTTAATTCAGATATTAGAGAAATATATTCAAAAAATTTTAAATATATACTTGTTGATGAATATCAAGATACAAACTTTATTCAAAGTAAGTGGCTTAATCTCTTATCAGAAAAATATAAAAATATTTGCTGTGTTGGAGATGATGATCAATCGATTTATAGCTGGAGAGGTGCTGAGATAAAAAATTTTTTAGAATTCGACCAAGTTTATGAAAATACAAAAGTAATAAGATTAGAACAAAATTATAGATCTTCACAAAATATTTTATCTGTGGCTTCAAATCTTATTTCCAATAATCAAAATAGAGTAGGCAAAACATTAATTACTAATATGGATGAAGGTGACTTGGTTAAATTAAACTGCTTTAAAAATGGTAAAGATGAAGCTGTTGGAATTTCAGATGAAATAGAAAAAAATATCAAGAAAAAATTTTCATTTAATAATATTGCAATTCTAGTAAGAGCTATTTTTCAAACTCGTGAGTTTGAAGAACGTTTCTTAAAAATTGGTATGCCTTATAGAATTTTAGGTGGAACAAAATTTTATGAAAGGGCTGAAGTAAAAGACTGTGTGGCTTATCTGAGATTGATTCACCAAGAAAAAGACGATCTTGCTTTTGAAAGAATTGTTAATAACCCAAAAAGATCAATAGGCAATAGTACTTTAAAAAATATTCATGAATTTGCAAAGGAAAATAATTTAAATTTAGAAAGAGCATCTATAAAAATGCTTGAACGAAATTTGATTAAACCAAAAGCTAAAATTGGTTTAAATTTATTCATAAATTCTCTTATTAAATGGAGAAATGATATAATAATAAAAAAAACAAACCACATTAAGTTATTACAAATTGTCTTAGACGAGTCTGGATACTCAGCAATGTTAAAAAATAAAAAAGATATAGATAACGAAAATAGATTGGAAAATATTAAAGAATTATTAAGTGCCATGAAAGAATTTGATAACTTAGAAAGTTTTTTAGAACATGTATCTTTAGCAACCTCAGTAGATCAAGAATGGGATGGTGAAAAAATAAATATGATGACGATGCATGCTGCTAAAGGATTAGAGTTTGATGTTGTTTTTCTTCCAGGCTGGGAAGAAGGTTTGTTTCCTCATCAAAAATCTATTGAGGAAAAAGGACAAAGTGGTTTAGAGGAAGAAAGACGTTTGGCTTATGTAGGAATTACTAGAGCTAAGAAAAAAGCTATAATATCTTTTTCTATGAATAGATTTTATCAAGGAGACTGGATAGACAGTATGGCCTCAAGGTTTATAGACGAATTACCTGAAAAAAATATTGAGAAAAATTCTTTTTTTGATGAAGAAATAAATAATGATGAAGATTTCGACTTTAATCAAGATTTTGAAATTGAGGAAGGTACTAGAAGTCCTGGGTGGATAAGATACCAGAAGAGAATTAAATAATGAAAAAAATTCATATATTAAGAAAAAAATTTGAGAAATATAAAATTGACGGATATGTAATTCCAAAAAATGATGAATATTTTACTGAATATTCAAAAATTAATAGATTACAAATTATCTCAAATTTTAGTGGCTCAGCAGGATTAGCTATAATATTAAAAAAGAAAAACTATCTCTTTACTGATGGAAGATATACGATTCAAAGTCAATCTGAAAGTGGAAAAAATTTTAAAATTCTTGGGTTTGAAAAATTAATAAACTGTAATTTATTCAAAAATTTAACCTTAGGCATTGATCCAAAATTATTTACAAATTCTCAAATTAAAAAATTTTTTTTAAAAAACAATAAAATCAAATGCATAAATAAAAATTTAGTTGATGAGATTAAAAAACAAAGAGACGACTTTAAAATCCCTTTTTTTTCGTTAAAAAAAAATATAGTCGGTGAAAGTGCCAGTTCTAAAATTAACAAAATTTCAAAATATCTAAAAAAAAATAAATCAGATTATATTTTTATAAGTGCTCCTGAAAATGTTGCATGGATATTAAATATTAGAGGAGGAGATTGTCCAAATAGCCCAGTTCCCAATTCAAGATTAATAATAAGCAAAACAAAAAAAATATTATTAATCAGTGAAATGAAAAAATGTGAAAAATTAATAAAAAACAAAACAATTAAATTAAATCAGTTTTTGAATATAAATGAGTTGCCAAATAAATTATTTAAACTTGAAGGAAAAAAATTTATTATTGATGATAAATCATGTTCAATATTTTATGAAAATCTAATTAATTCAAAATTTAAAATTGTTAGTAGAGAAGACCCTTCTTATTTTTTAAAAGCAATAAAAAATAAAGTAGAAATTAATAATATGATTAACGCACATATCTTAGATGGAGTAGCCTTAACAAAATTTATTTATTGGATTAAAGAAATTAATAAAAATAAAATTAGTGAAGTGGATGCAGCTAAAAAATTAGAAAGATTTAGAAAAATGAATAAAAATTTTCTTTATCCTAGTTTTGATACAATTGCAGGTTCAGGTAAAAATGGTGCAATTGTTCATTATCGTGCACAAAAAGAAAATTGTAGAAAAATAAATAAAAAGGATCTTTTTCTTTGTGATTCAGGTGGACAATATAAATATGGCACAACAGATGTAACAAGAACAATCTGCTTTACCAATCAAGGCCAAAACATAAAAAACATTTTTACTAAAGTTTTAAAAGGACATATTGCTGTTGCTACAACTAATATTAATAAGGACAACACTGGAAAAAAAATTGATAAAAGAGCAAGAAAATTTTTAAGAGAGAGCAATTTAGATTATGCACATGGTACTGGCCACGGGGTAGGATTTTTTCTAAATGTTCATGAAGGGCCGCAATCAATAACTAAACAAAACAAAGTTAAAATAGAACCAGGAATGATTTTGAGTAATGAGCCTGGCTATTATAAGGAGAACCATTTTGGAATTCGTATAGAAAATTTAGTTTATGTGGATAAAAAAGATCAAAAATTGTTTTTTAAAAATTTAACTTTGGCACCTATCGAAAAAGATTTAATAAATTTTAACTTATTAACCCTAAATGAAAAAAATTATCTATTTAAATATCATTTGGAAGTTTATTCAAAAATATCAAACTATTTGAGTTTAAACGAGAGGAAATGGCTAGCTAATTTTATTTAGCATCTTCAAAAATTCAACTTGATCTATAATTTTTATTTTTAACTGTCTAGCATTATCTACTTTTTTCTTAGTTGGTTTTTCACCTATTATTAAATAATTTAATTTTTTTGAAACAGTACTTACTGTTGTACCTGAATTTTCTTCAATTAGCGATTTTACTTCTGCTCTGCTAATACCGTTTAATTTTCCAGTTACTAAGAAAGATTTATTATTAAGAAGACCATCAATTTTTATAGGTGAAGCATTTTTTACAATTAAAACTTTTTCTAATTCATCTAAAACTTTTAAATTTATTTCATTTCCAAAAAATCTTTTTATCGAGTTTACTTGTGTCTCACCAATTCCATCGATATTTAATAAATCCCCATACTTATTTGTTTTAAATAGGTTTTTAAATTTTAAAAATGATACAAAATGTTTAGACAATAATTTTGCGTTTTCTAAACCTATATGTCTAATACCTAAAGAATATATTAATTTTTCTAAAGATATATTTTTTTTTTGATTTATAGAATACTTTAAATTTTCAACAGATAATTTTCCCCATCCCTCAAGTTTTTCAATTTTATCATACTCTAATTGGAATATATCTTGAGGAAATTTTATAAATTTTAATTTCCAAAAATCTTCAATTATTTTTTTTCCTAAACCATCTATATTAAATGCTTCTTTTGAGACAAAGTGTTTTAATTTTTCAATTGAAATTTTTTCACAATAATAACCTTCGCTAGAACACCTTCTAACAGCATCAGTTTTTTTTGTTAAAATATTAAATTCCTTAATAGTTTCAGATCCGCACGAAGGACATTTTTTTGGAAAAACAAATTTTTTACTATCTTTTGATCTTTTTTTTATATCAATAGAAAGTATATGGGGTATTACATCGCCCGCACGCTCTATAACAGCTGTATCACCAATTCTTATATCCTTTCTATTTATCTCGTCTTCATTATGCAGTGTTGCATTCGAGACAACTACCCCGCCGATATTTATTGGTTTAATTTTTGCTACTGGAGTTAATGCCCCAGTTCTACCAACCTGGATTTCAATATCTAGTATTTTAGAAATTGCTTTATTAGATGAAAACTTATGAGCTATTGCCCATCTTGGAGCATTAGCTACATTACCCAATCTCTTTTGCATTGCAAAATCATTAACTTTATAAACAATACCATCTATATCAAAATCTAGTTTTACTCTTTTTTTTTCAATATCATTATAATTTTCAATTAAATTTTTAACGCCAGAAATTAATTTATTTAATGGATTTATTTTAAATCCCCATTCACTTAATTTATTAATAAAATCAGACTGATTTTTTACTGACAATCCCTTTTCGTATCCAAATGTATATGCAATAAATTTTAATGGGATTTTTTGTGTATCATTTGGATTTTTTTGTCTTAAAGATCCAGAAGCTGCATTTCTGGGATTTGCAAATTTGTCATTTAAATTTTTAAAGTCACTATTTTGAATAAACACCTCTCCTCTAATATCTATTTCATCGGGAAAATCTTTTGATGAAATAACTTTTGGAATATCATTTATAGTTGCAAGATTTTCTGTTATGTCCTCTCCTTCTTTTCCATCTCCTCTAGAAAGTCCCTTATAAAACTTTCCCTTTTTATAAGTTAATGAAGCAGATATCCCGTCAATTTTAGGTTCTGCATTATAGTAAATTACTTTTTTTTCATTTAACGATAAAAAATTTTTAATTTTTTTTTCAAAATTGTCTAAATCTTCCTCGGAAAAAGCATTTCCTAATGACAGCATAGGTACTTTATGCGATGACTTTTTAAAATTTTTAGACGGTTTATGCCCAACAACTTTCGAAGGTGAATTTTCAGATTTTAAGAAATTATAATCAATTTCAAGTTGTAAAATTTCTTTTTTTAAATTATCGTAAGTTTTATCATCAACAATTGGATTACTTTTATTATAATAATTATCATTATATTTATTAATTAATTTGATTTTATTATTATATTTTTTTTGAATTTCTTTTTTTTTCATCTCAATCAAGAAGAGATTTAAATTTTTTTATAAGAATATTATCTTTTTTATTAATTTTTTCTTTTTTTTGTATTTCATATTTTTTGTTAAATATAGTGTAACTGTTTTCATACCATTTAGAGGATTGATAATTATAGCCTAATAAATTTGCATATTTTTTAGCCTCTTGAATTAGGCCGATAGTATAATGAACTTCTACTAATCTATGAAGAGCTTCTTCCGTATAAACTGTTGTTTCATATTCGTTAATAACTGTTTTAAATCTATTTATAGCAGGTATCCATTTTTTTTTATCAAAATAATATCTCCCTACATACATTTCCTTAGATGCAAGTATATCATTTATTAAATTTATTTTAAATTCTGCATCCAATGCATAATCTGTATTGGGGAATTCTTTAATTATGATTTCAAAATATTTTTTGGATTTAAGAATTGACTCAAGGTCTTTTTTTTCATCAACTATCTGTTCATAGTATGAAATTGCTAAAAGATAAAATGCATAATCAATATTTTTATTTGAAGGATATATTTTGAGAAATCTATTTAATTCAGCAATTGTATCTCCATAATAATCTTGAACATAATAAGAATATGCAGCCATTAAAGCTGATTTAGGTGCCCACTCAGATTGTGGGAATAAAATTTCAGCTTCATTAAATTTTTTAGCTGCGTATAAAACATCACCTCCCTCAAGAGACTTCATGCCTTCTTGATAAGCCTCCAATACTTGGAGCTCCTGACTTTTTTCAGTAATTGTAGATATTTTATTTTCATCTTTTGAACAAGAAACAGTCAAAAAAATTGATATCAAAAAAAATAATATTATTTTTATTTTCATCTTAGATTTATACTTTTTAAAAAAGGTATTTAAAAGTTATCTTTATATTTATGCTATAGATCTAAGTAAATTTCTATTTATTAGTGTGTGAGGTAAGTTTTTTTCTTTAATTTCTATAATTGAAAAATTTTCTTTATTTTGAAATACTTTTCGTAGTAGTTGATTTGTTAAATAATGGCCACCTTGCGAACATACAATGCTAGCTACAATTCTGTATCCCGATGTATACAAATCACCAATACAATCAAGTATTTTATGATTTACAAATTCTTTATTATTTCTTAATCCCTCAGGATTTAAAACTTCTTTATCTTTAACTACTACAGCATTTTCTAGACTGCCACCTTTTGCCAAGCCCATTTTTTTTATTATCTCAACATCTTCAAACAGACAAAAAGTTCTAGAATTATAAACATCAGTTAAATCATCTTCGTAAACTTTAAATTTATTACTTTGATTCCCAATTATAGGATTTTTATATTTTAATCGAAAATCAATATCCAAACTTAAGGTTGACGGCTTAATTGATATAAATCTTTCTCCATCAGAATACATAATCTCTTTTTTTATTTTTATAATCTTAATTGGTTGATTACTTACATCTATTCCAGACGAAAGAATTTTTTCAATAAATACTTTTGCTGAACCATCTAAAATTGGCACTTCCTCATTATCAATTTCAATCAATGCGTTATCCACACCCAAACCAAATAATGCACCCATTAAATGTTCTATGGTTGAAACTTTAACTCCAAATTGATTTTGTATGGTTGTGTTAAGTGAAGTATTACAGACATTCATAAAATTTGGATAAACTAAGTTGTTAGTTTTCAAATCTACTCTTTTAAATACTATGCCAAAATTAGGTTCAGCTGGTTTAATACATACATTGACATTAAAACCATTGTGAAGCGCAATCCCACTGAAAGTAACATTTTTTTTTACTGTTTTCTGAGTTAAATAAGACACAGAAAGTTTTTAAATTGATTTTCACATAATTAGAAAACAATAAATGTTACCAGAAAAAACAATATTAACTAAATAGTTGAAAAAATTTTTCAAAAAAACCTAAATTTTTAGGGCTTTTAGGAATTAATTTTACTTCATTTTCGATAAAACCATTTTGAACCTTATATATCATTTCTGCAAAGTGTATGTCCTTATCTTCAAAAAGATTTCTGATGTAATTACCCTCAAAATATTGAGTTATTTTTATTTGATACTTCTCTAATACTTTGTCAATTTCAAATAAAAATTTGTTTGAAATTGAAATAAATTGCAGTTCTATACAAAACTTATCTCCATTTAATTTCTCGTTAAATAGTAAATATTGATTTCCATCAATTATATATTTTTTTATAATCAAATGCATAATTTTTTGATTATGATAGTTTTCTGCAAATAGGTCTTTAGCGTCTATAAGCATACTTTCTAAAAAGTTTTTAGTAATATTGTTTTGGTAATTTTTTTTTTTTATACTAAAATTTAAATTGACAACTTTATTATTATCAATAATTAATACGATATTTTTTATAAACATACCGATCATTTTTTCTATCTTAAAAATATTTTTATCTAAAAATTCAGTTAAAAGATTAAAATCAATAAAGTTATTTGGATTTTTAATTGTTAGTTTATTTTCATATAAATTATTTAAGTTTTTTTTATCTAATAAATAAATTTCAAATTCATAAGGTGATATAATTAGATATGTTTCAAATTCTAACTCTTTAGTCATTTACAATTATTTGATTTTTTACTCTCACATCAATTATTTTCAACTGATTTGAATTATTTTGATTTAAAAAAAAAGATACATCGCTTAATATATTTTGAATAGAACCAGCTGGTAATTTAATTAATAAACCATTTTTCATCTCTAAATCCCAACGCTTTGATTGGAAAAAATAGAAATTTTTAATTTCATCGTAAGCTATTGAGGATTGATCTAAAGTATTTTTAAAATCAAGAAATTCACTAATTTTAGGATTTCCAAAAATATAAGGAAGATTTTTATTTGAATAATTACTGTTTGAAAATTTTCTATTAGAACCAATTAAATATTCTTTTCCTTCTATATTTATTTTGGCTAAGAATGTTGTTTTCTTTATATCAACATCTAATTCAAATGGATATTTTTTAAAAACTTCATAACTTTCAATTAAATTATTAGAATTAAGTATTTTAATAATTTCATATTCATTAAGAAAAAATATATTTTTTAAATTTAAATTTTTTATTTTATTCAGCAAAATTTGATTATTTTTTTCATCTAAACCAGAGATATTAATGTTTTGTATTTTATGAAAATTCAAATTATTGATTGAATAATTACCAATTGAAGAAACAACTATTAGTAAAAGAAAATAAATTAAAACTTTTTTACTTTTTCTTTGATGCATCTTTCAACATCCATTCAATTAATTTTATAAAGGTTAAACCTCTATATAATGCTATCTCTGGTACAAGTGACAATTTGGTCATTCCAGGTTGAGTATTAAGTTCTAACAAATAAAAATCACCATTAAAAAACTTAAAATCTGATCTCGTGACTCCTCTACAGCCTATAATTTTATGAGCTTTGTATGCAATATCCATTAGTAGATTAAATTTAGATTTAGCTAGGTCTACAGGTATAATATGTTGGGTTTTAGCTTTTGAATCATATTTTGCCTGATAATCATAAAATTTTCTTTTTGGTTTTAGCTCAATTGCTCCTAATTTTTTATCGCCCATAATCGCAACTTGTATTTCTCTTCCTCCAATAAATTGCTCAAACATTACTTTTTTATAAGGTTTAAGTTTGTAAAGAATTTTATTTAAACTTCTCTTATCACATATATAAACATTTACACTTGAGCCTTCATTCAAAGGTTTAATCACAACTGGAAATTTTAGTTCCTTGTTTATTTTGTTAATTAAATTAGATTTTGTTAAATCAAATGAATAAGTAAAAAATTTTGGGGTTTTAATTTTATTTTTAATAAAAAGTTTTTTTGAAATTTCCTTGTCCATTGCAATTGATGATGCTATTGCACCTGAATGAGTATAAGGAATTTTAAATCTTTCTAGAATAGTCTGAATATAACCATCCTCACCAAACTGACCATGCAACGCATTAAAAATTATGTTTGGTTTAAAAAATTTTATGTTTTTTTCTAAATTATTATCTGGTTCAGTGATTTTAACTCTATAACCATTTTTTTTAAGCTCATTAGCAACCTGTTGCCCTGTATCAAGACTAATTATTCTCTCTTTCGATATCCCACCTGATATTATTAATATTTTTTTTTTCAACTTATTCTAATATTTTTATTTCAGTTTCTAGTTTAATTCCTGTTTTCTTAAATACACTTTCAGACACAAAATTTATCAATTTTTTCATATCCTCAAACTTAGCATTACCTTTGTTTACAAAAAAATTACAGTGTTTTTTAGAAATTGATGCATCTCCAAATGATTTTTCTAACGGCACAGACTCTTTGATTAGTTGCCAAACTTTTTTATCAGATTGATCTATGGGATTTTTAAATGTACTACCACTGGTTCTAATTTTTGTTGGTTGTGCTTGCTCTTTTTTTTCTTTAAGCAGCCTTATTTCATTCTCTATTTTATTCTTATCTTTCTTAAAACCTTTAAATGATGCACTTAAAAAAATAAGATCTTCAGATAATCCACTGTCTCTATATTTAAAATTAATATCTTTTGCAGGTATAGTAATTACTTGACCTGATTTATTTACTGCTTGAATAGAAATAAGAATATCTTTGAACTCCCTTTGAAAACAACCTGCGTTCATTTTAATGCCACCACCTATTGTTCCAGGTATACAAGAGAGAAACTCAAAACCACCCAAACCACTTTCCATTGCAAATTCAGATAAAGATTTATCTGTAACAGCACTACCAGCGACTATGATTTCTTCAGAATGTAAAGAAATATTATTAAAATTTTGAGTAAGTTTTATTACAACTCCATCAAATTTATTATCGGATATAAGTGTATTAGAACCAGCTCCTAATATAAATATTTTTTCTTTATCTTGAATTTTTTTAAGAAACTTAATTAATTCTTTTAAATCACCTGCCTTATAAAAAGCTTTAGTTTTGCCTCCTATGTTAAACCAATTTTTTTTTTTTAGATCATAATCTAATTTTAAATTATTACTAAATTCAGGAATCAACTCTTTTAAATCAATTTTCATAATAACAATTTAGGTAATTCTCGCATCCAACTCGAAATAGTCCCCGCGCCCATTCCTATAACTATTTTTTTTCCATATATGTTTGCTTTAATAAATTTTGCTAATTGAAGTTTATCATCTACTAAAAATAGCTGGACTCTTGAGTTTTTAATAATCTCTCTAGCAAAATTTATATAACTAAATCCAAGCTTTAATTTTTCTCCAGCAGTATAAATTGGAAACAAAATTAATTTATCTGCATTTTTAAAAGCAAAAGTAAATTCTTTTTTTAAATCTTTTAATCTTGATATTCTATGAGGTTGGAAAATGCATATTTTTTCATAATCTTTATAAACTTTTTTTACACCATCCAGTACTTCTTTGATTTCTGTAGGATGGTGGGCATAATCATCATAAAAATCTACATTATTAAAATTGAAAATTTTATTAAATCTTCTTTGAACTCCCTTAAAATTTTTAAGTCCTTTTTTTATATTATTTATTGGTAGGCCCACTGTTAATGCTAATGCTGCTGCAGCTACAGAATTTTTAATATTATGTGTTCCCAATAAAGGAATTTTAAATTTTTTAATTAATTGATTTTTTTTATTAGGTAATTTTATATTTAAGTCAAACTCAGAGTACTCTTTTAATTGTTTTATATTTTTAATACAAAAATTTGATTTAGTATCCAAACCATATGTGTAAAAGTTTTTATTTTTGATATTTTTAATTAAATTTTTGTTATTTTTGTCATCTAAACAAATAAATGATTTTCCAAATGAAGGAACCTTATTTACAAAATTTTCAAAATATTTATTTAATTTATCCATAGTGCCGTAATAATCCATATGCTCTCGATCTATATTAGTGATGATTGAATATGTTGGAGGTATAAAAATAAAACTTCCATCTGACTCGTCTGCCTCTAATATAGACCAATCACTTTTTCCAAGTTTTGCAGAATTATTAATTGAATTTATTACTCCACCATTAATTATTGTAGGATCAATTTTTGTTTCTTGAAATATAGATGCTATCAAAGATGTTGTTGTGGTTTTACCGTGAGATCCAACTACCACAATATTTTTTGTTAAAGAAACAATATTTGCAAGCATTTCTCCTCTTTTATAAATGGGCAATTGTTTTTTTTTAGCTGCGGCAAGCTCTGGGTTATTTTTTTTAATAGCTGAAGATATAACTATGATAGTCCCCTTTTGTATATTTTGTTTCTTATGTCCAATGAAAACTTTTATTTTTTCTTTTCTTAACCTTTCAATATTTTTATTATTTGCTATATCGCTTCCTTGAACTTTAAAACCTTTACCTTTCATTATTAGTGCTAAGCCACTCATACCTATTCCACCTATTCCAACAAAATGTATCAGTTCTGTTTTTGCTAATTTAATTTTCATTAATAATTTTTAATATTTTTTGATTAACATTATTCCATGTATTTTGATAATTTAATTTCTGTAAATTGTTTTTTTTTGTAATGTAATCCTGACTTTTATTTATCAATTCCAGTAAAAATTTCTCAAATTTTTGGTCATCAAAATTTTTTTGATCAATTATCCAACAACAATCCTGTTCCTTGTAGTATTTAGCATTTTCATACTGATGATCATCTTTTGATGACGGAAGTGGTATTGCTACAAATGGAATATTCAATATGGATAGTTCGGCTAAACTTGAGGCACCAGCTCTTGTTATGCATAAATCTCCCTGTTTTAAAACTTCATTAAGATTGTGATCAAAACTGAAAACACTACTTTCAATATTATTTTGAGAATAAAAATTTTTTAAAAAATCAATATTTTTCTCGCTTGTTTGATGAATAATTTTTATAGAAACTTGTTTTGCTATACTTACAAAAGCTTTATTTAAAATCTCATCAAAGATTTTTGCACCCTGACTACCCCCTATTATTATAATTGTGAATAAATTATCATTTTTTTGATACGTACTGGTTTCATAATATTCTTTTCTTATCAAAGGTTTAATTGTAGTTAATTTGTGATTAATTCCAGATGGTAGATTAATTAAATCCTTTGAATAACATATTAGTTTTCTTGAAAAATTTAAAAAAAATTTATTTGCTCTTCCAAGAACCATATTTGGTTCAATTAAAAAAATATTAATGCCTAATATTTTTGCTGCTAAACATAGTGGTAAAGACATATAGCCACCAGTAGAAATTAAAATTGAAATATTATTTTTTTTTAAAAGAAAAAAAGATTTAATAGTAAGAAATAATATTTTTAAAAATGAAAAAGGAAGTAGGAAATAATTATTTAATTTTGGGGTATTAATTATAATTACTTTGTAATTCTTATCTAAATATGCAAGACCTCTTATATCAGTAGAAATCAAAGCTTGATGAGTATTCTTTAAATGATTGTAAATTGTAATTGCTGGTATCACATGACCTCCAGATCCACCTGTGGAAATTAAAATCTTTTTTATCATTTTTTAATTTATTTTTCTTTTTGTTAAATTTAAAATTATCCCAGCTAATATAGATGTACTTATTATTGATGAACCACCATAACTTAAAAAAGGTAATGTCATTCCGGTGGTTGGAAATAATCTTATATTAACCCCAATATGAATAGTAGCCTGCATTAATATTAAACTAATAGATCCAATTAAAATAAGTTTAGCTTTATCATTTGTCTCAAAACTTATTTTTTTAAAAACCATATAAATTAAGATCAAAAACAATAATAATATTAACATTATGGCAACAACACCAAACTCTTCAGAAATTACCGAAATAATGTAATCAGTGTGGGCTTCTGGAACTCTATTTTTCAGAACTCCTTCACCTATGCCTTTTCCAAAGAAGCCTCCGCTTGTAATTGACTCTAATGCTTTATCGGATTGAAAATTATGAGTACCTGTTTCTCTGTTAAAAAAAGAAAATATTCGTTCTTGTATATAATCAAACTTAGGTACAAAAATAATTAGATAAGCAAGCAAAAATGCGCCAATAAAAATTATCGCCAAAAGAATGTATATATTAATTCCTGATGTGAAGATTAGAACTGCCCAAGAAAATACCACTAATAAAGTTTGGCCAATATCTGGTTGGGCTATTAAAAGTAAAGAAATGATAGATATTAAAATAATAGATATCAAATACTTAAATAAAATATTTGATCTAATATCACATAAAATAGTTGCTAAAATTATTACCAAAAATGGTTTTAGAACCTCTATGGGTTGAAATCTTGGTAAAAAAAATAAGTCTATCCATCTTTTAGACCCTTTAACTTCAACACCAACGAATGGCACCAAAAATAATGAAATAAGTGAAATTAAAAAAAGAAAAATAGAGTATTTAAATAATTGATCTGAATTTAAAGAGGAAAATATAAAAATAAGAGATATTCCAATTATCACATAAATCAAATGTTTAAAAAAGAAGAAATAACTGTTGGTATCTAACTTATCAGAGGCTATTAGAGAAGTTGAAACTAAAGAAAAAAATAATCCAATAATAAATAATAAACTTATTAGTAAAAAAATAGATTTATCTATGTTTTTCCACCATTGATAATAAAATTTGTAAACAATACTATCGCTTTGCATTTATATACTTTTTAATTATTTGATTAAAATAATGTCCTCTATCTTCAAAATTTTTAAAATTATCAAATGAAGCTCCAGCTGGACTGAAAAAAATAATATTTTTTTTAGATTTTTGAATATTAATTTCTGAAAAAATAACTTTAAGAGTTTCGTTTAAATTTTTAAAATTTTTAATTTTTAATCTATTTTTTAAAATTTTTATAAATTCTTTATGATGTGATCCAAAAATATAAGCTTTGATATTTTTACACTTTATTTTTGATAGTTTAAATTTATCTCCTTTTTTGGGAATTCCTCCTAAGATCCAATAAGCATAATTTAAATTTTTTAATATATTTTCCGAGGAAGCAAAGCTTGTAGATTTTGAGTCGTTAATTATTGTGAGATTTTTTTTATCAAATATAATTTGTTGTCTAAAATCTAGACCTCTAAATTTATTAATGGTTTTAATTAATTTTTTATTATTAAGTTTTAATCGTGGAGCAATTTTTAATATAAATGATAAATTTTCTTTATTACCATCAGATATAAAATATTTATTAGTAATTTTATTAAACTTTTTATCTATACTTGAGGTCTGTACTCTATAGATTTTTGAATTATATTTATTTTTATTTAATTTTTTAGTTATTAATTCATCCTCTTTTTTTACATATGCAAAAGATCCTCTTATTTGAGATTTTAATAATTTAAATTTTGCATTTACATATTTCTTTAAACTTTTATGTCTTTCAATGTGGTCTGCAGTTATGTTTAAAATTAACGCATATTTTGATCTAAATACGCTACTGTAATCTAGCTGATAAGAAGAAGCCTCAATTACAAAGATTGTTTTTTTTGTAATATTTTTTTCTGATAATGCTGGATTACCAATATTTCCAATAAGTCTTGAGTCTCTTTTTTGATCGATTAAAGCATCATGTAAAATTTTTGCAGTCGTAGATTTACCATTAGTTCCCGTAATCGTAATACTTTCATTGTTATAAAATGAAAACAACACATCAAGGTCGGTATGAATTTTTTTAAAATTTTTCTTTAAAAATTTTGATAATTTACAATTTGAAATATCAATTCCAGGACTAATAATAATTCTATCAAAATTTATTTTTTGAATTTGTTCGAATCTAATTATTTTTTTTTTAAGTTTTAATTTAATTTTTTGATTGTCATCAAACAAATATACATCAGACTTGTTTTTTAAAAACTTATAAGATGAAATACCACTCTTTCCTAAACCATAAATTAATATTTTTTTTCTTAAAAAAATATTATTAATTATTTTCATTATCTTAATTTTAAGGTAGCTAAACCAATCATTGCCAAAATGATAGAGATAATCCAAAACCTAATCACAACTGTAGACTCTGGCCACCCTTTTTTCTCAAAATGATGATGAATGGGTGCCATTTTAAAAATTCTTTTACCTGTAAGTTTAAACGAAATTACTTGAACCATTACTGAAACTGCCTCTAGTACAAAAAGACCACCAGTAATAGCTAAAACAATTTCATGCTTTGTAATAATTCCTACTGCACCTAAAGATCCTCCAAGAGATAATGAGCCTGTGTCACCCATAAAAATTTTAGCAGGTGGAGCATTAAACCATAAGAAACCTAAACAAGAGCCAATAATTGCACCACAAAAAATTGATACTTCACCAGTTCCTTCTATGTAGGGTATTTGTAAATAATTTGAAAATACTATGTTTCCAGTAACATAACTTATAAAGGCAAAACATGCTGCAACTAATATTACAGGCACTGTTGCCAGACCATCTAATCCATCCGTAAGGTTAACAGCATTTGATGAACCAATGATTACAAATATTGCAAATGGTATAAAAAACCACCCAAGGTTTATGATTAAATTTTTAAAGAATGGAAAGTATAAATTATTTAAATCTTGATAATCGTTTAAATAAACAAAAAAACTTACACCAATAATTGCTAAAATTATTTGTGAAGTTATTTTAAACTTTGAAGAAATTCCTGATGAGTTGCTATATTTAATCTTCTTAAAGTCATCATATGCTCCCAATAAACCAAAAGTAATTGCTATGTAGATACAAAATAAAATATTAATATTTGATAAATCTGCCCAAAATAATACCGATATTAATAAGCCGAATAAAATTATCAAACCTCCCATTGTTGGTGTACCAATTTTTTTAACTATATGATCTTCAGGTCCATCGTCCCGGATTGGATTTAAAATTTTTTGTTTTGAAAAAAATTTAATAAAAGGACCTCCAATAATCAACACAATAACCAATGAGGTGAAAAAAGATAAACCTGTTCTAAAAGTTAAATATTTAAATACATTTAAAAAACTAAAAGTATCAACAAAATTTAATAAAAATTGATAAAGCATTTAATGCAATCCTTTCAGATCTTTTACTATGTCGTTGAAACCTGTCGCAAGTGAGGCCTTAATCATTAAATAATCATTATTATTTAAATCTTTTCTAATCAATTTAATAATTTGAGATTTGTTTAATAAAATCCTACCTTTTTTTGCCTTTGAGATATTTTTAAATATTAGAGAAGCCATTTTACCTTTAACAAATACCTTATCTATCTTGGTTTGATTAATTATTGGAGCAATAGATTTATGAAGTTTTTTTGAATGATTACCCAGCTCTAACATGTCACCAATTAATAAATATTTATTTGATTTTTTGGAGTTTATTTTGTCAAAATTATTTATTGCTGATTTTAATGATAGGGGATTCGAATTATAACTTTGATCAATTAAATTAATTTTTTTATCTTTAAATTTTACTATAGAATGATCCCCTCTTCCCCCAGGAATTTTGAAATTGAGAAAAATATTTTCATTTAGTTTAAATATATTTTTATAAATACTAATAACTGCTAAAGCAGCAAGTGTATTGTATATATTGTTTTGAAAATCGTTTGATAATATTAAATGCTTTTTTTTATTATTTAATCTAATATTAATTCTAAATTTTTTTCCAAAAGCCTTTGTGTTAATTAATTTAATGTCTGCTTTCTGACTTTTAATACCAAAAGAAACAATTTTAATTTTCTTTTCTTTAGCAATTTTTTTATGTAATTGAAAAAAACTATCATCTGCATTCAATACAACATATCCATTAGGTTTTATATTGTTAATAATTTCAGATTTTGCCAAAGCGATTTGTTTAATATTTTTAAAATTTTTAGCATGCGCATAATTTATATTTGTTATTACTCCAACATCTGGTTCAATTATTTTTGATAAATAATCAATTTCACCTTTTTTATCCATTCCAACTTCTAAAATTCCAAATTCATCATTTTGTTTTAAATTAAAAAGACTCAAAGGTACTCCAAATTTATTGTTATAAGATTTTGGAGAAATACTTACTTTTGAAATTTTACTTAATACATTACCTAACAATTCTTTAAGTGTAGTTTTGCCACAACTACCTGTAATAGCTACAATATTTGTATCAATGCTTTTCCTAAAAGTTTTTGAAATATCTGTTAGGAATTTTAAAGTATTTTTTACTTTAATCTGACGACTTTTATTTAATTTATTTTGGATTTTGTTTACTACAGCTAACGATGCTTTTCTCTTAAATGATTGTGCAACATATTTATTGCCGTCATTTTTTTTTCCTCTAATAGCAAAAAAAATATCGTTTTTAGTAACTTCTTGAGAATTAATTCTTGCTGTTTTTAAAGATGTGAAGGGAGATAATTTTTTTATTTTAACTGCCTCTTTAATCACATTTAATTTTAAATTATTTGATAAATTATTATTTTTACTCTTAATAGCATTTAAAATTATTTTTCTATCTGAAAAGATGATTTTCTTATTTCCAATATCTTGTGTTTTCTCATGACCCTTTCCAGCGACCAACAAAATATCACCTGAATTCAAATTATGAATAGCTTGTTTTATTGCTATTTCTCTATTAGCAATTTCAGTAATTATTTTTTTTTTAATACCTTTTTTTATATCTCTTCTTATTTTTTGAGGATTTTCAAATCTAGGGTTATCATTTGTAAGAATGATATTATCTGCAAAATCACTAGCTATTTTCCCCATTTTTGATCTTTTATTTTGATCTCTATTTCCGCCACAACCAAATAGCACTATGAGTGCTTTATTAGGAAATTGTTCTCTAAGATTTAAAAGACACGTTTTTAAAGCATCAGGCGTATGAGCATAATCTAGAATTACTGTTGATTGATTTTTAATTTTACCTATTTTTTCAAATCTTCCTTCAACTGGTTTCAATTTTGGAATTGTACTCAAAATTTTATTTAAACTAACGCCGCTATATTTTGCTGCAATTATTGCCATCAAAACATTTTTTAATTGTATTTTTCCAACTAAATTTAAATTTATATCCCTTATTAAGCTATTTAATTTAATTCTAAGGAATTGACCCTCTCCTTTAAAATTATGAGACAAAAGCTCTAGATTATTTTTCTTACCATTTAGTGTATGCAATTTTAATTTCTTATTAATTGCAATTTTTTTTATGTTTTTAAACTCAGGTATTAATTGATCTGTAATTACATTTCCTCTTTTTAAGATTAGGTTTTCAAATAAATAAAGTTTTGCATTTAAATAGTTTTTTAAATTTTTATGATAATCAAGATGATCCTGGGATAGATTAGTAAATATACCTGAATTAAACTTTAAACCATCTAATCTATTTTGCTTTAAACCATGGCTTGAGGCTTCCATAATTACATTTTCTATTTTTTGATTTTTTAACTTGCTTAATATTTTAGCCAATTTTATTGGATCTATTGTGGTATTAGATAAATTCAAATTAATACTTTTTGATTTAACACCTAATGTGCCAATTGAAGCACCTTTTTTATTATTTAATTTTAATATTTGATAATAAAAATCTGCAACTGATGATTTTCCATTTGTACCTGTAACTGCGATTAAATTTTTTGGTTTTTTATCATAAATTTTAAAAGCAGTTTCAGCTAATAATTTTCTTATATTCTTTGTATGAATATATAAAATTCCATTTTGGAATAAATTTACTTTTTTTTCAGTTACAATAATTTTAGATCCTTTTTTAATTGCTTTAGGAATAAATTTATTACCATCAATATTATTTCCTTTGATTGCAAAAAAAATATTATTTTTTTTAATACTCTTCGTGTCAAATGAAATTCCTGAAAAAGAAAAATTTCTATAGTTTTTATTTATGTTATGAAAATAGTTTCCTAGAAGCATAATTAATTAACCTCTATATATTTTGTGGCTAAAATAGGCCCAATTTTATCTATGACTTTTCCAGCCACCTCTACTGAGGTCCAACCAGCAGTATTATAAAGTGTACCCTTCCACCCTCCTTTTCGATGTCTATACTTATAATAATAATCTTTAGATTTTTTTGGAGTGTCTAACATTACAACAAAAACAAATTGTGGATTTGATGTAGGAAAAATAGAAGCAAAAGTATTTATTTTTGCCTCAGAATATGCTCCTCCCTCAGGTTGATCAGCGGTTCCTGTTTTTCCACCAATTTCATAATTTTTAACATCTGCAAATTTAGCTGTCCCTTCCTCAGTATTTACAATTTTTCTTAAAGCGCTAACGACTTGTTCTGAAATACCTTTGTTTAATATTCTTTTATTTTTTTCATTAAAATTATTTTCTTTATAAATTAATGTTGGCTTAATTTCATACCCACCATTTGATAAAACAGAATAACCTTTTGCTAATTGAAGAATTGTAGTTGCTATTCCATGTCCAAAAGAAGCTGTAGCTAATCTGCATTTTCCAAAATCATAATTTTTTTGAGGAGCAACTTCTTCAATATCAAAATCAATATCACTTAACACCCCAACTTTTTCTAAAAATAATTTAAATTTTTCTGAGCCAACTTTTTGGGCAATTTTTACTGATCCTATATTTCCAGATCTAACTAAAATTTGCTCTGCAGTTAAATCTGATGGTATTTCATTGTCGTACTCACCTATTCTGTATTTGTCACATTTAATTGATTTGGGTAAATCTAAAAATTCAGTCTCTGGTTTAATTACCTTTTCATTTAACGCGCTAGCAAAAGTAAATGCTTTAAATACAGACCCAAGTTCATATGTTCCTTTGGTTACCCTGTTAATATAATTTACATCTGTAATATTTTGTCTTTCATTTGGATTAAAATCTGGCAAAGAAACTAATGATAAAATATTGCCATTATTAACATCCATTAAAATGGCTGCACTACCTTTGCTTTTAAAAATTTCCTGATATTTAATTAATTCTTTTCTAATTAAAAATTGAATATCTTTATCTAATGTAAGTTTAATTGACTCTTTAGATTTTCTAAGTTCATCATTTAACGATTTTTCTAATCCAGAAATACCATTATTATCATCATCTATCTGACCTAAAACATGACTAAAAAGATTTTTTTGTGGATACATTCTTAAAACTCTTTCTTCTGGAACTAAAGATTTGTCTCCTAATTGCATTATTTTTTCATAATTTTCCTCTGAGATTTTCTTCTCTAAATAAAAAAATTTCTTAGTTTTTATTTTTTTTTTAATTTCATCAAAATTTTTATCAGGAAAAATAATATTTAAACTTAGAAGTAATTTTTTTTCATTGATTATATCTGAAGTTTTTAAACCAATATCAATCGATTTAACTGTCTTAGCTAAATAATTTCCATTAATATCTATGATGTCTGCTCGATAAAGCTGATTTTTAGATACAGGAAGATTATTTATTTTTTCTAATTTACTCTTTCTTGAACCTAAGTGGACTAGGTGAATTGTGTAAATTAAATATATAATAAAAAAAACAAAGAAAATAAATGCTACACGATTAAATTGAATATTTAATCCATTATCTTTTTTCTTAAATATAAAATCACTTTTGTAGTCTTCTATGATTAATTTCGATTTATCAGCCATTACTCTTTAATAATTTTAAAATTTTGGATTTTATTTTTATCATCTGAAGTATTGTAGATTTTTATGTCATTTATATTTTTTTGGATTAAATCATCCTCAAAATACTGAGATTGATATTCAAGTAATCTTTCTGCAGAACTTAAATAATCATGCTCCAAAGATACGTTTTCAAGTTCAGACTTTAAAACTCTAATATTCTCTTTTGCTGTAAATATTTCATCTTCAATCTGTTTAGTCGTATTTTTTATTATTGCAGTTGATAGGATCAAAAAAAAAATCACTACTGCTAAAGTAAAGTTTTTCACAGTTTGTCTCCGTAATTTTCAATTTCAATATAATTCCTGAATTGCTCCTCTATATCAGTATCAAAATCATAAAAATCAGTTTTTTTTATTGCATATCTAAATTTAGCAGATCTAGATGGTGGATTTTCACTTACCTCTTCATGTGAAGGAGTTATTGGTTTTTTTTGAATTAAATTAAATAATGTTTCTGATTGTTTTACAACAGGGCTATATCGTGAAATACTTTTATTTTCAGAAAGACTTTTAAAAAAATATTTTACTATTTTATCCTCTATAGAGTGAAATGTAACTACCCCTAAAACACCACCCTTTTTTAAAACTTTAGCAGCATTAATAAGTCCAAAAATTAATTCACTTATCTCTTTGTTTACAAATATTCTAAGGGCTTGAAAAACCTTGGTTGCATTATGAACTTTAAAATTTTTTCTTTTTTTTGATTTGTCAATAATTTCGACCAAAACTTTAGTATCAATTATGTTTTTAGATCTTGCTTTTATAATATTACGTGCAATGTATTTTGCTTCTTTTTCGTCTCCAAAAAATTTAAAAATTTTTTCTAATTCTTTTTCATCTAGTTTATTGATTGCATCTTCTGCTGAATAACTGTTTAATCCCAGTTGCATATTTAATTTACCACCAGCATCAAATGATAATCCTTTTTGTGGGTCTTTTATTTGTGTATAGGAATAACCAAGATCAAAAATTACACCTCTTATGTTTTGATTTTTAAGCTTTAAATTATTTAATTGACTAAATTTAATATTTTTAAATATAAATCTATCTTCAAAGTTTTGCTTTAATTTATTAGCAATTTTTTCACTCTCTATATCTCTATCAATAGCTATTACGTTTGTATTTTTAAAATCTAATATTTTTTTGGTATAGCCGCCTTGACCAAACGTACAATCAATAAATGTGCCACCATGTTGAGGGGAAATAACACTAATAATTTCTTTTAGCAGTACCGGATAATGCTTTTGCATTTTCGGAACTATGGTGGCGTCCATTTATTTCTTGGAAGACCATTAATTTTTTTGTCTTCTTAAGAATGCTGGTATCTCAAGATCATCTTCTTCCTCTTGGTCAGAAGATAAAAGTTCATCTGAACTTGTGATTTCAGTTTCTGAACTGAATAAATCTGGAGCATCAGAATCAACTCCAAACTCTTTGAGATCATTAGAGGCTTCCTCATCAACATTGCTCTCCAGAGTTTCTTCATGATTAGTTTCCATAGCCTCTTGTGCAAAAGATTTTTCCATTTCATTAACTGAATTATCTTCAACTATACTTTCACTTTCCATGCTAGTATTTTGAACAACTTCTTCATTCATCATTTGATTGTGAGAGCTTTCATTTTGTTGTTCTTGGATAATCTCATTTTCAAGCTTTAAAGCATTGGCACCATGTGTAATTGGGTTTGATGCTGTTGTATTTGAAAAATTAAAGGATTGAGAGGATTCCATATTTGAAAAATCAGAGTAACCAGGGTTACGATTTTGAATTCGATGAACCATATTTACAACAGATTTTGACTCTGGTTGCTGACCATCTAATGAGGTTGCAACAATTGAAACTCTCATTTTTCCATCAAGTTCTGTATCAGTGATTGCACCAATAATTAATTCTGCTTCAGGATCAACTTCAGCTCTAACTTTATTTACAGCCTCATCAACCTCAAAAAGTTTAAGATCTTTACCGCCAGTAATATTTACTAGTAATCCTTTTGCACCTTTTAAAGTATAGTCATCTATTAACGGATTACTAATTGCCATCTCTGCTGCTTTAAGAGCTCTACCTTCTCCTTCAGCCTCACCTGTTCCCATCATAGCTTTACCCATTGCTGCCATAACAGTTTCAACATCGGCAAAATCTAAGTTAATTAAACCAGGTCTAACCATCAAATCAGTGATACTTTGAACACCATGCATCAATACATTGTTTGATAAATTAAATGACTCTTCAAAGGTTGTCTGTTCATTTGCTATTTTAAATAGATTTTGATTAGGAATAACAATAATGGTATCGACATGTTTTCTTAACTCTTCCAAACCTTGTTGAGCTCTTCTCATTCTAGAGGGGCCTTCATATAAAAATGGAAGAGTCACAACACCTACGGTTAAGATATTTAATTCTTTAGCAGCTCTTGCGATGACATGAGCAGCACCAGTGCCCGTTCCACCACCCATACCAGCTGCAATAAAAACCATGTTTGCACCTTGAAGTGTATTTACAATTTCATTTAAAGATTCATCAGCAGCTGCCTGACCAATATCAAGTTTTGCACCAGCCCCTAAACCTTTTGTTAAATTTAAGCCAATTTGAATTCTTGTTTTCGCTTTACTAAGCTTCAAATCCTGTGCATCCGTATTAACTGCAATAAATTCTACTCCTTGAAGATTATTTTCTATCATTTCATTAATTGCATTTCCGCCTGCTCCACCTACGCCTAGTACTAGCAATCGTGGCTGTAGCTCTTTAATTTCTGGTGCTTTAAAGTTAATTGTCATCTTATTTCCCCTCGTTGTTGTTTAAGTGTTTTTCCCATTTAAGACTTGCTCTATTTATATTTGCTTTTTTTCTTGCTGATGTCTTAAATTTTTCAAATGCTGATGGTTCCCATATTTGGAAAGTTTGACCTTGACCAACAAATAACATGCTATTTTTTATTTTCGCATGTTTTAATAATTTAGATGATAGTGAAATTCTACCTTCACTATCAAACTGTAAATTTGTACTTTCTGCTAAAATTGAGGTTCCAAAATAATCTCTTTTTTCTTCAAAAGGATTTAAAGAGTCTATTGCTGAAGAAATTTTTTCAATTCTATCTTGAGAACAAGCTTCTATTGAAGAATTATTAAAAGATGGATAACAAATAACTCCGTTGTAACCTAGATTTGACAAATGTGATCTGAAACTAGCAGGCACAGATACTCTCCCTTTTTTGTCCAATTTGTTCTCGTAAGTTGATAAAAACATATATTTTTAAATTTATTAATTCCATAATTGGGAATATATGGGAATATATGGGTATTTAAAATAATAGTCAAACTATGATTCTATACAGATTTTCCATATACATATTGGTCTTTTTAATACCAGTGATTATAAGAAGATCCTTTTTTTTATGATTATTGGTTTAAAATGAAAAAGTGAAAAAAAAGAACATAAGTGACTCAATATTGAATCAAAATCAGAACATTTGTTAATTTAAAAACGTGAGAATGTTAATAAGATTGCCAGATAAACTATAAGCCGGGTTCTGTCATTTAAACTTATCATTTGTCTAGGCTCAAGATCACTCTTAAGCTCAAGCAACTAACCCTGATGACTAGCCAAGGACGGCTTTTAGTTTTTAAACAATGTCATCTCTACTTAGTCTTGCTCCCAGTGGGGTTTTCCAGCGTTCATTGTTACCAATAGAACCGGTGTGCTCTTACCACACCTTTTCACCCTTGCCATGTTATGGCGGTTTATTTTCTGTGGCACTGTCCCTAGGGTTTCCCCCGCCAGGTATTACCTGGCACTGTGTCCTTGTAGAGCCCGGACTTTCCTCTTTAAAATAAATTAAAGCGATAAGTCATTTATCTGGCATATATAACTTATTACTAAAGTTTTTTTTTTCAAGAAAAATTATTTAAATTTTTTTATGAGATTTTCACTAATTATTAGACATTCTTTATCAATTATACCATTAATTAAATCTTGCCTAAATCTTCTTTGAAATGCACTTGTAATTATCTTAGAAAATTTAGTATTTCTCTTTATAAAATTTTGTGAGTAACCAATTTTTTTTAAATTTTTAAAAAAAATTTTTCTATTCACTTTAGATACTTTTTGATTTCTATTTTGTAGGAGAATTTTTTGATTTAAATTATGCCAATGCCCTATTTTTCTTTTAGATAAATATTCCCACGGAAATTTTTCTCCTGGATCAATTTTTCTATCAGGAGCAATATCTGAGTGTCCAAGAATAAATTTAGAATTTATTTTATATTTATCAATTAAATACCTGCTTAACTTTAAGACTGACTTAATTTGTTTTTTTGTAAAATTTGTATATTTATAATTATGTCCAGAATTGCTTATTTCAATACCAATAGAATTTTTATTTATTGATTTAATATTTTTCCATTTCGAAACCCCGGCATGCCAAGCTGTATATAAATCAGGCACCATTGTTAATATTTCACCATTTTTTTTTACAAAGTAATGGCAACTTACCTTAGACTTGAATTGAGTTAATTTTTTAATTGCTTCAATTTCTTTTTGCATACCTGTGTAATGAAAAATAATAAATTTAATTTCTTTTGATTTTCTTTTTTTAATATCAAAATTTAAGGAGTAATTATAAGTTGTATCCATAATCATTTAAGAGATAAATTTTGGCTTTTTATAAACACTTTATAGACATTATTTATAGATAAATGTTATTTTAAAAAATGAAATATATATTATATAATTAACTATGTTCAAAAAACTATTAATAATAACACTTTCAATTATTTTGTTAGGGTCTAGTGTAAATGCAGGATCTAATGGCGAATTATCATTAAGTAAAGAGGAGCAATCTGAAGAAATAAAAGATTGTTTTGAAAAATTAAACAGAGCAACATTTGCATTCAACCAAGGTCTAGATAGATCAATTATTAAACCTATTGCAAAAAGTTACAGAAATCTACCAGAGCCAATTCAAAAAGGTACAGGCAATGCTGTTAAAAATTTATCCAACCTTGTAACAATACCAAATAATATTTTGCAAGGAGATATTAAAACAGCAATCATAAATACAGCTAGATTAGCTGTAAATACTACTTTAGGAATATTTGGTACTATTGATGTTGCAAACAAAATGGGATTTCCTAAATATGAAAAAGAAGACTATGGTCAAACTTTAGGATCTTGGGGAGTTGGACCAGGCTGTTACATTGTTATCCCTGTGTTGGGACCTTCAACAATTAGAGATACTGCTGGTTCTTTTGCAAATATAATAGGTGGAGATCCTTGGTATAATGCATCAGTTCATGGAAATAATGAGTTTTTAAGTGAACGTGTTTATATTGCATCAAAAGCTTTAAGTGGTATAGATTTCAGGGCAAACAACATAGAGTCACTTGATAATCTTGAAACGAATTCAGTTGACTTCTATGCATCTATAAGAAGTTTGTATTTACAAGACAGAGAAAACAAAATTAAGAACAATCAAAGAGGAAATATAGAAGTTATATATAAAGATGATGATTGGGAAGAGATAGATAGCAAATAAATTACATAATAAATGAATAAATATGAAAAAATTTTTAATTCTTTTTTTTATTTTAGGTTTAAATCATAACTCTGTCTATTCAATAGAACCTGATATCTTTGTTCAATCTACTGTTAACAGAGCTTCTCAAATTTTATCAAAATCTATATCAAAAGAACAAAAAATATTAGAATTAAAATCTATTGCCAAAGACACTGTTGACATTAAAGGTGTGGGTTTCTATTCTTTAGGTCAAGCAAGAAAAAATTTAAATATTAGCCAAAAAAAAAGGTACCTTGAACTATTTGAGAATTATTTTTTAAAAAGTTTTTCAAGTAGATTGTCTGAATACACCAATCCTAAGATTGAAGTATATGGAAAAAATAAAATTAATGAAAATTACACAATTGTTAACAGTTTGCTGATAAGTACATCTGAAAGACCTGAGATAAAAATAGATTGGAGAATTTATACAAAAAACCCCGACAATCCTTTAATACGAGATTTAATTATTGAGGGACTGAGCTTGGCAAGAACACAAAAAGAAGAATTTGCATCAATCTTAAACTCCAATGATGGTAATATAAATGCATTATTTATAGTATTAGAGGAATTTTCAACTAATTAACAATTGGTGGGCCCGCCAGGACTCGAACCTGGGACCAATACATTATGAGTGTACTGCTCTAACCAACTGAGCTACAGGCCCTTAATAATTCTGCTAGTTTTACTTCACTTTTATAATTCTTTCAAGTTTCTAATAATATATAAAATTGAAATAAATTTAAAAACAAATAAAAAAGCGAACTAAAAAATTAATATTAAATTTATAATGATAAATTTGATTAATTTCGATTATGAGTTAAATCTAATAAGTAATATTTGGCTCAAACATTTTATCGATTTTTGTCTATTATTGGCTATTGAAGATATTTTATTCATATTAATTGTTATTTATATTTTATCATTTTCAATAATAAATTCATTTTTACACTTTAAAAAAAAAATATATTTAAAAATTCTATTTCCTATTAAAACAATTTATGATTTTTGTTTAATTTATTTATTTTTTAAACTTATCTTTTTGATAAACAAATTTTATATAGCTAATTTTATTGAGGATTATGGGGGTTTAAGTGGTATAATAATTTTTATTGTTTGGCTTTTATTTCATATTTTAAGTATTTTATTGCTTCCATTAATTTACATAAAAATATCAAATAAAATTATTTAAATATTGACTATGGTGGGCCGTGTTGGTTACGCTCCAACTACCCCTGCAATGTCAATGCAGTACTCTACTATTGAGCTAACGGCCCAGTATTAACTTTCTAGGAAACTTTTTAACTGTTTAGATCTGCTAGGGTGTTTTAATTTTCTAAGAGCTTTAGCTTCGATTTGTCTAATTCTTTCTCTTGTAACTGAAAATTGCAATCCAACTTCTTCCAAAGTATGGTCTGTATTCATACCTACACCAAATCTCATTCTCAAGACTCTCTCTTCCCTAGGAGTAAGTGTTGATAATATTTTAGTTGTTGCTTCACCAAGATTAGATTTGATCGCTTGCTCTAGTGGTGCTAAGGCTTTTGTGTCCTCTATAAAATCTCCTAAACTACTATCTTCTTCATCTCCTACTGGTTTTTCTAATGAAACAGGTTCCTTAGAAATTTTTAGCACTTTTCTAACTTTATCCAAAGGCATTCTGAGCTTTTGAGCTAATTCTTCTGGTGTTGCCTCTCTTCCAAATTCACTTAAAATTAACCTTTGAGTTCTTACAATTTTATTAATTGTTTCAATCATATGAACAGGAATTCTAATTGTTCTAGCTTGATCGGCAATTGATCTTGTTATTGCTTGTCTAATCCACCAAGTTGCATAAGTGGAAAATTTGTATCCTCTTCTATATTCAAATTTATCTACAGCTTTCATTAAGCCAATATTCCCCTCTTGGATTAAATCTAAAAATTGAAGTCCTCTATTTGTATATTTTTTAGCAATTGAAATAACTAATCTCAAATTAGCTTCGACCATTTCTTTTTTTGCTATTCTTGATTCTTTTTCACCTTTTTGAACTCTACTGACTAATTTTTTAAAATCAGTTACAGAGATTCCAAGCTTATAGCTTATTTCAACCAATCTCTCCCTGATATTTTTAAATTCCTCTTTATTTTTTGAAAAAAATTGTTTCCAAACACTATTAGTATCCAAAAATTTCTTTAAATTTGGATTAATTTCATTTCCAACGTAGAATTTTATAAATTCATTTCTAGGTATATTATGATCCATCGCAAGTCTAAGTAGATTGCCTTCAAGAGAAATAATTTTTTTATTTTCTACATAGTGCTTTTGAACAAGCTCCTCTAAAACTGACGGTGAAAGTTGTAATGACTTTATATTTTCAAGTATACCTCCAACTATTTTTTCATACCCTTTTTCTTTTGCTGATGAAAAACTTTTTGAACTTAAAACATATTCAAGTTTTTCTCTTTGGTATTTCATAAGTTTGTTATATTCTTTGGTTAGTACACTTATAGTTTTTAATACCTTAGGCTTAATTTCTGTTTCCATTGCAGCCAATGTAGGATTAAAATCATCATCATCAGAAGAATTTTCATCTTTTTCAGCTTCACCTGAATTTTTTTGTTTTGCACTTGGACCAGTTGACTCATCTTCCATATAATTCGTATCTATATCAATTATTTCTCTAACTAATATTTCATCTTTTTGTAATTTTTCATTCCATTCAAAAAATTGTTTTGCTGTAATTGGACTCTGAGAAAGTGCAATCAACATTACATCCTTCCCAGCCTCAATTCTTTTTGCAATTGCTATTTCACCTTCTCTTGATAAAAGTTCGACACCACCCATCTCACGCAAATACATTCTTATAGGATCATCACTTTTTTCAATTGTCTTGCCTTCTTCTTTATTAGAATTTTCTTTTTTCCTTAAAACTTTGAAATCTGATTTTTTTTCTACTAAAGCTATGCTTTCATCTAATATATGAATAAAAGCTTGTGCTAGGTTTTGGTCAGATAAATTTCTCTTTCCTAGAGATTTATTTAATTCTTCATAAGTTATAAAGCCTCTATGGGTACCTCGACCCATAAGTCTAGCGAATGATTTTGTAATAATTCTTTCCACGATAATTTGAGTTTAGAAGACTTATATAATGTCAATTATATAAAAATCTATTACTAATTTAGTCAGTTTAATTGAGATTCTGCTTTTTTTTGAGCTCTTTTAGCTCATTAAAAGTACTCTCGCTCATATCTACTGAAAACTTCGATTCTAGTTCTTGGATTCTAAACTCAAGATCGTAATTCATTAAGTCTCTAGAGATATCCTCTAATAATTCTATTATTTTTTGATCATCGCCAGATTGATTTTTTAGGATGTGTTTGATTGGAGCAAATTTGTTTATTTTTTCAATTAATTGAAGATCTATATTTAGATCTTGAACAGTAATTTGTGCACCTGATTTTAATTTTTCAATTATCATTGAAAATATTTTTTTATTAAACTCAGTAAATAATTTAATATTTTCAATTAAATGAACATTTGCTTGCAATAAATTCAAATTATTTAAAACTAAGTATAATAAAGAAAATTCTTTAAGCTCAACTCCCGTTAAAGCCTGGCTTTCTTTAAAGTGTTTCTTTGTGCTTTCTAAAGATTTTATTTTTTTAGAATAAATTCTTTTTTTATTTTGATTTGAATGTGGCGTTAACTCAGCAATTTTTTCTAAAAAATATTCTAAAACATATTTTTTTATAAAATCATCTTTAATTGTATTTGCAATTACTCTAAGTTTTTTTTCAAAAGTAGCCATCGATGAAGGATTATTTTTAGTTTGTTTTTTATAATGACTAAAAATAAATTGATGAATTGATAATTTACTCTGCTTTGTAAAATCTATAAAATTAACTTTACCATTTTTATTCACATAGCTATCTGGATCTTCTTTATCTGGTAGAAATAAAAATGAAATTTGTTTTTCTGGTTTTAGTTCTTTGATTGAATTTTCGGCAGCTCTAACAGCAGCTTTATATCCACTTTCATCACCATCAAAACAAATTATGATATCATCAAAAAATTGGTTTAAGGTTAAAATTTGTTTATCAGTTAGAGAGGTTCCAAGATTTGCTACTGCATTATCTATTCCATTTTTACTTAGACCTACTACATCCATGTATCCTTCAACCAGATAAATATGATCGATCTTATTAGAAAGCTTTCTTGCTAAATCTAAATTATATAAATTTGATCCCTTTTTAAAAAAATTTGTTTCAGGTGAATTTATATATTTAGCTAAGTAATCTAAATTTTCTATAATTCTCCCTCCTAAAGCAATTGGTTGACCTGAAATATTATTGATTGGAAATATTAATCGACCTCTAAATCTTTCTAAATAAATTTTTTTTTTTTCGTCTAAATAGAATAAACCAGTTTCTAAAAGAGTTTGTTCATTATAATCTTTTTTTAATTTTTCAAAAAAATTTGGATTTTTCTCTATATATCCAATTTTAAATTTTTTTACTTCATCTTTGCCTAGTGATCTATTTTTTAAATAATCTCTAGCAATTGAATAATTTTCATTTTTTAAAAGTTCATTGTGATAAAATTCAACATAATCACTAAAAATGGATTTATACTCATTCCACTTTTTTTCTCTTTCTTCGTCTTGTTTTGAAAACATATATGGCTGCATCCCTGCTAATTGAGCTAGATATTTAACCGCCTCTCCAAATTTTAAATTTTGAGTTTTCATCACAAAATCAAAAATATTACCGTGCTCTGAAGTTGCAAAACAATGATAAAATTCTTTTTCATCATTTACAGTAAATGAGGGTGTCTTTTCATTTTTAAAAGGCGATAGACCAACAAACTCTTTACCTCTTTTTTTTAAGGAAACATTTTTTGATACTACCGTTGAAACTTTCAACCTATTTTTAATTTCATCAAGATACTCTTTTGGGTATTTCATTATTTGTTCAACAATTCTTTGATCATCGATCCTGCTTTAGAAAAATCAATTTCATCTGCATGAGTTTTTTTAAGTTCGCCCATAACTTTTCCCATATCTTTTAATGAATTTGCTCCAATTTTCGAAATAACATCTGCACAAATTTTCTTAGTCTCGTCTTCACTAAGCTGCTTTGGCAAGAAACTTGTTAAAATATCATATTCATTTTGTTCAACCTCTAAAAGATCTGTTCTGTTATTTTTTTTGTAAATATCGATCGATTCGGCCCTCTGCTTAACCATTTTTTTCAAAAGTTTCTTAATATCCTCATCATCAGTCTCCTTTTTATTGGGGCCTGATCTGTTAACAATATCCAAATCCTTAATAGAAGATAATATTAACCTATAGGTTGATATTTTATTTTTATCTTTAGATTTTAGAGCATTTTTATATTCGTTTTCGATAGTCTGTTTTAATGACATAATTTTTTAATCTACTTTAAAGAAAAAATTCTTCAAAAGAAAAATTGTTTTTTTACATTTTTATATTACATCTCTGTTGCGATAATAAAGCAATTATTGTATTAACCTTTAACTCATGAGTTGTAATTGAAGAAAAAAGCAAAAAAAACTAACTCAAAAACAAAATCACAAATCAATACAGGCGTTTTAGTTCTTGAAAATAAAAAGGTATTTAAAGGAATAGGAATTGGATACCAAGGAGAGGCTACAGGCGAAGTTTGCTTTAATACATCATTAACAGGATATCAGGAAATCATTTCTGATCCTTCATATGCGGGTCAAATTATCAACTTTACCTTTCCTCATATAGGAAATGTTGGGACCAATAAAGAAGATCATGAGTCTGATAAAATATGGGCAAAAGGAGTAATAATTAACTCGGAAATAACCTCGCCCTCAAACTATAGATCTTTTCTACATTTAGACGCTTGGCTAAAGAAAAACAAAATTGTTGGAATTACTGGCTTAGACACCAGAAGCCTTACAAACTTTATAAGAGATAACGGGGCACCTAAGGGAACAATATCTTATTCAAAAAATGGAAAGTTTAATATTAGTAAACTAACTAATAACACAATTAAATGGAGTGGATTAAAAAATTTAGATCTTGCACAAGTAGTTTCAACTAAGAAAAATTATACTTGGAGAGGTCTTCAAACCTGGAAAAAAGAGACAGGATATAAAAAAAATAATAAAAATTTATTTCATATAGTTGCGGTTGATTATGGGATAAAAAAAAATATATTAAGATATTTCTCCGACTTCAACTGCAAGGTTACTGTTGTTTCTTGCAAAACTAATGCACAAAAAATACTAGGTTTGAAACCAAATGGAATTTTTTTATCTAATGGACCAGGAGACCCGGCTGCAACTGGAAAATATTCAATCGATATAATTAATGAACTTATAAAAAATAATTTACCTATATTTGGTATTTGTTTAGGTCATCAGATTTTGGCATTAGCATTAGGTGGTAAAACAAAAAAAATGAAACTTGGTCATAGAGGGGCAAATCACCCTGTTAAAAATTTAATTCATGACAAAGTTGAAATTACCAGTCAAAATCATGGATTTGTAGTAGTTGAAGAAACTTTACCAAAAAAAATTGAAGTAACTCATAAATCTCTTTTTGATAATAGTATTGAAGGTATCAAGCTAAAAAATAAACCAGTTTTTTCAGTTCAATATCATCCAGAGTCTAATCCAGGACCTCAAGATAGTGTTTATTTGTTTCAAGAATTTATTAACAACATGAAAAAAAATGCCAAAAAGAAAAGATATTAAAAAAATATTAGTTGTAGGAGCTGGTCCAATAATTATAGGACAAGCATGTGAATTTGATTATTCAGGCACACAAGCATGTAAAGCTCTTAAAGATGAGGGTTATAAAGTAGTTTTAATAAACTCAAATCCTGCAACAATTATGACAGATCCAGATGTTGCAGATAAAACTTATATTGAGCCAATTACACTTGATGTATTGGAAAAAATTCTCAAAAAAGAAAAACCAGATGCAATTCTACCGACAATGGGTGGTCAAACCGCACTTAACCTTGCAATGGAAGCTGAGAAAAAAGGAGTTTTAAAAAAATACAAAATTGAATTGATAGGAGCAAACTCTAAAGCAATTTCTAACGCTGAGGACAGAAAGAAATTTAGAAAAAATATGATTGATATTGGTTTGGATTTACCAAAATCTGAAATTGTTAATAACAATAATCAAGCATCAAAAGTATTAAAAAAAATTGGATTACCAGCAATCATAAGACCTGCCTTCACACTTGGTGGACTTGGTGGAGGAATAGCTAAAACTAAAAAAGATTATTTTAAGATTGTTAAAAATGGGTTGCACGAGTCTCCTGTTAGCCAAGTTCTTGTAGAGGAATGTTTAGAGGGGTGGAAAGAATTTGAGATGGAGGTGGTAAGAGATAAGAAAGATAACTGTATCATCATTTGCTCGATTGAAAATATAGATCCAATGGGAATTCATACGGGTGACTCAGTAACAATTGCACCAGCTCTTACACTTACAGATAAAGAATACCAAGTAATGAGAAATGCATCTATTGCATGTTTAAGAAAAATTGGAGTTGAAACTGGAGGATCAAATGTTCAGTTTGCTATCAATCCTAAAAACGGTCGAATGGTTGTAATTGAAATGAATCCACGTGTATCAAGATCATCAGCACTTGCATCAAAAGCAACTGGATTTCCAATTGCGAAAGTAGCTGCAAAATTAGCAGTTGGTTATACTCTGGATGAATTAAAAAATGAAATAACTAAAGTTACTCCTGCATCATTTGAACCAAGTATAGATTATGTGGTGACTAAAATTCCAAGATTTACATTTGAAAAATTTTCTACTTCTCCTGCAACTTTAGGGACATCAATGAAATCAGTAGGTGAAGCAATGGCTATTGGAAGAAACTTTAAAGAATCTTTACAAAAGGCTTTGGTATCTCTTGAAACTGGTTTTTCAGGTTTAGATAGAATTTTTGATTTAAATAAAAAGCAAATTGAAAAGAAGCTTAAAGAAACTATTCCAAATAAGATATTACTAGTTGCTGAAGCAATTAGAAAAAAAATAAACTTAAAGAAAATATATAATTTATCCAAAATTGATCCTTGGTTTTTAGAACAAATTAAAGAGATAGTTGATTGTGAAATACAGATAAAAACTAAAGGACTTCCTAGAGATTTTGCAGAATTTAATAGAATAAAATCAATAGGATTTTCAGATAAAAAACTTTCGGAATTAACTAAAACTTCTGAAGACGTTGTTAGAAGAAAAAGATCAGCTCTTAAAATACTTCCAGTTTATAAAAAAGTAGATACTTGTGCGGCTGAATTCAAATCTTTTACCCCATATATGTACTCAACTTATCAAAGAAATTTTTCAATTAACTCTCAATGTGAAGCTGATCCATCAAATAGGAAAAAAATAATTATTCTTGGAGGTGGACCAAATAGAATTGGTCAAGGAATTGAGTTTGATTATTGCTGTTGTCAGGCAAGTTTTTCGTTAAAAGACGCAGGTTTTGAGACTATCATGGTTAATTGTAACCCTGAAACAGTATCAACAGACTATGATACGAGTGATCGATTATACTTTGAACCTTTAAAAGAAGAATACGTCTTTAATATAATTAAAAAAGAGCAAGAAAAAGGAAATCTGATAGGTGTAATAGCCCAGTTTGGTGGCCAAACTCCGATTAAGCTTGCTAAATTTTTACACGACAACAAGCTTCCAATTTTAGGAACCCAATATACCTCTATTGATTTAGCAGAGGATAGAGACCGATTTAGAAATTTATTAAATAAATTAAAACTAAAACAAGCAGAGAGTGGGATTGCAAAGACATTTAATCAGGCAATAAAAATTGCAGATAAAATAGGATTACCATTAATGGTGAGACCATCTTATGTTTTGGGTGGAAGAGCAATGGAAATCGTTCATGAAAAAAATCAGCTTAAAAAGTTTGTTGAAGAAGCGTTTAAAGCTGCAGAAGAAAATCCAATTTTGATTGATAAATTTATCAATCATGCAATGGAAGTAGATGTTGATGCTATATCAGATGGAAAACAGGTTCACGTTGCAGGTATTATGCAACATATCGAAGAAGCTGGAATTCACTCAGGAGACTCGGCGTGTAGCCTACCCCCTGTATCAATTAAACCATATCTTCTTAAAGAAATTGAAAATCAAACAAAAAAATTAGCTATAGCTTTAAAAGTTAAAGGTTTCATGAATATACAGTTTGCAATTAAAAAAGATGAAATTTATGTGATTGAAGTAAATCCTAGAGCAAGTCGAACAGTACCTTTTGTTTCAAAAGCAAAAGGATTGCCCCTAGCTAAAATTGCATCAAGAGTAATGGCTGGTGAAAAGTTATCTAAGTTTAATTTAAAAGATAAATCTAAAGGTATGTACGCAGTTAAAGAAGCTGTATTTCCATTTAATAAATTTCCCAACAGTGACTTATTGTTAGGGCCTGAGATGAAGTCGACAGGAGAAGTTATGGGATTTGATAAAAATTTTGGAATGGCTTTTGCCAAAAGTCAAATCGCAGCAGCTAACTCATTACCAAAACAAGGATTAGCTTTTATATCTCTCAAAGATAGTCACAAAGATGAAGGAATAGATTTAGCTAAAGAACTTCTTAAACTTAAGTTTACATTATGCGCAACTAAAGGAACTGCAGAATATATTCGAAAGCATAGGATGAAATGTAAAATTATAAATAAAGTAAGCACTGGTTCGCCTCACATAGTAGATGTTTTGGACTCTAAAAAAATCGCTTTAGTAATAAATACTGGAGGTGGAAATAGTGAACATCGATTAAGTGATGCAATAGCTTTAAGAAGAGCAACACTAAAAAATAAAGTTCCTTATTGTACTAATATGTCTACTGCTCAAGCATGTTTAGAGGCAATTAGATCGCTAAAAACAAAAAAATTAGAAGTGACTTCTCTTCAGGAAGTTTAAGAATTAACTTTCCAATCAGTTTCAAAGGTAACATAATTTACTTGAATACATCGTCTTTCTTTAACGATCTTTTTCTTCTCCATACCATGCCATGTGTTTGGTCCGCTGGTAAAAAGATAGCCATAATTATGTTTGTAAGGAAGAGTCTTAACCTTCTCTAATTTTTCATTGTAAAAATCGGTTCCTAAATCTTCAGATTCATTTGTTTTATTAACAAATATTAAGCCTGACATAAGTTTTTCTTTTATATCGCAATGAGGTTTTAACCAAAAACCCTCTCGGTCACATATAACCTCAACCCTAACATGGGAATTTGATAAATCTTTATTTATCATTTTAGAAATTGTTTCATAAATTTCTTTAGACTGAAGTTCATTTATAAATTTTACTAAATTTGGAAATTCAGATGAGTTTTCTTTATTAATAAAACATCTAAACTTCATTGCTTGTCCACCTGAGGCTATACCATTTCTAAATTCTGCAGCTCCACCATCTATTGCTCTTGTTCCATCATAATTAAGATTATGTTTACTGACATCAGGAATGTCAGCTTTAACTATTTCATCAATTGCCCCTTCGGACAAAGCATCACTATACTCCCAATGATCAAAAGGGAAATGATGTTGTTTTGAATTATTTTTAATTGAATTTAAAAATGACATTATGATTGAATTTTTTCTTTAATAATTTTTGCTACTCTATTCGTTTCATCTAATTTTTGATAGTTCCAATTTTCAATTTCTTCACCTAAGTTTCTAGTAATATTTAATTCTCTGAATAAATTTCTAAAATTTTGAAATCTGACGTCTTTTCTTTTTGGTAAAATATTAGCAACATAAATTGGTTTTCCAGTCAAAGCAGCTTCAGATATCATTGAGCTAGAATCACATGTAACAACTATATTTTCCGAAATAGCCAAAGCTGAAAGATAAGCTTTTTTATCAACATTCATAATCACTGTGTGATTTTCTCCAAAAAACTCTTTTGCATAATGTATAGTATTTAATGGTGTTCTCATTGAAGGTATCACCACAAGTTGAAAATCATGTTTTTTCAATAATTTGTAAAAAATTGAGAAGATATGCTTCATATTTTTTGTTGAGTAGTCATAATATTTTGTAGGACCACCCATTATCAAACACCAAACTTTTCTATTATCCTGTTTGATATATGAATTTAAATAACTTCTATTTTCTTCAATTTCATTTTCCGTTAAGTAGTGAATTGCACCTTTTGTTTTAATTATATTTGTACCGCTTATCCCATCATGTTCAGGAGCAACAATAAAATCAAAATGATTAAAATCTACCTTTGGATCTTGAATATGAATATTTGAAACTTTTTTTTTTGAGATACTTTTTAAGTGAATTGAGGGAATCACACTTTTTCTTCCACATGAAATAATTACATCAAAATCAGACTCGTTTATTTTTTTATAAACATTTTGTGATATTGGTGTTAATCTTGGTGGAACAATTTTCCAAAAATTATTTAGTTCAACCTTGTGGTGAGTAAAATCTATATCTAAGGCTTTTGCTAAACCTTCTACCTGGCTTATCATGCCATGCATACCTTGAGTTAATAAAATACCTTTTAATTTAGTCATTAATCACTATATAGCTTTCATATGAGTCAAAATCCAACTAAACACACAAAAGTGTTAATAATTGGATCAGGTCCAGCTGGATACACTGCAGCAGTTTATGCTGCTCGTGCAATGTTAAATCCTATTTTAGTTTATGGATCTGAGCCAGGAGGACAATTAACAACGACAACTGATGTTGAAAATTATCCAGGATTTTCTGAAGTTATTCAGGGGCCATGGTTAATGGATCAAATGAAAGAACAAGCAAAAGCAGTTGGAACTGAAATGATTGAAGACCATATTGGATCTGTAAATTTAAAAAGTTCACCATTTGAAGCAATTGGTGATAGTGGCCAGAAATATACTGCTGATAGTATTATTATATCTACTGGGGCACAAGCTAGATGGTTAAATATAAAATCAGAACAAGAATTTAGAGGTTTTGGAGTTTCAGCATGTGCTACATGCGATGGTTTCTTTTTTAAAGATAAAGAAGTTGCTGTAGTCGGTGGAGGAAATGCTGCTGTAGAGGAAGCAATGTTTCTTACAAAGTTTGCTTCAAAAGTAAAATTAATTCACAGAAGAGATAGTCTAAGGGCTGAAAAGATGCTTCAAAAAAAATTAATGGAAAATAAAAAAATAGAAATAATTTGGGACTCTGTAGTTGAAGATGTGTTAGGTGATAAAGATCCTAAAAATGTCAAAGGAATAAAGATTAAAAATGTTAAAACAAATAAAATACAAGAATTGAAACTTGATGGCGTATTCATTGCAATTGGTCACGATCCTGCAACTAAACTTTTTAAAGATCAGTTGGAAATGGACAATGAGGGTTATTTAGTTACTAAACCAGATTCTACAGAGACAAATGTTCCTGGTGTTTATGCAGCTGGAGACGTAAAAGACAAAACATTTAGACAAGCTGTAACCGCTGCAGGTATGGGATGTATGGCTGCACTTGAGGCAGAAAAATTTTTATCTCACTAAAAAATGAAATTAAATTGGATTATTTTTGTAACTGGATGGATGTCATTCAGAGCAGTTGGATCAGGTTTGTTTTTGTTTTGGATTTTTACCGAAAATGAACGTTCAGCACCATCCGAATGGATAATTCCTTTTGTGGGTGACTTTTTTATTGGGATAACTGCTTTATTTTTAGTTTACCACATTATAAAAAAACCAAGCACTATACTATGGGGTCTTTTGCTGTCTTGGAATGTGATTGGTTTGTTAGATTTAATTGGGGCAATAAATGTAAGTTTTGCCGCTCCTTATGGACCTATACCAGAAATAGGATTTAATGAATTAGTTGTAAGATTTATTTTAAGTTTGAATACATTATTTCAGATTTCTTGTATTTACTTATTGTTTCAAAAAGACATAAAAGAATATTTTAAATTTTAAAAATTAATTATTACTAATTTCCACTATTTCATTAGACTCGAATACTTGTTGTCTAAAGTCACCATTAGAAATTTTAATCATTGCTTTTGCAACTTTTTCAGATTGAATTGGTTTCATTTTTTTTAATGGACCTAAAAATAAAGGTGATAATAATTTAAATACAAAAATACCTAATTTCTCTCCTAATCTTTTTTCTTTTCTATCTCCAATTAAAAAAGAAGGTCTCATTATTCCAAGTTTATTAAAACTCAATCTTTTTAACTCTTCCTCTACTAATCCTTTAAATTTTAAATAATCTCCTGAACTATTAGGATCTGCATAGCCTGAAGAGACAAAAACGAAAGAATTTACTGAGTTAGATTTTGTTATTTGTGCGATTTGTTTTGGTAAATCAAGTTCAACTCTTCTATATTCATCTTTATCAGGTGAATTTTGCTTTGTAGTACCAATGCAAAAATAACAGTGGTCACCTGTCATCTCTTCTTTATGCTTTTCCATATTATTAAAATCAGTTTTAACAATCTCAACTTTAAGGTCATTAATAATAATTTCTGAACGTACAAAAAGTTTAATTTTATTATAGTTCTCATTTTTAATTAATTGATCAAGAAGATGACTACCAACTAAACCTGTAGAACCAAAGACTAAGGCTGTCTTCATTAACTTAAGGATTTACAAAAACTAGATATTTTATCCATTGCTTTCTTAAGATTATCCATTGATGTTGCATAAGAAATTCTGAAAAAACCTTCTAAACCAAATGCAGAACCCTGGACTACAGCAATTCCACTATTCTCTAATAATGATTGAACAAAATCAGTGTCAGATTTAATTTCATTTCCATTTCGATCTTTTTTACCCATTAAACCTTTGCAACTTGGAAAAACATAGAACGCTCCATCTGGATTCAAACATTCAATTCCATCTATCGCATTTAAAGCATTAACAACAAAATCTCTTCTCTCCTGAAAAGAATTAGCTCTTTCTTTAATAAAGTCTTGTGTTCCACTAAGTGCCTCAACTGCAGCGGCTTGGCTAATAGAAGAAGGATTGGTTGTTGATTGTGATTGAATTTTAGCAATAGCTTTAACGATATCTTTTGGACCAGCTGCATACCCTATTCTCCAGCCTGTCATTGAATAAGCTTTGCTTACACCATTCATTGTAAGCACTCTATCTTTTAAACTTTCAATTTGAGCAATTGTAAAAAATATAAAACCCTCGTAAGTCACATGCTCATAAATATCATCGCTTAAAATATACACATGATTATGTTTTTCCAAAATATCTGCAATTGCTTTTATATCTTGCTCTGAATAACATGCTCCGGTTGGATTTGAAGGCGAATTAAGAATAATCCATTTAGTTTTTGGTGTTATATATTTCTCTAGATCATTTGGATTTATTTTAAAACCTTGTTTCTCATTGCATTCCATTATTACTGGTTTTCCTCCTGCTAATAAAACCATATCGGGATAAGAAACCCAATAAGGAGCAGGAACTATAACTTCATCACCTTCGTTTAATGTGGCCATCATTGCATTATAAATTACATGCTTTCCACCAGCACCAACTGTAATTTGATCAGTTGTATAATCTAAATTATTTTCTTTTTTAAATTTTTCTACAATTGCTTTTTTCAATGCTGGAGTACCATCTACTGCAGTGTATTTTGTATCACCATCGTTAATAGCTTTTATAGCTGCTTGTTTAATATTATCTGGAGTATCAAAATCTGGTTCCCCTGCACCTAATCCAATAACATCTTTTCCAGCAGCTTTTAATTCTCTTGCTTTTTGAGTAACAGCAATAGTAGGTGATGGTTTAATCTTCTTTAAACTGTCTGATATTATGCTCATTGAAATATAAATAAATTCTACTACGTTGTTTAATATATGGAAAATACTTATCAAGATTTAATTACAGATATTCAGAGTAAAAATCCTAAAATAGGTGGAAAACTAGAGGGTGGAAAAAAATTCAAAATTAAATCTGATTTTAAACCTGCAGGAGATCAGCCTGAGGCAATAAAAAAATTAGTTAATGGTGCTAACAAAGATCAATTTAATCAAGTTTTACTTGGTGTAACAGGATCTGGAAAAACTTTTACTATGGCTAAAGTTATTGAAGCTACCAATAGACCTGCCTTGATTTTAGCTCCAAATAAAACTCTTGCTGCTCAACTTTATGGGGAAATGAAAACCTTTTTTCCTGACAATGCTGTTGAATATTTCGTTTCATACTATGACTATTACACTCCTGAGGCTTATGTACCAAGATCGGACACGTATATTGAGAAAGAGGCCTCTATTAATGAACAAATTGATAGGATGAGACACTCTGCAACAAGATCTCTATTAGAAAGAGATGATGTATTAATTGTTGCAAGTGTTTCTTGTATTTATGGTCTTGGATCTGTTGAAGCATATAGCAAAATGACTTTAACACTCCAAAAAAATTATGATTATAATAGAGAAGAAATAATTAAGTCTTTAGTCGCTCTCCAATACAAACGTAATGATCAAAATTTTTATAGAGGCACATTTAGAGCAAGAGGAGAATACTTAGAAATTTTTCCATCACACTTAGAAGATAGAGCGTGGAGATTGTGTTTGTTTGGAGATAAACTTGAACAGATAGAAGAATTTGATCCTTTAACAGGTGATAAAGTAAGAGAATTAAGTTTGGTAAAAGTTTATGCTAATAGTCACTACATCACTCCAAAACCTACGATTGAGCAAGCAGTAATTAATATAAAAAAAGAATTAGAAGTTACTTTAAAAAAACACCGTGCTGAAAATAAATTATTAGAGGCACAAAGATTAGAAGAAAGAACTAAATTTGATCTTGAAATGATTGAGGCAACTGGCTCTTGCGCTGGCATTGAAAACTATTCAAGATTTTTATCAGGAAGAAAGCCAGGAGAGCCCCCACCTACTCTTTTTGAATATTTCCCTGATAATACTTTAATATTTGTAGACGAATGTCATGTTACGGTTCCTCAACTTAATGGAATGTATAAAGGAGATAGATCAAGAAAAAGTACCTTAGCAGAATATGGATTTAGACTTCCTTCATGTATGGATAATCGACCACTAAAATTTGAGGAATGGGACTTAATGAGAACTCAGACTGTTTTCGTTTCTGCAACGCCTGGTCCATGGGAACTAGAACAAACAAAAGGTAAATTTATTGATCAAGTTATAAGACCAACAGGTTTAATAGATCCACCTGTTGAAATACATCCAGCAAAAAATCAGGTCGATGATTTAATGCATGAATGTAAACGAGTTATAGAAAATAATCATAGAGTATTAGTAACCACACTAACTAAAAAAATGGCTGAGGATTTAACTGAATATCTTCATGAGAATGGAGTCAAAGTAAGATACCTCCACTCGGATATTGATACTCTTGAAAGAATTGAAATCATGCGAGATTTAAGAATGGGTGTATTTGATGTTTTAGTTGGAATTAACCTATTGCGAGAAGGATTGGATATTCCTGAATGTGCATTAGTTGGAATTTTGGATGCTGATAAAGAGGGATTCTTGAGATCTGAAACTTCTTTAATTCAAACAATTGGTAGGGCTGCAAGAAATGTTGATGGTAAAGTAATTTTGTATGCTGACAAAGAAACAAAAAGTATAAAAAAAGCAATTGCAGAAACTGACAGAAGAAGAAAAATTCAATTAGATTATAATAAGAAACATAAGATAGATGCAAAATCGGTAAAAAAAGAAATCAGTGATATTCTAGAAAGTGTTTATGAGAAAGACTACGTTAAAATTAGCGAAGGGTCTAATGTTGGAGGAAATCTTAAAAAACATCTCAAAGGCTTGGATAAAAAAATGAAAGAAGCTGCGTCTAATTTAGAGTTTGAAGAAGCTGCTAAAATACGAGATGAAATAAGAAAATTGGAAAGCACTGAATTAGAAATTACATTAAATCCAAAAATAAGGCAGTATGATGTAAAAAATAAGCTTTATCCAAAAGGTAGATCAACCATGGGTATGCCAGGTACTAAAGTTACAAAAAAAAGAGATAAAAAATGGAAGCACGGAAAATAATTATTACTGGTGGAGCAACTCGAATGGGTGCTGCGATTGCAAGAAAATTATCTGGTCCTAATAAAGAAATCTTAATCCATTATAATAAATCAAAATTAAAAGCAGAAAAATTAAAAAAAGAGTTATCTAATGAAGGTACAAAAGTTTACTTAGTCAAAGGAGATTTAAGTAAAGAAAATGATGTAAATAAAATTGTAAAATTTGCAAAATCTAAACTTAAATATTTTGATTGTTTAATTAACAATGCTTCTTTATTTGAAAATGATAAATTAGAAAATTTTACAACAGATAGCTGGGGGCAACATCTTAGAACTAATTTAAGAACACCAGCATTATTATCTAAAGAATTCGCAAAAAATGTAAGGAAAGGAAATAACAATATTATTAATATTATAGATCAAAGAGTTTTTAAATTAACTCCATATTTTTTTTCTTATACTATAAGCAAAACTGGTCTTTATACTTTGACAAAAACTAGCGCTATGAGCTTAGCACCAAATATAAGAGTAAATGGAATTGCTCCAGGCCCTACAATAAGAAATAGTAGACAATCTGAGAAACATTTTAAAAAACAATACATGGCAACCCCACTTAAAAGACAAGTTGATGTCGAACAAATTTGTAATGCTGTTGACTTTTTTATAAAGAATAGATCTATTACAGGGCAAGTAATTTCTGTTGATAGTGGTCAAAGTTTGAACTGGCAAACCCCTGATATAATGGGAGGAAAAGAATGAGAAAAATAATTATAATATTAGTAACAATTTTCTTTACTACGGGAGTGCATGCTCATTCCACAAAAAATATTAATTTTGACCTCAAGGCGCAGTGTACGAAAAAAAAATCTGCTCTCAACTGGGTTTCAAAAAATAAAAACACTAAAGGTGGCGAATTAATTAAATTTCAGTCATATACTGGTTTTGACCAAAGAACTGTTATTATCGGTGGTCACAAAAATAATCCTATTGAAATAACAGGATATCTACAATTACCAAAAGGTTCAGATAAAGTGCCAATAGTAATTTGGACTCACAGTAGCGGAGGTCCTGGAGAATATGCATGGAATGACTTTGTCTACCATGGCACTAAAAACCTTTTAGAAGCAGGAATAGGAGTAATGTATGTAGATAATTTTTGTCAAAGAGGAGCAAAACAAACTTGGAGAGATCAATCGAAAGTTCCGCTTATTAATGGAGCGATAGATGCTATTATGGCATATAAGTTATTACAATCTCATCCAAGATCTAATGGTAAATTTGGAACTACTGGACATTCAAGAGGTGGAAACAACAGTCTTTTTTTAGCAGATGTGAAATTTACATCCTTGTTTTTGGAAGGTGTTAATGGATTTGATGCAATATTACCTGAGGCGGCAGAATGTAAGCTTGCAGGTTTCTTTGATAAGCCAGAACTAACATCAAATACTAAATTACTTTATGTTCATGGTGCAGCAGATGACTACACATTGCCAAATCATTGCGAAAATTATGTAAAAAAAATTAAATCTCAACCTGGTCAAATTGAAATTGATATGAAACAAGGTTGGTATCATGGATTCCATTACAGTCAAAAACCTAAAAAATATAAAGCAATGACAGTTCATAATTGTCCCGCTTTTTTTGTTGATAATGATGGTTTTGTTGTTGGAAATGAATGGCCTGATATGGTGTTAACTAAATATAAACTTTTTCCATCTATGGATGCTTTTTATGAAGCAGCTCAAGTTGAACCAAAAAAATTATGGAAGAAAACATTTAAAATTTTAAAAAAAGAAAAATGTCTTAAAAGAGGAGTAACAGTTGGTGGAGACCACATGGACGAGTATATGCCACAATTTATAAATTTCTTTAAAGAAAATTTAATGTAATGAAAAAAATTAATCCTTTTCTTGCAGCAGTAATAATTTTGATTGGTGGTTTTTTTGCATTTAAAATAATGTCATTCTTTGGTTGCTACGTTCGTATTGAGGATGGGAATGCATGTTGGAATCTTACTATTTTTGGAACTAAATAATGAAAAAAAATAATTTTAAAATTGTCAAAATAGATAAAAATAAAACTTTATTTAATTATGAGAAAAAAATACTAATTAATGAGTTAATTTTAGATTTAAAACTTGGTTATTATGACTCAGAAAAAGAAAAATCACAAAAAGTAAAATTTAGTCTTGAAATAGACTATGAGGATAAAAAACCTTCTAGCGATAAAGATATAAAATCTATTGTAAATTACGGAACAATTGTAAAATTAATTACTAAACTTGTAAAAAAGAAACATTATAACTTTTTAGAAACCTTGGCAGAAGCTGTTTTTGATGAACTATTTAAAGACAAAAGAATTGCTAAAATAATGTTAAAAATTGAAAAATTAGAAATTTTAAAACAGTGTTCATCGGTTGGTATTCAAATTACCAAAAAGAGAAGCCATGATAAGCTCTGAAATAGGAAAAGAAGTAATAAAAAAAGAGTTACCCCTGGTACCAAAACTTCCTGGCGTATACAGGATGCTTAATGAGAAGAATGAAATTCTTTACGTTGGTAAAGCCAAAAACTTACCTAATAGATTAAAGAGTTATGTTTCCGAAAAAAATCATATCATTCGAACAGAGAGGATGCTTTCACAAACAAGAAAATTAGAGATTACAACAACTTCCAATGAGAGTGAAGCTTTACTACTAGAAGCAAATTTAATTAAGAAACATAAACCAAAATTTAATATCCTATTACGTGATGATAAGTCATTTCCATTTATATTTATTGGTAATAAAGATAAGTGGCCTCAAATAAAAAGACATAGAGGAAAAAAAACAAAAGAAGGTTTTTACTTTGGACCTTTTGCCTCTGCTGGTTCAGCTAATTGGACAATCAAAATGATCCAAAAGATTTTCCATCTAAGGGTTTGTGATGACACTGTTTTCAAAAACAGAGAAAGACCATGTATTTTATATCAAATAAAAAGATGTTCTGCACCTTGTGTAGGATACATAAAAAAAGAGGATTATAGTCAAACTGTAGAGGATGCTATTGAATTTGTTTCAGGCAAATCTAGGAAAATTCAAAAAAATCTTTCTAATCAAATGGAAAAGGCAAGTGAGGGTCTTGATTTTGAAAAAGCTGTAATTTTAAGAGATAGAATCAAAGCATTAAATATAATTCAATCCTCACAGAGAATTAATGAAGCAAACTTAATTGAGGCAGATGTTATTGCTGGTTACAAAGAATCTGGAAAAACTTGTATTCAAGTATTTTTTTATAGATCAAAACAAAATTGGGGTAATCAAGCTTTTTTTCCAAAACACGACCCCGATGAAAAGTTTAGTGAAATTTTGAATTCATTTGTTTCTCAGTTTTATGAAAATAAAAGTGTTCCTTCATCAGTTATTCTTTCAGAAGAGATAAAAGAAAAAGCACTAATTGAAAAAACATTGACACAAAAAGAAGGTAAACAAATAAATATTTCAGTTGCAAAAAAAGGATCAAAACTAAAAGTGATTAATCAAGCAATTAAAAATGCAAAAGATAGTCTAAATAGAAAACTTTACGAAAGTCAGAATAATAAAGAATTATTTGATGCAGTAGCTCAAAAATTTAATTTAGAAACTAATATAAATTTAATTGAAGTTTACGATAATAGTCATATTCAAGGTACAAATAGTGTTGGTGCTTTAATAGCATATGGTGATGAAGGATTTATTAAAAAAAGATATAGAAAATTTAATATTAAGCATAAAAAAAATGAGCAAGATGACTATGGAATGATGAGAGAAGTATTAAACAGAAGGTTCAAAAGAGCAGTTCAAGAAAAAGACAACTACCTTGCTTTTCCTGATTTAGTTCTAGTAGATGGGGGAAAAGGTCAATATTCAGTAGCTAGAGAGAGCCTTAATGAATTAGGGCTTCACGAAATTCCAATTATTGCAATAGCAAAAGGTAAGTTTAGAAATAGTGGAAATGAAACCTTTTTTCACAATGGTAAAGAATATAAATTTTCAAGAAATGACCCTACCCTTTTTTTCCTACAAAGAATTAGAGATGAATCACATAGATTTGCTATAAGTGCTCATAGAGCAAAAAGAAAAAAAGGAATAAGTAAGTCTTTGCTAGATCAGATAGATGGTATTGGAGCTATAAGAAAAAGAGCTTTATTGAACCATTTTGGATCTGCAAGATCTGTTGAATCTGCTAGTTTAGATGAAATAAAATCTGTAGAGGGTGTTGAGGAAAAAGTAGCAAAAAAGATATATAACTTTTTTCATGAATAATTATGCTTAAAAAAATTCCAAACATATTAACTATTGGACGAATTATAATTGTTCCTTTTTTTGTTCTAGCTTTTTATCTTCCAGGTTTTTATGGTGATCTAACCGCATTAATATTATTTATAGTTGCGTCATTTACTGATTTCTTAGATGGAATGTTGGCAAGAATGTTTGGAGTAGAGTCAAAACTGGGTGAGTTGTTAGATCCAATTGCTGATAAAATCATTGTTGCTACAGCATTAATACTTCTGGTTATGGATGGAACGATCAGAAATTATGAAGTAATTGCAGCAATAATAATTCTTACAAGAGAAATTTTAATTTCAGGTTTGAGAGAATTTTTAGCAAAGGGAAAAATTAAACTTCCTGTTTCAAACCTTGCTAAGCTTAAAACAGTATTACAAATGGTATCGATAGCTCTTTTATTATCTGGAGATACAGGAAATAAAATAATAAATTTACAAGATTATAACGCTCAAACAATAGGTATAATTCTTTTATGGTTATCAGCTGCTTTAACACTTTTTACTGCATATGATTATATGCGAAAAGGTATTGATCACGCTATGTCTGAAGATAGTAAAGACTAGGCTGCTTTTTTCTTCCTAACTAATGCCTGATAACTTTCATTTAAAGCAATAATAGTATCACAAACTTTAAATTGATTTTCAGCAATACAAGATACTGGTGTTACTTCTGCTGCTGTTCCAGTTAAAAAACATCCAACGAAATTAGGTAATTCAGTTGGACTAATTTTTCTTTCATGTACTTTAATATTTTTTGATTTTGCAATTCCAATTACGGTCCTTCTTGTAATACCATCTAAAAAAGAATCTGGTATTGGAGTGTGAATTTCGCCATTTTTATCTTTGAAAAAAATATTTGCTCCAGTTGCTTCAGCAATATTCCCTTCGTGATCAAGCATTAAAGAATCTGTATATCCTTGCTTTTCTGCCTCATGTTTTGAGAGAGTACAAATCATGTAAAGACCTGATGCCTTAGTATCCCACGGGATTGTATTAGGCGCTGGTCTTCTCCAATTTGAAATATTTAATCTAATTCCTTCTACTTTAAGTTTGGGATCGAAATATGATCCCCATTCCCATGTTGCAATTGCAACATGTATTTTTGTTTGTTGCGCAGAAATAGCCATCATCTCGCTACCCCTCCAAGCTACAGGTCTTACATAGCCATTTTCTACTTTTTGAGTTGCTATAATTTTAATTGATGCATTATTGATTTCTTCTTCTGTATATGGAATTTTAAATCCCATTCTTCTTGCAGAATGAAAAAATCTAGCTGTGTGCTCTTCTAATTTGAAAATAGAACCATCATAAACTCTCTCACCTTCAAATACACAACTTGCATAGTGCATACCATGGCTTAAAACGTGCAGTTTAACGTCAGCCCAATCAACTAATTCATTATTGTACCATATTTTTCCAGATCGCTTATCGTAAGGTATCATGTGTGAAAATTTTTATTTTATAAATGAAAAATATCTTTGTATCTTTAATATGTCAATATAACTTACCTATTATGAAAGAACTTTTATATTTAAAAGATGACCAGCTTAAAGATCTAATTGAAAAACTATTCGTAAGCTATAGAGAAACCTTTTCTGACTCTAAAAAAATATTAGATAGATATTCAATTGGTTTAGCACACCATAAAGTAATTCATTTACTATCAATGTATGAAGGGATCTCAATTTCTGAGCTACTTAAGAGATTAAAAGTCACAAAACAAAGCTTAAATCGTGTTCTCAAAGATTTGATTAAACTTGAAATCGTCATGTTTAAAAAAGATAACCAAGATACTAGAGTTAAGCATGTTTTTCTTAATGATAAAGGTAAAAGAATATTTAATGAAATTTTCAATTTACAAAAAAAGAGAATTTATAATGCTTTATTAAATTCAAGTTCTGAAGAAGTTATAAATTTTGATAATGTACTAAGTAAAATAATTAATGGATAAGTTTATTGCTCATATACTAGTGGTTGATGATGATGATGGAATTAGATCTCTTGTAAAAAAGTATTTAAATGAAAATAAATTCTTAGTCACTACTGCTGAAAATGCAGAAAATGCATTACAGAATGTAAAAATAATTAAGTTTGATTTAATAGTATTGGATATCATGATGCCTGGTAAAAGTGGGCTTGAATTTTTAAAAGAAAATAAAAAAAAATTAAATACACCCGTTATACTTCTGACAGCTAAAGGCGAAGCCAATGAAAGAGTTGAAGGGTTAGAGATTGGTGCTGATGATTATTTACCAAAACCATTTGAGCCAAAAGAATTAATTCTAAGGATACAAAACATATTAAATAAAACTATTAAAACCGATCAAAAAAGGGTTATAGAATTTGAAAATGTGAAAATTGATTTGAATAAACTTTTAATATTTAAAAGTGATAAAGAATTTAAGATTAATGCAACTGAGAAGACAATTTTAGAAAAAATGATTAATAACCCAGGTAAAACATTTTCTAGGGAAGATATTGGTCAATTGATAAATCTAAACAAAGAGAGATCAATAGATGTTATTATTACTCGGCTTAGAAAAAAAATTGAAATTGATCCAAAAAATCCAAAATTTTTACAGACAATAAGAGGTGCAGGATATGTTCTCTGGATTGAGTGATTACTTTAAAAAAATATTACCAAAAAGGTTATTTTATAGAGCGCTCCTTATTGTTGCTATTCCAGTTTTGGTTCTGCAACTAGTAATTACAATTGTTTTTTTTGATAGCCTTTGGATCAAAACAAACAAAGGTATGACAAGAACTTTGGTAAATGAAATAAGTACATTTGTTGAAGCTTATGGAAGTGAGCGAGAAAATAAACAAGAGTTGCTAGATCTTTTTTCTATATTTTTAGATTTAAATATTGAATTCACCAATAATGAGAAATTGCAAAATGTAGACACTGAAAGATGGTTTAGTCCTATAGATAGAACTTTAAGAAGAGAGCTAAAATCTAAATTTGGATTAAATGAATACTGGTTTGATACAACAAGTTATAAAGAATTAATTGATTTAAGAATTAAATATGAAGATGGTTATTTTAAATTTTTAGTGCCTAAAGATAGAGTTGCAAGTTCATCAGCAAGAATATTTGCACTTTGGATCACAGTACCTGCAATTATAATGGTGATCATTTCTCTAATATTTTTAAAAAATCAAACTAGACCAATCACAAACCTAGCTCGTGCAGCTGAAAGGTTTGGTAAGGGAGAAAATATTGAGGAGTTCAAACCTTCTGGAGCACTTGAAATAAGACAAGCAGGACATGAATTTGATAAAATGAGAAAGAGAATTGAAAGACACATAAATCAAAGAACTGAAATGTTATCTGGAATAAGTCATGATTTAAGGACGCCTTTAACAAGGATGAAACTACAATTAGCTTTTATAAAAGATAAAGAAACTGTTAATAAATTAACTGAAGACATCAATGAAATGGAGAAAATGTTAAATGAATATTTACAATTTACCAGCTCATCATATGTTGAAAAAGATGAAATGTTTAATCTATCTGAATTAATTTCAGAAGTTATTGAAAAATATAATAATGAAAATATTTCACAAAACTCAACACCAAGAATTTACTTTAATGGCAGGAAAAACTTAATTAATAGATGTCTAAATAATCTAATTGATAATTCACTGAAATATGCAAATAAAGTAGAAATTAGCTTAAGTAAAAAAAATACAAACTTATTCATTATTATTGATGATGATGGTCCCGGAATACCGAAAAATGAGTATGAAAATGTATTTAAACCTTTCTATAAAATAGATAAGGGTCGAGCAGACTCTAAATCAAGTGTTGGTCTTGGCTTGTCAATTTCATCAGACATTATCAAATCTCATGGAGGAAATATAATGTTAGAAAAATCAAAAATGGATGGTTTAAGAGTTAAGGTTTTCTTGCCAGTTTAACTTTTTTATTTTTTTTTTTCTCAAGTTTATTTATTTTATTTTCAAGATTCTCAACACGTTTTGAGAGTACTTCAAACTCATCTTTGCTTGTAAGTTTCATTTTAAAAACAAACTCATCTCTTTTCGATTTTAATATATTAAATAATTCAGTAGTTAAGTCTTTTGAAGATACTAGTCCCTGCTCTATTAATTTAGCAAACTTATCAATTATAAATTTAGAATTTTTCATATTTAAGATATACATTATAAGTATTATTAAAAATGTTCATTAATAATTTTGACCCAGTAGCCTTAGAAATATTTTCTTTAGAAATCAGATGGTATTCCTTGGCTTATATATTTGGAATTATATTAGGATGGATTCTCGCTAAAAAATTATTTATCCAAGACATAGAAGTTAAAAATAAATTTGATGATTATTTAACTTATTTAATTATAGGTATAATTTTAGGTGGAAGACTTGGTTATATTTTTATTTATAATTTAAGTTTTTATATAAATAATCCATTAGATATATTTAAAATTTGGCAAGGTGGGATGTCATTCCATGGTGGTTTAATTGGAGTTATTTTTGCGTCTATATTTTTTGCTAAAAAAAATAATCAAAACCCATTTTTATATATGGATATTGTGGCTTTAGTAGCTCCAGTCGGATTATTTTTTGGACGAATAGCAAACTTTATAAATTCAGAGTTATATGGAACTATAACTAATGTACCTTGGGCTGTAACATTTATTCAGGTAGATAATCTTCCCAGGCATCCCTCACAATTATACGAAGCGCTATTAGAGGGTTTATTTCTATTTTTATTATTAATTTATTTTAGAAATAAATTTTCAAACAAACCCGGTATAATTTCAGGATTATTTTTAATAATTTACTCAATCTTCAGATTTATTGTTGAATTTTATAGAGTACCAGATGAACAGCTAGGTTATATATTTTTAAACTTAACGATGGGGCAAGTAGTAAGTTTAATATTTATATTGTCAGGAGTAATATTATTTTATTTAAAATATGAAACTCGCTAAGAAAAATAATTTACCATTAGATCAATTTATAAATTTAGCCCTTTACGATAAGGATAAAGGTTATTATATGAAAAAGAATCCTTTTGGTGAAGATGGAGACTTTATTACTGCTCCCAATATCACAAGATTATTTTCAGAGATAATTGCAATTTGGACAATTACTTTTTGGAAAAGTATAGGCTCTCCAAAAAAATTTAATTTACTAGAACTAGGAGCTGGAAATGGCGAAATGATGAAAGTCATAGATGAGACACTTATGAATTTTCCTGAATGTTACAATGCCTGTAGTTTTGTAATTCATGAAAAAAGTGATTTTTTAATAAGTGAACAAAAGAAAAATTTAAATTCTAAAAAATTTTCATGGTTAAAAGATATTGGAAAAATAAACTCAAACCCAACAATTTTTTTAGCTAATGAATTCTTTGATGCAATACCAATCAAACAATTTTTTAAAAAAAAAGATGGTTGGTTTGAAAGATTTGTGAATTTGAATGATCCAAATAAAGCTGAGTTTAAAGATGAAAAAACTGATATAGAAAATATTGAGAAATATCTAAATTTTGAAATATCAAAAAATCAGAAAGTTATAGAATATTCACCAGATACATTTAAATATTTAAGAGCAATTTGTGATTTAATAAAAAAAAATGATGGAGGAATGTTGGTCATTGATTATGGTTATGCAGACAGCAAAATGCATGAGACTCTTCAGGCAGTTAATAATCACAAATATTCTAACATTTTAGAAAATATTGGAGACTCTGATATTACTTATAATATAAACTTTCATTCTTTTGAAAAATTTATAAATCAATTTAAAGAAATTAATTCAATTTTTACAAATCAAAAAAAATTTTTAACAAGTATGGGTATTCTTCAAAGAGCAGAAATAATCAGCAAAAATATAGCATTTTCTAAAAAAGCAGATTTATTTTATCGAGTAAGACGTTTGATAGATGAAAAACAAATGGGTGAATTGTTCAAAGTCATGCTTGTAAAAAATAAGATAAATAATTTTAAAACAGGTTTTCAAAATTGATAAAATCAAAAAAACTCTCAAAAATTAAATCAATTAAACATGGTTTTTTTAATAAAACTGGTGGTAAATCAAAAAAAATTTATAAAAGTTTAAACTGTGGTCCTGGTTCTAAAGATAATCCCTCATATGTTAAAAAAAATTTACAAATAGTTAAAAAAAAAATAAAAAGCACCGCTAAAAGTATTTTTTTACTTCATCAAATACATAGTAATAAGTTTGTTTATATTAATAAGAAAAATATATTTAAATCAAAACCAAAAGCTGACGCAGTAATTACAAACCAAAAAAACATACCAATTGGTGTTTTAACTGCTGACTGTGTGCCGATTTTAATCTGTGATGAAAGAACAAAATTAGTTGCAGCAATTCATGCAGGGTGGAAAGGTGCATACAAAGATATAATTAGCAAGGTAATCCAGTTTATGATCAAAAAAGGATCTAATCCTAAAAATATTACTGCAGCTATCGGACCTGCTATTTCGGCTAAGAATTATGAAGTCAAACAAGATTTTAAAAGAAAATTTATAAAAAAAGATAAAAAAAATAATAAATTTTTTAAAATTAAGTACAAAAAGCTTTATTTTGATTTACCTAAATATGTAAAATCATGTCTTTTAAAGAATAAAATAAAAAATATTGAGACTATGAATATTGATACATTTGATATTAATAATAATTTTTTTAGTGCGAGAAGAGCGTTAAAACTAAATCATGATGATTATGGTAGAAATATTTCAATAATTATGCTTAATTAGGCTTTTTTAATGAAATTATTATCCGGAAATAGCAACAAACCATTAAGCAAGAATATTGCTAAATATCTAAAATCTAAATTGGTTAACTCTAGTATTAGAAATTTTTCTGATGGAGAAATTTATGTTGAAATAAATGAGAATATCAGAGGAAACAGTATTTTTATAATTCAATCTGTATCTTCGCCTGCTAATGATAATTTGATGGAGCTTTTGTTGTGTATTGATGCACTAAAAAGATCTTCTGCAAAAAATATAACTGCAGTAATTCCATATTTTGGTTATGCTAGACAAGACAGAAAAGTAGTACCAAGAACTTCAATTTCTGCAAAATTAGTATCAAACTTAATTACAAAAGCGGGTGCTGACAGAGTAGTTACTGTTGATTTACATGCGGGTCAAATTCAAGGTTTCTTTGATATTCCGGTAGACAACTTGTTTGCAACACCTATTTTTGCAAGACATGCAAAAAAAAAGATAAAAAGTAAAAATCTAATTTGTGTTGCTCCTGATGTTGGTGGAACTGAGCGAGCAAGAGCGCTGGGTAAACTCTTAAATGTTGGATTAGCAATTGTAGATAAAAGAAGACCAAAACCAGGTCAATCTCAAGTAATGAATGTGATAGGAGATGTAAAAGGTAAAACTTGTATAATTGTTGATGATATAATCGATTCTGGTGGAACAATAGTAAATGCAGCTAAAGCTCTTAAAGACAGAGGAGCTAAAGAAGTTTATGTTTATATAACCCATGGTGTACTTAGTGGTGAAGCCGTAAAAAAAATTAAAAATTCTGTAATTAAGAATTTAGTGATAACTGATACAATCGATAATATGAGCAGAACTAAAGGTGTTAAAAACATTGAGGTTCTGTCAATTTCAGGACTTATGGGAGAAGCAATTAAAAGAATATCTAATTCAACCTCAGTATCAGATTTATTCAAATAAATACCTTGAGTTATTAGGGAACTTAAGCTAAAAACCCTTGTTTTTATGAATTCATTAGACGCCAACATCAGGAATACAAAAACTAAAGGTGAGCTTAATTCGCTTAGGGATAAAGGTAATGTACCTGCAATAATTTATGGTGGTGAAGCTCAAAATGAAAAGATTACTATATCTAAAAAAGTACTTAAATCTCTAATTGAAAAAGAAAATTTTTTATCAAGTATCATAAATTTAAATGTTGATGGTAAGCCTCAAAAAGCTCTTCCAAGAGAAATAAAATACGACATTATTTCAGACGAACCAATTCATGTGGACTTTTTAAGAATAGTAGCAGGGATAAAAGTCAGAATAGAAGTACCAGTGAAATTTTTAAATCATGAAAAGTCTCCTGGATTAAAAAGAGGTGGAGTTTTAAACATAGTAAGGAGAAAAGTTGAACTAAAATGTCCAAGCGAAAAGATTCCTGAAAATCTTGTTATAGATCTTGATGGGGTTGATATTGGAGAAAGTTTTAAAATTTCTTCAATAAATCTTGATAGTGACGTTACTCCTACCATTCAAGGAAGAGATTTCGTAATTGCAACTCTAGCAGCTCCGACTGTTATGAAAGAACCTGAAAAACCTGCTGAAGCTGAAGCAGCTGAGGGAGAAGGTGCTGAAGGAGCAGAAGCAGCGGCAGCTGAAGGTGGAGATAAGCCAGCAGCTGATGGTGATAAAAAAGAAGGTGAAGATAAAAAACCTGCTGAAGAAAAAAAATAAGTTAATTAAAATTGAATTTTATCCTCCAATATTAATATTTTATGCTTCTACTTGTAGGATTAGGCAATCCAACCCCAGACAGTGAAAACAATAGACACAATATTGGTTTCAAGATTATAGATGCATTAAATAAAAAATTTGGACTATCAAAACAAAAACCAAAATTTAAAGGACTTCTTACAACTGGTAATGTAGGAGACCAAAAAGTTTACGCTATTAAACCTTTAACATTTATGAATAATTCTGGAATTTGTATTAGAGAATTAATTGAATATTTCAAAATAGATGCTGAGGATGTTATCGTTTTTCATGACGATCTAGATGTAGAATTTGGAAAGATAAAAGCAAAATTTGGTGGATCTGATGCAGGACATAATGGAATTGCATCGATAGATAAATTTATTGGTAAAGATTATTCAAGAGTACGAATAGGAATTGGTAAGCCAAAAGATAAAATGGAAGTAAGTGATTTTGTTCTTCAAAATTTTGATGAGGATGAAATGCTTGGATTGGAAAAAATTACAAATAACATCACAGATTCTATTTCAATACTTATCGACAAAAAATTAGATTTATTTTCTAGTACCGTTAATAATAAATAATGAGTTTTAAATGTGGAATTGTTGGTTTGCCTAATGTGGGTAAATCTACACTCTTCAATGCTCTTACAAATTCAAGCAAAGCCCAAGCTGCAAATTTTCCATTTTGTACGATAGACCCTAATGTGGGAGTAGTCCCCGTTCCAGATGAAAGATTGAACAAATTAACAGAAGTTTCAAAATCAAAAAAAACGATAAATACAACTATTTCATTTGTGGATATAGCTGGTCTTGTGAAAGGTGCATCTAAAGGTGAAGGATTAGGTAATAAATTTCTGTCTCACATAAGAGAAGTTGATGCAGTTATTCATATGATTAGATGCTTTGACTCAGATGATATTCAAAATGTTAATCCAGACGTTGACCCTATTAGAGATCTTGAGATCATTGAAACTGAAATGATGTTAGCTGACCTAGAATCCGTCCAAAAAAGACTTGAAAAAAATAATAAGAAAAATATAGACGAAGATCAGCTTAAGATTTTAGAGATTGCATTAGACTGCATTAATAATGATAAAGATATATCAACATTAAATTCTAAATTTGACACGAAACAACTTAATCAAAGTGGACTTTTATCAATAAAACCAAAGATTTTTGTTTGCAATGTAGATGAGCAAAGCGTACAGGATGGAAATAAATATACTAAAAACTTTATTGAAAAATTTGGAAAAGATAACACTCTGATTGTTTCTGCAGACATAGAAAACCAAATTAATGAATTGGCAAAAGATGAAAAAAAAAATTATATGGATATGATTGGTTTAAAAGACACAGGTCTAAGTATGTTAATTCAAAAAGGCTATAAAATATTAGAACTTGATACGTATTTTACCTCTGGACCTGAAGAAACAAGGGCTTGGACTATACAAAAAAACTGTACTGCTCCTAAAGCTGCAGGAGAAATTCATACAGATTTTGAAAAAGGTTTCATTAGAGCTGAAACTGTATCTTATGAAGATTTTGTCGCTAATAATGGATGGGTAAATTCCAAAGCTAATGGAAAAATGAGATTAGAAGGTAAAGACTATATTGTGAAAGATGGAGACGTATTAAACTTCAGATTCAACACGTGACCAGATTTTTTTCATGCTAAAGTAAACTAATATTGTCAGAATAATCAAATAGACAATCGCTTTAAAGCCCATTTGATGTCGAGATTCTAAATGAGGTTCAGCAGACCACATTAAGAAGGTCGTTACATCTTTTGACATCTGTTCTACTGTTGCATTTGTTCCGTCACCATACTCTACTAATCCATCTGATAATGGAGCAGCCATTCTAATTTTATTACCATACATATATTTGTTATAATAAACTCCATCATCTAAAGATACGTTGCTAGGAGCTTCTTCATATCCTTGCAATAAGGAATAGATATAGTCAACACCACCTCCTCTAGCTTTAACTAGAACAGACATGTCAGGAGGGTATGCACCGCCATTTGCAGCTTGAGCTGCTTTTACATTGTCGTATGGCATTACAAATTTATCAGATAATTTACCTGGCCTTGTAAACATTTCACCATCAGAATTTGGACCATCAGTTACTTCAAATGAAGCTGCTATAGCTTTTGCTTGAGCTTCAGAGAATTCTGGGCCACCTGGCTCAGCTAAATTTCTATAGCTTAAATACTTCATCGAATGACATGAAGCACACACCTCAGTATAAACTTGATAACCTCTTTGAAGAGAAGCTCTATCAAATTTTCCAAATATACCCTTAAAACTCCAATCAGTTTTTAAATATTCTACTTTTTCAGCAGCAAAAGAATATGAGTTTGAGACAATAATCATGATTATTATAGAAAATAATTTATAAAAATTTTTCACCTTATTCTATTTTACTTTCTTTATTTCTGGCGGCAGCTAAATTTGGTGAACCACCTAGAACAGGTTCGGTAATACTTAGAGGCACCGGTAAAGTTTTTTCTTTAAACCCTAAAACTGGAAGAATAACTAAAAAATGTAAAAAGTAATATGCCGTTGCAACTCTTGCTATCAACAAGTAAAGTCCTTCAGCTGGCATCGCACCCACATAACCAAGTATCAAAACATCTGCAACTAATATCCAGTAAAATTGTTTATACAGTGGTCTAAATACTGCTGATCTTATTTTTGAGGTATCTAACCAAGGTAAGACTGCTAAAATTAATATTGCAGATAACATAGCCACAACTCCTAGCAATTTATCAGGAACTGATCTTAGTATTGCATAAAAAGGTAGCAAATACCATTCAGGAACAATATGTGCAGGTGTTACCATTGGGTTAGCCTCTATGTAATTGTCTGCGTGTCCTAAAATATTTGGTGCATAAAATACAAAGAAAGCAAAAACAATCATGAACATTAATAAAGCAAAACCATCTTTAATAACAATATAAGGATGGAATGGAACTGTATCCTTTGAAGGTTTTTTAATGTCTATTCCAACTGGATTGTTGTTACCAGGAACATGTAAAGCCCATATATGTAAGACAACTAATCCTAAAATTAAAAATGGAATTAAATAGTGCAAAGTAAAAAATCTTGTTAACGTTGGGTTATCAACTGAATAACCACCCCACAACCAAGTAACAATACCCTCTCCAACCAATGGAATAGCGCTAAATAAATTTGTGATTACAGTTGCTCCCCAGAAGCTCATTTGTCCCCAAGGCAATACATAGCCCATGAAAGCAGCTGCCATCATTAGCAAATAAATAATTATTCCAATTATCCAAATTATTTCTCTTGGTGCTTTGTAAGAACCATAAAACAATGATCTAAAAATATGAATGTAGACAGCTAAGAAAAACATAGATGCACCATTTGCATGAATGTATCTAATTAACCAACCATAGTTAACATCACGCATGATGTGCTCAACACTCTCAAAAGCCATATCGGCGTGAGCAATGTAATGCATTGCAAGAGTTAATCCGGTTATAATTTGAGTGATTAAGCAAAAAGTTAAAATTCCCCCAAATGTCCACCAATAGTTTAAATTTTTAGGTGTCGGATAATCTGTTAAATGATTTGCTAGAGTTAAAAGTGGTAATCGATCATTAAACCATTGTCCTACTTTTGATTTTGGTCTGTAATCGTGGTCACTCATTAGTGTTTAGTTTATCCAATCTTAATTGTATTAGCGTTAACGAATTCGTATTTAGGTACTTCCATATTTAAAGGAGCTGGTCCTTTTCTTATTCTTCCAGATGTATCATAGTGAGATCCATGACATGGGCAAAACCATCCATTGTAATCGCCTTTGTCATTTAAAGGTACACATCCTAAATGTGTACAAACCCCTAGCATTACAAGCCACTCTGGATTTTTAGCTCTATCCTCATCTTTTTCAGGATGAATTAAATCTTCCATCTTCACTTTTCTTGCTTCATCAATTTCTTCTTGGGTTCTTCTTCTAATAAAGACTGGTTTGCCTCTCCACAAAACAGTTAATGTATTTCCTGGTGTTAATGCACTTACATCAACTTCTGTGCTAGCTAATGCTTTAACAGAAGCGTCTGGATTCATTTGATCTATCATTGGCCACACTACTGCTGCGGCACCAACAGCTCCTACTGCTGTGGTAGCTGTAAATAAAAAATCTCTTCTTTTTGTTTTTTTTTCAGACACTTTTAGTAGCTTTTATTATTATCTCTTTTTGATTTAAAATAGTTAATATACGAATTCATATAATATAAAATAATTATTTTACTACTGAAAGAATGACACAGAATTCAACAATTTTAGGACCCAAAATAGCTTTGTACGAGCCTGATATACCTCAGAATACTGCTGCAATCATTAGAACCTGTGCTTGCTTGGGTGCTAAATTAGAAATAATTGAACCATGTGGCTTTCTATTATCAGACAAACGCTTTAAAAGAGTGGTTATGGACTATATGGACTATAGTCAAATAGAGTTTTATCAAAGTTCAGAAAAATTTTTTGAAGCTAAGAAGAAACAGAGAATCGTATTGATGACAACTAAGGGTTCGATAAATTATACTAAATTTAAATTTAAGCCTGATGATACTATTTTGTTTGGAAGAGAAAGTGCTGGGGTACCCGAAAAAGTTCATAAAATAATTAAAAATCGTTTAAAAATACCAATGAATAACCAAGTAAGATCTCTTAATATTGCATCGTCGGTTGCCATTGTTTTGGCAGAAAGTTTGCGTCAAATAGAATTAATATAAAATGGATATTTCAATCAAAAAAGACTTAGCAAGTAATTGGTTTAAGCTACTACAAAATGCAATATGCGACGACATTTTAAAAATTGAAAAAAACAAAGTAAATTTTCAATCAACTTCATGGAAAAGAAACAGTAAAAAAGATGAGGGTGGTGGTGAATATAGAATTCTTAAAAACGGAAAAATTTTTGAAAAAGTAGGAGTAAATTTTTCAAAAGTTTATGGAAAATTTCCTAAGCAATTTCAAAAGAATATACCAGGCGCAAGTAAGGATCCTAGATTTTGGGCATCAGGGATATCAATAGTTATGCATATGCAAAATCCTCATATTCCTGCTATGCATTTTAATACCAGATTTATTTGTACAACAAAGAATTGGTTTGGTGGAGGAATGGATGTAACCCCAGCAATAAAAGATGAAAAAGAGAGGAAAAATTTTCATAAAATATTAAAAGCAATGTGCGATAGACATAATAAAAATTATTATAAAAAATATAAAAAGTGGTGTGATGAATACTTTTATTTACCACACAGGAAAGAGGCAAGAGGCATAGGTGGAATCTTTTTTGACTATAAAAATGATAATTTTGAAAATGACTTTAAATTTATTAGAGATGTTGGTGTTACATTTCAAATGCTATTTAATGAAATAATTAAAAAAAAAATAAAAAGAAAATGGACTTTGAAAGAAAAAGATTTTCAGTATATTAAAAGAGGTCGATACGCAGAATTTAATTTACTCTATGATAGAGGAACAAAATTTGGGCTACAAACTGGTGGTAATGTTGAGGGAATTTTAATGTCATTACCTCCGATTGCAAAATGGAAATAAAAAAATGGATAAAGAGCCAATAACATTAAACGGATTAAATAAATTAAAAGAAGAATTGGTTTTTTTAAAAGAAAAAAAAAGACCTGAAATAGTAGCTGCAATAGCTGAAGCAAGATCACATGGAGATCTTAAAGAAAATGCTGAATATCATGCAGCTAAAGAAGAACAATCTCATAATGAAGGAAGAATAACCGAAATTAACGACATTATTGCAAGAGCAAATATTATTGACGTTACAAAACTAAGCAATGAAGGAAAAGTAATTTTTGGATCTACAGTTTATTTAGAAGATTTAGATACTGGTGAAAAAATTAATTATAAAATTGTTGGAAGAGATGAAGCAGATTTAAAACAAAAACTAATTTTCTTTCAATCACCAATTGGCAAAGGTTTGATTGGAAAAAATAAAAGTGATTTAGTTGAAATAAATACACCCTCTGGTGTAAAAAATTTTGAAATTAAAGACGTTAAATATATTTAACTTTTAACTATTTGTTTTACTTGCTTATCTGAAATTTGAAATCCGTTTTGAACCCAAGTTTCTTCTATCCTTTTTAATTTATTACCTAAAGTTTTACCCTCAGGAATTTGAAATTTAGATATCAGTAGCTCGGCCCTTATTGGCAAAGTTGGAATTACTTTGTCTTTATAAGTATCTAATAGTTTAATTAGTTTTTTCTCTACTTTATTTGAGGTAAAAATTTTAAAATTAATTATATCTATTACAGCCTGTCGCCCATTAAAATAAAAAAAATTATTCAAATTTTTCTCTGTAAAATTGTTTAAAGTTACTTTTTCTCGATAAAAAAGATCTATCAATTTTAGTCTTTTCTTATCTTTGTTAGATATTTTAAACTTATAAAGAAAATAATCGGCATTATCGGTCCCATCAATCACTAAAAGCGCAATTAAGAATATAAAGTCAATTTTTAAAAAATTCTCTGCAGCATAAGAATTTTGTTTTTTAAAATTTTTAATATTCTTTAATTGAGGGAAAATTATTTCTATTAGTTCTAAACTTTCTTTATCTTTAAATAGTTTTAAAAATCCATTTGAACTCGTTATTTTTTTTAGTTCATCAATTAACCTTTCGGGTGATATATTTGAAATTCCATCAATATTTTTTTTTATATTTTTTATTATTTCTGACTGGTGCTTATGATTTGAGTAATTTAAATAAAATCTTAAATACCTTAAAATACGTAAATAATCCTCTTTAATTCTTTTTTCCACATTACCAATAAAATTAATATAACCCTCCTCCAAATCTTTTTTACCGTTAAATGGATCAAATAAATTACCATCACCATCTGCATAAATTGAATTGATAGTAAAATCCCTTCTAGAGGCATCTTCCCTCCAATCTAAAGAGAATTCTACTTCAGCATGCCTTCCATCAGTTGAGACGTCTTTCCTTAAAGAAGTAATTTCATATTTATATTCGTCAATTATTGCGGTAATAGTTCCGTGTTCAATTCCTGTTTCGTAATAAATTATTTGTTTGTTTTTGAGAGCCTCACAAACTTCCGAGGGAGTTAAATTTGTTGCTAGGTCAATATCATCAACATTTTCTTTTTTTATCACTTTTCTTACACATCCACCAACATATCTGATTTCACTTTTCTCTGAAAAATTATTAATTGCTTCAAAAATTTTATTTGCTGGTGTTGTTAAAGTAAGTTGTTTTAAATTTTGACTAATATAATCAAGATTTTTTGATCGGGAAAAAAATTTATCTAAAAAATTTTTCATAAATGGCTGGGGCGCTAGGATTCGAACCTAGGATGCAGGTACCAAAAACCCGTGCCTTACCGCTTGGCTACGCCCCAATACTAGCTTCCTATAACATAAAAATATAAAATTCATATAGTTTTTGCTGTAACACACCAATAATTTTTATATTTTCTTTTAAATTTAGCTTTTGCCAATTTACAACTCTTTAATGAATTATAATAGGCAACAATTGTTGATCCTGAACCAGTCATTCTTACAAATAAAGGATTATCAATACTTTCTAAAAATAACTTTATTTTTTTTAGTTTTGGATATTTTTTGAGCGCTATTGTTTCAAGAGCATTTTGTTCATCAATCAAATATTTCGCCCAAAACATGTTTTTCTTAGGTTTGTTATATTTTGGTTTTGTATACTTTCGAACAGCAGAGTATATTTTTTTAGTTGAGCATCCAAAATCAGGCTTTACTAAAGTAGAGTAATATTTTGGAGTATTATAAAACTTTTTAATTCTACCACCTGATGACAACACACAGCTGGATGAAATGGTCCCTAAAATAACATCTGAACCAATCAAGTCACAGATACTTCGAATTTTTTTATGATTAAGTTTAATAATTTTTTTTTTTATCAGATAATTAAACACACTAGCTGCATTCATCGATCCTCCACCCAACCCAGATTCTTGGGGAATTAATTTTTTAATTTTAACTTTAAATTTTTTATTTTTTAATAAATTTTCGTGATCTAGTCTTTGAAATAATTTTTGAACAGTGTTTTTTTTTCCAATATTTTTAGAATACTTTCCATAAAAAGAAATATGATGTTTTTTTCCATTATGTTGATTTATTGAAATAACATCGTGCAGATCTATAAAACCAATTATACTTTCAATTTTATGTAAAACTTTTTTTTTTCCAGTAATATTTAGTGCTAAATTTAACTTTGCATTAGATTTAATTTTATTTATTTTCATTTAGGAATTTTTAAGACCCTCAATTACTTTAATATTGATTTTTTCTCTCATATCTTCTTCGGTTTCATCAAAAGTTAGTACATTGTTCCAAAAATATCTTGCTTGAATTTTTCGATTTAATTTCCATAAAATATCTCCATAATGATCATTGACTATTGGGTCATCTGGCATTAATTCTACCGCTCTTTTTAAATACTTTTCTGCTTCTAAATAATCTTCTATTAAAAAATATGCCCATCCAATTGAGTCAATAATATATGGATCATTGCTTTTTAAATCATATGCTTTTTTCAACATATCCATTGCTTCATTAATTTTATAATCACGCTCTAACCAAGAGTAAGCAAGGTAATTTAAAATATATGCATCACTAGGATCAATTCTAAGTGCATGCAGTAAATCTTCATCTGACTTTTCATAATTGCCCATTCTTTCATAGGTGCCACCTCTACGATACAATAGATCTGATTTAATAAGTGAATTATCATCAAGCGTTAAAATAATTTCCGTATAACGATCTATTGCTTTTTCATAATTTTTAGAATTTTTATAAAAATTGGCTAAATCAAAAATCATCTTTATATTTGGATTTTCAATTTTATTAAATTTTAAATCTATGTATTTAATTCCACTTTTATAATCTTGCTCTTGAATTATTATTTTAGCTTCTTTTTTTAATCTAAACCAATAATAAAATTCATCTTCTTTTTTAAAGTTTTTTAAAACCCTTTGTAATTTATCAAATTCATCATTAAGATAAAAATTTTCTGCAACCAATGACAAATTAAATTCAAACTTAGGATTCAAATAGTTGGATAAATTTAAATAAAAATTTGATTTTTCAAAATTATCCTGAGAAGAATAAAGATTAGAGATTAAAAATAAAAACTCACTTACAAGGTCATTATGATCTTTGCATGAAAAAACTTTTCCAAAATCTTCAAATTTTTCCTTGTCTATCCAACTTTTACTCTGTGAAAGTAAAAGTGTTGAATTTATATAATCAATTTGTTCAGCAACTAATCTTGCTTCATTTAATTTATTATTATCAATTAAATAATTAAGATAAAAAAAACTGTATCTTGAATAATCACCTTGTTGATTATTTATTAAATTAAGAAAAAATGACGAAGTTCTCTTATCTTCAATATAACATCTTTGAAATGTCTCAGCTATAAGAGACAGGTTTCCAAAATTTTTTTTTTTATCTAATATTTTTTTATTTTTAAATGTATAAATGTACTGTTTTAGAGTTTCAAATATAACTAGGTTTATCATGTCTTCATCTTGAAATTTTAAACTTTGTGTTAAATATTCATCAGCTTTTTTAAAATTATTTTTCTTTAAACTGTCAATTATAAAAATTATATAAGCATCATAAAAATCTGAGTTAGATTTATTTACGTTATAATTCAGTATGTTTATTGCTTGAGGTACTTTGTTGTCTAAAACTAAAGAATTAACATATCTTTTTAAATAACTATCATGTTTATTAATTAATACTTTGGTTAGATTAAAAAATTTTAAAGCTTCAGAATTATCTCTATTTTCAAATGCAACAATTCCAGAAAAGTAATTTGTTAAATCTCTTGAGTTGAAATCATTAAAAGTAGCACTTTTAGAATACAAAGGTGTCTGATAAGATATGAAAATTATTAGTACTAATTTTAGAAATTTTAGGAACATATTGCCATATTATGACTAAAAAAGTGATAAATCAAAATACCAAATTAAACCAAGAACTAATAAATACAATTGAGCCAAAATTTATATTCGCAGATAAGACAATAAATAGATTTAATATTTTAGAAAAGGACAATAGCACTCTGCAAATTAATAAAGAAAAATTAATAAAAAATTTAAAGGATCAAATAAATTCAATTGAAAATTGTAAATTGAAAGAAAATTCAAACAAAATTATTTTAGGTGAGGGAAATATAAATAGTCCTTTAATGTTAATTGGAGAGGCTCCAGGTGCTGAGGAAGAAAAATTAGGCGTCCCATTTAGGGGTGAAGTTGGCGAACTTCTTAACAAAATGCTTATAGCTATCAACATTAAGAGACAAAATATTTACACCAGTTATACAATCAATTTCAGACCACCTGATGACAGAAAACCAACCTCAACCGAAATTAAAAGATACTCAGTATTTTTGAAAGAGCATATATCAATTATAAACCCTAAGATTATTGTTTTGATGGGTAGTTCAGCAATGGAGGCTGTAACAGGAATAAGTGAAAAAATATCTGCTGAAAGAGGACAATGGAAAGAAGTTATTTTAAAAAATAAAACATTCCCTTTAATGATAACTTTTAATCCATCCTATCTAATCCGTTTTCCAGAAAATAAAAAACACGCATGGGAAGATTTAAAGAAAATTAGAGACAAAATTAAAGATCTGAAGTTAAAAATTAGATGAAGATAATCGCTGGGGTTGATGAGGTTGGTAGAGGAAGTTTAATTGGGCCTGTTTATGCTTCAGCAGTAATTTTAAAAAAATCAATTAATCCAAAATTATTAAAAGACTCAAAATCATTAAGTAAAAGAAAGAGAGAGTATATATGCACATACATAAAAAAAAATTCCACTTGGTCTATAGGGAAAGCTTCTGTCAAAGAAATAGAAAAGCTGAATATACTTCAAGCAACCTTGCTGGCTATGAAAAGAGCCATCAAAAAACTTAAGAGAAAACCAACACACGTTCTGATAGATGGAAATAAAACTCCAGAGTTAGAAAATTATAATTTAAAATCAGTTATTAAAGGAGATAAAAAAATCCCCTCTATTTCGGCAGCTTCTATAATTGCAAAAGTATCAAGGGATAAATATATAACTAACTTATCAAAAAAAAATAAAGGCTATGATTGGAATAAAAACTTTGGGTACGGAACAAAACACCACTTAAAAGCTTTGAAAAAATTAGGTATTACTAAACATCATAGAAAAACTTTTTCACCAATTTATAAAATAAATTAACACTACATCTAGTTACCTTCTAATTAAGAAACACTAATCGAATCCAAATTTTTCAATCTCAGGTTGACCGTAGAATCCATTTGGAGTCTAATTAATTTTTACAAATGAAAACTGATTTCAAAAATAAAATAATTAATGGAGATAGTCTCGAAGAAATAAAAAAAATTCCACGTGAAACTTTTGATTTAATTTTTGCTGATCCTCCTTACAACTTACAATTAAAAAGTGAATTAACTAGACCTGATAGATCAAAGGTTAGTGCGGTAAATGATAAGTGGGATCAATTTGAAAATTTTAAAAAATATGATGATTTCACTTATGAATGGCTTAGTGAATGTAAAAGAATTTTAAAAAAAGATGGAGCAATTTGGGTTATAGGAAGCTACCATAATATTTTTAGAGTTGGCACGGCAATCCAAAATTTAGGTTTCTGGATTTTAAACGATGTCATTTGGAATAAAAACAATCCAATGCCAAACTTTAGAGGAACACGTTTTACTAACGCTCATGAAACTTTGATATGGGCTTCTAAAAGTGAAAAATCAAAATACACATTCAATTATCAATCTTTAAAATGCTTAAATGATGATTTGCAAATGAGATCTAATTGGGATCTTCCAATATGCAATGGTTCTGAAAGACTTAAAAAGGATGGAAAAAAAATTCACTCAACACAAAAACCAGAAGCACTATTACATAGAATTTTACTAGCTACATCTAATAAAAATGACCTCATACTTGACCCTTTTTTAGGATCAGGAACAACAGCTACAGTAGCAAAAAAACTAGGAAGAAATTATTTTGGAATAGAAAAAGAAAAAAATTATTTTAAAGCTGCTGAGCAACGCATAAAAGCTACAAAGCCTATTGAGGACGACTTATTAGATACGCTTAAAAATAATAGATCAAAACCAAGAATTCCTTTTGGTTCATTAGTTGAGCTTGGAATAATTAAACCTGGAACTAATATTTTTGATAATAAGAAAAAAATAACAGCCAGAATAATGGCTGATGGTAGTATAAAACATAATCAAGCAGAGGGTTCTATACACAAAGTTGCGGCTACTATTTTAGGAGCTGAAAGTTGCAACGGATGGACTTTTTGGCATTGTGATATAAATGGACGAACTTATCCTATTGATTATCTAAGACAAAGATTAATTTCTAAAAATTAATTTTTATAAATTTTACCTAAATAACTTTCTAAAAATTTTTTATTTTTAGTTAAAAGTTTTAAAAAAATATTTCTAAATATGATCATAATTGGATTTGATAAATGGAAGGCAAATTGATTGAAATTAGATCTACTGTTAATCATTTTTACTCTCTTTAATCTGATATCATAAAAATTATTATTATTTATTAAGCATTCATATAATTCATTAGCACTCTCAATTGATTGGGAAGCTCCCTGCGCAAATGAAGGTGAAAAAGCAAAAAATGCATCTCCTACAAGGAATATATTTTTTGGAGGAATGTATAAATTTTTACTTACAAATATTGGAAATAATTTAATATTTTGAAGACTTTCCAAAAAACTTTGGGAAACTTTTTGAGATAATATAAATTTAATATTTTTTATAAAAGAACTTTCGTTAAAAAGATTATAGTTCTCTTGCTTATTTGAATTTAATTTATGTTTTAAAATGCCAATAAAATTAAATTTTTTATCATTATTAATTGGATAAACAACATAATGAAAATTTGGTCCTAAGAACAAAGAAATATTTTCTTCATTTATATTTTCAAAATTTTCTCTCGATATAGTGCCCCTAATAGCAATCGTATCATTGTAAATTGGTTTTGATTTATTAGCTGAAATTAATAACTTCCCTTTAGAAAACACGCCGTCTGAAATAATTAAGTAATCACAAGTTATATTATTTTTATCAAATATTAATTTTATTAAATCTTTATCGTAAACAATCTGTTCAATATTGTGGTTATATTTAATTATATCTTCATTTATTCGTTTTTTTAAAAATTGAAGCAATTTTGATCTTTTCAATGTTGTGTATTTACAATCTTCGGAATTAAATTTTGAAATGTCTAAGTCACAAATTTTTTTTGAATTTTTAATTTCATAAAAATCAATTTTTTTTGGATTAAATTTTTCTTCTTCAGTGAAAGAAGTGAAGCCTATTTTATTCAAAAGCTTTACACTATTTACCGACAACTGAATTCCATAACCTTCTTCCATTTCTATTGAATTCCTTTTTTCATAAATCGTGACCTGATAATCCTTATGATCTTTGAATAAATTGGCAATATACAAACCTGAAATTCCAGCACCAATTATTGCAATTTTTTTCATTTATGACTTTCTAAAAATTTAACTATCTTTTTTGTAAATGTTGGCAGTGTATAATTTTGAAGCTTTCTTGGATCAATCCAATAATTATTTTTATTTAAATTATATTTATTTTTAAATTCAATTTTAATATTCATGTTCATATTAGACATTTTAAAATTCAAATCTTTATCAAAATTTTTAGGATTATTTACTTCCTCCATCGGGAAGATATTAAAATTTTTCAAAAAATTAAATTTATTATTTTTGATTAATAAATAATGATTATTTTTTTTATAAACATTTAGCTTGTAAAAAGTTTCCTTATCTTTTTTTTTAAATTTTACTAAATCAAAATTTTTATTTTTAAATGATTTGCATTTTTTTACTAATGGACAATTCTTACAATTAGGAGTAACAGGTTTACAAATTAGTGCTCCTAATTCCATTAAAGCTTGAGCATAATCACCAGACCTTTTGATAGATGTTCCAAAAATTTTTTTCTTCTCATGTAAATTTTCTTTTTTTATTTGATCTTGTTTTTTTAAAAATAAGTATCTCTTTAATACTCTTTCAATATTACCATCTAGAGGAATTATTGGTTCATTGAATGCAATTGCAGAAATTGCACTTGCTGTATAATCTCCAATTCCTGGAAGTGACTTTAAATCTACAAAATTTCTAGGTATTTTTTTATTAAAATTTTTAACAACTATTTGAGCTGTTTTTTTTAAATTTCTTACTCTTGAATAGTATCCAAGACCCTCCCAAAGTTTAATTAATTTTCTATCATCATATTTAGATAATTTTTCTATTGTGGGAATATTTTTTATAAATCTGTTAAAGTAAGGTATTACCGTTGCAACCTGAGTTTGCTGCAACATAAATTCACTTATTAAAGTGTAGTATTGCTTTTTTGTTTGAGAAACATTCTTTCTCCAAGGTAAAGATCTTTTATTTAAATCATACCAATTAAGAATATTATTTGTTATTATTGGATCTTTCATATGCAATCTAAAAATAATACTAAGCAGAGAAACGCTAGCATTCAAGGATTAAGATCTTTCAAAGACACTTTGCCAAAAAATGTCAAAAAAATAATAAATAAAAAAGGTCATGTATATTCAGAAACGCTGAGCAATTGGAAATATTTAGTTGGAAGCGAATTATTTAAAATTTGCTATCCAAAAACATTTAAAAATTCAAATAAATTTGGTGTTAGTACCTTAATGGTTATGGTCAAGCGAGGACATGAAGTTGACGTAGAATATTCGAAAAAAGATATTTTAGATAAAATGAATAATTTTTTTGGATATTCTGTTGTTGAAAAGCTTAAATTTATAAGTTTTGATGATGAACATGAAATGACAGGCTCGGGTGAAACAAAAGTTAAAAATGTGGCAATTAGTAAATATCAAGATAAAATTAAAGATGTTAAAAACGAAAAAATTAAAAAATCATTAACAGAGTTAACTAAGGTTTTTAGAGAGAAATGAAAAAAATTATATTCTTAATATTAATATTTTTTACTACAGTCTTAAATGTGCAGGCGGAGGAAATTAAAAGGATAACTGTTGGTAACAAAGATGCAAAAATAACTATTATAGCTTTTGAGTCATTGACTTGTAGTCATTGTGCTAATTTTCACAAAAATGTTTTCCCTGAACTTAAAAAAGAATTTCTTGATACTGGAATCGCTAAAATTGAATTTAGACATTTTCCATTGGATATTGCGGCCTTCAATGCATCAAAAGTTGCGCAATGTAAAAATGATGGAAGCTCTGATATTTTGGAAAGCTTATACGCAAATCAACAGAAATGGGTCAAAGGAAGTTCAATACAGGAGGCAAATAAAAATCTCCAAAAATTTTTGAAAAATGAAGGTTTTAGTATTGATTTCGATTCTTGTGTAAACAACAAAGAAATTGAGGATTTTGTTTTAAATGATCGAATCGATGGTACTAAAAACTTCAAAGTGAGCTCAACTCCTACGATTATTATCAACAACAAAAAATTTGAAAAAGCTCTAACTTATAAAAATTTGAAAAAAGCATTAGAAAAACTGATATAAGTTAGTGCATGGAGTTTAAAAAAATCCAATTAAATGGATTTAAATCTTTTGCAGAAAAAACCAACTTCTTAATTGAAGATGGTCTCACAGGTATAGTGGGTCCTAACGGCTGTGGCAAATCTAACATTGTAGAATCTTTAAGATGGGTAATGGGAGAGACCTCAGCAAAAAGTATGCGTGGATCTGGTATGGAGGATGTTATATTTTCAGGGACATCTAACAAAGCATCAAAAAATATTGCAGAAGTATCAATCGAAGTTGAAAACAAAGATAAAGAAGGCCCTATCCAATACCGTGAAGTAGAGCAAATACAAGTTAGAAGAAAAATAGAAAAAGATAAAGGATCTAAATTTTATATTAATGATAAGGAAGTAAGAGCAAGAGATGCGCAAATGTTTTTTGCAGATCTTTCGACCGGTGCACACTCTCCATCTATGATTAGTCAAGGAAGAATAGGTGCATTAGTAACTGCAAAACCAACAGATAGAAGGGCTATTTTAGAAGAAGCTGCAGGAATATCTGGTTTACACGTTAGAAGACATGAGGCTGAATTAAGATTAGGTGCGGCTGAGAATAATTTAAAAAGAGCAGATGAATTAAGAAGACAGCAAGAAAAACAATTAGCAAATCTTCAAAAACAAGCTGAAGAGGCAACAAAATACAAACTAATTTCAGATCAAATTAAAAAAATTGAAGCAGGTTTATATTATTTAAAATTATTAGAAATAGACAAAGAAATTAGAATAGAAAATGAAATTAATACTGAAGCAGAAGGAGAAGTAGAAGGATTTAATAACAAAATATCTGAATTAGAAAACTCAATTAAAACTTTTACAGATAAAGTAAACCCATTAAGAGAGAAAAATATTGAAAATTTATCAAGAATACAAAGACTTAATTTAGAACTTCAAAGTTTAGATGAGGAAAATACAAGAATTCAAGATGAGATAGAAAGCATCAAAAAATCAATTCAAACACTTGATGATGATATCACGAGAGAAAAAGGAATAATCATTGACGCTAACTCAAATGAAAAAAGATTGAAGGAAGAAAAAACTGAATTAATTGAGACAGACTCGAAGTATTTTGAAACAGAAAAATTATCTAATGAAGAGTTAGAAAGTGCGAAAAATAAACTTAAAGAAGAACAAAAAGCTGTTGATGAAGTTGTAAACAGTTTAGCAGAAGAAACTGTAAATATAAGTGTTGGTCCAATAAAAAATGTAAAAAACACTATATCAAGGGTAAAAGAATTAATAGATAGTAATGAAATAAATCAAGCAGTAACACTTCTAGATAGATGTAATATGGAGCTAGATAGTTTTTTAAATGATTTAAAAAATGAGAGATCTAGAAGTGAGTTATTAGGAGTTAGCGAAAAATCAGAAAAGATAAAATTACTCCAAGAAAAATATGCCGATGCATATAGTAAAAATCAATCAATTAAAAATGAGTCTATAAAAAGAAATGAAAGAATTAAAACCATTGAAACAGAAATTGAAAGTTGGAAAAATTTATTAACTAACTCAGAAAAAATGGTTAATGAACTAACACAAAGAAAAGAAAAATTATCAAAACAATTAAGTGATTTAGAAAACCAACCTAGAGCACAGGCAGAGAGAAAAGGTCAAATTTCAGAAAATTTAAGAATTTCAGATAAAGAAAAAATTGATAATGAAGCGATTATAGATGAAACAGATCAAAAAATTGAAACGTTAAGAACACAATTAAATGAAATTCAAGAACAATCAATTCAAATCAGAGAAAGAAAAGCAAGCTCAGGAGCTACAATTGAAGGCCTGCAAAAAAGAAAAAATGATCTCCTTGATAGAATTAGTTCTGAGTTAAATTTGAATGAAGATAATATTTTAGAAAATTCAAATTTAAACGGAGTAGAAGAGCTTCCAAATCCAGTTGATCAAGAAGATGCTTTGGACAAGAAAAAACAAGAAAGAGAAAAATTAGGATCTGTAAATTTAAAAGCAGATGAAGAAACAAGTAAATATGAAGAAGAGATAAAAAAAATGGAACAGGATCGTGCTGACCTTGTTACTGCTATCGTGAAACTGAAAGATAGCATAAATGAACTTAATCAAAAAGGAAGAGAAAGATTGATTGAAGCTTTTGAAAAAGTTAATAGAAAATTTAATGAGGTTTATACAAAACTTTTCAATGGTGGAAATGCCAAATTAGAATTGGTGGACTCTGATGATCCACTTGAAGCAGGTTTAGAAATGTTGGTTAGTCCTCCAGGAAAAAGACTTCAATCTATAACTTTATTATCTGGAGGTGAGCAAGCATTGACTGCACTCTCATTAATCTTTGCAGTATTTTTGACAAACCCTTCACCTATATGTGTATTGGACGAGGTTGATGCACCGCTTGACGATGCTAACGTAACAAGATTTTGTAGTTTACTTGAGGAACTAATTAAAATTACCAACACCAAATTCATAATTGTAACTCATCATGCTTTAACCATGTCAAAAATGAACAGACTATATGGGGTAACTATGCCTCAAAAAGGAATTAGTCAGCTTGTGGCTGTTGATTTACAAAAAGCAGAGAGTATGGTTGCTTAAACAATATAAATGCCAAAAGACCCTTTCAAAACTCGCTTAGAGATTGCAAAAAGCAAGATTTCAAAGAAAAATCTCTACAATAAGAAGAATGACCCCTCACCTATAGGAACTGCATTCAAATTGAGCACTGAACTTGTCTCAGCGGTGGCCGTGGGAACAATTATTGGGTTTATTTTTGACAAGACCTTTGGTACTAAACCCTGGTTTATATTAATATTTTTTTTTGTTGGTGTAGTTGCTGGAATAACCAATGTGATTAGATCTGCAAAAAAAATGCAAAAATAAATAAGTATTATGGCAGCAAATCCTATGTCCCAATTCGATGTTTATAGAATTGGACCAGAAATTAAAGTTGGAGCATTCGACATATCGTTTACGAACGCAAGTTTGTTTATGATTTTAAGTACTGTATCTATTTTGTTAATCTTTAATTTAGGATCAAAAAAAAATTCATTACTACCAAACAAAATTCAATTATTAGCAGAACTTAGCTATACCTTTGTATCCAAAATGATTAGCGATACAGCTGGATCAAAAGCTAAACCATACTTTGCATTTATATTTTCTCTATTCATGTTTGTATTATTTTGTAACATGTTTGGAATGATACCTTATACTTTCACTGTAACCAGTCATATCATTGTAACATTTGTGCTCGCAGCATTTATATTTATTGGAGTGACTGTAATTGGGTTTATTAAACATGGATTTGGGTATTTAAAATTATTTGTTCCAAGTGGAGTGCCTGCAGTCTTACTCCCTTTAATTGTTGTTATAGAAATTATTTCTTATTTAAGTAGACCTATAAGTTTATCAGTTAGATTATTTGCCAATATGATGGCTGGTCATACAATGATGAAAGTTTTCGGAGGCTTTGTAATTAGCCTTGGAATAGTTGGTGGGTGGCTTCCACTAAGTTTTTCGGTTGCGTTAACTGGTTTGGAGATCTTAGTTGCTTTTCTTCAAGCTTATGTTTTTGCAATCTTAACCTGCATCTATTTAAATGATGCATTAAATTTACACCATTAATAACAGAGGAGGATATAATGGAATTAGAAGCAGCAAAAATGATCGGAGCAGGTTTAGCAGCAATTGCTTTAGCTGGAGCCGGTGTTGGTATTGGAATAATTTTTGGAAATTATTTGTCTGGTGCAATGAGAAATCCATCTGCAGCACAAAAACAATTTCCTAACTTGCTTTTAGGTTTTGCACTTGCAGAAGCTACAGGATTATTCGGATTGGTAGTTGCGTTAATCATTCTCTTTGCGTTTTAAATTGATGGTTAAAAAAATATATTTTCAGTCAATATTTTTTAGCTTCTTTTTTATTAAAGAAGCTTTTGCAGCTGAAAGCGGAGGTATGCCTCAATTAAATCCAGAGTTTTGGGTTTCTCAAATTTTTTGGCTAATACTTACTTTTGGTGCTATGTATTTAGTTTTATCTAAACTAATACTACCAAAAATTAGTAACAACTTGGAATCGAGAAAATCTCAAATATTAGAAAATATTGAGGCTGCTGAGAAACAAAGAGAAGATAGTGATGCAAAACTAAAAGAATATGATGAAATTGTATCTAAAAGCAAACTTGAGGCTAATAGTATTTTCAATCAAGCAAGAGAAAAAGCACTAAAAGACATTGGTGCAAAAAGAGAAGTGCTTGATAAGCAAATTGATAATGAAATTGCTGAGGCTGAAAAAGAAATAGATGCATTAAGAAAAAATGCGCCAGATAAAATAAATAAAATTGCTATTGATACTTCATCTGAGTTATTGCAAAAACTAATTGGAGCAGAAGTAAATAATAGTAGTATATCTGCAATTGTTGACGATCTATCTAAAAGAAATGGAGATAAATACTATGGCAATTGATGCAACATTTTGGGTAGCCGTATCATTTATTATTTTTTTTGGAGCGTTAATTTACCTTAAAATTCCTCAAAAAATTTCTGAAATGTTAGATAAAATGATATCTGACATTAAAAATGAAATTGATGAAAGTGAAAAATTAAGAACCGAGGCAAAAACACTATTAGATAACTCACAAAAAAAATTAGATACAGCTCAGTCTGTTAGCAACGAAATTCTTGAGAACGCCAAAAAAGATGCGGATAGATTAATAATTGAGATGAATGATAAGTTTCATAAATCATCAGAAATTAAAAAAAATTTAGCTGAAAATAAAATAAGTCAGATGAAAGAAGCAGCTTTAAAAGAAATTAAGGACGCATCAATAAAGATTGCCGTGGACTCAGTTAAAAAAATAATAACTACATCTGTAGACAAGTCAAAATTAGATGCTGTGTTTCAAAAGAATTTAGATGAAACTAAAGCAGAGTTAAAAAAAATTAACTCATAATACACTTACAATTTTTCAAAAAAGCTATAAATTATTAAAATGAACTCTATAGTCATTGGATCAGGATTTGGTGGGATTGCAGCAGCGCTAAGACTTAAGGCAAAAGGACATAACGTAAAATTAATAGAAAAACATCCAGACCTAGGTGGAAGAGCAAGAGTTTTTAAGAAAAACGGATTTATATATGATGCTGGACCAACAGTAATTACTGCACCCTACTTAATTAATGAATTGTTCGAGTTATTCAATAAAGATCCAAAAAATTATATAGAACTAACTCCACTTAAAATTTGGTACCAGTTTATTTTTGAAGACAAAACTAAATTTAATTATTCAGGCGACGAAATAGAGATGAAAGACCAAATTGAGAAGCTTAGCAAAGAAGATGTAAATGGATATGAAAAATTAGTTAATTTTACAAAAAAAATATTTGATAAAGGTTTTTTAGAACTTGCAGATGTACCATTTGATAAACCTTTCGTAATGATGCAACAATTGCCTGCCCTATTAAAACTTAAAAGTTATAAATCAGTTTACTCACTTGTTTCATCTTATATAAAAAATGAAAAATTAAGAAGAATGCTTAGCATGCATCCTTTACTAGTTGGGGGAAATCCTTTTACCACCACCTCTATTTATGGATTAATTCTTTATTTAGAAAAAAAATGGGGAATACATTATTCAGTTGGAGGAACAGGAAATATAATTAAAGGTTTTGAAAAATTAATGAATGAGGTTGGTATTGAAATAATAAAAAACAGTGAAGTTACAGAAATTGTTTCAAAAAAAAATAAAATAAGTGGTGTAAAATTAAATAATGACAATGAAATTGGTGCAGATAATGTTGTTTGTAATGCAGATCCACCTGCATTTTATGAAAAAATGTTAAGCAAAAGTAACGAGAATTCCATGTTGTTTAATTGGAAAAAAAATCGAATGGAATATTCTATGGGTTTATTTGTTTACTATTTTGGAACAAAAAAAATTTATGAGAATGTTGAACATCATACAATAAAGTTTGGAGACAAGTATAAAGAACATCTTGATGACATATTTGACAAAAAAAAATTAAATAATGATATTAGCTATTATCTTCACAGACCTACAGCAACCGATAAAACTATGGCTCCAGAAGGAAATGATTGTTTTTATGTGTTAGTGCCTGTTCCTAATAATCAGTCAAAAATAAATTGGGAAACTGAAGGTGAGAAAATGAAAAATCTTGTAGTGGAAAAAATGGAAAAAGACTTAATGCCAGATCTTAAGAATAATATAGTTGAGGATTTTTATCTAACACCTGATTATTTTGAAAAAGAATTAAATACAAAATTTGGATCAGGGTTTTCAATTCAACCTAAATTTACACAATCCGCATACTTTAGATTTCATAATAAATCTGAAATATATGATGGTTTGTACTTTGTTGGTGCAGGAACACATCCTGGGGCCGGCGTTCCAGGTGTTCTCTCTTCAGCGAAGGTTTTAGATAAATTATTTTAATGTTAACAAAGAATTATTTAGCTATTTACGCAAAATCTTTTAATTGGGCAGGTTTTTTTTTACCAAAAAAAACCTATGAAAAATGTTCCGCCCTTTATGATTTTTGTAGAGAAGTAGACAATATTGCTGATGATGAAAACAAGATTGAAATAAAAAAAGATAATTTTATTAAATTTCAAAAGAATTTTGTAAACAAAAATTACGATGATCCAGTGATTAAAAACATGTGGGATCTTATTAATGAATTTAGTATATCCACTAAAATTGTTGACGATTTATTTGAGGGTATTAATTCTGATATTAAAGAAAATGTTAAACTTAACTCAAAAAAAGAATTATTAATATATTCATACAGGGTGGCTGGAACAGTTGGATTAATGATGGCTAAAATATTGAATGTTCAAAAAAAGCAATCTTTAAAATCAGCTATCGATCTTGGAATTGCTATGCAATTAACAAATATTTCTAGGGATGTTATGGAAGATAAAAAAAATAATAGATTTTATATCAATGAAAGTTTTGAGGACATAAAGACTACAATCAAGCTTTCAGAAAAGTTTTATGAAAACTCATTTTACTCAATAAAAGAAATACCTTTAAGTTTCAGATTTTCTATTTTAGTTGCAAGAAGAGTTTATAGAAAAATAGGATATAAAATTTTAAATAAACAGAGCATAGAAAATTATAAAAAGTCAGGAAAAATTTATGTTTCAAATATTGAAAAAATTATTGAAACTTTTTTATCTATTTTTGACTTAATTAAGTTATCACTTATAAGTAAAAACGATGATAATATTAATCATGATCATAATTTAATTAATGAAGAAATAAATTTAAATGAAAGAATTTGATTACATAATTATAGGTGGGGGTTGCGCAGGTCTTTCTTTAGCATATGAACTGGAAATTTATGAAAAATTAAAAGATAAAACCTTAGCAATCATTGAGCCAAGAGAAGATTATAAAAGAGATAAAACCTGGTCATTTTGGAAGGTTTTTTCACACAACTTTGATGACTGTGTAAAAAAAAGTTGGGATAATTTTACAATAAATAAACCCAATAATACGAAATATGTAGATTGCAAAACTACTCCATATCAAACAATTGATAGTGGTATGTTCTACGAAAAAATACTTTCAAAACTTAAATTAAATAAAAATATTCAGTTTTTTAAAACTATTGATGAAATAGATAAATCAAATTCAATTGTATTTAATAGTGTACCTAATTTTGAGAATAAACAGAGTGAGTTATGGCAACACTTTTGTGGAGTTGAAATAGAAACAGAAAAAGACTTTTTTGATGACGAAATATTCAATTTGATGGACTTTGCTTGTGATCAAAGAAACAAAGTTCATTTTTTTTATACGCTACCATTTACTAAAAGAAATGCATTAGTTGAAACTACTTGGATATCTGAGCTAAATGATGAAAAACTTAAAGATTATGATGAACAAATTGATAATTATTTAAGTAAACATCTAAATATCAGAAACTGTGAAATCAATTTCAAAGAAACTGGTGCAATCCCACTTTTTAGACAAAAAAATGTAAGTAAATTAAATGAAATTTACATAGGCTCAGCAGGAGGCATGACTAGATTAAGTACGGGTTATACTTTCCTAAATATTCAAGAACAAAGCAGATATATAAGAGAAAACATAGAAAATATTAAAAATGTAAATTTATTTAAAATTAATTCAAAATACGATTTTTTAGATAAAATCTTATTGAGAGTTCTTAAAAATAATTCCAATGAAATGGGAAATATATTTTTCAAAGTTTTTAATTCAAAACCTAAAACAGCTATCAATTTTTTATCGAATAAAAGCAGTCTTTTTGAAGATATAGAGGTAATTCTAAAAATGCCAAAGTGGAAATTTTTAAAAGAATTAATTTAAAATGAACAATAAAATAAAAAAAATAAATCTAAATCATTCATTTGTTTTTTTCTTTGTTGTAAACATTTTTTGTATTTTACTTTTCAAGTTTAACAATTTTAATATTTCATCAATTTTGTGTTTACTTTTAATTTTAATTATAGGAGTTTCCCATGGTGCATTAGATCATATTAAAGGAAAAAAACTGCTTAAATTATTTAATATAAAATCAAATTATATATTCTATATTATATATATTTTAATTTCGGCACTAGTTATAGTAACTTGGATATTGTTACCATCAATAACTTTAATAGTTTTTTTAATAATCGCCTCCTACCACTTTGGCAAAGAAGATACACAATTTTTGATTAATGATAGATCTTATTTCACTCAACTACTTTATTTTTTTAAAGGATTTTTAATTATACTTGCTCCTTTATATTTTCATTTTCAGGAAACAATAGCAATTTTCAAATTATTATTAATCGATAATGAGGCATTTTATTCAAGTTTAAATTTTATTGAGACAAATAATGTAATTCAAATAGGAATATTCTGTAGCACCCTGTCTAGTATTTTTCTTTTCTTAAAGAATTTTGAAATAAAAAAATTTATAGTTTTTTTAGATTATTTTTCAATTTTAATATTAAATTACTATTTATCTCCACTAATTGCTTTTACTGCTTATTTCTGTTTTTTACACTCGATCAGACACTCAATTTCCCTCGCTATTGAACTTGATCCAATTAGTATAGTTAATGGATTTAAATTATTTGTTAATAAAGCTTTACCTTTAACAATTTTAACTGCTATTTTTTCTTTTATTGCACTTTATCTACTGAATAATTCATTTAATTTAGATAGTGCAATTTTAAAAATAATATTTATAGGTTTGGCGTCTTTAACCTTTCCACATATATTGCTTGAATATTTTTTAGAAAAAAATGAAAAATAAAGAATTAAAAATATTATTATCTGCACCTCGTGGGTTCTGTGCTGGGGTAGAAAGAGCAATTGAAATAGTTGAAAAATCTATACAAAAATTTGGAGCTCCAGTTTATGTGCGTCATGAAATAGTCCATAACAAGTATGTTGTAGATGATTTAAAAAATAAAGGAGCAATATTTGTTGAAGAGCTCGAGGAGATAAAGGATAAATCAAGACCAGTAATTTTTTCAGCACATGGTGTTCCAAAAAAAATACCTGAAGATGCAAAAAATTATAAAATGACTTATGTGGATGCTACATGTCCACTTGTTTCTAAAGTTCATAGAGAAGCAGAAAATCTTAGTAAAGCCGGTTACCATATAATTTTAATTGGTCATGAAAATCATCCTGAAGTAATTGGGACTATGGGTCAATTAAAAGAAGGTTCTATAGATCTAATCCAAAATGAGGAAGAGGCTATAAACTATCAAAATAAAGAAGACAAAAAATTAGCATATATTACTCAGACTACTTTGTCAGTTGATGACACAAAAGAAATAATCAAAATTTTAAAAACCAATTTTCCTAATATAAAAGAGCCAATGAGAGAAGATATTTGTTACGCGACAACCAACCGTCAAATGGCAGTAAAAAATATTGCAAAAAATTGCGATATGTTTTTTGTTATTGGAAGTAGAAACTCTTCAAATTCTGTTAGGCTTGTTGAGGTGGCAAAGAAATCAGGATGTGAAAATTCACAACTTATTCACTCAGAAAGCTCAATACCGTATGATCAAATAGAAAATTGCAATACTATAGGTATATCTTCAGGAGCATCTGCACCAGAAATATTAGTTGAAAATTTTCTTAATGATTTAAAAAATAAATTTTCTATAAGTATCGATGAAGTTGAAATAATTAAAGAAGATGTAGTATTTAAAGTTCCCAAAAAATTAAATTAAAAATGGCTGTCTATACAAAAATAAATCAAAAAGAAATTAATATTATTAATAAAAATTTTAATATCGATAAAATAACAAGTTTTAAAGGTATTAAGCAAGGAATAGAAAACACAAACTATCTTCTTAAATCAAAAAATAAAAAATACATTTTAACTATTTTTGAAAAAAGAGTTTTACAAAAAGAAATACCTTTTTTTATGAAGTTAATGGATAATTTGAATAATTCAAAAATAAACTGTCCCAAACCACTGAAAACTACAAATAATAAATACCTTATTAAATTAAAAAATAAAACTGCATGTATTGTATCATTCTTAGAGGGTAAAGATAAAAAAATATTAAATATAAATGATTGTTATGCAATTGGTAAAACAATTGCTCGAATGCATGTGGTCACAAATAAAATGAAGCTTAATAGAAAAAATTCAATGGGTATTAGAAATTTAAAACCTTTGTTGGAGAGTATTAAATTTAAGTCAAAAAACTTTTCAAATTTAAAAGTATTCTTAAAAAATAACCTTAAAGATATTAATAGAAATTGGCCTAAACAATTACCCAAAGGTATTATCCATGGTGACTTATTTATAGATAATATATTCTTCAAAAAAAATAAACTTTCAGGAATTATTGATTTCTACTTTGCTGCTAATGATTATTTTATGTATGAAATTGCTATATGTATCAATGCTCTTTGTTTTGACCAAAAAAAGAGAAAATTTCAAATGAATCATAAAAAAATTAAAAATTTAATTAAAGGGTATGAGAGCGTTAAGAAAATTTCAATAAAGGAAAAGAAATCTTTAAATATTTTATGTAGAGGTGCAGCATTAAGATATTTATTAACGAGATTGTATGACTACTCAAATACACCAAAAACAGCATTGATTAAAATTAAAGACCCTAATGAATATTATCAAAAATTACTTTCTCACAATAATTTAAGTTCATTTAAAGATTATTTAAATTAATGATTATAATTTATACAGACGGTTCTTGTTTAACAAATCCAGGTAATGGTGGATGGGCTGCAATTATAAATGATGGAAAAGAAATAAAAAAAATTAGTGGTAACGAAAAAAATACAACAAATAATAGAATGGAGTTGTTAGCCCCAATTAATGCGTTGAAAGATATGGAGCCTGGTGTTGAAATAAAAATATTTACTGACTCTCAATATGTAAAAAATGGAATAACTGAATGGATTAATACTTGGTTAGCTAATAATTGGAAAACCTCAAAAAAAGAAGATGTTAAAAATAAAGATTTATGGATTGATCTATATAATTTAAATAAATCTCTTAATATTCAATGGAATTGGGTTAAAGCTCATGATGGAAACTCTTTAAATGAAGAGGTGGACTTGCTAGCTAAAAAAGCAGCAAATTTAGATTAGTTTTAAAAAATTTTGAGCTGCTGAAATTTCACAAGTGGCAGTATCTTCTTCTGCTTGTATTTTCTTTACAACATTGTTGTCAATTAACATTGTATATCTTGCTGATCTCATTCCCTGGCCTCTGTCGTGTCTATCTATTTCTGCTCCGATTGATTTAGTAAATTCACAATATGGGTCTGCAGCCATAAATATTTTATCTTCAACTTTTTGACTATCACCCCATGCTTTCATCACATTTGGATCATTAACGGAGACACAAATAATTTTTGTAATCCCTTTATTCTTTGCTTCCTCATAATTATTAACATACCCCGGCAGATGTTTTGCAGAACAAACTTTTGTAAATGCTCCAGGAACACCAATCACAATTGTTTTATGATTTTTAAAAACTTCTGCTGTAGTTATTTTTTTTGCTGCTCCACTTGAGTCTAAATAATAAAATTCTGAATTTGGAAGTTGTTCGCCTTCTTTAATCTTCATTTTGTTTTACCTATAATATAGTTTTTAATTTTTTCTAAATTATTTTCTAATATATCATAATCTTCTTTTTCATTCAAAATAAACTCAAGTTCTTTTGGTAAATCAGATTTTAAATTAATAGCTTTGGAAACAGCATCAGGAAATTTACATGGATGTGCAGTTGCTAGTACAATATTGTTTCCTATTAGGTTGTGTTTGTCGAAAGCACCATATCCAATTGCTGTGTGTGGATCTAAAACTACTGAAAATTTTTCATACACCTTTTTAATAACCTCCAAAGTCTCATTCTCACTCAGACTAGCTGATAAAAAATTTTCTCTAATTTTATTTAATTTATCATCACCAATTAAATATTTTCCATTCTCTTTAATATTTTTCATATCTAATGTAGTCTGTTTATCATCCTCATTATTAAGATCGAATATAAGTCTCTCGAAATTACTAGCTATTTGAATATCCATACTAGGAGAAATAGTTTCTGAAACCTTTTCCGCATCATAACTACCTTTTGATATTGCTCTATGTAAAATGTCGTTTTGATTAGTTGCAACAATTAATTTATTTATAGGCAAGCCCATTTTTTTGGCTAAATATCCGGCATAAACATCTCCAAAATTTCCTGTTGGTACTGAAAAATTTGTTAGTTGACCTGTATTTTCAACTAATAAATAGCTATAAAAATAATAAACACTTTGAGCAATAATCCTCGCCCAATTAATAGAGTTTACGCCTGACATTTTAATGTCATTAGAAAATTTCTTATCTGCAAACATGGATTTAACCAGGTTTTGGCAATCATCGAAGTTTCCTTTTATAGCAATATTAAATACATTTTCATGTTTACCTGTTGTCATTAATTTTCTTTGCACTGGTGAAACACGATTATCTGGATGAAGCACAAAAATATTAACATTTTTTTTACCTTTAATTGCATCAATTGCTGCTGCACCAGTGTCTCCTGATGTGGCAACAACAATATTAATTTTTTGATTTTCATTGTTTAGATAATATTCATAAAAATTACCTAAAAGTTGCATGGCAACATCTTTAAAAGCTAATGTAGGACCATGAAATAGCTCTAATACCGTTTTGTCTCCAAGTTTCATTAAATCTACAACGTTATCTTTTCTAAATGTAGAGTAAGATTTATCAATAATGTTACTTAATTCACCCTCAGACATAAAATTACCAATAAATGGATAAACTATCTTTTTAGCTAGCTCTCGGTAGCTTAGTTTTTTAAAATCTTTAACTTCATTTTCGTTATATTTCGTTAATTTTTCTGGAATAAATAAGCCTCCATCATCAGCAAGACCTTTGATAAAAACGTCTTTAAATTCAAAGGTTTTTGATGTGTATCTTGTACTTATGTATTTCATTTAATAATTTTTTTTCCTAAAATATAAATATATTAAAAGGATTGAAATCGCCATAGAAAACCAGGTAATTGCATACTTCTTGTGATTATTTGAAATTTTAGCAGTAATCACTCTTGGTTTTGGAATTTTAAATTCACCGTTTAAATAAATTACATACTCTGAAAAATTTCTTCCAGTGAATTTAAAAATATCTTCTCTATTTAAAGTAAACCAATAATTTTTCTCAATATCGTTTTCTGGCTTAAACGTACTTGCTTTAGTTTGCAGCATAAGAGTGCCAACTATTTGATTTTGATCAACTAAATTTATTTCAGGTAAATCTTTTTTTTCAAAGGGTATCCATCCCCTATTCAATAAGTAATTGACGTCGCCAATTTTTATTGGATTAATTACTTCAAATCCAGGTTTGCCTGTATCATTTAAATTGTATAAATACATCTGTTTATCAAAATCAATTTCTCCGCTTGTCTTTATTCTTAGATAATTTTTTTTTTCAATGTTAGATAATTCCACAGGATCATTTTTTAAAGAATTTTCTATTTGCTCAATTAAATCTAATTTCCAATTTAATCTATAAATCTGCCAAAACCCAAGAGAGAGCAGAGTCAAAATAATAAAATAAACAAAAACTGAAAATAGTAATTTATTCTTCAAGGATAAATATTAACTTCCCCAAATATAAATTGCAGCAAATAAGAATAGCCACACTACGTCAACAAAATGCCAGTACCAAGCAGCCGCTTCAAATCCAAAATGGTGATCTTTAGTAAAATGACCAAGTCTTCCTCTCCACAAACATACTGCTAAAAATATCGTTCCAATTATGACGTGAAAACCATGAAAACCTGTTGCCATATAAAATACAGCTCCATAAATATGGCCTGAGTAAGTAAAAGTAGCGTGATGGTATTCGTATGCTTGCAATAATGTAAAAAAGAAACCAAGAATAACAGTCAGTGTTAAACCTTGTATAAAGCCTTTTCTATCATCTTCTAATAAAGCATGATGAGCCCAAGTAACAGTTGTTCCTGATAATAATAAAACTAAAGTATTTATTAAAGGAATGTCCCAAGGATCAAATGTTTCAATATCTTTTGGTGGCCATACATTTCCAACAAATTCATTTGGAAATAAACTTATGTCAAAGTAAGCCCAAAACCATGCAACAAAGAACATTACCTCTGAAGCAATAAATAAAGTCATTCCATATCTATGATGAATTTGAACAACTGGAGTATGATGACCTTGATGTTCAGCTTCGATTACTACATCTCTAAACCACATATATGCACCATAAATTAATAAAGCTAAACCAAGATACATTCCCCATGAAATACCATTATGCATATAAAAAATTGCACCTATTGCTAATACTAAGCATGCAAAAGATGTATAAATTGGCCAAGGACTTGGGTCAACTAAGTGGTAATCGTGTTTTTTTTCTGCTGACATTTTTCGTGATTATGATTGTTTATAGTAATCTGTCGAGAAAAAAGTGTACGACATAGTTACATCTTGTAGATTTTTTGTTGTCGGATCGTTTACAAGTTCAGGGTCTAAATAAAAAGTCATTACGTAAGTAGTCTTCTCACCAGCCTTCAACTCTTGTTTTTCGAAGCAAAAACATCCTAATTTACTATAATATTTACCAAAACTTGCCGGTGAAACGTTAAAACTTGCTACACCATAAGTCGTTTCGTCTCCAATATTCTCAACTTCAAATTCTATTCTGTTGACCTGACCAACTTTCACATCAATCACGTTTGATTTTGCTTTAAAATTCCAATCAAGATTGTTTACATTTGTATCAAACCTAACGCTAACAACCTTATCTAATACTATATTGGGGGCTTCTTTAGACACCTGAGTTGTTCCACCAAAACCTGTAACTCTACAAAACAGATCATACAAAGGTACTGCTGCAAAAGACAATCCCAACATAAGGACAAAAATCCCAGCCAAAAGTAAAGGAGTTAATGTTTTGCCTTTAATCATATCTGTCTATCAAATACTCCAACGTTGTATAAAGTAAAAACGAATAAAAATACCATAAACACCAAGATTGCTATTGCAGTTAATATATTTTTTTTCTTTGTTTTTTTGTCGGGTGTTATCATAAAATTTTATCTATTAAAAAAAGAACAAATATTAAGAATAAATATATAATTGAATATCCAAATATTGTTTTTGCTTTTTTTGCATCAAATTTGTTTTTCTTAAACTTGTAAAGTTCGAAACATAAATAATTATAATAAATTGTCAAAATTAAAGATGGTATTAAAAAAGTTATGCCCACAAAACCAATAGCATAAGGTAAAACAATTATTGGTAACATTGTTAAAGAATAAACAAATATGTTTACTTTTGTACTCTCAACACCATTTGTCAGTGGAAGCATTGGTATTTTTGCTCTTTTATAATCGTCAGATTTGTACAAGCTTAAAGCCCAAAAGTGAGATGGGGTCCAAAAAAATATAATCAAAAAAAACGTAATTGGCTCAAAAGTTAGAGAATTAGTAGCTATAGTCCAACCAATAACAGGTGGTAACGCTCCTGCAGCTCCACCAATAACAATATTTTGAGGAGTTTTTCTCTTTAGCCAAATCGTATAAACGAAAACATAAAATAAAATAGTAAACAACAACAATGCAGCTGATATTCTATTTGAGTAAAAATCAAGTGCAATTACAGAAAATATTGAAAGAGAAATTCCAAAAACTAGAGCTTGATTTTTGTTTACCTTGCCTGTCGGAATTGGTCTCAAACAAGTTCTGGTCATAAGGGCATCTAAATCTGACTCGTACCACATATTTAAAGCTCCAGCAGCACCTGCTCCTATAGAAACTAAAATAATTCCAATTATTGCATCCTTTGTTGGGATAATGTTCGGGGCCATTAATAAACCAACCGCACATGTAAAGATAACCAAAGACATTACTCTTGGTTTCATTAATTTAAATAATTCAGATAAATTAAAGGCGTCTTCTTGAGATAAGTTTCTATTTTTTAATTTAGACTTAATCATTAATTCAAAGTTAAAAAATCTTGTTTGCTATATTTAGCTAGTAGATTTTTCAACACCCTCTTCATCTTCAAACTTTGGTAATTCTTCAAAAGTATGAAAATTAGGTGGAGATGGTACAGTCCATTCTAAAGTTGTAGCACCTTCTCCCCATGGATTTTGTGCTGCAGCCTTTTTCTTATAAAACGCATAAGCAAGGTTTATAAAAAATACTACCAATCCGATTACAGAAATATAAGAACCAATTGAAGAAATGTAATTCCATCCAGCAAAAGCATCTGGATAATCAGCATATCTTCTTGGCATTCCTGCAAGACCTAAAAAGTGTTGTGGGAAGAAAACCAAGTTTACTCCAATAAATGTTAACCAGAAGTGTAATTGACCCATCCACTCTGAGTACTCATAACCAGTCATTTTTCCAAACCAGTAGTAAAACCCTGCAAAGATTGCAAATACAGCTCCTAAAGATAGTACATAATGAAAGTGCGCAACGACGTAGTAAGTATCATGCATTGCGGTATCTACTCCAGCATTTGCTAGAACTACTCCAGTAACTCCACCAACAGTAAATAAAAATATAAATCCTAAAGCCCAAACCATTGGAGTTTTAAATGAAATCGAGCCACCCCACATAGTTGCTATCCATGAAAATATTTTTATACCAGTTGGAACCGCAATGATCATCGTTGCAGCTAAAAAGTATGCTTTTGTATCTGTACTTAAACCAACTGTATACATGTGATGAGCCCAAACAACGAAACCAACTATTCCAATTGCAACCATTGCATAAGCCATTCCTAAGTATCCGAAAACTGGTTTTCTAGAAAATGTTGAAACAATATGACTGATCATTCCAAAACCTGGTAAGATTAAAATATAAACCTCTGGGTGACCAAAGAACCAAAATAAATGTTGGAATAAAACTGGGTCTCCACCAGTTTGCGCATCAAAGAAAGCTGTTCCAAAATTTCTGTCAGTCAGAAGCATAGTAATCGCCCCTGCTAAAACTGGTAATGATAATAATAATAAGAAAGCTGTTACAAGTATTGACCAAGCAAATAAGGGCATTTTATGAAGTGTCATGCCAGGCGTTCTCATGTTTAAAATTGTAGTAATAAAGTTTACCGCACCTAAAATTGAAGAAGCTCCGGCTAAGTGTAAACTTAAAATTGCAAAATCCATTGCTGGACCTGGTTGACCAGCTGTAGATGATAAAGGAGGATAAATAGTCCATCCACCACCAACACCCGTTTGACCCGGAGGGCCATCCATGAAAATTGACATTATTAATAATATGAAAGATGTAGGTAGTAACCAGAATGAAATATTATTCATTCTAGGAAAAGCCATATCAGGTGCTCCGATCATTATTGGAACAAACCAGTTACCAAATCCACCTATCATTGCCGGCATAACCATAAAGAAGATCATGATCAAACCATGACCAGTGACTAAGACATTATATAAATGATAGTTTCCACCTAAAATTCCATCACCAGGATGCATCAATTCCATTCTCATTAAAACTGAGAATGCTGTACCAATTACACCTGCAATAATTGCAAATATTAAATACATGGTTCCAATATCTTTGTGGTTAGTTGAATAAGCCCAACGTTTCCAACCAGTTGGTGTATGATGATCGTCGTGTGATGCTGTTTGTGTATACATATTATTTACTCGCTAGTTTTTTAAATTGATCTTCTTCATTAATATTAATTTCTTTTGCAAATTTGACTTTAGCGTCTAACAACCAATCTTGATATGCCTCTTCAGTAACAACTCTAACTTCAATTGGCATAAACGCGTGTTTAATTCCACACAGTTCAGAACATTGACCATAATAAGTTCCAACTTTTTCTGCTTTAAACCAAGTTTCATTTATTCTTCCAGGCACAGCATCTCGTTTTACTCCAAATGAAGGGAGTGCCCAAGCATGTAGAACATCATTAGCAGTGATCATTACCTTAACAACTTTATTTACTGGAACAACCAGTTCATTATCTACAGCTAACAGTCTTGGCTCGTTTTCTTTTAAGTCTTTAGTTTCGATCATGTAAGAGTCGAAGAAAATATTTTCATCTGGATACTCGTATCCCCAGTACCATTGGTATCCTATAGCTTTAACAGTTATATCCGCTTTAGGAATTGCATCTTGTTTATATAAAATTTTAAATGATGGAACCGCCATCACGATTAGAATTAAACATGGAATTAAAGTCCATAAAACTTCAACAGCAACATTATGAGTTCTTTTTGATGGAACTGGATTTGCTGAAGCTCTGAATCTTATACAAGCATAAACCATTAAAAATAGAACAAAAACACTTATCGCTATTATAATTGGTAACAACAATTTATCATGGAAATTAACTATATCTCTCATAGTTTCGGAAGCAGCCTTTTGAAAGCCTAGTTGCCAATCGACTGGTTGATTAGCGAATGCGCTTGAAGTGATAAAGAATGTTAGAAATATATATAAAAATTTTTTCATTTTTTTACCCTATATAGAGTGTCTTTTAAAAAAAGACACTTTTACTTTTAGCGACAAAATATCAATTAATAGCATAATTTATGATCGATAAGGCAGAAATTACAGCCGTTTCAGACCTCAAGATGTTTTCATTAATTTTAATTGGTTGAACGTCGTTAAATCTAAGAATCTCTTCCCTTTCCTCCTCAGAAAAATCTCCCTCTGGTCCTATGATTACGCAAGTAGGCTTTGTAGTTAACTTTTTAATTTCAATTTTTGTATTAATAGTGTTGAGATCAGTAAAGATTAAATCCATATCATTATTTAGAAAGCTTTTTAATTTTTGAGGATCCTCAATTGATGGAACTGTTATTCTATTTGACTGTTCAGCTGCTTCTATGATTACTTTTTCCAATCTCTCTTTATTAATCTTTCTAACAATCGTTCTTTCAAAGATGACTGGTAAAAACTTAGTTACACCTAGCTCTGTAGCTTTTTGGATCATGAAATTAAAGTAATTTGATTTTATAGGAGAGAAAGCCAGCCATAGCTCTTTGCTATTTTCTTTCTGTCTTAATTGTTTCGTGACATTAAATTCAACTATGCTTTTTGTGATATTTAAGATTTTCGCTTCCCATTCGCCACTACTATTAAAAAGAGAAAAAACTTCTTTCTCTTTAAGTCTCATAACTCTTGAAACATAGTGAGATTGAGATTTATCAAGTTTGTCAGTCAAATTAAGAGATAAACTTTTTGAATAAAATAATCTAATGTTACTCATATTGATAAGTTAGTTTATGAAAAATATTAAAGCAATAATTTTTGATGCTTATGGCACCTTATTTGATGTCAACTCAGCTGCTGAAAAATGTAAAGATAAAATAGGTGATAAGTGGGAAGGTTTCGCAAATTATTGGAGAACTACACAATTAGAATATACTTGGCTAAGAAGTTTAATGAAACGTCATAAGGATTTTTGGCAAGTAACAGAGGATAGTTTAGATAAATCAATGAAAACTTATGAGATAGATTCTTCTATGAGAAATGAGTTATTAGATCTTTATAAAATTCTTTCACCATTTAAAGAAGTTCCTGAAGTTTTAAAATCATTAAAAGAAAAAAATTTTAAACTTGCTATTCTTTCAAATGGTACACCTGCCCTTCTTGATCAATTAGTTAAAAGCAATAATTTAGATAATTTATTTGATGATCTCTTTTCAATTGAAGAGGTCGGAGTTTATAAACCAGACTCTAAAGTTTACGATATACCAATTAAAAAATATAATATTAAAAAAAATGAAGTTGCTTTTTTAAGTGCTAACACTTGGGATGTATCAGGTGGTGGAAATTATGGTTTCAATTCTATTTGGGTAAACAGAAATAATAATATTTTTGATAAACTTGATTATAAACCAAATTTAGAAATCAAAAACTTACTAGATCTGTTACCCAACATAAAGTCTTAGTAAGATTAAGCCTTATCTCCATAATCTGTCATATGTTTTGGAATTCTTTTATTTTTTCCATACATAAAATGATTTTCTATATTTTCTCTGTATTTACTTGCAGGTACTTTCAATCCAACAGACTCTGCTACCTCTCTGATTAACATTGGGTTAGCTCCACAACAAACACCAAGATATTTTATATTTAAAATATTTGCCCATTTTGCAAATTGACCTATTTCGTATCTATTGCAAAAATGTGGATCTAAAGCTGTTGGAAATGTTCTTCCATGTGGCGATGGGCAACTACAATCATCTCTATCTGGCAAATTAAAAAAAGTTGGAAATTCTTTATTGGTTCTGTAAGGAATGGGTAAAGCACCAACATGACATTTCACAGCTTTTCTAATCTCTTTCAAGAAGGGTAACATTGTTGCAGGACCTCTAAAACAATTTAAACCAACTACATCTGCTCCTCTTTGTTCTAGTTCTTTGCATGTATCAACTACAGACATGCCGTCTCGCATTATATTTTCACCCATAGGAGAAATTGTAAGTACTGTTGGAAGATTGGCTTTCTTCATTACTTCGAGAGCCTTAAAAGCCTCCTCTGCATAATAAAAAGTTTCACCAATTAACATATCTGCACCTTCATCAACTGCCCATCCAATCATTTCTGAAAACATGCTCTCAACTTCTCTTTGGGCTTTCATGTCATTTTCTTTCCAAATATTAGAATTAGAAATATTCCCAGCCATTAAATTAGGTTGAGAACCTTTAGGTGTATCTAAAGATACTTTTTTCGCTATCTTCAAAGCAGATCTATTCAGAGGTTCAAGTAATTCCTCCTTACCAATAACTCTCATCTTTTCTCTGTGGCCATTATAAGTAAATGCTTCAACTATGTCTGATCCTGCATGTTGAAATTCTCTATGTAAATTTTCAAGAACTTCTGGATGATCAAGAGAAACCATTGGCACAAACTCTCCAGATGCCATGTATCCTCGTCTTTCAATTTCAAATAAAAAACCTTCAGCACAAATCACTGGTCCTTTATCTAATCTTTCCTTAAGTATATTTTTCATTTTTATCTCCAAGTTGTTTGGAGAAGAAGAGCTCTAAAACTAACTAAGAGGGTCAGAAGAAAAGCTCTTCTCTCCTTTTTAGTGCTTTAGCAAAATGCTGGGTGCACAATACGGTTCAAATACCCGGTTCAATTTTGAGAAGTTCAAAAAAAAACCACCAGCTGAAGCGGTGGTTGAAGAGTCGCTTTAGCTGGATTTTTAAAGCGCCCGCAATTTAACTTAAATCGGCGCTAACTAATATGATCATAAATCTGATAAATTGTCAAAAGAATAAAATTATTGAATTTTCTAATTTAGTAATTACTTCAAAGCTATGAAAACTATTGAAATAAATAGAATTATTGACCCTATTCCGGCTTCTGACGGTGCAGGAGTTAAATTAAAAAGAAGTATTGGTGTTGAACCAAATTACTTTGATCCTTTCTTAATGCTTGATGAATTTGGATCAGAAAATAGCGAGGATTATATCGCAGGTTTTCCACCCCACCCTCATCGAGGAATTGAAACAGTTACTTATATGTTGGCTGGAGATTTTGAACATAAAGATAGTACCGGTGGTGAAGGTAGAATGACTGCAGGAGATGTTCAGTGGATGAAAACAGGAAGCGGAATTATTCATTCAGAAATGCCTGCAATGAAAGAAGGTAAACTTCATGGATTTCAATTGTGGATAAATATGCCCGCTAAATTAAAAATGAGTAAACCTGAATACATTTATATTGATGCAGATAAAATGAGTGTCCATAAAGATGATGACAAACAAGTCAAAGTCATAGCTGGTAAATTTGAAAAAGCTCAAGGCCCTGTTAAAGGCCATAATGTTGAACCGATTTATTTTGACGTTGAGCTTAACAAAGATAAGGAATTTAATTTTAAATTACCTTCTACCCATAATACTTTTATTTATTTGATTAATGGTGAAATAGAAATTGGAAAAGATAAACACGATCAAGTTATAGATAGTACTTTAATATTACTAACTAAAGGTGAAGATTTAAGTGTTAAAGCTAAATCAAATGCTAAGTTTTTAGTGATTTCTGGTAAGCCAATAAATGAAGAGGTTGCTAGAGGAGGTCCTTTTGTGATGAATACTAAAGCAGAAATCTTGCAAGCAGTTCAAGATTATCATAATGGTACGTTTGTAAAATAAATTATGAAAGCTGTAGAAATTAATAAAACTGGTGGACCTGAAGTTTTAGAAGTTAAAAATATATCTTTAGACAAACCAGGTTCAGATCAAGTAACCATTGAACAAAAAGCAATTGGTCTTAACTACATTGATACTTACCATAGATCAGGTTTATACCCATTAAAACTACCAATTGGTTTAGGTTTAGAGGGCGCTGGAGTTATTACTGATGTTGGAGAGAACGTAAAAGACTTCAAAGTTGGTGATAAAGTTTCTTATGCAGGTATTCCTTTAGGTTCATATTGTTCACACAGAAACTATCCAACTAAAAATTTAGTTAAAGTACCAGACGGTATTGATCTTGAGGTAGCAGCAACCTTGATGACAAAAGGTTTAACAACTTTTTATCTTTTGCACAAAACTTATCCTGTCAAATCAGGTGAAACAATATTATTTCACGCAGCCGCAGGTGGTGTTGGTCAGATTTTTGGACAGTGGGCAAAAAGTTTAGGTTGTGCTGTTATAGGTACAGTTGGTTCTGATGAAAAAGTAAATATAGCAAAAGAAAATGGTTACGATCATGTAATTAATTATAATAAAGAAGATTTTGCAAAAAAAGTTTTGGAAATTACAAATGGCATGGGTGTTCCTGTTGTATACGATGGAGTTGGAAAAGACACATTGGATGGTTCAATTGAATGTTTAGCTGTAAGAGGAATGATGGTTTCATTTGGAAATGCATCGGGACCATTGTCAGATATTAATGTACCTAAAGTAATACAACCAAAAGGTCTTTACCTAGTAAGACCATCAATGCAACAATATCTATCAACAAGAAAAGAATTAGATGAAGCCTCAAAAACAATGTTTGAAAAAATCAGCTCTGGCAAAGTTAAAATTAAAATTTTTAAAAAGTATAAGCTAGACGAAGTTGTTCAAGCACATCAAGATCTTGAAGGAAGAAAAATTTTAGGCCCAGCGGTGTTAGTTCCTAATTAACATCAACATCCATATCTGACATGTGAAGCTTAAGTGCATTAGTTGAAATTTGAATTTCTCTGATAAAAAAAATTATTGAAATAATCATAGATAAACAGCATGACCCAAAAATTACTCTAGCTAAAAGAACTTCATCTAAATAAAGAGCAAATACAGTCAACATATTAAAAAGAAAACCGAAAGCAGCAAATAATATTGTCCATCTTAAAAGTGTTATTCTTCCACTTAAATTAATAAACTGCTTTTTCCATTCTGGTGGAATATGTTTTTCATAGACATGCTCATCGTGGAGCTGACGAATAAGAATACTTAGTGAATGAAATCTATTACTATATACGCTCATTAATAGAGGAATTGCAGGAAACATTAGTGCTGTGACTGTGTAATCTATATTCATACGAATCAGTTTGATTATGAAACTAGCCTTTGTTATTTACAAGTAAAATAAAATGAAGCAATTAAATCTTTTCATCGAATTAACAAGATTAAAAAAACCGATTGGTTATATGCTTCTGTTTTGGCCTTGTGCCTGGGGTTTAACGTTAGCTTATGATTTTTCCTCTAACTTAAATAATTATTTATTTTATTTAATTCTTTTTTTTCTAGGTTCTGTTTTAATGAGATCTGCTGGATGTATTGTGAATGATATTTTAGATAAAGAATTTGATTCCAAGGTATTCAGAACAAAAAATCGACCAATTGCCTCTAAAAAAATTTCAATTAAGCTTGCATTATTTTATGCTTCCGCACTTTGTTTTTTTGCACTTTTAGTTTTATTAAATTTCAATTTATTCACTATCATTTTAGCATTAGGTTCTATGCCACTTGCCTTCACCTACCCCCTAATGAAAAGATACACCTATTGGCCTCAATTATTTTTAGGAATTACATTTAATTATGGATTAATTCTTGGTTGGACTACAATTAAAGGTCAAATAGATCTAGTGCCAATTTTATTTTATTTGGGAGCCATATTTTGGACACTGGGATATGACACGATTTATGGATATCAAGATATAAAAGATGACGAGATAATTGGATTAAAATCGACATCAATAAAATTTAAGGGAAAAGAGAAAAAATTTATAATTTTATGTTACACAGTGTTATTATTTTTTTTAAGCCTTGGTGGGTATTTTATGGAACTAAATAATTTTGTTTATTTTATATTATTATTAATTCCAGGTTATCATTTATTTTTCTATCAATTGAAAATATTTAATCCAATAAAACCAGAAAATTGTCTTAAAGCTTTTAAAAGTAATAATGTTTTTGGTCTTATAATTTTTTTTAATATTTTGATAATTAAATTAATATAATGTTAAGATCAGAAATTATTAAACGACTCTACAAAGACTACACAAAAAAATTTTTAAACAAAATTATTATATCTGTATTATTTTCTTTATTAGTTGCAATTAGTACTTCTGCAATTGCATGGCTTTTGGATCCTGCAATTAAAAAACTATTTATCGAAAAAGATAAAACTTTAATATTTATAATACCTCTTTTAATAATTATAGCTTTCACCACTAAAGGTTTCTCTTTATATTTGGCTAAATCAACAATGATTAGTGTTGGAGAAGAGATAAAAAAGAAACTCCAAATAAATATGGTCAAGTCATTAATAAAGACAGATACACAAATTATTGACAAAAAACACTCTGGAAAATTTATTTCGAATTTAACTTATGATGTGAACCAGATAACTAGTTTGCTAAGTAATGCTATTTTGACATTATTTAAAGATACACTTACTTTATTAGGTTTGCTGGGTGTTATGTTTGTACAAAATTGGAAATTAGCTCTAGCATCGATAATAATGATACCTCTTGCTGGTATTTCCTCAAAAATATTAGGAAAAAGAGTCAGAAAAGTTACAACAGAAGCTCAGGAAAGATCTGGTTATCTCACAACCTACTTAGTTGAATTATTCAAAAATCATAAATTAATAAAAATATTTCAAAAAGAAAACTATGAAAATGAAAGGGCCGAACATCATTTAAATGAATTAAAAAATAAGAATAAAAAAATAGCAATAGTTTTTGTGAGAATGTCTCCTGTAATGGAAACTTTAACTGGAATTATGATTGCGATATTAATATTTTATTCAGCAGTTTTAATGTCAAAAAACGAATTAGATATAAATAATTTTTTTTCTTTTCTAGCAGCAATGATGTTGGCTTATCAACCTGTGAGAGCTCTTTCAACACTCAATATGGTTTATAACCAAGGTCTTTCTGCAGCTTCTAGAATTTTACCAATTATAGATCAAAAAAATACTATTCAAGATTTATCCACATCAAAACCACTTAAAATATCTAAAGGTGAAATTAAATTTGAAAAACTCAATTTCTCTTACGATGTTAACGAAGGTAAAACTTTAAAATCAATAAATTTAGATTTTTTAGGAGGTAAAATGACTTCTTTAGTAGGTCATAGCGGTTCAGGGAAATCAACGATATTAAATTTAATACCTCGTTTTTACGATGCACAATCAGGAAATATTATAATTGATGATCAATCCATTTATGAGACCAATTTAAGTTCTCTTAGAGAAAATATTTCACTTGTTACTCAAGAAACCACATTGTTTGATGATACAATAATGAACAATATAAAGTATGCTAAAGATAATGCGTCTGATGAAGAGGTTTATGAAGCAGCAAAATTATCTCATTGTGAAGAATTTATCAATAAACTTCCAAATAAGTATCAAACTTTGATTGGGGAAAACGGAGTTAGATTATCTGGAGGAGAAAAACAAAGAATTTCAATTGCAAGAGCAATGATGAAAAAAAGTCCAATTGTTTTATTAGATGAAGCGACATCATCGCTTGATTCTGAAACAGAATTTAAAATTCAAAACGCACTAAAAATTCTTACCAAAAACAAAACTACAATTGTTATAGCTCATAGACTTTCTACAATTTTAAATTCAAATAATATTTATGTTATTGACAATGGAGAAGTGGTAGATAGCGGTAAACATGACTTATTGTTATTAAAATCTGATTTATATAAAAATTTTTATGAAAAACAAATTCAAAAGTAAATATGTTTTTTTTTTACCAAATTATTATTAGCTCAATTATTTTAATATCTCCTATAATAATAATTTTAAGAATTTTAAAAAAAAAAGAACATAAACAAAGATTTATAGAAAAATTTAGCCTTACAAGCGAAAAAAAAAATAGTGGAAAGCTAATTTGGTTTCATGGCTCAAGTGTAGGAGAAATAATGAGTATAGTTCCTTTAATTCATTATTATGAGAACAAAAAATCTGTAAAAAAAATTTTAGTAACCTCAAATACTTTGAGCTCATCAAGGGTACTTCAAAATTTGAAATTAAAAAAAACTGTTCACAAGTTTTACCCTATCGACCATTTTTTTATTGTAAAAAAATTTTTAAACTTCTGGAAACCTAACATAGCTATATTTATTGACTCTGAAATATGGCCTTCAATGTTTAAAGAATTAAAAAATAGAAATATACCTTTGCTTTTACTAAATGCTAGAATCACAAAAAAAAGTTTTGAAAGGTGGATGAAATTTAGATATTTTTCAATTTCAATATTTAAATGTATTACAAAAGCCTATCCACAAAATAATGAAACAAAAAATTATTTAAAGAAATTTGAAATTAAAAATTATAATTTTTTAGGAAATCTCAAATTTATAGAAAATAAACTTCAAAATAAAAATATTGATAAATTGAGTTATAAATTTAAAAAACATAAAACCTGGGTTGCAGCAAGCACACATGCTGGGGAAGAATTATTTTGTGCAAAAGCCCACATTAAATTAAAAAAAAGAATTAAAAATTTGATTACAATCATTATTCCTAGACACATAAATAGAGTACACGAGATAAGATCAGAATTAGAAAATATCAATTTAAAAGTTACAATCCACAGCGATAACATTAATAATTTGAGTGAGGTAGACATATACTTAGTTGATACTTTTGGAGAGTCGAAAAATTTTTATAAAATTGGATCTTCTGTTTTTTTGGGTAAATCAATATCAATAAAAGGTGGTCAAAATCCATTGGAAGCTGTGCATCACGGAGCACAAATCTTACATGGTCCATATGTTAATAATTTTAGAGAAGTTTATAAATTTCTTAAAACTTTAAAAGCTTCAAAAGAAATTAAAAATATAAATCAATTGACTTCAAAAATTACTTTTAAAAAAAACAAAATTATTAGTAATAAAATTAAAAAAATTGGAAATGTGATACAAAAAAAAACTATAAAAGAAATAGATAAATTTATTTAAATGAATTTTAAAAAACCTAAATTTTGGGATAAAAATAAACCTAATATTTATGCATATTTATTACTACCATTTGCACTTTTAGTTAATTTATTGAGTGTACTCAAGGTTCCTCGTAAAAAAAATAAAAACAAAATTAAAACTATTTGTGCGGGAAATATCTATATTGGTGGAACAGGAAAAACTTCATTAAGCATTAAAATTAGCAAAATTCTTAACGAGAGAAATATTAAGACTTGTTTTATAAAAAAAAATTATAAAGATCAAATTGATGAACAAAAAATTTTAAAACAAAATGGAAAACTTTTTTTAGCAAAACATAGAACTGAAGCAATTAAGCTAGCAGAAAAAGAAGGTTATCAATATGCTATTTTTGATGATGGTTTGCAGGATAATTCAATTTATTATGATGTTAGTTTTGTTTGTTTTAATAACATAAATTGGATCGGTAATGGCATGACAATTCCATCAGGTCCATTAAGAGAGAATATAAATAATCTGAAAAAATATGAACATATATGTCTGAATGGAAATTTAGAAAATTTAAGTAGTATAAAAGATCAAATTCTTAATATTAATCCAAAAATAAATATTCATATTGCAAAATATGTACCAACAAATTTAAATGAATTTAATAAAAACGATAAATATTTAGCTTTCTCTGGCATTGGAAACCACAAAACTTTTGTTCTGATGATAAAGAATTATGGATTAGATGTATTAACAGATATAGAGTTTCCAGATCATTATAAATATTCAGATAAAGATATAAAAAATATTTTAACAAAAGCAAAAAATTTAAATTGCAAAATAATTACAACAGAAAAAGATTATTTAAGATTTAAAAAAACAAATTTGGATAAAATAAAATTTATAAAATCTGAATTAAATTTTATTAATGAAGATAAGTTAATTAAAAGTATAATTGGACAATGAAGAATATAAAATATTTTTTAGAGTTTCTATTAACAATTATAAGCTTTGCAATTTTCAAAATTTTGGGCCCAACTCTAGCTTCAAATTTAAGTGGTAAAATTTTTGAAAAAATTGGACCGTTGTTTAGGTCAAGGGAAATTATTGAAGCAAATATTAAAAAAGCAATTCCAAATATTGAATCTAAAGATATAAAAAATATATCAAAACTAATGTGGAATAATTATGGAAGAATATTTGCAGAATATATATTCATAAAAGATTTTAGATCTGGAAGGTTGGCTTCAAAAATTAAGATTGAAGGTATAGAAATTTTAGAAAATTTGAAATACTCTGATAAACAGGCTGTTTTTATTTCAGGCCACTTAAGTAATTTTGAGCTAATGGCAATGTATCTAGAAAAATCTGGTATTAAACTTTCTGCAGTATACAGACCACTCAATAATGTTTTTCTTAACCCTATAATGGAGAAAATTAGAGAAAAATATATTTGTAAAAATCAAATTAAAAAAGGAATTGGGGGACTAAAAAAATTAATAAATTTAAAAAAAAAGAACTTTTCTACTGCTTTAATGATTGATCAAAGAGTTTCTGAGGGAATTTTATCTAACTTTTTTAATCACAAAGCGTTAACTACAACTATACCAGCACAACTAGTAAAAAAATTTAATGTACCTATTATTCCTGTTTATATCGAAAGAATTAATGGTCTGGATTTTAAAATTACAATAAAAAAACCAATATTATTTTCGACTGAAACTTCTATTCAAAAAATTACAGATGAATTAAATTTAATACTTGAAGCAATGATACTAGCAAAACCAGAACAATGGATATGGTCTCATAATCGATGGAAATAAAGACTATTTCTGGTTTATATTTTCTCTTTTCTTAAAAGCTTCCTTATATGAAAAGTAAGCCTCTTGAAGCTCAACATTCCAATAAGTTAAATTTTCTAAATTTATTTTTTTTCCTGAAATAGCACACTCAACATAATCTCCATCTTCGATAATTTGAAAATTATTAGGCAAATATTTTATTTTTGCTAATTTTTTTGTCATTTTTAGTTTATATAGTTTTATATGAAAGTTGGAATAATAGGAAGCGGTGGTAGAGAACACGCGATTTGTGAAAGCATAAAAAATTCTCATAAAATTAATAAAATATATTGTTTTCCAGGTAACGCTGGCACACAAGAAATAGCGGAAAATATAGAAATTGACCTAGATAATTTTGAAAAAATCAAGAATATTGTTTTAGAAAAAAAAATTGACTTAATTATTGTTGGCCCTGAAAAACCCTTGGTTGAGGGATTAGTCGATTATCTTGAGGATCATAAAATAAAGACATTTGGCCCAAGCAAGACAGCTTCTCAACTTGAAGGATCAAAAATATTTACAAAACAACTATGCAAAAAATTTAATATCCCAACAGCCAAGTTTGGAATTTTTAAAAATAAAGAAGATGCAAAACAATTTTTAAAAGAAACTAATTTCCCTACTGTTGTTAAAGCAGACAATCTTGCATCTGGTAAAGGAGTTTATATTTGTAGTAACGAAATTGATGCTCGATTAGCAATTGATGAGATATTCGATGGAAAATTTGGAGAAACTGAAAATCTACTTATAGAAGAATTTTTGAATGGTGAGGAAATGAGTTTTTTTACTATACATGATGGAAATAATTTTAAAAAATTTGGAACTGCACAAGACCACAAAAGAGTACTAGAGGGAGATAAAGGAAAAAATACAGGTGGCATGGGAGCTTACTCTCCTTCAAGGTTAATCAATATTGAGCTTGAAGATAAAATAATAAATAAGATAATTAAACCCACACTTAGAGGTCTCTTTGAGCTTGGAAGTCGTTATAAAGGTTTTTTATATACAGGCTTAATGATAGTAAAAGATGAACCTTATTTAATTGAGTATAATGTAAGAATGGGAGACCCAGAATGTCAAACTATACTTCCGAAATTAGAAACAGATCTAATTGATATATGCTTAGCTTGCTGTAATGAAAAGCTAAATGAAATTGAAATAAAATGGTCAAACAAAAAAAGTTTATGTGTTGTTGTTTGTTCTAAAGGATATCCTGATGAGTTTAAAAAAAATATTGAAATTAAAAACTTAAAAAAAATAAAATTAAATAAAGACGATTTTCTCTATCACGCGGGAACAAAAAAAAAAGAAGAAAAAATTTATGCAACGGGTGGTAGAGTATTAAACTTTGTATCTCTTTCAGATAATTTTAAAACTGCGAAAGAGAAAATAAAAAATAATTTAGATAAATTAAATTGGTCTGAGGGTTTTTATAGAAAAGATATCGGATACAAGGTAATTAAGTCATAATGAGGATTATTTCTGGCCGATTCAAAGGGAAAAAAATTTTAGAACCAAAAAACCTCAAAACGAGGCCATTAAAAGATCTTACAAAAGAGTCTATTTTTAATATTTTAATTCATTCAAATAAATTAAATTTAAATTTAGCTACTTCAAATATTTTAGATTTATTTTCTGGTGTAGGTTCTTTTGGGATTGAATGTTTATCAAGGGGTGTAAAAAAAGTTACCTTTATAGAAAACTACTCAGGTGCCATACAAATTTTAAAGAAAAATTTGTTGAATTTATCACCTGTTAATAATTACGAAATTATTGAGAAAAATATTTATGAAGATAATTTTGGGAATTTTACAAAAAAAAAATTTGATATAGTTTTTTTAGATCCTCCTTATAAAGATAAGGACTTAAGTAGTTTGTTTTTAAAATTAGAAAATTTAAATATTTTAAAAAATAATGGTATTGTTATTTTGCACAGACATAAAAATCAAAAAGATTTTTTCCCGTTATCTTTTCAAATTATTGAAGAAAAAAAATATGGTATTTCTAAAATATTTTTTATAAAATATTTAAGTTAGAATTTTTTTTGTTTCTGTTTTGATTAATTCAACAGCCGGTTGATCAAATGGGTTTAATTTAAGACATTTTCCTATTAAGATTGTTTCCAGAATAAAAAAAGTAAACAACTCACCAAGAGTTTTTTCATCCCTTTTATTTATTTCAAAACTTCTATAAGGAATTTTCTTTTTTTTGAAAACAATTTCCGTAGCTTGTTTTTGAGCATAGGTAATATTAGAAACACTTTTATATTTTAAAAAATTTTGTGATATTAAAATATTTTTATTTTGGATTTTTTCAGATTCTTTATCATTAACATAAAATAATGTAAAAAAATTATTCTGAAAACCATCTAAATAAAGTTGCATGACGCTATGATTATCTTTTGGCATGGAGGATACAATTGGTAGCAATCCAGATTTTTTTTTTCCCAAACTTTCTGCTACTAATTGCTGATACCATTTAAACAAACTATCTGATTTTTCATCATAATTAATTATTATTGAATTAAATTTTTTTTTTTTAATAAAATAAAGTATCGAACTGACATTATTAATAAGTGAATTTAGAAATTTTTTATTTTTGATTAATGAATTAAATTGTTTGAAATTATTTGATTTTAAGCCCATCAATTCAGCTGGCAACATTCCAACCTCTGATAAAACAGAATATCTACCTCCAATAAAGTTATTGTGATGAATAACTTCAGCCTTTAATTTTTGTGCTAAATTATAAAGATAATTTTGTTTATTCTCTGTAATAAAAATATTTTTATCATTATTTTTAATTAAAATATTGGAATTTACGATTGTTTCTATTGTATTCCCAGATTTCGATACAATTAAATTTAAATATTTTTTATTTTGTAATTTTTTTTGTTTATTTTGAAGGTTATCAATAAAAAAAAATTTTTTCTTGATTTTATGATTTAAAAACTCATATATCGTTTGGGTTCCCAAAGTTGAACCACCCATGCCAATTACTCTAAAATCATTAAACTTTTTATAAATTTTAATTTTTTTTTTTTCAAAACTGTACTTATAATTTTTTCCCAATGATAAAATAATCTGATTTTTTTCATTAATAATAGATTTAAGTTTTTTTTTAATATTGATAGAAGATTTTTTTTTCTTAAAATTTTTAAAACTTATACGTGATGTTAACATTAATTTTTTTTAATTTTTTCAACTATAGACTCCTCAAAACTTTGATTTATATCTTTTGATTTTTTATTTATATCCTCATTATTTGAAACCAAAGATTTAATTTTATTATCATTTGAATTAGATTTATCTTTTTCTGAACCAGGTAATGGCAACTCATCAAAATTCGGTGGCATAATTAGAGGAGATTTTTTTTCGACTAAAAATTCGTCACTACTATTTTTTTTTTGGTTTGTAAAACCTTCTTTAATGGTTCCACAAGAATAAATTAGTAATGTTAACTTGATTAAAATAAGTAATCTAAGATATTTCATAATTATTTTTATCATTATTTCCAATAAACTCTAATATTATCATAAAAATAACACCTAAAGTAATAAATATATCTGCTACATTGAAAATAAACCAATGATAGTTTCCAACATGAAAATCTAAAAAGTCTGGAACAGCTCTATAAAATAATCTATCAAAAACATTCCCCAATGCTCCTCCTAAAATCATTAAGAGAGAATATTTTTTTGCACCTTGACTTCCTAAAGTCATAAATATTAAAGCTATAATTACTATTAAAATTAAGATTGTTAAAATATGGTAAAGCATTTTGTCATCAAAAGAAAATAGGCCAAATGCAATTCCTTCATTGAAAATTAAACGTATATTCAAAAATTTTGAAGATAATATTTCAGATCCAAAGAATTCTTTATCTAGATAAATTACATAAATTTTAGAAACTCTATCAAGTAAAAAAATCAGCAAAACAAAAGACGAAGCAATAAAAAAGTTTTTTTTTATCATGCTTAATTCACAGCACAATTAGCTCTATCACAAGCTGATTCTTTAATCTTCCAACAAATAGAACACTTCGATCCATTTGCCTTGCTAGTAATTGCTGTTGTCTCGATATCATCTTTATAACTAACTTCAGCACTTGAGGTGATACAAAGTTCTGAAAAATCTGTATTTTCTGTAAGACTCTTTAAATTTTGATTTAGTTGTATTTTTAAATCTGCCTCTAGGCTTGATCCTATTTCTTTACTAGCTCTTTTTTCTTCAATACTTATGTTGCAAATATTTCTGATTTTTACTAATTCAATCCATTTATTACTGAGCTTTTCATTTTTAAATTTATCAGGAAATTCTAAAAATTTTTCAAGGTGAATACTTTTTTGGTCTTTAAATAATAATTTAAAAATTTCCTCCGTTGTAAAAGATAGTATGGGTGCAAACCATTTCAGTAGAGCATTTAAAATAATATTTAAAAGTAAAATTGTTGATTTTCTTTTTTCTGTGTCTAAAGGATCACAATAAAGATTATCTTTTCTAATATCAAAATAAAAAGCAGATAAATCAACAGTGCAAAAATTTAATAATTCTTTGTATAAATTATGAAAATCATAATTTTGAAAATATTTTTTAAAATTATCATTTAGATTATAAATTTTATGAAGCATTAACTGTTCTAACTCAGGTAAACTATCTACATCTAGCTTATCAAAATTAATTGTTTCATATTTATCATTAATATTTCCTAATAAATATCTAAAAGTATTTCTAATTTTTCTATAAGACTCTGCGTGTTGATCTAAAATGGAGTAATCTATTCTTAAGTCCTCAGCATAATTTGATGATGCTACCCAAATTCTTAAAATATCAGCACCATATTTTTTCAATATATCTTCGGGTGCAATTACATTCCCTAAAGATTTAGACATTTTTAAGCCTTTACCATCTACAACAAATCCATGAGATAAAATTGATTCAAATGGTGCTCTTCCTCTTGTTCCACAAGATTCTAACAATGAAGAGTGAAACCAACCTCTGTGCTGATCTGATCCTTCTAAATACATTGATGCTGGCCATTTTAAATCATCTCTTCTTTCTAAAACAAATGAGTGAGTAGAACCACTATCAAACCAAACTTCAACTATATCGCTTAATTTTTCATATTCTTCAGCTTTATATTTGGTGCCTAAAAATCTCTGAGGATCGTCTGAAAACCAACAATCAGAGCCCTCTTTTTCATAAATCGAAGCAATATTTTCTGTGACTTCATCATCAACTAAAATTTTTTTTGTTTTTTTATTTACAAAAATTGGAAGAGGCACACCCCAAACTCTTTGTCTTGAAACACACCAATCGGGTCTTGTTTCAATCATTGATTTTAATCTTTCTTTACCTTTACTTGGATAAAAAATGGTTTCATCAATAGCCTTTAATGCTTTATCTCTTAATTTATGACTTTCCATTGAAATAAACCATTGTGGTGTAGCCCTATGAACAAGGGGAGCCTTAGACCTCCATGAATGTGGATAAGAATGAATTAACTCACCATTAAATAATAAATTTTTTTGTTCTCTAAGTTTTTCAATTACAATTGGATTTGCTCTAAAAATATGAATTCCTTCGAACAATTTCACATTGTTTGTATATTTTCCATCTCCATCAACTGTTTCAATAGCCTTAATACCGTTATTCAAACAAAGATTAAAGTCATCAGGTCCATGACTTGGTGCACAGTGAACTATTCCAGTTCCTTGCTCAGTTGTTACAAATCTTGCCTCGAGCATTGGGATATCATAATCATAACCAAGATTTAAAAATGGGTGACTACAAATCGTGTTATTAAATTCTTTACCTTTAAAAGTATAAATTTTTTTGTAATTTTTTAATTCACACTCTTTAACAACTGTTTCAGTCAGAGCATCTGCAATAACTATTTTTTTATTTTTAAAATCACCTTCATCATTTATTTCTAGTATTACATAATCTAGAGTTTCGTTAAATGCTAAAGCTTTATTGGCTGGTATTGTCCATGGGGTTGTTGTCCAAATTATAATTTCGCAATTATTTAATTCCCTTAAATCTGAGGATTTTACTTTGAAAGATGTATAGATTGTATCTGATTTATGATCTTGATATTCTACCTCAGCATCTGCAAGCGCTGTTTTTTCAACTGTAGACCATAACACGGGTTTAAAACCTTTATATAAACTTCCCTCTTTTAAAAATTTACCAAGCTCCCTAACTATCTGAGCTTCCGCATTAAAACTCATTGTTGAGTAATAGTTTTCCCAATCCCCAACAACACCAAGACGTTTAAATTGAGATTTATGAACTTCAATCCATTTTTCTGCAAATGATCTACACTCTTTTCTAAACTCAACTATTGGAACTTCGTTTTTGTTTTTTTTATTTTTTTTATACTGTTCCTCAATTTTCCATTCAATTGGTAAACCATGACAATCCCAGCCTGGCACGTAAATACTATCTTTTCCGTCCATTTGATGAAATTTAACAATTATATCTTTAAGAATTTTATTAAGAGCTGTACCCATGTGTATATTTCCGTTTGCATAAGGGGGACCATCATGTAGGACGAATTTTTCTCTCCCTTTGCTTTCATTTCTTAATTCATCGTAAAGATTTATTTTTTTCCAATATTCAAGAATTTCTGGTTCTCTAGTAGGCAAGTTAGCTTTCATGGAAAAAGCAGTTTTTGGAAGATTTATTTGTGATTTAGTCATCTAGTACTTTTTGCAATATTTAAATCTTTTTTAATTTGAGCTCTTAATTCATTAACATTATTAAATTTTTTTTCTTTCCTTATAAACTTTAAAAACTCTACTGATAAAAGTTTATTATAAAGATTTCCAGAAAAATTAAATAAATGAACTTCTAATAATATTTTTTTTTGATTAAATGTTGGTCTGTATCCAAGATTAGCAATTCCTTTAAGATATTTATCACTATTTTTTCTCAAAACCTTGACGGCATAAACTCCTGGTTTTGCCAAAACATAATCTTGAATGTCTATATTGCAGGTTGGGAAACCAATTCTTTTTCCTACTTGTCTGCCCTTTTTAACCACTCCTTGTATCGTCCAGTTTCTTTTTAAAAGATTATTAGCTTTGTCCAATAGACCCTTTTCTAAAAGATTTCTTATTAGAGATGATGATACGATCTTATTACTTTTAATTAATGGCTCAGGTTTAACAACTTTATAATTAAACAATTGTTCATATTTTTTTAATAAATTAACATTTCCTTCTCTTTTATTTCCAAATCTAAAATTATTGCTAACAAAAATAAATTTAGTACTTAATTTTTTATTTAAAATTTGAGAAATAAAGTTTAGTGCTTTAGTTTTTGAAAATTTTTTATCAAATTTTTTTGTAATAACAAAATCTACTTTTAAATTACTAAGTAATTTAATTTTTTGATCAATATTAGAAAGTCGAAAATTTTTTAATTTTTTATTAAAAAACATTTTTGGCATTGGATCAAAATTTACTACACCAATCTTTAAATTATATTTTTTCTTATATGACTGTGCCAATCGAAATAATTTTTGATGTCCTAAATGTAAACCATCAAAATTACCTATTAGAATAATTGATCCTTTGTGTTTTTTTTGAATATTAAAATTTGTATAAGGTTTTACCATTTTAAATCTGATTGAATAAAATTAACTATCGCTTCATACTCTTTTGAAACGTCTTGGATACCTTTATTTTTTATTTCATTTCTATGTATTCCGTTACTAATTAATAAAGAATCATAATTTAAAAGATTTGCACCTTTGATATCAGTATTTAAATTATCACCAATTGCTAATATTTTTTTATTTTTATTGTCAGTTGACTGATTATAAACCTCTGGATGTGGTTTTCCAAAATATACTACTTCTCCACCCATTTTTTCAAAAACCATTGCGACAGAACCTGCGCACAACTCTCTAACTTCACCACGATCAACGATTAAATCTGGATTTGTGCAAATCATTTTTTTAGTAATATGTTTTTCAAGTAAATCTTTGTAAAATTTTAAATCCTCATCATGATCATCAAATAACCCTGTACACAATAAATATTCACTATCACTAATATCTTCACACTTATTTTTCTTAAATAAATAAAATAAATCAAAATCTCTAGGTGGACCTATGTGGTAAAACTTTTTTGATAAGTAAGATTTTTTCAAATAATTCAATGCTGCCTCTCCTGATGTAAATACTTGATCTCTGAGTACTTTATCCATACCCATCTTTTCTAAAAAATTTTGAACAGTTTTATTTGGTCGTGGGGCATTTGTTAAAAGTACTAGCATTTTCTTTTTTTTTAAAAGTTCATTTAAAACAGCTATTGCTTTTTCATGAAGATTAACCCCATTATGAACGACACCCCATAAGTCTATATAAAAAAGATCATAATTATCAGCAATCGATTGTAAGCCATTTAAATCTAAATTTTTGGTCATATTTTAAGGTATAAACCATAAAATCCCGAATTTACTAAAAATATTAATATCCTCACATACTTTCTGATCTTGAAATAGGCTGTGAAATATCTATATGAAGCACATATTTATAAAGATTTATTAAGGAGAATTTATGAAATTTAAACCGTTACATGACAGAGTTTTAATCGAAGTTTTAGACAGTAGTGAAAAAACTGCTGGAGGTATAATTATCCCTGACACAGCTCAAGAAAAACCTCAAGAAGGTAAAGTGGTTGCCATTGGTGGTGGAGCAAAAACTGAAGATGGAAAAATAATTCCAATGGACGTTAAAGTTGGTGATAAAGTTTTATTTGGCAAATGGTCAGGAACTGAAGTCAAAATTGATGGTAAAGAATACAGCATAATGAAAGAGTCAGACATTATGGGTATTACAACTAAGTAATTTAATTTAAAGGAGAAATATAATGGCAAAAGTTGTTAAATTTGATGCTGAAGCAAGAGCAGCAATGATTAGAGGTGTAAATATCTTAGCTGACACTGTTAAAGTAACTTTAGGACCAAAAGGAAGAAATGTAGTAATGGATAAATCTTATGGTGCACCTAGAATTACTAAAGATGGTGTTTCAGTGGCTAAAGAAATAGACCTTGAAGATAAGTTTGAAAATATGGGAGCACAAATGGTTAAAGAAGTTGCTAGCAAAACTAACGATGAAGCTGGTGATGGAACTACTACTGCAACTATACTTGCTCAAGCAATTGTCAAAGAAGGTGTGAAGTATGTAACTGCCGGCATGAATCCAATGGACGTGAAAAGAGGAATTGATGCTGCTGTAGAAACAGTAAAAGAAAGCCTGGTTGCATCTGCAAAAAAAGTAAAAGACAGTGATGAGATTGCTCAAGTAGGAACAATTTCTGCAAATGGTGACAAAGAAATTGGAACGATGATTGCAAAAGCAATGCAAAAAGTTGGAAATGAAGGGGTAATTACTGTTGAAGAAAACAAAGGTATCGAAACAGAATTAGATGTAGTTGAAGGTATGCAGTTTGATAGAGGTTATCTATCACCATATTTTATTACTAATAGTGATAAAATGACTACGGAATTAGAAAATCCTTTTATTTTATTACATGAAAAAAAATTAACTAATTTACAGCCAATGGTACCTCTTTTAGAAGCTGTTGTTCAAGCTGGTAGACCATTAATGATTATTTCTGAGGATGTTGAAGGTGAAGCTTTAGCTACTTTAGTTGTAAACAAACTAAGAGGTGGTTTAAAGGTTGTAGCTGTTAAAGCTCCAGGATTTGGTGATAGAAGAAAAGCTATGCTTGAAGATATTGCTATTTTAACAGGAGGTCAGGTTATATCTGAAGACTTAGGTATCAAACTCGAAAATGTTAAACTTGATGATCTTGGATCTTGTAAAAAGATAAAAGTTGATAAAGATAATAGTACTATTGTAAATGGAAGTGGTAAAAAATCTGACATTGAAGCAAGATGTGCATCTATCAAACAACAAGTTGAAGAAACTACTTCTGATTATGATAGAGAAAAACTTCAAGAGAGACTGGCTAAGTTAGCTGGTGGAGTTGCGGTTATCAAGGTTGGTGGTGCAACTGAAGTTGAAGTTAAAGAAAGAAAAGATAGAGTTGAGGATGCTTTAAATGCAACTAGAGCTGCTGTTGAAGAAGGTATTGTGACAGGTGGTGGTTGTGCTCTTCTTTATGCTGCACAAGAACTTGATAAAGTTAAAGCAAAAGGTGATGATCAAAAAGCAGGTGTGGATCTTGTAAGAAAAGCATTGGAGTCTCCTATTAGACAAATTACCAAAAATGCTGGTGTAGATGGTTCGGTTGTAGTTGGTAAATTATTGGAGCAAAAGAAAAAAACTCATGGTTATGATGCTCAAAGTGAAGAGTATTGTGATATGTTTGCAAAAGGTATCATCGATCCAGTTAAAGTTGTAAGAACTGCTCTACAAGATGCTGCTTCAATTGCTGGATTATTAGTAACTACAGAAGCAATGATCGCTGACAAACCAGAGGAAAAAGATGCTGCCGGCGGAATGCCTGGTGGAATGCCTGGTGGTATGGGCGGCATGGGAGGAATGGGTGGAATGGGTATGTAATCCCTCATTTTCTAAAACAAAATTTAAAAGGCCATCTTAAGATGGCCTTTTTTTTATATGAAGTTTAATCATGTCAAAAAGATATAGTGGTAAATCATTTAAAGACTCTAGTGTTAAAAAAAAACCTAAATTGAGCTTTAAAGAAAAAAGAAAACTGAAAAAAGATAAACAAAAAAAGACAAATTAATCCTGAATTTTGAAAATTATTCAAGCCAGTTATGAGTTTTTTTAAGTTTTAATATCCTTTTAAATATGTATAAGAGCCAGAATTTATGAGCAATAATATAAGAAACATCACGATCATAGCCCATGTTGACCATGGCAAAACTACTCTGATTGATAATTTAATGAAACAGAGCGGTTCATTTAGAGATAATGAAGTGGTCGATGAAAGATTAATGGACTCGGGTGAGCTCGAAAAAGAAAGAGGAATTACAATTTTAGCAAAACCTGCTTCAATAAATTGGAACAATTCAAGAATAAATATAATCGATACTCCAGGCCACAGAGATTTTGCTGCTGAAGTTGAAAGAGTATTAAGTATGGCAGATGGAGCCTTGTTATTAATTGACTCTGCGGAAGGTGTTATGCCTCAAACAAAATTTGTATTATCCAAAGCACTTAAACAAGGATTGAAACCAATTGTTGTTATTAACAAATTAGATAAAGCCGATCAAAGAGCTAATGAAGTTTTAGATGAAACATTTGATTTATTTGTTAGCTTAGATGCAAATGAAGAACAATTAGATTTTCCAGTTCTATATGCAAGTGGAAGATCGGGTTGGGCAGATCATGAAATTGATGGTCCAAGAGAAAATTTAAATCCTTTATTAGATTTAATTATTGATCATGTAAAACCTGCTGAACTAGACAAAACTAAACCTTTTGCAATGTTGTCAACGCTACTTTATGCAGACAGTTTTTTAGGAAGAAGTCTGGTCGGAAGAATTACACAGGGGTCTGCGAAAGCTAATCAATCTATAAAAGCAATTAATTTAAACGGCCATAAAGTTGATGAAGGAAAATTAACTAAAATTTTTAGATATGAAGGAACTAAAAAAGTTCCAATAGATGTTGGTGAAGCTGGGGATATTGTAGTTGTTGCTGGGTTAGAAAAAGCAAATGTTGCTGATACTATATGTGACCTAGAGGTTAATGAGCCTATCCCTGCAACTCCGATAGATCCTCCTACAATGTCAATTACAATTACTGTAAATACTTCACCTTTAGCAGGAACTGAAGGTAAAAAACTAACCAGCACACAAATAAGAGATAGATTAGTTCAAGAATCCCAGAATAACGTTGGAATTACATTTTCCGAAAACGAGGGAAAAGACTCTTTTGTTGTGAGTGGTAGAGGTGAGTTAATGTTAGAAATTCTTTTAACTCAAATGAGAAGAGAAGGTTTTGAAATGACAGTTAGTCCTCCAAAAGTATTATACAAAACTGATGAAAGTGGAAATAAACTTGAACCAATTGAAGAAATTACCATGGACCTCGATGAAGAACATTCATCAAAAGTAATTGATTCAATGAACAGAAGAAAAGGTAAACTTATAGAATTAAAAGATACTGGAACCAATAAAAAAAGATTAATTTTTCATGCGCCTACTAGAGGGTTAATGGGCTACACAAGCAGATTTCTTACACTTACTAAAGGAAATGGTGTTATAAATAGAATATTCCATAGTTATGGTCCTTTTGAAGGAGAAATGGAAGGTCGAAGAAACGGAGCATTAATCTCTATGGAACAAGGAAAAGCTGTTGCATTCGCTATATTTAACCTTCAAGCAAGAGGAGAGATGTTTGTTACTCATAATGATGCTGTTTATCCTGGAATGATAGTTGGTCTTTCACCTAAACCAGGTGACATGATAATCAATGTTATGAAAGGTAAAAAGCTAACAAATATGAGAACTCAAGGTACTGATGAAAATGTTGTGCTTACACCTGTCAGAACAATGTCTATTGCTGAACAATTAAGTATGCTTAATACTGATGAGGCATTAGAAATTACTCCAGATTCGTGCAGATTACGTAAAGCTATTTTAGATCCCCATGAAAGAAAGAAGAACGAAAAAGCTATAGCTGCTGCTTAATCAAAAATTTTATCAACTAAATAAAGTCCTAGAGCAACACAAGGGCCTATTCCAAATGCAAACAGTAAGGTTCCGACCCCAACTGTTCCTCCTAAATACCATCCAATGCTAACAACTGAAATTTCCAATGTTGCTCTTACAACAGCGATAGGAAAGTTAGTTATTTTTTGTAATCCTATCATAAGTCCGTCTCTAGGACCGGCTCCTAAATTTGATACCAAATAAATACCCCCACCTATCCCAACCATTATTACAGAAATCACTGCCATAATAAATTGATAAATATAATTTGATGGTGTCGGAACATACTTAATACAAAGATCAATCATAATTGCAATTATGATTGCATTAAATATTGTACCCATCCCTGGTTTTTGTCCAAGGGGTATCCATAAAATTAAAACAGAAATACTTATTAATAATGTGATAGTTCCAATACTTAAATTAACATTTAAAGAAATACCTTGTGCTAAAACACTCCAAGGAGATGCTCCCGTGAATGAAACAATTAATAATCCTTCGCCTAATCCAAATAATGATAAACCAAAACATAAGAAAAAAAATGTTGAAAACTTTGGTTTAAAATTAAATGGTTTTTCTGAGCTCCATTTTACTTTTGGAATTTTTTTTATTTTTAAAAACATAGTTATAATAAGCTATATCTATTAATGAAAAATTCTAATATTGTAACCAGTAAATGAAAAACTTTGCAGTTATTTTACTTGTTGTATTTTTCTCATCAGTTTCTTTAGCTCATATAGGTCATTATAACAAATTTGACAAAATAGAAATGGAGATCTTAAGAAATAATGAAGTAATTGGTTATAATAATTATTTTTTTAAAAGAGATGGTGAAAAAACGATAGTAAAAAATCAGTATAAATTTGAGGTAAAATTACTATCTGCAACAATATTTAAAGTAGAGGGAAATGGGGAAGAAATTTATTTAAAAGATAATTTAATATCCTTTCAATCAAAGACACTACAAAATAAAAAAGAAAAATTTGTAAATTTAAAATTAGATAAAAATAATAAAAAGTTTGACATCAAAGGGTCCTCATATTCAGGTGAAGCTTCTTTAAAAAATATTATTGGAAATTGGTGGAGTCATAAAATTTTACAAGCAGAAAGCCAAATAAGTCCTATTTCTGGAAGTATAAAAGAACAAATAGTTACTTTTATTGGCAAGGAAAATATATCAATTAATGGAAAACAATACGAAACAGATCATTTCAAACTCACATCTAAAGATATGTCTCTTCCTGAAGATAAAAAATTAAATTTTGACATTTGGCTTGATAAAAAAACTTCAGTGATTGTCAAAATTACATATGAAAGAATGGGAAATTGGGAATATCGTTTAAAAAATCTTGAATAAATTTATTTATTTATTTATTTTTTTATAAAGATCGTTTGCACTTATCCATCCAGCCTCTACTCTAGGGCCCACAAACCAATCTGCACACACCCCTAAATTTAATTTAGTATTCCAATAACTTTTCAATCTCAATGGTCTGGAATTTGAAGAATATTTCCAGCCATGATTTAAAGAGTTTAATATTTTTGTTTTTTTAATTCCAGTGAGTTTAAAAAATTTATCAATTAATACCTTTGAATTTTTTTGCTTGTTTTCCCGATTTTTGTTGATTTTTTTATTTGCCCATGAATTTGTGCTCTGCAAAGTCCATAAATCATTATTACTTTTAAATCTTTTTTTACTGTTTTCTTTAGCAGCCCATCCTAAAATTTTATCGTTAAATAAATAACTGGATACATTTTTATTAGTTTTTTTTGTTTCAATCATAACTGTAATATTTGCATCCATTTTAATTTTTTGTTTTATAAACGGAACTTTAATATATTTTTTTGACAATTTTTTTAACTGTGGAAAAGGACAAGTTAATATTAATTTATCATAATATTTTATTTGGTTGTTCTTAAAATCTAATTTCCATTTATTATTTATAAATTTAATCTTCTCTAACTCACTTTGAAAATTACATTTTATATTCTTTATCAAATGTTTGCTGATATCATTATTACCTTTGCAACCAATTATTTTAATATGATTTTTATTTTCTTTTTTTAATTTGTTTAAAAAAATATGTTTGCCGCTCCATTTTTTTAGAATTTTTTTATTACGTAAATTTATAATAAATTTCTTAAATTGGATTGATTTTGGAGAAATATATTGAGCACCATGGTCAAATCCTTTTGACTTGTTTAATCTTTTAAAGGAAGATCTGCCACCTGGACCTCGAGCTTTATCATAAATATGTACAGAATTTTCTTTGCTTAAAAGATTAGCTATTGTCGCTCCTGAAATTCCAGAGCCAATTACGCAATAACTGCTCATTTTCCTGCAACAGTCATACCTTCTATCATCATAGTTGGTGAATTGACTGAATATTCGAATTCTAAATCATTAGCTAAAGTTATATTTTTAAACATATCCTTAAAATTACCAGCAATTGTTATTTCATTGACAGGATATTTAAATTCTCCATCTTCAACCAAAAAACCAGTCGCCCCTACTGAATAATCTCCTGTTACAAGATTAGATCCGTGACCAATAGTTTCGGTAATATAAAGACTTTTTGAATTTTTTTTTAGAAGATCTTCGTAGCTTATATTTCCATTTTCAAAATATAAATTAGTAGTTCCGCCGCTTCTTCCATTTGATTGTAAATTTAATTTTTTTCCATTGTAAGTGTCGACAAGGTAATTTTTAAGTATTCCATTCTCTATAAGTCGTAATGTATTAGAGTTTACGCCCTCTGAATCAAAATTTTGAGAACCCATTCCTTTAATTCTATCTGGTTTATCTATTACATTTATCGAATTGGCAAAAACCTGTTGATCAATTTTATCCTTTAAAAATGAAGTACCTCTTGCAATTGCAGATGCAGATATTGCGCTTGCAAAAACACTTAACATTCCTTTTGAAATTCTTTTATCAAAAATTATGCTTATCTTGTCGCTTCCAATTTTGTTAGGGCTCAATTTTCTGATAGTTTGCTCGGCAGCTTTATTTCCAAGATCTGATGCTTGCTTAATATCAGACAAATGACGTTTGCTAGAAAATTCATAGTCTCTTTCCATGCTATTTTCATCTTTTGCAACTGTTACGCAAGAAGTAGTAAAAGAAGAAGTTTTATAACCGTCACAAAAACCGTCACTATTAGCTAATATAAAATTTGATTTATTTTCAGTAAAACTAGATTCTGTATTTATAATTTGATTATCTGATGAAGCAGCCTCCTCTAAATCTTTTAAATATTTTATTTTTTTATCGTTTTCGAATCTTGTTTCATCATACAAATTAAGGTTACTAATTTGTTTGGCTAATAAATTTTTATCAGGTAAAGAATTAAATTCGTCTTCTGGTGTAATTTTTGTTGTTTCAAAACACTTTTCAATTAAAGTTTTTATATTTTCATCTAGTAAATTTGATGATGAAATTGAAGATCTTCTTTTACCTAAATAAGTTTCTATACTTAATGCCAATCCATCTGATCTATCTGAGGCTTCTAGGGATTTATTTCTAAAATTAACTGTTTCTGAAATTGAGTGACCAACTGTAACACTTGCATCTGTTGCTCCCATTTTTTTTGCCAAATCCAGACAATATGAAGCTTTCAATTTTAGAAATTCTTGATCCTTAACCATAATACTTTAAAGTTTTGTTCCACCAACTGTCATTTTATCAATTAAAATTGAAGGTTGAGCGACTCCAACGGGAACTCCTTGTCCTGCTTTTCCACAAGTTCCTATGCCTGGATCTAACATCATGTCATTTCCTACCATCGATACTTCTTTAAGTATTGATGGTCCGTCACCAATTAGTGTTGCTCCTTTAATTGGAGATCCGATTTGACCATTATTTATTTCGTAAGCTTCAGTACAATTAAATACAAATTTTCCAGATGTAATATCAACCTGGCCGCCCCCAAAACTTACTGCAAAAATTCCTTTATCAACAGATTTGATCATTTCATCTTGAGTTTGATTGCCACTTAACATCATTGTATTTCTCATTCTTGGTAACACGATATGTCTATAATTTTCTCTTCTTCCAGATCCAGTAGATCTTGTATTCATTAATCTTGCATTATGCCTGTCTTGCATAAAATTTTTAAGAATACCATTTTCAATTAAAACTGTTCGCTCAGTTGGTGTTCCCTCATCATCAATTGTTAAACTACCTCTTCTATTATCTATCGTACCGTCATCAACAATTGTTACTCCCTCACTTGCAACTTTTTCACCCATAAGATTATGAAATGCTGATGTTTTTTTTCTATTAAAATCTCCTTCAAGACCATGACCAATTGCTTCATGAATTAATATAGCTGGCCAACCGGGTCCTAAAACTACTTTCATCTCACCAGCAGGTGCTGGTTTACTTTCTAAATTTACTGATGCTATTCTAAAAGCCTCTTCACAAACATTTTTCCAGTTATCATTTTTTAAATAGTCATCATAAGATTGTCTACCACCAATTCCATATACACCTGTTTCTTTTCTTCCATTTTTTTCTAACATCACAGACACATTAAATCTAATTAATGGACGTATATCAGTAAGCGACTCTCCACCTGATCGAATTATCTCTATTGATTTTTGTTCACCAGCAAAACTAGCTGTCACTTGTTTTACTGATTCATCTTTTTTTCTTAAAAATTCATTTACTTTATTTAAGACTTCTAATTTTGAATCTAAAGTTTTTTGTTCAATTGGATTAACATCTTTATAAAATTTTTTATTAGATTTTGGAATTTCATGATTGTATGTGCCTTTAATTGATTTTAGAGTTGATTTAAGATTTTCTGATGAATTTTTTAATGAATCTTTTGATATTTCATTTGAATACGAATAAGCAACAACCTCGTTTGAAATAGCCCTAAAACCAAATCCCAGATCAGAGCTGTAGTTTGAGCTTTTTATTTTGTTATCATCTAGCAAAATTGACTCTGATTTAGACTCCTCTAAATAAAGTTCGCCATCATCACAATTGTTGAGTGTTTCAGACACTAATTTATCTGCATCTTGTCTTGTTAAATCTGATTTATTAAAAAAATTACTCATACACCTTAAATAGTAGTTTGTTGATTATTTTCAACTGATCATTTTACGCATGTACAATTTCTTACTTAAAGTTAATTATAATTAAATGAAAGTATATTTTAATAATTCTTGTAAAATCTGTAGATCAGAAATTAACTTATATAAAAAAGAAAATATCAAAGATATTGACTGGATAGATATAACTAATAATTCAGATGCTGAAAAAGAAACATCAAGAAATGATAAAGAATTGTTAAGAAGATTACATGTTAAAGAAAACGGAAAAATTATTCAGGGCGCAGAGGCATTTCTTTATGTTTGGAAAAAAATTCCAAAATATAAATTTTTATATAAATTTTTTAAACTACCAATAATTTTCACAATCTTTAAATATGTGTATGAAATGATTGCCTTTTTTTTATATTTAAAAAATAAAAAACAACTTAAAAACTAAGTTAAGAAAAATATTAAAAATTCACTGAGTAAAGACATAGATAACAAGAACATAATTAATAAAATTGAGTACATTAGAGTTATAACTCTATTTCTTTTTCTTCTCAGTCTAACGAAAGTTTTATCATCAAGATCTGAGATATCTCTTTCACCTATAACTGGATAATCATAGCTCCATCGCCATGTTGATTGGCCTAATCTAGAGTCAAGACTGTTAAAATATCTTATCCATGCAAGAACATATCTAAATACTAAATATAAAATTATCATTAATGCAGATGAAAATAACATTTTAAATGATACTTAATAATTTAAGATAATTTAATTGATATTTTTGGCTCTTTTTCTTCCGATTAATTGAGTAAGTGCGTCAACCATAGTATCTGAAGCCTTAAATATTTCATTATTTTTAAATTCATGAGAAATATTTTTTTCTGGGTTAGTTTTATCTTCAATAACTATTCCTTCATCAGGTGAATTATTTTTTATATAAATTAACAAAAGCCATTCATCATCTGAAGCTTCATCCCACTTAACAAATATTTCTCCAGTTTCGAACCTTCTGTCTATACATCTGAAGATAGACATATGCCTTGTTATGTGTCTTTTGTTTAATTGAAATACTAAGCTACTAGCACTTCTGTAAAAACTTTCGAGAGCAAACTCAATTTTTTGTCTAGCTAAAGTATATTCTTTTTCTTTTTGTAGAAGTGTTTCTCTATCTTCGTCTCCTTGAATTTTTACTCCTAAAGCCTCTACTCTTTCCCTAATTTTTTGATCTCTAATAATTCGATATTTTTCTTTTAGTTTTTCTATTCTTTGTTGTAAGCCGGCATAATCCTCTCTCTTTTCTCTTAAGGAAATTTTTTCTAATTTTTCTAATTCTTTTACTTCTCTAACTCTAAATTTCTCAATTTGCTTATCTAATTTTAATTGTTGTAAAAATTGCTTTTGTTTTTCAGCTTGTTCAATTCTTAAAAGAGCTTGTTCTTTTCTTAAAAATAATTTTATTTCTTTTGTTCTTTGTTTTTCTAACCTAATTTCATCTTTTAGAGCCTGTTCTTTTAATTTGACCTTTAATTCAGCCTCTTTTTGTTTTTCTTTTGCAATTTCAATCTTTTCTAATCTCTCTTTTTCTTGTTTTTCTAATTTTAACCTTCTTGCTTCATCCTTTTTAAGCACTCTGTATTGAGAAATTGTATCTGCTATTTTGTCAAAAAATGCTTGAATATATTTTTCAAAACCTAAATTTATTTTAAACTTTATTTCGGGTTTTAAAGAATTTTGAAAATTTATTAACTTTAAAAGAAAACCTGTTTGCTTTGGTTTAATTGATTTAAATTTTTTTATTACTTTTTTTGTTTTTTTAATTTTACTTTTTTTTGGAGTTTTTTTCCGTTTAACTTTTGTTTTTTTTACATTTCTTTTTTTTGATTTTTTAAAAGTTTTTTTAGTTTTTCGTTTATTTTTGTTTTTAGAAACGTTTTTTTTTAACTTTTTTTTCTTTTTTTTCATTATAAGGAAATTAATATCTATCAATAATTTATTGATAAATATAGTCTCTTGTAACTGGAGTTGATGAATAATCTTTTGTTAATTGAAATTGATATACAACTTGATCACCCCATTTAAATGCCATCTCACAACCAGCAAGATAAAATTCCCACATTCTGAAAAATCTTTCGTCAAACATTTGAATTATTTTCTCTTTATTTTTAAGGCAATTTTCTTTCCAATGTCTTAGGGTATGCGAATAATGCATCCTCAAAACCTCAATATCTGCAACGATTAAACCTGCTTTTTCTATTGGTGTTGTAACTTCACTCAAGCTTGGAGTGTAACCACCTGGGAATATATACTTAGTAATCCAAGGGTGTGGATCCCTTGGTGGATTTACAGATCCAATAGTATGAATTAAAGATACTCCATCATCTTTTAATAATTTTTCAACTTGTGAAAAAAATTTTTTATAAAATTTTCTACCAACATGTTCAAACATTCCAACACTAACTATTCTGTCAAACTTTTCATTAAGTTCTCGATAATCCATTAATTTAAAATTTAATTGATTTTCTAAATTAAGTTCCCTAGCTTTTTTTTTGCAATAATTAAATTGGTTTTCTGAGAGTGTTATTCCTGTAACTTCACAATTTGCACTTTTAGCAATATCTATTGCTAGTGAACCCCATCCACATCCTATATCTAAGACCTTTTGATTTGGTTTTATATTTAATTTTTTAATTATATGTTGAATTTTGTTGTTTTGTGCAGTTTCTAAACTATCGGTCTCGCTTTTAAAATAAGCACAAGAGTATTGTCTTTTAGGATCTAGAAACAAGTCATAAAGATCATCTGAGATATCGTAGTGATGCGAAACATTCATTTTTGATTTTTTAATAAAATTAAAATTAGTTAAGTATCTATAAGAACCCCTCAATCTATTGATTAAATAACTAAAAAAATTTAAATCCCCTCTTCCAAAATTCATTAATGATAAATCTAGAAAATCAGTAAGACTTCCATTTTCAATAACTATATCACCATCCGTATAAGCTTCTCCAAAATAAAGATCTGGATGAAATAACAGCTTATAATGAAGATTTTTGTTTAAAATTTTAACTTTAATAGGATTGTTACTTTTTGGATTTCCAATAATATAATTTTTAGAATTAGCATCAACTAATATAAATCCATCTTTCTTAAAAACACTGTTTAGGAATCTTGCTAATTGCATTTTATGCTGCCATTAAAGATTTAATTGAAAACTTAAGTTTTTCTAAATTGTTAATCAGTTCTTTTTCACTTTTAGCGTCTAAAACTCTTAAAGGAGGTAATAAATTTTCGTATATACTTTCCTTTTTTTTATAAAAAGTATGAAGCCCAGAGATAAGATTATACTTTTCAAACTCCCCTCTAACTTCACAAAGTTTTTCGTTAACTGTTTGGGGTGTACCATTGCTAAAATCATCATAAACTTTTCTTGCCAATACTGCTGTAGCATTGCAAGTAGCTGTAATTATGCCCGAGCAACCCACCTCGAGTCCTTTTAGCAACTTTGACTCAGAGCCAGGCATAACAGAAAAATTGTCTAACTTTAAATTTTCAAAAAGATTATAAGAACTATCTTTTACTCCAACTATTTGATTTGGAAATCGTTTTACAAGTTCTTTGACACATTCTACACTAAATTTATATCCACATAATTTTTCAAAATTATAAAGAATAATTTTACTTTCAGGAATTGCCTCAACGATTTTGCTATAAAAATCAATTACTTCATTGTCTCCATACAAATAATAAGCAGGAGGCATAATTAAGAATTTTTCAAAATTTAATGATTTGGCTACTCTCATTATATTTATTGTATCTCCTAATGAATTAAGGCCAGTTCCAATTAAATATTTATCTTTGTATTTATTTGTAGCAAGTTTATTTAATAAATTAATTTTTTCTGAAATAGGAATAAGTTGTGCCTGCCCAGTACTTCCAAAGATTGCAGCACCATGACAACCTTGGTCAATAACCATCTCTGCATGGTCTATTGTTTTATCAATATTTAATGTCAGGTTTTCATTTAATACTGACATTGATGCAGCGTATATCCCTTTAATATTATTCATACTTAAAATTTATATAAAAATTAAATTTAGTAAAGATTAAATAATTTAACCTATGTCTCTTAAAACAATTTCTTTTGCTTCATTTACCAAAGAAGACAGTCTTGATGTTTCTGGAGAAATATCTGGATGTATTTTTTTTTGAATTTTAATGTATGCTTTATTTACTTCTTCTTTTGTTAGGTTTTTTGAAGGATTTAAATTTAAAATTCTATATGCTTCTTGAGTTGACATCGTACTTAAATTCGAGGGATTTTGATTGTTAAAAGAAAATCTTCCAGAATTTCTTAAAGTTTGGATTAATCTATATAGAGAAATTAATTGAAAAATGGAAAGACCCTTTAATTTTAAAAGCGCTAAACTTGCAAGCGTGAGAGGTAGAGTTAATAAAACTTTTCCACCTATTGCAAATAATACTGCAAAAACAGCCAATATTAGAAATAATAAAACTCTTAGTCCCTTGGATATTTTTTTTGATGCAACTCCAGTTAAATATCTTAGTAAAAAATATAAACCTGCTAAAATTAATACTGTATAAATTATAATATTCATATATTTCCTATAAAAATGAAAGTACCACAACTTAAAAAAAAACTAGAGATAAAATCTTGTCACAATATAGAGTGGGAAGATAATTATAGCTGGATACATCAAAAAAATATTTTAGAAGTTCTAAAAGATAAATCAAAACTAGACTCGGAAGTTAAAAAATATTTAGAAGAAGAAAATGCATATACCGATTATCACCTAAAGGATACTAAAGATATTCAAAAAAAATTGTTTGAAGAAATTAAAGGAAGAATAAAATTAGATGATGAGTCTTTGCCTTATAAAGATCATACATATGAGTATTGGACAAAAACTACAACAAAAGGAAATTATTCTATAAAACTTAGAAAAAAAATTGGTTCAAAAAATATTGAGGAAATATGGAATGGAGATAAAGAAAAAGAAAAACTTAAAACTGAATATTTTGGGGTTGGAGATTTAGAAGTAAGCAATAATGATAAATATCTTGGTTACTCTTTAGATCTTAAGGGTTCTGAATATTATACAATTTATTTAAGAGATATAAAAACTAACAAAATAATTTCAAAAGAAATTACAGAAACATCAGGGGGAATAACATTTAGTTTAGATGATAAATATATTTTTTATTCTAAACTTGATGAAAATCATAGAGCAAGAACAATATACAGGCACAAAATAGGAGATTTTGATGGCAAAGATGAATTAATATTCGAGGAGAAAAGTGAGGCTTTTACAGTGGGAATTGGGAAAAGCTCAGATGAAAAATATTTTTTTATAAATACTTCTGACCATAATACCTCAGAGCAATATTACTTTAAATCAGATGAATTAAATCCATCACCAAAACTTATTATCAAAAGAGAAAGAGGTGTTTTATATTCTGTTAATTCATGGGATGGTAAATTTTATAATCATACAAATAAAAATGCTGAAGACTTTAAAATCGATATTTGTGACAATTTAGAAAATCAAAATTGGAAAACATATATTCCAGCAAAAGATGAGGTTTTAATTGGTGGATTAACATTTCTTAAAAATTGGATTATTCGTGGTGAAACATCAGACGCACTAGATAAATTATTTGTTAAAAATATTTCTACAAATATAGAAGAAGAATTAATTTTTTCTGATGAATCTGTTTATGTTCCAGGAGTGAGCTTAACTCAAAAAGATAGAAATACTGATGAAGTTTATTTAGGATACTCATCACCCAAAACCCCTTCTAGAGTATTTAAATATAATCTAGCAAAAAAATCTAAAGAACTTGTTAAAGAACAAGAAATCCCCTCTGGTCATAATAAAGATGATTATATTGTTGAGAGAGTTGAGTTTAAATCTCATGATGGGAGAATGGTTCCATTAACAATCACAAGACACAAAAAAACAAAAATTGATGGGGCTGCAAATGTTTTATTATATGGATATGGATCTTATGGAAATTCTATGTCCCCAAGTTTTTCCTCTACAAGATTAAGTCTTATCAATAGAGATATAATTTGGGCCACAGCCCATATCAGAGGTGGTATGGAAAAAGGTATGAAGTGGTGGAAAGAGGGAAAATTAACCAACAAAAAAAATACTTTTGAAGATTATATTTACGCAGCAAAATATTTGATTGAAAAGAATTATACGTCAAAAGGAAATATTATTGGAATGGGTGGATCAGCTGGAGGATTATTAATGGGAGCTGTTGTCAATCAATCTCCTGAATTATTTTTAGGAATTATTATGGCTGTTCCTTTTGTAGATTCTTTAACAACAAATCTTGATCATTCTTTACCTTTAACTGTGGGAGAATTTGACGAATTTGGAAATGCAAAAGAGAATAAAGAACACTTTGATTATATTTTTTCATATGCGCCCTACAACAATATTAAAAAAATAGATTATCCACATATTTTTATTACAACAAGTTTGAGTGATAATAGAGTTTTATTTGATGAACCTGCAAAGTTCACAGCAAAACTTAGAGACTATAAAACAGATAATAATTTACTTCTTTTAAAAACCGAAATGAATGCTGGTCATGGTGGAAAATCTGGAAGAGACGGGGCAATAGAAGAAATTGCTATTGACTATGCATTTGCATTAAAGATTTCTAAAAAAATTTAGTACATTTTAAATCTTGAAAAAAACAAATTAATTACCATATAAATTTAGTAAGTCGCCTAATGGGGCTTACAAAAATAAACTTGCTTAACAAAGGAGAATATTATGACAAGTAAGGATCTATCTATATTTAACTCACTTAGACCTTTTTCAATTGGTTTTGATGACATGTTCGACCAATTTGAAAATATGTTGGGAAATGGGAATTTGACAATGCAATCAAATTATCCACCCTACAACATCCGAAAGACAGGTAAAGACAACTATGCAATCGAAGTAGCATTGGCTGGCTTTAGCAAAAAAGACGTTGAGGTTGAGTTCGAGGAAAATTTATTAACAGTAAGAACAAAACAAGTTAATAAGTCTGAAGACAGTGATGTTAATGGAGAAATTATTCATAAAGGTATTTCTCAAAGACAATTTGCAAGATCATTCACTATTGCTGATGATGTAAAAGTTAATGGTGCTGAACTTAAAGATGGTCTTTTAACAATATCTTGTGAAAGAATAATTCCAGAACATAAAAAAAAGAAGCTTATTGAAATTAAATAAGTCTTAAACCTTGCTTGTGGGGATTTCTCCCCACAAGTTTGAATTAATTATTTTTTTGCCATTATAGCATTCAAAGCAAATGCTAATAATCCAGCAGGTATAAGTCCAGTTGTTAACAGTAGTTTTAAACTTATTCCAAAATCTGGAATGTTTTTCACAAAGTCTGGTAACAATGACATCCCAATTCCAAAAGACAAAGAAAGAGCTAAGATTAATAAATTTCTTTGATCCATTTCTGCCCTTGAAATCAATTTAATACCAGCAGCTACAATCATTCCAAACATAATAATTGCTGCTCCACCTATCACAGACTCTGGCATTGCTGCAATTATTCCACCTAATTTTGGAAATAATCCCATAAGAACCAAAGCTATTCCAGCTATAGTTCCAACGTGTCTACTTACAACTCCTGTAAACGCAACTAGTCCAGCATTTTGCGAATAAGATGTATTTGGCATCGCATTAAATATTGCACCAAATGCAGTACCAACACCATCTGCCATAATTCCACCTGATATTTCTTTATCCGTTGCTTCTCGTTTAGCACCACCCATAGTCGTTGCACTTATGTCTCCAATTGTTTCAATTGTTGTAACAACTGACATAAACAACATTAGAATTATTGCACCAGGTACAAAATCGATTCCATATTGAAGTGGCATTGGAAATGCAAACCATGCTGCAGATGCAATTTTGCCGTAGTTAACCATCCCTAATGCTGCTGCTACTATGAAGCCAGCTACTATTCCAATCAAAATTGAGGCTGCAGAAGCCATTCCTTTTCCTCTAAGATTGAAAAAGATAGCAACTAAAAACACTGAAGCGGCAACCGTTAAGTGATTTGCATTTGCAAAGATTTCAGGTTTATTGTTCATTAACCATCCACCACCACCAGCATACATAAAACCAACTTTAAGCAAACTAAATCCAATCATTAGTACAACTATACCAGTGACTAATGGTGGAAATAGGTGTCTTATTGGTTTTAAAACTTTTCCAATAAAAATTTGAAAAATTCCTCCAATGAAAGCTGCTGTAAATACTGCACCTAATCCTGCTGCTTTAAATGGTAGCATAATAGGTATAAATGCAAAACTTGTTCCTTGAACAATAGGAAGTCTTGCACCGATTTCTTTGTATCCAACAGTTTGTATAATTGTTGCAACTCCTGCTACAAACAAAGCCATTTGTATCAAAAATATTTTTTGTTCAGGCGTTTGACCAAAAACTCCAGCCACAATAATAGGAACAGTAATATTACCAGCAAACATTGCTAGTACATGCTGAATTCCTAAAGGTATGGATTTATTTAATGGAAGTTTCTTGTCTGGACTGTTTGTAGAGCCCGCTTTTCTTTTTCTTGAAGCCATATAACCTCCGTCGTTATCTAAATAGACGTTACATTATTGGCCATGAATTAATATAAAAAAACTGATTAGTTTTAGAACAACTCTGATTTTGGTAGTTAAAAAACCTATAATGAGCAGATTTACTTTAATCAATTAATTTAAAAGCAACCGTTTGAAACAAAACCCACAACTATATTTTCTGAATTTATTTCAAACCTACGTTCACATGGAACAAGGTATTTTTTGCTATTATAAACAAACTCAAAATTGCCTTTAGCATTTTTAAAGTCTTCGTCTGGTTTTCCAAGCTCCATCTGAAGTTCACTAGCCGATTTTCCAAGAAATTTACTTAATTTTTCATTTTCCTTTTCAACAATGGCATCTGTTTTATCTTTAACAGTTTGGCACCCTGAAAAAAAAATTAATATAATTACAAGACTTATTGCTGATTTTAATTTTGACATAAGTTTAAATTAACTTTTTTTGTTTCATAAATTATTAACTTTTAAGTTGTATAAATAATTTATTTCTTATTCCTTTTAAATTTATTTATAGTAACAATTGTGTTCTTTATTTGATGGTTCAAGCATATGGATGAAAAAGCCCTAGAAAAGATACTAAATATATTTTCAAAAGAAGTTTTGCCCTTAACTCAACAAGGTGTTGCTAAAGGTAGTAAAATATTTGGCGCTGCAATAATTAAAAAAGATGATTTATCCCTTGTAATTGCAGAAACAAATAATGAAATAGAAAATCCATTATGGCATGGTGAGATGCATGCTCTTAAAAAGTTTTATGAATTAGATGCAAATACAAGACCAAAAGAAAAAGACTGCATGTTCTTAAGTTCACATGAGCCCTGCAGCATGTGTTTGAGTGCAATCACATTTTCTGGATTTGATAATTTTTATTATTTGTTTCCGTATACCGCCACAAATGATGAATTTAATATCCCACATGATCTAAATATACTCAAAGAAGTATTTAAAATTAATAATGGAGAATATAATAAAGAAAATTCTTACTGGAAAAGTCAGAATTTAAATTTACTTATTGAAAATTTACCTACTTCCAAAAAAGAAAATATTTTAAATCAATTAGACAAAATTAAAAAAAAATATCAAACATTATCAAATCAATATCAGAAAAATAAGGATGGAAATTCTATACCATTAAATTAAGTAATGAATACAAACCTTAAAATTTCAAATGTAACTAAAATATATCCTGGGTGTGTTGCAAACGATAATGTTTCACTCGAATTTAATAGCGGTAAAATTTATGCTCTTCTTGGAGAAAATGGTGCTGGTAAATCTACCCTAGTCAAAATTCTTTCTGGAGTCATCATTCCTGATGAAGGTAAAATTTATTTAAATGAAAATAATCTTAAACTAAATTCGCCATTAGATGCTAAAAAAAATGATATTGGAATGGTCTTTCAGCATTTTAATCTTTTCGAAACTTTGTCTGTATTTGAAAACTTAATAATAGACTCAGATCAACAAAGAGAAAGTTTAAGAGAAAAAATTGAATCAATTATGAGAAAATACAATTTTTCAATTGATCTTGATATTCCTGTTTTAAATCTTTCAGCAGGTCAAAAACAGAAAGTGGAAATAATTAGATGTCTAATAAGAAGTCCAAAAGTTTTAATTATGGATGAACCAACATCTGTATTAACAGAGCAAGAAACAAGTGAATTATTCTTATCTTTGAAAAAATTTTCAGAAGAAGGAATTTTAATTATTTATATAACTCATAAACTAAAGGAAGTTATGCAGCTTTGTGATGAAGTTGCTGTAATGAGAAGAGGAAAGTTAGTTTCTGTAAGCCAAATTAAGAATGAAAATTTAGAATCACTTGCTACCAAAATGGTAGGTCAAAACTTAAAAACAATTAAGAAAAAAAAAGCAAATACAGCATCAGATCAATTAATTAAAATAACTAATCTAAATTTTATAAGTGAGGATCCTTTTGAAACAAATTTGAGCAATATTAATTTTTCTGTTAATCGTGGTGAATGTTTAGGAATTGCTGGTATATCTGGAAATGGCCAAAGTGAATTATTCCAAGTATTAAGTGGTGAAATTTTATCAGACAAGAATTCTATAGAATTTAATAAAAATTATATTGGAGATTTAAATCCTCAAGAGAGAAGAGAATATATGGTTGCTTTTTCTCCAGAGGATAGGCTTGAACAAGCAGCGGTTCCTCAAATGAAAATTTTTGAAAATGTAGCTCTAAACAATTTTAAATCCTCAAATTTTTTTAATAATGGTTTAATAAATGAAAAAAAAATTAGAAAACATTCTAAAAAAATAATTTCAGACTTTAATGTTAATACAGATAACATAGATTTGAAAAGTCAATTTTTATCTGGAGGTAATCTGCAAAAATTGATTATGGGAAGAGAATTAATAACCTCTCCAGATTTGTTGATTTGTTTTAATCCAACTTGGGGACTGGATGTTGGAGCTATAAATTATATCCATGAAACATTGGTCAATATCAACGAACAAAATAAATCAATAATACTAATTTCTACTGATACTGATGAATTGTTAAAATTAAGTGATAAAATTTCAGTAATACATAAAGGAAAATTATCAAAAATTATGAATGCTGATGAGGTTACATCTGAGAAACTTGGAATACTGATGGGAGGTGGAAATTGATTAAAATTGTAAAAAGAGATCAGCCTTCAAGAGCTATATTTTTCCTCACACCTATTTTAGCAATTTTTTTAACCTTAGTAGCAGGAGGTATAATTTTTTATATCCTAGGATTTAAACCTTTTGAAGCTCTAAAGTTTTTTTTCATAGTTCCAATTGCTGATAAGTATGGGTTCAGTGAATTGCTCTTAAAAGCCACACCACTTTGTTTAATAGCAATCGGTTTATCTTTTTGTTTTAAAAGTAATAACTGGAATATTGGAGCCGAAGGACAATTAACTTTTGGGGCGATAGTTTCTGGAGGAGTTGCATTGTTATTTTATGAACAAGAGGGGTTTTATATTCTTCCAGTAGTTATTTTGGCTGGAGCAATCGGTGGTATGCTGTATGCATCAATACCTGCAATCTTAAAAACTTACTTTAATACAAATGAAATTTTAGTGAGTCTTATGTTGGTATATGTCTCAAAATTAATTTTGGACTATCTTGTTGTTGGTCCTTGGAGTAATCCTGAGGGATTTAATTTTCCAGAAACTAGACAGTTCAGTGACTCTGCTAAACTTCCGTTGTTATTTGAAGGACTGAGAATTCACGCGGGAATATTTTTAGCTTTAGCTGCGGTGGTTATAAGTTGGTTTGTTTTTTATAAAACGTATTTAGGGTTCCAAATGAAAGTTTCGGGTTTTAGTTTAAAGACAGCAAAATATGCTGGGTACAAAGGTAAAAAAATGATCATTCTCGTTTTTTTAATAAGTGGTGCTTGCGCAGGGTTAGCAGGAGTTGGTGAAATAACTGGACCTATTGGACAGCTTCATAGAGAAATTTCTCCAGATTATGGTTTTACTGCAATAATTGTAGCATTTTTGGGTCGTCTACATCCTGTTGGAATAATTTTTGCATCTCTAGTTGTTGCAATTACATATCTGGGTGCCGAAACAGCACAAATATTTATGCAAATTCCAAAGTATACTGGTCAGGTTTTTCAAGGAATGATTTTATTTTTTCTTCTTGCTTCTGACTATTTACTCTTTTTCAAATTTAAATTTATAGGTTCGAAAAAATGATCATCGACATAAATTTTATTGGACTGATATTAGCATCAATAATGGCCTCCGCTGTTCCTTTGATCCTAGCGTCCTGTGGTGAACTTATTACAGAAAGATCCGGTGTTCTAAACCTTGGTGTTGAAGGAATGATGATCATTGGCGCTATATCAGGCTTTGCACTAATGACGGTGACAGGAAGTTTGATTATTGCAATTGTAGGTGCAATGTTAGCTGGAGTTCTAATTTCAACTATTTTTGCATTCCTGACTCAAACATTAATCACTAATCATGTTGCTACTGGTTTGGCGCTTACCATATTTGGAATTGGTATTTCTGCGATGATAGGAAAAAATTTTGTAGGTATTCCTGGAAAAGAGTTTCCTGTTTTGTTTGAAGGGTTAAAAGATACAATACCACTTTTAGGCCCAATATTATTTGGACATTCAATTGTTTTTTATTTTGCTTTTTCCCTTCCCTTCATAACTAGCTATTTTTTAAAAAAAACGAAAATTGGATTAATTGTAAGAGCTGTAGGAGACTCACCTGAGTCTGCATCTAATCAAGGAATAAATGTAAGGCTAGTTCGTTACGCTTGTATACTTTATGGAGGCGCAATGAGTGGACTTGCTGGTGCATATTTATCCATGATTTATACTCCTCAGTGGATTGAAAATATGACAGGTGGAAGAGGTTGGATCGCATTGGCTCTGGTGGTTTTCTCAACGTGGAACCCAATTAAAATTTTGATTGGTGCTATGATTTTTGGTGGATTAACAATTATTCAGTTTCATATGCAAGCAATTGGAGTAAGAATTCCTGTGCAATTTTTAACAGCTCTACCTTACATCGTTACAATAATAGTTTTGGTTGTAATTTCTCGTGATAGTAGAAAAATAAGGCTAAGTACTCCTAGTTCTCTGGGGAAATCTTTTCATAAAGACAATTAATTATAAAATAATTATTTTTTTTTAGATAATTTAATCTAAGTTTAGTTTTATTAAAAAATTAAAAGGGGAAATAAATTTATGCATAAATTTTTTATTCGTTCTTTCGTCTCTTCTTTAGTTTTACTATTTACGTTTACTGTAGCTGCAATTGCAAAAGATGTAAAAGCAGCATTTGTTTATATTGGCCCAACTGGTGACCATGGATGGACATATCAGCATGATGTAGGTAGAAAAGCTGTTGAAGCTGCCGGATTTAAAACAACTTACGTAGAAGGTGTTCCAGAAAGTGCTGATGCTGAGAGAGTTCTTAGACAATTAGCTAATTCTGGTCATGATGTTATCTTTACAACTAGTTTTGGATACATGAATCCAACTAACAAAGTTGCAAAAGAGTTTCCAAATGTAAAATTTGAACATGCTACTGGATATAAAAGAGAACATCCGAATGTTTCTACATACGCAGCTAGATTTTACGAAGGAAGAACAATCTTAGGAACAATCGCTGGAACTATGACAAAATCAAATGTTATTGGTTATGTGGCATCTTTTCCAATTCCTGAAGTTATCAGGGGTATCAATTCGTTTACTTTAGCGGCTCAAAAAGTGAATCCAAATATTAAAACTAAGATTGTTTGGGCTTTCACTTGGTACGATCCAGGTAAAGAAGCAGAAGCAGCAAAAGCTTTAATTGACCAAGGTGCTGATGTAATTGCTCAACATACAGATAGTACTGCTATTGTTCAAATTGCTGAAAAAGCTGGAGTATATGCTTTTGGACAAGCAAGTGATATGGACAAGTTTGCTCCTAAAGCTGTATTGACTTCAGTTGAAAATAATTGGGGCCCATATTACGTAGACAGAGTTAAAGCTGTTGCGAACGGTACATGGAACCAAAAAGATACTTGGCATGGTATTGGAGACGGTATGGTGGTGATATCAGATTTAGATTCACAAATGCCAGCTGACCTAAGATCAAAAGTTAAAAAACTTCAAGCAGACTTAGCATCCGGTAAAGTTCATTCTTTCACAGGACCAATTTATGACCAGAAAGGTAATTTAATGGTAGCAGAAGGAAAAACTGCAGATGATGGAATGCTTGCAGGTATGATGACTTATGTTAAAGGTGTTGAAGGAGATATACCTAAGTAATCAGTTTTCAATTTAAAAATTTTAAAAGGCCGGTTTTTTAACTGGCCTTTTTTATATCTGATGTTTTTTTTTGATTTCTTCAATCCTTAATTCTTCGTAAATTTCAAAGGGCTGTACTATCCAAGGATTATCAGGAAGTCTATTTGCACAGAAGTCTGGCTCAAATGTTGATTTCTTTTTTTTAAATAATGTTGCAGTTTTTATGTCTTCTATTTTATCTTTAATGGGTTCATATTTTTTTAACCAATCTATACTTTTGTTAAAAGTAATTCCTGTATCAGATAAATCATCACATAAAAGAATTTTCCCACCCATATTAGGTGCTATCGAACTCATTTCTCTTGAAAAAACAATATCACCCTGCTCATCCTCTACTCCCTTACCACTGTAAGACTCGACTGCAAGATAAGCACATTTTAATTTAAAAATTCTACTTAAAACATCTATCATCGGCGCTGCTCCACGCATGATGCCAACTAATATTGTTGGTTTATATCCGCTATCGTCAATTTGGATTGCTAGTTTCTCAACTGTCTTGTTGTACTCGTCCCAGCTGACAATCATTTTTTCAGACATAACTTTTTATATCTAGTTATTTAAATAATAAAACTAAAACTGCAAGAACGATAAGTGCTATTATTGAAGAAATTAGAATATACAACCTGTGAATGTTTCTTCCTCTTAAATTAAAATAATGTCTTGCTACACCAGAAATAATTGCAATCGCACATAATATTAACCAGTTGTATTGGTGATAAACTAAAAAGCTAGAATGCCCAGAAAGCATTATAAACAAAACTAAAAAAGTTGAATAATTATTGTGAATTGATCTTTGTTTTGCTGCCAAAGATAAACTCATATCAAATTTTTCACCTTTTTCACTACTACTAATTATGTTCATTTGATTAGGTATAATTACTGTAAAAACATTACCAAACATATTAGTACCAATGATTAATCCAACACTCAAAATTGCAAATTTAGGTCCAAATAATTTTGTAAGACCAAAAGATACTAGCGTTAACAAAATTATTCCTGTGGATATAAATAAAACATTATTCTCAATTAATTTTGACTTACATAAAAGATCATAAATTAACCACGCAACGATCAATGACAAAAGCGAGATAATAATAGCATAACTAGGAGGCATTAACAGTACACGCTTATCAACCATTAATACGCCAGCGTTATAATAGTAAATTACAACTAATAGCAACATTCCAGTTAAAAAGGTTAAGTAACTTTGCCATTTGAAGATTACTAATCTATTTAAATAATCTTGTGGAGGAGATGTTTTTAACCTTGAAAGCTTGTAAAAAAAACCAGAATGCATCAGATATCCTTCACCATCGATATCATCACTAGTAATATTTTTATTTAAATTATTATCTAAGTAATTAAATAAAAAACTATTACCTACCCACAATATTGCAAATAATACATGGCCCCATCTTAAAATAACTTCTAACCATTTAATTGTATAAGGTAAAAATTCCATCAATATTTTATTTTATCTACTTTTTTATCCCAAATTTCAAATGCTTTTAAAGCTTCATCTCTAAGCATTTGTACCATTTTAATTTTCCTATCATCAATTTTTTTTGGGATTTCTGTATAAATAAAAGAGTCATCGAAATCTATATTTTTTGCATCTTCTCTAGTGTTTGCATAATATATTTTATCTAATCTTGACCAATAAATTGCTGAAAGACACATTGGGCATGGTTCACAAGATGTATAAATCTCACATCCGGTAAGATCAAAAGTATTTAAATTTTTACAGGCTTCTCGAATTGCTACTATTTCTCCATGAGCAGTTGGATCATTTGAAGAAGTAACTTTATTTGAACCCTCTGCAATAATCTTATCATCCTTAACTATAACACTTCCGAAAGGACCACCAATAGTATTCGCACTATTTATTGAAAGTTCAATGGCTTTTGCCATAAATTTTTTTTTATCCTCCATTTTAATTTTTTATTTTATTTTTAATTTTGTTAATACTCATTAAAATTCTTTCAGGTGTTGCAGGTGCATTAAGTTCTGGTGCAAATTCGTAGTTTCCAATTGAAGCAACCGCATCTTTAATTGCATAAAAAACACTCATGGCTAGCATCAAAGGGGGTTCACCAGTTGTTTTTGCTTTATTAACAACTTTTTCTTTATTCAACCCCTCCTTAAAAATTTCTACATTAAATTTTTTTGGAATATCACTTACTGCTGGAATTTTATAAGTCGATGGAGAAAAAGTTGTAATCTGACCATCTGATTTCCACTTCAATTCCTCTATTGTTAGCCATCCTTGACCTTGAACAAAGCCTCCCTCTATCTGACCTAGTTCTAGCGCCGGATTTATTGGTTTGCCGGCATCATGCAAAATATCTACTCTTTCCAGTATATTTTCACCCGTCAATGTATCTACAGTTACTTCCGAAACACCTGCTCCATAACAAAAGTAATAAAAAGGTCTTCCTCTAAATTTTTTTTTATCAAAATTAATTTTTGGTGTTGAATAGAAGCCTGACGATGAAAGAGAAATTCTATTTAAATATGCCTCTTGAATTATGCTTTTAAATTCAAATTGTCTATTTCCAAATATTATATATTGATCTTTATAGACTGCCTCTTGATTATAGATCTTATATTTTTTCTTAATAAATTTTTCTAAATTTAATTTAATTTTTGCTACTGCATTTAGAGCTGCTGCCCCATTAAGGTCTGTAGTTGATGAAGCTGCGCTAGCTGAAGTATTTGGAACCTTGGCTGTATTTGTTGATGAAATATGAACTAAACCATAAGGTAATCCAAAAGAATTAGCCACCAATTGAGCTATCTTTGTGTGAGTCCCCTGACCCATTTCAATTCCTCCGTGATTCAAATGAACACTTCCATCTGTGTAAATATGAACTAATGCTCCAGCTTGATTTAAATGAATTGTTGTAAATGATATACCAAATTTTAAAGGTGTGATAGCTATACCCTTCTTTTTAAATTTATTTTTTTCATTAAATTTTCTTATGTCCAAATATCTTTTCTTATAATTAGATTTACTTTCTAATTTTTTAAATATTTCATTAATGACATTATCTTCAACAGTCATTCCATAATGAGTTACATTTCTTTTATCTTTTTGATAAAAATTTTTTTTTCTGACTTCTATAGGATCTTTTTTTAAATACCTTGCGACATTATCTATAATATTTTCTATAGCCATCATGCCTTGATTTCCACCAAAGCCTCTAAATGCAGTTGAGGTTGGAATATTTGTTTTACATAAATTATTTGTTACCTCGATATCTGAAATATAATATGCATTGTCTATATGAAGCAAAGCTCTTTCATTTATAGCAGCTGATAAATCAGGTGACATTCCACAATTTGAAGATAAGTTTAATTTTAATCCCTCAATAATTCCTTCATCATCAAAACCAACTTCATATTCAGATAAAAATTCATGTCTTTTACCAGTCAATATTATATCGTCATCTCTATCTAATCTTAATTTGACTGGCTGCCCTGTTTTTTTTGCCAACAAAGCACAAATACACGCAGTCATAAAATTTGTTTCCTTTCCACCAAACCCACCTCCAATTCTTCTGACTTCAACATTTATTGAATTGCTTTTTTGATTAAACATTTTTGCAATCAACTGTTGTGTTTCCGATGGATGTTGTGTCGAACTATAAACTAAAAAATTATCGTCCTCTTTAGGAACAACAAAAGCTGCTTGGCCCTCTAGATAGAAGTGCTCTTGGCTTCCAGTTGTAAAATTTCCTTTTAAATTATTTTTTGAATTTTTTATTTTTTTAGAAGGATTACCTTTTTTAATTTTTCTAGGTTTAAATAAAAATTTCTTCTTATTTAGAGCGTCTTTAATTGTAATAACAGGTTTTAAATCTTTATAGGTAATTTTGGCTTTTAATACTGCCTTTCTAGCAAGTTCTGTAGTTGTAGCAGCTACTGCAAATAATGGCTGACCAAAAAACTCAACTTTTTTTTCTGGAAAAATTGGATCACCATCAAAAACTGGACCCACATCATTCCTACCAGAGATGTCTCTTTGAGTAACTATTGATATCACTCCCTCACTTTTTTTTACCTCGGTTAAGTCTATATTTTTGATTATTGCATGGGCTTTTTTGCTTAAACCAATAGCACCATAAATGGTATTTTTTGGTTCATTAATATCATCAGTGTACTCTGCAAATCCACTCACATGCTTATAAGCACTATCATGTGGTCTTATTTCCTCAATGTGGTTCTCTTTACTCATTTAATTTACTCTTGATAACTTATTAGAATTTATTTCTACAAAACATTTCATCAATAAATTTTTTGCTATCTCTAGTCTGTATTCTTTACTAGCCCTCATATCTCCAATAGGACTTAAATCTTTTTCTAAATATTTTTTTGCTTGATCAAAAGTATTGATGTTAAGAGGCTTATTTTTAAGAATTTTTTCACATGCTTTAGCTCTTTTGGGTACAGCAGCCATGCCTCCATAAGCAATATAAACCTCTTTAATTTTATTATTATTAATCTCAAAATTAAAAGATCCACAAACAGATGAAATATCATCATCAAATCTTTTTGATATCTTGAATGCCTTAAAAATATTTTTCTTAAATAATGGTATTTTTATTGAGTGTATAAATTCATTATTTTTTAATTTAGTTTTTCTGTAATCAAGAAAAAAATTATTTAAAGGTAATACTTTTCTTTTATTAAAACTTTCAATTAAAACCTCTGCATTTAAAGATAATAAAATTGGCAGTGAGTCACCAATTGGAGATGCTGTTGCAATATTGCCACCTATAGTTCCAACATTTCGAATTTGAACTGAGCCATATCTTTTTAGAACCGAATAAAAATCTGGATAATATTTTTTAATTTCTTTTTCAAATTTTATTAAAGGTGTAGCGGAACCAACTTCTAAATAATTTTTACTTACTTTGATAAAATCTAATTCATTAATTTCTTTTAAATCAATTATAAACGGAATTTCTTTTCTTTCTTTTGTGACTTTTAAAGATAAATCAGTTCCACCAGCAAGAAAACTAAAATTAGAATGTTTTTTAATTATACCTTTTAAATCTTTAATATTTTTTGGTGAAAAATAAATTTTATCATCTTTTTTAATATAAATATTTTTCGGTTTAATTTTTTTTAATTGCTGAATAACTTTATTTTTATTTTTAGAAAATTGATCATTCTTATTTATTTTATTTAAACTTTTGGCAGCATCAATTATAGGTCTATAACCAGTACAACGACATAAATTACCTGATATAGAATCTGTTATTAATTCATTATTGAGACTTTTATTATTTTTAAACATTGAAAATAAAGACATGACAAATCCTGGCGTACAAAAACCACATTGTGAACCATGAAATTTTACCATCGCATCTTGCACTGGGTGAAGTTTTCCATTTTCAGAAACTAAATCCTCAACAATTATAAGTTGCTTACCATTCAATGAGGGGACAAATGAAATACAAGAATTAATTGCTTTATATACAATTTTATTATCGACTAATTCACCCAAAACAATTGTACATGCACCACAACCACCCTCCGAACATCCTTCTTTAGTTCCGGTCTTTTTTAATTCAGTTCTAATATAATTAAGTAATGTTTGATTTGGATCAGGATTTTTAATTTCTATAAGCTTATCATTTAACAAAAATTTAACAGAATTCGATATCACTTAACTACCTCTATAAGTAGAATAACTCCAAGGTGAAACAAGTAAAGGAACATGGTAATGCTGTGAGGGATCTGAAATACCAAATCTGATAACAACGTCATCCAAGAACGGTACATCGCTAGCTGAAGATGTATTTTTAAAATAATCACCAATATGAAAAACTAATTCATATTTACCCTTAATAAAAACATCTCCCTCTGCTAGTGGTGAGTTAGCTCTACCATCGTCATTGAGTTTTGTTGACGTTAATTTTTTTCGTTCTGAATTATTAATATAAAACAACTCAACCAAGATACCTTTGCCAGGTTTACCAGAATACACATCTAAAACATGAGTTGTGAGCTTTGTCATAAAATTATAGTATCATTTAATTTCAAACTTAAATTATTTAAAGTCATATGAGAACAATAGATAACATTAACGATCTAAACAAGTCTGATTTTTTGTCTGTATTTGGTAATGTTTTTGAAAAAACTGAATCTGTTGCTTTGGAAGCTTTTGAGTCAAAACCATTTAAAAAGTTCGAAGATATTGTGTTTAAAATGCTTGATATTTATGAAAATTACGAAAAGAATAAAATTTTAGAGATTTTAAATGCTCATCCTGAGCTTGCTGTAGCAAAAAAAATGACCTCTGAATCTATATCAGAACAAGCCTCTGCAAAATTAAACCAATGTTCTAATGATGAATATGAAGAATTTAAAAAATTAAATTCAGAATATAAAAAAAAGTTTAATTTTCCTTTTATAATTGCCGTAAAAGGCAAAGATAAAAATGAAATTTTGAATAATTTTAGACAAAGAATACAAAGTGATGTAGAAAGTGAATTCCTTGAAGCAAAAAAACAAGTGAAAAAAATCGCAACCTTTCGTTTGAATGAAATAAATAAAAAATGAAAAAATTTATAAGTGCAAAAATGATTAACTTAGCGGATCCAAGGATTGGAACTAAAGTTATATTTAAGACTGACGATTTTTTTGCAGCTGCTCATAGAATATTAAACATCGAAACTCCGGTTTTTAAAGATGGACTATTTGACAAACATGGTAAATGGATGGATGGATGGGAAACAAGGAGAAGAAGATCAAAAGGTTTTGATTATTTAATTCTAAAACTTGGTAAACCTGGAAAGATATTTGATATAGATATTGACACAACACACTTCAATGGAAACCAACCCATGCATGCTTCGTTAGAGGGTTGCTTAAGCAAAACAAAGCCTAATAAGAAAACAAAATGGATTTCTTTACTTAGCAAAAAAAAACTTGGACCAAGCCGAAACCATAGCTTCAAATCAAACAACAAATCTGTTTTTAATTATATAAGACTAAACATTTTTCCAGATGGTGGAGTTGCAAGACTAAGGCTTTATGGAAAAATTGAAATGGAAAAAAACTTTTTAAATAACAAAACTATCAACCTTACATCTGTTTTAAATGGCGCTTCAATTATTGGTTGTAATAATGAACATTTCGGCAGGGCTGAAAATATCATAGCACCTGGTAAAGGAAAAAATATGGGAGATGGTTGGGAAACAAGAAGAAGTAGAGGAAAAAACTTTGATTGGCTTATAATAAAATTTGGAAAACCAGGATTAATTAAAAAACTAGAGATAGATACCCATCATTTTAAAGGAAACTATCCCGATAGTTGTTCAATTCAAACTGCAAGTATTACGAAAGAAATGTCCAATAAATCAATTGTCAATAATTCTGATAATTGGAAGTTTATTTTAAATAAATCAAAACTGTCAGCTCACAAAAAACATATTTTTAAAAAATTCTTAATTAAAAGAAGTAAGGAAAATTATCTTAGAATAAATATCTATCCAGACGGTGGAATTTCAAGAATAAGGGCATTCGGAAATTTTGTGAGATGAAAATAATAAAAGCAAAAAAAATTACAAAAAAAAATTTTTCTAAATTTGGTCAATTAATAGATACATCAAAAAAAAATCCTATAAATATTAATGATGGGTATGCAAAAAGATTTGATAATTTGATAAACGTAGATGCATCTAAAAACAAAGGGAAAGCAATTGTAAGTATTTTTAAAGCAAAAAAAAGAAGGTTTCCTATGAAAATTAATATGATGGAAAAACATCCTTTAGGAAGCCAAGCCTTTATACCAATGGAAGATACAAAATTTTTAGTATTTGTAGCACCAAAAGGAGATAAACCGGATGTAAATAAAATCCAATCCTTTTTAGTCCCAAAACAAACTGGGGTTAATTACAATGCTGGTATTTGGCACTTTCCGTTGATTTCTATGAAAAATATGAATTTTCTAATTGTTGATAGAAAAGGAAAAGGAAACAATCTTGTTATTTATAAATTTAAAAAAGATAAAATTATTTTAAAAAAATGAAAAAAAAATACCCAAGAGATTTGGTTGGATATGGTTCCCAAAAAGTTAAGGTAAAATGGCCTGGTAATGCTAAGTTGGCTTTGCAATTTGTGCTTAATTATGAAGAGGGAGCAGAGAATTGTATTCTTCATGGTGATAAAACTTCAGAAGTATTTTTATCAGAAATTATAGGAGCAAAACCAATTAAAGGCCGACACTTAAATATGGAATCAATTTATGAATATGGATCAAGAAGAGGGTTTTGGAGAATTCACGATCTATTTAATAAAAAGAAAATTCCACTTACTATTTTTGGAGTTGGTATGGCGCTGGAAAGAAATAAAGAAGTTTGTTCGGCTATAAAAAAAGCAAATTATGAAGTTGCTAGTCATGGGTGGAGATGGATTGACTATCAAAATGTATCAAAGAAAAAAGAAAAGAATGATATGAAACTTGCAGTAAAATCTATAAAAAAGATTTTTGGCAATCAACCTGCTGGTTGGTACACTGGTAGGTGTAGTGAAAATACTTTAGATTTAGTAATTGATAATGGTAGTTTTTTATACTGTAGCGACACATACAGTGATGATCTTCCTTACTGGATAAAAAAAGGTAGTAAAAAACAACTAATGGTTCCTTACACACTTGATAACAATGATATGAGGTTTGCAACCAATCAAGGATTTAATTCAGGTGAACAATTTTATAATTATTTAAAAGATAGTTTCGATGCCCTTTATGAGGAAGGAAAAACTTCACCAAAGATGATGTCGGTTGGCTTGCATTGTAGATTAATTGGAAGACCTGGTAGAATACAGTCTCTAAAAAAATTTTTAAATTACATCACAAAATTTAAGGATATTTGGATCTGCAAAAGAGTAGATATAGCTAAACATTGGATAAAAAATTATAGTTAAAATTTTTATTATTGTTCCGCAGCTATAGAAGTATAGTGAGCAACTGCTTCTATTTCCTCATCAGTTAGTATACCCTCCATTGCGGGCATTACTCCTATACCGTTTCTAACTGCCATTATAATTCTTTGAATATCAGGTCTAATTTCATTTAAATTGGGACCAACCATTGCGTTTGATCCAGCATCTGAGAGCATATGGCATGCTGCACAATTTCCGGCCCCCAGAAAAACTTCTTTTCCTTTATTAAACAATTCATCAGCATTAACCTGTGTTAATAATGAAAATATCAAGAATAATGATGTACCAAAGAAATTTAAAAATAATTTTTTCACATAAATTTGGTATCATAATTAAAAAAATTTAAAAAGGAGAATTATGAAAGCTTATTGGGTTGCAAATTATACTGAGATAAAAGACGACGAAAGACTTAAAAAATATGCCGTTAAAGCAAAAGAGGCGGTCGAAAAATATTCTGGAAAAATAATAGCGAGAAGTGCAAATAATGTAACTTTGGAAGGCAGGGAAATGGTTAGAGTAGCACTTGCAGAATTTCCAGACATTGAAACAGCAAAAAATTGTTACAATTCCGAAGAGTATATTGAAGCTAGAAAACATTTGGAAAATAATGCTACTAGAGAACATATAATTTTTGAGGGAATGTAAGCTAATAAAGACTTAATATTGAATAGGTTCGGGATCTATACTTCTCCATAAATACCAAGTCGCTACAGAACAGTAAGGGGAAAACTTTTTGTTTAGATATTTCACGTAACTTTCTGGTGGTAGATATTTTTTATTAAAATTTTTTGATATAGCCCTTAATAAACCAATGTCCTGGATTGGCCAAATATTAGGACGATTATAAGTAAATAACAAAATCATTTCTGCTGACCATCTTCCAATTTGTCTTAATTGAGAAAGATATATTATGGCACCTTCATCAGACATATTTGAAATAAGTCTTGGATTAAACTCTTTGCTTAATATTTTTTGGGCTAAACTTTTTATTCCCTTTACTTTCTGCCTACTTAGACCGCAGCTTTTGAGCTGAATAGTAGATAACTTGCTTACTGTTTTTGCGTTAATTTTATTTTTACATTTCTTCTTAAATTTTAAAAAAACTGAATTAGCAGCAGCTACACTAATTTGTTGTCCAATTATACTTTTACAGAGAGAGAAAAAGACATCTTTTCTTGAAGTTAGTACTGTCTCAGAAGGGGATTTGTATTTTTTAATCAAAGAAGACATGATTTTATCTTTTTTAGATAAATATTTTTTTGCTTTATTCCAATATAATGGGGTTTTATTCATGTCGTGAAACAGATAACTTTTTTTTCAAATACATCTCTCTTCTAAATATAATTATAGATGAAACTATAACTAATAAGGCACCTAATAATGTTTTAGAAGTTGGTATTTCGTTCCAAATAAAATATCCAAATATTATAGCAAAGACTAATCCTAGATATTTTAAAGGGGAAACTAAACTTACTTCTGAGTATTTGTAAGATTGTGATAACCATAAATTTGCAAGACCACCTAATATACCAACCATTGATAACAAAAATAAATCTAGTAAACTTGGCAAGATCCATCCCTGATAAAAAGATAAAAAACTTAGAAGCATTATAGAGAATGAAAAGAAAAAACTAATTAACCAAGCAGGCTCGGTTGATGATAATTTTCTTATAGCAATAGCTACATAAGATAAGCCTAAGCAAAAAATTATTGGATAAATATAATATATATTTAAAGAGCTAAAACCTGGTTCAGTGATGAAAATTATACCAACAAATCCAACTAGGACAGCTAACCATCGATAAATACCAACTTTTTCTTTTAATAAAAAAATTGAAAAGATTGTTATAAATATTGGTGCTGCAAAAGAAATACTTACAACTGTTGCTAAAGGCAAATTTCTTAATGCTACAAATATAGAAACCAAAGCAATTAATCCTGCTAAACATCTTTTAAAATGAAGAAATGGTCTAGTTGTTTTGTAAAAATCTAAATATCTATCTTTAGGAATAAGAAATAAAATAGGAATTATTCCACAAAATCCTCTAAAAAATAATACTTGTCCAACGGGATAATCCTCAGACCATTTAACAATCACATCCATAAGTGAAAATGCACATACCGATATGAACATGTAAAAAAAGCCTAATTGATTTTTTGATAGCATATGATTAACTTTAGATTAATTAAGTTAATTATCAATGGAAATAGCAATTTTAGGATTAGGATGTTTTTGGGGACCAGAAATTAAGTTTAGTAAACTTGATGGAGTTATAAAAACAGAAGTGGGTTATTGTGGAGGTTATAATGCTGAAACAAATTACAAAGAAGTATGCACAGGTACAACAAATCATGCAGAAGTAGTAAAATTAGATTTTGATCCTAAAATAATATCTTACGAGAAAATTCTAGAATATTTTTTTGAAATTCATGATCCAACAACCTTAAATTCTCAAGGACCAGATTTCGGAACTCAATATAGAAGTGAAATATTTTATTTAAATGATCAGCAAAAAATTACTGCTGAAAAAATGATAGAAAAAGAAAATGTCAAATTATCAGGAAAAGTAGTAACAAAAACTTCTTTAGTTAAAAATTATTGCCCAGCTGAAGAGTATCATCAACGATATTTGGAAAAAAGATAAAATGTCTTTAGTTGATACAAGTTGGTTAGAAAATAATATTGATAAAGTAAAAATTATTGATTGCTCATGGCATATGCCTCAAACTCAAAGGAATGGTTTTGAAGAATATACAGAGAAACATATTCCAAATGCTATTTTTTTTGATTTAGATAAAAATTCTAAATTAGATACTGATTTACCACATATGCTTACTGATACTAAATCTTGGGAAAAAATAATGAGCAACCTGGGTATAGAAAATAATGATCGAATAGTAATTTATGATAATTCTGATGTTATTAGTTCTTGTAGATGTTGGTATAATTTAATTTATTATGGACATGATCCTAAACTAGTTCATGTTCTGGATGGTGGATTAAAAAAATGGAAAAAAGAAAATAAACCTACAGATAATAAAGAAGTAACCAATCAAACTTCAAAGTATATGTGTAAAGAAAAGATAGAACTAGTTAAAAATAAAAAACAAATAGATGAAAATATTAATTCACATGAATTTAATGTTATTGATGCAAGAAGTAGAGAAAGATTTGAAGGCAAAGTTGCTGAACCAAGGAAAGGTCTTAGAAGTGGTTCAATAAAAAATTCTTTTTGCCTACCCTTTTCTGAATTAGTAAACGAAGACCATACTTTCGTTAGTAAGGATAAAATAATGGAAAAATTTAAGTCCTTTAAATTTGACCATGATAAAAATCTAGTATTTTCATGTGGTTCTGGAGTGACTGCAAGTGTATTGGCACTAGCTTATTCTTTAATAAATGCTAAATATATGCCGACAATTTACGATGGCTCTTGGGCTGAATACGGAAAAAATTAACTTATGAAAACATCTACAAAAATAACAAGTATAGTAATAATATTTTTCTTAATCATTGCAACAGTGATCATTGGAAGAACAATGATAGGAAATCATTTCAAAAAAAAATTTAGTAAAAGACCGCCTCCTGGAATAATAATAACTACTACTCAAGAAAGAGTTTTTGAAAATATTGTTAGTACCTATGGGACTGCAACTCCAATTCAAACACAATCATTTAAAATTGAAAAATATGAAATATTAAAACCTATAAAATTTAATCAAAAAGTTAAAAAGGGTGATGTAATTGCTGAGCTTAAAAATCGAAAAGTAATTGCTCAATTTGACGGTGTTATTGGAAAAAGAGAATTTTCGGAAGATATAGAGGTTTCAAAATCTTCGATATTAATTAATCTTGAAGATACTAGCTCAATATATTGTGATGTAGATATACCTGAAATTTTTGTACCATTTATTAAGGTTGGTCTGCCAGTTGATATTAAATTTTCTGGATATAAAAATAAAATTTATAAAGGTGAAGTAGACTCTTTTGCTAGTAGGATAAGTGAAGATACAAGAGCTTTAGCAACAAGAATTAAGATGGACAATTCATCAGGTGAAATATTACCTGGCTCATTTTTAGAAATATCAATTAAATATGATGTAAGAAATGGCTTAAGTGCTCCTGACACTAGTACAATTGTCGAAGGTGAAAATGTTTTTATTTATAAAGTAGATGAAAAAAATAAAGTAATGAAAACAAAAGTAACCATTGGTGATAGATACTTAGGTTTTGTAGAAATATTAGATGGATTAAATAATGGAGATAAAATTGTTGCAGAAGGAACAAAAAAAGTAAGACCAAATTTAACAATCAGACCTATAAAGAAAGGTGCTAAAAAAAAACAAGGAAATTCTAGCTGGGGTAAAAAAGATAAATCAAAAAAAGCTGAAGAAAAAAAAGGTAAATTTGATTGGTTGAAAAATATTTTTAAAAAATCAGATAAAGAGAAAAAATAATTAAATGTATATAACTGAAGTTAGCATTAAAAGACCTGTGGTAGCTTGGGTCATGTCTTTAATATTAATTATTTTTGGTATTTTTGTCTTTTTAGAATTGCCAGTAAGAGAACTTCCTGATGGTATACAGCCTCCGGTAGTTCAAGTTCAAACTGATTATAAATCTGCTTCAGCTGAAATTGTTGATGAAGAAATAACTCAAAAATTAGAGGATGTAATTGGTGGAGCTGAGGGTATCAAAAATATTGACTCAAGTTCTCTAAATGGAAGAAGTAGGATTAATATTCAATTCAACACAGACATTGATTTAGATGATGCTGCTAATGATATTAGGGAAAGAGTTGCAAGGGTTGTAGATAATTTACCAAGTGAATCAAACCCTCCGCAAATTTTAAAACAGGCAGCAGGTTTTACAACTACAATGTGGGTAGCTTTATCATCTCCAACTTGGAATGATTTAGATCTTGGAGATTATGCTGAAAGATATCTAGTAGATGCATTCTCAAGTGTACCAAACGTAGGTCGAATTTTAGTTGGTGGATTAAGAGAGCTTAGTGTTAGAGTTTGGATAGATCCAATAAAATTAGCTGCAAACGATCTTACAATTCAAGAAGTTGAAAGAGCTCTTAGAAATGAGAATATAAATCTTCCAGCTGGAACCTTAGAAGCTAATAACAAAGACTTAACTTTAAACATTGATAAATCTTATTCTAATATTGATACAATTAAACAATTGCCACTTAAGAAAAATAAAGAAAAAGTTATCATTTTATCTGATGTGGCTAATATAGAGTTTGGACCTGTTTCAGAAAAAACTTTATTTAAAGCACAAAGAAAAAATGCAGTAAATTTAAAAACTGTTGGTATTGGTATTTATGCTAAAAGTGGTGCATCAACGGTAGAGCTTTCTAAACAAATAAAAACTAGAATCAAAGAACTTAACAAATCCTTGCCTGATGGATTAAAGTTAGAAATAGCATTTAATAGAGCAACCTACATTGGTGCTGCAATAGAAGAGGTATATAAAAGTTTAGTAATTGCATTTGTATTAGTTGTTTTAATTATTTATCTTTTTTTAGGTAACCTTAAAGCGGTAATAGTTCCTGCGGTTGCTTTACCAGTTAGTCTTATTGGATCATTTCTAGGGTTATATATATTTGATCTATCAATTAATATTTTCGTATTACTAAGTTTCATTCTAGCAATTGGTATAATCACTGATGACTCTGTGATCATGACTGATGCGATCTATACAAGAATTGAAAATGGTGAAACACCTTTAGTGGCTGCTTACAAGGGTTCTAAACAAATTACATTTGCAATTATTGCAACGACTTTAATTCTTATAGCAGTATTTTTACCTTTAATTTTTATTAAAGGAATATCAGGAACTTTGTTTAAAGAAACAGCAATAGCCTTATCATTTTCAATTGTTGTATCTTCTTTTGTCGCATTAACATTATCTCCAATGCTAGGAAGTAAATTTTTAAACAAAAAAGAAAAAGTCAATTTCTTTGTAAAAAAGTTCAATAATGGTTTCAAATCTTTTACAGGATTTTATGTAAATTCACTTGAATATTGGGTCAATAAACAAAAAACTATTTCAATATTTATAATTTTTATTGTTGTTGCTTCAGCTTATTTATTTAGTTTTTCTAAAAAAGAATTGATACCAGTTGAAGATAGAGGTGCTTATTTAATTATTGGATCAACTGATGAAGGAAGTTCATTTGAATATACCCAAGAAAAAGCTCAAATAATTGAAGGAAGAATATTAAGATTATTACAGGCAGAGGATAGTCCATATGCAAGACTAATCATGAGAGTTCCTGGTTTCGGAAGATCTGCAACGTCTTATAACAGTTTTATAATTATTGCATTACTTGATGAATGGAAAAATAGAGAAAAAAGTAGTCAAATAATATTAAGAGAAGCTATTGGGCAGGTGGTTTCTGTACCTGAAACTTTTGCATTTCCAATTTCTCCACAATCAATAAGAGTATCTAGTTACAATAAGCCTGTTCAAATGGTCATATATGGATCTAGTTACGAAGAATTAGAGGAAATTCAAAGTAGTGTCTTAAGAGAATTAAGAAAAAATAGAAATATGTCTAGAATTGAAAGTGATTATACAAAAAATAAACCCGAGGTTAAATTAATCACAAATAAAAATAGAGCAAATGATTTGGGAGTTTCTACAGAAAATATAGGTAGAACTTTAGAAACTCTTTATGGAGGAAAAAGAGTAACAACTTTTAGTAAAGAGGGAAGAGAATACCCAATTATTTTACAGCAATATTTGGCAGACAGAAGAGATAAAGATGGGTTATCAAAAATTTTTGTTAGATCTGAAACAACTGGTAAACTTGTATCTGTTGCAAGTTTAGTTGAATTTAAAGAAAAAGGCACTGCTGAAGCACTTCCAAGATATAATCGTCAAAGAGCTGTTACAATATCTGCTGCCCTTGCAGAGGATTATACTCTAACAGAAGCAATAAAATACCTGGAAGATGTCATGATTAGAGTTGCTCCTCAAAATCAAATCACTTGGAAAGGAAAATCTGAGGAGTTAAAAGAAACAACAAATGAAATATACTTAATTTTTGCTCTTGCTTTGTTAACTGCTTATTTAGTTATGGCAGCAACATTTAACTCTTTTGTTCATCCATTTATTATTATTTTAACAGTTCCATTAGCTGTATTTGGTGGCTTAGTATTTATTTTATTTTTAAATAGTTCAGTAAATATTTTCTCTCAAATTGCTTTAATAATATTAATTGGTATATCTACAAAGAATAGTATTTTGATTGTAGACTATACAAACCAGATAAGAACTACTGGTGTTAAAATTCAGGACGCTATAATAAAAGCTTGCCAACTGAGAATTAGACCAATCATAATGACCTCTCTTAGTACAATGATAGCAATGCTTCCTTTAGTTATTGGGAATATTGGCCCAGGTGCAGGTGAAGGCTCTAGATTAGCTGTGGGCTCTACAATTTTAGGAGGAATGATTATTTCAACCTTCTTTACTTTATATGTAACTCCAACGATGTATTTAGCTCTAGCGAAAAATACTAAGCGTATTGATGCAGTTGATATAGAATTGAAAAAACAGCTAAATTAAAAAATAATATATTTAGACGTCGATAAAGAATTCTTACATTCTAATAATTGTTGCTTATAAATATTTGATTGTTTCTCAACTCTTTTGGCTAAATTAATTACTTTTTTATTATTTTTATAATTTTTATAATTACCCCACCCTTCATGATAAGCAATATACTGCTTGAAAGCATCTTTTTTTGAAACTTTTAAAATTTTTTCAGTTTTATTAGTATACCAACCAATAAAATCGACACTATCTTTAAATCTTGATCTTGTTGCAAATTTGTTTCCAGTTTCTTCTTTATATTGTTTCCATGTTCCCTTTACAGCTTGTGAATACCCAAAAGAGCTAGATGGTCTTTTGTAAGGTACTACTTTAAATAATTTTTGCCTTGGAGGCTTTGCAAACCTATCAAAACTAGATTCCATCTTTATGATTGCGAGTTGCAAATAAACTGGCGTACCCCATTTTTGTTCAGTTTTTTTTGCGTGTTTATACCATAAATATTTTTCCTCAAAAATAGAACAACTATTTGAGGCATTTTTAGGAATTGATGAGCATGCTGATAGAAAAAAAATGATAAAAAGTATTAAACTTTTTTTTAATAAAAAATTTATCATTAATAATTATAGTTTTATTTATCAAATTATTCTAAAAGATAAATAGATGAGTTATTTAATTTTAGTAAGACATGGACAAAGCGTGTGGAACCTTGAAAAAAAATTTACTGGATGGGTTGATGTAGATTTAACTGAAAATGGAAAATTAGAGGCGAAAAAAGCAGGCCAATTAATAAAACAACAAAAAATTGAAATTAATCTTTATTATTCATCCTTCCAATTAAGAGCGAAAAATACCTTACAAATAATACAAAAAGAATTAGGGGATTTTAAAGATGTAAAGAGTGCTTGGGAATTAAATGAGAGACATTATGGTGCTCTGACTGGATTAAATAAAGATGAAATGAAAGTAAAACTTGGAGAAGAAAAAGTTCATCAATTTAGACGTTCTTGGGATCTTAGACCTGACCCTTTAGATAAAAAAAATCCATATCATCCGCTTAATATTGAAACTTACAAAGAAATCCCTTTAGAAAAAATTCCTGATACTGAGTCCCTAAAAGACACATATGAGAGAGTAATACAATTTTATAGAGAAGAAATAGAAAACAAAATAAGTGAAAATATTCTTATTTCTGCTCATGGAAACTCTATTAGAGCTCTTTGCAAACACTTGTTTAATTTAGGTGACAATGAAATCTCTAAACTTGAAATTCCTACAGGAAACCCTCTTTTAATTGAACTAGAAAATAAAAAAATTTCTAATTGCAAATATCTTGATCAAGAAAGAGCTAAAGATCTTTTAGTTTTTTGAAAACATCCAGATCAGTCAAATGATAAAAGTCTTTTTGGCTTTCATATCCAAATAATTTTTTTTGGTCCAATAAATTATTCCAAATTTCTAAAATTGAGTAATTTTCTATTTTCTCTCTAATAAATAATTTTTTGTTAATTATTTGACACCCAATATAAATAAATTCTTTTTCAGACTCTTTATTAATTAAATTATTTTTTAAACTAAAATCTCCTTTTAGTTTTTTATCAAAACTTAATTTTTTATTTGTTAAAAGAAGAATATTTTCCAGTTTTTTAGAGAAATACATTTCTTCCATCTTTAATATCTCGTCTTTATAATTATTGGTCCAAACTGTATCTGGGTTAAAAATTAAAAAATCGTTTTCATTAGAATCTTTAATCATATTTTGAATACCTCCGCCCGTATCCAAAATATGCTCACCATCCTCAATTATTTTGATATCTAAATTAAAATTTTTATTATGTAAAAATTCAGAAAATTGGTCCTTCAAATAAAAGGTGTTTATTAAAATTTTTTGAATACCTAATTTTTCAATCAAATTAATACATCTTTCTAACATGCTTAAATCTTTAATCTCTAACAAGGGTTTAGGGGTATTTAAAGTAATTGGATTTAATCTTTTACCAAAACCTGCACATAAAATTAAAGCTGTATTTATTCTCACAACTCTACCTAATAAATTTTGGAAAATTATTTTTTAATAGAAACATCAAATTATTGAATTCATTTTGCTCTTTAATTCTATAATTAATCATTTCCCAACCATAGGGAATTAATTTAAGATATTTTTTTTTATTGTCTCTAACAGCTAAACGCATAAATATACCAATTATTTTTAAATTCCTTAAAACAGATAATATTTCAAAATCTTTTTTAAATTTTTCCAAATCAATTTTTTTATTTGTTTTGATATAAAACTTAAATACTTTCTCTTTTAATTCATTAGATGTTTTTAATCTTACGTCATCAATTAAGGATGCTAAATCATAAGCTCTATTGCCAATTAATGCATCCTGGCTATCTATTACTGCAATTTTTTTATGGTGATATATCAAATTTGAAACATGAAAATCTCTATGAACAAATGTAACATTTTTATAATTTAATTTTGATAATAAGTTTTTTATCTCTAATTTAAATTTTTTTTTAAATTTAATACTTTTTGATTTAGGCAATATCTTTGGTACATACCAGTCACAAAACAGTTTAGCTTCATCAAATAAAATTTTGTTATTGTATTCTTGAACTTTATATAATTTGTTTTTAAAATTTTTTACTTTTTTATCTTTTATTAATTGTATTTTATTTAAAATTTTTATGATCTTTTTAAAAATGATATATTTATTATTATTTTTATTTTTTAAAATTTGAAATAGAGTTTGATCTCCAAAGTCATTTATTTCTATATAATTATTAATGTAATTTTCACTTAATAGATTTGGTGCTAAAATTTTATTTTTAACTAAAATTTTATTTATTGCATCATAAGTTAAAAGATTTTTTAACTTTTCTTTCTTAGATACTACTACAATCGATTTATTTTCTTTGTTTCTATAAAATTCTCTAAAAGATGCGTCACCTTTTATTTTTTTCAATTTTACTAAGCTTTTCATTAAAATAAGTTTTAATTTAAACTTTTATATCTACACTTCTATCATTTAAATCATTTAAATAATTAAAAGTTAAAGCTATATATTTTATATCTTGTTTATCAGCAATCAATTGTGGCCATTCTATAAATGTTATTAATTTATTATCTTTTTCAAAAATATCTAAATTATTGATATCTTCTTTTCTATTAATTCTAAATAAATCATAATGCTTTATTCTTATATCTTTCACCTGATACTCATTCAATAAACTAAAAGTAGGGCTTGTAATTACTGTTTGTGTTAAATTATTTACTTTTTGATACTCATTTATAAAATATTTAACAAAGGTAGTTTTACCAACGCCCATCTCTCCATATAAAAAAACAAACTCACCACCTTTAAGATAATTTGTAAATTCTTTAGCTAATGTTTTAGTTAACTTCTCTGAAGTGATATCGATCTTGCTATCTTTAATAGCGATAGGCATCTGGTTTGAAAGGACCATCTGTTCCAACGCTTATATAGTCTGCTTGTTCTTTTGACAGTTTTGTTAGTTTTGCCCCTACTTTTTTTAGATGAAGAGTTGCTACCTTTTCATCTAAATGTTTTGGTAAAACATATACTTTATTCTCATAATTTTTATGGTTATGCCAAAGCTCTATCTGAGCAATAACTTGATTGGTGAATGATGCGCTCATCACAAAACTTGGGTGACCAGTTGCACAACCAAGATTAACTAATCTTCCTTCAGCTAAAAGAATAATTCTTTTACCACTAGGTAATTCTATTTCGTGAACTTGTGGTTTTACCTCGGTCCACTTATAATTTTTAAGAGCTTCAACTTGTATTTCATTATCAAAGTGACCAATGTTGCATAAAATGGCTCTATCCTTCATATCTCTCATATGATCTGCTGTAACAATGTCTTTATTTCCAGTTGCAGTTACAACAATGTCTGCTCTGCTTATGGCTTCTTCCATTAATACCACTTCATAACCTTCCATTGCAGCTTGAAGCGCACAAATTGGATCTGCTTCTGTAACTAAAACTCTAGCACCACTTTGTCTTAGGGATGCAGCACTTCCTTTTCCAACATCTCCAAAACCAGCAACAATAGCAATTTTTCCAGACATCATTACATCAGTAGCTCTTCTTATACCGTCTACTAAACTTTCTCTACATCCATATAAATTATCAAATTTTGATTTTGTAACTGAGTCGTTTACGTTTATAGCAGGAACTAAGAGCGATTTATCTTTTTCCATTTTATTTAGTGCTTTAATTCCAGTGGTAGTCTCTTCTGAAACACCCTTAATATCTTTCATTAAACCCTGATATTCATTGTGCATGATAGCTGTTAAGTCACCACCATCATCTAATAACATATTAGGTTTCCAGTCAGGTTTTCCAACTATAGTTTGTTTAATACACCATAAATATTCTTCTTCGGTTTCACCCTTCCAAGCATAAACTGGAATACCAGCTTTTGCGATAGCAGCAGCTGCATGATCTTGAGTTGAAAAAATATTACATGAAGACCATCGAACTTCAGCACCTAATGCAACTAGAGTTTCAATCAATACAGCAGTTTGGATCGTCATATGAAGACATCCTATAATTCTTGCACCCTTCAATGGTTTTTCCTTAGAATACTCTTCTCTTAAAGCCATTAAACCTGGCATTTCACTTTCAGCTATTGAAATTTCTTTCCTACCAAAATCAGCTTGGGATAAATCTATTACTTTATAATCTTCCATGGCAAGCTTTATACAGCTAAGATTTTATTTATCAAGATATGATTAAACATTGGGAAATCTTATCTCTATCATTGCCCCTTCTTTATCAGGACGATTAGATGCTACAATTTCACCATCATGGAGCTCAACCAAATTTTTTACTATATTCAATCCTAGCCCTGAATGTTCTCCAAATTTTTCAGGTCTATTACTATAAAATCTTTTAAATATTCTTGATGTGTCTTTTTCTTTAAATCCTTGGCCTTCATCAAGAATTTTGATTGATATTTTACTTTTTTCATTAATAGAAACATCAACAAAGACATTACCACCATCTTTACTGAAGGATATTGAATTATCTAATAAATTTGCAATAATTTGTTCAATTCTATTTTCTATACCATTGATTAAGTATTTATCTTTTCCGTCATTTTTATATTCAATTTTTATTCCTTTTTTCATTTGATGAATATTATTATAATCATCAACAACAGATTGAATAATAGGTTCTACATTAATTTTTTTCATTTTTTCTTTAGTTAAAGCAACTTCATCCTTTAACATTTGTGAATAATCAGTAATTAATCTTTCTATTCTTTGTACGTCGTGACTTAGTATATTTAATAATCTATTTCTTTGTTCGTTATCATTTGTATCTTGTAAAATTTCTGACGCACTTTTTAAAGAGGCTAATGGATTTCTGATCTCATGAACTAAATCTGTTGAAAAGTTTTCTGCATGTGTAACTCTATTTTGAAGCTCGTTTGTCATATCCTCCAAAGAATTAGACAAAAGTCCCAATTCATCGTTTCTTTTTTTAAGATTTTCAATACCTGGTTTTACTTGACTTTTTTCTTTAATACGAATGGTATATCCAACAAGATTTTGTATGGGTTTAATAAAATATCTGCTTAAGACAAAAGAAAAAATTAATATTACAAATCCTACAGATACAGCTGTTCTTATTACAAATGCTTTTCTCTCATCTATCGCTATCTTTATTTCATTGGCATTTTCTGTAATAGCTACATAACCAAGATTAATTTCATTCTTTGTAACATTCTTAATTGTTGTTACATTAAATTGATTAAAATCTTCTTGCGTAAATGTGTAAGAAACTCCTAAATTTTCAGAGCTAGAATAATTTTTTAATATGTCTTTGAATGAAACAGGTTTTTTTTCATCAATTTTTATATTTTTTTCCTCAATAGTTTTTTCTATTTCCCCATTATCTAAACTTTCAAATTCAATTTTATCAAGCCTTGTAGAAAATGATCTTGGATCAAGATCTAAAGTATCAGTGTCTCCAATAAGGTTAAGTTGATCGTCAAAAAATATTACTCTATCTAAGTTCTGAAAAATAAACCTTGTGGAAAATAAAAATTTTCTAATATCTTCAGATTGGAATTTTACATCTAACCTTAAAATATTATCAATAGTATTATTAATAATGTTTGTATGATTTTGAGATTTTTCTTTTATTAAACTTGGCTGAATATTATTCAGATATATAAATGTAAATAATCCAATAATTGTAAAAATTACAAAATTTATAAATAAAAATTTCTTTAATATAGAGAGAGTTTTTAAGTATTTACTAAACATTAGCTAACATTCCATCTATATCCACTACCATACCTAGTTTCAATAGCTGAAAAATCAGGATCTACTTTTTTAAATTTTTTTCTAATTCGTTTTACGTGACTATCAATAGTTCTATCCTCGATATCGGTGTCCTCTCTGTAAGCTATATCCATAAGCTGAGCTCTTTCTTTGATTATACCAGGTCTCTTTGCTAATTCTTTAACGATTAAAAACTCGGTTGTTGTCAATTTATCAGGCAACTGTTTTCCATTCCATTCACACTCAAGTTGTGATGGATCTAATTTTAATCTTCCATGAGATATCAGGCTTTTATTTTCCTCTAGAATATTATTTGAATCTTTTTTTCTTAACTGCACTCTAATTCTTTCAATCAAAACTTTTATAGAAAAACCTCCTGATTTTTTTACAAAATCATCTGCACCTAGTTTTAGGCCTAACAACTCATCAATTTCATCATCTTTAGATGTTAAGAAAATAACTGGTAAGGAAGTTTTTTTTCGAAGTTTTTTAAGTAATTCTTCTCCATCCATCTTGGGCATCTTAATATCTATGACTGCCAAATCAGGCGGCATTCTGGTTAAACCGATTAATGCGCTTTCACCATCAATGTATGTTTGAACTTTAAAACCTTCTTTTTCTAATGCGATACTTAAACTTGTTAAAATATTTCTATCGTCATCTATTAAAGCTATTGTTTGTTTTTGCATAAAGTAATTTAAAAATACTAAATTGTCCTAATTTGGGCAATGTTATAAATTTAATGTAACATGCCCCAATTATCTCCAACATTAATATCAACTGTTAAAGGAGTGGAAAAAGAATGATAATCACTCTGAGCTACACTGGTCATTTCTTCTTCAATTAATTTAATCATTGTTTTTTCATCTTTTTTTGGAATTTCAAAAATTAGTTCATCATGAATTTGTAAAAGCATTTTTGAATTAGAGTTTTTTTGTTCTGATAATTTCTTATCTAATCTTATCATGGCTAATCTCATTACTTCAGAGGCAGAACCTTGAATGGGTGCATTTATTGCAGCACGCTCTTGAAAATTTCTTACATTAAAGTTTTTATCATTAATTCCATTAAAATGAGATCTTCTTCCAAAAATATTATTAACATATCCACTTTTCCTACAAAATTTTATTGTATTATCCATATAAACCTTAATTTCTGGAAACTTTGCAAAATATGAATTTAAAAATTCCTCAGCTTCATAATTAGAAACATTTATTTGTTTAGCCAGTCCATATTGTGAAATTCCATAAATAATTCCAAAATTAATAGCCTTAGCCTTTCGTCTGTGGTCTTGATTAACTTTTTTAATATCAATATTAAATATTTGGCTAGCTGTTAAAGAGTGGATATCTTCTTTATTTTTAAAAGCTTTTTTTAGTTCTTTTACATCTGCCAGATCTGCCAAAATTCTCATCTCAATTTGATTGTAATCTGCAGAAATAAATAAGTGATCTTTTTTTGCCTTAAAAGCTTTTCTTATATCTTTTCCATCTTCAGATTTAATTGGTATGTTTTGTAAGTTGGGATCACTTGATGCTAGTCTTCCAGTCGTTGTAGCAGCTAGCAAAAAAGAAGTATGAACTCTTTTTGTATTTGGGTTCAAATGTTCAGGTAAAGCATCTGAATAAGTATTTTTTAATTTTGAAACTTGTCTCCAGTCTAAAATTAATTTTGGGAACTGATGACCTTTAAAAGCTAAATCCTCTAAAACAGTTGCACTTGTTGCAAAACTTCCTTTTTTAGTTTTCTTTAATCCAGCTATCTTTAAATCGTTGTAAATTATTTCCCCTAATTGCTTTGGAGATGCGATATTGAACTCTTTTTTAGAAATTTTAAATACTTCTTTTTCAAGTTTTTTGATTTTTTTTTCAAATTTAGATGAAAGAGATTTCAAAAACTTACTATCAATTTCAACTCCCTCGATTTCCATAAATGCGAGAATTTTAATTAATGGCTTTTCAAAAATTTCATAGATATTTATCATCTTTTCTGATTTTAAAGTTTTGATAAATTTTTTGTACAATCTAAAAGTAACATCCGCATCTTCAGCAGCGTAATCTTTTGCTTTATCTAATTCTACTTCACTAAAATTAATTTCTTTCTTACCTGTGCCTACCATCTCTTTAAAAGAAATAGTTTTATGTCCTAAGTGAATTTCTGATAAAGTATCCATATTATGTCTATTTTTTCCTGCATCCAAGACATAAGACATCAGCATTGTATCTTCCATTGATGAAAGCGTTATTCCACACTTATAAAATACGATAAAATCAAATTTTATATTTTGACCTATTTTTTTTATACTAGGATCTTCTAATATTTTTTTTAATTTTTTAATTACCGCGTCTTTTTTAAGACAATTGGGTGACTTGTGACCAACTGGTATGTAACATGCTTTTCCAATTTTAGAACAGAGAGAAATACCCACTAAATCTGCTTGGTGAGGATCTAATGAAGTGGTTTCCGTATCTACAGCAACTTCACCAACTTCTTCTGCCTCCTCTATCCATTTATCAATTTCATCTAAGCTATTAATTAAATAATAATTTTTATTATTTATCGTTTGTTGTTTTTCTAGATTTTGAGTTTCAATCTTATTACTTTCTAGTTCAGGTTCTCCATAAGCAGAAATTGCAGAGCTTAACAGTCTGTTAAATTCCATTTCTCTTAAAAATTTATATAATTTATCTTTATCTATATCTTGTAATTTAAATTCAATTAACTCTCTATTAACAGGAGAGTTATGATCTAGTGTTACAAGTTTTTTACTTATTAATGCTTTATCCTTGTTCTCTATTAATGTTTCTCTTCTTTTATTTTGCTTAATCTCATGAGCAGATTTTAGTAAATTTTCTAAAGTGCCATATTTGTTGATTAGTTCTGCAGCTGTTTTAACACCTATCCCTGGAACACCAGGAACATTATCACTACTATCTCCTGCTAAAGATTGCACATCAATGACTTTTGAGGCATCTACTCCAAATTTTTTTAAGACATCATCATCAGTTATAAATTTGTTTTTCATGGGGTCAAAAATTCGAACACCTTTTTTATAAAGCTGCATCAAATCTTTATCTGATGAGACAATTGTAACCTTTGCACCTTTTTTAAGGATTTGATCAACATATGTGGCTATTAAATCATCTGCTTCATAATTAGGAAGATCCACAGATGGTAAATTGAATGCTAGGACTGATTTTCTTATATATTCAAATTGAGGGGCCAAATCATCAGGCGCCTCTGACCTATTAGCTTTGTAATCACTATAAATTTCATTTCTGAAAGTTTTTCTTGCTGAATCGAATATTACTGCAAAATGTGTTGGTTTTTGCAAGTTTTGATCAGATTTAGAGTCCTCTAATAATTTAAATAACATACTGCAAAAACCACTTACAGCACCTGTTGGAAGTCCATCACTTTTTCTAGTCAATGGAGGCAAAGCATAATAAGCTCTAAAAATATAACCAGAGCCATCAATCAAATAAAAATGATCTGTTTTTTGAATTTTATTCATGAAGTATTATTAAATATTATAATGATAAAATATTCTGTATATAAAAAAATTTACTTTCAATTATTATAACAATTATAAGTAGATTATTTTTTATATTTTGAGTATTATTTAACAATGGAATTAACAAAAAATCTCACGCAAGCTAAACTATTTAAATCTCTGGTTGTTATTGTTCTTGGTTCAATAGCACTAACTATATCAGCAAAGATCAAAATTCCTTTCTATCCAGTTCCCATGACTATGCAAACATTTGTTGTATTATTTTTAGGAATAAGTTTAGGACATAAAATTGCACTAGCTACAATTGGTCTATATTTAATTGAAGGAATTGCAGGACTTCCTGTATTTTCAAATTCTCCTGAAAAAGGTGTTGGATTAGTTTATTTTACAGGACCAACTATGGGTTACTTAATTGGTTTTTTAACGGCTTGTTACTTAGCTTCTAAAATAAAGATTGATGATAATTTTTTCGTTGTTTTATTTAAGTTAATTATCGCAACTTCAACAATCTATATTTTGGGTCTAATTTGGCTTGGAACATTGATTGGATGGGATAAGCCAATTTTTGCTTTAGGTGCAAAACCATTTCTATTAGCTGAAATTTTTAAAATCATGCTTTTAGCTCTTTTGACTAAGCAAATAATTAAAATTAAAAAATTTATCTAGGTGATCTTTTAGAAAGAATTCTTTGAAGAGTTCTTCTGTGCATTTTAAGTCTTCTGGCTGTTTCTGAAACATTCCTATTACATAGCTCAAAAACTCTATGTATATGTTCCCACTTAACTCTGTCAGCCGACATGGGGTTTTCAGGTGGGGCTGCTTTTTTTGAAGGATCTGCCAATAATGCTTTCTCTACATCTTCTGCATCAGCAGGTTTAGCTAAATAATCTATAGCACCTTCTTTAATTGCTGCTACTGCCGTTGGAATATTTCCATAACCAGTTAACATGATAATTCTACTATCACTATTTGAAGACTGAATTTCTTTTACAACTTCAAGTCCATTACCATCAGCAAGTCTTAAGTCTACAACAGCAAAACCAGGTTTTTTAGTTTTTACAGATTCAACTCCCTTTTGTACACTCTCAGCTTGAAATACCTCAAATCCTTTTTTTTCCATCGCTCTTGCTAAACGCTCACGGAAAGGATTATCGTCATCCACAATTAATAATGACTTATTCTCAAAATCACTAAGATTCTGTAGTTTTGCTTCTTCTTTCATGACCCTTATATGGGGTCTCAGCAAGATATTACAATATATGAATTTTACGCATTTCTGGCTTGAATTATTTGCTTTACTTTAGTGCTGTTTACTTTATATGCCAAAAAATATTAAAGTTTTTTTTAAAAAGACTTTTTTTTATTAAATTTTTTTTGGAGGCATTTAAAATGCAAAAATTTAAATCAGTTGAAGAATTAGTTAATCAGCTGAAACCTGAAAAACCAGTTTACTGTATAAGAAAAAATTCTGTAAAATCTGCTGTTAAATTTTTCCTAAACAAATTTCCAGGAAAAATTTTATATGCAGTCAAAACTAATCCACACCCTGAAGTAATCAAAACAATCATAGAAAGTGGAGTTGAACAATTTGATGTTGCATCAATTGAGGAAATTAAAAATATTAGAACTTTTAGCAATACAGCTAAATGCTCTTATATGCATACTGTTAAAAGCAGAGAAAGTATAAAAGAAGCATATTTTAATTATGGTGTAAAAACATTTTCATTAGATACTAAAGATGAGCTGATTAAAATAATTGAAAGTACAAATAACGCTAAAGATTTAGAATTATTCGTAAGAGTTGCTGTTTCAAATGAACATGCAGAAATTGATTTATCAAAAAAATTTGGTGCTTTAACATCTGAAGCAATAGGTTTGTTAAGGCTTGTAAAACAACATGCTAAAAAGATTGGTTTAAGTTTTCACGTTGGTTCACAATGTATGCATCCAATTTCTTATGCAAAAGGAATTAGTGAAATTGGAAATATAATTAAAAAGACAAAAATTATTCCACATTACATTAATGTAGGTGGAGGTTTCCCCACAATCTATCCTGACTTAATTCCGCAATCTTTAGATAGTTATTTTAATGAAATAAATAAGAGTTTAGAAAATTTAAAGCTTGAAAAACTTCCTGAAATTATTTGTGAGCCTGGCAGAGCTATAGTTGCGGAGAGTGGCTCAACAATTGTAAGGGTTAATTTAAGGAAAAAACAAAAGCTTTATATTAATGATGGTACCTATGGTACTCTTTTTGATGCAGGTACACCAAACATTGTATTCCCATCTAGAATGGTTAAAGAAAATTCTAATAAAATAATTTCAAAAAAATTAACTGCTTTTGATTTCTTTGGACCTACATGTGATAGCATGGATTATATGAAAGGTCCTTTTTTGCTTCCAAATAATATTAAAGAAAACGATTATATTGAACTTGGTCAACTTGGAGCATATGGATTGACATTTAGAACTCAGTTTAATGGTTATTACTCAAATGAAATTTACGAAGTTGAAGATAATCCAATAATGACAATGTATGATAAAGACATTAACAAAGCTAACATGGTAGCTTAATGTCAGGTCAAAAAAATCCAGGTCATAACAGTAAAAGAGATTTCTTAAAAAATCCTGTTGAGCACATCGATATAACTTCTTTTGATAGTAGAAAAATTATATCCTCAATGGAAAAAATGTCATTTGTTTCTAGAGAAACAGCAAATGCTGCTAATATTTATAACGAGATGCTTAAAGATAAAGATTGTACAATTTTTCTTACTTTAGCTGGTTCTACCTCCGCAGCTGGATGCATGAATATTTATAAAGATTTAGTTAAATATAATATGGTAGATGCAATCGTTGCAACAGGTGCCTCTATAGTTGATATGGATTTTTTTGAAGCTCTTGGATTTAAACATTATCAAGGTTCACAATTTCAAGATGATACTGAGCTGAGGAATAACTATATAGATAGAATTTACGATACCTACATAGATGAAGAAGAGCTTCAAATGTGTGATAAAATCATATGTGAAATCGCAAATAACTTAGAAGCGAGAAGCTATACTTCTAGAGAGTTCATTTATGAAATGGGAAAATATTTAAAAAATAACTCAAAGAAAAAAGACTCTTTAATTGAAACCGCTTTTGACAACAATGTTCCTATCTTCTGCCCTGCTTTTACCGATTCAAGCGCAGGATTTGGGTTAGTTATGCATCAAGAGCAAAATCCAAAAAAACATATGACAATAGACTCCGTTAGAGAATTTAGAGAACTAACAGAAATTAAAATCAAATCTAAAGGTTCTGGATTATTTATGATTGGTGGTGGTGTACCTAAAAACTTTATTCAAGATACTGTTATTTGCGCTGAACTATTAGGAAAAGATGTTGATATGCATAAATATGCTGTACAAATTACTGTTGCTGATAGTAGAGACGGTGCTTGCAGCAGCTCTACATTAAAAGAAGCAAGTTCATGGGGAAAAGTAGATATTATGAAAGAACAGATGGTGTTTGCAGAAGCAACTAGTGTTTTGCCATTAATTGCTAGTGATGCTTATCATAAAGGTGAGTGGAAAAACAGAACAAGAAAAAACTATACAAAAATTTTCGAATAAAATTGAAATATCTCTCAAATAAAAACGGATTTTTAGGAATTGATAATAAATTTAGCTTTAAAGAAAAAGCTGTAATTGTTCCATTTGGTTTAGAAAAAACTGTCAGTTATGGGGGGGGAACAAGAAATGGACCTAAAGAAATTATAAAAGCATCTCATCAAGTTGAGCTATATGATGAAGAACTTAACTGCGAACCTTATAAGAAAATAGGTATAAAAACTTTAAAACCCTTTAAAATAGACAAAAATATTAAAAAAGCCCTGAATAAAATCTCAAAAATTAATAAAGAGATATTAGATAAAAAACTTTTCCCATTGACTTTAGGTGGGGAGCATTCAATAACTCCTGGATGTATTGTTCCTTTTATAAAAAAATATAAAAATATTTGTCTCTTACATTTTGATGCTCATGCAGATTTACGTCAAAGCTATAATGGAGAAAAATTTTCACATGCCTCAGCAATTAGAAGGTGTTTGGATTATAAAAATGTTTCGTTAATTTCATTTGGTATAAGAAACATTTCGGAAAGTGAAATCCCATTTTTAAAGAATAATTCTTCTAGAATAAGTATTTTTTGGGCTAAAGATAAAAAAAAATGGAATTTATCAAAATTTAAAAAACTGATTAAAAATAAAACTGTTTATCTTACATTTGACGTAGATGGACTAGATTCAAGTATTATGCCTGCAACTGGTACACCTGAACCAGGAGGACTGCTGTGGGACGAAACATTAGATATAATTAGAATTGCAGCTAAAAACTCAAAAATTGTCGGTGCGGATATTAATGAGCTTTCTCCAATCAAAGGATTTAATTCTTATAATTTTCTTGTTGCAAAATTAGCTTATAAAATTTTATCTTATAAATTTTTATATTAAACTTTAATCGGTTTAATAATTTTCAATAACATCCTAAATGGTATCAACATCATTAGAGCAACTAAAACTTTTACTGCTAAATCTCCTAGAGATAAAGTTACCCAAGGAACTCCTGTTCCATAAAATGATATTGAGAAAAATAAAAATGTGTCGACTGTTGATCCAATCAATGATGAAGTAAGCGGAGCTACAAACCACTCTTTTTTTCTTAATTGATCAAAAATTTGAATATCTAACAATTGAGCGGCAATAAAAGCTACTCCTGATCCTATTGCAATTCTAACAGAGATTAAATCTGCAAAATCAGTTGAGAATAACAATGTAAATATAATTCCTATTAAAAAACCCAAATATACAATTTGTCTTGCTAATAATTTTCCATACGACCTATTTGCTAAATCTGTTATTAAAAAAGCTATAGGGTAACTAAAAGCTCCATAAGTTAAAATCTCATTTAATCCAAAATAGTTTATTGGGAACTGAACTAGATAATTAGAAGATAGTACAACAATCCCCATCATTATAGACAGGGTGATAAATAATTTGTTCATTAAGCTGATTTAGCTACAGGTTTCTTTTTAAAAGGGGATTTAATTAAAACTACTTTTTTTAACTTTTTTAATCTAGGAGATAAATTTTTATTTTTTACAGTTTTTAAAAATTCATCAAAACTACCTTTTTTGTCAACTGACCTTACACCTGAATTACTTACAGTAAGTTTTAAACTTCTTCCAGTAAGCTCACTTGTAAATTTTACTTTTTTAAGATTAGGTAAAAATCTTCTTTTAGTCTTGTTATTAGCATGACTAACATTATGACCTTTCATAGGAATTTTACCGGTAAGTTCACATTTTTTTGACATAATAACAGTGCCTATATAAGGGGAGATATTGAAGGCGTCAAGTTTAATACATTTAAGAAACAGTTTTATTTCCAACAATTTCTGTAAAATTTTTGACACCATCTCTTATTAGTAATTCTTTTAGGTCTTTTTTAATCCTGCCAGCAATATTGGGTCCTTGAAATACCATGCCGGTATACAGCTGAACATAATCTGCTCCTAATAAAAACTTATCATAAGCTGCTTTACCAGAGTCAACGCCGCCTACTCCAATTATTTTAATTTTACCTTTAATTAAATTGTAAAATTTACTTATTAAAAAATTTGATTTTTTTTCAATAGGCTTTCCAGATAAACCTCCTTTTTGATGTCTCTGTATATTTTGAAGTGTTTCTCGAGAATTTTCAGATGTATTTGAAATTATTATTGCACTTATATCATTTTCTAAAAGTATTTCTGAAATTAATTCAATTTGATTTTCGTTTATATCTGGTGAAATCTTTACAGCTATAGGAATTTCAGTTTTTAATTGTTTTTTTTTCTCTGAGACAGATTTTAATAACTCTTTTAATTTATTCTCTTCATGAAAATTTCTAAGATTTTCAGTATTTGGTGAAGAAATATTAATTGTAATATAATCTGCAACTTCAGAAAATTTTTCTAATCCAATTAAATAATCATTCAATCTATCATTAGAATCTTTGTTTGGACCTACATTTACACCTAGTACACCTAGTTTTTTGTTAGATTTTATTCTATTTAATATTGTATCTGATCCATGGTTATTAAATCCTAACCTATTAATTAATGCCTGATCTTCTACCAATCTAAATACTCTTGGTTTTTCATTTCCATATTGTTTTAATGGAGTAACTGTACCTACCTCAACAAATCCAAAACCCAACTTAAATAAAGGGTTGTATACTTCTGCATTCTTATCAAAACCTGCTGCAATACCGATAGGATTATCAAGATCTTGATTAAATAATTTTGTTTTTAAAATGGGATCATTTATGTTTTCGTCAAATATATTTGAAATTAAATTGAGTTTAAGAGATTGAATTGCTAAAAAATGTGCTCTTTCAGGATCTATTTTAAATATTAAAGATCTTAAATTTGAATACATTATTTCAATTTACTAATTATCAACTCTTTTGTTTCGTTAACACCAAAAAAACTTATAAAAAAACCCATTCTAGGTCCATTTTCATCGCCAAATACCACTTCATAAATTAGCTTAAACCAATCTCTAAGGTTTTCTGCATACCCATTCTCTTTACCTGTTGAATAAATTAATGTTTGTATGTCCTCTGGAGACATCTGATCATTACATTTTTCTAAAGTTTTAACTAAAGCTTGTAGAGCTAATTTTTCATTTTCTGAAGGATTTTTATATTTTTTTTGAGCCTTAATAACATCATTAAAATATTTAATTGCATATCCAACTAATGCATCAAAAATTGGAAAGTTTTTTTCATGAATGTTGGATTTATATTTTTTAACAAACTTCCATAACAAATCCTTGTTGTCAGCATTACTCGTTTCAACTAGATTCAATAGCATAGAAAAAGTCATTATCATTTCTTCTTTTGGAATGTTTCCATTATGAACATGCCAAACAGGATTCATTACTAATTGTTGTTCTGTTTGTTTTTTTGATTTTTCAATATTATCAAGATACTCATCCACAGCTTTTGGCACTATTTCTTTATAAAGTTTTTTAGCTCTTTTTGGATTTTGATACATATATAAAGATAAGCTTTCGGGTGACGCATATTTTAACCACTGGTCAATAGTAATACCGTTTCCTTTCGATTTTGAAATTTTTTCACCTTTTTCATCAAGAAATAATTCATAAGCAAATCCAGATGGATGTTTTTTACCTATTAAATTTATAATTTTGGTCGATAAAATTGCACTCTCAATAAGGTCTTTTCCATACATTTCAAAATCTATATCTAAAGCATACCATCTCATTGCCCAATCAACTTTCCATTGTAATTTACAATTTCCATCCAAAATACTGGATTCTAATTTTTTACCTTTATTATCAAAAATTATTTTAGAATTTTTTTTATCAATTTCTATAACTGGAATTTCGAGGACATGACCTGTATCTGGACAAATCGGTAAAAAAGGGCAGTAAGTTTGTTGACGTTCTTTGCCTAAAGTTGGAAGTATAATGTTCATTATACCATCATAATTTTCTAAAATAATTTTTAAAGTTGGGTTAAAAAATCCACCTTTGTATAAAGATGTTGAGCTTTTAAAACTGTATTTAAAATTAAAACTGTTTAAAAAATCTTTTAACATTTCATTATTATGCTCTCCAAAACTAGCAAATTTTTCAAATGGATCTGGAACTTGTGTTAATGGTTTATGTAGGTTTTTATTTAGTAATTCCTGATTAGGAACATTATCAGGAACTTTTCTTAAACCATCCATATCATCAGAAAAAGTAATTATCTCTGTTGGTAGATCTGTAAGTTGTTTTAAAGCATTAACTATCATTGATGTCCTTGCAACTTCACCAAATGTACCAATGTGAGGAAGGCCACTTGGACCATATCCTGTTTGAAGAGTAATTTTACCTTTTTTATCAATAAATGATTTTCTCTCACGAAGCATTTTTTTTGCTTCAACGAAAGGCCAAGCACTTGTTTTATCTAAAATTTCTTTTTTAATCACGAATATATCTTTTATAAAATCTTAAATTGGCGATTTTATTAATTCTTATAGAGTTGAAATTTATTTACCATAAAATAATGTTCTTTCAAAATGTCTAATTATAAAACTGTTTTTTTTACACTAGGAATTTTGCAAATAATTTTAGGGGTCTCAATGTTCATCCCTATAATTGCTCAATTTGTTTATTCCGAAATAGATTCATCATTTTTTGGTGCATCTATTGTAACTATAATTTTTGGATCATTATTTTTTCTTTCAAATCTAGACCACGATAAGAAGTTAAATTTACAACAAGCATTTTTATTAACTGCTTTGTCTTGGTTAAGTATTGCTATTTTTGGATCTTTACCATTTATATTTTCGACTATGGAGCTTTCAATTACTAATGCTTTTTTTGAGAGTATGTCTGGTATTACAACAACTGGATCTACAATTATTTCTGACTTAGAGAATACACCAAAAGGTATTCTATTATGGAGAGCATTACTTCAATGGCTGGGTGGTATTGGTATAATTGTGATGGCAATTACCCTAATGCCTATAATGAATGTTGGTGGTATGCAATTATTTAAAATTTCTAGCAACGACTCTTCTGAAAAAATTCTTCCTAAATCGAAAGAAATAGCTTTGAGACTTATTTATATTTATTCAGGTCTAACCGCTCTTTGTGCATTATCATATTGGATATTTGGAATGGGAAAATTTGATAGTTTAACTCATTCTATGACTACTATAGCTACGGGTGGATTTTCAAATTATAATCAATCTATCGGGTATTTTAATAGTGTTCCTATAGAAATATCATCGATGATCTTTATAATTTTAGGAAGTATTCCATTTATTACATACATTAAATTTATTAGTGGTAATAAAAGAATATTTTTAAACGATATTCAAATCAGAACATTTATTAAAATAATAATTATAAGCATTCTTATATTGTCAATATATTTATTATTTAATAATAACGGAAACTTTAGTTTAAGATCTATTTTTTTTAATACGATTTCAATATTGACAGGAACAGGTTATGTTAATGCCGAATTTGATGGTTGGGGAAGCTTTCCAATAACAATATTTCTTGCACTAATGTTTATCGGGGGCTGTGCAGGATCAACTACTTGTGGTGTTAAAATTTTTAGAATTCAAATTTTATATTTATTCATTTTAAATCAACTAAAAAAAATTATATATCCAAAAGGAATATTTATAATTAAATATGATCAAGGTTCTGTAGATGATAAATTTATTGCATCAATAATATCGTTTATTTATTTTTACTTTGTTATTTTTTTTATTTTAGCTGCATTATTGTCATTAACAGGTCTCGATTTTATAACTGCTATCTCTGGAGCAGCAACATCAATATCAAATGTTGGTCCAGGTTTAGGTCCTATAATTGGGCCTAATGGAGATTTTTCAGCTTTACCTGATATTTCTAAATGGATCTTAACTGTAGGTATGATTTTAGGTAGACTTGAGTTGTTTGCAATATTAGTATTGTTCTTACCATCTTTTTGGAGAAATTGATTATGTCTGAAACAAAGAAACAAACATGGCTTGATTCTCTCGCAGTTTATAAAGATATTCGAATGGTAAGAATTCTTTTATTAGGTGCAATAAGTGGTTTCCCATGGGTATTAATTGCAAGCAGTTTGAGTCTTTGGCTTAAAGAAGAAGGTCTTAGTAGATCAACAATTGGATGGGCAGGTTTAATTTTTGGGGTATACGCTTTCAATTATTTGTGGGCTCCCATTATAGATAGAATTCAAATTCCAATACTAACAAAAAAATTAGGCCATAGAAGAGGCTGGATAGTTTTGATGCAATTAATTATTTTGTTAAGTCTTGTTGTTTGGAGTGTGATTAATCCAACTGAAAATTTGGCTTTATTAATTACTGTAGGTTTAATTATTGCTATAGCATCAGCAACCCAAGATATAACTGTAGATGCATTAAGAATTGAACAGATAAATGAAAATGAAGCAAAATCAATGGCTGCTGGAGCAGCTATGGCTGTAGTTGGTTGGTGGACTGGGTATAAATTAGGTGGAGTTGTTGCTTTATTTACAGCAGAATATTTTGAAAACCTGGGTGTTGCCGACTATTGGCAAGCTACTTTTTTAATTTTAGGTGTTTTAATAATTTTAATGAATATAGGATTAATGTTTGTTCATGAACCTATAGAAACAAATAGACAAGCAAAGCAAAGAGAAACTGACAAATTGATTGAAGGAAAACTTGGATCTAGCAATATAATTACAAATTTTATCGCATATATTACAGGAACTATAGGCGGACCTATTATTAGTTTTTTTAGAAAAAATGGTTTTGCCATTGCAGCTGGAATTTTAGGATTTGTTTTCTTGTTTAAGATAGGTGAGGCATTTATGGGAAGAATGTCTATTGTTTTTTATAAAGAAATTGGTTTCTCCAAAGGTCAAATTGCAATTTATTCAAAAGGACTTGGTTGGATAACAACAGTAGTGTTTACTTTGTTGGGTGGAATAATGGCCATGAGAGCTGGAACGATTAAAACTATGTTCTTTGCTGGTGGGTTAATGGCTATAACAAATCTTTTATTTGCAGTTTTAGCATGGACTGGAAAATCAGAAATTTTATTTGCAATTGCGGTTATAGCTGATGATATCACAGCAGCTTTTGCAACTGTAGCATTTGTTGCATTTATATCATTACTAGTTGATAGAACTTATACAGCAACACAGTATGCATTACTTGCTTCAATTGGTACTGCTGGCCGTACTACTTTGGCTTCATCTTCAGGAGCTTTGGTTGACTGGTTAAACGGAGATTGGGGAACATTTTTTGTTTTAACGACTATTATGGTGATACCATCGTTAATTTGTTTGTGGTTAATTAAAAACAAAATTAAAATTGGTGCAAAATAATTTTTATTTCATTGGTAATTTTTCGAATATTTACAAAAATCCTTCGAGAAAATCTGAAGTAACTTCACAAATTGTGTATGGTGAAAAATTCAAAATTTTAACAAAAAATAAAGATTGGATAAAAATTAAAACTTTATTTGATAATTATAAGGGGTTTATAAAAAATTCAAAATATATAGAAAAATTTAGCCCCAATTATAAGGTCAGTTCACTAAAAGCAAAGATTTATAAAAAACCTGGAATTGGAACTAGCAGTTGGCTTCCACTTGCATCCAAATTATCTGTAATTGAGCAAAATAGGAATTACGTAAAAATTGAAAAAAATAAATGGATTAAAAAAGCAGATATAAAAAAATTAACTCATAAAGAAAATAATTTTACAAAAATATTTAAAAAATTTTTAAATGTAAAATATGTTTGGGGTGGAAAAACATTCCAGGGTATTGATTGCTCAGCCTTATTACAAATATTTTTTTGTTATAATAACTCGTTTTATCCAAGAGATACAAGAGATCAGATCAAATATACAAAAAAGAATTCAAAAAAAAGAAAATTTAAAAAAGGAGATATTATTTTTTGGAAAGGTCATGTTGCAATGTGTTTAAATTCCGAAAAACTAATTCATGCTTATGGTCCAGAAAGAAAAGTAATTATTATGCCAATTATAGAAACAATTAATAAAATTCAAAAGACTGCCAACCTAAAGGTAAAAAAAGTATCTAGAATAAAATATTAATTTCTTCCAAAGTCAGGCTTATCAATATCTTGTTTCAATTTGATGATTTTTGACCTTACTTTTTTAGTCTGAATAAGTTTCTTTACGATAGACTTATTATTTTTTGAATTAATATCTTTTTTAAATTGATTTAAATTTTTAATAAATAAATCAATTGCTTTTGAAATATTATTTTTATTGTTAAAAAAAATATCTCTCCACATGATTTCATTTGATGCTGCAATCCTAGAAAAATCTCTTAATCCACCAGCACTGTATTTAATTAGCTCATAATTTTGTTTTTTCTCAAAATCTCGAGCAGATTTAACCAGATTATATGCAATTAAGTGTGGTAAATGACTAGTAATAGAAAAAATTTTGTCATGTTTTTCAGCACTCATAAAAACAACTTTTGCTCCAATTTTTTTCCAAAACTTAGTTAGAATATTTATATTTTTTTTCTTAATATTTTTTTCTTTAATAATTATACACCATCTATCAGTAAACATATTTTCTTTACCATGCTCTGGTCCACTGACCTCTGATCCAGCTATCGGGTGACTTTGAATCCAATGAATACCTTTCTTCAAAAATTTATTTATAATTTTAGAAGTTTCAATTTTTGAGGAACCAATATCTGTAATCAATGTTTTTGATGGTATAAATTTATTAATTTTTAAAATAATATTTTTGTATTCACTCATTGGTGTACAAAAGATAATTAAATCGGAATTACTTGCACCTTCTTTTAATGATTTAACAATTGTTCCAGGTAATTTTAATCTTTTTATCTTAGCAATATTAAATTTTGATTTTTCATAAATAAAAATTTTTTTTGCTATTTTTTTTTTACTAATACTCCTTAATAAAGATGAACCTAATAATCCACAGCCAATAATTAAAATATTTTTCATTTTTTCAATACTTGCTTAATAATACTCATAAATTTTAAGTTTTCTTTTTTAGATCCAATAGTTAATCTTAATTTATTCTTTATATGATAACCATCTGCTGTTGATCTTAAAATGATTCCCTTATTTTTAAGTTTTTCATAAAGAAACTTTGCTGAATACCTGCATTTTTCAAAATTAAGTAACAAAAAATTTGCTGAAACTGAATTTGAAAAAATATTATATGTCTCAAGAAATTTCTTAATTTTTCTAGAATATAATAAATTATGTCTAATCGATTTATTAATGAAAACTTTATCCTTTAGTGACTCAATGGCAGCTAATTGAGCAATACCATTTACATTAAATGGAGGTTTTATAACATTTAGTGCATCCACTATTTTATTTGATCCATATCCCCAACCTATTCTTAGAGAAGCTAATCCAAACATTTTAGAAAAAGTTCTAAGAATAAAAACATTATCTTTATTCTTAAACAAATTTAAACCTGAAGAATAATCTTCATTTTTCATATATTCTGCATAAGCATCATCAATAACTAATAAAATTTTTTTATTTAATCTTTTTCTTAATTCTAAAACTTCTCTTTTAGTTAAGTAAGTTCCTGTAGGATTGTTTGGGTTAGCTATAAACACAATTTTAGTTTTTTTTGTTATTTTTTTTAAAATTTCATTTACTGAAACTTTAAAATTAATTTCTTTTGCAAATACAACTTTTGCACCAACAATTTTTGAATAAATTCTGTACATTAAAAAACTATACTCAGGTACTACAACTTCATCTTTTGGGTTTAAAAACAACTGACAGAGCATTTGAATAACTTCATCTGAACCTGCTCCACAAATAATTTTCTCAGAATTACATTTATAAGCTTTAGATATTGCTTTTCTTAAATTTTGAGATTTTCCATCTGGATATTTATCTAAATTTACAATTTTTTTTGATATTATTTTCTTTGCTTTAGGACTCATACCTAAAGCAGACTCATTCGCAGAAAGCTTAATTACGTTCTTAAGTTTCTTAACTTTTGATTTACCAGGCTTATATGCCTCAATATCAAATTTTTTGAAATTTGGAGTTGTCATTTTTTTTAATTTATGTGCTCTTTATAGATAAAATTACAAAATTTTATAGAGAATAAGAGGATTTTTTAAAAAATTGACATAATAAATAAGTTCTAGTAAAAAAATTATGCGCTGATTTAACTGAATTGCGAGCGCTTAAAAAAAACCGCTAAAATAGTTTTTTTTCTCACAATTCGAAACAGTCAAAAACTATGAATACTGAGAAAAACATAAAAACTTTAATTGTAAAGAAACCGCTAAAATTAGACTGTGGAAAGACCATAAATGATTTTCCAATAGCCTATGAAACTTACGGTTCACTTAATTCAAAAAAAGATAATGCAATATTAGTTTTTCATGCTCTAACAGGAGATCAATTTGTAACCGGAATAAACCCTGCAACTAACAAAGAGGGTTGGTGGAGTTATGCAGTAGGTCCTGATAAGGCTATCGATACAAACAAATATTTTGTTATTTGCTCTAACGTAATTGGTGGATGTATGGGATCATACGGACCAAGTCATAAAGATCCTAATCAAAAAATTTTTGGAACAAATTTTCCAGTAATTACAATTAATGACATGGTGAATGCTCAATATAATTTACTTGATCATTTTGGTATTGATAAACTATTTTCTATAACTGGTGGTTCAATGGGAGGTATGCAAGTCCTTCAGTTTATTAGTAACTTTCCTGATAAAGCTAAAACAGTGATACCGATAGCAACCACATCTAGTCATTCAGCACAAAATATTGCTTTTAACGAGCTAGGTAGACAAGCTATTACAGCTGATAGTAACTGGAAAGATGGGAATTATACATCAAACGAAACTAATCCAGGAAAAGGATTGGCAGTAGCCAGAATGGCAGCTCATATTACATATTTATCTAAAAAAGGTTTGCAGGAAAAATTTGGAAGAAAGTTACAAGAAAGAGAAGATCTTAAATTTGGATTTGATGCTGATTTTCAAATAGAAAGTTATTTGAGATATCAGGGTTCAGTTTTCGTAGATAGATTTGATGCAAATAGTTATCTTTATATCACTAGAGCTATGGATTATTTTGATTTAGCAAAACAATTCAATGGTAATCTTTCAGAAGCATTTAAAAATACAAACGCGAAATTTTTTATAATTTCATTTACTTCAGATTGGCTTTATCCAACCCAAGAAAACAAAGATATTGTGATTGCTTTAAACTCAATAGGAGCTGATGTTGGATTTGTAGAAATTGAGTCGGATAAAGGTCACGATTCCTTTTTACTAGACGTTCCTGATTTCTTAAGTGCACTTAAAAACTTTTTAGATAAATCTTACGAAGAAAATTAATTATGAAAAATGAATTTCAGGTAATAGCAGATTTAATTGAAAAAGATAAGAAAGTCTTAGATGTAGGTTGTGCTGATGGAACTTTGATGAAATTTTTAAAGGATAATAAAAACATAAATATAAGAGGATTAGAAATTTCAAAAGAAAGAGTGCAAGAATGTATTGCAAAAGGTTTAACTGTAATTGAAGGAAATGCTGAAAAAGATTTAAAACAATTTCCAGACAAATCATTCGATTATGTTATTTTAAGTCAAACCCTTCAAGCTTTTCTTAATCCTGAATTGGTTTTAGATGAACTTTTAAGAGTTGGAAAAAAAGCAATAGTTACAATTCCTAATTTTGGATATTGGAAAGTAAGATTTCATTTATTATTTAAAGGTACAATGCCGATAACAAAAACATTACCAGATGAATGGTATAACACTCCCAATTTACACATGTGCACAATCAAAGATTTTTTTCATTTTGTAAAATCAAAAGATATAAAGATTTTTAAATCACTCGCTTTAAACAATCTTAATAAATCAACAATAAATGAGAGTAATTTAGGCGTTAAAAATTTGTTTGCAGATCTTGGTATATTTTTGATAGAAAAATAAAATGCGTATTGAAATTATACCTTGTCTTCAAGACAACTATAGCTATTTAATAATAGACGAAAGTAACAATTCTGCGTGTATTGTAGATCCCAGCGAGGCTGAGCCAATAATAAATTTCCTAAAGAATAAAAATATAAAATTAAAATACATTCTTAATACTCATCATCACTATGATCATATTGGAGGAAATCAAGAATTAAAAAAAAAATATGGATCAGTTGTTGTGGGTTTTAAAGGAGACTCGAAAAGAATACCAGAGATAGACATATTGTTAGAAGATAATCAAATATGGAAAGCCGAAAACTTTGAAGCTAAAATTATGCATATACCTGGACATACTTCAGGCCATATTTGTTTTAATTTTTTTAAAGAAAAAATAGTTTTTACCGGAGATACACTTTTCTCACTTGGTTGTGGAAGAATATTCGAAGGTTCTTATGAGGAAATGTTTGAATCTTTGAACAAAATTAAATTATTACCAAAAGACACAAAAATTTATTGTGGTCATGAATACACTCTTAATAATGCCAAATTTTGCAAAAAATATGATTCCGAAAACAAAGATTTACAAAAAAAAATAGAAAAAATAGAAAAATTAAGAGAAAATGGAATTCCTACGATACCCTCAACTTTAAAAGAGGAATTGGAGTGTAATATATTTTTAAGAGCAAAAGATGTTAAAACCTTTTCAAAATTAAGAGATTTTAAGGATAATTTCTAATTAATTCGGCTTGACTAAAGGCTGGCTACAACTATATTGCGGTAACTTTAAATTAAATCATACTATGTCATACGCAGTAATAAAAACAGGTGGAAAACAGTATAAAGTAAAATCTGGAGAAATTCTAAAGATTGAAAAACTACAAGACTCTAAACCTGAGACTAAAATAGAGTTTAATGAAATCCTGGCATACGGTGATGATAAATCAATAGAAATTGGAACTCCAAATGTTGAGGGCGCAAAAGTAGAGGCTGATTTAATTAAAAATAGCAAAAATAGAACTATTTTAATTTTTAAAAAAAGAAGAAGACAAAATTCAAGAAGAAAAAATGGGCATAGACAACAATATTCTATGATAAGAATTAACAAAATTTTTTCAAAAGATGGTAAAGTGTTATCAGAAGCTGAAAAAATTTCCAAAACTTCAAAAAAAGAAGAAGTTAAGGAAGCAGTAAGCAAATAGTTATTAGGTAAATTATGGCAACAAAAAAAGCAGGTGGATCATCACGAAACGGACGAGATAGTGCCGGTAGAAGACTTGGTGTAAAAAAGTATGGTGGTGAAACAGTAATTCCAGGAAACATAATTGTTAGACAAAGAGGAACCAAGATTTTTCCAGGTGAAAATGTTGGTATGGGTAAAGATCATTCAATATTTTCAATTGTTAAAGGGAAAGTTGTTTTCAAAAAATCTAAATCAGATAGAACTTTCGTTTCTGTAAAGCCCAATTAATAGTACAACCAATTAAAATAGATGTTGTATTATGAAATTTCTCGATCAAGTTAAAATTTATATTAAAGCTGGAAACGGTGGAGACGGATCTCCTAGTTTTAGAAGAGAGAAATATGTTGAGTTTGGCGGACCAGATGGTGGGGACGGTGGAAAAGGTGGATCAATTATTTTGAAGTCAGAGGAAAATTTAAATACCCTTATTGATTATCGATATCAACAACACCACAAAGCCGAACGTGGAGAAAATGGTTCTGGTCAAAACCGAACAGGAAAAGGTGGTGAAGATTTAATTTTAAAAGTTCCTCTAGGTACACAGGTATTTGAAGAAGATAACAAAACTCTTCTTTTTGATTTTAATAAAAAAGGTGAAGAATATGTTGCAGCTGCTGGTGGAAAAGGAGGTTTGGGAAACACAAGATTTAAAAGTTCTACAAATAGAGCTCCAAGAAAATTTACTAAAGGCACTATCGGAGAAGAATTTACAATTTGGCTTCAATTAAAAACAATTGCTGATATCGGTATTATTGGATTGCCAAATGCGGGAAAATCAAGTTTGTTAGCAGCATTAACAAACGCAAGTCCAAAAATTGCAAATTACAAATTTACAACTATTAATCCAAACCTTGGCGTGGCTTCTTATGATGATAAAGAAATTACCATTGCAGATATTCCAGGATTAGTTGAAGGTGCTCACGAAGGTATAGGGTTAGGGATACAATTTTTAAAACATATAGAGAGATGTAAGTCTTTATTGCACTTAATTGATGTCACCAACTTAGATCTAAATGAGTCTTATAATCAGGTGAAAAATGAATTAAAAAGCTACAGTGCAAAGTTATTAGAAAAAAAAGAACTAATTGTGCTTAATAAAGTCGATTTGATTGATGAAGAAACAGTAAATGAAGTTATAGATCATTTTTCAAAGGGTAAAAATTGTGAGATTATGACAATGACAACTCTGGAAAAAGAATCTGTATCAAAAATTAAAGCAAAGCTTTTGTCTTATGTATCTTAAAAACTCTAAAATAATTGTTGTCAAAATTGGATCATCTCTCCTAGTTGATCAAAATAAAAAAATTAGGAAACAATGGTTATCTAGTTTTGCAAAAGATATTAAAAAATTAAGAGAAAAAAATCAAAAAGTAGTTATTGTTAGCTCTGGTGCTATAGCTTTGGGTTGTAAGAAAATGAATTATAATAAAAAAAATATCAAATTAGATAAGAGTCAAGCTATTGCTTCTATTGGTCAAATAGAGCTGATGAATTTATTTTCACAAACTTTCGCAAAATATAAATTAAATATTTCTCAGATTTTGCTTACATTAGAAGATACTGAGGAAAGAAGAAGATCTCTCAATGCAAAACGAACTTTTGATAATCTTTTTGAACTTGGTTTTATTCCTGTGGTCAATGAAAATGACACTATTGCAACGAGTGAAATAAAATATGGAGATAATGATAGATTGGCATCTAGGGTTGCGCAAATTACAAACGCAGATACCTTAATTTTATTATCTGATGTTGATGGTTTGTATACAAAAAATCCTAAAATTTTTAATGATGCTAAACTAATAAAGAAGATTGATGATCTAAAAAAAGATCTAAAAAATATTTATATTAAAGGTGTAAATGAATATGGAAGTGGTGGTATGCATACAAAAATTGAAGCAGCAAAAATATGTCAGCTTGCTGGTACTAGTATGGTTATTGCAAATGGACTATATTCAAATCCTATTTCAAAAATAATTGAAAAAAATAATTGTACCTGGTTTAGTCCAAAAATTTCAAAGTTAGATGCTAGAAAAAAATGGATAATAAGTTCTGTAGCACCTAAAGGAGCTTTAATAATTGATGATGGTGCTAAAAGAGCACTAAAATCTGGAAAAAGTTTGTTAGCAGCAGGAATTAGAAAAGTTTCAGGGAAATTTAACAAAGGTGATCATATTAAAGTATTAGATAAAAAAAATAATGAATGTGCTAGAGGGTTAAGTTCCTTTACTTCTGATGAGGTGACTAAAATTATGGGTCATCACTCTAATGAAATTGAAAAATTATTAGGCTATGTTGCAAAATCAGAAGTTATTCATAAAGATGATATGGTGGAAATTTAAATGATTAAATATATGAATTTAATTGGAATAAAAGCTCGAAAAGCTAGTGAGTATAAAGTTACAACTGAAGTAAAAAATAAAGTCTTAAATGATTACGCGAAATTAATTAAGAATGAAAAAAAATTTATTATTAATCAAAATTCAAAAGATATTAATTACGCAAGAAAAAAAGGTTTAAAAGAAAACTTAATCAAAAGACTTCATTTAAATGAAAATAAATTAGATGGAATTATAAATTCTATTTTAAAAATAGCTAAATTAAGGGACCCTATAGGTAGCACTTTAGAAAAATGGAAAAGACCAAATGGTTTGAATATTAAAAGAGTTTCAATACCAATTGGAGTTATTGGGGTTATTTATGAAAGTAGACCAAATGTAACTTCAGATGTTGCTAGTCTTTGTTTTAAATCTGGAAATGTAGTGATTTTGAAAGGAGGCTCTGAGGCCATAAATTCAAATAAAGCTTTAGCAAAGCTGTTTAGAAAAGCACTTAAAAAAAATAAAGTTAATGAAAACTTTATACAATTTATTGATTCAAAACAAAGGAGGCTTGTGGATATTATGCTTTCTAAGATGAAAAAATATATCGATGTCATCATACCTCGTGGTGGAAAAAATTTAGTTAAAAAAGTTTTAGAATTATCCAAAGTACCTATAATTGGACACTTAGAGGGGCTTTGTCATACTTATATAGATAAAGATGCAGAATTAAAAATGGCTAAAGAAATTGTCTATAACGCTAAATTAAGAAATACAAGTATTTGTGGTGCGACTGAAACTATTCTTATTCATAAAAATATAGTCAAAAAATTTAGTAATCCTATTTTGCAGGCACTTGAAAATAATGGTTGTAAAATAATTGGTGATAAGATTTTAAAGAGTTATTACAAGGGTCAAGTATATCCTGCAAAAGCAAAAGATTGGTCAACTGAATATTTAGCATCAATTGTATCTGTTAAAGTTGTTAAAAATTCTGAAGAGGCAATTAAGCATATTAATAAATATGGAACTATGCATACAGACTCCATCATTACAAAAAATAAAAAAACAGCAAAATATTTCTTAAAAAATGTTAAAAGCTCAATTGCAATGCATAATACCTCAACTCAATTTGCTGATGGTGGTGAATTTGGATTTGGTGGAGAAGTTGGAATTTCTACTAATACACTACCACCAAGAGGTCCTGTAGGTTTAAATCAATTGATTTCATATAAATATGAAATCACTAGTAATGGTAAAATAAGAAATTAAATTGAATAACGCAAAAATAAAAATTGGTGTATTAGGTGGATCGTTTGATCCTGCTCACAAAGGACATTTAGCAATTTCTAAGGAAGCAAAAAAAAGATTTAAACTCAAAAAAGTTATTTGGGCAATTACAAAAAAAAATCCATTTAAAATAGAGAGCAAGACATCTGTTGCTGACAGAATTAAATTTTGTAAAAAAATAATTGGTACAAATTCATTTATTAAGGTTAAATTTTATGAAAAAATTATTAAATCAAATAAAACTATAAATTTAATCAATCATTTAAAAAAAGATAAAAGCATTAAAATTTATTTTTTAATGGGTGCCGACAACCTTATTAATTTTCATAAATGGTATAAATCTAAATTAATTTCACAAAAATGTAATATTCTAGTTTTTGACCGACATGGGTATAAAAAAAATTCTTTAAAATCAAAGACATTTAAGCAACTTAGTAAGGCCAATCTAGAGTTTATTGTGTTTAATAAAGTCAACATTTCATCTTCTCAATTAAGAAAAATTTGATAATCTAAAATCAATTAATGGACAAAATTTCAGACTTAAAAGAAATTGTAATTAACACACTAGATCTCAATAAAGCTCAAGACATTGTAACTATTGATCTTAAAGACAAAAGTTCTATGGCTGATTACATGATCATAGCAAGTGGAACTTCATCTAGACATATCCAATCCTTGTCAGAACAAGTTTTAGAAAAACTCAAAAATAATGGTGTAAAAGACTCAAGAATTGAAGGTAAAGAAAGTGGAGAATGGAAACTTGTTGATGGAATTGATTTGATTGTTCATATTTTTCACCCAGAAAAAAGAAAATTTTATGAATTAGAGAAAATTTGGTCAGAGCTAATTCCAAAAGAAAAAGTGATGATATGAAAAAATTTAAATTTTTATTATTAATTTTATTCTCTATTTTTTCCTTAAATAAAACAGTTTTTTCAGCTGAAATTGATATTTATAAAAAAATTGATCTCTTCGGTGAGGTTCTGGAAAAAATTAATAAAGAATATGTTGATGAGTTTAATCAATCTGAAAGTATGGACTCTGCTATCAATGGACTTTTACAATCCTTAGATCCTTATTCATCCTATATGTCCCCTAAAATTTTTGATGAAATGCAAACTGAAACCAGTGGTGAGTTTGGTGGACTTGGAATTGAGGTTAGTATGGAGGCTGGTGTGGTAAAAGTAATTTCACCAATAGACGATACACCTGCATCCAGAGCTGGATTAAAAGCGGGTGATTACATAGTAAAAATAAATGATGTTCAGGTTCAAGGAAAATCATTGAGTGAAGCTGTTGATTTAATGAGAGGACCTGTAGGTTCTGGAATAGAGTTAACAGTTAGACGAAGAGGTGAAAAAAAGGCGTTAACATTTAATATCATAAGAGAAGTTATTCAGGTTCAATCTGTTAAATCTGAAATTATAGATGAAAATATTGGATACATCAGGCTTACTTCATTTAACGATAACAGCAGTAATCAAATAGAAAAACAAATTAAAAAACTCAAAAAAAATAAAAACTTAAATTCATTTATTTTAGATTTAAGAAATAATCCTGGAGGTCTTTTATCTCAAGCAATAAAGATATCAGATTTTTTTCTGGAAAATGGAGAGATAGTTTCAACAAAAAGCAGAAAAAAATCTGAAAATAGAAAATGGTTTGCAAAAAAAGGAGATATTACAGACGGAAAAACACTATTGGTTTTAATTAACTATGGTTCAGCATCTGCATCTGAAATTGTTGCTGGAGCTTTAAAGGATCACAAAAGAGCAATCATCGTTGGTGAAAATAGTTTTGGTAAAGGTTCTGTCCAATCAATTATTCCTTTAAAAAATCGTGGAGCTATCAGATTAACTGTCGCAAAATATTATCTTCCTTCTGGAAAATCTATTTCTGAAGTAGGTGTTAGACCAGATATTGAAGTAAATGAAGAAGGTGATGATTTTAGAATAAAAACTGATACTGATAATCAATTGAACTACGCTATTAAGTTACTTAACGGATAATATGAATAAAAATTTCAAAGATTTACCACTGAGAAGTGGGGTCGGAATTGTGTTATTGAATAAACAAAATAAAGTATTCGTAGCAAAAAGAATAGATAATCCTAAAAATTTTTGGCAAATGCCTCAGGGTGGTGTTGATGAGGGAGAGGATAATTTAAAAGCTGCATTTAGAGAACTAGAGGAAGAAACAAGTATCAGAAGCGTAGAACTTATAAAAGAATTAGATGGTACATTAACTTATGATTTACCTGATAGATTACTAGGTATTATTTGGAAAGGTAAATACAAAGGTCAGAAGCAAAAATGGTTTTTAATGCGATTTATTGGAAATGATAATGAGATCAATATTAATACATCTAATCCAGAATTTTTAGATTGGAAGTGGATTGACTTAGATTTAATTACTGATGTTGTGGTTGATTTTAAACATCATATTTACAAAGAGCTTAAAGAAAAAGTAAAAAAATTAATTTAGAGTTTTTAAAACTTCAACTTTTTGATCAGCTAAATACTTAGATTGATCATTTATATCAGTTTTATTAGCCTCTTCTTCTGCCTGCTTAAGTAAATCTTGTTGCTTTGATTTATCCATATCAGCAAGATTAAAAATTGTACTTGTTAAAATAGATAGATTGTTATTTTTAAACTCAACAATACCATCTTCAACATAATAATTTTCATCACCTGATTTTGATAAAATCTTAATTATTCCAGGTTTCAAAAAGGAAATAATAGAAATATGATCCTTCAATATTCCCATCTCTCCTTCAAAAGCAGGGACCACAACTTCTGAAACATCATCTTTTACTAAAAAAGATTTTTCAGGATTTACTATTTCAACTTTAAACTCTTCGCTCATTAAGCAGCAGCTTCTTGTTCCATTTTCTTAGCTTTTTCTATAGCTTCTTCAATTGTTCCAACCATATAAAAAGCAGCTTCGGGCAAGTGATCATACTCACCTTTGCAGATTGCATTAAAACCTTTGATTGTTGAGTCAAGATCAACAAGTTTTCCTGGAGAACCAGTAAATACTTCTGCAACGAAGAATGGTTGAGATAAAAATCTCTGGATTTTTCTAGCTCTTGCTACAACTAGTTTATCTTCTTCAGATAACTCGTCCATCCCAAGAATAGCTATAATATCTTGTAGTGATTTATATGATTGTAGTATTCTTTGAACATCTCTTGCTACTCTATAATGCTCATCTCCAACAATTCTTGGATCCAAAATTCTTGATGTAGAATCAAGTGGATCTACTGCAGGATAAATACCAATTTCTGCAATTTGTCTTGAAAGTACAGTTGTTGCATCTAAGTGAGCAAACGATGTTGCTGGAGCAGGATCTGTTAAATCGTCAGCAGGCACATAAATTGCTTGTACAGATGTAATTGACCCTTTGTTTGTAGTCGTAATTCTTTCTTGTAGGTTACCCATGTCAGTAGCTAATGTAGGTTGATATCCAACTGCAGATGGAATTCTTCCTAATAAAGCTGAAACCTCTGATCCTGCCTGAGTAAATCTAAAGATGTTATCTACGAAGAAAAGTACGTCCTGACCTTCCTGATCTCTAAAGTATTCAGCTACAGTTAAGCCTGTAAGTGCAACTCTTGCTCTTGCTCCAGGAGGTTCATTCATCTGTCCATAAACTAAAGCAGCTTTTGAACCAGCTCCTTCTTTTTTAATTACTCCAGACTCAATCATTTCATGATAAAGGTCATTTCCTTCTCTAGTTCTCTCTCCAACTCCCGCGAAAACTGAAAAACCACCATGAGCTTTTGCAACGTTATTAATTAATTCCATAATTAAAACTGTTTTTCCTACTCCTGCTCCACCAAATAATCCGATCTTTCCACCTTTTGCATACGGTGCAAGCAAATCAATAACTTTGATACCTGTTACAAGGATTTCAGTTTCTGTTGATTGGTCATTAAATTCAGGTGCAGCTCTATGAATTGGCCAACTTTCTTTGGTTTTAACTTCACCTCTTTCGTCAATTGGTTCACCAATTACATTAATAATTCTTCCGAGAGTTTCAGGCCCAACCGGAACTTGAATAGGAGCATTGGTATTAGTAACTTCATCACCTCTTTTTAGTCCTTCAGTAGCATCCATAGCAATTGTTCTAACAGTAGTTTCACCTAAGTGTTGTGCTACCTCTAAAACTAGTCTGTTATCACCATTTTTACATTCCAATGCTGTTAAAATTTCTGGTAGTTCACCATCAAATTTTACGTCTACTACCGCTCCAATAACTTGTGTGATTATTCCTTTGCTCATAATTATAAACTTTCTGCTCCTGATATGATTTCTATTAGTTCTTTTGTAATTGCTGCCTGACGACTTCTATTATATTCGATAGTAAGTTTGTCAACCATTTCACCTGCGTTTCGGGTCGCATTATCCATTGCACTCATTCTAGACCCTTGTTCGCTAGCTGAATTCTCTAACATAGCCTTAAATATTTGTGTAGAAATATTCTTTGGCAATAAATTGCTTAAAATTTCATCTTCATCTGGTTCAAATTCGTAACTTTCTTCTGAACTGTTTTCTTCCCCTTCATTATTTAAAGGGATAATTTGCTGTGCTTGAGGAATTTGAGTAATTACATTTTTAAATTGATTGTAAAAAATTGTACAAACATCAAATTCACCTGCCTCGAATTTTTCAATTACCATTTTTCCAACTTTGTCAGCATCAAAATAATTTGCATTTTTAGACTCTTTGAAAGAAATATTTTCAATTATTTTGTCACCATAAACTCTTTTTAATTGATCATTTCCTTTTGAGCCTACTGTAATAATTTTTAGTTCTTTACCTTCATCTAAAATTTTTGCAAAATAACTTTTAGCTTTTTTAATAATATTAGAATTAAATCCACCACATAAACCTCTATCAGAAGTCATCACTACACAAAGATGAGTTTTTTCCTGACCAGTACCTGACAATAACTTTGGTGCATTTTCTTTATCAGATATACCATTTGATAAATTCAAAATAACATTATTCATTTTTTCAGAATAAGGCCTTCCCTTCTCAGCACTTTCTTGAGCTCTTCTTAATTTAGCTGCTGCAACCATTTTCATAGCTTTAGTAATTTTTTGTGTAGACTTTACACTAGCTATTCTTTTTTTTAGGTCGTCTAAACTTGCCATAAATTATTAAGATTTAAAATTTCCTTTTAATTGAGTAATTACCTCAACAAGTAACTTTTCTTTATCTTCCTCAAGTTTTCCTGAACTTAAAATTGACTCTATAATTTCAGGCTTATCTGATTTACATTTTTCAATAATCTTGCTCTCAAATTCAGCAACGTCTTTTAAATCAATATCATCCAGATAACCTTTCACTCCACAAAATACTGAAATAACTTGTTCTGCAACAGTCATAGGTGAATATTGTTTTTGTTTTAAAAGTTCAGTTAGTTTAGAACCTCTATTCAAAAGTTGCTGAGTAGATGCATCTAAATCAGATCCAAATTGAGCAAAAGCTGCCATTTCTCTGTATTGAGCTAGCTCTAGTTTCATTGAACCAGAAACTTTTTTCATCGCTTTAGTTTGAGCTGATGAACCAACCCTAGATACTGATAAACCTACGTTAATTGCAGGTCTTATACCTTGGTTAAATAGTTCTGTTTCAAGGAAAATTTGTCCGTCTGTGATTGAAATAACGTTAGTTGGAATGAACGCAGACACGTCTCCACCTTGTGTTTCAATAATTGGAAGTGCTGTAAGTGATCCACCACCATGTTCATCACTTAATTTTGCTGCTCTTTCAAGCAATCTACTATGAAGATAAAATACATCTCCAGGATAAGCTTCACGTCCTGGGGGTCTTCTTAATAGTAATGACATTTGTCTATAAGCAACTGCTTGTTTAGACAAATCATCATAAATTATTAATGCATGCATTCCATTATCTCTAAAATACTCACCCATAGTACAACCTGTATACGGTGCTAAAAATTGTAAAGGAGCAGAGTCCGATGCAGTAGCAGCAACGATTGTTGTGTACTCCATAGCTCCAGCTTCTTCTAATGTTTTTTGAATTTGTCTTACTGTTGATCTTTTTTGTCCAACTGCAACATATATACAATACAGTTTTTGTTTTTCATCTCCAGATTCATTGATTTTTTTTTGATTAATAATTGCATCTACTGCAACTGCTGTTTTACCAGTTTGTCTATCACCAATAATTAATTCCCTTTGTCCTCTTCCAATAGGAACTAGACTATCAATTGATTTAAGACCAGTTTGCATTGGTTCACTCACTGATTGTCGTGGAATAATACCAGGTGCTTTAACTTCCACCCTGCTTTTTTTAATACCTTTATCTAATGGTCCTTTTCCATCAATAGGATTTCCTAAACCATCAACTACTCTTCCCAATAATTCTTTTCCAACTGGAGTATCAACAATATTACCAGTTCTTTTTACTACATCACCTTCTTTAACATTTCTGTCATCACCAAAAATTACGACACCAACGTTTTCACTTTCTAAGTTTAGAGCCATACCTTTTGAACCATCTGCAAACTCTACCATTTCACCAGCTTGAACATTATCCAAACCATAAATCCTAGCAATACCATCTCCAACTGATAAAACTTGACCAACCTCCGTGACTTCAGCTTTATCGCCAAAATTTTTAATTTGCTCTTTTAATATTTTTGTAACTTCTGAAGGGTTTATTTCCATTTATGCCTCTATCATTCTATTTTCGATTTGTTTTAATTTATTTTTAATTGAAGTATCGACCATAGTACTTCCAACTTGTACTACCAAACCTCCTATTAAACTTTCGTCATGTTTGTAGTTTAATTTTATTTTTGAGCTAAAATTTTTTGTTAACTCTTCTGTAATTTTTGTAATTTCTTCATTAGATAATGCTTTTGCTGATTTTAATTCTGCCTTAAGTTCACCTCTTTTTCTTGAACAAATTTCAATAAAACTTTTAAGAATACGCTCAATAAAAAAGAAGCGTCTTTTTTGAATTAAGAAACTTAAAAAATTTTTAAATAAAGAATCAAATTTATTACTTTCAGAGATTGTATTGATTACTTTTGATAAATCTTCCTGGCTTGTAGTTGGATCTTTAATCAAATTAGAAAAATCTTCACTTTGCTCTATTAAAATAAGAATAGATGAAGACTGATCTTCGATCTGACTTAATACGTTATTTTCCTCTGAAAGTTCAAAAAGCGCAAGAGAATATCTTTCAGCTGAAGTTATTGAAAATCCGGTGTCTTTACTCAACTTAGTTCCTCTATAATATTGAAGATTATTAAAAAATCACGCCCTAAATAGCATATGACCCTTATGTCTTCAAGTAGCGGTTTCGTAAAAAAGGCCTCTTTTTTGTGGTTAATTGAAGTTAATTGGGTCAACATCAACTGAAAGTTTTATTCCAGAAGAAAATTTATATTTTGGAATAATTTTGGCAATAGAGCTTTGTAGTTTCATAGATTTTAAGCCTCTTATTAAAAATCTAATTCTAAATTTTCTTTTTAATCTAAATAATGGGGCATTCACTGGCCCTAATATTTTTCCTTCAATTTTATTTTCAATAAAATTTTTAAAATTAATGGCCTCTTTTTCTAATTTAATTTCATTATCTCCCGTTAAGATTAAAGAAATAAACCTTTGAAATGGAGGTAGTTTATTTTTTTTTCTTATCTCTAGTTCTCTTTCTAAAAAAATATCTGGATTTTTACTTGTAATTTCTGAGATCATTTTGGTATTATTTTCATAGGTTTGAAAATATACTGTTGCTGGTTTTCCAGTTCTTCCTGCACGTCCTGAAAGTTGATGATAAAGCTGCAAATTTTTTTCTGCACCTCTTAAATCATGTCCTTGAGATGAAAGATCAATATCAACAACTACAATGCAATTTAAGCTTGGAAAATGAAAACCTTTTGAAATTAATTGGGTTCCAACTAAAATATGCGTTTCATTATTAATAATTTTATCTATTTTTTCTTTAGAATCTTTTTTATTCATTGTGTCACTTGAAAAAATCTCTATTGTTTTTCCAGGAAATTTTCTTTTTACCTCTTCTGAAATTCTCTCAACACCAGGACCGCTAAAAATAAATTCACAATTTCCTTCTTTTGTACAATTTTTTTTAAGATCAGATTTGTATCCACAATAATGGCATAATAAGTTATTTTTATTTTTATGATAAACTAAATTGATACTACAATTTGGACATGTAAAACTTGTAAAACACTTATTACATAAAGCATTTGGAGAAAAACCTCTTCTATTTAAAAAAAACAAAACTTGATCTTTTTTTTCCAAATGTAAATTAACTTTTTCAATAATTTTATTTGATAACCATGATTGTTTTTCAAGTTTTGTATTATTTAAATTAATAATTTCATAATTAGGTAATGCTGCGTTTTGATATCTTTCATTTAATCTAGAAACCTCGTATTTACCCTTTTTAATATTTTCAAAAGTTTCTATAGAAGGAACAGCAGTAATCAAATTAATTGGAATGTTTTCAAAAGATGCTCTAGAAATTGCCATATCACGAGCATTATAGGTTATACCTTCGTCTTGTTTAAATGACTGATCATGTTCCTCATCAACAATTATCATACCTAATTTTTTAAATGGTAAAAATAATGAAGACCTTGCACCAATAATTATTTTTATTTTACCGTTAGAAACACCGCTCCAAATTAATTCTTTCTTTTTTTTTGAAATACCCGAATGCCAAACTGCAGGTTTAAAACCAAAATATTCTAAAAATTTTTGTTCAAACTGACTGGTGAGACCTATTTCTGGTAATAAAATTAATCCTTGAAAACCCTTCTTTATCAGTGGTTTTAACGCTTCAAAATAAACTAAAGTTTTTCCTGATCCAGTTGTGCCTTGTAAAACATGAACTCTAAATTTTTTATTTGAAGCATTCATTTTTTTTAGAGATTTATTTTGATCACTAGATAGCTTGATTAAGGTTTGTTTAATTTTGCTATCAAATATTTGATAAAGTTGAGTTTCTTTGTTCTCTACCGCATTACTAGTTAAGAGTACTAACTTTAATGCCATACCCTTTGGGATAAGATTATATTCTGCAAACCAATTTAAAAAATTTATTGTATTTTTTTTTAACGGAGTAACGTCTAATTTCTTGATTATATTTTTAGTCTTAAAATTTTTATTATTATTTTTTTCAAATTCGTCCCAAACAACACCAGTAATTTTTGATTTTCCAAAAGGTACCATTACATAATCACCAACTTTAAGTTTTAAACTACTTTCATAAGTGAATGGATGATTAAAAATATTTGGTACAAGAATCGGATATTTCATATTTTTATAATATGAAAAAAAATTAAGAGTGTATTGCTCTTTTATCTACTGATAAAGCAGCTTCTTTAACTGCTTCAGAAAACGTTGGATGAGCATGACAAGTTCGGGCGATATCTTCTGCACTTGCACCAAATTCCATTGCAACACCTATCTCTGCAATTAATTCTCCTGCATGAGGTCCAATTATATGTGCACCTAATACTTTATCTGTTTTCTCATCAGCTAATATTTTAACAAAACCTTCTGCATCATCTATTGCCTTAGCTCTTGAATTAGCCATAAATGAAAATTTCCCTACTTTATATTTTTTATTTGATTCTTTTAATTGTTCCTCAGTTTTACCAATTGATGCTACTTCTGGTGTTGTGTAAACTACTCCAGGGATTGTATCGTAATTTACATGTCCAGATTGACCAACTATGTTTTCTGCAACTGCTATACCTTCGTCCTCCGCTTTATGTGCAAGCATTGGACCAACAATTACATCGCCTATTGCATAAATGTTTTCAACGTTAGTCTTAAAAATTTTATCAGTTTTAATTCTATTTCTTTCATCAAGATCTACTCCTACTGACTCTAAATTCAAACCATCTGTATTAGGTTTTCTGCCAACAGAAATCAAAACAACATCACACTCAAAATTATTTTTATTACCATCTTTATCTACTGTTGAAACCACTGCACCTGCTGCATTTTTTTTAATTGTTTCAACTTTATTTTGCATATTAAATTTCATTCCCTGTTTTTTTAAAATTTTCATAAATTCTGAAGAGATTTCTTTATCCATTCCAGGTGTAATATGATCTAAAAATTCAACAACTTGCACTTCTGCTCCAAGTCTTGACCATACAGATCCCATTTCCAATCCTATATAGCCTCCTCCTACTACTACCATTTTCTTAGGTACCTTTTCTAACTTTAAAGCACCTGTTGATGAGACAATTGTTTTCTCATCTATTTCTATTCCTGGTAATGAAACTGGAACTGATCCTGTTGCAATAACTGTTTTTTCTGTTTGGATGATGTTTTCTTTATTTTTATCATCCTTTATTAAAATTTCATTTTTAGATTTAAAACTTCCGTGTCCTTTAAAATAAGTAACTTTGTTTTTTTTCAAAAGAAACTCAACACCTTTTGTAAGAACGGTTACAGCTTTATCTTTGCTTTTCATCATTTTGTCTAAATTTAATTTTACTTCACCAACTTCAATACCTTTGTTTGCTAAACTTTTTATTTTATGAAATTCTTCAGACAGATTAAGTAAGCTTTTTGATGGAATGCAACCAACATTTAAACAAGTGCCTCCCAAAGACCCTCTAGACTCTATACATGCAGTTTTTAATCCTAATTGAGCAAGTCTGATTGCGCACACATAACCACCCGGTCCACCTCCAATAACTACAGCTTGAAATTTTTCTGACATTTAAATATCTAAAAACAACCTTCTAGGGTCTTCTAAGTTTTCTTTAATCATTTTAAGGAAAGATACAGATTCTTTTCCATCAATAATTCTGTGATCATATGATAATGCTAAATACATAATTGGTCTTATTTTGATTTCACCGTCTACAACAACAGGTCTTTCCACTATATTATGCATGCCCAACACTCCAGATTGAGGTAAATTTAGTATTGGGGTTGAAAGCATAGACCCATACACACCTCCATTGCTTATTGTAAATGTTCCTCCCTGAAGATCTTCAATCGTTAGCTTTCCATCTCGTGCTTTTTCTGAAATTTCTTTAATATTTTTTTCAATATCAGCAAAGGATAATTCATCTGCATTTCTCAAAACTGGAACAACCAAACCCTTATCTGTTCCGACAGCAAAGCTAATATTGTAATAGTTTTTATAGATAATCTCATCTCCGTCTATTTCAGCATTCACCGCAGGGAAATTTTTTAAAGCAACTACACATGCTTTTACAAAGAAAGACATAAATCCTAATTTTATCCCATAACGAGATTGGAAATCCTCTTGATTTTCTTTCCTCATTTCCATAACACTACTCATATCAACCTCGTTAAATGTTGTTAAAAGAGCGGCATTCTCTTGAGCTTGCTTTAATCTTTTTGCAATAGTTTGTCTCAACCTTGTCATCTTAATTCGTTCTTCTTCACCATATTGAATTTTTCTTTCAGATGGTTTTGGATTTGCACCCATCAAACTTATTAAATCTCCTTTTAAAACTCTCCCATCTTTTCCTGAACCTTGAATTGAATTAATATCGATATTATTTTCAGTTACTATTTTTCTCACTGCTGGAGACAAGGCTGGATTAACATTTCTTTTTGGAGCAACATCTGGTTTAACTTCCTCAGTTAAAACCAATGGTTTCTCTTTGGGTTTTTCTATATCTTTTTCTTCAAATACTTTTGGTTCTTTTTTATTTGCATCTAATTTTATTACATTGCTCTCTGCAGGAACTATTTCCTCTAGCTTGATTTCTTTTTGGGTTTGTGGCGTAGATTTAACCGCTCCACCTTCTGCTGATACAGAGCCTAATAATGCTCCCACTTCAACGACTGATCCATCTTGTGAATTTATCTCTGTTAACACACCAGAAATTGGAGATGGCACTTCTAAATTTACTTTGTCTGTCTCAAGTTCTACAATTGGCTCATCTGCTTCGACTGTATCACCTGCGTTTTTTAACCATTTTGCAACAGTCGCTTCTGTTATACTTTCACCAAGAACTGGGACTACTATTTTTTCACTCATTAAAATTAATCAAATACCTTGTTAATTATTTCTTGTTGTTGAGAATTATGCCTTTTGGCATATCCTGTTGCAGGAGTTGCGTCTGGGCTTCTTCCTATATAAGAAATTTTATTATTATTAGCCTTTAAAGTGTCTAATGTCCATTGGATATAATCTCTAACTGAAAACCAAGCACCCATATTTTTTGGTTCTTCTTGACACCAAAAGAATTCAGCATTTTTAGAGTACGGTTTTAACTCCTTAACCAAAGCTTTTGCTGGAAATGGATACAATTGTTCAATTCTATACATCACTACATCATCTCTTTTAAGCTTTTCTCTGGCGTCTAACAAATCAAAATATACTTTTCCAGAACAAAGAATTACTTTTCTTATTTTAGAACTTTCTTTTAGTTTAATAAATCCTTTAGACTTAGGATCTATAGCATGATCCCACAATACTCTATGGAAAGTATTTTTTTTGTTAAAATCTTCTAAATTTGAAACACAATACTTATTTCTTAATAATGATTTTGGTGTCATTATGATTAGTGGCTTTCTGAAACTCCTATGCATTTGTCTTCTTAAAGCATGAAAATAATTTGCTGGGGTTGTACAGTTCATTACTTGCATATTATCGTTTGAGCATAGTTGTAAAAATCTTTCTAATCTTGCTGAAGAATGTTCTGGTCCTTGTCCTTCATATCCGTGAGGTAACAACATTACTATACCAGATGCTCTATTCCATTTTCTCTCACCAGATGCAATAAATTGATCAATTACTACTTGAGCTCCGTTAGCAAAGTCACCGAATTGTGCTTCCCAAAGAGTAAGTGTGTTTGGCTCTACTAAACTATAACCATATTCAAAACCTAAAACCGCAAGTTCAGATAAAAAACTATCTACTACTTCAAATTGCTTTTGATTTTTAGAAATATTATTAAGAGGAATGTACCTAGAATTATCTATTTGATTTCTTAAAACAGAATGTCGTTGACTGAATGTTCCTCTTCCAGAGTCTTGTCCTACAAGCCTAACTGGATATCCCTCTTCTAGCAAAGATCCAAAAGCTAAAGATTCAGCTGAAGACCAATCGATTCCAGTACCTTTTTCGATACTTTCTTTTCTGGCATTAAATATTTTAGAGATAGTCTTGTGAATATTTTTTTCCTCAGGAATACCATTTATTTTACCTGAGATTATTTTTAATTTATTTTCATTGAAACCTGTTATACCCCTCTTATCTTTACCTCTTTCAGGTTTATATCTTGACCATGTTCCCTCAAACCATTCTATTTTAGGTTTATAATCTTTTGCACTTTTGTATTGTTCATCAAGTAAATCTTTAAATGATTTAACATTTTGATTTAATAATTCTTCAGTTATAGATTTTTCGTTTACTAATTTATTTCCATAAATTTTGTAAACACTGGGATGAGATCTAATTTTTTTATACATTAATGGTTGAGTAAATGAAGGCTCATCTCCCTCATTATGTCCAAATCTTCTATAACAAATTAAATCTACTACAACGTCTCTGTTAAATTTTAATCGAAATTCTGTTGCTATTCTAGTTGCATAAACAACTGCTTCTGGATCATCACCATTAACATGAAGAATTGGAGCCTCTACCATTTTTGCAACATCAGATGGATAAGGTGAAGACCTCGCAAATCTTGGACTAGTAGTAAATCCTATCTGGTTATTAACAATAATATGAATTGTTCCTCCAGTGTTATGTCCTGGTAGTCCAGACATTGCAAAACATTCTGCTACAACTCCTTGGCCAGCAAAGGCTGCATCCCCATGAATGAGAATAGGTATAACTTTATTTCTTTCACGGTCTTTATGAAAAAATTGTTTGGCTCTTGTTTGACCTAAAACAACTGGGTTAACAGCTTCTAAATGAGAAGGATTATCTGTTAAACTAACATGTACTGAATTTCCATCAAATTCTCTATCAGACGATGCTCCAAGATGATATTTTACATCTCCAGCACCATCTTCAGAATCAGTACTAAACTCACCAGCAAACTCATTAAAAATTTTTTTGTAAGATTTTTGTAAAACGTTTGCCAAAACGTTAAGCCTACCTCTATGAGACATACCTATTTTAACTTCTTTTATATTATTTTGACCACCAATTTTTATTATTTGTTCAAGAGCAGGTATTAAACTTTCGCCACCATCTAAACCAAATCTTTTTGTTCCCACATACTTTGTAGCTAAAAATTTTTCAAATCCTTCTGCCTGTACCAATTTATTTAAAATTGCCTCTTTACCATTTTTTGTAAATTGAAGTGCATTTTTATCTTGCTCTATCCTGTCCCTAAACCACTTTCTTTCATCTGGGTTTGAAATATGCATGAACTCATAACCTATTTTTCCACAGTAGGTTTTCTTCATAAACTTAAGTATTTCTCTTATATTTGCATATTTACGATTGATTACCCCGTTTAGAAAAATTTTCTTATCGTAATTTTCTTTTTTAAAACCGTAAAAATCTGGATGAAGCTCATCTAGATATTCTGACTCTCTCATTTCTAAAGGATCAAGATCTGCTAATAAATGTCCTCTTAGTCTATATGCTCTAATTAATGCTACAGCACTGATAGAATCTTTATTTGAGTCAGCAAGTAATTGAAAATTAAATTTTTCTGAAGTGTCTAATTTGACATTATTAAAATTATTTTTATCTTGTTCTTCTATTTTTTTTTGTAATTCATCAATATCAATCTTTTTTTTAGTAGGTCCCCATGATGGACCATTAATTTCTTTTGCTATAACATTTAATTCTTCACCAATTCCCTCAAAATAATTTGCCCAACTTTCTGGAAGATCAGCATCTTTATTTACAAACTTTAAATACATTTCTTCTATAAATGCACTATTAGATTTGTTTAAAAATGAAGTTTTTTCGAAATCAAGATTTTTTGATGAAGACATCTTTTTTATTTAATATATCCCTCTAATATTTTTTTTCAATTAGACAGTTTATCAAATAAAGTTTTTCCAATAATTGATGGTGATTTGGCAACTGTAATACCACATTCTTCCATTTTTTTTATTTTATCTTCAGCTCCACCCTTGCCACCTGATATAATAGCACCAGCATGCCCCATTCTCCTTCCTGGAGGAGCAGTAATTCCAGCGATAAATCCAACTATTGGTTTTTGAATCTTATGATTTTTTATAAAGTCAGCCGCTTCTTCTTCGGCTGTTCCTCCAATTTCACCTATCATTAAAATAGATTCTGTTTCATCATCATTTAAAAATAAATCTAAACAATCTATAAAATTTGTTCCATTAATAGGATCACCACCAATACCAATACAAGTTGATTGACCAAGTCCATTTTCAGTAGTTTGTGCTACTGCTTCATATGTCAATGTTCCTGACCTTGATACAATTCCAACACTTCCTCTTTTGTGAATACTTCCTGGCATAATCCCAATTTTACATTCATCTGGTGTTATTATTCCTGGACAATTAGGTCCAATTAATCTGCTATTAGAGCCAGTTAATTTTTGTCTTACCTTAAGCATATCCTGAATTGGAATTCCCTCTGTTATACAAACAATAAGTTCAATTGATGCATCAATAGCTTCAATGATTGCTGCTGCAGCAAATTTAGCAGGTACATAAATCATAGTTGCATCTGCTCCTACTTCATTTTTTGCCTCTAAAACGCTATTAAAAACTGGTCTGTCTAAATGTTTTTGTCCACCTTTCTTTGGCGTTACTCCACCAACAAGGTTGGTTCCATATTTTATAGCCTGCTCTGAATGAAATGTTCCGTGTGAACCAGTAAATCCCTGACAAATTACTTTAGTGTTTTTATTTACCAAAACCGACATTTTATTTTATCGCCTCAACAATTTTCTTAGCAGCATCATCTAAATTTTCTGCAGAAATTAATTTTAATCCAGAATTATCAAGAATTTCTTTTCCTTCCTTGAAATTTGTACCTGCTAATCGTACAACTAAAGGAACACTTATATTTATTTCCTTAGCTGCATCAACTACTCCTTGAGCAAGAACATCGCATCGCATAATTCCTCCAAAAATATTTATTAAAATACCTTTAACATTTTTATCTGAAAGAATAATTTTTAATGCAGCAGATACTTTTTCTTTGGATGCACCACCGCCTACATCTAAAAAATTTGCTGGCTCTTTACCATACAATTTAATTATATCCATTGTTGCCATAGCTAATCCTGCTCCATTCACCATACAGCCTATACTTCCATCTAGCTTGATATATGCAAGATCATGCTTGCTAGCTTCTATCTCAGTAGGATCTTCCTCATTTAAATCTCTTAATTCAACAATTTCTGGATGCCTGAATAAAGCGTTAGAATCGAAATTAACTTTTGCATCTAAACAAACAATTTTTTCCTCTTTTGTCAAAATTAATGGATTTACTTCAACCATGTTTGCATCAGTACTCACAAACATTCTATATATTGATTTAATTAATGTTATTGCTTGTTTTTTTGCATCTTCATTTAAATTAAAAATATTAATTATTTTTTCACAATCTGACTCAGAAATTTCATCACCCATATCAACTTTTGTAGTTATAATTTTTTCAGGTGAACTGCTTGCAACCTCTTCGATGTCCATCCCTCCTTGGTCACTTGATATAAATGCAATTTTAGAACTTGCTCTATCAACTAGACACGATAAGTAAAATTCTTTATCTATATTTGATGATTCTTCTACGTATAATCTTTTTACCTCTCTACCTTCGGGCCCAGTTTGATGAGTAACTAGTGTTTTTCCAAGTAATTCTTTAGCTGCTGCTGTTAGTTCCTCAATAGAGTTTAAAATTTTTACACCACCAGCTTTTCCTCTGCCGCCAGCGTAGATTTGCGCTTTAAGTACATATTTCTCAGTTTTTAGTGCTTTTGCTTTTACAATAAGCTCATCAACATCAAGTGCAAATACTCCTTGGGGAACTACAGCTCCATATTTTTTTAATATTTGTTTAGCTTGATGCTCGTGAATATTCATTATTATTTAGATAAATCAGGATCTATATTAGATGCAGCTTCCCATAGAGCTTTTACCGCATCTATTGAATGCATAAATTCTTTTTTTTCTTTCTCATCTAAATCAATCTCTTCAATTTTTTCTATACCATCTTTTCCAATGACAACAGGAACTCCTGCATAAACATTTTGCACACCGTATTCTCCATTTAATTGTACAGCGCAAGGTAATAATTTTTTCTGATCATTCAAATAAGCTTCTGCCATTTGAACACCTGATGCTGCCGGTGCATAAAAGGCTGATCCTTTTTCTAAATATTTAACTATTTCAGCACCACCATCTCTTGTTCTTTGATTAATTTCCTCAACTCTTTCTGAAGAAATCTTTCCATCCTTTACAAGATCTAACAACGGTTTACCTGAAATTTTTGTAAATCTTGGCATAGGAACCATGGTGTCACCATGACCACCCATTACCATTGCCTCAATTTCTCTTACTGGCACATTTAGTTCTAATGATAAAAATAATTTAAATCTCGAACTATCTAAAATACCTGCCATACCAACAACTTTATTTGATGGCAAGCCTGAAAATTTTTGAAATGCCATAACCATAACATCTAAAGGATTGGTGATACAAATCACAAAAGCTTTAGGAGCATTTTTCTTTACCCCCTCAGCGACTTGTTTAATAATTTTCAAATTTATTCCAAGGAGATCATCTCGGCTCATTCCAGGTTTTCTTGGAACACCTGCTGTAATTATAATTACATCTGAATCTTTTATATCCTCATAGTTATCAGTTCCTGAAAATCTAACATTAAACCCATCTACAGATGAAGATTGTGCAATATCTAATGCCTTTCCTTTTGCAACGCCACTAGCTACATCAAATAAAATCACTTCATTCACTAGTTCTTTTGTTCCTATTAAATGTGCAAGAGTTCCACCTATTTGGCCTGCACCAATTAAAGATATTTTTGTCATTTGTTTCCTTTATTTCATTGTTGGCATAACAAATTCGGCATTTGATCGGACACCTGAGGGCCATCTAGATGTTACAGTTTTTAGTTTAGTATAAAATTTTATTCCTTCCATGCCATGCATTCCGCTATCTCCAAATAATGATCTTTTCCAACCACCAAAACTATGAAATGCCATCGGAACTGGGATGGGTACATTAATTCCAACCATACCTACTTGAATTTTACTTGCAAAAGTTCTGCCCGCATCTCCATCTCTTGTATAAATACTTACTCCATTTCCATACTCATGATCGTTAATTAATTTTGCTGCGTCTTCAAAAGTTTTTACTCGAACAACTGATAAAACTGGACCAAATATTTCTTCTTTATAAATTCTCATATCTTTATTTACATGATCAAATAAACATCCACCTATATAGAAACCATTTTCATAACCTTGAAGTTTTAAACCTCTGCCATCAACTACTAGCTTAGCACCTTCCTTGACACCTAAATCAACATAACTTGTAACTTTTTCTAGATGTTCTTTTGTAACTAAAGGCCCCATTTCTGATGCTTTATCCATTCCAGGACCAACTTTTAAAGCTTCAGCTTTTTTTGATAATCTTGATACAAGTTCCTCTCCAATATCTCCAACAGCAACTGCAACTGATTGAGCCATACATCTTTCTCCAGCTGAACCATAAGCAGCACCCATTAGACCATTAACCGCACCATCTAAATCACAATCTGGCATAACAACTAAGTGATTTTTTGCTCCACCTAAAGCTTGAACTCTTTTTTCATTTTTTGCTGAATTTTCATAAATATATTTAGCAATAGGGGTAGATCCAACAAAACTAACAGCTTTGATATCTTTGTTTTCTAAAATTGCATCAACAGCTTCTTTATCTCCGTTAATTACATTAAATACTCCTTCTGGAAGACCAGCCTCAGAAAGCAGTTCAGCCAATCTTATTGCACAAGAAGGGTCTTTTTCTGATGGTTTAAGAATAAAAGTGTTTCCACAAGCTATTGCTATTGGAAACATCCACATTGGTACCATAGCAGGAAAATTAAATGGCGTGATACCTGCAACAACTCCTAATGGTTGTCTAATTGACCAACTATCAACATTTGTACCCACATTTTCAGAAAACTCGCCTTTTAATAAATGTGGAATTCCGCAAGCAAATTCTACTACCTCGAGTCCTCTAGTTAAAGAACCTCTTGCATCTTCATAAACTTTCCCATGTTCAGAAACTATTAATTTAGTCAATTCATCAGAATTTTTTTCAATTAATTCTTTAAATTTAAATATTATTCTAGCTCTCTGAAGTGCAGGTTTTAAAGACCAAGTTTCAAATGCTTTTTTTGCTATCTCGACAGTACTGTCTAAATCAGACTTTGAAGCAAGTCTTACTTCCGACTCTTGTTCACCAGTTGCTGGATTAAAAACTTTCCCCTTTTTATCTGAGGAACCCGAAGTTATTTTACCGTTTACGAAGTGTTCTATTAATCTCATGAATACGGTGTTTTAGATCAAAAATATCGAATAGTCTATTTAAACATTAGCCGTTGCTAACATTTTTTTTATTTCAGCTATAGCTTTTGCTGGATTCAAGCCCTTAGGACATGCATTTGTACAATTTAAAATAGTATGACATCTATATAATTTAAATTCATCAGCAACTTTTTTTAATCTTGCTTTTCTCTCTTCATCTCTACTATCAATGATCCATCTATATGCCTGTAGCAAAACTGCTGGACCTAAATATTTATCTCCATTCCACCAATAACTTGGGCAAGATGTAGAACAACAGGCACACATAATACATTCATAAGCACCATCAAGCTTTGCTCTATCTTCTTTAGACTGATAAATTTCTGTTGTCTGTTTTGTTGAATTATTTTTTAACCAAGGTTCAATAGATTGATATTGTTTATATAAGCCATCTAAATCACCGATCAAATCTCTTTTGACTTTTAAATGTGGTAGTGGATAAATATCAATGTCACCATCTATCTCTGCATGAGGAGTTGTACAAGCTAGTCCATTTTTACCTCCCATATTCATAGCGCATGAACCACAAACACCATGAGCGCACGATCTTCTGTAGGCTAATGTAGAATCAATTTCATTTTTAATTTTATTTAAAATATCTAAAACTTTTGAAGGACAATTATCCATATCAACTTCGTAAGTATCTATTCTTGGATTATCTCCAGTTGATGGATCCCATCTATAAATGTTAACTTTTCTTAGATTTTTTGAACCAGTTTTATCCTTAAAGTATTTTCCTTTTTTAACTTCTGAATTTTTTGGTAAGCTTATTTGTACCATTAATAAACCCGTTCTTGTGGTGGAAAATATTGTACATCATTAGTTAACGTTGATTGATGCACAGGTCTATAACTAATTTTAGTGTTTTTGCCATCAAACCAAGCAAGAGTATGCCGCATAAATTTTTGATCATCTCTTTTTGGATAATCCTCTCTTGCATGTGCACCTCTGCTTTCTTTTCTTTGATATGCAGAGTCCACCGTTGTTACGGCTTGTCTGATTAGATTATCAAATTCTAATGTTTCAACTAAATCAGTATTAAAAACTAAAGATCTATCTTTAACAGAAATTGAGTCTATACCATCATAAGTTTTTCTAATTTCATCGACACCCTCTTTTAGATTTTTTTCTGTTCTAAATACTGCACATTTAGACTGCATAGTTTTTTGCATCGACAACCTCAAATCTGCAGTGCTATTTTCTCCTTTGGCGTTTCTTAGCTTATCAAATCTATCTAAACATTTTTGGGTTTCTGAATCAGGAATTTCTTCATGTGGTGTTCCTGGTTTTATTAATTCAGCTGCTCTCTTTGCGGCTGATCTTCCAAATACTACTAAATCAATTAAAGAATTAGATCCAAGTCTATTTGCTCCATGTACGGAAACACATGCAGCTTCACCAATAGCCATTAATCCAGGTACAGTTTTTTCTGAACCATTAACAGTTAATACTTCCGCTTTATAATTAGTAGGAATGCCTCCCATGTTATAATGAACTGTTGGTACAACAGGAATTGGTTCTTTTGTGACGTCTATATTTGCAAATAATCTTGATGCCTCGGTTATTCCAGGTAGCCTGCTTTCAATAATTTCTTTATCTAAATGACTTAAATTTAAATGAACATGATCTTGATCTTTTCCAACACCTCTTCCTTCATTAATCTCAATTGACATAGATCGACTTACTACATCCCTTGAAGCCAAATCTTTTGCATTCGGTGCATATCTTTCCATAAATCTTTCTCCTTTAGAATTTGTAAGATATCCTCCTTCTCCACGTGCACCCTCTGTTATTAAAGTACCATGACCATATATTCCTGTTGGATGGAATTGGACGAACTCCATATCCTGAAGTGGCAATCCAGCTCTTAAAACCATAGCATTACCATCTCCTGTACAAGTATGAGCAGAAGTTGCTGAGTAATATACTTTTCCGTATCCTCCAGTTGCTATAATCACAGTGTGAGCTCTAAATCTATGAATTGTTCCATTATTTAGATTCCAAGCAATTAATCCTTTGCATTCTCCATTTTTCATTAGCAGGTCCAAAGCAAAATACTCAATAAAAAATTCTGTATTATGTTTTAATGCCTGTCCATAAAGAGTATGCAATATTGCATGTCCCGTTCTATCTGCAGCAGCACATGTTCTTTGTACTATTCCGTTTCCATAGTTTTTGGTCATACCACCAAAGGGTCTTTGATAAATTTTTCCTTCATCAGTTCGACTAAAAGGGACACCATATTTCTCTAATTCTAAAACTGCTTTGGGAGCTTCTTTACATAAATATTCAATACTATCTTGGTCACCTAACCAGTCTGCACCTTTTACAGTATCGTACATGTGCCATCGCCAGTCATCTTCACCCATGTTACCAAGTGCAGCTGAGATACCGCCTTGTGCAGCAGATGTATGACTTCTTGTTGGAAATACTTTTGAAATACATGCTGTTTTCAGGCCAGCCTCACTAAGTCCTACAGCTGCCCTTAATCCTGAGCCACCTGCTCCAAGTACAACAACATCGTACTCGTGATCAATTATTTCGTATGCTTTCATGTATTTAAATTAAATATTACAAAAATTGTAATTATTGGGATTATTATAGCAAAAAAATTAAGAACTTTGTTTGCGGCATTTTTGATTTTTTCATCTTTAATATAGTCTTCAAAAACCTCACTTATGCTCAAAGCAGAGAAAAAATATGCAAATACCAAAAATAAACTAATTAAGAATTTTGAAGGTTGGGTAGTTAAAAACTCAACTAGATCTTGATAGTTTTTATCATATACATTTACTAAATTAATAATAAACCAAAACATTAGTGGTAATAAAATTACAGAACTTGCTCTTAAAAATAACCATTTCTTTGTTGCTGGGATCATTAATTTAAACCTCTACCAATTAAATAAATCAAGATAGTTAAAATTAATGAGCCAAAAATAACTAATAAGCCTGTAATTTTAGTTATTTTTAAATCAAAACCGTAACCAAAATCCATAATTAAGTGTCTTATTTCACTTAACATTTGAAAACTAAATGACCACGTAATTCCAATCAAAATAAATTTACCAACAAAGGTTTGTAAAAAAATTTTAATTATTTCGTAATTGCTCTCACCTAAAAGAATTAATGCAAACCAAATACACATTAATGTTATTGCTAAAATATTTATTATTCCAGTAATCCTATGAGAAATAGATACCAGAGATGAGATATGCCATTTATAAATTTGTATATGTGGTGATAGTGGTTTATTTTCCATTGCCTACTTTGAATTAATTATTGTCTCTGCAATTTCGACAGAATTTAGAGCTGCACCTCTTAATAAATTATCTGATACTATCCATAAATTAATCGAATTCTCTTTTGTTTTATCTTCTCTAATTCTTGATATATAAGTCTCGTCTTTTCCTGTGGCTTCTAATGGCGTGCTATAACCTCCATTTTCCCTTTTATCTATAACTTCACATCCTTCTGCATTACTTAAAGCTTCCCTAACTTTTTCTAAATTAAATGGCTTTTCAAACTCTATATTTGCAGCCTCAGAGTGCGATACCAATACAGGAATTCTTACACATGTTGCTGTAAGCTCAATTGTTTCATCTAAAATCTTTTTTGTTTCATTTGTCATTTTTAATTCTTCTTTTGTGTATCCATCATCAGCAAATACATCAATGTGTGGAATTATATTGAATGCTATTTGTTTAGTAAAATTTTTTGACTCAATTTTTTTACCTTCTAAATATTGTTTAGTTTGTTCAACTAATTCATCCATTGGACCTTTGCCACCACCTGAAACTGATTGGTAAGTTGATATCACTACTCTTTTAATTTTAAATAAATCATGTAGAGGTTTAAGTACAATAACTAATTGAGCTGTAGAACAGTTTGGATTTGCAATTATATTTTTTTTCATTTTTTTTATATCAGATGCATTCACTTGTGGAACGATCAATGGAACATCAGGATCCATCCTAAAAAAACTTGAATTATCTATTACGATTGTATATTTGGCAGCTTTTTCTGCATATTTTTCAGCAATTCTTCCTCCTGCTGCAAAAAAAGTTATATCTGCTTTTGAAAAATCATATGTCTCTAAATTCTGAATTTCATACTCTTTATCTCTAAAAGAGATTTTTTTTCCTGCACTTTTTTCTGATGCAACTAAATATAGATTATCAAACTTGAAGTTTTTTTTATTAAATACTTCAAGAGTTTTCCTACCAACATTTCCTGTTGCACCTACTATAGCTATGTTCATTTTAAAGTTGTTATACTAAATAAAAGGCAAATCGCAAACTTTACCACTACAAATATCACCATTTATACTAGCTTTTACGTCCTGGTCTACATTCCAATGCGATTTTTTCATCATAGCAATACCAATTACTTTTTTAAAATGTGGTGAGTAGCAGGCTGACCTTAATTCTCCAATAATGTTGTTCTGATCATCTGTCAGATTTAAAGATCCTGATAAACTTATTTTATTAAGGTCTAAATTAACACCCATTAATTTTCTTTTTATTCCTTCAGATTTTATTTTCTTTAATTTTTCTTTTCCTAAAAAAATAATGTTACTATCTATGTTAACATATTTATCAAAACCACATTCATAAGGATTATCTCCGTTATCCATATCATTACCAAGAGATAACAGTCCACTTTCTATACGTTCTATCAAATTAGGACACCCTGGTTTAATATTAAATTCTTTCCCAATTTCAAATAAATGATCATATAGTTTTAAACCTGCTTCGGTATTTTGAACATATACTTCATAACCTCCTTGTTTAGACCATCCAGATTGTGCAATAAGGTGCTTTGCACCTCCAAAATCAAAATAATCAAAACCAAAAAATTTTAATTTTGTGATCTGTTCTCCAAATACTTTTTCCATTAATTTAAATGATTTTGGACCTTGTACGGCCATGATATCAACTTTAGGCTCTAGGATTTCAACATCAAATTTATTTCCAATTGCTAATCCTTTTGCAAATAATATTACGTCAGTATCAGCAATAGAAATCCACCATTTGTTTTCATTTATTCTTAAAACAACCGGATCATTAATTAATCCAGCATTATCATCTATAATTGGACAATAATAACATCTTCCATCTTTAGATTTTGACAAATCTCTACAAGTCATTAGCTGAACTAATTTTGCAGAATCTTTTCCTGAAATTTCTACCTGTCTTTCAGCTGCTACATCCCAAATTTGAACATGCTCTTTTAAATGATGGTAAGAATCTTCTATTGAACCAAAAGCAGCTGGAAGCAACATATGGTTATAAATTGTATAGGCTGTAACACCTTGTTCTTCAATTCGAGAAGTATATGGTGTACCTCTAAGTCTTCTTGATTTTGCAATTAAAAAGTTTTTCATTTTTTTAAAAATTCTAAAACTTTGTCTCTCATTTCAAATGCTTTTTCAATCATAATCATGTGACCACAACCTTCGATTATATGAGTAAATGAATTATTAATTAGACTAGAAAATTTTTTTCCAGCTTCTAGATTTACCATCTTATCTAAAGAACCAAAAATAAACATCGATGGAAATTCTATTAATTTAGCAGCATCAGAACCATTTTTATAGTTATTACATGCAACAAGGTCTACTGCTAGTATGTCTCTTATGTCTCTAGGTGATTGTATTATTTTTTCTACTGGGTTGCCTCCAATAAATCTTTTTGAACCTTCATAACCCCACTTCATCATTAATTTAACAGCATCAGAGTCTCCATTTTTTGCTAAATCAATTAAATCTGGATGAACTGGCATCTTATTTGAACCTCCAATAAAAACTAACTTTTTTATTCTATTTTTGTATTTATGAGCATATTCAAGTATCTCCAAACAACCTTGAGAATGACCAATTAAAATTAAATTATTTAAATTTAGTTTATTAAAAACCTGTTCCAACCAATCAGCTATTTTTTCAATACTATCTAAGCAAGGACCATCTGAATTACCATGGCCAGGTAAATCAATAGATAATACGTTAAAATTATTATTTGAAAAAAACTGCTCTGTTAAAGACCAAACAATATGTGAAAGACCACTTCCATGAAGAAATACTATTGTTTCTTTATTTTGATCAATGCCCTGTCCTGCATCAGAAGCATAAACATTTTTATTTTCTAATTGAAAAATCAAAAATTACCTAAACTTGTTTTCTTAATTCAAATTTTTGTATTTTTCCTGTTGAAGTTTTTGGCAACTCACAGAAGACAACTTTCTTAGGAACTTTAAATCCTGCTAAAGTTTCTTTACAAAAATCAATTAATTCTTTTTCCGACACTGGCTTATCTTTTACCATTTCGATAAATGCGCAAGGAACTTCTCCCCATTTTTCGTCTGGCTTAGCGACAACTGCTGCAATAGAAACTGATGGATGTTTAGAAAGTGTATTTTCTATTTCAATCGAGGAAATATTTTCACCACCAGAAATAATTATATCTTTTGATCTATCTTGTATTTTTACATACCCATCAGGATGCATGACAGCTAAATCACCACTATGAAACCATCCATCTTTCATAGCTTTATCAGTAGCTTCTTTATCTTTAAAATAACCTTTCATTACGACATTTCCTCTAATCATAATTTCACCAATTGTTTTGCCATCTTTAGGAACTTCTTTCATTGTTTCTGGATCTAAAACAACTACACCTTCAGTGTTTGGATATTTAACACCTTGTCTTGCTTTAATTTCATTTTGTTTTTCCTCATCAAAATTATTCCAATCATCATTCCATGCACACTGAGTAACATGACCATAAGTTTCTGTTAAACCGTAAACATGCATAACTTCAAAACCAAGAGCTTTCATCTTTTTGAAAATTATACTTGGTGGAGGTGCTCCAGCAGTCAAGACATAAACCTTTTGCTTTAATTTTTTTTGGTCACTTTCAGGTGCACCTGTAATCATATTTAATACTATTGGCGCACCGCCAAAATGGGTAACTTCATATTTATTAATTAATTCAAAAATTTTTTTGACATCAATATTTCTTAAACAAATCGTCCTCCCATTTAACATTGGAACTGTCCATGGATAGCACCAACCATTACAATGGAACATTGGAACAACAGTTAAAAAATTTAATCTGTTTGGCATATTCCAAGCTACAGAACTTCCTGTTGACATTAAATATGCTCCTCTATGGTGATAAACCACTCCTTTAGGATTTCCTGTAGTACCTGAGGTATAACTTAATGATATTGCTTGCCATTCATCATCTGGCATTTGCCAATCATAATTTTCATCCCCTGTATTTAAAAAACTTTCATATTCTAAGTTACCAATTTTTTCTAATTTAGATTGCTCTGCACACTTGTCATGTATGTCAATTATTGTAATTTTTTTATCCAGAGTTTTTAAAGCTTTTTTTACCTCTACATGTAACTGCCTATCGACTACTAATACTTTTGCATCACTATGTTTTAAAATATATGCAATTGTATTAGCATCTAATCTTATGTTAATTGTATTTAGCACAGCGCCAATCATTGGCACCGAATAATGTCCTTCAAAAATTTCTGGTGTATTAAAAGCTAAAAAAGAAACAGTATCACCTTTCTTAATACCAATTTTTGAAAGTGCACTCGCAAATTTAACAGTTCTTTTATAAACTTCAGCCCAAGTATATTTGCGATTTTCATAAATTATAGCCTCATAGTTAGGATAGATCTCTGTTGCTCTTTTTAAAAAAGTAAGAGGTGTTAAAGGTACATAATTCGCTTTATTTTTATCTAAATTTGTTTCGTAATGGTTCATAATTAATTGAAGTTAAATTTCATAATATTTGAACTTCCAGAAATTGCAGATTTATAATGATATTCAGCTCTAGGTAATACTTTTTCAAAATAAAATTGAGCTGTATTAATCTTATCGCTATAAAATTCCTTGTTTGAATCTAGGTTTTTAAAACTTACTTCTAAAATTTTTATCCAGGAGTATGCTAACGAAACATATCCAAGTGTTTTTAAATAATCGTTTGCTGCAGAACTAACATCATCTTTTTCTATTTTGATTTTATCTTTAATCCAGTCTGTGAATTTAGATAGAATATCTAAGTAATGATCAAGTTCTTTTGAAAAAGTTTTCACTTTTTCATTATCACTTTTACACTCTGATTTTATCATCTCCAAAAATTTATTTATGATATCTCCATTTTTATTAGATAATTTTCTAAATACTAAATCAGCTGCCTGAACAGAATTTGTACCTTCATAAATTGGTGTTATTCTATTATCACGATATAATTGCTCTATTCCTTGATCTTTGGTGAAACCATAACCACCGTGAATCTGCATTGCATCGCTTGTAATTTCCATGGCTAAATCAGTAAATAATGATTTTACAACTGGAGTCATTAATGAAACATAGTCAGAAGCCTCCTGCTTTATCTTTTCATCAGGATGATAAAGGCTTACCTCTGTTTGTTGTGATAACCAAAAACATAAAGCTCTCTCGCCTTCTATAATTGACTTCATATTTAATAAAGTTCGTCTTATATCCGCATGTTCAATTATAAAATCAGTACCATTTGTTGACTTTGAATTATGTGTCTTGCCTTGTTTTCTCTCCTTGGCATAAGAGAGTGAATTTTGATAAGCAATTTCAGAAATTCCCAGTCCTTGTATTCCAACTACAATTCTTTCTAAATTCATCATGGTAAACATTTGATTAAGTCCCTTATTTTTTGGCCCTATCATATATCCAATTGCATCATCAAAATTTAATACACATGTAGCTGAACCTTTGATACCCATTTTGTGCTCAACCGAACCAGTAGATACTCCATTTCTAGGACCAATAGATCCATCTTCGTTTACAATAAATTTAGGAACAAGAAATAAACTTATCCCTTTTGTACCTGGAGGAGAGTCGGTCGCTCTAGCTATAACTAAATGTATAATGTTTTCTGTTAGATCATGATCACCTGAAGTAATAAAAATTTTTTGACCACTAATTTTATAAGTTCCATCTTTTTGTTCTACAGCTTTAGTTTTTAACATTCCTAAATCAGTCCCACATACTGGTTCTGTTAAACACATCGTGCCACTCCATTTTCCCTCAACCATTTTTGGAAGATATTTATCTTTCATTTCATCGGTTGCGTGACGTAAAAGACAATTATAAGCGCCTATAGTTAATTCACTATAAAGTTTAAATGCTAATGAGGTTGAAGACATCATTTCATCAAAAAAGGCACTCACTGTTTTAGGCATTCCTTGACCTCCATATTTTGGATCACAAGATAATGATATCCATCCATCTTCAATGTATTTATTATAAGCTTCTTTATAACCTGGTGGTGTCCTTACAATACCATTCTCTAATTTAGCAGGATTTTCATCTCCAGCTATTGCTAATGGTAATAACAAATTTTGATTTATTTTTGCAGCTTCTTGTAAAATATCCTTAACTAAATCTAGGTTAACTTCACTGTATTTTTCTAATTCATTATAATTTTTATTATCTCTTAATTTTTCAAAGAGAAATAACATGTCATCTAACGGAGCGGTATAAGTTGGCATATTAATAGCTTAGAATAATTCTAGTTTTATTGCAATTTTGAAATTATCGCATCACCCATTGCTGAGGTGGAAGTCTCTTTCATGCCTTCTGACATTGTGTCTTTAGTTCTTAACCCATCATTTAAAACATCTTGAACTGCTTTTTCTAAAATATCTGCTTCTTTATCAAGATCTAAAGAATACCTCAGGGCCATAGCAAAGCTCAAAATAGAAGCAATTGGATTTGCTATCCCTTTACCAGCTATATCTGGAGCTGACCCGTGTATAGGCTCGTACATCGCTCTCATCTCACCATCTTTATTTTTTGCACCTAAAGATGCTGAGGGCAAAAGACCTAAAGATCCTGTTAACATTGAAGCTTGGTCTGACAACATATCTCCAAACAAATTATCTGTTACAATTACATCAAATTGTTTTGGGTTTCTTAAAAGCTGCATAGCACAATTGTCTGCTAACATGTGACTTAGTTCTACATCTTTGTATTCTTTTTCATGAAGTTCTTGAACTTCTTCTTTCCACAATTGTCCTGCCTCCATCACATTTGATTTTTCACAAGAAGTAACCTTATTTGATCTTTTTCTAGCTAATTCAAAAGCGATCCTAGCTACTCTAGTAATTTCACTAGTCGTATAAGTGTGTGTATTAATTCCTTTTCTTTCTCCATTTTCAATTGGCTTAATTCCTCTAGGTTCACCAAAATATATACCGCCCGTTAATTCTCTTACTATCATTATATCTAGTCCTGAAACTACCTCTGGCTTAAGGGTTGAAGCATCGACTAATTGTTTGAAACAAATTGCAGGCCTTAAATTTGCAAAAAGTTTTAATTCTTTCCTAAGTTTTAATAATGCTCTTTCTGGTTTTTTGGAAAATTCAAGATTATCCCATGTAGGACCACCAACTGCTCCAAGCATAATTACTTCACTTTCTAGTGCTTTATAAAAAACCTCATCAGTGATAGGGGTGCCGTGTTTATCATAAGAACAACCACCAACTAGCTCCTGATCTATTTCAAAATCTAAAGATTTTTTATCATTAAACCAGTTAATGATTTTTTTTACCTCCGCTATTACCTCTGGACCAATACCATCACCAGGAAGTAAAAGTATTTTTCTTTTTTTTACTTTAATCATTAAATACCCAAGGCTTTTCGTTTTTTAAATTTGTTTCAAACTTTTCTATTTTTTCTGATTTTTTTAATGATAAAGCGATATCATCAAGTCCTTCTAACAAACATTTTTTCTTAAACGGATCAACTTCAAATTTTAGCTCATTGTTTCCATAAACTATTTTTTCTTCATTCAAATCAATAGAAATTTCTTCTTGTCTATTTGCGTATTCGGATAACTCTTTTATTTTTTCTTCTTCAAGTATTATTGGCAAAATTCCGTTTTTAAAACAATTGCTAAAAAAAATATCTGCATAACTTGAACTTATTACGCAAGTAATTCCAAAATCTAATAAAGCCCAAGGAGCATGTTCTCTTGATGAACCACATCCAAAGTTTTTTCCAGCAATTAAAATTTTAGATTGATTAAATGGATCTTTATTTAATACAAAATCATTTATTTCTTTGCCTTGATCATCATATCTCATTTCAAAAAATAAATTTTTTCCAAGACCAGTTCTTTTGATAGTTTTTAAAAACTGTTTTGGAATTATCATATCTGTATCAATATTTACAATTGGTAAATAAGCTGGGATACTTTTTAATTTATTAAATTTTTGCATTTAATTTTGATACTTTCTGACATCATCTAAATTACCTGAAATTGCAGCTGCTGCAGCCATTCCTGGACTAACTAGATGGGTTCTGCCGCCTCTACCTTGTCTTCCCTCAAAATTTCTATTTGATGTAGAGGCACATCTTTCTTCTGGCTTTAATTTATCAGCATTCATCGCTAAACACATAGAGCAACCTGGTTCTCTCCATTCAAACCCTGAGCTAACAAAAATTTTATCTAGTCCCTCTTGCTCTGCTTGTTCTTTAACCAAGCCTGAGCCTGGAACTACGATAGCATTAACATGCGATGATACTTTTTTATCTTTTAAGATCTTTGCTGCTTCTCTCAAATCTTCTATTCTGCCATTAGTACAACTACCAATAAATACTTTATCTATTTTTATATCTGTGGCTGCCATGTCAGGTTTTAGACCCATATACTTTAAAGCTCTTTCAATTGAATTTTTTTTATCTTCATCGGTCTCATTATTTGGATTTGGAACTTTTCCATCAATTGTTATTACATCTTGTGGTGACGTGCCCCATGTAATCATGGGTAAAATTTCATTTGCATTAAGGCTAATTTCTTTATCAAAACTAGCATCAGCATCTGTTTTTAAAGTTTCCCAATAATTCAAAGCTTTATCCCAATTTTCACCTTTTGGAGACATTGGTTTTCCTTTTAGATATTCAAAAATTTTTTCATCTGGTGCAATTAATCCTGCTCTTGCACCACCTTCAATTGTCATATTACAAATGGTCATTCTTTGCTCAACACTTAAAGATCTTATTAAATCTCCAGCATATTCCACAACCGATCCTGTTCCACCTGCTGTACCTATTTTTCCAATTATTTGAAGAATTACATCTTTAGAAGTAACTCCCACAGGAAGTTCGCCATTAACATTAATTCTAAAATTTTTAGCTTTCTTCTGAACTAGTGTTTGGGTTGCTAAAACATGTTCGACTTCTGAAGTTCCTATTCCAAATGCTAAGGCACCAAATGCTCCATGCGTTGCAGTATGACTGTCTCCACAAACAATAACTGTACCTGGTTGAGTAAAACCTTGTTCAGGTCCTATTATGTGAACGATACCTTGTCTCTTATCATCCATACCAAATAACTGAACGCCAAATTCTTTACAATTTGACTCTAAAGTATCTACTTGAATTTTTGATTCTTCATCTGAAATACCTTTTGATCTGTTAGTTGTTGGAACATTATGGTCTGCAACTGCTAGAGTTAAATTTGGGTGTCTAACTTTTCTATTAGAATTTCTCAATCCTTCAAAAGCTTGGGGGCTTGTCACCTCATGAATTAAATGTCTATCTACAAAAAGCAAAGATGTGCCGTCATCTTGTTGATCAACTAGATGATCGTTCCAAATTTTATCGTATATTGTTGTAGACATTGAAAAAAAAATTATTTTTTTTCTGTAGAGCTTTCTGATTTTTGTTCTTCTTTAGGAGCCTCTGCTGCTGGAGCTGCTTCTTCTTTAGGTGCCGCTTCTGCTTTAGGAGCCTCTGCTGCTGGAGCTGCTTCTTCTTTAGGTTTCGCTTCTGCTTTAGAAGCTTCTTCATTTGTTGCTTCTACTGCAGGAGCTACATTTTCCTCTGTAACTGTTTCTGGTTTTGCTTCGATATCAATACCAATTTTTTTTCTAATTTTTTCAGCAATCCTAGCTGATTTACCAGTTCTGTCTCTTAGATAATAAAGTTTTGCTCTTCTTACTTTACCTGATCTAATAACCTTAATTGAATCAATTAAAGTTCCAAATAAAGGAAAAGTTCTCTCAACACCCTCTCCAAATGAAATTTTTCTAACCGTAAAAGATGAGTTTAAGTCTCTGCTTTTTTTAGCAATACATACTCCCTCAAAATATTGAATTCTTTCTTTTTTACCCTCGGTAATTCTCACACCAACCTTAACAACATCTCCAGGATAAAATTCTGGAATTTTTTTCTCTGAAATTATTTTTTTAACGTTTTGCTGGTTTATTTCTTCAATTGTTTTCATGTTAATATTTATCAAGTTAATTCTTCTTATATTTTTCCCATAAATCTGGTCTTCGGACGCGTGTTATAGCCTCAGATTGAGATAAACGCCAGTGTTTAATTTTATTATGATCACCTGATAATAGCACGTCTGGCACAGCTTTTTCCTCCCAAATTTGAGGTTTTGTATACTGAGGGTACTCTAGAAGACCATTTTCAAAGGTTTCATCTAATTTAGAGTTTTCATTTCCTAATACACCTGGCAGCAATCTTAAAATACTATCTATAACTACATATGCGGCTGACTCCCCGCCTGACAAAACATAATCTCCAATACTAATTTCCTCAATATTTCTTGTTGAAAGTATTCTTTCATCCACACCTTCAAAATGACCACAAATTAAAGACAGAGATTTTTCATTAGCTAGCTCTTTTGCTAAATTTTGATCAAATTTTTTTCCTTTTGGTGATAAGTATAAAATTCTCTCACTCTCATTTTTGTTTTCATCTAAAGACTTTGCAAGAACATCTGCTTTTAACAACATCCCTGAACCACCCCCATAAGGTGTGTCATCTACTGTTTTATGTTTGTCATCAGCTGCATCTCTTATGTTTACAACTTTAAGTTTCCATAAATTATTTGATAAAGCTTTTCCATAAAGTCCTTTAGATAAAGGACCAGGAAAAACCTCTGGATAAAGTGTAAACACTTGAGCTTGCCACATAAATAATCTTTAAATTATTTTTTTTCCTCTGCTGGAGCTTCTTCTTTTTCTTTAGGAGCTTCTGCTTTTGGAGCTTCTTCCTTAGGAGCTTCTGCTGCTGGAGCTGCTTCTGCTGCTGGAGCTGCTTCTGCTGCTGGAGCTGCTGGAGCTGCTTCTGCTTTTGGAGCTTCTTTATTATCCTCTTCTTTTTTATTTCTCTCTTTTTTTGGCACTGCTTTATTTGGATTATTTCCATTTGCAGGCATAGGCATTAGTTCGTTCTCACCTAAAATTCTTGCTACTCTAGTTGTTGGTTGAGCTCCTTGACCAAGCCAATATTTAATTCTCTCAGCTTCTAGGCCCACTCTTTCTTTTTTCTCTTTTGGTAGTAGAGGGTTAAAAAAACCAACCTTCTCTATAAATCTTCCGTCCCTTGCAAAACGACTGTCGGCAACAACAACCTTATAAACAGGACGTTTTTTTGTTCCACCTCTTGATAATCTTAATTTTAACATTTCTTCTCCTTTTTTTACTTTAATTGGTTAAATAGCTCTGGCGGTATACCCTTGTCAGACATACCTTTCAGATTTCCTTTAGACATCTTTTTCATCATTTCAGACATCATTTTAAATTGCTTAAGCAATTTATTGATAGTGGCTGGATCTGAGCCAGAGCCATTAGCAATTCTTTTTTTTCTAGAACCATCTATTATTTTTGGGTTCTCTCTTTCTTTTTTTGTCATTGATAAAATAATAGCTTCATTTTTAGTAATTATACTTTCGTCAATTCCCGCTGAGTCCATTTGAGATTTAATTTTAGAAACTCCTGGCATAAAAGACATAATTCCCTCAATGCCACCCATTTTTTTCATCTGTCTTAATTGAGACAAATAATCTTCCATAGAGAATTGACCTTTTTTTAAATTTTCCTCTGCTTTTTTAAGATTTTCTTCTCCTAAATCTTGAGCCGCCTTTTCTACAAGGGATACAATATCCCCCATACCAAGTATTCTGTTTGCAATTCTATCTGGATGGAATACTTCAAGATTATCTATTTTTTCTCCTATCCCTAAGAATTTAATTGGAACGTTAGAAACATATTTCATACTCACTGCAGCACCACCTCTTGCATCACCATCAGCCCTAGTTAAAATAATTCCTGATAAATTAACTGTATTTTTAAATTCTTTTGCCACTGAGGCTGCAACTTGACCTGTTAGAGAGTCTGCAACTAAAAAAGTTTCTGTTGGGTTAATGACAGCTTCAATTTGCTTAATCTCACTCATCATTTGTAAATCGATTTGAGTTCTACCAGCAGTATCAAATAAAATTATTTCAGCTCCATTTAAATTAGCAGCACTTATTGCTCTTCTACAAATATCAGCAGGTTGCTGACCTTCTATAATAGGTAAAGTTAAAATATTATTTTGCTCTCCTAAAGATCTAAGTTGTTCTTGTGCAGCTGGTCTGTAAATATCTAGACTGACCATCATTACTTTTTTCTTTTTATTATTTTCTAAAAATTTTGCTAATTTTGCTGTTGTTGTTGTTTTACCAGAACCTTGTAACCCAACTAACATCATTGGCACAGGCGGTACTGCGTTTAAGTTTATCTCATTATTTGTTGCACCTAATAAGTCTACGAGCTCATCATAAACAATTTTAACAACCATATCCCCAGGAGAGGTAGACCTTATTATCTCTTGGCCTAATGCCTTTGGCTTAACTTTTTCAATAAAATCTTTTGCAACATCCAAAGAGACATCTGCTTCAAGTAAGGCTTGCCTAATACCTCTTAAACCTTCATCTACTTGAGCTTCATCAAGTGAAGGCGCCTTTTTCAGAGAAGAAAAAATTTCTTCAAATTTATTTGTTAAATTTTCAAACATATTTATTACGCATAGCAGTAACGCACTAGTGGGCGAACCCTCGCTGACTAGTGTCGATCTCTTTGTTTCCAAAGACACCGCAAAGTTAATGTTTTTGCGGAAACGGCAACAACCTATAATAGAGGTTCAAAAAGTCAATAAATAAGTTAAATATCTATATATGGATATTAAAGCTTTTAAAATGGACGGTTTAGGTAATGATTTTGTCATCATAGATAATAGGCAAACAATTACAAATTTGACGAAAGAGCAAATAATAAAGATTTGTGACAGAAAATTTATTGGTTGTGACCAACTAATATTGATTAAAAAAAATGATATTTCAGATGCTTCACTAGAATTTTATAATTCAGATGGAGGAATGTCAGGTGCGTGTGGAAATGGTACGCGATGTATTGCTGATTTATTAGGCAAAGAAAATAACAAAAAAGAAATTGTCCTAACAACTTTATCTGGCAAATTAAAATCAAATATTGTTGGAGAAAAAATGGTTTCTACAGAAATAGGTGTTGCAAAAACAAAATGGGATGAGATTCCATTGTCTAAAGAATTAAATACAAATAATTTAGGAATTAAAATTAATGACAAAAATAATAACGAATTTTCTGGCGGAACTGCTGTAAATGTTGGAAACCCACATGTAGTTTTTTTTGTTGATAATAACGAAAATTTTGAAATTGAAAAAATTGGACCAAAAATCGAAACCCACTCTCTATTTCCAGAAAAATGTAATGTTACTTTAGCAACTGTTGTAAACAAAGAATTGATAAAAGTTAGAGTGTGGGAAAGAGGAGCTGGACTTACCAAAGCTTGTGGAACTGCAGCTTGCGCAACAGCTTTTGCCGCAAAACAAAACGGACTGGTAAATGATAAAGTTGATATTGAATTTTCTACAGGTAGATTGACAATTTCAATTGATGAAAACAATAGTATTCATATGAAAGGACCAGTTTCAGATATTGAGGAGATAAATTTTAAAATTTAATGGGAATTTTTGAAAAATTTAAATCAGGTTTTAAAAAAAGTGCCTCAGCTTTTACAACGGGTTTAAGAGATATAGTTGTAAAAAAAGAGATTGATGACAAAACATTAGATAAAATTGAAGATTACTTAATTCAATCCGATGTTGGTATTGTTTCTGCTTCAGAAATAAGAGAAATAATTTCTCAAACAAAAATTGATCCCAATAAAGATTTAACTGATGAAATAAATAATATTTTAAAAAATTATATTATTTCAATTATGAAACCTTTAGAAAATATTGAATTCTTCAAAAAAAAAGAAAAATTAAATGCAACATTAATTTCAGGTGTCAATGGTGTTGGAAAGACAACTACTATTGGAAAAATAAGCAAAATATTAAAGAGTAATGGAAATAAAGTAATGCTAGCTGCATCAGATACTTTTAGAGCAGCAGCTATAGAACAACTAGAAAATTGGGCAAACAAAGTTGATGTTCAAATTACAAAATCATCTCAAGGCTCTGATCCTGCATCAGTTGCTTACAAAGCTATTGAAGAAGCATTAAATAATAATTTTAACCAAGTTTTAATTGATACAGCTGGAAGATTACAAAATAAAAAAAATTTGATGGAAGAATATAAAAAAATAGCAAACGTTACTAAAAAAATTGATCCTGATGCTCCACATGATGTTATTTTAGTTTTGGATGCAACTTCGGGACAAAATGTAATTAATCAAGTTGAAGAATTTAATAAAATCATTCCAATAACTGGTCTTATTATGACAAAATTAGATGGTACAGCTAAAGGAGGTATTCTTTTAGCTGTTGCTAAAAAATATAAACTACCAATTATTGCCCTTGGATTAGGTGAAAAAGAAGATGATTTACAAATTTTTGAGGCTGAAAAATTTGCAGAGGCATTTACTCAAATTAATTAATTAAGGTACTAGAAATTAAAGGTTTATAAAAACTACATTTGTAGTGTTCTTTAAATTCATAATGTCCACAATTTTTAGCTATCGAAGAAATAATAAAATCAAATTTTCCATTTAAAGGATAAAGTTCTAGTTTTTTTTCAATAATATCAAATTTAAGATTAGCCTTTAAACTTTTTACAGCGCTAATCATCACCAGAGTTTTATTATCTTTTAAAAGATAATATGCAAAGTCATCTGGGAAAACAGGAAAATCATACTCCTGCAAAAAATATTTTGCTGTTTTAGGAAACCATTCATAGGAGATCAGTGGTAAAGACTCTTTTGTTTTGTAGTTGTAAATATAAAGATCCTTTGGAAAATCATTAATATAATTTGAATTTTCTCCTCGAGCTAAGACAGCTTTTTCACGAGTTTTAAAATATAATGCAAAACTTTCATCATGCGAATTCATTTGATCGATATGAAAAAGACTGTCTATAGATGCTAAATTTTCTTTGGCATTTGATAAATTATTTAAAGAAAACATGACAATAAAAAATATGAAAAAATTTTTCATAAATTAACCTAAAAAAAAAATTTGAATTATCTTTGTTTAGATTATGGCTTAATTTAAACTATCGACAAATGATTTAAGAGCTAATACAAGTTTATCATCATATTCCATCATATGATCGTCATATTTTGTAAAATATGAATATTTAGGTTCACTAGCTAATTTAAAAATTTTTTTACCCATCCAAAATGGAACTATTTGATCAGCCTCACCATGCATTACTAATACTGGGATATTAATATTTTTAATTTTTTCATCATTTTCATATTTATCTTTTAAAATTAAACTTACTGGAATATATGGATAAAAATTTTTTGCAGACTCTATCATTGATGTAAAGGGAGTTTCTAAGATTAATCCTGCAAAATTTTTATTCTGGGTAATTTCGGTAGCAATTCCAGTTCCCAATGACTCTCCATAGATTATTATATCTTCCTCTTTTAGACCTTTTTCTTTAAGCCAGTTTATTGCACTAGCACCATCTGTATAAAGACCCTCCTCACTTGGTTTTCCTTTATTGCCGCTAAACCCTCTCCATGCAATAATTAAAAAATTAACATCCATGTCTTTAAAATGATTTAACTTATGGATTCTGTTTTCAAGTGTCCCTGCATTTCCATGAAAATAAACTATTGTTTTATAACTTTTTAAATTTTTATTATGAAACCAGCCTAAAAGATTAATATTATCTGTTGTTTTGATGGTAACTTTTTCAATGTTAACCTCTAAATTATCTCCAGAATAATTATTCTCATCAGGATGATACATTAAATTTCTTTGGAAAAAGAATAAGAAAATTAAAACAATTAAGTAAATAGCAACAATACCAATAAATATTTCCAAAAAAAAATTCCTACGTTTTATTTTCATATTTTTTTCTATTTAATATTAAAAAAAATATATAAGAAATAATGCTTAAGATTAAAAAAACTGAAAAAGCTGATTTAAATGCAAATATTTCTGAGTGGCCCATACTTTTAATAATATCTATCACAAAGCCCATTAACCATTGCATTACAAATGTTCCTGCAAATATTAACAAATTGAATGAAGTTAGTGCTTTACCAGCAGAATAACCTGAAAAAGAAAGGCCCACAGCTGGCTGTGTAACTGATAAAAAAATTGAACTTAAAATAAATAGAGTTATGTAGAAGGCACCTGCTTTTGGGCCTAGCAATATAATCACAAACATTACAGAAAAACTAATTGGTAAACCTAATTTAAGTATTCTTTTTGCACTAAAACCTATACCTGAAATTTTTGGTAAAAAATAACCCCACAAAAAAAAGGATGTCAACATAGTAACATTGATCCAAAATAATCCTGTAGCGCTCTGAAGTGGTGTATAACCAGCAACTCTAGTCATCCATGGGCCTGCCCATAAAGTTTGTATAGCCATTAAGCCCCCATAATTAAATAAACCCATTGGAATTACGCTTATAAAAAATCTATTTTTCCAAACTTCTGATAAAGTCCCATTATTACTTGGCTCATCTGACTCTTTATTTTTATTTAAATTCCATTTTGGAATGAAAACTAACATTAAAAAAATACTAATTACAATTAAGATAGCAATACCACCAAATATCCATCTCCATCCGAAACTAGGCAATAAAAGTTGTACAGGCAATGTGGATGACAAAAAACCTAATGATGCAATCATTAGCATCCATGAGTTTGCTCTTTGTTGTTGATTTTCTGCATACCATATTCTGTAACCAGTTAATGGAGCCATTAAACAAGCACTAACACCTACTCCAATTAGAATTCGCGAAATTAATAATCCAGAAAAACTTTCAGCTAAAGCAAATGATCCTGTTCCAACTAATGCAATTAATAAAAAAGAAGAAACAATTTTTTTTGGTCCATATTTATCTAACAAATATCCAAGGGGTATTTGCATACAAGCAAAACCTAAAAAATAACCCCCAGCTAACAAACCTAAATCAGCTGCTAACAAATTAAATTCTGAAGTTAATACAGGGGAAAGTGTTGCAGTAATTGCACGCAACAAACAAGATAAAAAATAACCAAATGCAAATACAAAAAAAACAACAATAGCCTGTTTTTTTGGTAAAATATAATTTTCCATTAATTAAAAGTTTAAAGATATATCTCTATGAACTGAGTTACACCTTGCAACAAATTTAGCTTGTTCTTTAGTTAATCTGTTTTGAAGTCTTAGACCAATATTATGTTTGATAACATCATTATATTTAATTAATTCAGGCATCAAATTCTTGTTAGCATCATCTCTCCATGAAACTTCTAAATTGAAAAGATCAAAAGTTTCAGAACTTACTTCAATTAATTTTTGCTCATCTACCACATCATTATCTATAACAGATATTAGGTCGTCTAATTTATTTGCAAATTCTTCAGTTCCAGAAATTTCTCCTAGTTTTTCAAAAAGACTGTCAATTATTGATAATGTGTTTTCGTAATTTTTATTATCAATATTATATTTTAATTCTGTTATTTCTGGTGAAAGTTCTTTTAATTTTTCATTATCATTTATAAACATTACTATTTGATCCAGAGTTTCATAAGCTTCATCAACGTTTTTTCTATATCTTTTAGTTCTTGTGTTTTTTGCTTTGTGCAATATTTCAAACTCTCCATTTTTAGCTTTCCAATTTTCAGGAACTTTATTTTGAAGTTCTTTAATTTCTAGCTCGTAATTTTCGATCTTTAATTCTAATTTGTTTTTATCTGATGAGTTATCATCATCTAAATTTCTAATTTCAGCTTTTGTTTTTTTAATTTTCTGGTCTATTTTTCTAATTTTTTTCTCAATTTTTCTTACATTGAAATGCAAGTCCCTATAATCTTTTGTAAATAATTCATATTCTTCTTCCGTTTTTTGAAGTTTTTTTACAATAGTAAAAGTCCCAAGAGCATTATCAAAATGCTCTTCAAAAATATCTAATTTATCCATTGGAAGATTTGTGGGAGTTAATTTCTGCATATCTTTTATTGCATTTGTAATTCTTTGTTCATCAGTATTGTAAATCGCAAATTTGTACTCTTGTAAGCAATATTGAAGCTTTGGATTCATCGGTGGTGGAGCGACATTCGATGTTAAATATGTTCTTGCTGGTAAGTAATTTACTAATGATGGATAAAAACCAACGATTCCAAGACCTATCAATTGTAAAATTATAAATGGAACCACACCTTTCCAAATATTTAAAGTGGTAACAAGTTTTGAAGCTACACCCTTCAAATAAAATAGAGCAAAACCAAATGGAGGGGTTAAAAATGAAGTTTGCAAATTTACCCCAATCATCACACCAAGCCAAATTGCACTTATATTCGCTCCTGGTTCAGCTAATAATATAGGAGCAATGATAGGGACAACAACCACAGCTATTTCAATAAAATCAAGAAAGAAACCTAATAAAAAAATCACTGCCATTACAACAATGAACTGAGTCCAAAATCCTCCTGGTAAATCTTGAAGAAAATCTCTTACTAGCTCTTCACCTCCAAATGCTCTAAATCCAGAGGTTAACATTGCTGCACCCAATAAAATTATAAATACCATTGAAGTAGTTACGCATGTTTCTGTAACAACTTCTCTTAAAACATTTTCAACTTTATATGCTCTCCAAAAACTCCAAATAATTCCTATTAAAAAAGTAATTGTAAAAAATCCCGTAATAAAAATTGCTGTAAGATCTCTAGTTTCTACAGCCTTAATATTTAAATTATAATTCTTAGATAAAATATAAATTGGAATGATAGATAAAATTGCAATTATAATTGGATAATAAGCATCTTTTTTTCCTTTGTGTAAACGATAACCTGCCATCATAGTTGCACCTATTGCTCCAATAGATCCAGCCTGATTAACAGTTGCAATACCTAAAAGTATAGATCCTAGAACGGCAAAAATTAATGCAAGAGGTGGAATAATTACCATCAAAACTCTAATCCAAAATTTTGAATCAAAATTTCCTCTAAATGGAACAGGAGGAGCTGCCTTAGGATTTAATCTTGCGTACACAAATACATAAATCATATACAAACCAACTAAAACTAATCCTGGTAGTAGTGCCCCCAAAAACATATCTCCTGCCGAAGTTGAGCCCACTCTAAATTCTCCAGGCATATTAAATTCACCAGTTAAAATTTTGTAATCAGTCTGACGCATAGTATTTGCAACGTCTGCTGCACTAGCTAATTGATCAGCTATAATAATTAGTACAATTGAAGGAGGTATAATTTGCCCAAGGGTTCCAGAGGAACAAACAATTCCGCTTGCAAGGCTTTTATCATATTTATTATTAAGCATTGTTGGTAGTGATATTAATCCCATTGCTATTACAGTAGCGCCAACGATACCTGTCGTAGCAGCAAGTAATGCTCCGACAAAAATTACTGATATTCCAAGTCCCCCAGGGATCGGTCCAAATAACTGTCCCATTGTAACTAACAGATCTTCTGCTATTTTTGATTTTTGCAACATAATCCCCATAAAAATAAATAAAGGGATAGCAATTAATGTATCGGTTTCTACATCCCAGTAGTTACTCCTAAAGTTAGTAATACCAGCGGTTAACCATTCCTTTGGACCATCAACAGCAAAATAAGCGCTGCTATCTCCTGCAAACAAATAACCAAAAAAAGCTGCAAGTCCGATTGAAATGATTGCCGATCCGGGTAATGCGAAAGCTACTGGAAAACCAGAAGCTAATGCTCCAATCATTATAATTACAAGTAAAGCTAAAAATAAATGTTCCATTATTTAATTTTTTAAAAGTTTATAACTGCTACTCATAAAGAAGCTTGTGAATTGAGTTAACATACTTACTGCAAACACAGCCAAATAAACTGCCATTAGATAAAGTAAATATAATCCGTTTGAACCTTGTTGCGTAATTTCAAAAGAAATTACAGGGCCATTAATGATACTAGCTTTACCGCCCATGCCTAAAAATATTACAATCAAACATAAAGGAATTCCTAGAATTAATGACCCGATTGCATTAGTCCATGCTTTTTTACGTTCGCTAAAACCAGTATAAAGAACATCAACTCTAACATGGCCCTCGTGAATTAATGCATAAGCGCTTGCAAATAAATAAAGTGCTGCATACCAAAAACGAACTAAATCTCCTTGGAATGCTTGCTCATATTGAAAAATAAATCTTGATAATACAATTAAAAATTCACTTCCAACTACTAAAACTGCTAACCAAATAAAGCCAACAGATCTTGTAAAATAACCAATTACAAAAGAAGCTAATATTAAAGGAAAGTGTATATATGTAATTCTAAAAGCAGGTATTACTAAATTAATTTTAAGTTGTTCGCCAAAAATTGGCTCAACTAGTTTTTCCACAACCATAAATGAGATTAAAAAATCTGCTACTCCAACAATTAATACAGCCCAGAAAGAAGATCTCACAACGTAAGCTGTAATTTTTGTTAAGATCTCAGAGTCTGTCTGTAATGTTTGTTTTATAGATTTCAAAACAAAAAATATAACTCCTATGAGAGAAGCAAAATAAAATAGTAATTGAATATATGATAAGTTTATTGCTAGCCCCTCTAAAGGCTTATTTAATTTTTTAAATCCAAATAATTCATAATTAGCAAAAAGTTTTTTAACTCCGGGCCAATCAAACCAAACAGTTAAAACATTATTGATTAGAAAAACTAATGTTAAGGCTAAAATAGAATAACTAAATATTCTTATTAAAATAGATAAGTTATTTTTCGCCACCATATTAAATCTTTTATTGATATATAAAAAGAGGGCCCATTTAAGGGCCCTCTAGTAATAATTAGAATTAAGTTATACTCCTAATGCTCTATTTCTTTGAGCAACATATGGCCCGTCAGACAAGTTAGTCCAAGCACCGATTTCCTTACGACCTTTAACAAAGGCAGCATGTACTTTCTTAGCAAGAGCACTATGTTGTTGAACTTCATCAAAAACTTCTGCAGCACCTTTAGCGAAAGCATCGTAAACTTTATCGTTAAACTTCTCTAGTTTAACTCCACTTTCGTTAACTAATCGCGCTAGTGCAGCTCCGTTTTTAGCATTGTATTCAGCCATTGTAGTTGTGTCAGCCCAATCACATGCAGTTTTAATAATTAACTGATCTGATTTTGACAAACTAGTAAACCAAGATTTGTTAACTCCACAAGCTAGTGTAGATCCTGGTTCATGCATTCCTGGATAGTAATAATACTTAGCAGCTTCCTGGAACTTCATAGCTTCATCGTTCCAAGGTCCTACCCATTCAGTTGCATCAATTGCACCTGACACAAGGTTTTCATAAATTTGTCCACCAGGAAGTGAAATTGGAGAACCACCTAGTTTTCCAAGTACTTGTCCACCTAAACCAGGCATACGCATTTTTAAACCTTTAAAGTCATTAGCTGATCTAATTTTTTTGTTAAACCAACCACCCATTTGCACTCCAGTATTACCAGCAGCAAAACTTTGTGTTCCAAAATCATCAGTCAATTCATCCCACAACTCTTGTCCACCAGCAAATTTTAACCACGCATTCATTTCAGCATATGTGAAACCAAATGGAACGGCAGTAAAATATCCAAATGCAGGGTGTTTTTTAACCCAGTAGTAATCAGCACCATGATACATTTGAGAGTTACCAGATGCAACTTCGTCAAATGAGTCAAATGCTTTTACCCTCTCGTTAGCAGCATAATAAGTAACTTGAATTCTACCGTCACTCATATCACTTAATCTTTGAGCAAGTCTTTGTGCGCCAGTTCCTAGGCCTGGAAAATCTCTAGGCCAAGTAGCTACCATAGAAGCTTCGACTCTTTCTTTGGCAACTGCTGGAGCAGATAAAGCAACAGCAGCAACACCAGTTGCAGCTGCAGTTTTAAAGAACTTACGTCTTGAAGGTGATTTAGAAACCTTCAATGATTTTTTTTCTTTAATCATTACTCTCTCCTCTTCTTTGTTAATTAACAGTAAAGAGTAAATTACAAATGTGCGTTTAAGTCTAGATTAAAATAACTGTAAACTATTGTATTACAATCTGAGGTAGTAAATTTTAGATTATATAAAATTATTTTTTATCAAAAAATGCTTCATAAACCATCATGAAGATTGCGATTGCCATCAATATATAAACTGGCAATACATCAAAAAAACCTATCATTGTTGATCTTGTAAGTGTCGTAGCTAAGCCAACTAAAAAAGCTGTCGCAAGTAAAGTTCCTAAAAATGTTGTAAATTTTTGCATTTAATTATTACATTCCTTTTCTAACCAATTAGCAATACCTAAAAATCTATGATCATCGTACTTAGCACCAGTTAATTGGACTCCTAGAGGCATATTTGCATCACCTTGTAACAATGGAAGTGATATACATGGAGTTCCAAGATAAGACCAAACTTTATTAAATTCTGCAGAACCAGTTGTTTTTAAACTTTTGGGAGCAACACCAGGACTGGCAGGTGATAAAACTCCATGATAATCTTCAAATACTTCTTCATAAGACTCATAACTTCTTTTCATAAAATCCAGGGCCTCAGCATACTCTTTTGCTGAATGTTTATTACCTTTAACAATTGCATCTTGCATTGGCTTAGATAATTTTTTTTTATACTTTTTATAATATAATCCAAAATTATTTGCTAAATCAGTTTCATACATAATTTGATGATATTTATGAATATCTTTAAAATAAGAAGGGTTATCAAAAACCTCAATATTTTTTTTAAAAGATTTTATAAAATATTCAAAGGCTTCTCTGGATTTTTTTTCAATATTTTTCCAATAATCTGTTTTATAAAAAATAAATTTAGGTTCAAACAAGGGACCTTTTTTTGTTTCTTCAAGCATATTCTCAGCTGAATAATGAACAGTTGCAGAGTCAAAATTATCTTTTTTAATTAAAACTTTTGAAAGTAATGCAACGTCTTCTACTGATCTTCCAAATACACCTATATGATCTAATTTTTCTGAAGTTTTAAGTACACCATTTCGTGAAATTAACCCGTAAGTTGGTTTGTAACCTACAACTCCACAATATGATGCTGGTCTTATTATTGAACCACCTGTTTGTGAACCTATTGATAAAGGTGCCATAAACGAAGCAACAGCAGCTGCAGATCCACTTGAAGAACCACCTGGAGTTCTAGAATGATCGTGTGGATTAGTTGTTTTGGGAGGGCCAAGATATGCTAATTCAGCTGTAGCTGTTTTACCCATTACAATTGCACCAGCTGCTAATAATAAATCAACTATTTCTGCATTTTGTGAATAAGATTTTCCCTTTCTAATTACAGTTCCACATTCGGTTGGCATATCAAGAGTTCCAACTATGTCTTTTACAGCTACAGGGACACCATGCAATGGTCCCAAAGGTTTACCTGACCTTCTATATTCGTCAGCTTCTACTGCTTTTTCTAGTAGAAGTTTTTTATCAAAGTGTGCCCAAGCCTTTACATCTTTTTCAAATTTATTAATTCTTTCTATATACTTTTCACATATTTCTACTGAAGTTAATTGAGAATCTTTTATTTTTAAAGCGAGCTCTTCGGCTTTAAGAGAAAAAATATCTATCATTTCTTTTAGTTAGCAAATAAAGTTTCTGGTAGCCATAAAGCAATTGCAGGAAACATATACATTAAAAACATAGCGAAAATCACAATTGCTAAAAACGGCATAATTCCTCTAAAAATATCCATTAATTCAACGTTAGTTTTTTGAACTCCTTTTAAATAATAAGCCGACATTGCCATTGGCGGCGTTAAAAAAGAGGTTTGTAAATTTAAAGCTATTAACATTGCAAAAAAATATGGATTAACTCCAAAAATTTCTAATAGCGGTAAAAAAATTGGAACAAAAATAATTAAAATTTCAGTCCACTCTAATGGCCATCCTAAAAGGAAAATTATAATTTGTGTAATTACTAGAAATTGCCAAGTTGAAATATTTATAGAAGTAAAAAAATGTTCAAAAACTTCATGTCCACCTAGGTAAGAAAATACTGATGAAAAAGTCCAAGATCCAATAAATAACCACATAATCATAGCTGTTGTTTTGGCAGTTAAAAAAACAGACTCTTTAAAGTTTTGCCATTTAAGGGTTTTATAGAACCAAGATAAAATCAATGCTCCAAAGGCTCCTGCTGCCGCAGCCTCTGCTGGTGTTGCTATTCCAGCTAAAATTGTTCCAAGCACTAACATAATTAATCCAAAAAGAGGTACAAAAGAAACTAATACCTCTTTTAAAATTTCTGCACGAGGTGGAATATCTTCTTTTGGAGGTCTAGGTGCGATGGATGGATTCAGCCATGCTCTTATAACCGCATAGCCAATGTACAATCCTGCCAAAAGTAAACCTGGAAAGATAGCAGCTGCAAAAAGTCTTAGAGGTGATAATTGAGCAATAACGGAGTAAACAATCAACATAATGCTTGGTGGTATTAGAATACCCAAACATCCTCCGGAACATATTATTCCTGATGCAAATTTTTTATCGTAACCAGCTTTTACCATTGCTGGCCAAGCTAATAATCCCATCAACGTCACTACCGCACCAATAATTCCTGTTGCTGTAGAAAACAGTGTACAAGTGATTAATGCAGCAACAGCCATAGATGCTGGGAGTCTATGTGCGGCTAATCTTATGGCAAAAAATAATTTTGCAACAATTCCCGCTCTCTCAACTAAATAACCCATGAACAAGAATAAAGGTACAGCTGTCAGAACATTATTATCCATAACAGTATAGGTGTTTTGAACAAATAATTGAAAAATTCTATTATCAAAAATGTGTTCCATCATGGTCGCGTCGTAGTAAGCGTAATAACCAAAGACAATACCCATCGCCATTAATGTAAATGCAATTGGAAAACCTAAAAGAACAGCAAATAGAAATATACCCATCATTAAAATTGCAACTTCTGGATTTGAAAGACTAAATAACATTTGATTTATCTTCCTCTTGTGATGTTCTCATCAGCATTTGTTCTGTTTCCTCAGCAACTACCATTCGCATAGGCCATTGTCCTGTTTTGATACAAATAATAGATCTAAAAACTTCTGCAATTCCCTGAATAACTAACAATGTGCCTGCAGCAGGTATCATAGATTTAACCATGTAAATTTGTATTTGAGCTGGACTACTCCAACTTGTCTCTTTTATTTTCCAAGCAATTGCAGCGTATTCATATCCGTAAAAAGCTAAAGCAACGACGCCTGGAAAAAAGAAGATAAAATAAAGGACTAAATCTATCCAAGCTTGAGTTCTTTGTTTAAATAATCGATAAATTACATCACCTCTTACATGGGCTTCGGTCGCTAAACAATATGCACCCGACATCATTAGTATTGCTCCATACATTTGCATACTAAAATCAAAATTCCATAAAGTTGGCTTATTAAAAACATAAGCCATAACAACTTCGTAAACTGTTCCACCCATTAAAATCACAATACACCAAGAAAATGCTTTACCCATTGAAGTGCTAAGTGTATCCGCAAATTTAATGAAAGTTTCCATCATCAAAAAGTATATTAAATTAAACTAAAAAAAAAGGGGGTTTTTAAACCCCCTTTTTTTGAATTTACTAAAGTTAATTAGATTTTAACTTTCTCAATTGGTCCAAACTCATTTTCATAAGCTAATTTGTAGTTCGGTTGATTCATCAACAGATACTTCATAGTTCTCTTAGCGTATGCTTTTTGTGAGTCTACTACCTTCTTAAAGAAAGCATCCTTACCAGAAAACTCACCAATGATTTTATCCCAACCTTTTAATTGCTCGGCTAAGATAGCATCAGAAGTTTGGTAAACATTTACCTTATGCTCATTCATTAACTTAGCTAAGTCAGCTGAATATCTAACTAAAGCTTTAAAGTAGTTATCTGAGTTTGCAGCGTATGCAGCATTCTTCAAGATAGCTTGATGAGCAGGTGAAAGGCTGTTTAGTCTCTTAGTGTTCACAGGAATTTCAAACATTTCCTGAGATTGGTGGAAACTTCCTAAGTGATAGTGTTTAGAGACATCTTGCATTCCAAACTGTGAGTCTGACGTTGGGTTGTTAAACTCTGCAGCATCAATCAAACCAGTTTTCATTGCTGGTTGGATCTCACCACCTGGTAATTGTCTTACGACCATTCCCATAGCAGTTAAAACGTTAGTCGCAAGACCAACTGTTCTATACTTCATACCTTTTACATCAGATACTTTTGTTACGTTCTTTTTGAACCAACCAAATGGTTGTGCTGGCATTGGCATATGGAAGAAACCAGTGTAATTAAATCCAACACTTTTTACTGCTTCTTCGTATAATGCTCTTCCTCCACCATACTCCATCCATCCCATTACTTCTTGAGATGACATTCCGTATGAAGGACCAGTTCCAAAAAGTGAAGCTGCAGCATTTTTTCCATACCAGTATGCAGTCACCCAGTGACCCATATCTACTACTCCTGAACTTACTGCTTGTCCAATTTCTGAAGTTTTTACAACGGCACCAACAGGCTGAAGATCAATTTTTAATGATCCTCCAGACATGTCACTAACCATTTTTGCGTAGTCTCCTGCCATTTCAAAAAAGATGTTTGCGCCTGAAGGCCAAGCTGCTTGCATTTTTAATGTTAATGGAGCACCAAAAGCAACATTAGGCATTGCTACTGCTGTAGCCGCCGCCGCACCAGTTGCTGCTGCTGCTTTGAAGAACTTTCTTCTTGAAGGAGTTTTAGAACCCTTCAATGATTTTTTATTTTTAATCATTTATTCTCCTCTTAGTTAATTAACTGTAGAAATTTAAACATAGATTCACTTTAGAGTCTTTCTAAAATCTGTGCCAAAATGACCCATATTGAACAAATTTAAAAAAAAATTCAATTGAGAGTAGAATTAATAATGCAAACTAACAAATTTATTTAATCAATTGGATAATCCCAAGCATTACCACCTATAACTTTTGAAATAGCAGAAAAATCTTTAGCATCATTTCCTTCTTTACAAAATTGATCATAAATTTCTAAAGCCATTTTTCCCAATGGTGTTTCTGCATTTACGCTTTTCGCACAATCATTTGCAAGTTTAAGATCTTTATTCATCATTCCTGCAGAGAAACCAGGTTTATAATTATTATTTGAGGGTGTTCCTTCAATCAAACCTGGTAAAGGTGGATAAACAGAAATTGGCCAACTGTTACCTGATGCATTTTTCATGATTTCATGAACTTTTTTGATATCTATATTTAATCTTTTTGCTAACATTAATGACTCTGAAGCAGCAATCATTGCAATCCCTAAAGCCATATTGTTACAAATTTTGGCACCATTCCCACTACCTAAATCACCTGCATGAAATATATTTTTTCCCATAATTTTTAATAAAGGAAGGGCTTTTCCAAATGCTTCTTTTGATCCACCAACCATTATATTTAAAGTTGCGTTTTGGGCTCCCATTACTCCGCCACTAACTGGAGCATCAATCATTTTAATTCCTAATTCAGAAGCTTTTTTTCCAATTTCAATAGAAGTTTGAATATCAATTGTTGAACAATCAATTAGTAAACAATTTTTTGAAACTTTGTTTATTATTCCATTTTCTCCTAAATAAACTTCCTTAGAATGCTTACCTTCTGGAAGCATGGTAATGACTGTTTCAACATCAGCTGTGATTAAGTTATCTAAGTTCGATACTGTTTCAAGATTTTTATCTTTTGCAATATCTAGCATTTTTTTTGAAACGTCAAAAACTTTTACAGATTTACCTGCCTTCATTAAATTTTCAGCCATTGGACAACCCATGTTGCCAACACCAATAAAAGCTATCGATTTAGACATTTTAATTTACTTTATTGATACAATTTCCAGTTCTAAAAAACTCATCTAAATTATCAATTGCTAAATTTCCCATTGCAATTCTTGTATCTTTTGTAGCGCTCCCGAGATGGGGTAAAACGAAAGCACTTGGTATTTTTAAATAGCCAGGATTTAAATTTGGTTCATTTTTATAAACATCTAATCCTGCTGCATAAATTTTTCTTCTATTCAAGGCATCAATTAAAGCTTCATCATCAACTATATCGCCTCTAGCAACGTTAGTTATCACAGCACCTTTTGGAAAATACTCAACAGTCTCTTTATTAATTAGGTTCTCGGTTTCTTTAGTTGCTGGACAACAAATTGATAAAACATCTGAAACTGAAAAAAGACTTTTTATACTATCATGATAAGTTGCACCTTGCTCTTTATCTTCACTTAATTTTGAACGATTATGATAATGAATAACCATACCCAAAGATTTTGCAATTTTTGCAATTTTTTGGCCAATACGACCCATACCTAAAATTCCTAATCTTGTACCTGTTAATTGTTTTCCAATTAAATAATCAGCAGACCATTTCCATCCACCTTCTTTTGCAGAATCTATTCCTTCGGAAGCTCTTCTGCACGCTCCTAAAATTAATAAAATTCCGATTTCTGCTGTAGCATCTGACAAAACTTCTGGTGTATTTGTTACTGCTATACCCCTATTCTTTGCTGCTTCTAAATCAATGTTTCCAAATCCAACTGCAAAATTTGAAATAATTTTTACAGAGTCAGGTAATTGATTAATTGTTTCTGCATCTAATTTTTCAGTTAATGATGATAATATACCGTCAAATCCTTCACTCATTTCAATAATTTTTTTTTGTGAATAAAGTTCATCATTAGTATTAAATTTTGCATCAAATAATTTAGATGCTTTGTCTTCACTTTCTCTTATTAAACGTCTTGTAATTAAAACCTTTTTCATAATTTTTATTTTAAAATTTCAGGTTTTGGTCCTCCAGTGTACCAATCTAAAACTTCAATTGTATGTAATATTGGAACTTTAGTACCATGAGCGATTTGGGTAATACAACCAATATTTCCTGTAGAGATAAAATCTGGATTTAAGCTTTCAATATTATTTACTTTTTTCTTTAATAATTGTTTTGCAATTTTTGATTGCAAAATGTTATAAGTACCAGCTGATCCACAACATATATGGCCTTCTGGAATTTCCATAATTTCATTATTAGTTTTCTCAAGTAATGAAACTGGCTGCGAATGAACCTTTTGACCATGCTGCATTGAACACGCAGAGTGATATGCTACTTTATATTTTTTTCCTTTATCTTTAATATCAAGTTTCAAACTTTCGAATATATATTCTGATATATCTTTTGTAAGTTCTGATATTACTTTGGCTTTTTTACTTAGCTCTTTATCTTCACGAAAAATAAATCCATAATCTTTCATGGTTGTTCCACAACCGGACGTATTTGATAAAATTGCATCCAAATTTCCTTTTTGATGCTCCTCATACCAAGTGTTTATATTGTTTTTAAAATCTTGATGAGCATCCTCCTCTTTTCCAAGATGATGATTTAAAGATCCACAACAACGAATTTTTTTAGGAACAACTACTTCTACACCGTGTCTGTTTAATAACCTTATTGTTGCTTCATTAATTTGAGGAGATATTTCTTTTTGTACACATCCTGTTAAAAGAGCAACCCTAGCAATTCTTTTTTTAGTGGAGGATTTATAAACTTCTTTTATTGGTAAACTTTTTTTAGGAAAATTTGTAGGCATTAATTCAATCATATCCTTAATTTTTGATGGCATTAAGAATTTGAAAGGCTTTGATAATTTTACTAATAAACTTGATAATCGAAAAACTTTTGTATTTGGAAGAGTAATAGATAAAAAATACCTTATTAGTTTATCAAAGAAAGATCTTTGATAATTTTTTTCAATATATTTTTTTCCATGGTCAATTATATGCATGTAATTTACTCCTGCAGGACAAGTAGTCATACAGCTGTAACATGAGAGGCATCGATCGATATGCTTTACAACTTTTTCGGTAGGTTTCCTATTATTTTCAAGCATATCTTTAATAAGATAAATACGTCCTCTAGGACCATCTAACTCATCACCTAGAAGTTGATGCGTAGGGCAAGTAGCATTACACATTCCACAATGCACACATTTTTTAAAAACTTTTTCGTTTGAAAAATTGTCAGGATCTCTAAGCTGTTCTTCTGTAAATTTTGTTTGCATTAAACTCCTCTATACATTTTCCCTGGGTTTAAAATCCTTTTAGGATCAAAACTTTGTTTTACTTTTTCAGAAATCATTAAACGTACTTTATCAACAGTAAAAATAGCTTCTCCATAATCATATTCGGATGAAGTTTTAATTACTGTCAAATAACCTCCAAAATCTTTTGCCATTTTTTTTAAGTCTTTAATCTTTTCTTCTTTTTTACTATTAACTTCAATCCAGAATAACGACCCACACCAATCAACAAAATAGTTATGGTTGTTTTCTAGATGTTTGCATAGTTTTGAACCATTTGCAGGTGGTATCACCATTCGTATTAAATTATGCTCAGTCTTTTCAAATACCTCTAAATTATTCACTTTTTTCCAAAATGGTTCTGATTGATAAACATCAAGAGTAGAAATATCTGAATTACTTAATTTAAGTTCTTTTTTTAAATTGTTAATTTTTTCTTCAATTGAAATTTTGTCACCTTCAACTCTAAATGCTATAAATGAAATATTTGATTTAAGATCATTAAACTTAAAAACAGAATTTTTTTTAGTAACAAAATCTTTATCCTTTGATTGTTCGGGAACAAAAACGGCACCAGAAATTTCGCTACTTGAGCTAGATAGTTTATTAAAAAAATCATAAATTTGTTCGAAATTACTAGGATAAATTATTACAGTTTTAGAAGAATCTTTCTTAGGTAGCACCTTTAATGTAATTTCGGTTAAAACAACAAGAGTACCAAACGAACCAGCTATAAGTTTTGATAAATCATAACCTGTAACGTTCTTAACAACAGTACCACCTGATTTAATTATATCTCCTTTTCCATTAACTCCCTTAAAACCTAGGACATGATCTCTCACACTACCAACTTTAAATCTTCGTGAACCTGCATAATTGCAAGATAAGTATCCTGCTATTGTCCCTTTATTTGACTTACCTTCTTTAATATATCCAAAGTCTATTGGTTCAAAAGCTAGCTCTTGATTATTTTCGCTTAAGACCTGCTCGATTTCATTGATTGGTGTACAGGCTTTAACTTTAATATACAATTCTTCAGGTCTATAATCGATAATACCTGAGATTTTAGATAAAGACGTAGTATTAGCTGACTGCGTTTTATTTCCAATAAAACTTTTTGAATTGTTACCGATAATTTCTGTTGGAGAATCTTGTTTATATAGTTCCCTAATTAAATCTGAAACTTCCGACTCATCTTTGGGATAATAGATGTTATTAGAATCTTGGAAGATCTGGGAATTTATCTTTATTTTTGTGGACATGAACCCTTCCTTCCTCTGCACATTTTCTAAGTATAGGATAAACTTTTCCAGGATTTAATAAATTTTTTTCATCTAATGACTTTTTGATACTCAATTGTTGTTGAATGTCGTTATCATTGAACATTTCACACATAAGTTCTCGCTTTTCTATACCAACACCATGCTCTCCTGTAATTACTCCACCAAGTCTCACGCATGTTTTTAATATTTCCGAACCAAACTCTTCAGTTTTTCTAAGTTGTTCTTTATCATTTCCATCAAACATAATAAGTGGATGTAAATTCCCATCACCTGCGTGAAAACAATTTGCCACTGGTAGTTCATATTTTTCAGATAATTTTTTTATTTCTAATAATGCTTCAGCAAGCTTGCCTCTTGGAATGGAACCATCCATACAATAGTAATCAGGTGCCATAGCTCCACATGCAGGAAAAGCTGCTTTTCTTCCAGCCCAGAATGAAAGTCTTTCTTTCTCACTATTGCTAAGTTTAAGACTAGAGCAATTATTTTTTTTACAGATTACCTCTACTTTTTTAATTAACTCATTAACCTCTGATTCCGTACCATCAAGTTCCACTATTAATAATAATTCTGCGTCTCGTGGATATCCTGCTTTACTAAAATTATCTGTTGCCTCAATTAAAGCTTTATCCATTATTTCCATTCCTGCAGGCACTATTCCACTTGAAATAATTTCTGAAGCTGCATCTCCACCTTCTTTAATAGATGGAAAACCTATCAAAGCAGCTCTTACTACTTCTGGTGTTTTTAAAATTTTAACTGTAACCTCAGTGACAACTCCCAATAATCCCTCTGAACCACAAATTAAACCCATAAGATCATATCCCTCTTGATCAAAAGATTTTCCTCCAAATCTACAAATAGTTCCATCCATCATAACCATTTGTACACCTAAAATATTATTTGTGGTCGTTCCATACTTTAATGAATGAACTCCACCAGAATTTTCAGCAACATTTCCACCTATAGAACATGCTAACTGGCTCGAAGGGTCTGGCGCATAATAAAATCCTTTGTGTTGAACTGCATGAGTAATACCTAGATTTGTAACTCCTGGCTGAGTTACAACACATTTATTTTCGTAATCAATTTCTAATATTTTATTAAATTTTCCTAAACCAAGAAGAATAGCATCTTGAAGAGGTAATGCTCCGCCGGACAATCCTGTGCCTGCACCTCTTGGTACAACTTTAATATTTTCACTATGACAATATTTTAATATCTCGCTTACTTCTTCTGTGTTTTCTGGAAGTACTACTGCTAATGGTGTTTGCGTATAAACTGATAAAGCATCAGTTTCATATGGTCTCAATTCATCAGCCTCACTCAATACATTTTCTATATTGGTTAACTTTGAAAGTTTTTTTACTATTTCACTTTTTCTATTTAAAATAGAACTATCAATTTTTGGTAAAGCTATTTCAGACATAGCCTAGCCTAACATTTTTTTGATATTTTCCAATGCGTTAGAAATGTTATCTCGAGAGGCTGCAAAGCTAAATCTTACATAATCTTTGCATGTTTTTCCAAAAGCTGTACCGGGAACTATAGCAACACCCGCCTCATGCATAGCTCTTTTACAAAATTCACTACCATCCATTCCAGTTCCAATAACTTTAGGGAATGCATAAAATGCTCCACCAGGTAAACTACACTCTACACCAGGTAAACTATTCAAACCTTCATGAATTAATTTTCTTCTTAATGTGAACTTTTCCATCATCTCATCAATTGATTCATCGGGTCCATCTAGGGCAGCAATACCTGCAAACTGAGCAGCAGCATTCACACATGATACACTATTAATTAATAATTTATTTACATGTTCAACTAAATTTTCCGGCCAAAAACTCCAACCAAGTCTCCAACCTGTCATTGAGTAAGCTTTACTCCAACCTTCTAAAACTATTAATCTTTCTCTTAACTCAGGATAATTAAAGAATGTTGGCATTTCTTTATTATCAAAAACTTGTCTACTATAAATTTCATCACTTAAAATAGTAACATGAGGATGTTTTTTTAAACCCTCAGCCAATTTATCTATTTCTGATTTTTCTACAAAACTTCCAGTAGGATTATTTGGATTTATTAAAATTAATAATCTAGTTTTATCGGTAATTAGAGATAAAATTTTATCTGCACTAAACTTTAAATCTTTATCTTCAGTTAGATCATAAGGCACTGCAGTAGAACCAGTATAGTTAATCATTGACTCATAAATAGGAAACGCTGGAGTTGGATGAATTATCTCTGCTCCTGGTTCACCAAAACACTGAATTGCATAATGCATTGTTGGTTTTCCACCTGGCATAATAATAATTCTTTCAGGATCTACCTCTGTACTATAACGTTTCTTTATCCATCTAGTGACTGCCTGTCTACACTCTAAAATACCATTCGAAAGAACATATCCGTGATGTCCATCATCTAGAGCTTTTTTCGCTGCGTCAACCACATGTTTTGGAGTTTTGAAATCAGGTTGACCTAGACCTAAATGAATCATCGGTTTACCTTGAGCTTCAAGTTTTTTTGCTTCAGCTAAAACAGAAAAAGCGCTTTCAGTTCCAAGCCTATTTAAAGATTTTGCAAGTTTCATAACAATTTAAAAATTAAAATCGACAAACTAAACGAAAATTAGTTTTTTGTCTATTTAGTTTAAAAGTTTAATTTATCAAATAAATGCTTAAAATTCTTATATTTTAGTCTCTATATATTATTTTTGACGCATCAAGATCTTTAACAGACTTACAGCCCATTAAAATCATATTTCTTCTAATTTCTTTTTGCATATTTTCTAAAAGTCTTTCAACACCTTTTTGCCCACCAGCACCTAAGCTAAAAAGAAATGCTTTTCCAAAACTACATGCAGTTGCTCCTGCGGCTAAAGCTTTAAGAACATGTGTTCCTCTTCTTACACCACCATCAAGAATAATTTCTAATTTATCACCAACTGCATCTGAAATTGCTTTAACTTGATCAAATGGAGATCTTGATCCATCAAGTTGTCTTCCTCCATGATTTGAAATCATAATTGCTGTACAACCAATATCTATTGCTCTTTTAGCATCTTCTACTGACATTACACCTTTTAATGCCATAGGCTTATTCCATTTTTTTATGCAATATTCTGCATCTTTCCAATTCATTGCTGGATCGTATTGTTCATTAATATAATCCATAACTGATTTTGCAATATTAGTACCTTTATCAGTTTTGTTTTTTATGTTTGCTAATTCAAATTTTTTATTTGTAAAATATTTGAAAACCCATCCAGGTCTCATTGCAAAACTCAATAAACTATCCAAAGTAAATTTAGGTGGTGTAGTAAATCCTGTTCTATGATCTCTTTCTCTATTTCCAGCAACAAGAGTATCAACAGTAATACACATTCCATCAAAATTAGCTCTACTACATCTTTCAATCAAATCGTCAGTAATTGATTTATCTTTATGAATATAAAGTTGAAAAAGTTTTGGCCCACTAGAAACATTTGCGACCTCTTCAATTGAAAAAGATGCCATTGTGGACATACTATAAATTGTATCAAACTTCTCTGCAGCTCTAGCAGAAGCTTTATCACCCTCAGGGTCATACAAACTTTGCATTGCCGTAGGAGATAAAAATAATGGCATACTAATTTTTCTACCAAAAACTGTGGTGGATAAATCTGGCTCACCAACACTATTAAGAATATTGGGGACTAAATCACAATCATTAAAAGCATCTGTATTTCTATTTAAAGTAACTTCATCATCTGCTCCACCATCAATATAATGAAAAATAGGAGCTGGTAATTTTTTTTTAGCTAATTTTCTAAAATCATCAAAATTATAACAGTCATTGATATTCATGATGTATCTTTATTAAAAGTTTTTAAAGAAATTAAACATATAACTATTTGCCCCAGGATTTTTATCTCCTATACTTGCATTAGATATATGATTGTAAGAAAAACCTAATTGACTTGTTTTTGATAGATCGAGTGAAATTTGAAGTTCACTTTTAAATTCAATTAAATGACCTAAATCTTTACCGTCTCCCTCATGATATAATCCAGGTGTAAAGCTGGGTGTTAAATTTAGTGCTCCTAATTTATATTGAGCCTGAACACCTGTATAAACATATCCTGCATTATCTGCTGTAATTAAAAATCCTGTTATTGGAGAAAGATTTCCTAAAAAGGTATCTCTATTTAAATTTTCATTTTGATGTTGAAAACCAATTAAAGTTGATTTTTTTCCATCATCACTAAAATCAAACATACCTGTGTAAACACTAAATTCTGTATTTTGATCTTTTAAAACTTTTTCCTCTGCAATTGCAGAAAAAACATATGTTATAAATAACAAATTGATTATAAATTTTTTTAAATACATCACTAATTAATTTATTTTCTAACTATAAAGCTTTTGTAGATTATTGCACCTCCGATTAAAAATATCAATATCGGCAATAACCAAAGAATATATGTGTTTTTATTTATACCAGGATCGTAAAGTATCCATTCTCCATATTTAGTTTTAAAATATTCATATATTTGTTCTTCAGAAAGACCTTCTTTAAGCTTTTTATCAACTACAATTTTTAAACTGTTTGCAAATTCAGAGTCTGAGTCATAAACCGATTGACCTTGGCATATAAGACATCGTAAATTTTTAGTTATTTTATTTCTTTTATCGTATTCCTCAGCATTAAGACTGCTTAATGGTAATAATAATATAAAAATTAAAAAAAATCTTAGAAATTTCATTTTATCAATAAATTAATTTCATCAACTAATTCTTGGTTAAGAGGTCCAATATATTTTTTAATAATTTTATTTTTATAAATTAAAAATGATTCGGGAACCCCATAAGCTCCCCATTCAATTGCAATTGTTCCATCTATGTCAATAAAGATTTCTTTATATGGGTTTCCTAGTTCTTCTAAAAAATTTTCTGCATTTTTTAAATTATCTTTATAATTCATCCCAATAATATTTACTTTATTATCTAAATTTAAATTCATTAAAAAAGGATGCTCTTGTCGACATGGTACGCACCAAGATGACCAAATATTTAATAAATAAATCTTATCTAACTCAAAGATACTTGATGACTTCACATTTTCTCCAGAAAAAAATTCTTTAGTATTAAACACTGGTATCTCTTTTTTTGTATTAACATCTGGAGTGTAAATTTTTGAGTCTTCTAAACCTTTGTAAAAAATAAAAAATATTATTCCAAAAATAATAATAACTGAAAAAGGTAATATTTTATTTTTCATGATTTTTTTTGTAAAAAGCTAACAATTCCCCCAAAAGATATTAGAATTACTGATAACCAAATCCATAACATAAATGGTTTAACTTGATATCTTACGTTGAAAAAATCTTGATTTTGAACCAGATTAATTACGATAAATTTATCTGACATCAAAGTTGTTTTAATATCAGCTTCACTTGTGGCAATGACAGGTTGATTATAAATTCTCAATTCTGGCGTAAGTCTATCTTCTTCACCATTTGAATTACTTATAAAAAAATTTGCAATAATAGCATTATAATTTTGTTCTTTTTTCTGATCAATGCTTTCAAAAACTATCTTAGTTTTTGAATTTTCAAAAGTTTCACCAACCTTAAGATTTGTTATAATTTCAGTTGCAAATAAATTGTTAAACAAAATACTTAGGATTAAAAAACTAAATCCAAAATGAGCTATATTTTGTGAAATATTTTTATATTTTTTTACAAAAAAAATCTCTCAGCGTCATAAAGAATAAATAAAAGGCACTCGATATCAAAATTGTATTTATTAAAACATTTTGATTAAAATTTTTTAATACTAAAAATGATAATAAAATTGAGATGATCAAAAAAGAAATTAAATATATTTTGTCTTCTAGTTGAGATTTGATCCATTTTAATTTTGGACCAATCGCCATCATAAATAAAAATGGAATTAAAAATGGAATTATCAATTTATGATAAAATGGTGGTCCGACAGATATTTTTTGAGAAGAAATTACATCTAAAAAAATTGGATAAACGGTACCTATTAATACAACTGATAAAAAATACATCATAAACCAGTTATTAATTAATATTGAAGTTTCTTTGCTCAACCAAAAAAAACTAGAAGATTTTTTGTCTGTATCTTTATGAAAAAAGAAAAAAATTAAAATAGATAAAAAAATTAAAATGAATAAAAAAACAAGAATAAACAAACCCCTTTCAGGATCATTAGCAAATGTATGAACTGAATTTAATATTCCTGATCTTACTAAAAATGTTCCACACATACTTAATGTAAATGTTGCAATTGAAAGAATTATTACCCACGAAGTTAAAATAGATTTTTTCTCTAATACTAAAATGCAGTGTAAAAGAGTGGTTAATGCAAGCCACGGCATTAGAGAAACATTCTCAACTGGATCCCAAAACCAAAAACCTCCCCAGCCTAATTCATAATAAGCCCAAATTGATCCGAGCAGTATTCCTAAAGTCAAAAATATCCATGAAATTAAGATCCATTTTTTTATATGTGATGCCCAACTGGTAGAAATAATTTTTAAACTTGTTGCTGCCAAGACAGATGAAAAAATGATTGAAGAACCAACATAGCCTAAATATAAAATAGGTGGATGAATTGCTAAAGCTGGGTCTTGTAAAATTGGGTTTAATCCGAGACCCTCGGTAGGTATTGGGAAAATATAATTAAATGGATTTGATGTTTTTATTAAAAATAAAAAGAATCCAATTATTATTATTTGTTGAAAAACTAAAGTTAAAATTTTGTATTTTACTGTTTGATTTTTTGTTCGTACTAAAAATATGAAAATAAATAAAGTTAAAACAAGTAACCATAATAATAAACTACCTTCATGATTCCCCCAGGTTCCACTTATTTTGTAAAATAATGGTTTAGTAGTATGAGAATTATTAAATACTGTTTCATTGCTAAAATCCGAAACAACGAAAGAAAAGATCAAACACAAAAAACTTATGACAACAAAAAATAATTGTAAAAATGTAAATGATACTATTTTAGTATCTAATATGTTTGAATTATTAAAATTTTTATATGAAAAATAAAATAACGATAATCCAATAATTAATCCTAATATTAACGAATAATATCCAACAAGACTATAGATCAATTTATTTTTCCCCTAACGCTTCTTTTACTTCTGGTGGCATATAATTTTCATCATGCTTTGCTAAAATTTTTGTTGCAGAGAAAAAGTTTCTATCTTTTAAAAAACCTTCTGCAACAACACCTTTTTCCTCAGCAAATAAATTTGGTACTGCACCAGAATAAGTAACATTTATTTCATTTTTAAAGTCTGTAATTATAAAGTTAACTTCATTTGAGTTTATAGAAATAGAATTTTTTTTAACCATACCTCCAACTCTTATTTTGCTTTTATCTATTTCAGTAAGTGATTTTATTTCAGAAGGCGATTGAAAATATACAACATTTTCCTCTAATGATTTTAAAATCAAAAATGTTGTTAAAATTAAAGTAATTAAGATTATTACTATAAACAGAAATCTTAATTTAACTTTTCGACCATACATGGTTTAAAAGTTAATTATTTGTTACGTTTGCTAAAATTTCTTTATTTATTCTTTGTGATTTTGCAGAATTAGCTTGCTCATTAGTAAGTGATCCAAATTTAGCAACAAATTTGTTTTGTTCTTTAACAAATTGCATTTTAGTTACCAAATATAAACCTAAGAAACTTAATAAGGTAAAGCTAAAAGCAGATAACACATAGACTGCATATCCATTCATAAAAAGTAATTCATTTATCATAATCTATCTAGACCTTTATTTTTAATTTTTATCAGTTCTGTATTATATTTCATTAAGAAAATTAACAATGAAAAAAGAGCAAATGCCGCAGTCATTATCAGTAATGGGTAAAGCATTGATGAATGAATTGAGCTTTTTGACAAAATATTAATTGATGCAGGTTGGTGGAGTGTATTCCACCAATCAACTGAGTACTTTATTATTGGAACATTAATAATTCCTAAAATAGTAATAAAAGTTGAAATCTTATAGACTTTTTCTTCCTTATCATAAATTCTCCATACAATTAAATACATTGCATAGAACAAAGCTAATATTAACATTGAAGTAATTCTTGCATCCCAGGCCCACCATGTTCCCCAAGTTGGTTTTCCCCAGATTGAACCTGTAACTAAAGCTATAATATTAAAAACAAATCCCGAAGGAGCTAAACTTTTAGAAATTAAAAAAAAGTTTTTATTTCTAAATACGAAACCACAAATAGATAACAAAGTTATAGAAGAAAATATTCCAAGTGAAATCCAAGCAGCAGGAACATGAACATACATAATCCTAACTGCATCACTTTGTTTGTAATCTTCAGGAGATATGACTAATGCTTCAAGTAAACCAACACTTAATACAACAATAAACAAAAATAAAACGTACTTGGGTGCTTTTGACGTAATTTTGAAAATCTTGTTAGGTTCAAAAAGTTTAAACATATTTTAATTTAGAATTTTTTTTGGTGATTTCTATTATGAAATAGTTCTCTGATCAAGAATGCAGAGGGGAGATAATAAGATTGAAATTAACGTTTAACACTCTTGACCAGAAGATACTAAAATATAGCTAATTTGTATGGCCTAGATTTGAGCTAAATGTGGTTGAATGATGGTTGCCTTAATTAGAAAGCTTGAAATAACTAGAGCCTTTTTTTCCTGAAAAAATCTCTTCAATTAAAGGATGTTTTATTGGTTCATCAGAGTCATCCATCAGTAAGTTTTGCTCAGAAACATAAGCTTCATAAGTTATCTCATCATTTTCAGCTAATAGATGATAAAATGGTTGATCTTTTCTTGGTCTCACGTTTTTTGGAATAGATTGATACCATTCTTCAGAATTATTAAATTCAAAATCAACATCATAAATAACTCCTCTAAATTCAAAGTGCTTATGCTTTACGATGTCTCCAATTGAAAATTTGGCTTTTTGAACTGGCATTGATCTTAGTATGGGTATTTAGAAATAAAAATCAATGCTAAAAATATAAATGTTTTGTGATGTGGCAAATATGTTAATATCTTTTTGGTGAATAAATCTTTTTTAAAATTTGTTACTGATTTCGGTCCTTTAGCAATATTTTTTTTCTATTATTACAATAGTGGTAAGAATTTATCAGTAGCAATACCTCCACTGATAGTTGCAACTTTAGTTGCATTAGCAGTAGTTTGGTTTTTTGAAAAAAAAATTCCTCCAATGCCTTTGGTAAGTGGAATTTTAATTACTTTTTTTGGTGGATTAACAATCTACTTTAATGATCCTATATTTATTTATGTAAAACCAACAATCATCAACATTATGTTTGCTCTTGCATTATTTTTTGGGAAATATTTTACCAATGAACCTATTCTTAAAAAAATTATGGGTAAATCTATTCCTCTAACTGATATTGGGTGGGAAATTCTTAATAAACGATGGATGTATTTTTTCTTTGGCCTTGCTTTATTAAATGAATTTATTTGGAGAACACAAACAGAAGAATTTTGGGTTAATTTTAAAGTGTGGGGAATGCTTCCAATCACAATAATATTCACAGGTTTCCAAGTACCATTAATTAATAAACATAAGATTGATGCGTAGTAATTTAAAATTAGTAGTAAATAATCCTCATAATAAAATTGAAGAAAAACACTTTTTTGAAAAAGATGAGCTAAAAATTATATTAGACTTATATGCTAAGATGGTTTCTGAAGGATCTTGGAAAGATTATGGTTTAAGTATATCAAGTAAACAAGTGGGGTTTAGTGTTTTTAGAAATGCTACAGAAAATGCTCTCTATAAAATTTGTAAAAATTTTAAACCTAAAAATAAAAATCTAAAATATTTAATAACTGATATAAGTGGTAAAATACTAAAAAATTCTTACGATCTTAGAATTTTATTAAAAAATACCAACTGGAAGAAACTTCAAAAATAAATTTATCTTCTTTGACCAAATAATCTTAACAACATTATAAATAGATTGATAAAATCTAGATATAAAGTTAAAGCGCCCATTACAGCTTTCTTGCCCATTAACTCTCCTGAATCTGACGCAACATACATATTTTTGATTTTCTGAGTATCATAAGCTGTTAAACCAACAAATATTAAAACACCTAAAATTGAAATCACAAAATACATCATTGAAGATTTTAAAAAGATATTAACAATTGAAGCTATAATTATTCCAATTAGGCCCATCATTAAAAAAGATCCAAATTTTGTAAGATCTCTTTTAGTTGTGTATCCATAGATACTCATCGCTCCAAATGTTGCAGATGTAATGAAGAAAACTCTAGTCACACTCATTCCAGTGTAAACTAATAATATTGAAGATAATGATAGCCCCATCAAAGCTGCAAAAACCCAAAACGTAGTTTGTGCCTTTGATGCACTCATCTTATTTATTCCAAAACTCATGTAAAAAACGATACCTAGAGGTGCTAGCATTACAAGCCACTTAAGACCTGATAAATAAATTGCATTCCCCAACTGCGTTAGACCAACGATTGAACCTGCATCATTAGTAACAACCGACATTTTGAATGTTAATAGTGCTACTATTCCAGTAAGCAATATACCTGTTGCCATGTAATTATAAACTTTTAGCATGTAGGCTCTTAAGCCTTCATCCATTACAGCAGCTGTTTGTTGTGCTGCTTTTGATCTATTTAGTATTCCTTTTTTATTAAATTCCATAATAAGTAATATATATATTCTTTTACTAATTATTCAAGATACCATAAAAGATTAACAAAAATTTAACTTAATATTTCAAATGAATTACAAAAATTTAGGTAATACTGATATTAAAGTAAGTACAATTTGTCTCGGTACTATGACTTGGGGAGAGCAAAATACTGAACTTGAGGCATTTGAACAAATGGATTTTGCTTTAGATCAAGGAGTAAACTTTTGGGACACTGCCGAATTATATGCAGTACCTCCTAGAAAAGAAACCTATGGTGATACAGAAGAAATAATTGGGAACTGGTTTGAAAAAACTAAAAAAAGAGACAAAGTCATTCTTGCAACAAAAGTTGCTGGCCCAGCGAGAGATTATTTAAGAAGTGGGGAAAATAGTTTTACAGGTCCAAATTTAGAATCTGCTTTAAATGACAGTCTTAAAAGACTTAAAACTGATTATATAGATTTATATCAACTGCATTGGCCAGAAAGAAATGTAAATAATTTTGGAAGACTTGGTTATGTTCATAAAGAAAATGAGTGGAATAAATTTGAAGATGTTCTTGAAGAGTTGAATAAATATATTGATCAGGGTAAAATAAGATATGTTGGTTTATCAAATGAAACCCCGTGGGGAGTTTTAAATTATCTTCAATTATCTAAAGACAAAAAATTACCAAGAATGTTATCTATTCAAAATCCTTATAATTTATTAAATAGAACTTATGAAATTGGCTTGTCAGAAGTATCGATAAGAGAAAACATTGGCTGCTTAGCTTACTCTCCGCTTGCTAGTGGATATTTAAGTGGAAAATATAGAAACAAAAATTTTCCTAAAGGATCAAGAATGGAAAGAGATTGGGATTTCTGGACAAGGTATAGAAAACCAAATACTGAGGATGCTGTTGAACAATATTTTAAAATAAGTAAAAAATATAATCTTGATATAGCTCAAATGTCTTTAAAATTTTGTGAAATCCAGGACTTTATGACTAGTGTAATAATTGGAGCAACTACAATGGAGCAGTTGAAAACAAATATAGAAAGTGTAAATGTAAACTTATCTGATGATGTCATTAAAGAAATTAACCAAGTACAAACCATTTATCCAAATCCATGTCCATAATTAAAAAAATTACAATATTTTTAGGAATATTTTTTATAAGTGGTATTACCCAACTTTCAGCCCAGGAAATTAAAAAGATTGGTAAATATAAAGATTGGGAGGTAATGGTAGTTTCTGATTCTGATGGCAAAGTATGCTTTGCTCAATCACTGCCTATTTTACAAGCACCCAAAACCAATAAAAGAGATGCAAAATTATTTGTAGCTTTCAGACCAAATGACAATATTTCAAATGAAGTAAGTGTTACTCCAGGCTATGAATTTAATAAAAATAATTCGGTAACAGCTGCTTCAGGAAAAAATAAATTTAAATTTGATATTAAAGAACAAGGTTTTGCATGGATTGCTGACAATAAAATTGAATTAAAAATGATCAAACAAATGAGAAAAGGATCTAGAATTATGATTACTGGATACAATCAACAAGGTTCTCAAACAATTGATCATTACTCATTATTAGGATTTACTAAAGCTTATAACGCTTCAAGAAAAGCTTGTAGTTAATTCAATGAAATCAAAAAAGAAAATCGTTCTAGCTTATTCTGGAGGGCTCGATACCTCTATAATTTTAAAATGGCTTCAAGAAAATTATGATGCAGATGTAATTTGTTATACAGCAGATGTAGGTCAAGAAATTGATAGAAAAAAAATTATAACTAATGCAAAAAAATTTGGTGTTAAAAATATAATTATTAAAGATTTGAAAGATATTTTTATTAAGAACTACGTTTATCCTATGATCAGAGGACATGCGATGTATGAAGGTATTTATTTATTAGGGACATCAATAGCAAGACCCCTTATTGCAAAAGATCAAATAAGAGTAGCTAAAAAATTTAAGGCTTATGCAGTTTCGCATGGTGCAACTGGTAAAGGCAATGACCAAGTTAGATTTGAATTAGGCTATTATTATTTTGGTCCTAAAATTAAAATCATAGCTCCATGGAGAATTTGGAAACTAAAATCTAGAACAGACTTAATTAATTATGCAAAAAAACATGGCATAGATATACCTAAAGATAAAAAAGGTGCACCTCCTTTTTCTGTGGATGACAATTTATTTCATACATCAACTGAAGGCAAGGTTTTAGAAAATCCAAAAAATTCTGCACCAGAATTTATTTTTCAACGAACAGTTTCTCCAGAAAAAGCACCTAGCAAACCATCGTTTGTTACTATCAATTTTAAAAATGGTGATCCTTTTGGAATTAATGGAAAAAAAATGTCTCCAGCTAAATTATTAACAAAGCTAAATGACCTAGCAGGAAAAAATGGAATTGGAAGAGTTGACTTAGTAGAGAATAGATTTTTAGGTATCAAATCTAGAGGTGTATATGAGACACCTGGTGGAACTCTTTTAATTAATGCTCATCGAGCAATTGAGTCTGTTACTTTAGATAAAGAAACTATGCATAAAAAAGATCAGGTAATGTCTAGATATGCAGAGTTGATTTACAATGGTTATTGGTATTCAAAAGAAAGATATAAACTTCAAAAAATTGTAGATTTAAAAAGAAGTAAAGTTAATGGCTCAGTAAAACTTAAATTGTATAAAGGAAATATTACAATTCAATCGAGAATTACTAATAGTAGTGCTTATTCAATGAAGAAGGTTTCATTTGAAGAAAACAAGTCATTTAATAAATCCAATGTTGAAAGATTTATCAATTTTCACAAAAAAAAGCTTCGTTCATAGGTAGGTTTAGGACAAATTGACATTTGTTTAAATCACCAAAAATTATATCCTCATTGTATGGAATCAATAAAGAACTGGATGAAAGATGCTGCAAATATTTTATTTGACGATAGTAAAAATGATCTGCGTGCACTTCCGAAAACAGTTAGACTACAAATTTTATTAGTTTTAAGTTTTATTTGGACCACAGTTTTTAGTTTATATATTTTTTCATACACAACTTTTGCATTTGGATGGGCTGGACTTTTTTTAGCCCATATTGGTTTAATATTTGCTGTCTATATGACTTTTAAACAATTTCATAAAGCAGAAGCAAAATCAGCTAGTGTTTTTCAAACAAAAAATTTTGATCCTTTTAAAATCATGGTCATCGTGTTTGTAATAGTATTTATATTTGTATTTTCAAAAGGAATTGAAGTTTTAACTAGTCCAAATCCAAACTCTTATTCAATTCCTTATGATGGTCCCTTAAAATCTGCAATTGAAAAATGGCTACCATTTAGTAAAGATAAATAATGGACAAAATAGCAAAAAACTTACAGTTAGCTTTAATGGTTATTATCTTAATCAGTACGGTTATTGCTGTTGGGATTGAAATTAAAAACATGTTCACCAACCAATCAGTTACGTTAGCAGATTTGCTTTTAATGTTTCTATATTTAGAAGTTCTAGCAATGGTAAGAGTTTTTTGGAGCCAACAATCTATAAGTATTACCCTTCCACTTCTTATTGCAATTACCGCACTAGCGCGATTCATTATTTTGCAAGGTAAAGAAATGGACCCTACTGCACTTGTTTATGAAGCAGTTGCAATTTTATTAATCGCTGGAGCAATTGTTGTTTTAAGATTAAGACATAGTGACAAATTGGGTCTGAAGAAAAAAAAATCAAAATAATTTAAAATGATATTTGAAGCTTCAAGGGCTAAGGCCTTAAATCAATTAAATAATTTTGTTGAGAATAATCTTGGAGAGTATTCAAAATTAAGAAATTTTGATTTTGGACCTGGAAAAAGATCCAACATATCTTGCTTATCACCATACATAACTCATGGAATAATTAATGAACAAGAAGTCATTCAGAGAGCTCTGAGTAAATTTTCTTTTTCAAAAAATGAAAAGTTTATTCAAGAAGTTCTGTGGAGAACTTATTGGAAAGGTTGGTTAGAACTTAGACCAAATGTTTGGGCTGATTATCTTATCGAATTAAATCAAATCAAAAAAGAATTTAGAGATAATAAAGATTATATTGCAGCAATCGAAGGAAAAACAAAAATAGATTGCTTCAATGAATGGGTAAAAGAGCTAAAAGAAAATAATTATTTACATAATCATACAAGAATGTGGTTTGCTAGTATCTGGATTTTTACTCTAGAATTACCTTGGCAATTGGGAGCGGAATTTTTTATGCAACATCTTTATGATGGAGATTCAGCATCAAATACTCTTGGGTGGCGATGGGTGGCTGGAGTTCAAACTCAGGGTAAACACTACCTTGCAAGCGAATGGAATATTAAAAAATTCACTAACAATAGATTTCAAAATATAAAATTAAATGAAAATGCTCCTCCAAAAGTATCTGAAAAATCTTACCAAATAATTAAACAGGATTTCAATAACCCACAAAATATTGAGAATAAGAATCTTTTAATTTTTGAAAATAATCTCTCGTTTAAAATCACTGATTTTAAGGAAAACAATTTTAAGAAAATTTACTTAGTTTCTAATAAAAATGAAAATAGAGCAATAAAACTCAGTGAAAAATTAGTTAAATTTAAATCTCATTTAATAGAAGACCAAGAACAAAGATTAAAAAATCAATCTATTGATTGTCAAATTATAGATATAAGTGAATTAAAAAATATTGAAAATTATTACGGTTTGTATCCAACAGTAGGTGAAAATTTAGATTTTTTAAATTCTAATAATTTAAAGATAGATTTTTTATATAGAAATCTTGATAAATTGGCTTGGCAATACTGCAATAAAGGTTTTTTTAATTTTAAAAAATATATTCCCAAAATAGTTTCAAGCTTTGATTAAAACCAACGAACCATACCAATAATTCCAGCAGTTGCATAAAAAAATTGCAAAAATAAAATTCCTCTATGACCACCTCTATAGGCCCAAATTCCAATTAAAATGGCTGACAATAACAGTAGACAAAACCCAAAAAATTCTATGCCTATATTTAAAGCGACAAACAAAGAATACAATATTGCAGTTATAACTCCTGCCCATTCAAAAATTTTATTATTCATAAAAGTTTTTTAAAATTATTATAAAGGATTGTAGAGTAGTTATTCATATCTTTCATGTTATCTTTTGAAGATTGATCAAACTTTTCTAACGCACCATTACCAAGCTGATCTTCCAAAGCTTTTTTATACTCCGGGACACACCCCCATTCATTAACAGTAGAATCTTTTATTTCTATATGGAATTGAATTCCATAAGCATGGTTTTGATATTTAAAGATTTGATACTTGGTGATTGGGGACGAAGCTAATAAAGTTACATCTTTATTATTTTCAATGCCTTGAACCTCATAGGAATGCCATTGTAAACTTTTAATCGTATTAGGAAATTTTGAAAATAATTTATCTTCATCTTTTTCATTAGAAAAATTAATATCCATAATTCCTATTTCTGCTGGTTTAGATTTAACCACTTTTCCACCAACTACTTCTCCTAAAAGCTGACAACCTAAACAAAAACCTAAATAAGGTTTTTTTAAATTCACAACAAATTCTTTAATTCTTTTCTTTTCTTCTATTAACCAAGGATATTCTTGTTCCATATAGGTATCCATTGGACCCCCCATACAAAACATTCCATCAAATTTACTTAAATCGTCTGGTATTTTTTCACCTTCATCTAACTCAATGGTAGTTAAGTTAAATCCATCAGCTAACATTAAATCTTTAATGTAACCTGGATCTTCTATTTTGATATGTTGTAATACTATTATGTTCACTAAGCTTAGCTTAGCTTAGAACACTTCTTGGAACAATATTTTACTCTATCCCAATTTAACTTCCATTTTTTTCGCCAAGTAAATGGTCTTTTACAAACTGGACAAATTTTTGTTGGTAAATTTTCTTTTTTCATCAAATTGTATTTAGTTTAATAAATTTATCAGCTTCAGATAAAATTAATTTTTTTCTATCAGATTTCATTTTATCAAATATTCTTACCATCATCGAAAGACGAGGATTTTTTAAAAAAAATTTTCTATTTCGGTCAATAAATCTCCAATAAAGACCATCCATAGTGTTACACCACTCACCTTTTTTAAAATCCATCATTTTCATAAAATATGCAGATCCACAAATATAAGGTTTGGTCGCAAAAATTCCTCCATCACTAAATAATCCCATTCCATAAACATTAGGAACCATCACCCAATCTGAAGAGTCTACGAACATTTCCATGAACCATTTGTAAACAATTGTTGGCTTAATTTCACAAAGGTTCATAATGTTGGATAAGATCATTAACCTTTCAATGTGATGTGACCAACCATGATTAACGGCATTTTTAATTGCATAATCCAAAGGTGGAAGACCAGTGGTCCCATCATACCAAGAACTTTTCATTTTTCTATTTTGTTTAAAAAAATTTCCAGTTTCCATTTCTTGAGAATAGGACTGATAAATCCCACGCATAAATTCTCGCCAACCAATCACCTGGCGAATGTAGCCCTCTAAAGAATTCATTCTAATTTTATTTTTTTTATGAAAATCTAAAATTTTTTGGATAACAAATTCAGGAGTAATTAAACCTAAATTTATATAAGGACTTAATGCACTATGAAATAGAATATTATCTTTTTGATCAACTGCATCCTCATAATCACCAAATAAGTTTGATTTTTCTTTTATAAAAAAATTTAAAAGTTTAACAACGTCCTCATATTCAGTTGCAAACCAAAAATTATTTGTACCCCCTGGGTGATTTTTAAATTCCTTTTCAATAATAGGCTTTAGTTTTTTTGTATGACTGGTTTCATTTATTTTTGGAAATTTAGGAATTGAAATGTTTTTAGGTAATTTATTTCTGTTATCTTCATCAAAGCTCCATTTCCCTCCGATTGGATTACCATCCGAACCCATCAATATCCCTGATTTTTTTCTAACATCTTTATAGAAAGTTGCCATAAAAGGTTTTTTTGATTTTGATAAATAAATTTTAAATTCAGCTCTTGAATTTAAAAACATAGGAGTTTGAACAATATTCCAGTGTATTTTTTCTTTTTTTAAAAATTGTGAAATTTTTTTTTCAAAAAATTTATCCTCTACTTCAAAACTTGAAATTTCTTTTACTTTTTTTTGTATAATTATTTTTTTTAATTTTCTTAAATAATCATCATTAAATTCTTTATCTTCAATTTTAAAATAATCTAATTTAAATTTGTTTTTTCTTAACCCGTCAGCATAAGAACGCATTGAAGATAAAAATAATAAAATTTTTTGTTTATGATGCTTTTCATAAGTGCATAAACCCTTATCTTCAGCCATAAAAAATAGGTGGTCTTTTTTGAAGCGGTCTAGGTATTTTATTGGAAATAATTGATTACCAAGTATAAAAAATAACTTCATAATTAAATATAACTAATAAAATTTTTTATGTCAGAAAAATATGTAATTTTTGGTGCGACAGGTTCTATTGGATCAAGTTTAGCGGAACAATTAAAAAACTCTGGAAACAATATTCATTTAGTTGGAAGAAATGAAAGTGAACTTAGTTCTATCTCTGAAAAACTTGGATGCTCACATACAGTTGCAGATGTTTTAGAGGATGGGTTTATAGAAAAAGTTAAATCAGATATTTCTGAAATTAAAGGCCTAGCTTATTGCGTGGGTTCAATTGATTTAAAACCAATAAGAATGGTGAGTGAACAAGACTTTCAAAAATGCATGAAACTTAATCTTTATTCTGCTGTAGAAGCTATTAAAGGATTTCAAGAAAGTTTAAAAAAAAATAAAGGTTCGATAGTATTATTTTCAACCGTTGCTGCTCAAAGAGGTTTTACTAACCATGCAATCATAGCCTCAGCAAAAGCTGCTGTTGAAGGATTGACGGTTTCTCTTGCAGCAGAATTTGCTCCAAACATAAGAGTAAATTGTGTGGCACCAAGTTTAACAAAATCTAAAATAGCAGAGCCAATGTTAAAAAATACTGCTATAGCCGAAGGTATTGCAAAAGCACACCCCCTTAAAAGATTAGGCGAAGGTAAAGACTCTGCCGCTCTTGCTAAATTCTTACTAACAGAAGATAGTTCTTGGGTTACAGGCCAAATAATTGCTGTAGATGGTGGTAGATCTAAACTTTCATAAAGTGGTCAAATATTTTATATCGATATTTTTCTTTTTAATATTTTCATCGAAAAGTTTTTCTGAAAATTTTACTTTTAAAAAATTGGCAGATTTAAACGAGCCATGGGGATCGTCTTTTATAAATAATGAAGAGCTTATTATCACTGAAAAAACTGGAAAAATAAAAATAGTAAATATTATTTCTGAAGAAGTTTATGAAGTTGAACATAACTTAAATTATTTTGTTCACGGACAAGGAGGTTTATTAGATATTATTTACCAAGATAATTACTTATGGATTTCTTATTCAGAAAATAGAGGGGATTGGAAAACTAGTACATCAATTGCAAAAGCTAAATTAAATAAAAAAAATTTAGATTTCAAAAATATATTTCAAGCTGAACCACCAATAGAATCTGGTTATCATTTCGGTTCAAGACTAGCTATAAAAGACAATTATCTTTTTGCTTCTGCTGGTGAAAGAGGTGGTGGTATGATTGCTCAAGATCCGACAAATCATCCTGGAAGTATTATCAGAATTTATTTAGATGGTAGTATTCCAAAAGATAACCCTAAGTTTGAAGGTAAATCAAATTGGTTACCAGAAATTTATCAAATTGGTGTTCGTAATCCTCAAGGCCTAACCTATTCCTCTTTTGATGGAAAAATTTATGCAAGCAATCATGGTGCAAAAGGTGGTGATTGGTTTGGTGAAATAAAAAAAGGAGAAAATTATGGTTGGAAAATTTTAGGTTGGGGTGGAACAAATTATTCAGGCTCAAAGATTGGACCTAAATGGAAACAAGGTTTTACCAAGGCAATCCAATACTGGGTACCTTCAATAGCAGCAAGTGCTATAACTATTTATAAGGGAAAAGAATTTAGTGAATGGAATGGCGAAGCGTTAATTACTTCTTTAAAAGATAAATCAATGAGAAAATTAAACTTTAAAAATTCATCTAAGATTAAAGAAACAATTATTTTCAAAGATAAAATTGGGAGAATAAGAGATATACAGATTAACCCAGTTAATGGAAAAATATATTTTCTTGCGGGAAACAGTTTATGGTTAATGGAGAAAAAAAAATAATATGAAAGAAAGACCTTATCATCATTTACCTGATGGTACTTTCAGGAATCCAAAAGGATCTCCAGTAATAATATCCAGATCAGGAAAATTTTCTTATAGAACTTTCAGTAAATTAAGAAAAAAAGTTGATTTATCTTATCCAAAAGAACATGTGATTGAAAAAGAAAAAGTATTAGCTGATTTAGAAAAATATAAAGATAATGATTATATTGCTTGGATAGGTCACGCAACATACCTTATAAAATTAGGTGGAACTACAATTATAACAGATCCTGTATTTTCAAAGAATGCTGGACCACTTATCTTTGGTCCAAAAAGATTTACTAATCCCGCAATAAAATTAAATGAGATACCCCAAACAGATATATTTTTACTTACTCATAATCATTATGATCATCAGGATATGTCAACAATTAGAAATTTTCCTTTTAAGGGGGCAAAAGTATTAACGCCATTAAACCTCGGTAAATATTTTAAAGGATATAAAGATGTAAATGAAATGGATTGGTATGATCAAATAATTATAAATGAGGATTTGAAAATTTCTTTACTTCCTGCAGTTCATTGGTCAAAAAGAAGTTTAACAGACACTAATAAAACTTTGTGGGGTAATTTTTTAATAGAACATAAAAATAAAAAGATTTTATTTGCATGTGATACTGGATATGGGGAAATCTACAAAGAACTGGGTGAAAAATATGGTCCTATAGATCTTACAATGATTAATATTGGGGCTTATAATTTCAAACCAATGTTTGATAAAACTATATATCATACTACGCCAGAGGAAGCCCTGAATGTTGCAAAAGACCTAAAAAGTAAAAAAGTATTAGGAATGCATTGGGGAACATTTGTTTTGTCATTAGAGCCAATTATGGAACCCCCAATTAGATTTAAAGATAGTGCTGAAAAATATGGTTTTAATAAAGAAGATGCTATTATTTTTAAAATTGGAGAAGTTAGTCCTCTAGATAAATTTTTATAGAGTTAAATACTTAATTGCAAAAAATATAGTCCCTATAGAAGCAATAGTAGAAATAAAAATTGCTTTAATTATATTTTCTGGACTTACATTATATGCAGCACATAAAACTATAGAAGTAACTCCGCAAGGCGCAACACTCACAAAGAAAGCACCTGGTATTTCAGCTGGCAATCCTGCATTAAAGATCGCTAATCCAATTAACAATAAAATTATCGGGGAAATGACTAATTTTAAAACTGAAATAGAAATAGATAATTTATTAATTACATTTTTAGTATAAAACGAAAGAATTATGCCAATTGCAAACAATCCAACTGGTGAAACACATGCTGCAAGTTTAGACAAAGTATATTCAATAGGTGTTTGATCAATATTAAAATTTAATAATAAAAATAATAGACCTATAATTATTGAAAGAATAAATGGGTTTAAAAATAAATTTTTAATAAAATTAAATAAATTTACATTTTGTTTTGTAGATAACTCAAGAAAAAAAGCAATTATAGATAATAAAATTATCCCATCCATTAATATGATGCTTGCAACTTGTGTGATTATATTTTGTTGAAAATAAATTTCTGTTATTGGCAAAAGCAAAGTCACATGGTTTGATAATGCAACTGTTAAAGCCCAAATAATTGACTCTGGGATTGATCTTTTAAAATATTTTGAAGTAATTAAGTAAGCGATAATTCCACATATCGATTGCATAATTAAATAAGAGAAAATTTGTTTGAAATCTACTTGTCCAATTTCATTTTGTGCTATTAGTTTAATTATCAATGCCGGAACTGCAATATAGAACAAAAAAAGATTTAAAATTTTTGCATGACTAAGGTCTAAAACTTTTAACTTACCAAATACAAACCCTAAAAAAGTAATAAATATAAATGGAGTTAGTCCTAAAAAAATTGTGAACATAAATTATTTAATTGTTATTCTATGCATTATTCTATTTCCTTTGAAGGGTGTTGCCTGATGGAGCATAGATCTGTTATCCCATATAGCCAATTGATTTTTTTCCCAAGGCAATGAAAATTGAAACTTCTTCTTAATTTGATGATTAAATAAAAATTTTTTGAACTTTTCTTGATTTTTTATCTTTGAACTAAAACCAACAAAATGTCCTGGACTGCAATAAATCGAATAATTTGTACTGATTTTCCTAATTATTTTATGTGAAGATTTAAGTTCTTTAATATTTTTTCCTTTTTCTTTTACTCTTTCTTTTGTTGTAACCGAAATCGGACCCTCAGAGGAATATTTACCTTTAATATTTTTAAATTTTTTTTTTATTGGATTTGGTAATTCTTTATAAGCAAGATATTGAGAACAAAATTCTGTATTAGCCTTTCCTTTTTTTGGCACAAGTTTTGAAAGCAACATTGTAAATCTTGGTGGCTTTTTTGTATAAATAGAGTCTGTATGAAATTGTTCACCAAAACTTGGACCTTTATCTGTTGATTTTCTTTGCACTACTGTAATTTGAGGAAATTTTTTATTTAAACCTTTTAGTCTTGGATAGTTGGCTAAATTTCCAAAATATTTTGCAAACTTAATGAAAAGTTTAGAAGTTAATTTTTGTTCCTTAAAATATAACATTCCATATTTATTCAGTGCTTTTTTGATTTTTGAAATATCTTTATTTGAAATATCTTTTAAGTTTACAATTATTTCTGCTCCAACATTTTTTTTATTTGGAATTATTTTAAACATTTTTGAGAAAAAAATTTTTTAGGTGATTTATAGTTTGTTTAGGACTTTCCTCTGGAATGAAATGATCTGAATTAATTTCTGCACCATAAATTTTTTTATTTGTATATTTTTGCCAAATTTTAATCGAATTAAATTGCTTTCCAACTACTCCTTTTTTTCCCCACAAAACTTGGATAGGAATATTTAATTTTTTATTTCTATCTTTTTTATCGTGCTCTAAGTCTATAGTGGCCGCAGCTCTATAATCTTCACATGTTGCATGAATTCTTTTACTTTGTTTAAAGGCTCTAAAATATTCATCTTCAACTCTTCCAATCGCACGTTTAGATGACCTGTTAAACCGACTATGTAACCATCTTTTAGGGTCTGCCATTATCATTTTCTCTGGTAAAGGTGCGGGCTGTATTAAATAAAACCAATGAAAATATCCTTTTGCAAATTTCATATCTGTATGCTCGTACATATCTAGAGTTGGACAAATATCTAATACACTTAAAGCCATAATTTTATTTCTATAATCTCTTGCCATTCTGTGTGCAACTCTCCCGCCTCTATCATGTCCTGCAACAAAAAATTTTTTAAAATTTAATTTACTCATCAATTGAACCATATCTTTAGCCATTTCTCTTTTAGAATAATTTTTATGATTAATTCCACCAGGCAAAACCAAACTGTCTCCGTATCCTCTAAGATCAGCAACTATTACTGTGAAAAATTTACTAAGTTCAGGGGCAGTCTTGTGCCACATTGCATGTGATTGTGGATATCCGTGAAGTAGCAATAAAGGAGGACCATTACCTTTAAATCTACAAAATATTTTACCCTTGTTTACCTTAACAAATTTTTTTTTAAAACCATTAAACATGATTAAACTATTTAATTATTTAATAGTTTATTTTTCGCCTTTTCAAATTCCTCTTGAGAAATAATTCCTTTTTCTTTTAAATCATTCAATTTAGTAAATTCATCACTTAAATTGCTGCTTTGTTCATCAGAAGTCTCGCTTGTCTCCCTACCATCACTTTCAGCTTCCTCTTTCTCAGCTCTATTAGCTTCCTTAGACTTAAAACCATTCATAATTGCCATTCCACCTAAGTATAAAACATAAGCCATAATAGGAATAACCAATCCAAAAAAAATTATTTTTTCCATAATTTAATCTTCATCTTCTTCACGCCAGTTTTTTTCATACATTAAATATGCAGCGTATATTACTGATACAGTACCTACAATCATACCATAATCAAAACCAGTTTGCTTGTCATGCAAATACCAACCTAACTGAGTTGCCCCAATAGGTGGAACTGTAAGAAGCAAAAAAATTATACCAAATCTGTATGGTCTTTTAGGTTTTTTCATCCTAATAAATTAACAGATTACAGCTTATGGTTTAATTATTAAATTTGCGATCTTTTGAAACAGTCAATCGTATTTTTAAGCAAACAAGCAATGGTCATTGGACCTACACCGCCTGGAACTGGTGTAAGTGCTTTTGCATTTTTTGAAACTTCATCAAAATGAACATCACCAACTATACCGTTGTCAGTTTTATTTATACCAACATCAATAACAATAGCATCTTTCTTAACCCAATCTCCTCGAACAAGTTCAGGTATGCCTACAGCTGCTACAATTATATCTGCCTCTAGACACTCAGCTTTTAAATCTTTAGTTTTAGAATGTGTTATTGTTACAGTACAGTTTTCTTTCAAAAGAAGTTGCGTCATAGGTTTTCCATTTAAATTTGATCTACCCACAACCACAGCTTTCTTTCCACTAAGATTGGGTTCGAATTTTTTAATTAACAAATAACAGCCAAGTGGTGTGCAAGGAATAGAACTTTCATAACCAGACGAAAGATTACCTACATTCATTGGATGAAATCCATCTACATCCTTTGAAGGGTCAATTGCTTCTATAACTTTTTGTTTATCAATATGTTTAGGTAAAGGGAGTTGAACTAAAATACCTGAAACAGTTTCATCATTATTCAAATCTTGAATTTTTTCTAAAACAGTCTTTTCTTCAACTGAGTCTGGATATTTAATAACTTCAGATTTCAATCCTACCTCATTTGCCGATTTCTCTTTATTTTTCACATAGATCTGACTAGGTGTTAAATCGCCAATAAGAATAACTGTTAAACCTGGTACTTTATTGTGTTTTGCTTTTAGTTCTGTAACTTCTTGCTTCAACTCTTTTCTTAGTTCTGCAGCTACTTTTTTTCCATCAATTAAAATCATATTTCTCTTTTAAAAAATCATTGGTGCGATGTACAGCTTCATACACATTTCAATAAACCAAATCAATAAAAGAAGAATGATAGGAGAAATATCTAATGAACCTAAATTTGGTAAAAAACGTCTGATTTTATTTAAAAAAGGCTCAGTTAATTTGTAACTCAACTCTAAAATTGCATAAACAAATCTATTTTGTGTATTTAGAACGTTAAAAGCAATTAACCAACTTACAATAACATTGGCGATTACAACATAAGAGTACAATTTTAAAATTTGTAAAACTAAATAAAAAATAGCTATCATTTTTTCTCAACATAAATCGACTGACTTGGGAATGCAAATGAAGCACCATTTTTTTCAACGATTTCTTTAATCGCAATTGCTAATCTTTCTTTAACATCTAACCAATTATTCCAACTTCCCGATTTAGTAAAACACCTAACATACATATCTATGGAACTATCAGAAAATTTATCAACTCTTACTGCAACTCCAATAGAGGTATTATAATCTTCACTTGAGTTAATGTGATTTTCTATTTCATCTCTAATTTTTTTCAATTGATCTATTGTAGTGTCGTATTGAAGTGTAATAATCCAACTAATCAACCAATTTGAAGTTTCACTTACATTAATTACTGCGTTTTCTGCAAACTGAAAATTAGGGATAATTGCAAGAGACTTATCAAACTTTCTAATCGTTGTTGATCTAAATCCGATCTTTTCTACTATACCTTCAATAATCCCCTCAACCGCAATCCAGTCTCCAATTTTAAATCTCTTTTCAACTAAAACTAAAATTCCTGAAATTAGATTTTTAAATAAATCTTGTGCACCTAATGCAACAGCAACACCGAACAGTCCAAGACCTGCAATGATTGGACCTATTTTAATTCCCCACAATTCTAAAACTGCTGCTAAACCTAAAATAAAAATTAAAATTTTTAACGATTTAATTATCCAGCCAATAAGTTCTCTTGTTAATAATTTATCTAAACCACTAAGTATGTATGAGATTGGTTCTATGATTTGGTGAATTACCCAAAAAATTAAAATAGTGATCAACGTTCTATTAATTGTATCTACCACTTCTCTTCCTTCTATTGAGAAAGTCATGTAGTAGCTTGCAATAAAAAATCCTAATACAATTGGTAAAAATCTTGCTGGACCTACAAGTGATTGAACAAAAGTATCATCTAATTTATTCGTTGTTCTTTTCGAGATAATTTCTAATTTTTTAATAACTAATTTGCTTATTAAACCTCTAAAAATTAAGAATAGTAAAAATATTCCAATACCAATTAATATTTGAAAAATATCAACACCAAGAATTCCTTTATTCCATACTGATAAAAATATCTCAGAAAAATTATTAATTAATTCCATTTTTAAATTTTATATAACAAAAACTCTTCTTCTCCAGGATTAAAAAGAAAAATCTTTTTCCATTTGATTTCGTTCAATATTGACGAGGTTTTTTCGCCTATACACATCAAATTTGTATTCATCCATAAATTTTCGGTTTGGTAAATCTTTATGAAATTTAAAAAACTTGACGCACTATTTTGGGAGTAAACATAAACCATATCAGGCATATTTAATTTTAATTCATTAACAAATTTCTCATTAAATTTTTGGTTATGATCTACTCTGTAATTAATAATTCTTTTTAGTCTAAAACCATCACTTAATAACTGTTGATCTAAATCAACTGATATTGTTTCACCACTAATGTAAAGTAACTCTTTATTTTTAGACTCATGACTTTGTATTATTAACTCCTTTAAGTTTGTAACATTTCCTTCAGCTGCAATTGTATTTTGAAAACCAACACTTCTTGCTTTATTTTCTGTAGCGTTACCAACACAAAAGCATTTAATATTTTTATTTAGTCTTACTGTATTTAAAAATTTTACTGCATTTGCGCTAGTAAAAACAATTCCATCATATTCAGAAAAGTTAATTTCTTCATAATTAACTTTTTCAATTCTTATTAATGGAAGATGAGAAACTTGATGTCCTAACGATTGAAATTTCAATATCATTTCAGAACAATCTTCCAATGGTCTAGTTAATAAAATATGCATACTATCTTTTATAAGAATTATTTGATTTTGTTTTTAAAAGTATCCCAACTTCTTTACCTAATTCCTTAAATTTATTCAAATTACCAACTTTTTTTTCATAAAACCTTTGTTTACCATCTAAAGAAAAAAGTTCAGCCTCTACTATAATCTTATCTCCATCAACCAATGAATGAGCACCAATTGCTGTTTCACAATCTCCATCTAAAACTTTTAAAATATTTCTCTCAAGGTGAGCTCTTTTATGTGTTTCCTCATGATTAATTTTGTTTAAAATAGAAATTGTCTCGTCATCATTCTCCCTGCACTGAAGAGCAATTACACCTTGTCCTGCACTAGGAATTATTTCCTCAGCTGAAAATATTTCAGAGATTTTATTTTCAAATTTTAAAAATTTGATACCTGTATAAGATAATATAATTGCATCATACATTCCATCATTTAATTTTCTGATTCTGGTATCCACATTTCCTCTAATTAATTTGCAGTTTAAATCTTGTCTAATTTTTTTAATTTGAAATTCTCTCCTATATGATGAGGTTCCAATAATTGACTTTTCATCTAAGTCTTTAAGTTTTTTTTTATCCTTTGAAATTAAAATTTCCCTAGGGTCATTTCTTTCAAGAAAAGAGTCTGTCCTTAATCCTTCTGTCTCATTGGCAGGCATATCTTTCAGTGCATGAACTGCAATATCAATATTTTTTAACTGAAGTTCTTTTTCAATATTGCTAGAAAATAAACCTTTACCACCAACCTCAGATAATCTTATATTCTGCACCTCATCACCTTTAGTTGTAATTGATTTAATTAAAATATCATCATTACCAAGGCTAGTATTTTCAATAATCTTATCTTTGGCTTGTTGGGCATAAAGTAAGGCAAGCTTGCTACCTCTAGATCCAATTATTATTTTTTTTCTCATAAAAATTTATTTCTTACTTGTATTAAGATTGTACAATTATTAAAAACTATTTGAATGAGCAAAAAACCCTTAATTCTTGGAATAGAGTCTAGTTGTGATGAAACTGCAGCTTCTTTAATAACTGAAAATGAAGAAGGATTACCAGTAGTTTTATCGAATATTGTTTCTAGTCAAGTGGAGGTTCATAGAGAGTTTGGTGGTGTAGTTCCTGAACTAGCAGCTCGTTCACACATTGAAAAAATTGATTGGATTGTTAAAAAAGCTATTTATGAAAGTGGGAGAAAAATTGAAGAAATAGATGCGGTTGCTTCTACTGCTGGTCCTGGATTAATTGTTTGTCTATCAGTTGGATTAAGTTTTGGTAAAGCTTTCGCAACAGCAATGAATAAGCCTTTTATTGCTGTTAATCATTTAGAGGGACATGCCTTAAGTCCAAAACTAAATACAAATCTAAATTATCCATATTTACTTCTTTTAATTTCAGGTGGGCACTCACAATATTTAAGTGTTCAGAATCTCGGTAAATATAAAAGATTAGGAACGACTATTGATGATGCTTTAGGTGAGGCGTTTGATAAAACAGCAAAACTTTTAGACATAGAATTTCCTGGAGGTCCTCAAATAGAAATTTTGGCTGAAAAAGGTGATCCAAAAAAATATGATTTACCTAAACCAATTTTTAGCAAAGGAGGATGCAATCTTTCTTTTGCAGGTCTAAAAACTGCTGTAATGAAAATAAGTAAAACTATTAAATCTGAACAAGATAAATATGATATCGCAGCATCTTTTCAAAAAACAATTGAAGAAATTTTATACAAAAAAACAAAAATTGCCTTTAATGAATTTGAAAAATTAAATAAACTCAATGAAAAAATCTTTGTAGTTGCGGGTGGTGTTGCAGCAAATAAAAAAATTAGGTCTATGTTGATTAATCTATGCAAAGAAAATAATTATAAAAATATTTTTCCACCTATAGAGCTCTGTGGAGATAATGCAGCAATGATTGCAATGGTAGGTTTAGAAAAATTTAAATTAAATCAATTTAATAATTTGGACTATCCAGCAAAACCTAGATGGCCTTTAGACGAAAACGCTGAGTTTCTTAAAGGATCTGGTATTAAACTATAAATACATAATTTAAAATATAAAAATTAATTAATTAATTTTTTAAATGTGTTGCAAATATATTTTAATTCACTTTTATTCATTCCATGATGACAACCTAAGAGAATACCATTTTTCATTACATCATCAGCAACTTTACTACACGTGGATGTTTTCTTAAAAAATTTATTTTTCATTACAGGTTGCTTTAAAATATTACCAGTAAAAATTGTTCTTGTCTGAATATGATTCCTCTCAAAAAATATTTGCATTTTTTTTCTGTTAAATTTTTTATTTTTTTTTATAACCAAAGGAAAAGCAAGCCAGGGTGTTTTGATACCAGGGTATTGCTCGGGTAAATTAAAATATTTAGGATATTTTCCAAAAAAAGACTTCAAATAGCTAAAATTTTTATTTCTTACAAAAATATTTTTTTTTAATTTTTTTATTTGTTCTAATGCAAATGCTGCAGAAATCTCAGAAGGTAAAAAATTATAACCTATTTCTGAAAAAATATATTTTGCATCATAATCAATACCAGAAACTTTTATATTAAATCTTTTTTCTATCTCCTCTGACTCATTAAATAATGTTGAAGATCTGCCCCATCCTCTAAGCAATTTTGCTTTTTTATATAATTTATTATCGTTGAAACAGACTATTCCACCTGTGCCTGCTCCATTAATAATATGTGAAGCATAAAAACTATTGGTAACAATGTCTGAATATTTACCTTCAATTTGATTGTTACATGTATATCCAATCGTATCTGCCGAGTCTTCTATTACTTTTAACTTATATTTTTTAGCAATTTTGTTTATAGATTTCCAATCTGCTATGTTACCTAAAAGATTTGGTATCATTATTGCTACAGTTTTTTTATTTATGCACTTTTCAATCTCTGATGGATCTGCAACAAACTTATTTTTTTCAACACCAATAAAATGTGGTATCAATCCCAATTGATAAATTGGAGCAACAGTAGTTGAGAAAGTTAAGTTTGGAGTTATTACCTCAGACCCTTTTTTAAAATTAAAGGAGGCTAAAGCTAAAAGGTTTGCCGATGAACCTGAGTTGACCATTAAACCAAATTTTTTACCAAATATTTTTGAGACTGTTTTTTCTAATTTTTTAACTTCCTCGCCATCTACTAGGCTCAAACTCTTATTTTTAAGAACTTTTATTACTGCATTAATTTCTCTTTTGTCATATACAGCTTTTCCATAATAAATTTTTTTCATGAACTGCTTTTAGTATATTTCTTTTATAAGTAAATTGATTAAATATGTTAATATTTTTATATTATTGAGGTTTTTAAAGCAAAATAACTAAAATTTTTGATTTAAAAAGATTAATTATGTAAATTAAATTTAAAAAATTTTATGAGCAAAATAATTAAATATTTTTTGATTTTGTCATTTTTATTTGGTTTTGGAATAATATTGGCTAACTCTGTAGTAAATTTGTATTTAGGGAACTATTTCAAAGGTAAAGAAACATTTTTAGCAGTTTTTAAAAGGGAGGCCTCTGCTAAAAAAGTAATTAACCCACTTGATCTATTTGCAGAAAATATAGATATAAACAAAATCAATCTACCTCTTGATGCAGACGTAAATGGACTTTGGAGTCCTTCATTTGATTGGCCTGTGGTAGCTGTTCATTCAATTTTATTACCAGATGAAACTGTAATGACTTTTGGGTCATATGGAATTAAAGAAAAAGAAGAGGAAAAACATATAAGTGAAAATAAGAAATTAAAACTTACTGACGGATTTGAATTAGAAAGAGATAAAGGAAGTAAACAATGGATGCATCATGATGTTTTATCTGGAGTTGATTTTGTAATTTGGGATCCAAAAAAAGGAATAAATGAAAATAGTCAAAAAATTTTTCATAGGCCAGTGGTTTTAGACGCTTTTTGTGCTGTTGTGAGGGTTTTTGATAATGAAAAAGTTTTTATTTTAGGAGGAAATAAAGAACCAAAAAAAAATAGTCCTGATACACAAAATGCTACCACATTTTATAACATCAAAACACAAAAATTTACAAGAGGTTCTAATTTAAATTATGATCGGTGGTATGGTTCAATTGTAAGAAACTCTGAAAATGAATTTATTATGGTTGGCGGAGCAAAAATAATCCCCCATCAAGTTTTACAGGACGACCAAATAAGCTCTATACCTGAAATTTTAACTACTAACGAAGATGGATCCTTAAGTTGGAAAATTTTAGAAGATGGAAAAAGTATAGAGTTGCTTGGAACAAATGAAAATGAGGAATGGTCATATCCAAAATTCTTTTTATCATCTGACGGAAATCCATTTGGAATATCTTATAACAAACTTTGGGTAATGGATAAAAAAAATAATTATAAAATTTCTAAAGTAGGTGAAATACCTTTGGTTACAGGGGGTATTTCTGAAAAAATAATTCACAAAAATCCCAACGATGAGAAAGATTATAAAGAATTATCGCTAAAAACTATCAGTGCTCCAGTTGGAGATAGAGGGTCGGCAGTAATGATTGGTAAAGATAAAATTTTATTTATAGGTGGACAACAAACTGGAACTGAGTACGCCGCATCTAATGGAGCTATAATAATTGATATTTCAGATTCTTTTAATCCAAAAATTACAAAAAAACAGAGCATGCACTTTCCAAGAGCTTTTGCAGATGCAACGATTTTACCTAATGGTGATGTATTTGTTAACGGTGGATCAGCTTCTAATCATGCATCATTTGAAGATTTTGATTTTAGTATTTTCACACCAGAAATATATAAAACTAATGATGACGTATGGAAGAAACTATCAAAATCAGAATTTAGAAGAAATTATCATTCATCATCTTTATTACTACCAGATGGAAGAATTTTTGTTGGTGGTGGGGATGTTTGGAATGCACAATTGTATTATCCACCATATCTTTTCTCAAAAGACAGCAAAGGTAAAACTATATTAGCAAAAAGACCAGAGATTAAAGAAATTAATAGACTAATAAATGATAGAAATAATCAGAGGATAAAAGTTGATGATAATTCAGTTATTGAAAAAATTTCTTTAATTAGTACAGGTTCTACAACTCATGCTCAAGCATCTGAATTAAAATATTTAAATTTAGATTTTACGAAAATAAATGCTGATGAAATACAGATTACTATTCCTGAAAATAAAAATATAATAGCTGATGGAACCTACTTAATTTTTGCAATAACAAGTTTTGGTGTACCTTCTGAAGGTAAAGTAGTTTATATAAAATAAAAAAATTATAAGTCTAAATATAATGAAATACTGGTTATTAAAATCTGAGCCAGATGTTTGGTCTATTGATCAACAAAAAAAAGCTGGAGCAAATGGTGTTCCGTGGGATGGTGTTAGAAATTATCAAGCTGCAAAGAATTTAAAAAGTATGAGGAAAGGAGATCTTTGTTTTTTTTATCATTCAAATATTGGAAAAGAGATAGTTGGAATAGTAAAGGTTATAAAAGAGTTTTATTTAGATAAAACAGACAAAACAGGAAGGTTTGTTGCTGTCACTGTTCAATTTAAAAGTAGATTTTCTAAGCCTATAACACTTGAAAATATTAAAAAAAATAAGGATTTAAGCCACTTAGCTCTAATAAAGCAAAGTAGGCTTTCTGTAATGCCTGTTGATTATAAAAGCTGGAAAATTATAAATAACATGAGTAGAATTTAAAATAAAAATTATCCTATGCCAAAAAAAAAGAAAAAGAAAAGCAAGGTAAGAAAAAAAAAGTCTAAAGTAAGAAAGAAAACCTCAAAGCAGGTTAAGAGAAGATCTAAAGTTAGAAAAAAATCTTCAAAAAAAATAAAAAAAAGAATTAAAGCAAAAAAAGAAAATGGAAATCCGCCCCCTGAGGTTGTTATTAAAACTAAACCAGAATGGATTAAAAGTAGTTTAGCAAATAAAAGTAAGTACCATCAAAAATATTCTCAATCTATAAAGAGTAACGATGAATTTTGGAGAAAAGAGGGAAAAAGAATTACTTGGATAAAACCTTATAAAAAAATTAAAGATGTGAAATACAGTACAAAAGAAGTCAAAATTAAATGGTTTGAAGATGGTACTTTAAATGCTTCAGCAAACTGTATTGATAGACATTTAAAAGATAAAAAAGATAAAACTGCAATTATTTGGGTGGGTGATGATCCAAAAGATAGTCAAAAAATTTCTTATAAACAACTTCACCAAAAAGTTTCTAAAGCTGCAAATGGTTTAAAAAAATTAGGAATTAAAAAAGGTGATCGTGTAACAATTTATCTAACAATGATACCGGAGTTAGCTATTTTAATGTTAGCTTGTGTAAGAATTGGTGCAGTTCATTCAATTATTTTTGGAGGTTTTTCAGCAGATTCTATTTCAGGAAGAGTAAATGATTGTGAATCTGAATACATCATAACTGCCGATGAAGGTGTACGAGGTGGAAAAACTATACCACTCAAATATACAGTCGATGAAGCTTTAATGAGTTGTCCAAATGTTAAGAAATGTATTGTTGTTAAACGAACAGGTAATTACATCAACTGGGATCAAAATAGAGATATTTGGTATCATGATTTAATTAAAGACGTTCCTAATCAGTGTGAACCTGAAGAAATGAATGCAGAGGATCCTTTATTTATTTTGTATACTTCTGGTTCAACTGGAAAACCTAAAGGGGTTCTTCATACTACTGGTGGTTACATGGTTTATGCGTCAATGACACATCAATATATTTTCAACTATAAACCAAAAGATATTTTTTGGTGTACTGCTGATATTGGTTGGGTAACTGGACACAGTTATATTATTTATGGGCCACTTTCGAATGGTGCAACAACTATAATGTTTGAAGGAATTCCAAATTATCCTGATAGTTCAAGATGGTGGCAAATAGTAGATAAATACAAGGTGAATACTTTTTACACTGCACCGACTGCAATTAGAGCATTAATGCGTGAGGGAGATAAACCAGTTAAAAAAACCTCCAGGAAATCACTTAAACTTTTAGGAACCGTTGGAGAACCAATAAATCCAGAAGCTTGGATGTGGTATTATAAAACTGTAGGAAATTCTAAGTGTCCGATTGTAGATACTTGGTGGCAAACAGAGACTGGAGGTATAATGATTGCTCCACAAACGGGAGCTATTCCTTTAAAACCTGGTTCAGCAACAAAACCTTTCTATGGAATTAAGCCAGTGCTTGTTGATAAAAATGGTAAAGAGATAAAAGGTGCTGGTGAAGGAAGACTTTGTATTGCTCAGTCTTGGCCTGGCCAAATGAGAACAGTATACGGAGACCATCAAAGATTTATTGATACATATTTTTCTCAATTTAATGGAAAATATTTTACTGGTGACGGATGTCGAAGAGATAAAGATGGTTATTACTGGATCACTGGTCGAGTAGATGATGTAATTATTGTTTCGGGGCATAATCTTGGAACTGCCGAGATTGAAAGTGCATTCGTTGCTCATCCAAAAGTAGCTGAAGCCGCTGTAGTTGGTTACCCTCATGATATTAAAGGTAATGGCTTATATTGTTATGTAACTCTTAATGCCGGAGAAACTGAAACTGGAGAACTTGAAAGAGATCTTAAGCTTTGGGTTAGAAAACAAATAGGCCCTTTAGCAACCCCAGATCTAATTCATTTTACACCTGGTCTTCCTAAGACAAGGTCAGGAAAAATAATGAGAAGAATTTTAAGAAAGATTGCTGCCAATGAACATGGTCAATTAGGTGACACAACCACTCTAGCAGATCCAAGTGTTGTTGATAGTTTGGTTGAAAACAGAAAAAATATTTAAAACTGAATTAAATCTTTAAACTCTTGTTTAACAACATCCCATTTTAAAATCATCGAATTTAAAACGATCTTTCGATCTAAAGTTTTTAATTCATCTGCAATTGGAGCCCATTTATATAAAGAGAGTGCACTAGGATTAAAAGGTAAGTCTTCATAATAACCATCCCAATTTATTTTCTCTAATCGTTCATCAAAACTTCTCCTAGCTTCATCAATAATATCTAACGGCATCTTATTAGAAATTTCGTCGTCTAAAATTTTATTAAAAATTTCGTTCGCTTTGTGAATATCCTTATAATTAAAATTAACTTTTAAATATGAAAAAGTAAAAAAAGTTAAATCTTGTAATGCAACTGAATAAATATTCCATTTAGCAAGATTTACTGATGACATAAATTCATCATTATCAAAATGAAGAACGTATCTTGTTCCCATTCTAGTTTTTAGATAATTATATAAAGTAACTTGAGTGGCCCAGGCAGATTTTGTTTGGATAAATTGTTCTAGTTCATCTAAATTTTTTATTTTTTTTTTTGGAATAAACGCCTTAAACATGGCGAATAAATATGTTTTAAAATCCTCAAGTTTTATGTCTCTCCAAGTTAATTTATATTTTCCCATGTAAATTTGTAAGTGCGCCAATTATATCTTAAAAAAGTAAGTAAATAAGTACCTAATATGATCAATTTTTAGGGTTTTCAAAGCTCTCATAATGGTTATGGTTTTACCCAGTTATAACTAAAAAGAGAGGTATAAATGTCAAATCAACAAAAACACTGGGAAAAAACCAGGTCATTGTTATTTATAACATTGGCAATTTGGTTTGTTTTCTCAATTGGCATCTTTCTCTTTGGAGCTGAAATGAACGAGGTCACAGGACCTTTCGGTTATCCATGGACATATTGGTTTACGTGTCAGGGATCTCTTGGTGCTTTCGTAATCTTAATTTTCTGGTTTGCGAACAGACAAGAAAAAATCGATGAAGAGTTCGGCTTTAGCGAAAGAGAGGACGAATAATGAAAGGTAATTTCATAGATAATTTGCCTAAGGTTTATGGAATCTATACTGGAGGATTTATAGGTTTCATAATCATCATGGCAATTGCTGAACAGATGGGTATGACAGCTAAAGCGATCGGTATCGCTTTCGTTGCATTTACTGTATTCATCTATGCATTAATCGGTTGGCTATCAAGAACAGCCCAAGCAGATGCATATTACGTAGCTGGTAGGCAAGTACCAACGGTCTTCAACGGAATGGCGACTGCAGCAGACTGGATGTCTGGTGCTTCATTCGTTGCAATGGCGGGTGGTATTTACTTTAAAGGTTACGGTTATATGGCTCTACTTGTAGGTTGGACTGGTGGTTACGTGCTTGTTGCATCTTTATTAGCACCATACTTAAGAAAATTTGGCTGTTATACAGTTCCAGATTTTATAGGTACTAGATACGGTGGTAATTTAGCTAGATTTAGCGCAGTTGTAGTTTTAACTGTTGCTTCATTTACTTATGTGACTGCACAAATTAACGCTACAGGTACAATTGCATCTGTTGCACTTGATATCCCATTCCAATACGCGGTTTATATTGGACTAATAAGTATTTTATTATGTTCAATGTTAGGTGGTATGAGAGGGGTAACTTGGACACAGGTTGCACAATACATTGTACTAATTATAGCTTACCTACTTCCAGTATTCTGGATCAGTAACAAAATGGGTGCGGGTTTCTTTCCTCACTTTATGTTAGCTGACGAGGTAGCTAGAATTGGTGAATTAGAGCAACAGTTTGGTTTTGTTAAAAACGCAGCTGCTGATCTAAAAACTGTACCTAAAGGCTTAGCAGGAATAACTAAAGCTCACTCTGCAGTTAACGCTACACCTTGGGCATTTATTTCATTAGCATTAGCGATGATGATGGGAACAGCTTCATTACCACACGTGATGATGAGATACTTTACTACTCCAAGTGTAAAAGCAGCTAGAAAATCAGTAGGTTGGTCATTATTCTTTATCTTCCTACTTTATTCTTCTGCTCCAATGTTAGCTACACTGTCTAAGTTGTCGTTGATCGATCCGAATTTACCAACTGGTATTATCGGTAAATCAATTGCAGAAGTTCAAGCTATAGATTGGTATCAAAACTGGAACCAAGCAAACTTAATGTTTGTCAGCGACTTTAACGGAAATGGAACTCTAGAATTAAATGAGTTCTTCATGGGTGGTAAAGCCGTTGTATTAGCAACTCCAGAGATAGCTGGATTACCTTATGTAATTTCAGGTCTAGTTGCTGCAGGAGGTATGGCAGCTGCCATGTCAACTGCCGATGGTTTGATTCTAGCGATTGCAAACGCTATATCACATGATGTTTATTATAAAATCATTGATCCAAAAGCGGAAACTGCAAAGAGACTACTTGTTGCAAGGGTATTACTTGTAGTAATTGGTTTTGCTGGAGCAACTATTGCAGCAATGGAGATTCAAGGAATCTTAGGTTCGGTTATCTGGGCATTTGACTTTGCAATGTCTGGATTATTCTTCCCACTTGTACTTGGTGTATGGTGGAAGAGAGCTAATAGACAAGGTGCAATTGCTGGTATGCTAGGAGGTCTAGCTGCTGGTACTTGGTACTTAGTTTGGGTGCGAACTGGTGGAAGTGGATTCCTAGGAATTACACAATTAACATTTGGTATCTTCGGATCAGCTGTTAGTTTTGTTTTAATGGTAGTAGTTAGTTTAATGACTGCAGAACCAGATAAAGCAACTCAAAAAATGGTTGATGACGTACGTGTACCGAGTGGTAAAACAATTCTTGGTAAATCACACTAAATAATCTTTTAAAGGGGCGATTAATTTCGCCCCTTTTATTTCAAAACATTTTCCAATATAAACTTTAAATGTCAGCAAATTTTCACCCTTTAATATATTTTGTTGATTATTTGCTTGGGATTATCATGTGGACTCTTATTGGAAGAGTAGCGATGAATATTTTTCAAAAGGAAGATTCTCAATTTTTTTTCATGAAGGTATTTGTTAAATATACCAATCCTCTAATAAAATTATTTAAACCTATAACACCCTCATTTATCATTGGGCCATTGGTGCCTTTGTATGTTGCTTGGTTTTTCTACATGATTAGATTTTATCTAATGCCTTGGATCTTAGGCTATTCGGTGATGGGAATGTTATCATTTCCTTTGGAGAGTGAAATTTCTAGACAAATTTATCAATTTTTTAATTCATTTTAATTTTTAAAATTGATACTAGTTAATCTAGCAATCAATGAAAAATATACAAATTTCTCCATCAATTTTATCAGCTGACTTCAGCCAGTTAGGATCAGAAATAAAAAGACTTGAAGAAGGTGGGGCTGATATGATTCATGTGGATGTGATGGATGGTCATTTTGTTCCTAACTTAACGATAGGTCCTCCTGTAATTAAAGCTCTGCGAAAGCATTGTTCATTAAAATTTGATGTTCATTTAATGATATCACCAGTCCATGAATACATAGAGGCTTACGCTGATGCTGGAGCAGATATAATTACTATTCACCCTGAGGCAACCGATAGTTTAGAAAATTCAATTAAAAAAATAAAAGTAAAAAATAAAAAAGTTGGAGTCTCACTTAATCCCGAAACTAAAATTGATTTAATAATAGATTTATTAGATCAAATAGATTTAGTCTTAATTATGAGTGTAAATCCTGGATTTGGAGGGCAAAAATTTATGCCAGAAGTTTTAGATAAAATTAAAGAATTAAAAAAAATACGAGAGCAAAAAAAATTAGATTTTGACATAGAAATTGATGGTGGGATCAATTTTGATAACTGCAAAAGTGCAATTGATGCTGGTGCTAACATTCTTGTTTCCGGTACTACAGTGTTCAAAAGTAATGATGGAGATATAAAGAAAAATATTAATTTATTAAAATTAAAATAAGTTAATGATTAATACAAATTCCTTAGGCATTTTAGGTCAATTTTATTTTAATATAAAAGAAGGTTTTAAATCAATTTATCAAAATTCAAATTTTTACGAAAAAAAAATATCAAAAACTTTTGATAATAGTTTCGAATATAAACCAAGTCCTCATTTACTTTCGTCTATAATAAAATACCAGAATAAAAAATACAAAATTGAAGACTTTGCTATTGAATCAATTTGGCAGAATAATTTAAGCTCAAAGGATTATGAAAAATTAAATAATTTTTTTTGGTTTTTTAGCTTAGATTTAAAATCTTCAAAAAAAACAACACAAACAATTATCAAAAACTGGATTTCAAACAATAGTAAATTTAAAAAAAAAAGCTGGGAATTTGATTTAACAGCAAAAAGAATTATTTCATGGTTATCAAATCATCAACTCACTTACGAGGATAGTGACCAAGAATACAGATCCACTTTTGATTATATGATTCAAAAACAAACTAATCATTTGTTAAATGAAATCAAAAACTCAAAAGAAGTAGAAAATAAAATGATTGGGTGCTCTGCAATCATTTTAACTGGATTAGCTTATAAAAATGAAAAACAATATCTTATAAATGGATTGAATTTATTAAAAAATATCATTAAATCCTCAATAGATAATCAAGGCTTTCCAAAATCAAGAAATATCCGACAACTAATATTTTATTTAAAATATTTTATTATTATTAGAGAGTGGTTTAAAGAATCTCAGAGTTTAATTCCTGAATATATTGAAGAAACCATTTATTATTTAGGCTCAAGTTACGCTTTCATATGGCAAAATATAAAACAAGATATTTTTTTTAATGGCAATTATACCTCTGAAAATAAAGAATTTGATCAATATTTAAAAAGGTTTGGTTACACTTTCAAAAACCAAATTAATGAACTTGGTGGATATGCAATTCTTAAAAATAAAAAAATAATTCTCGCTGCTGATATCGGTTCAAGTCCTAACAAATCTTTTTCCAAAGACTATCAAGCAGGTGCTTTATCATTTGAAATTTTTTCAAATGATAAAAAATTAATTTCAAATGCTGGTTATTTCTCAGATAGAAATAATAAATTTAATAAATTATCAAAAAGCACCTCTCTTCATAACGCTTTAACCATTGAAGATTATTCTTCTTGTAATTTTATTAATCATCAACAAGATTTGATTACTGATAAAGGACTGAAAATATCAAAAAAAAATGTAGTTTTTGAAAATAATTATTGGAAAATATCAGGCACACATGATGGATATTTAATTAAATTTGGAACCATTTATGAAAGAGAAATTGAGTTCTACCCAGAACAAATGAAATTTATTGGCTATGATAAGTTATTTAGAAAAACTTCAAATAAAGAAATTAAATTTGATATTAGATTTCATCTTGATCCAAACTCAAAAGTGATGAAAACACAAGATAACAAATCTATACTAATTGAATTAGATGAGGAAGGTTGGAAATTTAGTTGTGATAACTTTAATATTAATATTGATAATGGTTTATATTTCGGTAATAAAAATTCATATAAAGAAAACCAAAATATTTTTATCTCAGGTATAAATAATGAAAAAGAACAGATAATAAAGTGGGAGATAAGTAAATTATAATGAAGAAAAAAATTAAAACAGCTCTCATTTCTGTATCTGATAAAAGTAACTTAAAACCATTATTAAATATTTTAAAAAAGAACAAAATTAAAATAATTAGCTCGGGTGGTACTTATAGAGTAATTAAAAAATTAAAATTTAACTGTTTAGAAGTATCTGATTTTACCAATTCACCTGAGATTTTGGAAGGTAGAGTTAAAACTCTTCATCCTAAAATCCATGCAGGAATTTTAAATAAGAGAGAGAAAAAATCTCACTTAAAAGATTTAAAAAATAATGATTTTGAAAATATTGATTTAGTCGTTGTTAATTTTTATCCGTTTCAGAACACTCTTAAAAAAACAAAAAACCATAAAAAAATTATAGAAAATATTGATATAGGAGGTCCTACAATGGTTAGGTCTGCAGCTAAAAACTATAATGATGTGACTGTAATAACGTCTTCAGACCAGTATGAGGAATTAATTGAAGAATTAAAAAAGTTCAAAGGATCTACTTCCTTAAGTTTTAGGGAAAAGCTATCAAGGATAGCTTTTACTGAAACAGCTTATTATGACTCCATTATTTCAGACTATTTTAATAAAAAAACAAATACTATTTTTCCTAAGAAAAAAGTTTTGTATGGAAATCTTAGAGAACAACTTAGATATGGAGAAAATCCTCATCAACAAAGTGCGATCTATTCAAGTAGTTCAAATACAAATTTAAAACAAATTCATGGAAAACAACTAAGTTATAACAATTATAATGACATTTTTAGTGCTTTAACTATTTCAAGATCTTTACCAAAGGGTAAAGGAACAGTCATCGTTAAACATGCAAATCCATGTGGAGTTTCTACTAAAAATGATCATTTAGAGAGTTATAAATCTGCTCTTTCTTGTGATCCCTTAAGTGCTTTTGGTGGAATAGTTTCTTGTAATTTTAAAATTACTAAAAATTTAGCTTTAGAATTGAATAAATTATTTTTAGAAGTGATTATCGCAAATGGGTTTGAAAGCAGTGCTATCAAAATATTAAAAGCTAAAAAAAACTTAAGATTAATTGACGGAACAAATTATACATCAGAAGAACTTTTTAAATTTGTATCATTCAACCAAGATATAATGATACAATCAGAGGACTTAAATTTATTTTCAACTAAAAATTTTAAAATCGCTTCAAAACGAAAACCAACATCAAAACAACTTAAAGATCTTATTTTTGCTTTCAATGTATGCAGGTATGTCAAATCAAACGCAATAGTCTTAGCATCAAACGAAACCACTGTTGGTATTGGCTCTGGTCAACCAAGTAGATTAGATAGTTGTCAAATAGCAATAAATAAAATGAAAAAATTTAATCTTCAGAATGATAACTTAGTTGCTGCCTCAGATGCATTCTTTCCTTTTGTAGATGGTATTGAAAAATTAGTCCAATCTGGTGTTAGAGCAGTAGTTCAGCCATCTGGATCAATAAGGGATAAAGAAATAATTAACTTTGCAAATGAAACTGACACAGTGCTTCTTTTTTCAAAGACAAGACACTTTAGACATTAGATATTTGATCTATTTTTGCAGCAAGAATAAAATCACTCTCTGCTAAACCTTTAATTGCATGTGTGAATATTTTAATTCTCGCATAACCCCATCCAAACCACAAATCAGGATGATGACCTTCGGTTTCAGCTATGTCACCAACCTTATTAACAAAATCCTGACTTTGCACAAAATCATCAAATTTAAAATTTTTTATTAAATGAAATCCATCAATTTTATCTTCAAGAACTTCCCAACCATCAACTTTTTTTAGGTAATTATGAATCTCATCAGCATTAAAAGGGGGTATATTACCTTCACATGGAACACATTTTTTATTTGCTAAATCACTCATCCGATAAAAATAATTTAAGGTTATTAGAAGAATTTTTAATTAAATAAAAATTACCTATTGTTTTATGTTTTTTTTTTAAATTATTTAGCATTTTTAAAACATTATCTAAACTTTTTTTATTATAGTTTACATCAAATATGGAATAATCATATTTAACTAAAAAGTTTTTTAAATAGTCAATATTGTCCACATTCTCAAAAATATATTTTGAAAATTCTATAATAATTAAAGGATCTGATTTTTTAATTACCTCCAAGGCACCTTTAATTGCATTAATCTCATTACCTTCAATATCTAATTTTATAATTACAACATAATCATTGAAAAAATAATTTTCTAACAGTTTATTAATTGTAATTGATCTAACTCTAGTTTCTAAACTAAATTTAAAATTACTATGTATTTGAGAGCTTTCCCAATCGTTTATACTTTCATGAAAAGAGATATTTTTACCAATTGAATCTGACACTGCATTATTAAAATAATTGATATTTTTGAAACTATTCAGATTCAAATTTTTAGTAAATTCATCTAAAGTATTTTTTGATGCTTCTACTGATATAATTTCATTTTTTTCAGATAACGAAGCAGTATAAAAAGAATAAAATCCATAATTACATCCACAGTCAATGAATAATAATTTATTGCTGTTAGAAAGTTTTTTTATAATATTGAGTTCATGATAATCACCAAACTCACATTTTTTTAGTAAAAAGTAAGATGTTTTGTTTTTTTGTATACTCCCATAAACTTTAAAATTATATATTTGAATAATTATATCATTTGAAAGAAAGCTTCTTACGAGTCTAAAAAATAAATAATAAAAAAAATTATTTTTTAATTTTCTAATATCTTTTTTTTCAAGATAAGTTTGAAAAATCCAAGTTAAAAAGTTTGATTTAATCACTAAAATTAATGGAGCGGGCAAAGGGGGTCGAACCCTCGACCTTCTCGTTGGCAACGAGACGCTCTACCACTGAGCTATGCCCGCTTATTATTAAGTTAGTATAAATAGACATATTTTAAAATCAATCAACAATTAAAGTGAATTTTTAAAATGAAATAAATACAAAAGAATTAGCTTAATGTTGATATATTTATGTATAAAAAAATTATAAAATGAGTGAAAATACTAATCCCGATAAATTACAAGAAATTATAAATGACTTTAATAATCAAAAACTGGATCTTGCTTTAGACAAATTAAATCTATTAAAAAATAAATTTTCAGACACATACATAGTAAATAAATTATTTGCTTCAATATATTTTAAAAAAATGGATTGGAAAAAATCAATCAAATATTACGAAAAAAATTTAATATACGAAAAAGAAAAATTTAAAAACTATCTAAATATTGGTATAGCTTATTTTAAGCAAGGAGAGATTGGTAAATCGATTGATGCTTACAAAAAATCTATAGAAGATAACTCAAACTTTGAAATCACTTATGGCAATTTAGGCATTTCTTTAATTGAAATAGGTAAATATGAAGATGCAATTTATAATTTTCTAACTCTGATGAAACTAAATAAAAACAATAACTTTGCAAAAAAAAATATTATTAATTTATTTAATTTTATTGATACAAAAAAAATTGAAAATAATTCACTTATTAAAATAAATAACAATATTAGAAATATTGTTAATACATATAAAATTAAAGACTTTAACAATCTAGAAAACTTAAAAAGAATATTAATTGAAAGTGACAATATTATAAAAAATTATGAAGACAATTTAAATATTGAAGAGACTCAACTTTACAGAAAAAATTCTCAAAATTTAAATTGTAAAAGACATTTCAATTTATTTAATAAATTTAATGTAATATCTAAATACTGTTTTTCTTGTTACAAGGTTCAAGTAATTCTTAATAGTGTGATCGATTTAATCAGACTTTATTTTATTTTTGATAACATTAATTTAGAAAATAATAATATAAGAAAATGCATGGTTGAATTAAGAGACAATATTAAAGGTAATTATAAAGGTTATGTGTATTGTAGTGGATTGGATGAGACAAAAAAAATCTTAAAAAAATTGAATTTAATATTAAACAAAAATGATTTTGAAAATTTTGAAATTACAATTAAGCATGGATGTTCTGAATATTATAAAACCTATCCTAAATTTAAAAATATTAATTTTAATGGCAATCAAGAATTTCAATATAACGAAGAATGGAAAGAAAAAGAAATTTTAATTGATAAACTAGAACCAACAAGATCACAAACTGATAAAAAAGTACTAATTGATACTATAAGAGGATTAAATCTTTCAGACGTTTTAATAATTAAAAATTGGATAAATTATGCGTGTTTAATTGGGGACTCTAGCTACAAAAAAATTTATGATAAAAAAATAAATAATGCCTTTATGAATAAAGCCTTGCAAAAACAATTAAATTTTAGAATTGAGGATCTAAAAAAATAAAACTATTAAATATTTAACCAATTAAATTTTGTTTTATACTTTTCTAGTAAATGTAAATAAGGCTCGTATTTATTAGTATTATACTTTGATATCTCGTTTCTAATTTGAGCAAAACTAAGTGTTTTACTATGTAAATTATCTCTTTTATAAAATTCTAAAACGTTTTCATTCCATTTTAAGCCACAAAATTCATAAATCTCTTTTGACATATGATAGCTGTTATTTGTAAATTTTTCTAAATCAATATCCATAATTGAATTTGGAAACCTGTTTTTATAATAATTTATAATTTTATAATAATTATTATAATACATTAAAATATCTTCTAAGGAGTGTGACCATGAAAGTTCAGCAAGCATAGATTGAAAAATTGATATAACAGAATCTGAAGGATTTCTAAAAGTATGTAAAAATTTAGCTTTCGGGAAAATTCTAATTATTGATTCAATATTAAGAAAATTTTCTAAAGATTTATCAATTAATATCTGATTACATTTTGTTTTATCAAAATTAAATTGATCATATCTTCTTAGAACTGAATCATTTAAGCTTTTCAAATTTATTTCAAAGGTAAACTTTTTTAAATTAAAATCTTTTGTATAAATTTTAGGCCCTATTTGTTCTAAAATTGAAATATTAACTACATGACATTCTCCCAAACTATTAACATTTTCTGATCCAGAACTTAATATCGCGTCCACCAAAGTAGAGCCAGATCTGGGCATACCAACAATAAAGATTGGAATAATTTTGTTATTATTAAGTTTATTATTATGATTGTTTATAAATTTTATTTTATTATAAAATTTACTTACAATTTGATTATAGTAAAATTGAGATGAAATATTATATTGTTTTTTTGACTTAAATATTAAATCATGTGAATTTTTCAAATATTTTATTTCTTTATAAAATTTCTTATTTTTTTTTTCTTTTTTAGATAGTAAATAATTAATAATACCTTCTTCAAACAAAGTGTGGCTATAATTCTTTTGAATTTCTAAAATTTTTTCAAAATAATAATCATTCAAAAAATTGGGATCTAGAGTAAAAAGACCATAAAAAGGTCTGATTTTATTTTTATCTATTTCAATTAATTTTAAATAAATATTTTTAGACGCCTCTAACTCACCAATACTTTGTTTTACAAATGCTAAATTATAAAGTGCTAAAATAGAATTTGGTTTTTTTTTTAAAAATTTACCATAATAATAGATACTCTTATTAAAATTATTTAATTCAAAATAAATCAATCCAAGATAAAATAAAATTAAATCATTTTTATCTTTTAAATTTAAAAATATATCTAGCGCTTTTCCAAATTCTTTTTGTGCTACAAGTTTCTGACCTGTTAAAAAATTCATTAGATAAATTAAAATTTTTTCATTTTAGAATTAACAACAACAATTTAAGCATAATAGCAACTTTTGAAAAGAGACAATTAATGATTAAACTGTGATTATTTAAATTTTATTTAAGTGAGACATTTAATTAAGTTCAATTTGTGTAAAATAAAAGCTGATATGGTATAATAATAATTAATATGAAAAAAATAGACTTACCAAAAAATATATCTGTATTTCCTTTAAGTAATTTTATAATTTTTCCTAATACTAGGGTCCCTTTGAATATTTTTGAACCTCGTTATATTGATATGATAAATGACAGTATGAAATCGAATAAAATGATAGGGATGATTCAACCCAAAAATTCTGATAAAAATAAAATCAAACCTGAGCTATATGATATTGGATGTCTTGGTAAAATTACCAGCTTCAGAGAAACTGAAGATGGAAGATATTTAATTGAATTAAAAGGCGTTATTCGATTTCAAGCAATTCAAGAAATAAATACAGAAAATAAATATAGAGTTTTAGAGGTAAATTTTAAAAACTTTTATCATGATCTGAACGAAGAGAAAGAGAAGCTGGAATTTTCTGATCTTGAGTTAATTTTTAAAGATTTAAGAGCCTTGTTTGAAAAACGCGGTTTAATTATAAATTGGAAATCGCTTGAAAAACAAAGTTTAAATGAGGTCATAAATGCACTCGCAATGGCCTCTCCTTTCTCACTTGAGGAAAAACAAGCTCTATTAGAAACAAAAAATTTGGATGTGAGAAAAAATAAAATCTCTCAAATTCTAAAGACTTATAATTTTGACAATTTTAATAACACTACTATTCAATAAACTAAAAAAGTTCACCTGTATCAGCAATTCTTTTGAATGTTTTATTAATTGTGGGATTATGACCTATTATTTTTAAAGATTTACTTAATATATTGTTATTAAGCTTTCTTTCTAAATTAAAAAATTCATGAATTAAATCTATACCTGATGAAAAAATGTAATTTTTATGTTTTAATTTTTTTTCAAACTCTTTATTGACAGAACAATCTAAAGGTAAACCCAAATTAATTTTTTCTTTTATAATTTGAATTAAAATTTTCAAGTCTCTAATAGTCATGTTAAAACCTTGTCCAGCTAAAGGATGAACTCTGTGAAGTAAATCCCCAAATGCTAAAATATTTTTGTTGTAATAAGATCTTAAGGAAACTGATTTTAATTCAAAAGTTTCAAATTGTTTAATTTTATCAATTTTATATTTAAAATTATATTTATGGATCAAATCGCATATACCATCTTTTAAATTATTTTTTGAATTATGAATTGAGTAAACAATTGAAGTTTCATTTTTTGAAATTGGCAAAAAGGCCAATGGACCATTTTTGGTGAAAATTTGCACCGCCACATCATTCTGAATTTTATTATGTTTAAATGTTGCTGTATATGCTTTGCTGTTATATTTTTTTAATATTTTTTTATTAAAGTATTTTTTTGTTAAACCACTAAAATAATCAGTGTTTATTACAAGACTGTATTTTAAAAAATCGATTTTGTTTTTTAAAAAATTTTTTTTTTTTAAAAATTTTGAATTTAATAAACTTTTATTTAAATTCTCATAAAGTTTATAATTTTTTAGAATTGAAAAAAGTTGCTCTTTGTTGTCAAATTTTAAAATTTTTTCATTTTCAAGATTATCAGTAGAAATTTCTATTTTTTTTATTTTCCAAGAAATATTTTCAATATTAATAATATTTTTATTAAAATACTCAAAATTACTTTTGGAAATGCCAATTGTTCTTGATGGACTTATTTTATAGTTCTTTGATTTAGAAAATATATCCACATAAATATTTTCCTTTGTCAGGGCTTTAGCTAAAGTTAAAGCTGACAAACCAGATCCAAGTATACAAACTCTCATATTATTTTTAATTTTAACAACAAAAATTAGATGATACAAAGTGATTAAATTGATTCATATATGGATATTAAAAATAGTGCAAATTTATTAATTAATTTTACCATTAAGAGGCTTGCTGAAATTTTTGGTATAATTGTATTGAGTGGTGGCATATTTCTTCTAATAGCTTTGTTGAGCTACTCAGTAGAAGACCCAAACTTCATTTTTCCTTCAGATACAAAAATTAAAAATATTTTTGGCTTTCAAGGTAGTTTTATCTCAGATTTATTTTTTCAATCTGTAGGTTTAATCTCATATCTAATTTCATTAACTTTGATAATTACTGGTATTAATATTTTTAGAACAAAAGATTTTTTTTTAATTATTGAAAATATATTCTTTTCAATAATTTATACTATATTTGGAACATTATTCTTGGCTCATTTTTACCAAGACGCATTCACTCTTTATATTTATGGGAATGGAGGATTTATTGGTTCTTACTTGGATAAAACTTTTTTGGAAACTATGATTTTAATAAATGAAACAATATTTTACTATGTATTAATTTTTTTCACTGTTATTTTGTTTTTAATAAGTATTAATTTTCATCCAGTACAATCTTATGAAGTATTAAAACAATTACTAAACAATTTTAATGATGAAAAACAGAAAAACTATACTGACAAGAGTGAGCTAATTAATGAATATATTCCAGAAGATGAAATAAAAAATCTTATACAAGAAGATTTGCCTTTTATAAAAGCCGAAAATAAAAGAGATAATAAAATAAAATTTAAATTACCAAGTTTAGACTTACTTATATCTGCCACCAATAAAGAAAGGCAAAATTCACAAAAAAATGAAACCCATGACCCAAAATTTTTAGAAAAAATTTTATTAGACTTTGGAGTTAACGGTAATATTAAAAAAGTGAGTCATGGACCAGTGGTTACTTTAAATGAATTTGAACCCGCAGCAGGAGTAAAAGTTTCAAAAATAATTAATTTATCAGATGATATAGCTAGAAATACTAGTTCAGAATCTGCAAGAATTGCCACTATACCTGGTAGTAATACAATTGGTATTGAACTACCAAACAATTCTAGAGAAAATGTTTATTTAAGTGAAATTATTAATAATCCTGACTTTAAAAAGAAAGAAATAAAATTACCAATCGCATTAGGAAAAAGTATTTCTGGTAAACCTATAGTTGGAGATTTATCTTCAATGCCACACCTGCTTATTGCTGGAACAACTGGTTCAGGAAAATCAGTTTGTATAAATACAATTATACTTTCTCTTCTTTACAGACATACACCAGAGAAATGTAAATTTATTTTAATTGATCCAAAAATGTTAGAATTGTCAACATACGAGGGAATTCCACATTTATTATGTCCTGTGATTACAGAAGCAAAAAAAGCAGCCTCTGTTTTGGGATGGGTAGTTAAAGAAATGGAGAGTAGATATAAATTAATGACAAAAGAAGGTGTTAGAAATATTGATGGTTATAACGCTAAACATAAACTTCCGATGCCTTACATAGTTGTAGTTGTAGATGAAATGTCAGATTTGATGCTTGTAGCAGGTAAAGAAATTGAAAACTATATTCAAAAACTTTCACAGATGGCAAGGGCTGCTGGAATTCATATTATAATGGCAACTCAAAGACCAAGCGTTGATGTAATAACAGGTACTATTAAGGCGAATTTTCCGACAAGAATATCATTTCAAGTAACTTCCAAAATTGATAGTAGAACAATTCTAGGTGAACAAGGAGCTGAGCAACTCTTGGGTAAAGGAGACATGCTCTATATGTCTTCAGCTAACCGAATAGTAAGAATACATGCCCCTTTTGTTTCAGATAATGAAATCAACAAAATAAATAATTTCCTAAGAACACAAGCAGAACCTGACTATGTTGATGAAATTCTAAATTTTGCTGATGAAAAAGAAATTGGAGATAGCCAAAACCTCGGAGATAAAGACGATTTATATCAACAAGCAATAGAAATTATTAGATCTGAAGGTAAAGCCTCAACATCATTTTTGCAAAGAAAACTTCAAATTGGATATAACAGAGCAGCAAGAATTATTGATATGATGGAAGCTGATGGAATAGTTAGTAAAGCAAATCATGTTGGTAAAAGAGACGTTCTCTAATGTTTAGATACACACTAATCTTATTTTTTTGTTTTTTAATCACTAGCGCAAATTCTGAAAATAAAAAAAAAATAATTGAAAACTTAAATAATATCAAAAATTTTGAGTTTAAATTTGAACAAAATATTAATGGAAAAATTGAAAATGGAAATTGTACAATTGAATACCAAAAAAAAATTTTTTGTGAGTACACAAATAGTAACAATAAAATTTTAGTTTCGAATGGAAAGTCTTTAGTTATAAAGACATTGTCTAGTTATTATAGATATTCTCTAGATAAAACTCCTTTGAATTTAATTTTAGATAAAAATTTCTTAATTAATAAAATCTATGATTTGAATGAAAAAATTATGGACAATAAACTAATCAATTATACCATTATAGAAGATGATAATGAAATTAATTTATTTTTTGACAATGTAACATTTGACTTAGTTGGTTGGCAAAATACAGATATCTATCAGAATTTTAATATTACCTATCTAACCTTTATAAAGAAAAATAAAAAAATTTCTAAAAATTTATTTAAATTACCTTCTCGAAACTAAATATTTAAAGTCTCAGTTTTAAATATTTTCATACCTCTAGAAATATAATTATTCAAAGCATTTTTGTGGTCTAAAGAACAGGTGTGTACCCACACACGTTTAACATTGCACTCAAAAGATTTTTTAATAGCCTCAGATAATAGGTACGATCCTAATTTTTTATTTTGATATTCCTCTAATACTCCAAAATATGCTATTTCTGTTTCTTGTTTCTCAGAATGAAAAATTAATTCAAAAAATCCAACTAAATCGTCTTTAAATTTAAGTACATATGTCTTAACTTTTTTAGATGATACATAATCAATCCATTTTTCCTCTGACCAAGTTAGTCTGTCTACCCATTTATGTTTTTTACCAATGTTTTTATAAAAAAACTTATTTAATTGAAAATTAATTGGATCAATTAAACTTAATAAATAATCTTCTGATGGTTTATTTCTTTCTTTAAGATCGTAGAGTGAGCGTATTTCTAGATAATTTCTTTTAACTTCTTCTTTCACTCTACCATTCTGCCAACTCTTTCACCGCCAAACAAGTGGAAATGTAAGTGAGGCACTTCTTGACCGCCGTTATCACTTATATTAGCCATAGCTCTATAACCTTGGCCTACTTCTGTTGAAATACCAAGCTTTTTAGCGACTATATTAATTCCTTTTAATAATCCAACCATCTCGTTCGGTGAAGCATTCAGACTAAAATCATCTAAATCAGTATATTTCCCTTTCGGAATAACTAAAGCATGAATTTTTTTTTGTGGATTTATATCGTGAAATGATAAAACAAAATCATCCTCATAAATTTTATTACAAGGAATCTCGCCACGTAAAATTTTTGCAAAAATATTATTATCGTCGTAACTCATTTCTTTCTTTTTTCTAATTCTGACATTACTTCTTCAATTTTTATATCATTAGCTTCGAGATACATTAATAAATGATAAAAAACATCTGCTGCTTCATGAATTTTGTTTGAATTTTCCTCCACAGCCTCAATCAATTCATTAACTTCTTCTAAGACCTTTGCCTTGCTTAATGATTTGTCTTTAAGTAACTTGTTAGTGTAAGAACCTTCAACAGGAGAAGATTTTCTATCTCTTGCAAGTTTAATTAAGTTTTCTAATGTATTAAGCATATTAAATTCTAACAGGAATTCCTTTTGAATCCAAATACTCCTTAGCTTCTTTTACGGAATGTTTGCCGTAGTGAAATATTGATGCAGCTAGAACTGCACTAGCATTGCCCAGTTTAATTCCGTCAAATAAATGATCTAAAGTACCAACACCACCAGATGCGATCACTGGAATATTTACTTTTGATGATATTTTCGACATAAGTTCGATATCATAACCTACTTGAGTACCATCTCTATCCATAGAAGTAACTAAAAGCTCTCCCGCCCCACAATCTTCCATTTTTTTTGCAAATTCTAGTGAATCAATGCCAGTATTATTTCTTCCACCATGAGTGAAAATTTCCCATTTATCCCCCTTTTTTTTAGCATCTATCGCTACCACAATACATTGTGATCCAAATTTTTTAGAACTTTGTACTACTACTTCTGGATTTTGAACAGCAGCAGTATTAATTGATACTTTATCTGCACCACAGTTCAGTAGTTTATTAATATCCTCAACACTTCTAACGCCACCTCCAACTGTCAGAGGAACAAAGCATTTCTTCGAGGTTTTTTCTACTACATCATAAATAGTATCTCTATTTTCATTTGATGCAGTAATATCTAAAAAGCAAATTTCATCTGCACCACCGTCTGAATAAATTTTAGCTTGTTCGACGGGATCACCTGCATCCTGTAGATCTACAAAGTTAATTCCTTTTACAACACGTCCATTTTTAACGTCTAAACATGGTATAATTCTATTTTTAAGCATCTAATTCTTTCACTAATTCGTCTAATTTAATATCACCATCATAGATAGCCTTTCCAACTATAATGCCCTCAATATTTTTATTTTTTAATTCTCTAGCTTTTTTAATATCCTCAATTGAGGAAACTCCTCCTGATATAACTACTGGACAATTAGATGTATTAGCAACCTTTACTGTCTCTTTAAAATTAGGACTTTGCTTCATCCCATCTCTATTTATATCAGTATAAATCAATCTACTTGCACCATAATTATTTACTTCTTTTAAGTAATCTAGTGTTAATTGATTAGAATTTTCTTTCCAGCCAGAGATAGATAAATATCCATCTTTTGCATCTAAACCTAATGCAATTTGATTTGGAAATTTATTACAAGCTTGTTTTAAAAAATTTTTATCTTTTATGACTGCACTTCCTAAAATAACTTTTTCAACACCAGCATCAGTATACCTCTGAATACTCTCAAAATTTCTTACTCCTCCACCAATTTCGATTTTAAGATCAAATTTACTTACTATTTCTTGAATAATATCTAAATTAACTGTTTCGCCTGTTAAGGCTCCATCTAAATCGACTATATGTAAGTTTTTAAAACCATGATCATTATATTTTCGAGCTTGTTCGGTTGGGGATATTTCATATTCAGTTTTGTTATCAAAATCTCCTTTGACTAACCTCACACATTTTTTATCTTTAATATCGATTGCTGGAAATATTTTCATTTATAAATTAATAAAATTATCAATTATTTTAAGTCCTGTTTTATCACTTTTCTCTGGGTGAAACTGTGTTCCAAAAATATTTTCTTTTTCAACCGAGCAAACGATATTTGATGAATAATCTGTTGTTGCTGAAATTACATTTTTATCTTCTGGTATAAATTCATAACTATGAACAAAATACATGTGAGAATTATTATCTATATCTTTAAAAATTTTACTATCCTTAACAATGTTAATTTGATTCCAACCAATGTGAGGAAGTTTATATTTTCCATTTTGGTTGTCTATTTTAGATACTTTGCCTGATATCCAACCAAGACCTTTAGTTTCAGTTTCTTCATAGCCAACATCTGCAAACATTTGAAGACCAACGCAAATTCCAAGAAGAGGTTTTTTATTGCTAATTGCAAATTCATTTAATGTATCAATTAAACCATTGATATTTTTTAATGCATCAACACAACTTTTAAACGAACCCTGCCCTGGTAAAACGACTTTATCTGAGGATTTAATTTTATTTAAATCTGAAGTTATCTCGATATTCACTTTATCATTAGCAACTTCCTTAAAAGAGTTTATTACCGAGCTAATATTGCCCGAATTATAATCAACAATTGTGACGTTCATTAAACTTATAATGAGCCTTTAGTTGATGGAATACTTTTCTTATTTCTTGGATCCATCTCTAATGCAGCTCTTAACGATCTTGCTAAAGCTTTGTAGCAAGACTCAATTATGTGATGGCTATTATCACCATAAATATTTTCGACATGCATCGTGATGCCTGCAGATTGAGAAAATGCTTGGAACCATTCTTTAAATAATTCGGTATCCATCTCGCCAAGTTTCTCAACTTTTAATTTTACTTTCCAAATCAAATAAGGTCTATTTGAAACATCAATAGCAACCCTTGTTAATGTTTCATCCATCGGAATAACGGTATGCGCATATCTTTTGATTCCAACAAATTTTTTAGCCGCTTTTTTTAAAGCTTCACCTATTGCGATACCGGTGTCTTCAGTAGTGTGATGAAGATCTATATGAGTATCCCCTTTTGCTTTAACTTTTAAGTCAATTAATGAGTGCTTTGATAATTGCTCAAGCATGTGATCTAAAAAGCCTATACCAGTGTCAATTTGGTACTTACCTTTGCCATCAATATCTACTTCAACATTGATGCTAGTTTCTTTTGTTTTTCGAGTTACTTTTCCTTTTCTAGCCATATATTTTTAATGGTATACATACATAATCCCTCTATATCAATATCAGTATGAACACTTGAAGTATCAAAAATAGTTACCATTTATTAATTATGACAACAATTGTATTAGTTAGAAAAAACAATGAAGTAGTGGTTGCTGGTGATGGGCAAGTAAGTATGGGGAATACTGTTGTCAAAAGCACAGCTTCAAAAGTCAGAAAAATTGAAAAAAGAGATGTAGTTGCTGGATTTGCAGGATCAACTGCTGACGCATTAACTTTATTTGAAAGATTAGAGGGTAAACTTGAAAAACACGCAGGAAATTTATCAAGATCTGCTGTTGAATTAGCAAAAGATTGGCGAACAGATAAATATTTAAGAAGATTAGAAGCTTTAATGGCAGTTGGTGACAAAAATAATAGTTACATTATTTCTGGAACTGGTGATGTTTTGGAGCCTGAAGGAGATGTAATTGGAATAGGCTCAGGTGGCAATTATGCTTTAGCTGCTGGAAAAGTTTTAATGGAAGGCAATATGTCAGCTGAAGAAGTGGCAAAGAAAGCAATTAAAGTTGCAGCTGATATATGTGTTTTCACAAATGATAATGTAAAAATTGAAAAAATATAATGGATAAATCAAACGTAACACAACTACACCCAAAGGATAAAGATCAAAAAGACGAAACTTCTTTAGTTAGTTCTTTATCTCCTAGAGAAATTGTTTCAGAGTTAGACAGGTTTGTTGTTGGACAAAATAAAGCCAAAAGAGCTGTTGCAGTTGCTTTAAGAAACAGATGGAGAAGGCAAGCACTTAAGGGTGAGATGAAAAACGAAGTTTTGCCAAAAAATATCTTGATGATCGGCCCAACTGGTGTTGGTAAAACTGAAATTTCTAGGAGATTATCAAAGCTAGCTGAAGCACCTTTTGTAAAAGTTGAAGCTACAAGATTCACAGAAGTTGGTTACGTCGGTCGAGATGTTGAGCAAATCGTAAGAGATTTAATTGAAATTGCAATCTCAATGGAAAAGGTAAAAAAAAGAAAAGAAGTTTTTGCTCAAGCTCAAAAAGCTGCAGAAGAAAAAGTTTTAGATGCCTTAGTTGGAAAAAAAGCAAGTCTAGCAACTAGAGAAAGTTTTAGAAAAAGATTAAGAAATGGTGATTTAGATGACAATGAAATAGAAATTGCAGTAAGTGATACTGGTTCAAGTGGTGCTTCTTTTGAAATTCCTGGTATGCCTGGAGCAAACGTAGGAATGATCAATATTGGTGAAATGATTGGAAAATCAATGGGCAATAAAGAAAAAAAGAAAAAAATGTCAGTAAAAGAGTCTCATGAAATTTTAATTAATGATGAGTCTGATAAATTAATTGAGCAAGATAAAATAATTAAAGCAGCGAAACTTTCAACTGAAAATAATGGAATAGTTTTTCTAGATGAAATAGATAAAATTTCAGCAAGAACTGACAGGGTTGGTGGTGATGTTTCAAGAGAAGGTGTCCAAAGAGATCTATTGCCTTTAATTGAAGGAACAACTGTCAATACTAAACACGGTCCGATCAAAACTGATCATATTTTGTTTATTGCTTCAGGTGCATTCCAGCTTGCGAAGCCATCTGATTTACTTCCAGAATTACAAGGAAGATTACCAATCAGAGTTGAGCTAGAAGCTTTAACAAGTGATGATTTTAAAAGAATCTTAAGAGAGCCTGATTTTAGTTTAATTAAGCAATATGTGGCTCTATTAAAAACTGAAAATGTAGATCTTGAATTCTCAGATGATGGTATCGATGCAATTGCTAATATTGCATCAGAAGTAAATACAACAGTTGAAAATATTGGTGCTAGAAGATTACATACAATTATTGAAAAAATTTTAGATGAAATAAGTTTTACAGCTACAGATCGGGCTGGTGAAAAAATTGTAATTAATAAAGACTATATAAACAACAACTTAGATAACTTAGTTAAAGACACGGATCTTTCAAAATTTATTCTTTAAAATTACAAATAACCTAACTCGGTCATTTCTTTTTTGAATACAATTTCTATTTTTTCTTTATACTTATTGTCTAATATTTGTTTCCAGTCATTTTTTGGACCTAGTCTAAAAAAAGTTTTTCTTTTACCAGTTTCTTGATCTATTACACCTTCTTTAAAATCTTCATTTTTTTCAAGCTTTTGCATGGTGGAAAATTCTGAAGACTCTATAACTTTATTTAATTTAGCCATATCCAACTTTAAATTTTTAAAACCTAATTCATCTAAAAATTTAAATATTTTGATTAGTGTGGTTTTCTTTCTATTTAAAAGATCTTCGTATTTTACAAATAAAACTTTATTTTTCATTTGTTTCCACGAATTATAATTAATACTCCAAGAACTCATAAAAGTTTTATAAACAAGATCTGTTTTTACCAACCATCTTTTTGGATCAATCATAACACTCACAGCTTGACCTATACTTAAATTATAATGGTGTGCGAAAGAAGTAACAACATTTCGAGGGTCCCTGACCATATATATTGCACCAAGTGAATTATTAAAATCTGTAAAATTACACTCATTAATCCTTGCCAAGCTACTATGTGTTTTAACAAATTTTATTTTTTTATCTTTGTTAATTATTTTTTGTGCTTCAATAAAATTTTGAAAAACTTCCTTTTCATTTGAAAGGTCGATATTTAACTTTTGAAAATCATCTATTGAAGGAAATTGTCTAATTTTATAAATATAATCTAACTTTAATTTTCCATCATTAGAAAAAAGATAGGAGGCTAATATTGATCTCAATAAAGTATTTCCACTTTTGGGATACGAGGCTAGCCAAATAATCATTTATTTTTTTTTAAATATATGTAGAAAGCACCAGATCCACCATCTTTAATTTCGGCATCTTTTAATTCAGTAATTAATTTCATTAAGTTTCTATTATTATAAATAAAATTAGGTACAGAATGTTTTAAAATACTTAAATCTTTTGAAACATAAGGGTTCTTTTCATTTTGCGAATGAAGCCCCTTTCCTGTTACAACAATAATTTTATTAATTTTTTCATTATATGAATACTGTATAAATTCTTCAATTTTTTTGTTAGCTTGATCTAAAGTATAGCCATGCAAGTCTATTGATTTTGTTTTAAAAAATTCTTTATTTTGGTAATTATTATCTTTATCAAAAATTTTCTCATCGCTCTTAAGAAAATCTTCCCACTCTTTTTTATCTTTGTCTGAAATATTGTCGTTCAATTATGTTAATATATTAACTAGCTGCCAATTTGGATTGGCTGAAGTAGTATCTCTTGAAAAAATCCACGTATCATAAATTTTTTTAATTTTTTCAGGATGTCCAGATACAATTTTTTGATCTTTATCTTTTATGCAAGTAATCACCTCTGCTATAAAATCGACTGTTACGTTTAAAATATTTCCAATTTTTTTATGTTCCTTAATCTCAGCTTTATTTACTCCAATAAATGTTATTTCTGCAAAATGACCCCTTTTTTCTCTCTCTTTCAATGCATCATCAAATTGATTAAATATATCTTTATTTAAGAGGGGTTTAGCGTTTGTGATCTTATTATCATTATCACTGAAATCAGTAATAATTGTTTCATAAGCAATTTTTGCACCTTTTAAAAATTCTTTTTGAGCTTCATCATCAAACTTCTCTTTTGGTTTGGCTGGTTGATCTACCTTAATATTTTTCAAAACCTCTTTAAATTGAGCTGGTGATTTTCCCTCAAAACCAGTTCTTTTACCAAGAATACCTCGAAGTCTTAAAAAAATAAATCCTGCAATCATCGCCAATAAAATGATGTCGATATATTCGAAACTATAATTCATGATTAGATAGTAATTACTCTGTTGATTAATTTCAACTAGCAATTTAGATTAAGGACAAATGAACTCAATTTTATTAGCAATAATTTTAATACCAGTAGTAGAAATTTATCTTTTTATTAAAATTGGCTCTGAAATTGGTGCGATTATTACTATATTGTTAATTTTTATAACTGCTATTGTTGGTGTTTATTATGCTAAATATGAAGGACTTAATACGCTTAGGTCAGGATTTATTCAATTAAGTAAAAATCAAACTCCTGCTTATGAAGTTATTTCGGGTGCAGCAATCGCCTTCGCGGCATTACTTTTAATTATTCCGGGATTTGCAACTGATATTTTGGGCTTTTTATTAATTTTTCCAGTCACACGAAAGTTTTTTTTTAATATATTTAAAAAAAAAATTAATTCAGAAGAAAAAGAGAAAAAAAATTTTATTGAAGGGGATTTTGAGGATATAGAAGAGGACGATGACAGAAAAATTTAAAATATTAGGCAAATATGTTAAAGACATGTCCAGTGAAACACCAGATATAGAAACTTTTTTGTTCGTTAAAGATAATATTTTCAAATACCAATTAGGGATAGATATTAAATCTAAAGCAGTGAAAGATAAACATATAGAGGTAAGCACTACCCTTAAATTTGAAGATAAAAATAAAAATTTAAAAAAATCATATTTTGAAATTGTTTTAGCAACAATTGTAAGAATTAGTGATGAGGTTAAAGATAAGAAAGAACTCGAAAAAATAATACTTTGTGATGTTCAAATCATAATATACCCAGATTTAGAAAAATCATTTTTAGATCTTTTACATAATTCGGGATATCCAGGAATAAAATTCGAAAAAAAAATAGATTTTGAGGATTTGTATAAAAAAAAATTTAATTAAAATAATTTTTTTTCATATTTTCTTTTAAAAATTTTTTATGATTTTCAATTTCATCTTTTGTTGGTAGAACAACTTTTTTAAAATAAGATATATTTAAATTATTTTTTTCTTGATTTTCTTCTTTATCAATTTTTTTAAAATCTAAAGTAGGTTCTCTTTGATCTATCAAATTAATATAAACTTTTGCTAAAAGAGTGCAATCCAGTAGTGCATTATGTTTTGTTCTCATTGAATTATTAATTCTAAATCTTTTACATAATGCATCTAGACTAACCTGAGATCCTGGAAACTTATCTCTAGCCAAAACTAAAGTATCCACCACCTCATTAGACAACTTGTCGTCTCCACATATTGAAAGTTCATTATTTAAATGCTCGAGGTCAAATACGGCATTGTGTATAATCAATTTTTTATTTTTTATAAATCTAAGAAAATCATCCTTCACTTCGTGAAATTTTTTTTGTTCTGATAAAAAATCATCTGAGTAACCATGAATTTCAAATGCTTTTTCTGAAACTTTTCTTTCTGGATTAATACAACAATGGAAATTATTTCCTGTTGGAATTAAATTTTCTAATTCCACACAAGCTATCTCTACTATTCTATGACCTTCTTTTACGGATATGCCGGTTGTCTCTGTGTCTAATACTATTTCTGTCATTTATAAAATTTCACTTAACAATTTATTTATACTCTCATTTAAAGATTTTTTTTTAAAATTATTTTTAATCACAAAATTTGATTTTTTTCTTTTATACGTTGTGGAGAACTGAATTTTTTTAAACTTGTTTAAGAGTTTACGATTAAAATTTGGTCTTTTTTTTAATCTTTTTACTATTTCTGTTTTTTTTGCGTCTACAAATACCAATATATCATTTTTATTGTTTATTTTATTTTCTAACAATAAAGGAATATCAAGTACTACGATCTTTCTTTTTTTATTTTTCTTTAAAAATAACTTGAGTGATTTTCTAATTTCTATGTGAACCACAGAAATTATTTTTTTTAAATTAACCTTATTGCTTAATATGGCTTTAGTAATTTCAGTTTTATTTATTGGAAACAGAGAAATATATTTTGGTAATTTTTTCTTAAGTTTTATAAAGACTTTTTCATCCTTTTTATAAAGTTTTGAAACTTCTTCATCCGCATTAAATACTGGGTATCCAAAGTTACCAGCAACATAGCTTTTTCCCGAACCTATATCTCCAATAATTCCTATTCTAATCATTGTTTAAAATTTTAAGTGTCTGGCTATTGATTGGTGGCTCTATTCCGTGCCACAATTTGAATGCTTCGTGTGCCTGATAAATAAACATTAATTTACCATTCTCTGTTTTATTGCCAAGTTTTTTTCCCTCTTTTAAAAAATTTGTTTCTTCAGGATTATAAATTACATCATAAAACAATTTATTATTTCTATATTTAGAAAAATCTAAATTAATAGTCTCTTTGTTTAATCCCAAGCTAGTTGCATTTATAATTATGTCAAAATCTACCATATCTCCCCAATCCAACAGATCTAAATTATTAAATTGTGATTTCAAATCCTCTGCTTTTTTTTTGGTTCTATTGCTAACAATTATTTTTGACACATTCATTCTATTTAAAGCTAAAATTATTGAAGGAACAACCCCACCAGCACCTAAAATAAAAACTTTTTTGCCTTTAAAATCTAATTTTAAACTTTTAATTGCTTTTGTAAAACCGGCAATATCCGTATTATGGCCCACCAAGTTGTCATTGCTTAAAATTATTGTATTTACAGATTGTGTTTGCTCCGCCTCTTGGCTTAATTTATCTAAATAAGGAATTACTGATTTTTTGAATGGAACGGTAACATTAATACCATTAATTTTTTTTTCTTTGATCTCAGAAATTATAGTTTGAAGATGATTCTCTTCAATTTTTTTTTTATCATATATGGCATCAATGTTGTTTTCTTTGAGCCAATAGTTGTGAAGTTTGGGTGACAACGAATGATCAATAGGATTTCCAATTACAAAATATTTTTTCATTTTAATGAACCAATATATTCCTTAATTTTTTTAACGGGCAGACCCATTATCGTGTCCTCATCTCCCTCTATGCTTGAAAACAAATTTCTTCCTTCCCCCTCAATTTGATAGACATTATATGCATAGAGTGCTTCATCAGATATTTTCGATAAATAATTTTTTAACTCATCATCAGAAAGATTTTTCATAGTTAGTTTTGCTTTATCAGTATAATTCCAAATCATCGATCCATTTCTTGATATACAGACCGAACTAATTAAAAAATGCGATTTACCATTAAGTTTTCTTAATATTTTCGTGGCCTCCTCTCTACTTTCTGGTTTAGATATTAATTCACCATCTAAATCAATTACACTATCTGCTCCTAGCACTATTTCATCATTTTTTTTCATACTAACCTTGTTTGCTTTTAATTCGGCTAGATTTTTTGAAATTATTTCTGGATTTGTTTTTTCTTTTAATAAACTTAGTTTAACAATGTCTTCGTCTACATTTGATGGCTCAACAATACTTTTAATATTGTTTCTATCTAGAATTTCTTTTCTTATTTTGCTTTTAGACGCAAGGATAATTTTACTTAACATTATTTAAATAAATTTCATGAATTTTTATAATTGATGCCGCTGTTTCTTCAACAGACTTCCTAGTAACATCAATTAGTGGCCACTTATATTTTTTAAATGTTTTTTTTGCTTCTAAAACCTCCTTTTTAATTGTTTCTAAGTCTGTGTATTGAATATTTTCTGTTTCTTTTAAAGAATTCATTCTATTTTTTCTTAAATCAACCAATCTTTCTGGCTCTGTACTAAGTCCAACGACGCAAGCCATTTCAGGATTTTTTTTAAGTGTTTCTGGTAATGAATTTTCGTTAACCAAGGGAATATTAGATGTTTTAAAACCCTTGTTGGCTAAATAGATAGATGTAGGCGTTTTACTTGTTCTGCTTACCCCTACAAGAATAATATCTGATTTGTGTACTTCGTTTATTAAATTTCCATCATCATGGTTCATTGTAAATTGAATTGCTTCAATTCTATCATAATACTCTTCATTTAATATATGTTGACCACTTGGCTCATGTGTTGCTTTTTGATTTAAAATTTTCGAAAAATTTAAAATTAAATTTCCTAAAACACCAAAACATGGAATGTTTTTATCTTCACTCACATTCGCCAAATATTTTGCCAAACTGTTATCCACAATAGTATACAATATGATTGAGTTTTGATTTTTTCTTGCATCCTCTAAAATTTTTAAAATCTGATTTTCTGTCCTTGTAAAAGAATAAGAGTGAACTTTATAATTTATATTTAAAAATTGAGCTTTAAGTGCTAAAAATATTCTATCCAGGGTTTCTCCAGTTGAATCGGATATTAAATATATTTGATATGTATTACTCATGAACAAATTGTTAATAAATTTGTATTATTTTAATTAAATTACTCAATTAAAAATTTTTTAAATTAACTCTGTAAAAACTGTTATTTATTAACATTAATAATAAATAGGCTGAAACAATCCACAAAAATTAGCATAATTAAAAAAAGCTTCATTTTTAACAATTTTAGTCAGATAAAATGTTGATAATCTGTGAATATAATGTTTATAAAAAATAATCACCTTTATTCACAAGATATATTACAACTACAATAATTAATAATACTTATTTATGAAACCTTTGAACAAAGTAATAGTTAATAAAGATACCACATTTAATCCTATATGGATCATGAGACAAGCAGGAAGATATCTGCCAGAATTCAGAGAAATTAGAAAAGAAAATCCTAATTTTATTAATTTATGTTTAAATGAGGATTTGTCTTCAGAAATAACATTACAACCCTTAAAAAGATTTGATTTAGATGCTGCAATAATTTTTTCAGATATTTTAATGCTTCCATATGGATTAGGTCAGAAGGTGGAGTTTGAAAAAAATTTTGGGCCAAAATTAGGAGAATTAAATCTAAGTGAAATTACTAAAACTGATGAAATTGACTTTGTGGAAAAAATACATCGTGTATATAAGGCAATAAAAAAAGTTAGCTCAGACACTATTTTAAATAATAAAAATACTATTGGTTTTGTTGGTGCTCCATGGACATTATTAGTTTATATGATCAATCAACAGTCTCCTAAAAAAAATTTAAAAAAATCTTTTTTTAAAGATGAGTTTTTAATAAACAGAATTTTATTAATTATTGAAAAATTTTTAAAAGTACATATCAAAAACCAAGTTGATAATGGTGCAAACATCATTCAAATTTTTGATAGTTGGGCAGGCTTGTTAGATGAGAAAGATTTACCCAACTATGTTTATTCTCCGACTTTAAATTTAGTAAATTATGTAAAATCTTTAAATGTTCCAGCGATATGTTTCCCTAGAGAAATAAAAAATTATAAAGAATTTTGTGATATTATTAAACCTGATGTTGTTAGCATTGATTATAATGTTGATCCAAAAAAAATACTTAGGGATATAAAAATACCTATTCAAGGTGGCTTAGACCCTAAAATTTTATTAACAGACAACGAAACCTTAAAAAAGGAAGCCTCTAAATATTTGGAGATCTTTAAAGATCATCCGTATATATTTAATCTTGGACATGGTATTTTACCTGAGACTAATCCAGAAATGGTAGAAAACTTAATTAAAATTGTAAAAGATTTTAAATGATTGAAAATAATCATCCCCCTGTAAAGTTTGGCAAAACCGGCGTTCTGATAATTAACTTAGGAACACCCGACTCTACTAGTTGGCTTGATATAAGAAAATATTTAAGAGAGTTTCTTTCTGATAGAAGGGTTATCGAAGTAAATCCTGTGATTTGGCAAATAATTTTAAATGTTTTTATTTTAAATTTTAGGCCCTCTAAAACAGCAAAAGCCTATAAGGAGATATGGATGAAAGATAAAAACATGTCTCCACTTCTCTATTATACAAAAAAGCAAAGTGAAAAAATTTCAAACTCAATTTCTAAAGAAAATATCATTATAGATTTTGCAATGAGATATGGAAATCCCAGTATTAAAAGCAAGATTCATAAATTACACGAAATGGGCTGTGAAAATTTAGTCATACTTCCTCTTTATCCACAGTATGCTGCTGCCACAACAGCAACTGTCTGTGATGAAGTTTATAGAACTCTAATGAAAATGAGATGGCAACCCTCTTTAAAAATAATACCACATTACGAATCTGACTCTCTTTATGTTGATGCGCTCGTTAATTCCATTAACAAAAAACTTAACGAAATAAGTTGGAGGCCAGATCTAATTATAGCCTCTTATCATGGCATACCAAAAAAATATTTTGATAAAGGTGATCCTTATCATTGTTATTGTCATAAAACGACAAGACTTATTTCAGAAAAATTTAGTTCAATTAAAATTAAAACTACATTTCAATCTAGATTTGGTCCACAAGAATGGCTTCAACCATATACTGACAAGACTCTAGAAAACTTACCTAAAGAAGGAGTCAAAAATGTTCTTACAATTTGTCCAGGTTTTTCATCTGACTGCGTTGAGACTTTGGAGGAAATTTTAATTCAGGGTAAAGAGAGTTTTATTAGTGCCGGAGGAGAAAATTTTGATATGGTTCCTTGTTTAAATGATAATGATGATCATATCCTTTTATTAAAATCCTTAATTGAAAGAAATATTTGATGTATGAATTCGTATTTATTATTTAAATCTTTGCATTTGATTGCACTTATTTCTTGGATGGCTGGTCTTTTGTATCTTCCTAGAATTTTTGTTTACCATGTTGAAAATAAAGAGAAAAAAGAAGCAACAGATATTTTTGAAGTTATGGAAAGAAGGTTATTTTACTACATTATGCGCCCTGCAATGATTTTTACTTGGGTTTTTGGATTAGTATTAATTTATCTCAATGGAATAGATATTTTTTCTCAATTATGGTTTCAGATAAAAATTGTCCTAATAATTTTGTTATCAGCTTACAATGATTATTTGGGTAAATGTCTTGTTACTCTAAAAAATTCTACAAACACAAGATCTGCAAAATTCTTTAGAATTATTAATGAAATACCCACGGTTATCTTAATTATTGTTGTATTTTTAGCTATTTTTAAGCCAATCTAGGGTTGAAATAACAACAGTAGTATATATATTAATACCATCTAATAAGTCCTTATCTAAAAAAAAATCATGAATATTCAAGAATTAAAATTAAAATCATCTGAACAGCTTATTACTCAAGCAGAAGAGCTTGGTATTGAAAATGCCAGCACACTAAGGAAACAGGAAATACTTTTTGCAATTCTTAAGAAGGTTGCTGAAAAAGAGGAAATTACTGGCGTGGGTGTTTTACAATTATTACAAGACGGCTTTGGTTTTCTTAGAGCAATGGAATCAAATTATTTACCAGGACCAGATGATATTTATGTGAGTCCAAGTCAAATTAGAAAATTTGGTTTAAGAACAGGAGATACAGTTGAAGGACCAGTAAGGGCTCCCAAAGAGGGTGAAAGATATTTTGCATTATTACAGGTTAGTAAAATAAATTTTGAGGAACCAGAAAAAGCAAGACACAAAATTGCATTTGACAACTTGACTCCCCTATATCCAGACAAACAATTAGTGATGGAAGTTGAAACCACAAAAGTTGAAAAAAAACCGGATTTAACCCCAAGACTTATTGACCTAGTTAGCCCAATCGGTAAAGGACAAAGATCTATAATTATTTCTCCACCCAAAGCTGGAAAAACAATGATTTTACAAAGTATTGCAAACTCAATAGCTAAAAATTATCCAGAATGTTATCTTATGGTACTCTTAATTGATGAACGTCCAGAGGAAGTAACAGATATGCAAAGAACTGTAAAAGGTGAAGTAATTAGCTCTACTTTCGATGAACCAGCTCAAAGGCACGTGGCAGTAGCTGAAATGGTCATTGAAAAAGCAAAAAGACTAACTGAACACAAAAAAGATGTTATTATATTATTAGACTCTATAACAAGATTAGGAAGAGCGTATAATGCGGTAATACCTAGCTCGGGTAAAGTTTTAACAGGAGGTGTTGACGCAAATGCACTTCAAAGGCCCAAAAGATTTTTTGGTGCTGCAAGAAACATTGAAGAAGGTGGTTCATTAACAATTATCTCTACAGCTTTAATTGATACAGGAAGCAGAATGGATGAAGTAATTTTTGAGGAATTTAAAGGAACAGGTAACAGCGAAACAATATTGGATAGAAAAATTGCAGATAAGAGAATTTACCCAGCCATTGACATAACAAAATCTGGCACAAGAAGAGAGGAGCTGCTGTTTGATAAAAATGATTTACAAAAAATGAACGTGCTAAGAAGAATAATTGCTCCAATGGGAACTATGGATGCCATAGAGTTTATTAACTCAAAATTAAAAGACACAAAAAATAATGCTGAGTTTTTTAACTCAATGAATAAACCAGCTTAAAAGAATTTTTCATTACAATTTTAAGTTTTACAGAGACATAAATTTGAAGATATAATCTTTGAATGACAATTTATGCTTTATCGAGTGGTCCGGGTATATCAGGAGTGGCTGTTATAAGACTTTCAGGACAAGATACCTCAAAAGTAATTAAGCTTTTAACTGGCAAGGAGCCACCAAAGCCGAGAGTAGCAACATTAAGAAAAATCAACAAAATCAATACTTCTGAGCTGATTGATGAGGGACTAATCCTTTGGTTTCCTGGGCCTGAGAGCTATACAGGTGAAGATATGGCTGAGATACAGGTTCATGGTAGCAAAGCTGTTGTTGGTGCCCTGCACTCCTCCCTTTCCAAAATAGAAAATTGTAGATTGGCCGAACCAGGTGAATTTACAAAATTAGCATTTCAAAATGGAAAAATAAATTTACTTAAAGCAGAAAGTATTGCTGATTTGATTTCCTCAGAAACAGAAATTCAAAGACAACAAGCAATCAAAATCATGAATGGAAAATCATCTGATCAATTTAATTTTCTTAGAGAAAAACTTTTAAAAATTTTATCACATGTTGAGGCGAAAATTGATTTTCCAGAGGAAGATCTGCCTAATAATATTTTAGATGAAATCAAAAATAATTCAGATGAAGTAATAAGTAAAATAAAAAAAATATTAAACGACCAAAAAGTTGGGGAAAGAATTAGAGAAGGTTTTAAAATTGCTATCCTGGGACCAACTAATGCCGGTAAATCTAGCTTGATGAATCATTTATCTAATCGTGATGTTGCAATCGTGTCTGAAATTGCAGGCACAACTAGAGACGTGATTGAAACCCATTTAAATATAGATGGTTATCCAGTTATAATTTCTGATACAGCCGGAATAAGAGATTCTAAAGATGAGATAGAAAAAAAAGGAATTAAATTATCTCTAAATAGAGCTGAAGAAGCAGATTTGAAGCTTGTTGTGGTAGATTCAAAAAGCCTTGATTTTACTGATGTTTTGAAGGGTTTATTAGATGAGAATGCAATTTTAGTTATAAATAAGTCTGATCTTTTAGAAAAAGATATTGATTCAAAAATTAAAAAAACAAATCATGTTTTAATTTCAATTAAAGAAAATAAAAATATAGAAGAGTTAATATTAAAAATAAAAAATAATTTAAAAAATAAATTTCTTACGAGTGATGATATTTTAATTACAAGAGAGAGACACAGGCAACATCTGCAACAGTGTTTGGATCATCTAAATAACTTTAATCAAAAAAAAGAAACCCAAGATTTTGATAAAGCTTCAGAAGATTTAAGATTAGCTACTAGACATTTAGGCATGATTGTTGGAAAAGTTGACGTAGAAGAGATATTAGGTAGCATTTTCAATGATTTTTGTATCGGCAAATAATACTTCATTTTGCTGTTATTTTTGCATTTTTTTACCTAAAAACGTTGATAAATAAGGCTAATTTACAAAAAATTAAGCCTATCTTGTAAATTATATAATCACATATAGATTTGGATTATGAAAAATGATTTGTCATTTGATGTTGTTGTAATTGGAGGTGGTCATGCTGGATGTGAAGCTGCAGCAGCTTCTGCTCGTCTTGGAGTGAATACTGCCCTATTTACTCATAAAATAGAAACGATCGGTGAGATGTCTTGTAACCCTGCAATAGGAGGCTTGGGCAAAGGTCATTTGGTTAGAGAAATAGATGCCCTTGATGGTGTTATGGGAGATGTAGCAGACAAATCAGGTATACAATTTAGATTATTAAATAGAAGTAGAGGGCCAGCAGTCAGAGGACCAAGAACTCAATCAGATAGATCATTATATCGTAAATATATGCAAGAAAAATTGCTAAACTATTGTAATTTAAGCGTTTTTTCAGATCCTGTAGTAAAGTTTATTTTCAATAAAAATTCAATAAGTGGATTTGAAACTAAAGAAGGGAAGAAAGTTCTTTCTAACAAGATAATACTCACAACAGGGACTTTCTTAAATGGTTTGATACATATAGGTGATGAAAGAACTCCTGCTGGAAGATACGATGAAAAACCTTCTACAGGTTTAAGTGAACAATTGGCAAAATATGATTTTAAAATTGGAAGATTAAAAACTGGAACTCCACCAAGACTAGATGCAAGAACAATTAATTTTGAAAACTTAGAGGAACAATTTGCAGATGACGATCCTTATTTTTTTTCATTCTTAACAAAAAAAAATTTGAACAAACAAGTGTCGTGCCGAATGACATACACTAATGAAAAGGTTCACAAAATTATAGAAAAGAATTTATCTAAGAGTGCTATGTACTCAGGTAGTATAAAAGGAGTGGGACCAAGATATTGTCCATCTATAGAAGATAAGATAGTAAAATTTGCAGATAAAGTTCGTCACCAGATATTTTTAGAACCAGAAGGTCTAAATGATCATACAATTTACCCAAATGGTATCTCTACATCGCTTCCAGCTGATGTTCAAAACGAAATATGTAATAATATCAATGGTTTAGAGAATGTCACTATATTAAGACCAGGATATGCAATAGAATATGATTATATAGATCCACGTGAACTATTCTTAACCCTTGAAACTAAGAAGATAACCAATCTTTATCTTGCCGGTCAAATTAACGGAACTACAGGCTATGAGGAAGCTGCTGCACAAGGTCTTATAGCGGGAATAAATGCTGCTTTGTCTGTTAAAAAATTAGAACCATTCATACTTGATAGATCTGATGCTTACATTGGAGTAATGATCGATGATTTGGTGACTAAAGGAGTAGCTGAACCATACCGTATGTTTACATCAAGAGCAGAATATCGATTGAGTCTGAGATCTGATAATGCCGATCAAAGATTAACTGCTAAAGGAATAGAAATTGGCTTAATAGGTGAAGTGAGAAAAGCTATATACTTGAGTAAATTTAATCAAATCAGTCAAATAAATTTAAAAATGAGCAAGTCTAAGATTTCACCATCTAAAGCAGAAAAATTTGGAATAAAAATCGCAAAAGACGGAATATTGAGATCATCTAGCGAGGTTTTAACTCAAAAAGGCGTAAATATGAGTAAAATTAGGGAAATATGGTCTGATATACCCTTTTTTAGCAAGGAAATTGATGAACAAGTGGAAATTAACGCTCATTATAGTGGATATTTAAAAAAGCAAAAAGCTGATATTTTAGCCTTTAAAAGGGATGAAAACCTAATTATTCCAGATAAAATCAATTATGACGGACTGTCAGGTCTGTCTAATGAGGTAAAAGCTAAATTTAAAGCAATAAAGCCCCAAACAATGGGTCAAGCTCTACGAATTGATGGAATAACTCCTGCTGCTGTATATATTTTGTTGTCACATGTTAAAAGAAAGTCTATTAAGCATATAGTTAATGGATCAGGAAATTTTAAATTCTTATTCTAGAATCAATCACTTAAATGTTTCACGTGAAACATTTCTCGACTTTGAAAACTATATATCCATGATTCTTGAAAAAAATAAAAAAATCAACATAATTAGCCAAAATACAGCATCTAAAAAGGCAATAATTGATCGTCATATAATAGATTCTGCACAAATTATTGATTTTGTTGACTTAAATGGAGATACAACTACAGATATAGGTTCAGGAGGGGGTATGCCCGGTATAATCGTGGCAATTATACTAAAAAATATGAAAAATAATATGAATGTGCACCTTTATGAAAAAAGTTACCATAAAAGCCATTTTTTAAAAGAAGTTTCAAAAAAATTGAATTTAAACACAAAGGTTTTTCAAAAAAATATTTTTGAAATAAAAAATTTAGAAACAGGGACAATAATGTCCAGAGCATTTAAACCAATGCCAGTAGTTTTAGAATTAGTATATGAAAATTTTTCAAAATATAAAAATTTAATTTTTTTTATGGGGAAGAGCGGAAAAAAGATTTTTGAAAATTCCAAAAAAAATTGGGAGATGGAATATGTAGAAAAACAAAGTTTAACAAGTGAAGACTCATTTTTAATAAATATTAAAAAAATTAAAAAAAAAAATTAAATGGATATTAAAAAATAATAAATGCAAATTATTTCTGTTATAAATCAAAAGGGTGGGGTGGGAAAAACTACAACAGTAATAAATCTTGCAGCCGGATTATCGCAACTTAATAAAAAAATTTTGGTAATCGATCTAGACCCTCAAGGCAATGCAACTACTGGTCTTGGTTTATCAAACATGGATAACTCGAGTGATACAATTTATGGAGTATTAAATGGCACAAAAGGAATAGATGAGGTAATTAAAAAAACGGGCTTCGATAATTTAGATATTATTACATCTAATGTTGACCTTTCAGGATTAGAGGTAGAAACTGCTGATGATAGCAATAGAGCTTTTATATTAAAGGTAAAATTAACCGCATATTTAAACAATTCTAGAGGATCTTATGATTATGTCTTAATCGATTGTCCACCATCACTCAGTCTGTTAACAGTAATGGCACTAGTATGCTCAAACTCTTTACTGGTTCCACTTCAAACAGAATTTTTTGCATTGGAGGGCTTAACACAGCTAATGAAAACGATTGAAAGGATTAAAGTAAGTTTAAATCCAGATTTAAAAATTAGAGGCATACTTTTAACCATGTATGATAAAAGAAATAAGCTGTCTTCACAGGTAGAGAAAGAAGCTAGAGATTATTTTAACGAAAAAGTTTACTCAACTGTTATACCAAGGAATGTTAGATTATCAGAAGCCCCATCACATGGAGTGCCGGTTTTGATTTATGATAAAACTTGTCCTGGTAGCAAATCATACTTCAGTTTCACTGATGAGTTTATGTTTCAAGAGACAACAATAGGGAGCATCACTTAATGGATAAAATTAAAAAAGGATTAGGACGGGGATTATCCTCATTGATAGGTGATACAAAAGTGGAGCCACAAAAAAATCAGCTGCCGATCACTGATCTGGTTCCTAATAAATATCAACCAAGAAAAAATTTTGACGAAAACAATTTAAATGATTTAACAAACTCTATTAAAGAGAGAGGAATGATTCAGCCAATTATTGTCAGAAAATCTAATATGGATAATAATAAATTTGAAATTATAGCTGGTGAGAGGCGTTGGCTTGCAGCTCAAAAAGCAGGACTTCATAATGTTCCAGTAGTCGTAACTGAAGCAGATGATCTTAAATCTTTGGAATTTGCAATTGTAGAAAATGTTCAAAGGCACGATTTAAACCCATTAGAAGAAGCACAAGGTTATAAACGTCTTATTGATGAATTTTCTTATGATCAAGAAAAAGTTTCAAAATTTATTGGAAAGAGCAGAAGCTATATAGCTAATTCATTAAGAATTTTAAATCTCCCGTCAGATGTTATTAAATTAATTGAATTGCAAAAACTAACTACTGGTCATGCCAAAGTATTGGTTGGTTTAGAAAATGCAAGTTTTGTCGCTAAGAAAATTATAGAAAAAAAACTATCTGTTAGACAGGCTGAAAATTTTGTTAATCTATTTAAAAAGAAAAAACAAAAATCTAAGAAGGTCAAAGATACCAACATACTAGCTTTGGAGCTTTCTATATCTAATAAGATTGGTTTAAATGTAAATATTCAAAACGGTAATAGAAATAAAGGCAAAATATCTTTTGAATATAAAGACTTGGATCAATTAAACAAAATTATTGATATAATTAAAGCTAATTATTAATTTTAGGTTTTAACTGCTCCAAAATAAAATCTGTTATTAAGTTAACTGAATTATTGATATTTTTTTTTATCAGAAGCTCAATCTCATTTATTTTAAAAATTAATTTTTTGATTCTTCTCGGACTCCAAGCATAAATTTGTTGTTTGGTTATTTCTTTATCTTTCCAAAAAATTGGAGGTTTAGCTGATGAAATTGTTAAATTTATATCTTTATTTTTTTCAAATTCATTTGAAAGTATCAAAATTTTTTTAGATTTATTTAAAAATATTCTGGTAATTAAAATACAATCTTCATTGTTAAAATTATTTTCATTTAATATTTTAATTGTTTTCTTCTCATTTTTCGCCAAGCAGTTGTCAATTAATTCTGAAACGCTGTGATCTTCAGCTAAATTAATTATTTTGGATATATTTTCTAAGGTAAGTTTTTTTCCGTTTTTACTAAAATACTCAATCTTTTGTAGCTCATTTACTAATATTTCTCTGTCACCATTAGAGGAATTAACAATTAGATTAATATTTGCTTGTGAAATTGGAATATTCTTAGAGTGGAAATAGTTAGCAGTTAATCTAGAGAGTGTTTGTTCATTGTCTGGATAAAATGCAACACATAGACATCCTTTGTCTTTTTCAAAAAAAGATCTGAGTTTTGATTTTTTATCTAAGGAACCAGCGTTGATAAGAATTTTAATATCTTGCACATTCTTCTCAATTAACAATTTGATTATATTTAAAATTTTATCAGATGCCCTGTTTATAATTATAAATTTTTCTTCTTCAAATAGTGATTTTGAAAATGCATTTTCTAAAAATAAATTTTCATTTTCTAAAATTTCTTTCTCTTCGTATATTAAAATATCTTTATTAATAATTACTGACTTTATAACCTCTTTTTTGAAACCTTCATTTTTACCATAAAATAAAATTTTATTTACTTTGTTGAAATTTATTTTTGCTATTTCAAAAGATTTCGCAATCATTCTAGTCTCGTTAATTGTGAAATTAGTTTTTCAACTGCTATATTTGCAATGTTTTGTTTAATTGAATTTTCATATTTTAATAATTCAACAGAGTCATTAATATTTTTATAATCAAATGTTTCATATAAACTTAATTTTCTAGACACTTCTACATTCTCAATTAAAAAATTGATTTTCATTTCAATTCTATAATCAGTTGTTTTTCCTGTAGTATCTTTTGCAATACTTTTTTTGTTATAAACTGTATTTATACGAATTTGGTATTTCACAGTTGCATCATTATTTGAATTTCTTATTAAATTATTTTTAATAAGATTATAGGTATCTCTATCGCCTGAAAGTTCTACAATTTCCAAATTAAAATTATTATTTTTAGATGAATTATAAATTGGTGAAAAGCCACAACTACTTAAAATTATTACACAACATAAGTAAATAAAATTTTTTTTTATCATATTTATAAAATAATATTAATTAATTTGTTTTTAATATAAATTTTTCTTTTTATAATTTGATTATTTAAGTATTTATTAAGTGTTTCATTTTTACTTATAATTTCAAATAAATTTTCCTCTGAGATATCAGGCAAAGTATTAAGAATTTCTCGTTTTCTTCCATTGATTTGAACTACTATGTTAACTTTTTCCTCTTTCAATAAAGAGTCATCATATTTTGGCCATTCTAAATTTTTTTTATTTATTATACTTAAACATTCGTTTGAAAAGTGAGGTATTATAGGCATGATTGCAACAAGGATTTTTTCATAATTGTTAAGAATAGTTTCTTTTTGGTATTTTTTTTTAATTTCTTTAACTAAAAAACTGTAAATCTCATAAAGATTAGCTACTATTTTATTGTAGCTAAAATTTTCTAAATTTTCAGTTATTTTTTTTATAAACTTGTTTGTTTCTTTTGTTAATTCGTCTTCATCATCTTTTGAGTGATTTTTTTTTATTTCATTTAAGATGTTTGCATTTAAAATCCAAAGCTTTTGAATAAATTTATGGGAAGAATTAATCCCTTCGTCAGACCATTGTACATCTTTTTCTGGTGGACTATCTGATAAGATAAATAGTCTTGCAGCATCAGCTCCATAGTTTGATATTATACTTTCAGGATCTATTGTATTTTTTTTAGATTTTGACATTGACTCTGATGAACCAACAGTAATCATTTTTGAATTATCATTTTTTAAATATTTTTTCCCGTTAATAGTTTCTATCTCCTCTGGACTTACCCAATTGTTATCTGGATCTTTATATGTTTCATGGCAAACCATTCCTTGTGTAAATAGACCTTCAAAAGGTTCAAATAGATTAAGATTTTCATTTTCATATGATAGCGCCCTCATAAAAAATCTGGAATAAAGTAAATGTAATATTGCATGTTCTACACCACCAATATATTGGTCAACAGGCATCCAATAATTAATATCATTTATATCGTATCCATAATCTAAATTTTTAGGAGAGCAAAATCTTAAATAATACCAAGAAGAACACACAAAGGTATCTAAAGTGTCAGTTTCTCTTGTAAATTTTTTTCCAGCAATTTCTATTTCTTTCCATTTTTTTTCATTATCAAGTGGATTACCTTTAACATTTAAATTTATGTTTTCTGGCAATTTTACTGGTAACATTTCTTTTTCTACTGGATGTGGTTCTCCGTTTTCATCGTATAATATTGGTATAGGGCAACCCCAATATCTCTGTCTAGAAACACCCCAATCTTTTAATCTAAAATTAATTTTTTTCTTACCTAAATTTTTTTGTTCTAAAATTTTAATTGTTTCTAATACAGAATTTTCTGGTGCCTGAAGACCGTTTAAAAATTTTGAATTTATTATTATTCCTGGACCAGAATAGGCTTCATCTTTTGCTTTAAAATTTTCATCTGAGTCTTTAGGTCTTACGACAGTTTTGATTTGAAGATTATATTTTTTTGCAAAATCAAAATCTCTTTGGTCGTGAGCAGGACAGCCAAATACAGCGCCAAAACCATAATCAATTAGTACAAAGTTTGCAAAATAAACTGGAACTTTCTCCGAAGTATCAAAAGGATTAATAGCAAAAAGATTAGTTTTAAAACCTATTTTTTCTGCAATAGCTATAGCTTCTTCTGTTGTGCCCGTCTTTGAACATTCATTTTTAAACTTTTGAAAACTTTCATCATTCTTATAAAATTTTGAAATTTCATGATCTATTGATAATGCTAAAAATGAAAAACCAAATAAGGTGTCCGGCCTTGTAGTAAAGCATTTAACGCTATCAACAGACAGATTGCCCTCTATCTTAAAGTCAATTTCACACCCAAAGGATTTTCCGATCCAATTTTTCTGCATAGTTTTAACTTTGTTAGGCCAATTATCTAATTTTTCTAAACCATCTAATAATTCTTGTGAAAATTTAGATATATTGAAAAACCACTGGCTTAATTTTTTTCTTTCAACTACTGCGCCCGAACGCCAACCTCTTCCATCTATAACCTGTTCGTTTGCAAGAACAGTTTCATCAACAGGATCCCAATTGACATAATTTTCTTTTCTATAGACAAGTTTTTTTTTGTATAATTCTAAAAAAAAATTTTGTTGATGCCTGTAATAATCTTCTGAACAAGTAGATATTTCTCGTTCCCAATCAATAGACAATCCAAGTTTTTTTAACTGTAGTTTCATGTTGGAAATATTGCTTTCAGTCCAAATTTTAGGATCTAAATTATTTTGCTTGGCTGCATTTTCTGCTGGCATTCCAAACGAGTCCCAACCCATGGGATGTAGAACATTAAAACCTTGAAGTGATTTAAAACGAGCTAAAACATCACCTATAGTGTAATTTCTCACGTGTCCCATATGTATTTTTCCAGATGGATACGGGAACATTTCTAGGCAATAAAATTTTTTTTTAGATTTATCTGTCTTTGTCTTAAAGACTTTTTTTTCTTCCCAGTATCTTTGCCATTTTTCCTCTATTACTTTGAAATTATATCTTTCCACGACAAATATTTTAATTTTTCAGGTCTGTTACTTCGTATGGTTTGAAATTTTTATCTTTAGTTTGTTTTTTATAGACCGCAGCTTTTTTTAAAATTTCTTTTTGTAACTCTTTTTTTAGGTCACTATCTCTTTCAGATATTGTGCAATTCATCATCGAGTTACATCTTTTATAAAAAACTTTGATATTGAGCGCATCCGCTCTAATTTCATTACTTAAAAATCTTAATGTTATCTTAATTGAATCTTGATTATTTTCTGAGTACCAGTCAGTTATAATAATTCCACCACTGTAATTGGCTGATAACAAAGGCATAAAATCAATAGTATCAAGAGAAGCTCTCCATAGTTCATTTGAAGAAGCAAATTCAAAATTGGTTGATCCACTACCTTTAAAAGCACTATCCAATCTAAAACCTTTTCCCTCCTCTAAGTTTTTTTTAACTCTTGCATCTGGATTTGGAGGGTTTTTTCTCGCATCGCCGCCAGGAAGTTTTGTGCATGCATTTAATAATAGGCTTAAAAATAGGGCGATTATTGTGAATTTTTTAGTAAAGATGAACATTATTGAATCTTAATTTAAAATCAGAATTAATATACAATAATTGAAAATATTCGAGAAAAACTTAAAATATACGATTTTATATGTGATAAAAATACAACACTCTATAAAAATATAGCTAATTAAACCTATTTTTCAATATAAAACACTAAAAAATGATAATTAAGGCATGTTTATTATTAATAATTAACATTCAATTAAAGGAGTAATTAATATGAACAACTTTAAAAAAATTGGTTTATCAGCATTAGCTGGTTCACTAGTTGCTGTTTCAGCACATGCTGCTGAAATAACAATGTCTGGAGGAGCATCTGTTGCTATAACTTCAGGCGACGAGACTGGTAAGTCTACTTACTACCAAAATGATAGTATCACTTTCAAAGTTTCAGGAGAAACTGACGGTGGTTTATCAATCACTACATCTTTAGAATTAGATGGTGATGCTTCAGGTGGAGCTGGTGGTGACTTTGACAGCCAAAGTTTAACAATCGGTCATGACTCTCTAGGTACAGTAATTTTTTCTGCACACGGCGGAAGTACTGTAATGGGTGGTTTTGATGACATGATGCCAACTGCATACGAAGAGTCATTTGCATTAGTAACTGGTAACTTAGTTATTAATGGTGCAGGTACTGGTAATGATTTATGGAGATATAACTCTCCTGAGTTAATGCCAGGTTTAACTGCGCATGTTGCGTATTCTTCACAAGACGTAGCAGCTTCTAATGCTAATGCATACACTGATATGGGTGTTAAATATTCTCCAGAAATGGTTGAAGGTTTAACATTAGGTTATGCAGTAGGTGAAGTTGACCAACCAACAACTGGTGGTGGAGCAAACGTGAACGGCATTGATGAGTCTACAATGTTTGTGACTTATGCAACTGGTCCAATCACAGTAGGTTACCAAGCATCAGAAGCTGATGGTCCAACTGCAACTGAAGATGATGACAGTACATCTTTTGGTATTTCTTATGCCATTACTGATGACTTCTCAGTATCTTATGGTGAGCATGAATTAGATCTTGGATCTTCTACATCTGACCAGGAATCTGAAGGTTTCTCTGCTTCATATACTATGGGTGGAACTTCTATTAAAGCTGCATTCAACGAAACTACTAGCGTAGCAGGTGTGAATGGAACTGACAGAGAAGGTTACGAAATCGCATTAGTATTTGCATTCTAATTTAATTAGAATCTAAATTTTAAAAAGGGCCCCTTTTAAGGGGCCTTTTTTTTATTCAAAAAAGGATATACCTGCGAAATCAGATTGATTTAAAAGAGAAAGTTTTTTTTGGTTATTCTTTGAAATTCCACCTAAAGATACAATACTTTTTTTTGTTAGTTTAGCTAGAACCTTAAATCTGTTGATCCCTAGATAATTTTTATTTTTTTTAAACAAAGATGACAAAAAAATTTTTTTAACATTTTGATTTTCTTTAATTCTTATTTCTCTTATATTATGAGCAGATCCAACAATATTAAAATCTTTTTTGAAAGAATGAGCTAAATGTTTTGTACTTTTGTTGAAAGACGGAATGTATACTCCATCTAAATTAAGTTTAATTGCAAGTTTAATATTATTTGACAAATAGAATTTAATTCCTTTTTTTTTACAATAATTTCTAATTTTTAAAATAAGTTCTTCCTTCACTATTTTTGAGGAATAATTTCTATAAATAATAACCGTGTGCTTATCCTGTTTATCGATATTATTTGTTTCAAATTTATTTATAAAGTAATATTTCATATCTATATGCATAATACTGTAAAAAATTTATTAAATATCGAGAATAATATTAAAATTTATCTCGATAAATTAAAGATTAATAATAAACCTAAAATTGTTGCAATATCCAAAACTTTTAAAATCGATAAAATTTTGCCGCTTATAGAACATGGCCATATTGATTTTGGAGAAAATAAAGTTCAAGAGGCAGTTGAAAAATGGTCAGAAATTAAAAAAAAAAATTCACAAGTTAAATTACACATGGTTGGTAAACTACAAACAAACAAAGTAAAGTTTGCAGTTCAAATATTTGACTACATTCATTCAGTCGATAATATAAAAATTGCCAAAAAAATTTCAGATGAACAAAATAAAATAAATAAAAAAATTAAAGTATTTTTGCAGGTGAACATTGGTGATGAAAATCAAAAATCTGGTGTTAATAAAAATGAGCTGGAAAAGCTCGTTTTTTATTCTAAAGAGATTGGATTAGATATAATAGGCTTGATGTGTATTCCACCGGTTAATATTGACCCAGAAAGTTATTTTGAGGAGATGAATAAATTAAATAAAACTTTTGGTTTTATGGATCTAAGTATGGGAATGTCTTCAGATTTTCTTTTGGCAGCTAAACACTCATCAACATTTGTTAGAGTTGGATCTAGTATTTTTGGTCAGAGATTTTAATAAATTTTTATTTTTGTTTTTTTTTTAATTAATTTAAGCATAATTAAAAAATCTTTTTCCTTCAAAGCAATACATCCTGCAGTAGGTTTGAAATCTTTAGTTAGGTGAATAAAAATGCAGCTACCTAAGCCAGTAGTAGGCTTTTTATAATTATACTTAATAGGGATTAACAAATCATATTTGAAGTCTTCTCTTTTTAATTTTTCATGTTTGATAGTTTTTTCAATTTTAATAAGTTTGTTATATTTTTTCGGAAAACGAATATCATCACACCAAGCCATATTTTTTTTTATTTCAATACATTTAAGAAAAGTTGATGGTTTTTCTTTACGATCTTTCCTGTAATAAAGATTTTCAATTTCAAAAGTCCCTCTAGGTGTTTTTTTGTCCCCCTCTTTTTTGTTTAATGTAGATCCATTTTTCCCAATACAACACTTAAATTTAAATTCATCTATTTGAAGAGTGTGTTTATTTTTTATAAAAATTGTCATATTCTCTTTATCGTGAGTAATCAGAATTTAATAATATACAAGTTTAGTAGATTATATCATATTCTTGAAGAACTTGATTTAGATTTAAGTTTTAAGATTACCCTTGCAGAAAGCGAAAAATCTTTAAATAAAAAAATTAATAATTTAAATAATTATTTAATTCTAACAAATAAAAGATACTTAGATATTGGTAATCAATTTGTTCTAGATATTGCACCAATTAATATTTTAAAATTAGTTGAAAAGATAAATATTGAATTTTTAAAGAATCAATTTAACAACCAATCAGAACTTAAAGTAAAAAATTATACAATCGACCTAAATTCAAGAGAAATTTTAATAAATGATAATAAGCTAAAGTTGACTGAAAAAGAAATTAATACAATCACTTATTTATCTAAATCAAATAAACCAGTTAGTATTGATGAATTGCAAGAAAAAGTTTGGAGCTATCATTCTGATATTGAATCTCATACTGTTGAAACTCACATTTATCGATTAAGAAAAAAAATTTTAAATACATTTAATGATAATGAATTTATAATTAGTAAAAAAGATGGCTATCAAATCAAATAAAAAAAATCCTATAGCTAAAGACTTATTTTCTAAAAAATATAAACCAAAAATAGTTAAGCCTAAAAAGGGTAAAGGAAGTTTCAAAAGAAAAAAAAATTAAATCTAAAGTCTTGCTCCGATTTGCTGTATTACCTTTGATGACATTTCTGTACCTTTTTCAAGACATTCTTTTGTGGACAATTTATTAATGTAACCATGTAAAAATCCTGCAGCGAAAAGATCACCTGCACCTGTAAGGTCAACTATTTTAAGATTTTTTTGTATATCACTTTCAAAAACTTCGTCACCATTAACTGCGATTGCACCTTTTTCACCTCTGGTTACCACAACCATTTTATTAAGTTGTTTAGAAAAGTTTATAACCTCGTCAAAATTTTTTGCTTCAGTTAATGATGTGATTTCTTGTTCGTTAGAAAAAGTTATATCAAGCTTGTTTTTAACTAAGTTTAAAAAATGAGATTTGTGTCTATCTACACAAAATAAATCAGAGAGTGACATAGCTACTTTATTTGCATTATTGATAGCTTTATCGAATGCTTTCTTCGGTTCTCCTTCATCCCACAAGTAACCCTCTAAAAATATTATCTCACTTTTTTTAACTGCATCTGTGCTAACATCATTTTCATTAATTTTTCCTGCTGTACCTAAAAATGTGCACATCGTCCTTTCAGAGTCTGGAGTGACTAAAATTAAACATGTACCTGTTGGTAATGCCTCCTTTTTTTTTGTATAAAAATATTCAACATTTTCTTTTTTTAAACCATCTTCATATTTACTGCCAAATTCATCATCTGAAACTTTACCTATGAAACCAACTTTATCACCAAGTTGAGATATACCAACTATTGAGTTTGCAACAGAACCCCCAGAAACAGTTTTTTCAATTTTAAGGTTATTTAATAAATTTTGAAATTCATTTTCATTAAAAAATAATTTCATCGTACTTTTTGTAAGATTATTTTGATCTAAAAAATTGTCATCAACTTTACAAATGACGTCTACTATTGCGTTTCCTATTCCTAAAATTTTCATATTAAGCCTTTTTGGTAATAACAGGTTTTTTTCTATTTGGGTAGCAAGTAGTGCATATTTTGCAACTTAAACCATAACAATCTCTTGCCTTACAATACTCTCTGCCATAAAAAATTATTTGTAAATGAAGTTTAGACCATGTTTTTTTAGGAAATATTCTTTTTAAATCTTTTTCAGTTTGAACTACATTTTTTCCACTTGTTAAACCCCATCTTTGTGCAAGTCTATGAATATGAGTATCAACAGCAAAAGCCGGAAATCCAAAACCTTGGGACATTACCACGCTTGCTGTTTTATGACCTACCCCAGGTAGTTTTTCAAGTTCTTCGAAAGTCTTAGGTATTTTACCATTGTGTTTTTTTAAGACTTGTTTTGACATTAAGTAAATGCTTTTTGCTTTAACTCTAAAAATACCAATTTTTTTTATTAACCTCTCAATTTTCTTTCTTCCTAATTTTACAAAGTGTTCTGGTTTATAATATTTAGGATAAATATCTTTTGTTACATTATTAACATTTGTATCGGTACATTGTGCAGAGAGCAGCACAGAAATTAATAAAGTGAAAGTATTTTTACTTTTAAGAGGAACAGGCGCTTTTGGATAAATTTTATTTAAAGTTTTAATAATAATTTTTGCTTTCTGTCTTTCATTCATTATGAAAAGTTAAGCAAATCTCTCATAGAATATAATCCTGATTTTTTTTTCATCAGCCACTTAGAAGCTGTTAAGGCTCCATCAGAGTAAAGTGCTCTGTCAAAAGCTTCATGATTTAATGTAATTATTTCTTTTCCACTTGAGAATTTTACTTCATGTTCTCCTATAATTTCACCTTTTCTAATTGAGTTAAAATTAATTTTTTTTCCATAAGGAAAAGATTTTTTGTTTAAAAATTTTTTACCAATTAGATTATATAAATTTATATTTTTTCCATTAGCTATTCCTTTTCCAAGCATTAAGGCGGTACCTGATGGATAATCCTTTTTATGTTTGTGATGTACCTCAAATATTTTGCTTAAGTATTCATCATTTAGTGATTTTGATGCAATCTCGGTTAAATACATTAATAAATTTACACCTAAGCTCATGTTACCTGCTTTTAGAATAGGTATTTTTTTTGAATATTTTTTAATTTGATTTTCTTGGCTTCTAGTGAACCCGGTAGTACCAATTACTACCTTTTTCCTCAGTTTTGATGCTATTTTGAGAATTTCAAGAGTACAATTTGGTACTGTGAAGTCAATAATTACATCAGTTTTTTTAAAAGCTTTGTCAGAATTTAATTCAGGCTTAACTCCATTAAACTTTTTATTTATTAATCTATTCTCTGTAAGTGTAACTAGTTTAAAATTTTTATTTTTCCTTGAAGACTTAATTAATTGCTGGCCCATCCTTCCCATGCAACCAGAAATCGCTAAATTAATTTTTTTCATTTAGCTAATATTAACCTTTTTTAGAAGATTAGTCTTTTAGTTTTTCCAGAAATCTTTTGCTTTTTGAAAAAATTTTTTAATACTTGGATTTGACTTATCATTTTCAATTTCTCTAAATTGCTCTAATAATTCTTTTTGTTTTTTATTTAAATATACAGGTACCTCTGTTTTAACTTGAACATATAAGTCCCCGAAATCACCTCTTCTCATAAAAGGCATACCTTTACCCTTTAATCTAAATTGTTTACCATTTTGAGTTCCATCTGGAATTTTAATTTTAGCTTTTCCACCATCAATAGTTGGAATTTCTATGGTTGTTCCTAATGCTGCATCTGCAAGAGAAAGTGGAAATTCAAAAAATAAATTTTCATCAGATCTTTTAAATAAATTATGAGAATTTACATTAATAAATAGATAAAGATCACCTGTCGCTCCACCTCTTGTTCCTGCTTCACCTTTTCCTGCAAGCCTAATTCTAGTTCCGTCATCAACACCTTTTGGAATGGTCACAGAAATTTTCTTTGATGCTTGTTTTTTACCTTGGCCATTGCAATCATTACAAGGGTTTGTTATTTCCTCACCGTTTCCATTACATTGAGGACAAGTTTGTTGTACAGTAAAGAAACCTTGATTGGATCTTATTCTACCATTACCACCACAATATGAGCATCTGTCAGGAGAATAGCCTGGTTTAGATCCATTTCCTCTGCATGTACCACACTGTTCTGTTGTTGAAAATTTAATGTCTTGTTTCTTTCCATGGTAAGCTTCTTCCAATGAGATAGATAAATCGTATCTTAAATCAGAACCTCTATTATTTGATTTTCTACTTCTTGATCTTCCACCTCCACCAAAATCTCCAAAGAAATCTTCAAAAATGTCTGAAAAGTCTGTTCCACTAAAACCACCAAAACCTCCACCTGGTCTGCCACCACCATTTTCAAACGCTGCATGACCAAAGTTATCATAGTTTTGTTTTTTTTCTCTGTCTGAAAGTATTCCGTAAGCCTCACTAGCTTCTTTAAATTTTTCTTCAGCCTTAGTGTCTCCTGGATTTTTGTCAGGGTGATATTTAACTGCTAGTTTTCTGTAAGCGGATTTTAATTCATCAGGACTTGCGCTTTTATTTACGCCTAGGACATCGTAATAGTCTCTTTTAGCCATCAAATTACCCCAGACAATTAAATGTCAGTTTAAGCGCTTTTTTCTTTATTCTCGTCTTTTACTTCTTCGAAATCAGCATCAACAACATTTTCGTCTTTTTTACCTGCATCATCCCCACCATCATCTTTTCCAGACTCTGGTTTTGCACTTTGTTGTGATTTATAGATCGCTTCTCCAAGTTTCATTGAAGCTTGAACTAAAGCTTCAGTTTTTTTCTTAATATCTTCAATATCTTCACCTTTTAAAGCTTCTTTTACAGCAGTTGATGCATCTTCAATTGCTTTCTTCTCTGCATCAGAAATCTTTGATCCATGTTCTTTTAAATTCTTTTCAGTAGAGTGAATTAGAGTATCTGCTTGATTTCTAACATCAACTGATTCTCTTTTCTTCTTATCAGCTTCTTTGTTGGCTTCAGCGTCTTTAACCATTTTTTCAATTTCTTCATCACTTAATCCACCTGAAGCTTGAATTTGAATTTTTTGCTCTTTGCCAGTTCCTTTGTCTTTAGCAGAAACATTTACAATACCGTTAGCATCAATATCAAATGTAACTTCAATTTGAGGTACTCCTCTCGGTGCTGGAGCAATACCTACTAATTCAAAGTTACCTAAAGCTTTGTTGTCGGCTGCCATTTCCCTCTCGCCTTGTAGAACTCTAATAGATACAGCTGGCTGATTATCCTCAGCTGTTGAAAAGACCTGACTTTTTTTAGTTGGTATCGTTGTGTTTTTATCAATTAGCTTCGTAGAAACTCCTCCAAGCGTTTCGATACCAAGTGATAGTGGAGTTACATCTAATAGAAGCACATCTTTTACATCGCCTTGTAATACACCCGCTTGAATAGCAGCGCCCATCGCAACTACTTCATCAGGATTTACACTTTTATTAGGATCTTTTCCAAAAAAGGTTCTCACTTCTTCAATTACTTTTGGCATTCTGGTCATACCACCAACCATAACTATTTCATCAATTTCACTAGCAGTTATCCCTGCATCTTTTAATGCAGTTTTACATGGAGGCATTGTTCTAGCAATTAAGTCTTCAACTAAAGCTTCAAGTTTTGCCCTAGTCATTTTTAAATTAATATGTTTTGGACCTGTTTTATCTGCTGTAATAAAAGGTAAGTTTATATCTGTTTGTTCTGCAGATGATAATTCTATTTTTGCTTTTTCGGCAGCTTCTTTTAATCTTTGTAAAGCAAGTTTATCAGACTTGAGGTCAATTCCATTATCTTTTTTAAATTCAGAGATCAAGTAATCAACAACAGCATTATCAAAATCTTCACCACCTAAAAAAGTATCACCATTAGTTGATTTAACTTCAAATACACCGTCACCTAATTCTAAGATAGAAACATCAAATGTTCCTCCACCTAAATCATATACAGCAATTTTTTTATTTTGTTTTTTATCTAAACCATAAGCTAGAGAAGCAGCTGTTGGTTCATTGATAATTCTTAAAACTTCTAATCCAGCAATTTTTCCTGCATCTTTTGTTGCCTGTCTTTGTGCATCATTAAAGTATGCAGGTACTGTAATCACAGCTTTTGTTACAGCTTGACCTAAATATTTTTCTGCTGTTTCTTTCATTTTTTGTAAAATAAAAGCAGATATTTGAGAAGGTGAATATTTTTCACCTTTAGCTTCTATCCAAGCATCACCTTTTTCAGAATTAATTATTTTGAAAGGTGCAGCTTCCACATCTTTTTTTACAGTTGGATCATCAAAATTTCTTCCAATTAATCTTTTTACTGCAAAGATAGTATTTTCTGGATTTGTAACAGCCTGTCTTTTAGCTGGTTGTCCAATTAATTTTTCATTTTCATCTGTAAATGCCACAACCGATGGAGTAGTCCTTGCTCCTTCAGCATTTTCTAATACTTTGGCTTGTGTTCCCTCCATAATGGCAACACATGAATTTGTTGTTCCTAAGTCTATTCCAATAATTTTACTCATAATTTAATGTCTCTCTTTCGTCATATAGGGTTTAAATGTGAAACTACAAGTTGATCTCATAATTAATTATTGTCAGGATTTTCTTGATTTTCTTGATTTTCCTCAGTTTTTTTCTCTTTTATTGTAACTTTTTTTGACACCCCTACTAATGAGGGTCTAAGTAATCTGTCTTTTATAGTAAAGCCTTTTTGAATTTCCTGGATTATTGTTCCAGGTTCTTTCGTATTATCCTCTATCTCCATCATTGCTTGATGAAAATTTGGATCTAGTTTTTTGTTAAGGCTATCTATTGGTTTAATATTATTTTTTTCAAATATTGAGATTAGATCTTTTTTAATAATTTCTAAATGTTCGAGTGTCTTATTTAATGCCTCAGTTTCTTTCAGCTTATCGTCACTTTCAAGAACATGTTTTGATCGATCTAAATTATCAATTAAATTTAATGCTTCTTTAGCAAAACTATAACCACCATATTCAAAAGCATCCTCTTTTTCTTTTTCAAATCTTCTTCTTTGATTTTCCATTTCAGCAAAAGTTCTTGCCACTTTATCTTCTAATTCAGCAATTTTTTCTTCTGAAGTTGGTTCTTTAATTTCTTCTTTAGCTTCTTGGTCTGTTTCTTGCTTATTTTTTTCGGCTAGGTTTTCCTCAGATTTCTCATTTTCTTTTACTGTATCCTGGTTTTGATTCGCAGAAGTACTTTTTTGGTTTTCCTCTTTTTCCATAGCCTCTTATATGGTAAGGATTTTAGTAATTTCTAGATGCCTAAACAAAAAATTAATAAATTACTTATTGGGACCAATAACAGCGGTAAACTAAGAGAAATCAAGAATTTATTGCCAAAAAGTATTAAAATTTATTCAACATCAGCGTTTAATCTTAGAAGCCCAGTTGAAAATGGTAAAACATTTAGAGATAATTCATTAATTAAATCTAAATATTTTTCTAAAAAAACAGGATTAATGTGCTTAGCGGATGACTCAGGTTTGGAGATAGATTTTTTGGATAAAAATCCTGGAATTTATTCTGCAAGATGGGGAGGAAGGCATGGAGATTTTAATAAAGCTATAAGAAGAGTTTACAGAGATTTAAATAAAAAAGATAAAAATTGGAAAAATAAAAAAATTAAAGCAAGATTTATTTGTGCTCTTTCTATTTCATATTTAAATAAAAAAATTGCTTGTGTGTTGGGAAAAGTAGAGGGATATATTTCAGACAAACCAAAAGGAAGGAATGGATTTGGTTATGATCCAATTTTTATTCCTTTAAAAAAAAGAAAAACTTTTGGAGAAATGAAGCCATCCCAAAAATACAAGATGGATCATAGATACCAAGCTTTTAGAAAAATTAAAAAATTTCTATAAGTTTTTGATCCTCAATTTTGTAAAAATTAAGTCTATGATTTATTTTATTATTTTTGATATCAAAAATTCCTATTTTTCCTTTAAAGGAATTTTTTCTCTTAAAAATTTTATTTAAGTTTTCTGCATTAGAGTTTATTGATAAATAATAAACCAAGCCAACAAGATCATAACTTAACAAAGATAAATGAGTAGGATCCTCATTAAATGCGTTAAAGTACTTTATTTTGTAGTTATCAAAATTTTCTTTATTTATTGATGGATAATATAATGGTTGAAGGTCAGTTTCGTTCAATAAGCTTTCATCAAACCATTGATTTAAAGTTATAAGATATTTGTTTTTTGGAAGAACGTCAGTGTATAAAAGTGATGTAGATACACTTTTGAAACTTTCATCAAAATCTGCAATCACTACAGCGTCAAAATTTAAACCACCTAGGGTGTATCTTTTTTCTAGTCTTTTTATTTTTTTTTCTTTATTTGGTTCGTTTGAATTTTTTACTCTTTTTATTTCGTCTTCTAAATTTTGCTTCCTAATTTTGTAGTTAGTAATTTCTTCTATTTGTTTTGTTAATTTTGTTGGCTCTGTATTATATTCATAATCTTTATATATTTTTATTTTTGAATTTTTCATTCCTTTTTTGACTTCAAATTCATAATCTTGAATTGGTGTTAAAAAAATAGTTCTTTTTATTTGATTAGTTTCTAAAAATCTTTTTATTGTATTGAATTGCGATGTAGCATTAATCCCAGCAGAAATTACATTTTTTGGAAGATCTAAAGTTTTATTAGTTAATGACAAAAATGTTAAATTTTTCATTTCATCTAAATAGGTCAAACTTTCATAGAACACAGGGCCAATAATAATGTTTATTCCCATTTCACTTAACTCAAATGCTGATTTTAAAGCTTGGTTAGCTTTAGTTGCGGTATCTTTAGGGAAGATTTCAATTAAATCATTATCAATATCTTTAACAGCTAATCCAACTGCCTTAATTATTGAATCTCCAATTTCCTTATTATCTCCAGTCATGGGAACCAATAATCCTATTTTGATTTTTTCTTGAGCATTAACAGCTTGAAAAAAAAGAAAGTAGAAACTTAAAAGAATAAAATAAATAATTTTAATTAATTTAGTCATTTTGATGTTAGTATAATATTTTTTAAGCTAAATTATGATCATTAAGCCACAATTTAAATTAAAAGATAACGAAAATGGTCTGTATTTAGTGTCTACTCCTTTAGGAAATTTAAAAGACATAACTTTAAGAGCAATCGAAGTTTTAGAGAAATCTGATTATATTTTATGTGAAGATACACGTGTTTCAAAAAATCTTTTAGATAAATATCAAATTAAATCAAAGTTAATTTCTAATCATAAATTTAATGAAAAGAAAAATGTTATTGAGATAATTAAACATTTGAAGTCTGGCAAGAGAGTCTCTTTAATATCTGATGCAGGAACTCCTGGTATTTCTGACCCAGGTTCTATTTTGGTAAATGAGTGTGTAAATAATAGTATTAAAATTTTTCCAATACCCGGACCATCAGCTGTTTCTACAGCTTTATCAATCAGTGGATTTTCAGATAAATTTTTATTTTATGGTTTTTTTCCTGAGAAAAAACAGCAGCTAACTAAAGAATTGAAAAGACTTTCAAAATTTGAAAATACTATAATTTTTTTTGTTTCACCAAAAAAAATAAATAAAGTCATACCTGAAATAAAAAAAAATTTTACAGGGAGAAAGATAGTTTTTTGTAGAGAAATAACAAAAATTTATGAGGAATTTATCAGAAAAAATGTAGATGATTTGGATTTTTTTGAAAAAGAACTAAAAGGAGAACTTACAGTTGTTATTTCTGAAAAAAAAATAAATAAAAAAATGTCTCAAAAGTTAAATGAATCAGATATGAATATAATTAAAAAAATGATTAATAAATTGTCCACTAAAGAGATTACAGAAATTTTAAGTCAAATTACCAAAGTACCAAAAAAAGAAATATATAATTACTGTTTAAAAATAAAAAATGAAAAATAAATTATTAATTTTAATCTTCATGAGTTTTATTTTAACTGGATGCGTTGGCGTTGGTTCTAAAGGTATTTTTGGAACAGGTGTTTCAGTTGCTTTGGATCCCAGAACTGTAGGTACTCAAATAGATGATTCAATTATGCAAAAAAGCATAAGCACAAAAATTTTAGCCAAAGATAAAAAATATTTTTTAAATGTAAAAACAAAAGTTTTAGATGGTAGAATTTTTATTACTGGTAAAGTAGATAATCCTGAGGAAAAATTATTGATTACAAAATTAGCTTGGGAAACAAAAGGTGCCAGATCTGTAAGGAACGATATAAAAATTAAGGAAAAATTTAATTTTAAACAATCAGCAAAAGATATATTAATCACATCACAATTGAGAACTGCTTTAATTGTTAATAAAAATATAAAAGCAACCAATTATCAAATTGATACTTACAAAAAGAAAATCTATGTTTATGGTATTGCACTAACTTCTGAAGAAAAAGAATTAGTAATAAGCGAAGCTACAGAGATACTTGATGTTGAAGACGTTATTGCAAGTATAATATTAGTTGAGGATTTAAGAATTCAAAGAGAATAATTATTTTTTATAGTCAACAACCTCAGATGAGTATGCTGCTATAGATGCTAAGTTTAGAATTTCAGAAGTGGATGATCTTAAAGGAGCTATTTCAATTGGCAAACCCAAACCTATTAATAGGGGCCCAATAACTTTCGTGTCTCCAATTGTTTTCATTAATTTGTAAGATATGGCAGCGCTATGCTGTCCAGGCATAATTAAAATATTTGCTTTACCAACAATCTTTGCAAAAGGGTAAAGTTCTTCGTATTCTGGATTTAGAGCAACGTCTGGCTGCATATCTCCATCAAATTCAAAATCAACTTTTTTTTCTTTTAATATTTCAACAGCATTCCTGATATGTTTTGTTCTATTTGTAAGAGGTTGTCCAAAAGTTGAGTGTGAAACAAAAGCAACTTTAGGATCAAATCCGAAAAGTCTAACCACTCTTGCTGTGGATATTGCTATTTCTGCCATTTGTTCAGATGTGGGATATTCATGAACGCTTGTATCGCCAACAAAAATAGTTCTTCCTTTATGAACGATCATGTTTAATCCAAACATTATTTCTCCTTTCCTAACGTCTACAACTTGTTTGATTTTTTCAAAAGAAGCACCAAATCTTCTTGTATTGCCTGTTACGGCACCATCGGCATCACCACAGGCAACCATGCTTGTGGCCCAGACAACTCTATCATTTCTAATCATTCTGTCACAATCTCGTTCTAATAATCCTTGCTCTCTTTGTAATTTTTCAAATAAATGCTTAACGTATCTTTTTCTTTTTTCTTCATCTTTTGAATTAACAATTTCAATATCAAAATTTTCGCTATAACCAATATTTTTAATCTGTTCTTTGATTTTACTCTCTTTACCAACTAAAATTGGAATACCTAATTTTGAGTTTTTAAATGCAATTGCAGCTTTTAAAGTATTTTCATCTTCACCATCTGCAAAAACAATTCTTTTCTGATTTTTCTTAATAAATGAATTTATACCTTGCATGATGGTTACTGTTGGGTCTAATCTTTGTTTTAGTTGATCTTTATAAATTTCAAAATCATCTATATTTTTTCTAGCTACTCCACTATCTATAGCTGCTTTTGCTACAGCCGCAGGTATTACACTAATTAATCTTGGATCAAATGTAGATGGAATAATATAATCTTTTCCATAATGAGGTCTTTCTCCACCCATAGCAGCAACCACTTCATCAGGAACATCTTCTCTTGCAAGCTTAGCTATTGCATTTGCTGCAGCAACTTTCATTTCCTCATTTATCGTTTTGGATCTAACATCTAAAGCTCCTCTAAAGATATATGGAAACCCAATTAAATTATTTACTTGATTAGGGTAATCTGATCTCCCTGTTGCAACAATTGCATCACTTCTAACCTCACTAATTTCTTCTGGGGTAATTTCTGGATCAGGATTAGCACAAGCAAATATAATTGGATTTTTTGCCATAGATTTAACCATCTCTTTTTTTAGGACACCTTTTGCAGATAATCCTAAAAAAACATCTGCACCGTTAACAGCATCCTCTAAAGTTCTATGTTTAGTTTTAATAGCATATCTAGATTTCCATTGATCAATTCCCTCAGTTCTTCCTTCATAAATAACACCCTTTCTGTCTAGCATTATTATATTTTCAGATTTCACTCCTGAGTTTTTAAATAACTCACTACAAGCTTGTGCTGATGCTCCAGCACCGTTAACTACAACTTTAATTTTCTCTATTGATTTACCACAAATATCTAAAGCATTTAATAATGCTGCTGTTGTTATAATTGCTGTTCCATGCTGATCATCATGAAAAACTGGAATATCTAAAATTTCTTTTAATTTTTGTTCTATTATAAAACAATCTGGGGCTGCTATGTCTTCTAAATTTATTCCACCAAAACTTGGAGCAAAATTCTTTATTGAGTTAATTATTTCTTCTGAGTCTTTACAATCTATTTCTAAATCGATTGAATCTATGTCTGCAAATCTTTTAAATAAAACAGCCTTTCCTTCCATTACAGGCTTCGACGCTAGAGCACCCAAATTGCCCATTCCAAGAATTGCTGAGCCATTACTAATTACAGCAACCAGATTTCCTTTACTTGTGTAATCATACGCCGCTTCTGGGTTTTCACTTATCTTTTTTACAGGAGCAGCAACTCCTGGAGAATATGCTAAAGCGAGATCACGCTTAGTTGTCATATTTTTTGAAGAAATAATCTCAATCTTGCCAGGTTTTTTGTCTTTATGAAAATCTAAAGCTTCTTTATCTGTGTAATGATCGATTTTTGTTTTTTTCATTTCTGATAACAATAAGTGTACAATTGGGGTAAAATTAAGACTAATATGATTTATGAACTTACTTAAGTCAACAGGCACATTTGGTTTTTATACTATCATTAGTAGATTACTCGGTTATTTAAGAGATATTTTAATAGCAATTTTTCTAGGAACGGGGATGCTGGCTGATGCTTTTTTTGTAGCATTTAGAATTCCAAATACTTTTAGAAGATTGTTCGCGGAAGGCACCTTTAATGCAGCATTCGTTCCAAGTTATTCATCAGAAATCACTAAGGGAAAGAAACAATCAAATAAATTTGCTAACGATATTTTTAATCTCCTTTTTTTAGGGTTGTTATTTTTAACAATAATAATTGAAATTTTTATGCCTGCATTTGTTTCAATTATTGCCCCTGGATTTGTGGGTGATTTAGAAAAAATGGAGGTAGCAATTAATTTAACTAGAATTACTTTTCCTTTTTTATTTTTTATTTGTTTGGCCTCATTTTTTTCTGCAATCCTAAATTCACACAATAAATTTGCTGCTGCTGCTGCAGCTCCAATAATATTGAATATTGTTTTAATTTTAGTATTAATTTTTTCAAAAAATCTAGGTGATCAGATAGTATATTATCTATCTTATGGTGTTTCTGTAGCTGGTTTTTTACAATTAATATTTTTATATCAATATGTATCAAAATATTACTCACTTAAATTTAGTTTTGAATTAAAAGTAAGTAACAAAGTTAAATTCTTTTTTAAAAAACTTTTACCAAGTATTTTTTCATCAGGTGTCACTCAAATTAATATTTTAATTGGTACAATAATTGCATCATTTCAAGCAAGTGCGGTTTCTTATTTGTATTATGCTGACAGAATTTATCAAATTAACCTAGCTATAGCTGGTATTGCGATTGGTGTTGTAATACTTCCACAGCTTTCAAAACATATTCAATCTAGAAAAAAAAATAAGATTTTGCTTATACAAAATAAAGCTCTTGAATTAAGTTTATTCTTAAGTCTTCCAGCAACTATCGCTTTAATTATAGGATCAGAGCAAATTATTTCAGCTTTATTTGGTTACGGATCTTTCAATGAGAATTCAGTGAGCAACTCAAGCTTAGCTTTATATTATTTTGCTTTAGGTCTGCCTGCTTTTGCATTAATAAAAGTTTTTTCAAGTTTTTTCTTTGCAAACCATGATACCAAAACTCCATTTTACATTTCATTGATCTCTGTATTGGTTAATATTTTTATCAGTTTGTATTATTTTAGTGAAATTGGTTTTATAATAATTCCAATTGCAACATCTATTTCATCTTGGTTTAATTCAATATTGTTATTTTTATTTTTAAAAAATCGACAATTATTTTATTTTAACCAAATATTTTTTATTAAATTTATTAAAATAATTTTTGCATCAATTATGATGGGTTTATTTTTTAACTTTATTTTAAATTTTTTCCAAAACGAATTAGCATTTAATCAATCAATTAAATCTTTTTATTTAGTTTTATCTGTTATATTAGGATTATTGTTTTATTTAATTGTGTGTTATTTCATCAAAGCTTTTCAAATGAATGATATTAAATTAAAGTATTAAATTTATGGGTAAAAAAATATTCTCTGGTGTTCAGCCTACAGGCAACCTTCATTTAGGAAATTATTTAGGTGCCATAAAAAACTTTGTAGACTTAAATAACGATAAAGATAATAAATGTATTTTTTGTGTAGTTGATCTACATGCCATTACAGTAAGACAAGATCCTAAAGAATTAAAAAATAATATCCAGGAAACTGTTGCAACTTTTATAGCAAGCGGAATAGATCCAGAAAAAAGTATAATTTTTAATCAATCTAGAGTCGCTGCTCATGCAGAAGGAGCATGGATATTAAGCTGTGTTGCTAGAATGGGCTGGTTGAATAGAATGACTCAATTCAAGGAGAAAGCCGGTAAAGATAAAGAAAAAGCAAGCATAGGATTGTACTCTTATCCAGTTTTAATGGCAGCTGATATTCTTTTATATGATGCTACTCATGTTCCTGTAGGTGATGATCAAAAGCAACATTTAGAGTTATGTAGAGATATAGCTCAAAAATTTAATAACGATTTTGAAGTAGAAAATTTTCTACAAGCTCCTGAACCTTTAATTCAAAAAGAATTTTCAAGAATAATGAGTTTAAAAGATGGTTCCAAAAAAATGAGTAAATCAGAGTTATCAGATTTAAGTAGAATAAATTTAACAGATAACAAAGATCAAATAATAAACAAAATCAAAAAAGCGAAAACTGATCCTTTGCCTATGCCTCAAGATATAAAGGAGCTTGATGAAAGATTAGAAGCGAAAAATCTTTTAGCAATTTATTCAAGTTTAACTAATTCTACATTAGAAAATTCACTAAAAAATTTTGCAGGTAAAAACTTTTCAGAATTTAAAGAACAATTAGGAGAAGAGCTTGTCAAAAAAATTGAACCTATTTCTAATGAGATAAAAAAACTTTTAGGAGATAAAAGTTATTTAGATGAAATTCTTCTAGATGGAGTTGAAAAAGCTAATTTAATTGCATCTAAAAAGATTGAAAGAATAAAAGAAATAGTAGGTTTTTGATAAAAATTTATTATCAAGTTTTAATTTTTAAAATATTCACTATATATAATTTATGTTCGTGCAAACAGAAGTAACACCAAATCCAAATTCTTTGAAATTTCTTCCTGGGAAGAAAGTTTCAAACAGCGGTCCTTATGAAATTACCAATAAAGAAGATATGCAAAATGAATTGGTGAGAAATATTTTGTCAATAAACGGTGTTGAGGGTATTTTTTTAGGTCAAGATTTTATTTCAGTAAATAAAAAAGAAAATATTAAGTGGGACGAAATAAAACATATCGTAATTTCTCTAATAAATGATTTTTACTCAGATGGTAAAGAGTTTGTAATTGATGAAAATATAAAAGAAGAAGATTTAGATTTAAGTGAAATTGAATCAAAAATTGTAAAAATTTTAGAAGAAAAAATAAGACCTGCCGTTGCTAGAGACGGTGGAGATATAAAATTTAAAGAATTTAAGGACGGAATTGTTAAGGTACAATTACAAGGGAGTTGTTCAGGTTGTCCTAGTTCAACAATGACTTTAAAACAAGGTGTTCAAAATCTTTTATGTCATTATTTACCAGAGGTAAAAGAGGTTGTTGCTATACAATAATAAATTATGAGAAAATTTAAAAAATTAGGTTTTTTAAAAAGTAAAAGCTTTAATATAGTTTCAAGGTTTTTTTTAAGTTCTTTCATTGTAATTTCATTCTTTTATGTAGCGCCGATAATTATTAATTTTACATATAAAAATTTTAATAACAAAGAATTTACCAATAATTCAAAAAACATTTTAAATAATACATTAAATAAAGATAAATTAATTGAGGAAGATTCAACAGCAGATGCTGATGAAAGAGATTTATTATATGATATTTTAGAAGAAAATAATTCTGAAATTAATCTAGTCAGATATACAACAATTGAGATCGATTCATTATTTAAAGAGGTAAATTATAATTTAAAAGATGTAAGGGATACAAAATTAGTAAAACCAATAGATATTGGCCTTCTACCGAATGAAATTAAAAATATTGGAAACACTAAAAAAAGAAAAGATATGTTCATAAAAATTGTTCTCCCTTTAATAGTTAAGGAAAACAATAAAATTAGAGTTGATAGAAAAAGATTATTCACAATTTTAAATAAAAATAGCAACACTGTTATTGAAAAAAAATGGTTAGAAAAAAAGTATAAACAATATGGTGTAAGGAAAAATGATTTATCTACTTTGAAAGTAAGAATGGATGAAATACCAGTTTCATTAGCAATAGCTCAAGCTGCTAAAGAAACTGGCTGGGGTACTTCAAGATTTGCTTTAAAGGGTAATGCTTTATTTGGACAATGGACATGGTCTGGAGAAGGATTAAAACCTAAAAATGCTGATAAAGGTAAAGATCATAAAGTTATGAAATTTCATAGCTTGCAGTTATCTGTAAGAGCATATTTAAGAAATTTAAATACACACTCAACGTATAAAAATTTAAGAAAAGCGAGAACAGAACTTAGAAATCAAAATAAACCTTTAGATAGTTTAATTTTGTCTAAATATTTAGATAAATATGCAGAAACTGGAAGTCAATATATTGAGGTTTTACAAAAAATCATTGAACAGAACAATTTAAAAGATTTTGATGAAGCAAGATTATTACCTTCAAGCAAAGAATTAGAAAGTTTGATTTAATTTTTATCTACTTTTATAGGGAATTGAACACCAAACCATCTCCATTTTCCATTATCATTCAGAGAACAATTAATTCTACCTCTTCTTGGTTTGAATGGTTCTCTAAATTCAATCGTTAAAGAGTTGTTGGCAAAGCTTGTTTTTGATTTTTCCCAAACATCTCCCTCATTAGAATAACAATTGATATTAGATAAATTTTTTTGCTCCTTGAAAAATTCAACTTTGAAACTTGGAGGGTTTGTGTTTTCGAACAACTGTTTTTCCTCGGGAAATATTTTTTTATATTCAAGAGGAAAATAATTTATTATTGATTTAAATCTTTTTAACTCTCCGTATTTTTCATTAATTGGAAATCTAGGTAATTCAAATTTATCTTTATTTAAATCAATTACACCAGAATGTTGACCAAAAGCATATTTGAAATTTTTAGATATATAGTCTTTCATAAATTTAGAGTATTCACCAAAAGGATATGAGAATAGGCTAGGTATATAACCAAGTTCTCTTACAAAAATTTTATTAGCTGTTTCAATATCTAAAATAAACTCTTCATTACTTACATCTATAAGATATTCATGAGTATGTGAATGATGACCTATATTTGCAAAATCATTACTTTCAATCTCTTTAATTTGTTCCCAGGTCATGTAACCTCTTTTTCCTACTGGTTCAGTTGAAACAAATAAAATAAAAGGAATTTTATTTTTTTTTAGATAGGGCCATGCTTCAGTATAAAAAGATTCGAAAGCATCATCTATAGTTATGAGAATTTTTTTTTTCGCTTTTGGAATGTTAAATTGTTCTGCAAAATTATTAGGATTGTGAAAATCAAAATTTGAGCTTCTGATAATATTCATATGTTCCATAAAAATATCCATTTTAATATTGGTCGAAGGGTACTTATTTTCATTAAAACGATGATACATTATTGATAGAATTCCTTCATCATTGGAATAGTATTTGATATTATTTTCATCTGATTTAGAACTTACATTAGAAAATAAAATAATTATGAATAAGCTGATAATTGATGTAGCTAGTGAAAAAATTTTTTTAATGATCATTACTAATAATGATATTTATAATATTACTAAAGAGAATACTAAATTTAATTATGAAAAATTAACTTTGATTATTAATGATTTTTTAAATTCTCATCAATTAAGCTTAAAAAACATTAATACAATTTATTTAAATAGAGGGCCTGGAAGCTTTGCAGGAATACGAAATTCACTTTCTATAGTTAAAGCATTTAATTTAACTAATAATATTGATTACTATTGTTACAGCATCCGAGATTTTAAAGGTGAAAAAGACATAAAATACGAAAATATCCCTGATTTGTGCGATAAATTTAATATTAAAAAAAATTTGATTAACCCTATTTATTTAAGTTAAAATTATTTTATGTCAGAAACAATAGAGCAAAAATGTTTAGCTAAAGGGGTTAAATTAACTGATCAAAGGAGAGTAATTGCCCAGGTAATGTCAGAGTCTAGTGATCATCCGGATGTAGATGAGCTATATAATAGAGTATCTAAAATTGATTCAAAAATAAGTATTGCAACTGTTTACAGAACGGTAAAATTATTTGAAGAGTCTGGAATATTAACAAAGCATGAGTTTAAGGGTGGAAAAGCAAGATATGAGGAGCTTAATGAAGGCCATCACGATCATTTAATAGATGTGAAAACTGGTGAAATTATTGAATTTGTAGACGAAGAAATTGAAAAGCTGCAAAAAAAAGTTGCAGAAAAATATGGATATAAATTAGTAGATCATAAATTAGAATTATATGGGGTTAAGAAAAAATCCCAATAATTATGAATCAAAAAATATTTATTAAAACTTTTGGATGTCAAATGAATGAGTATGACTCCAATAGAATATACGATTCAGTTAAAAAAATTGGTTATGAAAAAACAGAAAAATATGAAGAAGCAAACTGCTATCTTTTAAACACATGTCATATCAGAGACAAGGCAAAAGAAAAAGTTTATCATGAAATAGGTAGAGTAAAAAAAATTTTTAGATCTAAAAAAAAGCCATTGGTGATTATTGCAGGGTGCGTCGCTCAAGCAGAAAATCAAGAGATGCTTAAAAGAGAACCTTACATAGATTTAGTTATTGGTCCCCAAGCTTATCATAAAATTAATGATACAATTTTGAATTATACTAAAAAAAAGAAAAAGATTGAAGAAACTGAATTTGATGCAGTTTCAAAGTTTAAATATTTGAGTAAAATAAAAAATGAAGCTGGAAAAGTTTCGTCTTTCTTAACTATTCAGGAAGGGTGCGATAAGTTTTGTCATTTTTGTGTAGTCCCATACACAAGAGGGCCAGAATATTCTCGACCATTTAAACAAATTTTGGATGAAGCAAAATATTTAGTTGATAATGGTGCAAGAGAAATAATTTTACTCGGTCAAAATGTGAATGCTTATAGTAATCAAGGGAACAGATTATCAGATTTAATTTTAAATATTGAAAAATTATCTGAAATTAAGAGAGTTAGATATACAACATCTCACCCAAAAGATATGACAGAGGATTTGATTGAAGCATATAAAACTTCTAAAAAGTTAATGCCACTTGTGCATTTACCTGTTCAAAGTGGATCTAATAAAATTTTAAAGTCGATGAATAGAAAACATACTATTGAGGAATATTTAAGCACTTTTGATAAATTAAAAGAAATTAATCCAAATATAGAATTTTCAAGTGATTTTATAATAGGTTATCCTGGTGAAGAAGATCAGGATTTTAAGGATACTATTAGATTAATTGAAAGGATTAAATTTATTAACTCTTATTCATTTATATTTAGTCCAAGACCTGGAACAGTCGCTGAAAATTTAGAATTAATTAAAAAAAAAATTTCTGTTGAAAGATTAGAAAAAATTCAAATCATCTTATTCGAAAATCAAATCGAAATGAACAAATCATTGGAGGGTAAAGTTATTGATGTTTTGGTTGAAAATTTAACCGACGATAAAAGTAAAGCTTTTGGTAGATCTGAGTATATGACATCTGTAATTTTTAATGGTAAAAAGAATGACATTGGTAAAATAGTGAAGGTAAAAATTAAAGATAGTAACAGAAACACTTTATTCGGTGAAATTATAGCTAATTCAGAACAGAAGGTTGCATAGAACTTGAGTGTAATAACTAAAAAAAATATCGATCAGTCTTTAAAATTTGTTTATTCTGATAACAATTCTTTAAGCGTTATATTTCATGACAATAACTTGTTAATGGGTGTTGTTGGAGAATTTAATAAAAATTTACAAGAATTAGAAAAAATTACAAATTGTAGCCTATATTCAAGGGGAAATTCAATTTTAATTAAATCAACACCTGAAAAGAATGAAAAAATTAAAAACGCTATTCAATTTTTAGCTAATCAGTTTATTAATAATGGAAGTATTGAGAATAAAGATATACTTTCATCAGTTGATAACTTTATGATTAATGAAAAAGTAAAAAATAATAATGTTACAGACATTATCAAAACCCCCAAGAAATCCATAATTCCTAGATCTGAAAAACAAAAAAGTTATGTGAGAGCTCTGAGAGAGAGTGATATCGTAATTTCAGCCGGACCAGCAGGAACAGGAAAAACTTTTTTGGCAGTAGCTGTAGGTTTAACTATGCTTTTAGAAAAAAAGATTGAGAGAATTATTCTTTCAAGACCGGCTGTAGAAGCGGGTGAGCGTTTGGGATTCTTACCAGGTGATATGAAGGAAAAAGTAGATCCTTATCTTAGACCTTTATATGACTCTTTATATGATCTCTTCGACTTTGAAAAAATACAGAGAATGATTGAGATTGGAGATATAGAGATTGCGCCTTTAGCTTTTATGAGAGGTAGAACTCTTAAAAATTCGTTTGCAATTTTAGATGAAGCGCAAAATGCTACGGATACTCAGATTAAAATGTTTTTAACACGTATTGGAGAAAATTCAAAAATAGTTGTTAATGGAGATCCTTCTCAAATTGATTTAACAAATAAAAGTATGTCAGGATTGGTCCGATCAAAAGAGTTGCTTGGACATTTAAAGGAAATATCTATAGTTGATTTTGATCACTCTGATGTAGTTAGACATCCACTTGTTTCAAAAATAGTTAAAGCATACTCAAATAATGATTAGTATTAATGTCTTCTCAGAGGAGAAGGCTTGGTCAAAAAGGCTTAAAAATAAGGATTTTTTTTTTAAAAAAATATGTAAAGCTTTTCCAAAAAAATATAAATTTTTGAATAAAAAAGTAACTTTCACATTATTACTTTCAAATAATAAGAATATTAAAAAATTAAATAAGGTTTTTAGAAAAAAAAATAAATCTACCGATATTTTATCTTTTCCATTGGATAAAAAAATAAAAATTAAAAAAAATACTTATTTGGGAGACATTATCATCAGCTATAATTATCTAGACAAACCAAGATCACAAGATTTAAAATCTTTTAAAGAAAAAGTTGCTAAAATATTAATACATGGTTTTCTTCATCTTTTAGGTTTTGATCATAAAAAAAATAAAGATTATTCCAAAATGATAAAAGAGGAAAATATATTATTTAAATCTGTAAAATCAAAAATAAATTAAATTGAAAAACAAATTTTATATTGAATTAATTTATTTAGTTTTATTAGGAGTGCTGACTTCCTTAAGTTTACCTCCATTTAATTATGTTATAATAAATTTTTTAACTTTTAGTTTATTCTATATTTTTTTAATAAAAAAAATTGAGTTTTATAAAAATAAAAAAATAATTTTTCTTTATGGTTGGTTATTTGGGTTTGGTTATTTTATAAGTAATTTATATTGGATCTCAATATCATTAACGTTTGATCAAAATTTTAAGTTTTTAATACCTTTTACAATATTATTAATACCTGGTTTCTTAGCATTGTTTTATGGTTTAGTTGCTTATTTATTTGCAGTTTTAAAACCAAATAAAAATTTGAGCTCATTTTTCCTTTTTTCTTTGATATTTGGAATAGTAGAATTTTTGAGAGGATCAATACTCACTGGTTTCCCTTGGAATTTAATTGCATACAGTTTCTCTAATCAAATCGAAATTTTAAACATTACATCAATTATAGGTACTTATAGCTTTAATCTTTTCTGTATTTCATTATTTACAAGTCCATCAATATTTATTTTAAGAGAAAATAAAAAAGATATTAGTGTTTGTGTTGCATTTCTTATTACAACAATTTCATTTTATTTACTTGGTTCACAAAATTTAGAAAAATTTAACAATCAAAAAGTAAAAAATCTTGACTATAAACTAAGAATTTTGAGTTCAAATATAAGTATAGATAGATTTTATAATAATATTGATCCGATATCAGCAATAGAAGAGCTAATTGAAATCAGCTCTCCTAAAAAAAATGAAAAAATAATTTTTATTTGGCCAGAAGGTATAATTCCAGGTATTTCACAAGACCAACTAAAAGAATACAAATGGTTATTTGAAAATAAATTCAATGAAAATCATTTGCTAGCAATTGGAATTAATAGCAAAGAAGATAAAAACAAGACAGTAAAATATTTTAATTCATTATCTATTCTTGACCATAACCTCAATGTAATAAATTCATATAAAAAAATTAATCTTGTTCCCTTTGGAGAATTTTTACCTTTTGAAAAATTATTAAAAAGTATTGGCTTAAAAACAATTACTAATGACTACCAATCATATTCAAAAGGTGAAGAAAGAAACATAATTGATCTGAGATATAATAATTTATCGGTGAAAATATTGCCCCTTATTTGTTACGAGATAATTTATTCAGGTAAAATTTTCACAAATAGTAAATTTGATTATATTGTAAATATTTCTGAAGATGGTTGGTTTGGTAAATCAATTGGCCCAGAACAACATTTCACTCATAGTATTTTTAGAGCTATAGAGAGTGGAAAATATGTTTTAAGGTCTGCAAATAATGGGGTAACAGCAATTATTAACCCAATGGGAATTATTGAGCAAAAAGTTAATATAAATAAATCTGGTTATTTAGATTTAAGCGAGTCACGGAAAATGGGGATGACTTTATTTGCTAAATTTGGAAATAAAATTTTTGGATTTATAATTTTGTTGTATATTTTTTTAATATTTTCATTTAAGAAACTTAAAAATGAGTAATTTAAAAAATTATCTTTTCACAAGTGAGTCTGTCTCAGAAGGCCATCCAGACAAAGTGTCTGATAGGATTTCAGATATGGTTGTAGATAGTTTTATTTCTGGAGATCCATATTCTAGAGTTGCCTGCGAAACGCTAACTACGACAAATAAAGTTGTTTTAGCTGGTGAAGTAAGAGGAACAGAAATTAAAAAAGATGAATTAATTGAAAAAGTAAGAAATTGTATAAAAGATATTGGTTATGACCAAGAAGGATTTACTTGGAAAGAAGCAACAAAAATTGAAAGTCATTTACATTCCCAATCAGCTGATATTGCTATGGGTGTAGATTCCTCTGGCAACAAAGATGAAGGAGCTGGAGATCAAGGTATTATGTTTGGATATGCATGTAATGAAACAGATGTTTTAATGCCAGCACCTATACATTATTCTCATAAAATTTTAAGATTAATGGCTGAAGATAGAAAATCGGGAAAATTAAAAAATATTGAACCAGATTCTAAAAGCCAGGTAACATTCGAGTATGTAGATGGAAAACCTTCAAAAGTAAAATCTGTAGTTATCTCTTCACAGCATTCACCAGATGTTAATCAATCGCAAGTCAGAGATTTACTTAGACCTTATATGTTAAAATCAATTCCTGGGAATTTTCTTGATGGTTTTAATGAGGATGAGTTCTATGTTAATCCGACAGGAAATTTTGTAATTGGTGGTCCGGATGGAGATTGTGGTTTAACAGGTAGAAAAATTATTGTTGATACTTATGGTGGAGCTGCACCTCATGGTGGTGGTGCTTTCTCTGGAAAAGATCCAACTAAAGTTGATAGATCAGCAGCTTATGCAGCAAGATATATAGCTAAAAATGTTGTTGGTTCTAAAATTGCTGAAAAATGTTTAATTCAGTTAGCTTATGCAATTGGTGTATCAAAACCATTGTCCATTTATGTCGATTTGTTTGATAACGATCTAGATAAAAATAAATTTGTTGTAGAAAAGATTAAAGAAAACTTTGATTTGAGCCCCAGAGGTATCAGAGAAATGTTAAAATTAAATAAACCAATATATGAAAAAACATCTGCTTATGGTCACTTTGGTAGAGCACCTGAAGAAAATGGTTCATTTTCATGGGAAAAAACTGATAAAACTAACGTTTTTTCTAAATAGTTTCTGTTGAATTAAAAAAAAACTTTACTATATTGCAATAACATTATTGAACTTTACAAAATGGGCATTAGCCCATTTTTTTTTGGAGCAAACAAAATTATGTTGAATAAAAGAGCAGATAAACTTGAATTATTAAGAATTGCTGAAGCTGTAGCTTTGGAAAAATCAATTGATAAAGAGTTAATTATAAGTTCAATGGAAACTGGTATTGCTAAAGCAGCAAAATCAAAATTTGGACAGGAAAATGAAATTAAAGTTTCTATAAATAGGGACAATGGAGATATTGAGCTTTTTAGAAAATTGATAATTTCCGAAAATCCTGAAAATGCAAATACCGAGATAAAATTGGAGGATGCAATTAATTTAAATGAATTAAACAAAGATAAGTCTATTGGCGACGAAGTATTACAGCCGCTCCCTTCATTTGATTTTGGAAGAATAGCTGCGCAAACTGCAAAGCAAGTAATTAGTTTTAATGTAAGAGAGGCTGAAAGAGAAAGACAATTTAATGATTTTATTGATAAGAAAGATTCAATTTTAAGTGGGATTGTCAAAAGATTGGAATTTGGAAATGTAATCGTTGATCTAGGAAGAACTGAAGCAATAATTCAAAAAAACGAATTGATTCCTCGTGAAAATATTAAAGCAGGTGATCGTATTAAAGCCTATTGCAATGATGTAAGAAGAGAGCCTAGAGGGCAACAAATATTTTTATCTAGAGCTCATCCTAAATTTATGGAGAAACTTTTTGTTCAAGAGGTTCCAGAAATTTATGATGGACTAATAGAAATTAAATCCTCTTCAAGAGATCCTGGAAGTAGAGCTAAAATATGTGTGAAAGCAGTTGATACATCTTTAGATCCAGTTGGTGCTTGTGTGGGTATGAGAGGTTCAAGAGTTCAAGCTGTAGTTAATGAGCTTCAAGGAGAGAAAATTGACATAGTTAATTGGTCAGAAGATCCTGCTATTTTAGTTTCGAATGCTTTATCTCCAGCTGAAGTACAAAGAGTTAACGTTGATAGCGAAAGAAAAAAACTTGATGTAATTCTAACTGAAGAAAATTTAAGTAAAGCAATTGGAAGAAGAGGTCAAAACGTTCGACTTGCGACGAAACTCTTAAATTATGAAATTAATATAATGACAGATGCGGAGGACTCTGAAAGACGTCAGTTAGAATTTAAAGAAAAAACAGAGAACTTTGTAAAAAATTTAGAGTTAGACGAGACGTTGGGTCAGTTACTTGTTGCCGAAGGTTTTTCAACTATTGATGATATCAAAGATAGTTCAGCTGAAAATTTAATGAAGATAGAAGGTATAGAAGAAGATACTGCTAAAGCATTGATAGAAAGAGCTAAAGAGTTTCATGAAAAGGATCAGGAGGATATTTCTCAGAGAATTAAAGAATTAGGTCTTGAAGATGCCTTGATTAATTTAAAGGGATTAACCCCAGGCATGTTAGTCACACTTGGTGAACAAAAAATTCTAAGTTTAGAAGATTTTGCAGATTTAGCATCTGATGAATTAACTGGTGGTTATGATGTGGTTAAAGGTGAGAGAGTGAAAATCCAAGGTTATCTGGAAGATTTTGCTTTATCAAAAGAAGAAGCGGATGAATTAATTATGTCTGCGCGAAACATTGTTTATAAAGATTGAGTGATGAGGTATGGAGAAAAAAACAAAATTAACAATTTCAGGCTCAGCCAAAAAATCAATCAAGAACATTGAGATTGCTAAAACTCAAGGAAAAAATTCTGTAGTAATTGAAAAACAAACTGAAAAATTCTCGATTAGAGGTGGATCATTTAGATCAAGTACAAATAAGCCAAAAACACCTTCAACTTTCAAAAGAGGAGCACCATTAAAACCTTCATTTAATCCTAAATCACCCCCAATAACAAATGATTTTGAAAAGAGAAAATTAGCAGAACAAAGAGCTACCAAAAGACTTAAAGGAGATACCGAAAATAAAGATAAAAAGACTTTAAAATTAGGTACGAAGAAAAGAGAATTAAAATTAACAGTTTCAAGAGCGTTAAGTGATGAGATCGATGCAAAACAAAGAAGTTTAGCATCAGTTAAAAGAGCAAGGCAAAAAGAGATTAAAAATGCTTCAAAAGATGATTCTCAAGAAAATTTAAAACCAATTAAAAGAGACGTTAATATTCCTGAAGCAATCACAGTAAGAGAATTAGCAAACAGAATGGCAGAACAATCAAGTAATGTAATTAAGCATTTATTTGGCATGGGCGTTACTGTGACTATCAATCAAACTTTAGCTGCAGATACTGCAGAATATTTAGTTAAAGAATTTGGTCACAACCCAATTAGAGAAGAAAAAGCAGAAGAAATAATTCAAAAAATAAAAGCTTCAAGATCAGAAAATTTAAAAAATCGACCACCAATAGTTACAGTTATGGGACATGTTGATCATGGTAAGACATCAGTATTAGATGTTCTTAGAAGTGCAAATGTAGTTTCAGGTGAATTTGGTGGAATAACTCAACATATTGGAGCTTATCAAATTGAAAGCCAAGATAATAAATTAACATTTATTGATACACCAGGCCATGCTGCTTTTACAGAGATGAGGGCAAGAGGATCAAAATTAACCGATGTGGTTGTTTTAGTCGTTGCTGCAGATGATGGAGTTAAACCTCAAACTGTTGAGTCTATTAAACATGCTAAAGCTGCAAATGTTCCAATAGTTGTAGCGATAAACAAATGTGATTTACCAGAAGCAGATCCACAAAAAATTAAAAATCAACTATTAGAACATGAACTAATCGCAGAAGATTTATCTGGAGATACTTTAATGGTTGAAATTTCAACTAAAACAAAGCATAACTTAGATAAATTAGTTGAGTCTATAATTCTTCAAGCTGAGATTTTAGATCTTAAAACAGACTATGAGTCCAAAGCTACAGGTATAGTTTTAGAGTCTAAAATTGATGTGGGTAGAGGTCCTGTTGCAAATATAATTGTTACTACTGGAACACTCAAAAGAGGTGATTTCTTTGTAAGTGGTTTAAAATGGGGAAAAGTTAGAGCCATAATTAATGACAAAGGTCAAAATATTAATCAAGCCTCACCTTCAACTCCAGTTGAAATTTTAGGAATAAATGGTGCAGCAAAAGCTGGAGATGATTTTATTGTTCTTGATACAGAAAAAGAAGCCAAGACACTGAGTGAAAATAGAGCTCAAGAGAGTAAGGATGGAAAAAATCTACTGACGTTTGCTACTCAAGACTCAGCTTTTTCAGATAAATCTACAGAGGAACTAAATTTAATTATTAAATCTGATGTTCACGGATCATCTGAAGCAATCAAAAATGCAATTAGTCAAATTAAACATGATGAAGTTAAACCTAAAATAATTTTAGCAGATATTGGAATGGTAACAGAAACAGACGTTACATTAGCTAAAGCTTCAAATGCAGTATTAATAGCTTTTAATGTTAAACCAAGCAAAGAGGCCAAAAAACTTGCTGAAAATGAGAAGATAAAAATATCTTCATACAATATTATTTATGAAGTTTTGGATTACATTAAACAAAGAATGTCAGGATTATTGTCTCCTGATGTACAAGAAAATATTACTGGTACAGCACAAATTTTGGAAATATTTAAAGTTTCAGGTGCAGGAAAAGTTGCTGGCTCAAAAGTAACTGGAGGAGAAATTAATAGTACTTCAGATGTAAGAATTATTAGAGATGGTGCTATTATATATACTGGAAAAGTTTCAACATTATTTAGAGAAAAAAACCAAGTTAAACAGGTAAGTGATGGTCAAGAATGTGGAATAACCGTTAAAGATTATATGGATTTCCAAAAAAATGACACAATAGAAGCATTTAGTGTTACATCTACTGAAAGGTCAATTTAATGGCAGATAAAATAGGAAAACCAGTGTCACAAAGACAGTTAAGAGTAGGTGAAATGATTAAGCAGTCTTTAAGCATGATTTTTATAAGAAATGAGGCTAAGCTGCCGAATTTAGAAACAAACACTATAACGGTTACTGAGGTTAGAATGAGTTCTGATTTAAAAATTGCTAAAGCATATGTTCTTCCATTAGGTGGAAAAGATGCGGACGAAATAATTAGTGTTCTAAAGGAATACTCATTTTTAATTAGAAAAATTTTATCACAAAAAGTGGTTATGAAATTTTTACCAAAATTACTTTTTAGAAAAGATGAATCTTTTGAGTATGCGGAAAAAATAGAAAACTTAATAAAACAAACAAATAAATAGGAAGAAAGAGGCATGAACAAAAAGGCACAAGAATTAGCAATACACGATAAAGATACTGGATCTTCAGAGATACAGGTAGCTTTGCTAACAGAGAAAATTGAAACTCTCTCTAAACATATTAAGCAATTCAAAAAAGATAAACATTCATCTGTTGGATTGTTGAGAGCGGTAAATAGGAGAAAAAAATTGTTAGAATACCTGAAAAAAAATAAAATGGATTCTTACAAAAATGTACTGTCGAAATTGAATTTAAGAAAATAGAAATCAAGATAGATAGAACGGAATGGAACGAAACGAACGAAACGAAATGGAAATGAAATGTTTAAAGTATATAAGAAGGAAATTGAAGTAGCGGGAAAGAAGATAAGTTTAGAAACAGGTAAAGTAGCAAGACAGGCAGACGGTGCAATAATCGCAACATGTGGAGAGACAGTCGTACTAGCAACAGTAGTAGGAGCAAAAAAAGTAAATCCTGATATGGATTACTTTCCATTATCTGTAAATTACCAAGAAAAATATTATGCAGCTGGAAAAATTCCAGGTGGATATTTTAAAAGAGAAGCAAGACCAACGGAGAGCGAAACATTAATCTCTAGATTAATTGATAGACCAATCAGACCTTTGTTTCCTGATGAATTTAAAAATGAAGTACAGTTATTACCAACAGTAATTTCATACGATAAAGAAAATGAACCAGATATTTTATCAATCACTGCATCTTCAGCAGCATTAGCTATATCAGGAATGCCATTTATGGGACCTGTGGGAGCTTCAAGAGTTGGGTTTATAGATGGAGAATATGTTTTAAACCCATCTAAAGCAGATTTAGAAAAATCAAAATTAGATTTAGTTGTAGCAGGTACAAAAGATGCTGTGCTTATGGTTGAGTCTGAAGCAAGTGGTTTAACAGAAGAAGAAATGTTAAACGCGGTTAAATTTGGTCATGAGGGATTTGTCCCAGTAATTGAGATGATTGAGGAACTTGCAAAAGAATGTAGAAAACCTGAGTGGGTTGTTGAAAAGAAAGATCTATCAGAAGTTAAGAAAAAATTAGAAGAAACTTTTACAGAAGGTCTTAAAAAAGCTTTTGCAACAAGAGACAAACAAGATAGATCAAATCAAATTTCAGAGATTACTGATAAAGCTAAAAAGCTTTATGAGGAAGATGAAAACTACACAGATCTTGATGTTAACAGTCAGTTAAAAAATCTGGAAAAATCAATTGTTAGAACTGACATTCTAAAAAATAAAAACAGAATTGATGGTCGAGGTTTGTCCGATGTAAGACCAATTTCGTGTGAAGTTGGTGTTTTGCCTAGAGCTCATGGTTCTGCATTATTTACTAGAGGGGAAACACAAGCAATTGTAGTTGCAACTTTAGGAACATCTGATGATGAACAAAGAATTGAAAGTTTAGATGGTCTTCAAAGAGAGCGATTTATGCTTCACTATAATTTCCCCCCTTTTTCAGTTGGAGAAACTGGAAGAATTGGAACAGGTAGAAGAGAAATTGGTCATGGTAAATTAGCCTGGAGAGCAATTAATTCCTCACTACCAACAAAAGAAGCATTTCCATATACTTTTAGAGTAGTTTCAGAAATTACAGAATCTAATGGGTCTTCTTCAATGGCTACTGTTTGTGGAACATCATTAGCATTAATGGATGCAGGAGTACCGATTAAAGAGCCAGTTGCTGGTATTGCAATGGGATTAATTAAAGAAGGTGATGATTTCAGCGTCCTTTCAGATATCCTAGGTGATGAAGATCATCTTGGCGACATGGACTTTAAAGTTGCTGGAACTAAAGATGGAATTACTTCTCTTCAAATGGATATCAAAATCACAGGTATTACATTTGAAATTATGGAGCAGGCATTAAGTCAAGCTAAAGATGGAAGAGTTCATATCTTAGCAGAAATGAATAAAGCATTATCAGCTTCAAGGTCTGATGTTGGAAAGCACACTCCAAAAATGGAACAAGTTAATGTAGATAAAAAAGACATTGCAGCTGTAATTGGAAAAGGTGGTGCAACAATCAGAGAGATAGTTGAAAAATCAGGTGCAAAAGTAGATGTAAATGATGAAGGTGTAGTAACTGTTGCTGCTCCAGATGAAGAGTCCAGAAACATCGCAATGCAAATGATCAAAGATATTACTGCAAAAGCTGAATTGAATAAAATTTATTCAGGTAAAGTAATGAAGATTATGGAGTTTGGAGCATTTGTTAATTTCTTAGGAAAACAAGATGGACTTGTTCATATCTCCGAACTAGCAGATAAAAGAGTAGCTAAAGTTACTGACGTTGTTAAAGAGGGTGATGAAGTAAAGGTGAAAGTAATTGGTTTTGATAGAGGTAAAGTTAAGCTTTCGATTAAACAAGCAATTAACGATTAATTCTTAAATTTAAATTTCCTACCCCTCCCAAACAAATTTTAGAGGGAGTAATTTATATAGATAAATAATTATCTATAAAATTTTAATATAGTTGACAAATTTTTGTTTATTATCGTAACTGTTATATTTGAATAATGATTAAAAATATTATTAATAAGAAAAAAATCTTATTTATTTCAAATAAAATAAATAAAGATCAAATTGGGGGAAGAAAAAATCTTACAAATTTAAATGAAAAGGTTTTAAAGAGCATCTTTAGAGAAAATTTTTTTACTTTTAAGCTAGAAAAAAAAAAAATTATTTCAATAAAAAAAATTATATTTGCACTTACTGGAAATATAGATGGAGTAAATGAAGAAAAAATACAAAAAATAAAAAATTTAATAATAAAAAAAAAAATTACTCATGTATTTATTGATGGTTCAAATCTAGGAAAAATTTCAAGAAAGATATCTGATAATAGCATTAAAGTTGTAACTTTTTGTCATAATGTAGAAACAAATTTTTTTTTACAAAAATTAAAAACATCTTTTAATTTAAGAAATTTTTATATTTTATTTATAAATTTGTTAAGTGAATTTCAAAGTGTGTACTTTAGTAATTATCTAATTTATTTAAATAATAGAGATAAGCATATGATGGAGAAGTATTTTTATAAAAAAAAATCTTTTATAGTGCCTATGTGTATAGATGATAGTTTTAAAAAATACAAAAATTTAATTAACAAAAATAAATTTTTATTATTTGTTGGAAGTAATTTTTTTGGAAACGCATCTGGTTTAGAGTGGTATTTAAATAAAATAATAAATAAAATTAACTTAAAAACTTATGTGATTGGGAAAAATCTAAAGAATAAAAAGTTTGCAAGTAATCCAAAAGTTTTATTTAAAGGCTATGTTAAAAATCTAAATCAATTTTATAAGAACGCTTTGTTTATAGTGGCTCCAATTTTTAAAGGTTCGGGAATGAAAACGAAAGTTGCTGAAAGTTTAATGCATGGAAAACATGTAATTGGATTAAAAGAAGCTTTCGTTGGTTATGAAAAGTTTGAGAAAAAAATAGGTATAAAATGTTTTGATGAAAATGAATTTATAAAAGCCATTAATAAATTTTCAAAAAAGAAGCATTATTTTTACGAGCCACAATTAAGAAAAATATATTTAGAAAATTTTTCAAATTATAAGATGAAGAATTCTTATGAAAAAATTTTTGGAAAGATTTAAATAATGTGTGGTTTTTTTGGATTTCAAAGTTTTGAGGTTGACAGAAATGAAAAAATAAATATTTCAAAGAAAGCCATAGAATTACTTCACACTCGTGGACCTGACTCAAATGGTATTGAATTAGATGATAATGATAATCTGGTATTAAGTCATAATAGATTATCTATCTTGGATTTATCTAAAACAGGACATCAGCCAATGGTATCTGCTTCAGGAAATTTATCTACTGTATTTAATGGTGAAATTTACAATCATTTAAATTTAAGAGAGCAATTATTTAATCAAAAAAAATTTAATCAGTGGAAAGGTACATCAGATACTGAAACACTAATACAAGCAATTGATTTTTGGGGTATTGATCAAACTCTAAAAAAAATTAATGGAATGTTTGCTTTTTCAATATGGGATAGAAATTCAAAAACTCTTTATTTAGCTAGAGACAGATTTGGTGAGAAACCACTTTATTATGGTTGGATACCTCAAAAAGAATGTTTTGTTTTTAGTTCAGATTTAATTTTTGATAAATTATTTAGAGAAATTCATTTTGACATTAACGATGAAGCATTAAACGATCTCTTTCATTTAAATTTTATTAATAATAATTATTCGATTTTTAAAAATATTTTTAAGGTTGAGCCGGGTAGTTATTTAGAGATAAAATTCAAAAAAAATCAAATTCCTAAAATTAATTGTTCCAAATATTGGAAATCAGAAAATCTTAGTTTTATAAAAAATATCAATAAAAATGAAAATTATACATTAGAGCTTGATGACAAACTTACTGAAATAGTCAAAAATCAGATATTTGCCGATGTTGAAGTGGGAACTTTTTTAAGTGGCGGTATAGACTCTTCATTAATTACTGCAAAAGCACAAGAAGTTTCTTCTAAAAAAATTAAAACATTTTGTATTGGTACAGAGGATAAAAGTCATGATGAGTCAAAATACGCACGCGAAGTAGCAAAACATCTTTCTACTGATCATGAAGAATTAATATTGAATGAAAATAGTATTATTCAAGATATTCCAAAAATTATAAGTAATTTAAACGAACCATTAGGTGATAGTTCATTTATACCTACTTATTATGTATCTCGGTTGGCTCGAAAAAAAGTTAAAGTGGTTTTAACTGGAGATGCTGGGGATGAGATATTTGGAGGTTATAACAGATACACCAAACTTAAATATGTTTCAAAACTTTATAAATTACCTAAATTTCTTAAAAAAGTTATATCTAAATCTCTATCTAACCTTGATGAAAAAAATATTAATCGTATTAATAATTTAATTAAAGTATTCCCAAATTATAAAAAAGAATTCTATTTAAATGAAAAAATAAAAAAACTTTTAGATAGAATTGATCCAAATTTAGACTTTTCTGAATTTTTATTTAGTTTTTTAATTAATAATAACAATTTGAATCTCTTTGAAGATGGGAAAAAATTTTCTAAAACTAAAATTATGAAAACTTTTGATAGGCAATTTTTAAATGAAAGTATTAAAAATTATTCTTTAGAAGAAAAGATGATGTATATGGATTCTTTAAATTATCTACCTAATGATATACTTTTTAAAGTAGATAGAGCAAGTATGGCAAATAGTCTAGAAACACGAGCTCCTTTTTTAGATAAAGATTTATATGAATTTTCTATAAACCTTCCTATTCAAAAAAAAATTAACAGATCAAAGGGTAAAATAATTTTAAGAGAATTATTAAATAAAAAAATACCAAATAATTTAATTGATAGACCTAAAGCAGGTTTTTCTATTCCTATTGGAAATTGGGTAAAAAACCCCTTATTAGATTGGTCAGAGGATTTGTTATCTAAAAAAAATATTGATAAATCTGGTTTATTAAACTTTAAGAATATTAATAAAATTTGGAATGATCATAAAAATGGTATTGATAACTCAAGTTTAATTTGGTCGATTTTAGTTTTTCAAAACTGGGTCATAAACAGGGAATAAGTTATTATTTTAATTTTTTTAACTTATATTCTTTGGATCAGGCATTCCAACTTTGTTATATCCTGCATCTACATAGTGAATTTCACCAGTAACACCGTTTGCAAGGTCACTTAGTAGATATAATGCTGAATTTCCAACATCATGGATATCTACATTTCTCTTAAGGAAAGAATGATCTTCATTCCATTTGTATAGGAATTTTGCATCACCGATTGCAGATGCAGCCAATGTTTTGATAGGTCCAGCGCTGATAGCATTTACCCTCATACCTTTAGCACCCAAATCTCTCGCTAAGTACTTAACACTTGCTTCTAAGGCTGATTTACAAACACCCATTACATTATAATTTGGAATCGCTTTAGTAGACTCATAAGTTAATGTGAGTAAGCTTCCACCTTCTTTCATTACTTTTGAAGCTTCCTTTGCTACTTCTGTAAATGAAAAGCATGATATTAACATACTCCTTAAAAAGTTTTCTCTAGTTGTATTTAAATATTCACCTGATAATTCTGATTTGTCTGAAAAAGCAACTGCATGCACTACAAAATCAATTTCTCCCCACTGAGATTTAATATCTTCAAATAATTTTATTATTTCATCTTTATTTTCAACATCACAACTAAATGTAACATTTGAATTTAATTTTTCTGCCAAAGGGATAACTCTTTTTTTAAGTGCATCACCTAGATACGTAAATGCTAGTTCCGCTCCAGCTTCTGAAAGTTTTTGAGAAATACCCCAGGCAATAGATCTTTCATTAGCAACACCCATTATTAATCCTTTTTTACCTTTCATCAAACTCATAAATTATACCTTTTCAAAAATTAAAGCTGCGTTAGTTCCACCAAACCCAAAACTATTTGACATTACTGCATTTAAGGTTGCACTTGTTTCAGTTTTTGTAACGATTGGAAAATTCTTAGCATCATCATCTATATCAGTTATATTTGCTGATCCTGTTATGAAATTATTTTTCATCATTATTAAACAATAGATGGCTTCATGTACTGAAGCAGCTCCCAAAGGATGACCAGATAAAGATTTTGTTGAACTTATTTTTGGAATATTCTCTCCAAAAGTTTCTTTAATAGCATTAAGCTCAGTTATATCACCAACTGGTGTAGATGTTCCGTGAGTATTAATGTAATCAATTTTATTTTTAGTAGTTGCGAGTGCCATTTTCATGCATCTAACAGCACCTTCACCTGACGGTGCAACCATATCGTATCCATCTGAAGTTGCTCCATAACCTGTTAATTCTGCGTATATTTTAGCCCCCCTTGCTTTGGCATGTTCGTATTCCTCAAGCACTAATACTCCAGCGCCACCAGCGATCACAAATCCATCTCTAGTTTTATCATAAGCTCTTGAAGCTGTTTCAGGTTTATCGTTATATTTTGAAGATAGTGCTGTCATTGCATCAAACATTGCTGTCATCGCCCAATGAATTTCTTCACTACCACCAGCAAAAACAACATCTTGTTTTCCCATTTGAATTAATTCCATAGAGTTTCCAATGCAGTGTCCACTTGTTGCACATGCAGAACTCATTGTGTAGTTTGTTCCTTTGATTTTATAAGGAACAGCAAGTGTTGCAGAGGCAGTGCTAGCCATAGTTCTTGGAACAATAAAGGGTCCCATTAATTTTGGTGTCTTCGCTCTAGTTTTATCCGCTGCTAAAATTACATTTTCTATAGAAGGTCCCCCTGAACCCATCACAATTCCAGTTTTAAAATTACTTACTTCACTTTCTTCTAATCCAGAGTCTTCAATAGCCTCTTTCATTGCAATATAATTATAAGCCGAGCCTGCTCCCATAAATCTAATTGTTTTTCTATCGATATGATTCTCAAGTTTAATATTTGGTTTACCATGAACATGGCTTTTCAGGTTATGCTCTTTATAATCTTCAGCATAAGAAATTCCTGACTTTGAATTTAATAAAGACTGATGAACTTCCTCTTGATTGTTTCCTAAACAAGAGACAACTCCTAAACCTGTAATAACTACTCTTCTCATTATTTAAACAACCCCACTTTTAAACTTTCTGCTGAATATATTTTTTTATTATCTGCAAGAACAATTCCATTTGCAAGCCCAACAGTTGTTCCTCCAGGAGACATAATTTTTTTCATATCTATTTCATATCTTACATTTTTTACACTCTGTAAAACTTCGCCTGTAAATTTCACAGTACCCACTCCTAAAGCTCTTCCTTTTCCAGGATTTCCTAGCCAACCTAGAAAAAAACCTACCAGTTGCCACATAGCATCTAAACCTAAGCACCCTGGCATAACTGGATCTTTTTTAAAATGACAATCAAAAAACCAAAGATCATCTTTAATATCTAATTCAGCTTTTAGTGAGCCTTTATTAAATGCTCCATTATTTTCATTGATTTCCGTTATTCTGTCAAACATAAGCATTGGTGGGAGAGGTAATTTTGCATTACCAGGACCAAAAAGATCACCATTTCCACAATTTATTAGATCATCATAGGAGTATGAGTTTTTTTTCATAATTCGAGCACCCTTAATACTTGATTTAATCTTAATATAATATAAGAAAACAGTATATTTTTATTCTTACTTTAGAATAATTATAAAAAACAATGCCAAAAAACTGCAATTTTATTGAAAAATTAAGAGAAGTTGGACTTAGACCAACCAAGCAAAGAATAAAAATGTGTGAAGTTTTGTATAATAGAGAAGACACTTTCCATTTCACAATAAACGATCTTGTAAAAATGATATCAGAAGAAATGAATGAGAAAATATCCTTAGCCACAGTTTATAACACAGTTCACGCATTTGAAAAAAAAGGATACCTAAAAGAAATTTCAATTAACAGTGATAAAAGTTATTTTGATACAAACACATCAGCACATCATCATTTTTTTGATGAAGATACGCATCAGCTAATTGATTGTGATAAAAGTGATATAGACAAAATAAATATTAGAAAAAATATTACAGGAAAAAAAATAAATTCTGTTGAAGTGTTGGTTAGAGTTGCGAGTGATAATCAAACTCAAAAATAATTTAATTAAATCATACACTTAAAATCTACATTATAATAATTCTAAACTATTGACATACTGTCAAGATGCATTATATGGTTTGTTAATCATTAAAAAGGAGAAAAAATGTCTTTAAAAGGAAGTAAAACAGAAGAAAATTTAAAAGAAGCGTTTGCTGGTGAAAGTCAAGCAAACAGAAGATATCTTTATTTTGCACAAAAAGCTGACATAGAAGGTTACAATGATGTAGCTGCAGTTTTTAGATCAACAGCCGAAGGTGAAACTGGTCACGCACATGGTCATTTGGAGTATCTAGAAGAAGTTGGTGATCCAGGAACTGGTATGCCAATTGGCGAAACAAAAGCTAACCTGGCTTCTGCAGTTCAAGGTGAAACGCATGAATACACTGATATGTACCCAGGTATGGCTAAAACGGCAAGAGAAGAAGGTTTTGAAGAAATTGCTGACTGGTTTGAAACTTTAGCAAAAGCTGAAAAATCACACGCTGGTAAATTCCAAAAAACTTTAGAATCTATTAGCTAACCAAATTTCTTAGTGGGCGTTAAACGCCCACTAAAAACAATTCAAATTTCAAAAAAATTAATTATATGAGCAAAGAAGGAAGTTTAGGTGCACCTATAAGACATCCTATAGATTTTGAGCATCCTGATTTTTTAAATCCTGAAAAATTAGACACCGAAATGAGAAGAGTGTTTGATATTTGTCATGGATGTAGAAGATGTTTTAATCTCTGCGATTCATTTCCCAAGCTATTTGATATGATTGATGAGTCCAAAAATGAGGATGTTGAAAGCTTATCTAGTGATCAATTTGCACCTGTTGTCGATGCATGTACTTTGTGTGATATGTGTTTTATGACTAAATGCCCATATGTTCCACCTCACGATTTTGATCTAGATTTTCCACATTTAATGCTGCGATATAGAACAGCTCAAAAAAAATTAGGTAAATTACCAAGTGTACCAACACAACTAGCTCAAATAGACCGAAACGCTAAAATTGGTGTGTTGTTCTCAAAAATAGTCAATTGGGCATCTAATATTAAGAATAAATTAATTAGAAAAATTTTAGAACTAATGACAGGAATAGATAAAAGAGTTCAGTTGCCAAAATATAATTCAGAAACTTTTTCAAATTTTTTCAAAAAAAATAGAGATAAAATAAATTATCAAACACCTTCTAAAGATAGGAAGGTTGTAATCTATTCAACTTGTTTTGTAAATTTTAATAAAAAAAATACAGGTGTTGCTGCTTTAAAAGTTTTGAAAAAAAATGGTGTAGAGGTCCAGGAGGCTTATCCTGGTTGTTGTGGAATGCCATTTTTAGAGCAAGCAGATCTTTCAAAAGTTGCTGAACAAGCAAAGAAAGTTTCTAAGGATTTAATCGAATGGATTGATAAAGGTTATAAAGTAGTAACCCTAACAGCGAGTTGTGGATTGATGTTAAAATTTGAATGGCCTTTGTTATTACCAAGCGATGAAAAAATAAAAAAATTATCTGCGAATGTTATGGATATTGATGAGTATGTTGTAGATATTGCAAACAATGAGGGATTAGTAGAAGGATTAAATGAGATTGACGGGGGAGTAACTGTGCATCATGCATGTCATGCTAGAGCACAGAACATGGGTATAAAAGCAAGAGATATGTTAAAATTAATACCAAACGTTAAAATTGATGTAGTTGAAAGATGCGCAGGTCACGGAGGAACTTTTGGAGTAATGAAAGAAACTCATGATTTAGCAAATAAAGTTGGAAGACCTACAGCTAGACAAATTAAAACTAAAAATAATAAGTATATGGCTTCTGATTGTCCTTTAGCTGGTAAGCATTTAAAACAATTAGAAGTTGATACAAATATATCTAACGATGAGGCACTACATCCTATAGAATTAATGGCAAAAAGTTATAACTTATGATCATGCCGAGAGATAAAAGAGAAATTCAAAAAAAAGATATCATGCCTTTAGATGTTTATACAGAGAAGAGACGTGAATTAAGAAAAAGTATTGTTGATTATAAAAAAAATAGAAGAATTGCTTTAGGTCCTTATGCCACTTTTTATTTTGAAAGTTATGAAACAATGTTAGCTCAAGTACAAGAAATGCTATACATTGAAAAAGGTGGTGATGACCAACTTCAGGATGAACTATCTGCTTACAATCCTTTAATACCTAACGGCAAAGAGTTAACGGCGACCTTAATGTTTGAAATAGATAATCCTATTTCAAGGGCTGCGTTTCTTTCAAAAGTTGGTGGAATAGAAGAAAAAGTATTTATGAAAATAAATGGTGAGAAAATTAATGCAGTTCCAGAAGAAGATGTTGATAGAACTTCTGCTGAAGGAAAAGCTTCTTCAGTCCAGTTTATTCATTTTAAATTTACTGATGATCAAATAGAAAAATTTCAAACTAATAGCCCAGAAATTGAGCTTGGAATTGATCACAAAGAGTATTCTCATAGCACAAAATTATCTAAAGAAAATATAGCCTCTTTAACTACTGATTTTAGTTAATTTAGTCCCCATATATTATCTGTTTTAATCCAACCTTCAAATTCTTCTGATGTAATCTTGCACCAATTTTGTTCACATTTTTCTATAATTAATAATCTTCCCTCTTTAATTTGAGCAACTGGTTTAGCAAAAGATGAAGGTTTCTTAAATAAAACCTTATCTTTTGTGGTTATTACTGAATTACTTTTTTTTAACTGTGAAATATGAATCCATCCACTATTATTTTTTAAATCTATAATTCGCCTGAAATTTTCTTTTTTATCAATTTGTTTTAATGGAAGATTAATTTTTTTATAAATGTATTTAATATCAGATTCAAAACTTGGTCCATAGCGAACATTTACTTTATTTTTTTTAAGAGAGATAAAAATTTCATTAGCAAAAGAGCTGTGAGTAAAAAATAATAAAAAAAATATTATATAAATTTTTTTTATTATTAGTTGCATATACATCTTTTTCTTTTGTTAATTTTAGCTTTTCTGAAATTTAAATTTAATAAATCTAGAATTAGAATGTATCCATTTAAATTTTGGCCAATATTTAATATTTTTTTTAAAACTTCATTGGCTTGCACTGTACCTATTGTTCCTGCAACAGTTCCTAAAATTCCTTCATATTCACAATTTAATATTTCATCAGATATTGTTTCTTCTTGATAAAAACACCTCAAGCAAGGATCTTTTTTGTTGGTAAAATTAAAAGTAAAAATGTGTCCATCAAATTTACTTATAGCACCAGTGACTAGAAATTTTTTATATTTTAGACTTAAATCATTAATTAAAAATTTACTTTCAAAGTTATCAGTGCCATCAACAATATAATCATAATTTTTTATAATTTTTTCAAATGCAGTTTTATTTAATTTTAAATTAAAAATATTTATTTTTGTCTTTGAATTAATTTTATTTAATTTTATTTTTGCAATCTTTACTTTTGATTGATTTATATCTTTTTCATTATACAGACTTTGTCTGTGAATATTAGATAGACTTATGGTATCATGATCTACAATTCCAAGTGAGCCAATACCCGATCTAGTTAAAAATTCTGCTACTGGGCAACCCAGACCACCCATACCAACTATCAAGACTTTAGAGGATAAAATTTTTTTTTGACCCATAGTCCCAATATTCTTAAGAATTATTTGCCTTGAGAATTTCTCTATTTCTTTTTTGTTTAAATTTTTGCTCATTTTCCTGTTGAGCCAAACCCACCTTCTCCTCTAATTGTTTCTTGTAGATCATCAGTTTCCTCAAGATCAATTTTAATTACAGGAGTTAAAATCATTTGTGCTATTCTATCCTTATTATTTATCAAGAAATCATTTTTCCCGTGATTAAAAAGAATTACTTTTATTTCTCCCCTGTAATCACTATCAATAGTTCCAGGTGTATTTAAAACACTTATACTGTTTTTTGCAGCTAAACCGGATCTTGGCCTTATTTGGATTTCGAAATCACTTGAAAATGCAACTGCAAGCCCTGTTGGAACGACACATGATGAGTTTGGTTTAAGATTGATGGGTTCTTTAACTAATGCCATCAAATCCATACCTGATGCACCTTTTGTTTTGTAAGCAGGTAATTCAACTGCAGGGTCTAACTTTTTGATAAGAACTTTTGCCATTAATTTAATTGATCAATTATTCTATCAACTATTTCATCAGAAATTCCAGATTTTTTTTTGTACGAAAGTTTTTCTTTTTTAACGTCTCTGTTTTTATAATGAATTGTTACCTCATTATAATCAGAATTAAATCCTATATCTTTATTTGATACATCATTAGAAATTATCCAGTCACAATTCTTCTTGTTTAATTTTTCTTCGGCATTTTTATCGATCTCATTGGTTTCTGCTGCAAATCCAATGACAAGTTCAGGTCTCATGGAGTTATGGTTGGACACATAATTAAGTATATCTATATTCTTTTCTAAATTTAAATTTAAGTTCTCTTGTTTTTTAATTTTATTTTCATACTTTTTATTAATTTTAAAATCAGCTACTGCAGCAGAAAAAATTGCTACATCAACAGGTAAATTTTCTTGAGTGGCAACCAACATTTCATCTGCTGTTTCAACTTTTATGAGATTAATATCTTTAGTTATTTCAAGATTAGTTGGACCTGATATTAATGTTGTATCAAAACCTTTTTTGGATAATGATTTTGCTAATTCATATCCTTGTTTGCCACTTGATTTATTCGTAATAAAACGAACTGGATCTATGTACTCATTAGTTGGACCCGCTGTAACTAATGCTTTAAATTTTTTGTTATTTTTTTGAGTTAAGAAATATTTATTAATTTCTTCAGTAATTACTGATGGGTCCGACATTTTACCCTCCCCATATTCACCACATGCCATATCACCAACCTCTGGACCTATTAGTTTATATCCAAACTCCATTAATTTTTTTAAGTTCATTTTAGTAGTTGGATGTTCCCACATTCTTACATTCATTGCTGGTGCTAAAATAATGTCTTTATCTGAAGCTAAAACCACAGTAGATGCTAAATCATCAGTTGTTCCCTGAGCTAATTTTGAAATTGTATTTGCTGTCGCTGGTGCAATTACAATTAAATCTGACCATCTTGAAAGTGAAATATGATCCATTTCAGCTTCATTTTCTACACTGAATAAATCGCTATATACTTTACCTTGAGAAAGCGATGTCACTGAAAGTGGAGTTATAAATTCTTTTGCACTTTTAGTAAGGATTGTCTTTATTTCTGCTCCATTCTTTTTAAAAAGCCTAATTGTTTCTAGACTTTTATAGGCAGATATCCCTCCACAGATAATAAATAATATTTTTTTATTTAACAAATTTTTCATTTGCGGAATTAAAATACTATAAGGCCAAAAATTACAAGAAGTAATAAACCAATAATAGATTGATTTCTAAATGCTATCATTTCTGATTTCTTATCATTTAAAGCGGTATATGAATTTGAATTTTGTGGAATTTGACCGCTAGCTAAAAACGTTAATGCTTGATTTGCTTTATCCATAATCTCAGGAAATTCTGGCAAACGTTTAATAACTTCAGATGTATTTTTTAAAGTTTCATTTAAATTATTAATTGGATCTTTTGTTTCTTTAAGCCAATTTTCTAGTACAGGCTTTGAAGTTGTCCAAATATTTGTGTTTGGATTTAATTTTCTTGCCACACCTTCAACAACAACCATAGTTTTTTGTAACATTAATAATTGAGGTTGAGTTTGCATATTAAACTTTTCTGTTACATCAAACAATTGTTTGAGTAATTTACCTCCTGAAATATCTTTTACCTCTTGACCAAATATAGGCTCACCTATTGATCTCAAAGCTTGAGCCAGATCATCAATTGGTACTTCTTTAGGAACTAATCCAGCTACTAAGTGAACCTCAGCTACTTTGCGATAATCCCTTTGAATAAATCCAAATAAAATTTCTGCTAAAAACCTTTTACTAAGTTTGTCTAATCTACCCATAATCCCAAAGTCTATAGTTACAATCTGGCCACTATTATCAACAAAAATATTTCCTTGATGCATGTCCGCATGAAAAAAACCATCTCTTACAGCATGTCTCAAAAAATGCTGGATAATATCTTCTGCTATTTTATTAGTGTCTAAATTTCTTTTTTTTAACTCCTCTGCTTCTCTAATTGAAATTCCATCTATCCAATCTAAAGTCATTACATTTTCACTAGTAAAATTCCAATAAATCTCAGGAACTTTAAACCCAGCATCATTTTTAGTATTTTCTGCATATTCATTTGCTGCAGCAGCTTCGAATCTTAAATCCATTTCAAGATTAGTTATTTCTTTAAGTAAAAAAACAACTTCAACAAGTTTTAATCTTTTTGTTTTTTTTACAAATGATTCAATAATAAATGCAAATAACATCATCGCATCTATTTCTTCATTGAATATTTTTTTTATGTTTGGTCTTAAAATTTTAATAGCCACATCTTTGATTGTTCCATTGTCATTTATTTTTGCTTTGTGGACTTGTGCAATTGATGCAGCAGCAACTGGCTCACTTAAATCTATTATTGAATTAAATCCATCAATTCCAAGGTCTTTTTTAATAATTTCTTTTGCTTCATGGATTGAAAAAGGCGGTAATCGATCTTGAAGTTTTTCTAGCTTTGAAGATAATTCTTCTCCAATTATATCAGGTCTAGTAGCAAGAAATTGCCCAAGTTTAATAAAAGTCGTACCCATAGACTCTAATGATCTAGATAGTCTTTCACTATCATCTTCAATTAAATTATTTTGTTCCTTTTTTTCAAATGAAATAGATAAAATTTGGAATAATACTGTTACAGCTAAAGGAGGTTTTTTAAATTTTGATGCAATTTTCAAAATATCAGATTTTGCAATTTTTCTTCCTAATTTAAATAAAGTAATAAGTTTTTTAATCATTAAATTTTCCAACCACTATGAATTGAAACAATACCCCCAGAAAGAATTCTATAAGAACATTTTTGAAAATTATTTTTCTCCATCAACTCTATTAATTCATCTTGATTAATAAATTGTTCAATACTTTTGATTAAATATTCGTAAGGTTCTTTTTCTCCAACTACAAACTGACCAATTATAGGAATAAGTTTTGAGTAATTTTTATATATAAAATCAAGATTTGAATTTTGAATTTTAGAAAATTCCAGACATAGATAACGTCCACCAGGTTTTAAAACTCGGTAAGCTTCTGAAAGTGCCTTATTTAAATTTTTTGTATTTCTGAGCCCAAAACTAATAGTGTAATAATCAAATGAGTTGTCTGCTATAGGTAATTTTTCTGCTGGTGAAATAACCCATTTTATATTTTTAAAATTAGATAATTTTTGTTTTCCCTGACCAATCATCCCTTTATTGGGATCTATACAAGTAATTTCAGCCTCTTTATTTGTACTATCTAAAAATAACTTTCCAACATCTCCCGTCCCACACGCAACATCAATTAGTTTTCTTTTATCTCTTGGATTCATCATGTTAATTAAACTTTTTTTCCAATATCTATGAATACCCATAGACATAAAATCATTCATCAAGTCATATTTATTGAAGACCTGATTAAATACATTTTCTACAAGACCTTTTTTATTTTGAAGATTTTGTTGCATAAAAAAATATATATTGAATATAGTATCAAATGCCAGAATTACCAGAAGTAGAAATTGTTAGACAATCCCTTCATAAAAAGATCAAAAAAAAAAGCATACAAAAAGTAATAATAAGAAACAGAAATTTAAGGTTTAAAATACCAGGTTATTTCGAAAGTTTTCTAAAAGATAAAAAGATAATTAAAGTTAGTAGATTTTCTAAATATTTAATCATTCATTTTCAAAATGAGGACTATTTTTTAATTCATTTAGGAATGTCAGGAACAATCCATATTCTTGATAAGAAAAAGCCTCTAAAATTTACGAACACCAGTTTTTATCATTCGCCTTTTTTACCTAAAAAACACAATCATGCAGAGTTTGTATTTGATAACTTGAAAGTAATTTATAATGATCCAAGACGCTTTGGATTTTTCGAAATAATTAAAAATCATCAAGATTTGGAGAAAAGATTTAAATCAATGGGACCTGAACCCTTTAGTGATAAATTTAACTTAAATTATGTAGTTAATTATTTTAAAAATAAAAATAAGGATATAAAAAGTTTTTTACTTGACCAGAGATTTGTTTCTGGAATTGGTAATATTTATGCAAGTGAAATTCTTTTCGCTAGTAAAATAAATCCATTTAAAAAGGCAAAAAGACTTAATAAAAATGAATGTTTAAAAATTATTTTCAATTCCAAGAAAATACTTCAACAGGCAATCAACAAGGGTGGTTCAAGTATTAGAGATTTTAAAGATATCTCAGGTAAAAAAGGTAACTTTCAAAAGGAGTTTAAAGTTTATCAGCAAGACGGTACTGATTGTAAGCGTACGCATTGCAAGAGTATTATAAAAAAAAAAATAACATCAAATAGATCAACTTTTTTTTGTATTTCTTGTCAAAAATAGTTAAATATTTAGTTGACCACTATAAATTCTCAAGCTATACCCCTGCGCAGATGGCAAACACAAAATCAGCAATTAAGAGAATTAGAAGAATTTCTAAACAAACAGCTGTAAATAAAGCTAGAAAGAGCAGGTTTAGAAACGCTCTTAAGAAAATGAACCTTCTAATTGATGGTAAAAAGAAAGAAGAAGCTTTAAAATTTTTACCAAAGTTAAACTCTGAGTTGATGAAAATTGCTAAAACAGGAATAATAAAAAAACAAAATGCTTCTAGAAACGTTTCTAGAATTACCAAAAGAATTGCTGCAATCTAAACTTTAGCTTAATTTTTAAACAACTCCTGATATCTACATTATATATTTAAGACTTGTCTTAACTTACTATATTTAGATTTAGTAAATATTTGGATTAATGTTATTCAATCTATGTTTGATTCAATTTTAATTCAATCAATTTATTGATTCAATCTATATTTGATTCAATTTGAAATTTTAATTTTAGATCTAAACTTAAATTAATCTGCAACATTATAATTCACAATCATAGATTTTATTTTTTTTTTATTTTTCTTATTAACTTGTTGCAAATTTTTTTAAATCGTTCTAACTGAGACTTCCCCTTAAGTTATGAATAAATTAACAAATACAAAAAATATTAATAAATTTTCTTCTGAAGGCTTTGAATGGAAGCAAGTGCAGGATGAAATGAAAAATAAACTAGGCTTAGAAGTTTATGAGAGCTGGTTAAAAAAGATTTCTTTTGTAGATGAATTCAATAATTACTTATTATTATCAGTTCCAACAAGATTTATTAGAGATTGGATCACATCAAGGTATTTAGACCAAATATTACAAATAATTAAAGTATATAAAAAAGACATTATTAGAATTGAGTTCAAAATAGTTGAAAAAACTCAAGATATCGCTTTAAAAGAAAATAATATTAAAGAGAACAATAATAATGAAAATGTTTCATTTATAAAAGATTCTTACCTTCAGTATAATCGAATTGATCCAAATAAAAGATTTGATAATTTTATAACAGGTTCAAGTAACAAATTAGCTTACGAAGCTTCATTAAAAGTTTCAGAAAATATATCTCATTATAATCCACTTTATATTTATGGTGGTGTTGGAATGGGAAAAACTCACTTATTAAATTCAATAGGTTTAGAGCTTAAAAAAAGTAATAAAGTAATGTTTATTTCTGCCGAACGTTTCATGTATCAGTTTGTAAAATCAATTAAATCAAACGACATGGTGAAGTTTAAAGAATATTTTAGAAATACAGATATTTTATTAATTGATGATATTCAGTTTATAAGTGGAAAAGAAGCTATGCAGGAGGAGTTCTTTCATACATTTAATGCATTACTTGATAAGGGGTCTCAAATAATTGTATCAGCTGATCGATCACCAAACAAATTATCAAGGATTCAAGAAAGAATTAAATCAAGATTTTCTGGCGGATTAGTTGTTGATATTCAAAAGCCGGACCTTGAACTAAGAAAAAAAATAGTTGAAAAAAAAGCTGAAGAATTGAATGCTTTATATTCCGAACAATTACAAGTTTCTAGAGAAATTCAAGATTTTATAAGCAATGAAATAACCGGAAGTGTAAGGGAACTAGTTGGTGCAATAAATAGAGTTTTTTCATTTTCAAGAATTTACAACAAAGTCCCAAATCTTGCTGAAACAAAAGTAGTTTTAAAGGATTTATTAAATTTAGCAGAAAATAAGGTTACAATAGATCTAATTCAAACAATTGTTTGTAAGTTTTTCAAAATCAGCAAAAATGAAATGTTATCATCTAGAAGATCAAGATATTTAGTAAGACCTAGGCAAACAGCAATTTATTTAACTAAAATTTTGACTTCTAAATCATTACCCGAAATTGGAAGGGAATTTTCCAACAGAGACCATACAACAATAATTCACTCAGTAAAAACTATTGAAAAGATAAAAGAAAAAGATCCTGAGATGGTTGATAATATAAATAAATTAAAAAACCAGATTTTATATAATAGTAAAGAAAATGAAATTTAACGTTAATCAACAAGACCTTCAGCAAGCATTAAATTATTGCCAAGGTGTTATTGAAAAAAGAAGCACATTACCAATACTTTCTAATATTTTGTTAGAAGTAAGCAATTCAAAACTTACTATCACTGCGACTGATCTAGATTTAATATTTATACATCAATTAAATAATGTAGAAATTTTAGAGGAGGGAAAAACAACTACAACTTCCTCAATCATGTATGATATTATAAGAAAGTTTAACTCAGGAAAAAAAATAAATCTTTCTCTAACAGATATTAGTAAATTACAAGTAGAGTCTGAAAAATCTATTTTTAATTTGAATTGCATAAGTGCAACAGAGTTTCCACTGACAGATGAAAATTTTAATCAAAATGAGTTCATAATTAAATCAAAACAATTATTGAAACTATTAAATAAGTGTAAATTTTCAGTTTCTAATGATGAAACAAGGCATTATCTAAGTGGAATTTATTTTCATCAAACAGAAGTTGAAGATAAAAATTATTTAACGGCAGTTGCAACTGATAGTCATAGAATGTCTATTTCAAAAATTAGATTAGAGGAAAAAATTGATTTTGATCCAATAATTTTACCTAAAAAAACAATTTTTCAACTTTGTTCTTTATTAGACAGCTACGATGGAGACGTAAGAGTTTCAAATGTGAAATCAAAAATTAAATTTGAATTAAATAATAGTATTTTAATTTCAAAACTTATTGATGGAAAATTTCCAAATTACATTCAAGTTATACCGAAAAATAATCAAAAAAAATTAGAAATAGATTTAAAATTATTTTTAAATTCTGTTGATAGAGTGGCATCTGTTTCATTAGATAAAAAAGATGGTGTAAAATTCAATTTATCTAAAGATACTCTAGATCTCTCAGTAAATAATACCAATAGTGGTGATGGTAAAGAAACTTTAAGTGTTAAGTTTGATCATGATTTAGAAATAAGTTTTAACTCTAGATATTTGATAGATGTTGCCTCACAACTAGATGGAGACAGAGTTGAAATTTTCTTTAATGATACTGGTTCACCCGCATTAATAAAAGATCCAGGCGATTTTGATAGTATTTTTGTTGTAATGCCGATGAAGGGCTAATTAATCAAGTCTAACTCTGAATAAATATTTTTTTCAAGAATTTGAATAAAATTTTCCTTTGTTAACCCAGAAGGAATTGGTTTTAGAATAGAGATTGTAATAGTTCTATTAGATTTTTTTTCACCTTTTTTAGGCCATACATATCCAGAGTTAATTGCAACTGGCTGACAAATAACATTTAGCTGTTCATAAATTCTCGAAGCACCTTTTTTAAAAGGAGGTTTTTCACCTGGAAGAACTCTAGTTCCCTGAGGAAAAATAATTAAGGGTCTATTAGAAGTAGCCACCATTTTTGAAATATCATCAAAAAAACCCGAGTTATCTTTTGTAACTTTATTTCTTTTTATTGAAATTGATCCTATTTTTTTTAAGTACCAACCAAATATTGGAATTAACAATAATTCTTTTTTTAGAATAAATACAGGTGAGTTAAAGATTGTTTGTAAATAAAAAGTTTCAAACATTGATTGATGAGATGCTGCTATAAAAAATTTTTCATTATTAATAATATTTTCCCTTCCTTTGACTGAAATTTTTACTGAAAGAACAAACCTTAAACAAAAACTGGCCCAATGGCCCATCAATTTACCTCCCATCAAAACAACCTGTTTAGGTAAAAAAAAAGATGGTAAAAAAATTATCGAAATAAGAATGATTCCTGTGAAAAATAATATTGAAAATAAAAAGTTTCTTATCATTTTTGTCAAAAGCTAAATTATATCTTTATGCTTTTGTCTTTTTCTTATTACTTTAATTTTTGATCCCTTTATTAATAATTCTACTGGTTTAGGCCTTAAATTATAATTTGAACTAAGTGACATTCCATAAGCTCCCACATCACATATTGCTATTAAATCCCTTTCTTTCAACACTTGAAACTTTTTTAATGTAACAAATTTATCTGTACTTTCACAAATAGGACCTACAAATTCATATGGTTTTTTAGATGTTTTGTTAGATTTTGTAACAGGTAAGGTTTTATGAAACGCTCCATACAAAGCAGGTCTCATTAAATCATTCATTGCTGCATCTAAAATGATAAATTTTTTACTTCCGCTATCTTTTATATAGATTATTTTTGACACCAATGTACCGGTATCACCAATAATTGATCTACCTGGCTCGAATATAATTTTAACTTTATGTTTTCTTAAAAATTTAAGTATGGCTGTGTTATATTTATTATAATTAAGTTTTTTACTTTTATCAGTGTAAGTAATACCCATACCTCCACCTAAATCTATAAATTCAAATTTATAATTTGTTTTATTGAGAATTTGACTGACCGCTTTAAGCATTTTTTCATAAGGTCTATGGTCTAAAATTTGACTGCCTATATGAACGCTCAGACATTTTAAATCAATATTTTTTGAATTTTTACAATAATTTATAATTTCATAGAATGTATTTTTATTTACACCAAATTTATTTTCTTTTTTTCCAGTGGATATTTGACTTAATGTTTTTGCATCTGTGTTTGGGTTTAGTCTTACACCAATTTTTATTCTTTTATTTTTTGATTTTGCTATTCGGTTTATTTCTTTTATTTCGCTTAAAGACTCTGCATTAATAAGCAAAATTTTTTTATTAATAGCAAAGCTGATTTCACTTCTTGTTTTGCCAACACCAGAGAATACTATTTTGCTTGGATTGATTCCTGCTTTTAATGCCATCATCAGTTCTCCTACTGAAACAACATCAGCACCTAATCCAAATTTTTTAATTTCTCGAATTATATTAACATTTGTGTTGGATTTAACTGCAAAGCAGATAAGTGGTGAAAAAGATCTAAAGCTTTTTTTAAAGTTATTAATATTTTCTTTTAATTTAGAATAGGAATAAGAATAAAATGGAGTTCCAAATTTATTTGCAATTTTTTGGAGACTAATTTTTTCTATTGTTAATTTTTTATTTATGTATTTCATTAAGTTAAGTTAATTAAAACTTCTTTTATTTCTGCTTTTTTATCAGGATCTACGTATTTAGGATCACCTTTCTTTCCACAAGAAATAACTGCACAAAATAACAATATAATTACGGTAAATTTTTTAATCATTTTTGTTTTTTATATTTCATTATCATTTTTTTAATATTATCAAAAGAAGTTCCACCATAAGATTTTTTTGAATTAATTGAATTTTTTAAATTAAATACTTTTAATACATCTTCTTTAAGTTTAGGTTCAATTTTTCTTAATTCGTCTAAAGTTAATTCATTTAATTTCTTTTTTCTTTTTTCAGCATAATTAACTATAGCAGCAGTTTTTTGATATGCTTTTCTAAAAGACATTGAGTGATTTTTCACAAGATAGTCAGCTAAATCAGTTGCTGTAGTGTATCCAGAATTAGCAAGCTCTAACATTCTACTCTTATTTGGATTGCAATTTTTTAGTACTTCATCAAAAATTTTTAAACAATTATTAAGATTATCGTTTGATTTAAAAACAATTTCCTTGTCGTCTTGTAAATCTTTAAAATAAGATAATGGCAAACCTTTTAAAATTGTAAGCATCGAAAATAAATTTCCATAAGCGCTTCCTGATTTACCACGCAAGTACTCTAAAAGATCAGGATTCTTTTTTTGTGGCATTATTGATGATCCAGTAACAACTTTATCAGATAAATTGATCAAGTTAAAACCATCAGAATTCCAAATAATTAACTCTTCAGCAATTCTAGAAATATGCATAGCACACACAGATGAAGCATATAAAAAATCTAAAACAAAATCTCTATCCGAAACTGTATCAATAGAATTATTTGTAGGTATTTTAAAACCAAGTTTTTTGGTTGTATAATTTCTATCTATATTAAATGATGTTCCTGCTAAAGCTGCAACACCAAGAGGATTTTCATTTAAACTGTTTAAATTATTAGAAAATCTCTTTTTGTCTCTATTAAACATTTCTACATAAGACATTAAATAATGTGCAAAAGAGATAGCTTGGGCATTTTTAAGATGTGTAAAACCAGGCATTATAGTCTCAACATTTTTTTCAGCTAACTTGATTGTGCTCTTAATAACTTTATTAATATTACTATTTATTTCGTTGGTCGAATTTTTCATCCAAATTTTAAAATCAGTAATTACTTGATCATTTCTTGATCTTGCAGTGTGAACATAGCCAGCTTCTTCACCTATAATTTGAAAAAGTCTTTTTTCGATATTCATATGAATATCTTCATATTTTTTATTAAACTCAAATTTATTTTTTGCGATTTCCTTATAAATTTTTGTTAGTCCATAAATAATTTTATTTTTTATTTTAAATGAAATTATTTTTTGTTTAAAAAGCATGTCAACATGAGCAATTGATCCCTGAATGTCTTCTTTGTAGAGTCTTTTATCAATATCTATTGAATTACCGACTTTTTGAAACAAACTTGATGCATTTTTTTTTATCCGTGAGTTCCAGATTGCTTGGTTGTTTTTATTTTTTGCCATGATATTTAATTATACCTATTTAACATGAGATTTTTAATAATATTTATTTTTTTGATAACAAATGTTGTAGCTGAAGAATTACCTGGTATTAAAAATATTGTAATCCATAAAATACCAAAAACATATGATAATGTTATTTTTTTAGACAAAAATGATCAAAAAATTAATATCAGTGAATATACTGGCAACTTATTGATATTGAATTTTTGGGCGACCTGGTGTGAACCTTGTAAAGATGAAATGCCATCTTTAGATAAACTCCAAGCTAACCCAGAATTGGATAAAATAAAAATTTTTCCAATTAATATTGGGAAAGAAACCTTAAACAAAGTTAATAAATTTTTTATAGATCTTAACATTAAAAATTTTGAACCTTATTTTGATCCACCTACTACATTAGCAAAAATGTTTACTTTAAGAGGCGTCCCTACAACAATTCTAATTAATAAAGAGGGTCAAGAATTTGCTAGAATAATAGGTTCAATTGATTTTGAAGATACAAATTTCGTTAATTGGATAAAAAAATATAACTAATTTTTAAAAAAGTAAGCAAAGCCAACCAAAGCAAGAATAGCAATAAATTGGAGAAGAACTCTTAATTGCATCAATTTGTTTGAATATTTTTTACTAGTTTCTCCACCTTTAAAAAGAGTACCTATGCCTAAAATTAAAACTACTCCCACAGCAATCAAAAGAGCTATTGATAAAACTTTTACAAATATTCCTGATATCATATTTTTATTTTAGATTGTTTTTTGAAATAAAAAACATAATTTATCAACTATGACATTTTGCCTAGATTCAATAATTATTAAACCAGAAGACGGTGTTGAAATTAAAAATGCTATTATTTTGCTTCATGGTTATGGAGGTGATGGAAAGGATATAAGCATGCTATCTTTAAACTGGAAAAGACATATGCCTAATACAGTCTTTGTTTGTCCGAATGGTCATGAGCCATGCGCTATAAATCCTTCTGGTTATCAGTGGTTTGATTTAACAAAAGAGGATACTGATTACATATTAGAGCAATCAATTAAAGCCGAAGAAGTTTTAAAAAAATTTATTAATGAAATAAAACAAGAGTTTAAGTTATCAAATAATCAAATCTGTTTATCAGGATTCAGTCAGGGATGTATGATGTCTTTAAATGTTGGTCTTACAGTTGAAGAAAAGTTTTCATGTATAGTTGGTTTTTCTGGAAAGATAATAAATCAAAAAGATTTAAATAACAGAATCAAAAATAATACTGAAACATTACTTATACATGGAGAAGCTGATCAAATTGTCCCATCAACACATTTACTAGAAGCAAAAGATTTTTTAATCAGAAACAATGTCAAAGTTGATACATTATTAATAAAAAGTTGTGATCATCATATTCCTATTGAAGCATCAAGTACAGCTTTAAATTTTATTTTAAAAAAAATTTAACATCTCTTATTATTGATAAAATTATTTAACTAAGTTAAAATTAGTTTATGAATAATTTTATTGAACAAGATGTTTCATTAGAAAAGTGTCCTGCACTAGTACTCAATGCAGACTATAGACCTTTGAGTTACTACCCTTTGTCTTTATGGTCATGGCAGGATACTGTTAAATCAGTTTTTCTTGATCGAGTTATTATTGTTAGTAATTATGATAGAACTATAAGAAGTCCATCATTTAATATGAAATTACCAAGTGTCATCGCATTAAAGGATTATATTGTTCCTCAAAGCAAGCCAAGTTTTACTAGATTTAATGTGTTTTTAAGAGATAAATTTTCATGTCAATATTGTGGAAGCAATGAAGAGTTAACTTTTGATCATTTATTACCTAGATCAAAAGGGGGTGAAACTAATTGGGATAATGTTATAACAGCTTGTTCTGCATGCAATGTGAAAAAGGGTGGAAAACTATTAAAACATTCAGGCATGAAGTTGCATCAGTATCCTTATCGACCATCAACAGAGGATCTACACAAAAATGGTAAAAATTTTCCACCAAATTTTTTACATAAAAGCTGGATGGATTACCTATATTGGGATGTAGAACTAGAGTCTTAAATTTTCTCAGAAATATTTATTGCAATTTTTGATCCAGTTTTAATAATTTTATCTAATATAGAGTAAGGACCTTCTTTAGTAGCGCCTTTTTCATAAGCAATATCTTTATGATTTAATTCATCTTCTCTAAATTTAATTATTTTTTTTTTAAGTTTTGGTTCACTTTTATCGAGTTGTTTTATTTGGTTTAAATAATGCTCATCTATAACTTCTTCAACAGAAGCAGTGCAAAGCATAGCCGCTTTCTTGCCAAGTAAAGTTGAACCAAAACCTAATCCTACACCTAATAAATCCCATAAGGGTAAAAATTTTGTAGGTTTTATATTTCTTTTTTTAATTTCTTCTTCAAAAAAATCAGAATGTTCTTTTTCATGAACTTTCATTTCTGCAATTGTTTTTTTTAAAGCTTCATCTTTAATTAATGTGTTTAGAGCAAGCAACTGTCCTTCATAAATTTTAACAGCACCACGTTCCCCAGCATGATCAACTCTAATGAATTCTTCTATTTTCTTTTTATTTATTATTGTCATAACTTAAATAAGTTTTTGTTGTAAAATAAAATATTAATATTGATATTATAACATTGTAGCTTGTAAGCGATAATCCTAAAATTTTAAATGTAACATCTTTGCAACTTACATTTTTTTCTTGTAACTGTCTTAATATGTCCTCTTTTGAAAGTAAATTTGAGCCATTTTTTAAATCACAAACTAATGATTCTTCAATTAAACCTTGTTCAATACCTAAATGATATAGAGATAAAATAGTAGCAGCTAAAAAAATTAAAATAAGAGAAAGAATGAAATATTTTTCAAGATTTAAAAATTTATAATTTAATACAATAATTATTAATGCTAATAGGTATGGAATTCTTTCAAGTATGCACAAGTTACAAGGTTGATGACCTAAAACATATTCAATAAAAAATGCTGAAGCTAAAGCAATAATGCTAATTAAAAAAATTAACTTTAATGTAATTGTTTTGTTAATCTCAACCATTTAATTTTTAAAATAAATAAATAATAATAAATATTATAACTATAATAATTCCAATTATGTTGAACCATTTTGATCCATGTTTTTCCATAAACTTTGTAAATAACTCCCCAAATTTATAAGATAAATAAGCAACTATAAAAAATCTCAGGCTTCTTGAAATTAAGCTAACAATTATAAAAATAGGAAGATTAAAAGCAATTAAACCACTTGAAATCGTAAAGGCTTTATAAGGCAATGGAGTAAAGCCAGCTAAAAAAATAATACTCAGCCACGCGAGGAATCCACTACCTTGAGACATACTTAATTTTAAATTTTCAACTTTATCTTGATAACCATAAAATTCGATTACATACATTGCTAAATCAAAAAATAAATAACCTATTAAATATCCAAAGATTCCTCCAAGAACTGAAAATATTGATGCTATTAAAAATATTTTCAAATATTCCTTTTTTTTAGCAATAACCATTGGAATTATCATTGCATCTGGAGGTATAGGAAAAAAAGAACTTTCTATAAAAGATACAAGCCCTAAATAAAAATTCGAACTTTTATGTGCGGCTAATTCTAAACATTTTTTGTAAAGCGTTTGAAACATTTTTTGGTTTTAATATAAATTTAGTTCTTATACTATTTAAATATAATTTAATTGAATACCTAGGGCGAATGGCGGAACTGGTAGACGCGCACGACTCAAAATCGTGTTTCGCAAGAAGTGAGAGTTCGATTCTCTCTTCGCCCACCAAGTAACTATGAATTTAAATAATTTAAATAATTTGATCGAATTATTTGTTAATCAAGCAAATAAACAAAATAAAAAAGATATTTTTTTAGAATGGTTAAACCCAAGTAATAAAAAAATATACACATGGGAACAAACTGAAAAGAATATTTTAAAATTATCAAAAGTAATTAAAGAAAATATAAATGAAGATGATAGATGTCTTTTAGTTTCAGAGAATAGACCGGAGTGGTTTGTTTCTGATTTAGCTATTATGGTAGCTGGTGGAATTACAGTTCCAGCATACACAACTTATACTGAAGATGATTATAAGTACTTGATAGAAGATTGTGAGCCTAGCTTAGTTGTTGTTTCAAACAATGAAATGTTAAAAAAATTAAATAATTCAATTAATGAAAAAGATTTTATCAAAAAAGTCATTACTTTGGATGAAAAAGCCGAGGTAACAAATAGTTTAAATATAATTAACAAAGAAAAATATTTAGATTTTAATTCAATTCTAAATAATAATTTATTAGCAGAAGATAAAATTGAAAATAATAAATTAAAAAGAAATTCTCCTGCATGCATTATTTATACATCAGGGACAGGAGGTAATCCTAAAGGAGTAATTTTAAGTCATGGTGGAATTTTAAATAATCTCGTAGGAGCATGCGAAATTATGAAACCATTATTTAACTCAAGACCAGTATTTTTAACTTGGCTTCCTCTTTCACACTCTTATGAGCATTGTGTTCAATTTGCGCAGATAGCAGTAGGAGCAAAAGTATTCTATGCAGAGAAAATAGAAAAACTTTTAGAAAATATATCTGAGGCAAAACCCACAATTATGACAGCAGTTCCCAGATTCTACCAAAACCTCTACAACAAAATAAACATGAATTTAAAAAAACAAACAGGCTTTAAAGCAAAATTAATTGAAGCAACTCTTCGTTTGGGAAGGAAAAAACTATTAAATCAAAAAATGACATTTTCAGAAAAATTACTCAATTTTATAGTTGATAAATTAGTTAGAAAAAAAATAAAAAAACAGTTCGGTGGAAATTTGAAAGCTTTCGTTTCAGGTGGTGGGGCTCTAGACAAAGAAATAGGAGAATTTTTGAATTCTGTGGGGCTGCCTACTCTTCAGGGTTATGGTTTAACAGAAACATCACCAGTAGTAAGTTGCAATCCAATACATAAAATTAAAGTGGAAACTGTAGGACCTCCATTTAAAGGAAATGAAGTTAAAATTGCTGAAGATGGAGAAATTTTAGTTAAAGGCGAAAATGTAATGCTAGGATATTGGAACAAAAAAGAAGAAACTGAAAAAGTAATTATAAATGGATGGCTACATACAGGTGATATTGGAGAGATAGATCCAAATGATGGTTATTTAAAAATTACTGATAGAAAAAAAGATATCATAGTAAGTGCTGGCGGAGATAACATTTCACCTGCTAAAATTGAAAATATGATTACGAATGAACCAGAGATAGATCAATGCATGGTTTATGGTGATAAAAAAAATTACTTAGTTGCTTTAATTGTTCCTAATAAAGATTTTTTAAATGAAAAAGAAAAAATAAATATAGTAATTGAAAAAATAAATAAAAAATTAACTTTACTAGAAAAGATAAAAAAAATTCAATTAATAGATGAAAATTTTTCTATTGAAAATGGTTTAATGACTCCAACAATGAAAGTAAAAAGAAAAAAAGTTACAGAAAAATATAAAAATCAGCTAGAAAATCTTTATTAAACTATTTAATTAAAATTGTTTATTAACCGCATAAACATTAACTAAATTAATAAAAAAAGTTTTATAAAAATAAAAAGTTAAAAATAATTTTTATAAAATTTAACTTTTAATTAAAGAATTGACATAACTTATAGAAAAAAATAAAAATATGGTAACAGCGAATCAATTTGATTCGTTTAACTAAAAAAGGGAGCTAAAGATGCCTAAGAAAAGAAAAAAAGCGGCAAAGAAAACTAAGAAAAAAGCTAAGAAAAAAGCTAAGAAAAAAGCAAAAAAAAGAAGAAGAAAATAGTAACTTAGTATTCTTTACAAAAAACGCTTCTCATTACAGTTTGTGTGAGAGGCGTTTTTTTTACTCATCAATTTGTTCTTCGTTATCAGAAATTGGTTCGTCTACAGGTAGTTCACTAGTTTGAGCTTTTGCAGTTGTCACTGGTTGGGGTTGTCCACCTAAATTTCTTTTCAGTGCTTTATCCAATTTTTTTTGAGTATCATCTAATGATACGTTCAAAACAATCTGAAATTCAGACAGAATTCTTTCATAAGCTTTTTCAAATAATTGTCTTTCACTATACGATTGATCAACCATTAGATCATCACCCTTGTTTAAATCTCTTACAACCTCAGCTAATTCATATATTTTTCCAGAAGATATTTTAGCTTCATATTCTTGCGCTCTTCGACTCCACATTGATCTTTTAATTTTTGGTTTACTTTTTAATATTGAAATGCACTTATTAACTTGATTAATAGTTGCCAAAGGTCTTAAGTGAGATTGCTTGTTTACAGGGACCATTCCATTAGCTTTATCTTTTTCAAATTTAATAACATACGTTTCAACATCAATTCCACCAATGTTGATTTTTTTAAATTCAGTAATTTGCCCTACGCCATGTTTTGGATAAACAACATGATCTTTAATTTTGTACTCTCTTTTTTCAGTTTCTTGTTTTTTAACTTTTTTTATTTCAGGTTTAACTTCATTTGTTTTTGAAATTCTTAAATTATCTACTTTTGGTTCTACAGTTGTTTCTGCAACTTTAACAGTTTTTTTTGTTTTAGTTATTTTAGGTGAAACTTTTTTAACAACTTTTTTGATTTTTTTTGAAATTATTTTTTTAGCTTTTTTAGCTTTTTTAGCTTTTACAACCTTCTTTTTAAAAACTTTTTTTTTCACTTTTTTATCTGTTTTGCCTTTAAAGATTTTCTTTAAAATATTTTTCGTACTTATTTTTCTCATTTTTAAATTTCTCATGATCCACTGGTGGATCTTTTTTTTCACTTATATTGGGCCAGATTTCAGAATACTTTTTATTGATCTCTAGCCATTTTTCACTTCCAGGTTCAGTGTCTGCTTTTATGGCATCGACAGGGCATTCTGGCTCGCAAACGCCACAATCTATACACTCATCGGGTTTAATTACAAGCATATTTTTACCTTCATAAAAGCAATCAACTGGGCAGACATCAACACAGTCTGTTAATTTGCACTTAATACAATTGTCGTTAACGATATATGTCATTCTAAATTTTTTTTAATCTTTTCTTTAATATCGCCCATTGTTTTATTGTCAATGTAAAGTAAACCCGCAAGTCGTCTCATTAAATTAGTTTCATATATATCAGCATCTTTGTTTGAATAGATTATAGACCATAAAGCCTCAATAATTTTAATTTTATCTTGCTCGGGCAACCCCTTTACTTCTCTAGTAAAATCTAAAATTTGATTTGAGCTTTCTTCAATTATTTTTGCTTCTTTAATTGTTTTAGAAATGTTTTCATTTTTTATACCTAGCTCATTAAGTGTTTTTTTAATAATTTCTTCCTCTTTATCTGTATAATTCTCATCTATTTTAGCAGCATGTATTAATAAAGCGCAAACTTTTGTAAGAAAATTATTATTTTTTTTTTCTTCTTTTTTAAAAAACATTTTAATTTAAATTTAAATTCTTTAATATTTTAAATGGATTTTCATTTGAGATCTTATTTGTATTAATTTTTTTAAATTTCTTAGTAGGACTATATTTAAAAAATATTTCATTTTCTTTCTCAAATATTTTATAGTTCATTTTTTTAAGTAATTTTTTGAAGTTATCCTTACTACATCCTAAAAGATTTAACATTTCTGGAATTAATTTTATTTCAGAATTTTCTTTTGAACTAGAATTTATTATTAATAAAAATAATCTTTCCAAAATATCAATTCTTACAAAAAAATTATCAAATTTTTCAAATCCACACAAAAGCATAAAGTTTTTATTTTTTATTTCTTGATCGTCTAAAAAATTCAAACCGAACGTAGGTGGTTTTAAATGATGAAATTTTTGATAAAAATTTTTCCATAATAATGTTCGTAAAGATACTGCTTCTGGCTTAATTAATTGATAAAGGAAAACATGGTATCTCCCGAACTTTACCCCTAGGTCTCTAAGAATTTTTCTCTCATTTTGTTCTAGGTTTTTTAAGTATTCAGAAACCTGGTCTCGTTTTAAAACCCCATTATTTTCATATAGTTGGTATGCCAGTGCTTTAATTGAAGAATTATTTTCTTTTATATTTTTTAAATCAATTAAACTTTTAAGAACGTTATTTATTTTTGTATGTATCCATTTGTTAATGTAACCGTTTAATTTTTGTTTAGTGCTTTGTTCAATAATATCATCAACGATTAAATCAAAATTAGGATTTAAATAGTCACTACCTGTTGTTAATTTAGCAATTGGAAAATCATTCCAGTAAATTTTAAAATCTTCATTAAAATTTATTAATCCTGTGTCAATTATTGATTGAACACGTTTTTCTAATTCCGGACCAATAGTTTGCCTAGCAGCTTTTTTTAAAGATTTAATATCAGTTTCCAAAGCACCTTTTTTTAGATATAGTTCTAATTTTAGTCCTTTTATCTTTCCAATAAATTGATCGTCAATTTTAACATCATTGTTTTGTAAAATTTCAGTTTTAAATTCCATATCTTGTTTTAAACCTCTAGCGAGCATGCTTGCTCTTTTGTCAATAAAAGTTTTAGTAAGCTCTTCATGTAATCTATCTGAAAGTCTATCTTCTAAGTGTTTAGTTTTTTCTATCCAATAACTTTGATTTTCTACCCAATTATTTTTATTCGAAACATATGACCAAGTTCTAACATTTGCAATTCTATTTGATAAAGAATCCACATTTCCATCTAATTTATCTAGTTTCATGAGCTGTAATCTCATATAATCTTCTGAAATTAGTCCTCTTTTGCTAGTTAAAAATTTAAATACATTTCCAATAACCTCAAAATGATTTCCATAAGTTTTTTTAACAAAATCAGGTATTTGACAACATTCCCATAAAAGCATTAAAGTTTTTTTATCAAATCCTATATTTAAAATTCTTTGATCTTTTAAAAAATATTTTAGCGCTTTTTCGTCTTCACATTCATGAACTTTTCTTAGCCATTCCACCTGAGGTTTTTCCTCTAAACTTTTAATTAAACTAATTGGGTTATTGAAATTAAGATTTGAATTTCTCCAAAACAAAGTTCTAATTTCCTCAAATTTATGATTTTCTAATAATTCTACCTCTTCTGGAGATATTTCTTTACAATCACCAGTAATACCGAAACTTCCATCGTTAAGGTATCGACCAGCTCTACCTGCTATTTGACCTATTTCGGATAGATTTAATCTTCTTAATTTTTTTCCATCAAATTTCTTAATATTTGAAAAATAAACAAAATCTAAATCCATATTTATTCCCATTCCAATTGCATCTGTTGCAACTAAAAAATCAACATCACCAGATTGATATAATTCAACTTGAGCATTTCTTGTTTTTGGACTTAGTGATCCCATTACAATAGCAGCACCACCTTTTTGTCTTCTTATTAACTCAGCAATTGCATAAACCTCTTCTGCTGAAAATGCAATGATAGCTGTTTTTCTGTCAATTCTTGATATTTTTTTGTGACCGGCGTAGGAAAGTTTAGATAGTCTTTCTCTATTCATAAACTCAATATCTCCATCTAATTTTGAAATAATATTTCTAATGCTATTTGAACCCATTAGCATTGTAAGTTTTTCTCCTCTCATGTTTAAAAGTCTATCGGTAAAAATATGGCCTCTTTCATGATCAGAGCACATTTGAATTTCATCCACACCGACAAACTCTAGATGTTTGTCAATTGGCATAGACTCCACCGTACATAAAAAATATTTAGCATTCGGTGGAATTATTTTTTCTTCTCCAGTAATAAGTGCAACTTTATCTAAACTAATTTTCTTTATTATTTTGTCATATACTTCTCTTGCAAGTAATCTAAGTGGAAATCCAATCATTCCACTTTCAAAAGAAAGCATGGTTTCAATAGCAAGATGGGTTTTGCCTGTATTGGTAGGACCGAGAACAGCTGTAATTTTTTTTTTAGTCATTTCTATCTTTTGTGCTTCTTTTTTTTAACCTACCAGATATTGTTACTGCTAAAGAACAAAAATAGACTAAAACATGACCGAATCGGAGGGTAAAAAGTTCTCATTTTCTTTTAAATGTTAGTGAGATTATCATAAATAAGATTAATTTTATAACAGTAATTTAATTTAATAAAATGATTAAAAAACTTTGGCAACCTTCTCTAGTTTTAAAAAGAAATTCAAATTTATTTGCTTTTGAAAATTATATTTCAAAAAAATTAAACATAAAATTTAAAAGAAATTACAAAAATTTATTAAATTGGAGTATTAAAAATTCACCTGAGTTTTGGAGTAGATTTTGGGATTTTAGCAAAATTAAAGGAACTAAAGGTAAAAAAAAATTTAGAAAATCAAAAACTTTTTATAAAAATTTATTTTTACCAGGTAGCAAACTTAATTTTGGTGAAAATTTATTATCAAAAAATAATAAAGAAAAAGCAGTAACCTTTATTAGTGAAAATGGATTTAGAGAAGAAAGATCGTGGAGACAATTAAATTTAAATACTAATAAAATTTTAAAATTTTTAAAAAAAATAAATATAAAAAAAGGGGACAGAGTAGCAGCCTATATGCCCAATACTATTGAAACTGTTGAAGCATTCATTGCTACAACTTCTTTGGGGGGTATTTGGTCCTCTTGTAGTCCTGATTTTGGTTCTAAAGGTGTTATAGAAAGATTTTCTCAAATTAATCCAAAAGTTTTATTTATTACTGATCAGTATTTTTATAATGGAAAAAAAATAGATGTTCTAAAAAGACTTCCAGAGATTTTAAAATTAATCCCATCAATTAAAAGTGTTGTAATTAGTAACTATCCTGGAAAAAAATTTATTAAAAATAAAAATAAATTTAAAAAAATTAATTTATTTAAATGGAATAAATTAATGCAAAAAAATGTTGAAAAAATTGATTTTAAAAGATTCGATTTTGAAACAGAGTTAGCAATATTGTATTCAAGTGGAACTACTGGAAAACCCAAATGTATTTGTCATAGATCTGGCGGTGTTCTAATCCAGCATATGAAGGAACACCAATTACATTGTAATATTAAAGAAAATGATAACGTTTTTTATTTTACCACTTGTGGATGGATGATGTGGAATTGGTTAGTTAGTTCATTGGCTTCTAAGGCGTCTATTGTTTTGTTTGAAGGATCTCCAATGTTTAAATCATCTGATTTGCTTTTGAAAATAGCACAAAGAGAAAAAATAACCTTATTTGGAATAAGTGCGAAATATGTAGATGCTTTAAGAAAGTTTAAACCAAAATTAAAGTATAAATTCAAATTAAATAAGTTAAGAACAATTTGTTCAACTGGCTCACCTCTTTCAGAGGAAAGTTTTAAATATGTTTATAAGCACATTAAAAAAAATGTGCACTTGTCATCTATTTCTGGTGGTACGGACATTGTTTCATGCTTCGTATTAGGAAATTTATATCAGCCAGTAAATACAGGAGAAATACAAAACAATGGTTTGGCTTTAGATGTAGATGTTCTAAGTGATAAAGGGAAGTCTTTAAAAAATACTAAAGGAGAACTTGTTTGTAAAAATCCTTTTCCATCAATGCCTTTAAAGTTTTGGAATGATAAAAATGATATCAAGTTCAAGAATGCTTATTTCAATAGATTTAAAAATATATGGCATCATGGAGATTATGCAGAAATAAAGAATAATGGCGGGTATATAATTCATGGAAGATCAGATACCACCTTAAATCCAGGGGGTGTTCGACTTGGAACAGCAGAGATATATTCAGAAGTTGAAAAGTTTAAAGAAATAAAAGAATCTATCGTTGTAGGACAATCATGGGATAATGATGTTAGAATAGTTTTATTTATTGTAATGAGCAAAAATTATTCATTAACAGCAGAATTAATTAACAAAATAAAATTACAAATAAAAAAAAATGCATCTCCCAGACATGTTCCAAGTAAAATTATTGTTGTAAAAGATATTCCTAGAACAAAAAGTGGCAAAATAGTTGAACTTGCAGTTAAAAGTAAGATAGAAGGAAGTGAAATAAAAAATATTGAAGCTTTAGCAAATCCCGAAGTTCTTGAACAATTTAATAATTTAAAAGAATTGAGCAATTAAATGTTAAAAAATTTTGTCAAAGACCTAAAGCCATCATCTACTCTCGCTATTAATGAAACTTCAAAACAACTAGAACAACAAGGAAAAAAAATCTTTAAATTTGGTTTTGGGCAATCACCATTTAAAGTACCTGAAGATGTTGTTGAAGAATTAAAAAATAATGCTTATCAAAATAAATACTTGCCAATGCAGGGTCTTGAGAAATTAAGGGAAACTGTAGCAAAATATTCATCTAAAAAGAAAAATTATAACTACAAAGCGAATAATGTAATAATTGGACCAGGATCTAAAGAATTAATGTTTTTATTGCATATAATTTTTGATGGTGAAATTATATTGCCAGCACCTAGTTGGGTTTCATATGCGCCACAAGCTATTTTGGGGAGAAATAAAATTCAAATTCTTCAAACAGAAAGAGAAAACAACTGGTTTCCTTCTGGAGAACAAATTGAGAAAATCATTTCAAAAGATAAAGATAAATATTATTTATTATTTTTAAATTCACCAAATAATCCTTCCGGACAAGTTTGTAACAAGCTAGAAGAAATTTCAGAAATTGCTAAAAAATATAATCTTATAATTTTATCAGATGAAATATATTCAGAGTTAACATTTTCAAAAAATTTTAAATCTATCTCAAGCTATTGTCCCGAAAAAACTATTATTAGCACAGGACTTATGAAAATGATCATTCAAGTTATATTACAAAATCGGTAAATATTTTAAGTGCAGTTGGTAAATATGTTTTTGCAAACTTAAAATCAAACAAGATATTGATTAATGAACCACATGGAGGATTTTATTTAATGCCAGAATTTTTAAATAATAAATTTAAAACTTCATCAGATATGTGTAGCGATATATTAAATAATACTGGAGTTGCTTTATTACCAGGTTCTGATTTTGGATTTAATCCAGATAAAATGTTAGCAAGGTTAAGTTTTACAGATTTTGATGGACAAGAGTTTATGAATAATATTGATGAAACAAAAAAAATTGATGAAAATTTAATCAATAAGTTTGCACCAAAAGTGGTAGAAGGTGTTAATAAATTAAAGAATTGGTCAGAAACCTTGTAAAATCACTCTATACACTTGTGATTATTTTTTGTTAAAATAAAATTATAAAAATAACGACAAAAAAAACATAGAGGGGAAAATAATGAAAAAAATAATCACATCTCTATCAAGTGCTTTACTGATTTTATTTGCATCACTGTCTTTGACAACTGTTGCTAAATCAGCTGAGTTCTTTACGATAGGAACAGGCGGACCTACTGGAGTATATTTCCAAACAGGAAATGCTATATGTAAAATGCTTCATAAGTCAGCAATCAGTGCTGAACATGGTAGAAAAAAAGGTACAGCAAAAGCTTATAGATGTACCGCTCCATCAACTGGTGGATCTAACTATAATATCGGTCAGATAGCAGCTGGAGAATTCCAATTTGGAGTTGCGCAATCAGACTGGCAGTACCATGCTGTAAATGGTTCAAGCAAATGGGAAGGAAAACAATTTAGCAATTTAAGAGCTGTATTTTCAGTTCACAACGAGCCTTTTCAAATTTGGGCAAGAAAAAAAGCAAAGATTAAAGATTTTGCTGATTTAGAAGGAAAAGTTGTTAACATTGGTAATCCTGGTTCGGGACAAAGAGGTACCATGGAAGAGTTAATGAAAGCAATGGGTGTTGATAATAGTTTCTTTAAATCTACAACCGAACTTACATCTTCTGAACAAGTTAAGGCTCTATGTGACGGAAAAATAGATGCATTTGGTTATTCAGTTGGATTTCCAAACGGTGCCATGGAACAAGCAGCAACGTGTGCAGCAAAAGCATCACCAATCAATTTAACTGGACCAGAAGTTCAAGGTTTAATTGATGGTGCAGATTATTATGCTCAAGCTGTAATTCCTAAAGGCACTTATACAAAACAGAAAAAGGATGCAACAACTTTCGGTGTAAAAGCAACTGTAGTAACTTCTGCAGATGTTTCTGAAGAACTTGTATATTTGGTTGTTAAAGCTGTGATGGAAAATTTTGATGATTTCAAAAAACAACATCCTGCTTTTGGATTTTTAGAGAAGAAAAACATGATTAAAGATGGTTTATCTGCTCCATTACATCCAGGTGCAATAAAATATTATAAAGAAGCTGGGTTAATGTAATCCAATTTTTATTAATTAAAAAAGGCCTGGTAATTTTTACCGGGCCTTTTTTTTATGGTATGAATAAATTTAATGAGCGATTCAATCAGCAGCAAAATAAAAAAAAAAATAAGTGAAGACTTATCACCAACTAGAAATATCACAGGCTTTCATTTAAAAATTATTTCAGCTATTGCAATTATTTGGTCTTTATTTCAACTGTGGTATGCTTCGCCATTTCCATTTATGTTAAATTTTGGAATGTTTAAGGGATTGCCAGCAAGAGCAATTCATTTAGGTTTTGCTTTAACTTTAGCTTTTTTAATTTACCCAATATCAAAGGGTAAGAAAATTTCGTTTTTTGATGTTTTGATCAGTTTTGTAGGAGCGATATCGTGTCTATATATTTATTTTTTTTATGATCAGTTAGTTGAAAGAGGAGGTGTTCTTTTAAATCTAAGGATAACAGAAACATTTAATTTTCCATTAGAATTGATTTTAGGTAGCTGTGGAATTTTAATTCTTTTAGAGGCTACTAGAAGAGCAATTGGTTTACCTTTGGTAATTATTGCTAGTTGTTTTTTGTTGTTTTCATATTTTGGAAGGTATGCGCCAGAAATAATTTCACATGGTGGTTTATCTTTAAATAGACTTGTAGGATTTCAGTGGCTTGATCAAGAAGCAATTTTTGGAATTCCGATTGGGGTTTCAGTAGATTTTATTTTCTTATTTGTTTTATTTGGTGCTTTGCTTGAAACAGCTGGTGGCGGAAAATATTTTTTAGATCTTGCTTTTGCAATGGTTGGAAAAATGCGAGGAGGACCTGCAAAGGCAGCAATATTAGGATCAGGTATGACTGGATTAATTTCTGGCTCTTCAATTGCAAATACAGTTACTACTGGAACATTTACAATCCCAATTATGAAAAAAACTGGTTTTTCAAAGGAAAAAGCTGGAGCTATTGAGGTTTCTTCCTCTGTAAATGGTCAGATTATGCCACCTGTTATGGGAGCAGCAGCATTTGTGATGGCAAGTTTTATTGGTGTAACTTACTTTGAGATAGTTAAGCATGCTTTCTTGCCAGCAATTATTTCTTATATAGCATTATTCTATATTTCACATTTAGAAGCTTTAAAATTGAACCTTAAGGGGATGGATGATGCAGATGTTCCTCATTTAAAAAAAACATTTTTGTCTGGTTTACATTTCTTAATACCTATATTTGTTTTAATTTACACTTTGGTTTACTTAAGATTTACAGCTTCATACTCAATTTTTTACGCAACGATTACTTTGGTTTTAGTAAATCTAATTAATTTATTAATTAAAAACGATATTAAAAAGGATGCTCTTAAAGAATGGTTTAATCAAACTATAGTTGGTTTTGAAAAAGGTGCTCTTAATATGGTTGCTGTTGGTATAGCGATTGCAACCGCAGGAATTATAGTTGGTGCAGTTGGATCTACAGGTTTAAGCACAAATTTAATAATAGTTATAGAATCTATAGCTAAAGATAACGTTACTATTTTATTATTTTTAACAATAATTTTGTGTTTACTTTTAGGAATGGGTTTGCCAACAACGGCAAATTATGTTGTTGTTGCTTCTTTAATGGCAACTGTTTTAGTGGATGTTGGGAATGCCTCAGGTTTTATTTTTCCGTTAATAGCAGTTCATTTATTTGTCTTCTATTTTGGATTAATGGCTGATGTAACGCCCCCTGTAGGACTCGCCTCTTATGCAGCCGCAGGAATATCAGGTGGAGATCCTTTAAAAACAGGAGTGCAAGCTTTTTGGTATAGTTTAAGAACAGGAATTTTGCCGATTGTATTCTTATTTAACCATGAACTTTTACTTATTGGTATTGAAAATATTTGGCATGGATTAATTGTAATTATAACTTCTTTAATTGGTATTTTAGTATTTACCTCAGCCACTCAAGGCTGGTTTATTAATAAACTTAAATGGTATGAAATAATTATTTTTTTAATTATTTCTATTTCTTTCTTATCACCCGACTTTGTTTTGAACAAATTTTATCCAAAATATAATTATCAAGATATTAATAAAATTAATTCAATAAAATTAGACTCAACAAAAGAAGTTCAAATTAAAATAACAAGACCTAGTTTATATGGAGAAAGATATAAGTTATTTGTGATATCAAAAAATACTTTTGAGGATAAATTTACTTTAGAGGACTATGGAATTACAATATTGAAACAAGATGATAAATTTGTTGTTGATAATTTGAAATGGAATGGAGAAGCAAAAAAAAGTGGTTTTGAAATGGGAGACTATATAAGTGAATTTAAAATTGAAAATTCGGATAGACCATCAAAAAATATTGTTTATCCTTTGGCATTATTATTGCTATCGATATTTGGTTATCTTAACTCAAGGAGAAAAAGTTAGAATTACCCACCAGGTCCTAAATTAGAGGGCTTTATTTTTAAAATTTTCCATACCCCAGATGCAGAAGTTATAATTTTGTCATTACATTTAAGCTCACAAAATAAAAAGATAAGAGTATTTGTTTTTTTTAAAATTTTTGCATGGCCAATAATCTCATCTCTAATTTTTGAAGCACCTATAAATTTTATATCTAAAGAAATAGTTACACAGGGTGCATTATCTGCAGCTCTATGAGCTGCAGTTCCTGCTCCAGCATCTATTAATGCAGACAAATATCCTCCATGAGTTATTCCAGCTGCATTTAAATGATTTTCATTTATGGTAGATTTAAATTGATATTCATTTTCAGAAACATTTCTAAACAACACGCCTCCATTGTGTTTCATGAATCCAGGCTTTAGACTTATTTGTTCAAATTCATTGCTCACAAAATCAAAATATAATTGTTAAAGTTAATATAAAAATAAAAATCAAAATAAAAAATATTATTACAGATTTTTCAACAGAAAGTTTTATTAAATTTTTAATCATATCTAATTATAAATAATAATTGTTTATTATATATAAAAAATTAAGATTTATTTATGACTATTGAATAGGCCCAATAATCTAAATATTTTGTTAATAAGTCTATAAAGAGATCTCCTAAATAAAAATTTTTTTTCCATTTTATTACCTACTGGTATTGTAGAATCAAATCTATTTTTATCTTGTTTTAATAAGAATGGATTTAATCCCAATAATTTGACCCCACAATATATTTTAAAAACAACAAAATTATCTGCAATAGTTTTCACAGGATAATTTAAAGAGGAAATTGATATCGCAGCTTTTTTGTTGATAACGTATGAATGAGCATAAACTGCGTTTGCTACATTAACAATTTCATAATTATTTTGTTTATTTATTGGTTTTTTAAAAAACTCCCAAAGTTCACTTAAAAAAATAATTTGTTTATCATGAGTAAAGCTTTTGAGTATAAATTTTTTTAAATTTTCAGTAAAATTATCTAAAAAAACTGCATCATCTTCCAATATTAGAGCATAATCGAATTTGGACTCGATAAATTTTTTGTATGCTTTTAAGTGACTTAATGAACAGCAAATTTCTTCTTTATTCATATTAGTATTTTGGGGATTTATAAATTTATTATTTTTTGATACGGATCGATTAATATCATTGTCGCTAATTTTTTTAGAATCTATAGCTTCTACTAATTCAAAATTAATTATATTTTGTTTTTTCAACTCATTTGTAATATTTCTTAATCTTTCACTGTCCCTTTTTAAATTAATTACATATATTATAAGATTATTGTTCATACTATTTTTGGTGGACCGCCCAGAACTCGAATCTGGAATCTCCCGGTTCGTAGCCGAGCGCCTTATCCAATTTGGCCAGCGGTCCTTTAATTATTGTATTAAATATTTAAAAGTCACTATATTTTAGGTTTTATTAACAAATTTTGTCCAATTAAAATACAGCTTTGCATAAAAAGATTAATTAATGTGATAAAATAACTTAAAAATATAATTTATTTGGGTGTATAAGCCTCTTTAAATAATGACCGAAAAACTACTTGTTCCTGACATAGGTGATTTTGAGAACGTTGAAGTCATCGAAATACTCGTGAAGCCTGGAGACGCTATCAAGGAAAACGACCCAATTGTTACAATTGAGAGTGATAAATCTAGTGTTGAAATTCCATCTACATTAGCTGGAAAAATAGATAGTGTAGCAGTTAAAGTTGGTGATAAAGTTTCTAAGGGGGATTTACTCCTTAATCTTACTTCATCATCAAAAAGCGCTCTTCCAAAAGATACAGAAAATATAATTAAACAAGCTGAAGAAAGAATGGCTGAAAAAAAAGAGGAAAAAAAAATTATTAGTGAACCAGTAGTAGAGAAAAAACAATCTACAATTCAAGTCGTTAACAGTTCTGATATTGATCCACTTGAAACCCAAGATTGGTTAGAGTCATTATCTGCGGTAATTTCCAAAGATGGAAATCAAAGAGCCCACTTTTTAATTAAAGAATTAATAAATAAAGCTTATCGTGAAGGAGCAAATATTCCTTATACTCAAAGTACTCCATACATTAATACAATACCTCCTGAGGCTGAAGTAAAGTCTAGTGGCGATCAAAATATTGAAAGAAGGATTAGATCTTTAATTAGATGGAATGCAGCAGCAATGGTAGTTAGAGCAAATAAAAAATACCCTGAGCTTGGTGGACATATTGGTACATTTGCATCTGCTGCAACATTATATGATGTTGGTATGAACCATTTTTGGAGAGCAAAAAATAATAAATTTGGTGGAGATTTAATTTATTTTCAAGGACATAGTGCTCCAGGAATGTATGCAAGGGCATTTTTAGAAGGTAGATTAAATGAAAAACAATTAGATAGTTTTAGACAAGAGGTAAAATCTGGAGGTTTATCGTCATATCCACACCCTTGGTTAATGCCAAAATTTTGGCAATTTCCCACAGTATCTATGGGGTTAGGTCCCATGCTTGCTATATATCAAGCTAGGTATATGAAATATTTAATCAATAGAGGTTTGATTGAAGATGAAGGAAGAAAAGTATGGGCTTTTTTAGGTGATGGAGAAATGGATGAGCCAGAGTCGATGGGAGCAATTGGTCTGGCTGCAAGAGAAAATTTAGATAATTTAATTTTTGTAGTTAATTGCAATCTTCAAAGACTGGATGGTCCAGTTAGAGGTAATGGAAAAATTATTCAAGAACTTGAAGGCAGTTTCAGAGGAGCTGGGTGGAATGTAATAAAGGTTATTTGGGGATCATATTGGGACTCATTGATAGCCAATGATAAAACTGGTCATTTAGTAAAAATTATGAATGAGACCGTAGATGGCGAGTATCAAGCAATGAAGGCAAGAGACGGTGCTTATGTAAGAGAAAAGTTTTTTGGAAAATCTCCAGAAACATTAGAATTAGTTTCAAGCATGTCTGATAAAGATATATGGCGGCTCAATAGAGGTGGACATGATCCTCATAAAGTTTTTGCTGCATATGATAAAGCAACTAAAAATAAAGGAAGTCCAACAGTAATTATCGCTAAAACTATTAAAGGTTATGGTATGGGAAAATCTGGTGAAAGTGTAAATACTACTCACCAAACTAAAAAATTAGATGTTGATGATTTGATGTATTATAGGGATCGATTTGATGTCCCATTAACAGATGAACAGGTAAGAAATATTGAATATTTTAGGCCTGATGAAAAGTCACCAGAAATAAAATACATCAAAGAAAGAAGAATTAAATTAGGCGGATTTTTACCTGAGCGATCTACTTTTGCAAAACCAATAAAAGCACCAACCAAAGATATTTTTGATTTTATGAAAGTATCGACGGGTGAAAAAGAAATGTCCACTACTATGGCACTTGTGAGAATGTTAACTAATTTATTAAGAGATAAAAATATATCTCCCAGATTAGTTCCAATTATTCCTGATGAAGCCAGAACTTTTGGTATGGAAGGTTTTTTTCAAAAAATTGGAATTTATGCACATGAGGGGCAAAAATATGAACCCGAGGATGCAGCTCAATTAAGTTCTTATAGAGAAGATAAAAGTGGCCAAGTTTTAGAGGAAGGTATTAATGAAGCTGGTGCTATGTCTTCATGGATTGCTGCTGCCACTGCATATACCAATCATGATATCGAAATGATCCCAATTTATATTTTTTATTCAATGTTTGGTTTCCAAAGGATAGGAGATTTAGCTTGGGCAGCTGGGGATAGTCAGGCTAGAGGATTTTTGGTAGGTGCAACAGCTGGAAGAACAACATTAGCTGGAGAAGGCTTGCAACATCAAGATGGGCATAGTCATTTAATTGCTTCAACTATTCCAAATTGTGTAACTTATGATCCTACATTTCATTATGAATTAGCAGTAATTTTTCGAGAAGGTTTAAGAAGAATGCATGAGAAAAATGAGAATGTATTTTATTATATTACAACAATGAATGAAAATTACTCACATCCAGAAATGCCAAAAGATAAAAATTGTGAGGAAGGCATTCTAAAGGGCATGTATAAAATAAAAGAGTTTAACAAATACAAAAAAACTAAAATCCAACTTTTAGGATCAGGAACAATCTTAAGGGAAATGATGTCTGCCGCAGAGATTTTACAAAATGATTACCAAATTGACAGTGAAATATGGAGTGTAACAAGTTTTAATGAATTAAGAAAAAATGGAATGGAAGCAGAAAGGTATAATCTATTAAATCCAGACAAAGAACCTAAAAAATCTTATGTTGAACAATGCTTAGGCAAAACAGAGGGCCCAATTATGGCTGCATCAGACTATATGAGAATGAATTCAGATCAGATCAGACCTTATACTAATAAAAGTTTTTATTCATTAGGAGCGGATGGTTTTGGAAGAAGTGATACAAGAAAAAATTTAAGAAAATTTTTTGAGGTAGATAAAGAACATTTGGTTGCTTACGGCTTAAGTATTTTAGCAAAAGAACAGCTTATTACCTCCAAACATGCAAAAGATGCAATGAAGAAGTATAATATTGATAGCAACAAACCAATGCCAACAAAATTATAAATGTCACAAACTGAGATTAAAGTACCTAATATTGGAGATTTTAAAGATGTTGAGGTGATTGAGGTATTAGTTTCTGAAGGTCAATCAATTAAAAAAAATGATGCTCTAATAACAATTGAAAGTGATAAGTCTAGCGTAGAAATACCATCAAATTTAGAGGGTAAAATTAAAAATTTAAAAATAAAAGTAGGAGACAAAGTTTCTGAGGGCGACTTAATTTTAACTATAGAGAGTACCTCTAAAGTTAAAAAGGAAGAAGTTGAAGAAAATCCAGAAATTGAAAAAGAGTTAAAAAAAATTGAGGTAATCAAACCTGAAATTCAAGAAAAAACTTTTTCTAAAAATAATATTTCAAATATTTCATCTGCAAGTCCAAAAGCTAGAAAATTTGCTAGAGAACTTGGTATAGATATTAATCAAGTAGCTGGAAGCCAGAAAGATGGCAGAGTTGTTGAAGATGATATTAAAAAATTTGTTTCATCTAATTCAAAAAACACTGTTGTAGCAAAAGATACAAAACCAGATAAAATTAAAAACGAATTTGAACATTCTGATTTTGGTGAAATAGAAATAAAAGACATACCAAGAGTAAAAAAATTATCATCAAAATATCTCACAAATTCATGGACAACAATTCCTCATGTTACAAATCATGATGAAGCCGACATAACAGAGATGGAAAGTTTTAGAAGTTCATTAACTGATATGTATACTGGAGAAAAAATTAAAATTACACCTCTAGCATTTATAATAAAAGCTTTAGTTGCATCTCTAAAGAAATTTCCTAGTTTTAATTCCTCTATTGACGAAATTGAGACCGGAAAAATGACTTTAAAAAAATATTACCATATTGGGATAGCGGTTGACACGCCAAATGGATTAATGGTTCCAAAAATAAGAAATGCAAATAACAAAAAAATTTCTCTCATAAGTAAAGAATTAAAAAAGGTAAGTGAACTTTGTAGAAATTTAAAAATTGATAAAAAAGAATTGTTTGGCGGCTCGATGACAATTACGAGTTTAGGTGGTATAGGAGGTTCATTTTTTACTCCTATAATTAATTATCCTGAAGTTGCTATATTAGGAGTAGGAAGATCAGAAAAAAAACAAATTTTTATAAATGGAAAGTTTCAAACCAGGACTATGCTCCCAATTTCTTTATCTTATGATCACAGAATTATTGATGGTGCAGAAGCAGCTAGGTTTAATAATGATCTAAAAGAAAACTTAGGCAAAAATTTTGCTTATAAACTAGCTGTCTAGTTAAAAATGAGTAAATCCATATCATTATTTAGTGCCTTATTGTGCACTTTCATTTGGGGGACAACTTTTATTGCCCAAGACACAGGTATGGATAATATTGGCCCTTTTACATTTAATGCTGTGAGGTTTTTTGTTGGCTTTTTAGCCATAATTCCACTTATGATTTTATTTGAATTAAAACATTTTAAATCAGAATTGAAATTAGATAAAAAAACTTTCATAATTTATTCATTATTAATTGGAATTTCTTTATTTTTAGGCTCAGCACTACAACAAGTTGCTTTGCTTTATACAGATGTTGCAAATGCTGCTTTTTTTACAATTTTTTATGTGCCAATGGTACCGATTATCATTTTTTTGTTTGGTAAAAAATCAATGCATTGGAGTGTATGGCCTTCTGTAGTTCTATGTTTAATTGGAGGATATTTGTTAACAAATTTTCATGATGCAACAGTAAGATTAGGAGATACTTTAGTTGTTCTCGGAGCTTTGTTTTGGAGCACTCATATCATTTTTACTGGGATCATTATAACTAAATACAATCTTCCACTTACCTTAGGAGCTGCGCAGACTTTAATTGTGGCTATTTTTTCATTTATAATTGGAATTGTTTATGAAGAATTTATTTTAAGTAATATTTTAATGGAAATTTATTCAATTTTATATGCAGGTATATTATCTGGTGGATTTGCATTTGTATTACAAATTTATGCACAGCGTAATATTACTCCAGCACCTGCAGCTATAATTTTTTCTCTTGAAGGTGTATTTGCGACTATAGCTGCTTGGTTTATTTTAAATCAAATTCTAGATGTTAATAATTTACTTGGATGCTTTTTTATTCTATGTGGAGTTCTCTTGTCTCAGTTACTCCCTTTAATTAAAAAGAAATATATTTAATAAATTAAATTAAATAAAATTAAGGCAATTACAATTCTATAAATTACAAAAGCGTTCATTGAAAATTTATTTATATAAATTAAAAAGAATTTAACTGTAAGAAAAGAAAAAATAAAAGAGGATATAATTGCGATAACAACTAAGTAATTAAACTCAATTGATTGTTCAAAAACATCTTTTAAGCTTAAGACACTAGCTCCAGCTAATGCTGGTATTGAAAGTAAAAAGGATATCTTACTTGAGTCTACTCTATTAAATTTTAAAATTCTCGCAGCAGTTATAGTAATTCCTGCCCTACTCACTCCGGGTACAAGAGAGAAAATTTGGAAAATACCAATAAATATTATTGACTGAAAATTTAAATTTGAAGAAATTTTTTTATCAAATCGATTTTTGTCTGAAATATATAAAATAATTGCGAATATTAAAGTAGTCCAAGCAATGACCTCTAAATTTCTTAACTGATAAATTAAATTTGTACTATAAAGTATGTATCCAACAATTATTAATGGAATAGATCCTAATACAATTAAATTTAAAATTCTTTTATTTTTTCTGATATCAAACAGTTCATCTTTAAAAAAATAAATTATTGCTATTAGTGATCCTAGATGGAGGCTGATATCAATAAGCAAAGAACTAGATTTAAATTCATATAAAGTAGAAACCAAAATTAAATGAGCAGAAGAACTAATAGGAAGAAATTCTGATATTCCTTGAATTGCAGAGAGAATTAAAACTTCTATAATATTTTGAAACATTATTTCTTCGTAACTTATAAAGTATTTATTTAAAACAATTCGATTTAAGCATAATAGCTATGCAATAATTAGAAACTTGTTTATTGGCGGTAATAATTTAAAAATTAAGGTCAATATATATGACCTATTTTATGCTTTATATACATGAATCAAGGTATATTTTGCCAAAACTTAAATAATATTATGCAAGATAAAATGCTTAAATTTGTTAAAATAGGTCAACAAACTCCACCTAAAAGGGAAGTTGATACGAGAAAGAAAGATTTTAACGAAATTTATGACGAGTATATTAATGAAAAAGCCAAAGAACAGTCAAGTAGGTGTTCGCAATGTGGAGTACCTTTTTGCCAAGTTCATTGTCCTCTAAGTAACAACATTCCAGATTGGCTTAAACTGACAGCCGAGGGAAGATTAAAAGAGGCGTATGAATTATCCCAAAGCACAAACAATATGCCTGAAGTGTGTGGCCGAATTTGCCCCCAAGATAGGTTATGCGAGGGAAATTGTGTAATTGAACAGTCTGGTCATGGAACAGTAACTATTGGATCAGTAGAAAAATATATTACAGATAATGCTTGGGCTCAGGGCTGGGTAAAACCAATTAAGGTAACAAATGAAAAAAATCAAAGCGTAGGAATTATAGGAGCAGGTCCTGCTGGATTAGCTGCTGCAGAACAATTAAGAAAAAATGGCTATAAAATTACTGTCTACGATAGATATGATAGAGCAGGAGGATTATTAATTTATGGAATTCCAAATTTTAAATTAGAAAAAGAAGTTGTAGAGCGAAGAACAAAACTCTTAAAGGATGGAGGAATTGAATTTGTTCAAAATTTTGAAGTTGGTAAGGATGCAAGCCTAGATCAATTGAGAAAAAAACACGATGCAATTTTAATTGCAACAGGAGTTTATAAAGCAAGAGAAGTAAACTTACCTGGAAATGATCTTGATAATATTTTTCCAGCAATGGATTTTTTAACAGCATCTAATAAAAAAGGTCTAGGAGATGATGTTGAGTTGTTTGATAAAGGAATTTTAAATGCAGAAGGTAAAGATATCGTTGTAATCGGTGGAGGTGACACAGCAATGGATTGTGTAAGAACTTCTATAAGACAGAAAGCAAAATCTGTTAAATGTTTGTATAGAAGAGATAAAGAAAATATGCCAGGATCTGCTAGAGAAGTTGCAAATGCAGAAGAAGAAGGTGTTGAGTTTGTTTGGTTATCAAGTCCTAAAGAATTTAAAGGTACAAATAAAGTAGAAAAAATAATTGTAGATCAAATTAAATTAGGAGATCCAGACGAGACAGGAAGAAGAAAGCCACAAATACAAGAAGGCTCAAGTTACGAAACAAAAGCAGATATGGTTATCAAAGCACTAGGTTTTGATCCTGAGGATTTACCAAATTTATTTGATAGTAGTGAATTACAAGTAACAAAGTGGGGAACTATTAAAACAGATTTTGATACTATGGAAACAAATATAAAAGGGGTGTTTGCTGCTGGTGATATAGTTAGAGGAGCTTCATTAGTTGTTTGGGCGATAAAAGATGGAAGAGATGCAGCAGCTTCAATTAAAACTTATCTAGAGAGCAAATCTAAAGTGGAAAAAAGAGTGGCTTAATGGAAAATTATAAAAAGAACCTTCACCTTTTAAAAGAAAATAATGTTTATTCAGAAGACATGGAGCATGATGCTTGTGGTGTTGGTATAATTGCATCAACTGAAGGTAAAAAATCTCGTAAAGTTGTAGAGTATGGTATTGAAGCGTTAAAAGCTGTTTGGCATAGAGGCGCTGTAGATGCCGATGGGAAAACTGGTGATGGAGCTGGAATCCATGTTGAAATACCAAAAGATTTCTTCATTGAAAAGATAGAAGTGACAGGACACACACATGACAATTCTGAAATATGTGTAGGCATGATATTTCTGCCTCGGAATGATTACGCAGCACAAGAAAGTTGCAAAACTATTGTTGAAAGTGAATTAACAAAAAATGATTTTAGTATTTACGGCTGGAGACAAGTTCCAGTTAATCCAAAAGTTTTAGGAGAAAAGGCATTTCAAACAATGCCTGAAATTATCCAAGTATTGTTTAAACCTTATAATCCAGAATTAACAAATAAAGATTTAGAAAGAAAAATTTATGAAACTAGAAGAAAGATGGAAAATGAAGCTTTTAAAAAATCTTTAAACAATTTTTATATTTGTTCATTGAGTTCTAAGTCTATCATTTACAAGGGAATGTTTTTAGCTGAAGCTATCTCAGATTTCTACCTTGATCTGAAAGATGAGAGATTTGTTTCAAGGTTTGCTATTTTTCATCAAAGATTTTCAACAAACACAGCACCTAGCTGGAATTTAGCTCAACCCTTTAGAGCTATAGCGCATAATGGAGAAATTAATACTTATAGAGGAAATAAAAATTGGATGAAAGTTCATGAACAAGAGATGAACAGTCCCCTTTTTGACGATGTTGAAAACCTAAAACCTGTTATACAACAGGGAACATCAGACTCTGCTGCATTAGATAATGTTTTTGAATTATTAAATATATCTGGTCAGCCTGCGCCTTTGGCGAAGCTTATGTTAGTTCCAGATGCATGGTCAAAAAAAAATAAAACTCTACCAAAAGATCACCAACAATTATTTAATTTTTTAAACAGTACTATGGAGCCATGGGATGGACCGGCAGCTATTGCTGGAACTGATAATGAGTGGGTTATAGCTGCAAATGATAGAAATGGATTAAGACCTTTAAGATACGCAATTACAAAAGATAAATTATTATTTGCAGGTTCTGAAACAGGAATGATTGAATTAAATGAAAAAAGAATTTTGTCAAAGGGAAGATTGGGTCCTGGGGAAATAATTGGAGTTAGAATAGAAAAAGGTAAAGTATTTACTAATAAGCAAATAAAAGATTATTTAGCTAAAGAATATAAACACTTTAATTCTCAAATTATTGACCTAGATGATAAGTTAACTATTTCAGATGAAAAAAATTCTTTTTCGGGAGATGATTTAAGAAGAAGGCAATATACTTTTGGAATAAGTTTAGAAGATCTTGAGCTCATACTCCATCCTATGGCAGAAGATGCTAAAGAAGCAACTGGATCTATGGGGGACGATACACCGCTGGCTGTTTTGTCAGATAGGTATAGACCGTTATACCATTTTTTTAGACAGAATTTTAGTCAAGTCACAAACCCACCAATAGACTCTTTAAGAGAAAACAAGGTTATGAGCTTGAAAACAAGATTTGGAAATCTTGGAAATATTTTAAATTTTGATAATTTAACAAAGCAAAATATTTATGTTTTAAATAGTCCAATATTATCAAATTCTCAGTTTGAAAAATTTATAAATTTTTTTGGCAATAATTCATCTATAATTGATTGTACTTTTTCTGAGGAAGAAACTTTATTTGATTCAATTAAAAAAATTCAAAAAGAAGCTGAAATTGCAGTAAGACAGGGAGTTACTCAATTGATTTTAAGTGACAAAGAGCTTTCTAGCTTAAAACTTCCAATACCAATGCTTTTAGCAGTTGGATCAATTAATTCATTCCTGATTGAAAAAAAACTAAGAGGATATGTATCAATCAATGTTCAATCTGGAGAGGCTTTAGATACACACTCTTTTGCAACCTTAATAGGAGTTGGAGCAACTACTGTAAATCCATATTTAGCATTTGATAGTTTATTTCAGCGTCATGAAAAGAAACTATTTGGTCAATTTAGCTTTGATGAATGTGTAGAGAGATACATAAAATCAGTAAATGCAGGTTTATTAAAGATCATGTCTAAGATGGGTATTTCAGTTCTAAGTTCTTATAGGGGTGGATGCAACTTTGAAACCGTAGGTTTAAGTAGAACAATTGTTGCAGATTATTTTCCAGGAGTTGTCTCTAAAATTTCAGGTATTGGACTTACGGGTATAGAGAAAAAAATTAGAGAAATTCATAAAGAGGCATTTGAAAGTTCTGAAACCATATTGCCGATAGGCGGTATATACAGATATCGTAAAAATGGTGAAACACATCAATATCAAGGAAAATTAATTCATTTACTTCAAAGTGCAGTAGGATCTAATTCTTATGATGCCTATAAAAGATATGCAGATGGAATATATAGTTTACCACCTATTAATCTTAGAGACTTAATTGATTTCAGAGAAAAAAAATTAAGTGGGCCAATAGATATTTCTGAGGTTGAGCCAGTAGAAAATATTTTAAAAAGATTTGGAAGTGGGAGTATGTCTCATGGAGCTTTATCGAAAGAGGCACATGAAACTTTGGCAACTGGTATGAATAGGATCAAAGGTGCTTCATGTAGTGGAGAGGGCGGTGAAGACGCAAGTAGATTTAAAGTTTTAGATAATGGTGACAGCGCAAACTCAAGAGTTAAACAAATAGCTTCTGCAAGATTCGGAGTTACAGTTAATTATCTTAATAATTGTAATGAGATAGAAATTAAAATTGCACAAGGCGCTAAGCCTGGTGAGGGAGGTCAGCTACCAGGATTTAAAGTTACAGAGGAGATTGCCAAACTTAGACATTCAACTCCTGGAGTAACTTTAATATCACCACCACCACATCATGATATTTATTCAATCGAAGATCTTGCACAACTAATTTATGATTTGAAACAGATAAATCCTAAAGCAAGAATTGGAGTTAAGCTTGTTGCTTCCTCTGGAGTAGGAACAATTGCAGCTGGTGTAGCTAAAGCAAAAGCAGATATAATATTAATTTCTGGACATAATGGTGGAACAGGAGCAACACCACAGACTAGTGTTAAGTATGTTGGAATACCATGGGAAATGGGTTTGACGGAAGCAAACCAAGTATTAACTTTAAATAATCTTAGACATAAAGTTACATTAAGAACAGACGGTGGAATTAAAACTGGAAGAGATGTGGTGATTGCTGCAATGATGGGTGCTGAAGAATATGGTGTTGCTACTACAGCATTAGTTGCAATGGGATGTATAATGGTAAGGCAGTGTCATTCAAATACATGTCCTGTAGGCGTTTGTACTCAAGATGAAAAGCTCAGAGAAAAATTTACTGGAACTCCAGAAAAAGTAGTAAATTTGTTCACATTTATAGCCAGTGAAGTAAGAGAAATATTGGCAAATTTAGGTTTTAAATCATTAAATGAAGTGATTGGTAGGACAGAGTTGTTAAAACAGGTTAGTAAGGGTTCTCCAAATTTAGACGATTTAGATTTAAATCCTTTATTTGTTCAAGCTGACACTGGAAATAATTCAAGGTATTGTGAGGATCAAGAAATAAATAGTGTACCAGATACTCTTGATCAACAAATTTGGCCAGAAATTGAACAAGCTTTAGAAAATTCTGAAAAAATTGAGAAAGAATATCAAATAAAAAATACTCACAGGGCAGTAGGCACAAGAATTTCTCATCATTTGTATAAAAAATACGGTTATGAAAAACTTGATGAAAACTTTTTAGTTTTAAATTTTAAAGGATCAGCGGGTCAATCATTTGGTGCATTTTCTTCTAAAGGTTTAAAACTTGTATTGAAGGGAGATGCAAATGATTATGTTGGTAAAGGTTTGTCAGGAGCTACAATTTCAATAAAACTACCTGAAGAGAGCAATTTAGTTTCAAATGAGAATACAATTTTAGGAAATACTGTTCTTTACGGAGCCACTTCAGGAAAACTTTTTGCTGCTGGCCAAGCTGGTGAAAGATTTTCAGTTAGAAATTCTGGTGCAGTTACAGTAATTGAGGGATGCGATTCTAATGGATGTGAATATATGACTGGTGGAACTGTAGTAATTTTAGGAGATGTTGGTGATAATTTTGCAGCTGGTATGACAGGTGGAATGGCCTTTATATATGACAAATCTCAACAATTTGAAAAGAAAGTAAATACAGAGTCAGTAGTTTGGCAAAATGTAGAGACAGATTATTGGAAAGAATATTTAAAAAATTTAGTCAGTGATCACTTTAAAGAAACCGAGTCTCAATTATCGAAAAAAATAATTGAAAACTTTAATGATGAAATAAATAATTTTGTTCAGGTGTGTCCTAAAGAAATGTTGGATAAATTAAAAAATCCAATTACTTTAAAAAAAAATATAAAAAAAGTTAGCTAAATTAATAATTTAAGCTCTTTTAAAATTATATTTAACCATTTTTTATTTGATAAACTGTGATCACCTTTTTTTACAATATTT